>NZ_CP175955.1:0-14073 GCF_047936775.1 Anaerococcus sp. AH8042_DFU013_CI05 | reverse complement strand
AAAATGAAGCTTTAATCAAATTGTTTTAGGGGTGGTTACTTTTTAACCTTAGGTGGTTACTTTTTAAAATGCAATAAGTAACCAGCAAACGATGATTTTACCCTTAGGAAAACACGAAAAATAGCCATTCTTCTTTTAGGTGGTTACTAAATTAGATAAAATTATAAAACAATTTAAATAATTTGAAATAATATATCCTTAATTCGTGTAAAACCTACAAAATAGGATATAAAATAAGCAATATATAAAAAGTTTCTATTTTAGTGGTGATTTAGTAACCACCCCATGAAAAACCTACAATTTATTCAAATAATATGCAAACCCCCTTCTTTTTTTTATTATCGTTGTTTCTATTTTAAAAGGTGCGGAACTGACTCTTCATTTTCTACACTTGCTTCTGGTGAAATCAATTTTAAAACAATTTTAAAATAACTTCTTAAAACACGATCCTTAACCAACTTCAATCTGTAAGTCCTTCCTTACTTTCTGTATGATTCTAGAGCTATCTTATAGGAGTTCATCTTACAGACCACTTTCCTACACTGATAGATGGTATACATATTGACTTTTAGATTTGTAGCTTTACTTGTTTTCTCTAGATCTAACTTATAGTTTATTCTTATTATCCCTTATTACAGTAATAGATTTAATAATCTTAACTGTAAGCCTTACCAATAAAACACCCTACACCACCACTATTCCTTTAATGTGTAAGAGAAAACACTTTTAATATACATTTATATACCTTACATATTAAAATCGATTAAAACTCATTTTATGACGATTGATTCTTATTATAAAAGTAAATATTACAAATTCCCCAATTTAAATTTTGTGTGTTCCAGCTGTTAGCTTATTTACATATATTATTTATATATTTTTTAATATCTTTTTAGGGCTTCTGTAGCCCTTGCAATCACTTAATCATAAGCACCCAAATATTACAAATTCCCCAACAAATATTACATATTCCCCACGAACTATTACAAATTCCCCATGGCTTCATTTCAACGTTTGTAAGATTAGACAACGCTTTAAGTATTGGTATTTCAACAAGTTAAATATCAAAAGTAACTATTACAAATTCCCCAACTATATTACATGTATTTATTACGTAAATAAACTATTGTAATATTTAATGGAAAATGCTATAATCTAACCTATGAATAACGAATTAGTAGTATATAAAAATGATTTCAACCAAATACCCCTAAAAAGCTTTAAGTCTGTAGAACTAGACCTACTCTTTTCGATAATGAGTCAGATGAGGGATAAGGGACTGACTGCTGTAGAGTTTAGCTTCGAACAGTTAAAAAACCTATCTAAGTACAACAACTCTAACGCTACAAAGGAGTTTGTAAAGGATTTAGAGTCAACTTATGATAAGTTAATCCACTTAGATGTAAAGATAGGCGATGATAGGAAGTTTACAAAGTTTGTATTCTTTACTGAATACACTGTAGATAGTGATAATCAAACTGTTACTATTTGTGTTAATGAAAAGTTTTCTCATCTAATTAATGAGCTTACAGGTTCTTTTACAAAGCTAGAACTAGATGAAGTAACTAGTCTATCATCTTCTTACTCTAAGAACGGTTACAGACTCTTAAAACAATACAGATCTACAGGTTACGCAACCTTCTGGTTAGATGAGTTTAAAAAGCTAATGGATGTTCCAGACTCTTATAACTATGGAAATATCAATCTAAGAGTACTAAAACCTATAGAAAAAGAGCTTCCAAAGTATTTCCCTAATCTGAAGATAAACAGGATTAAAGGAACTGGTAAAGATAAGCGAAAAGTTGTAAGACTTGAATTTAGTTTTAGAAACGATGATGGACTTTATAAAGGAAATAGAACATTTAGAGACAATGATGGAAACTACTATAATAAGTACATATCAGACTTTACAGAAGAAGAAATAAGAAAAGCATACCCCGATACAAAGTAAAAGACTGGAAACTAATCCAGTCTTCTTTTTTTATATTAAGGATTTATTATCTCAAAGTCTTCTGGCTTTTCTGATACAAAATAGCTTCCGTCTTCTTCTTTTGTCAACAACACCCCTTTTTCAATCATATTGCTTGAATAGTAAGCTCCTTTAGGGTTCTCATCGTTAAGCTTCATTTGACTCTCCTTAAATCAATCTATATGTTCATTATATCAAAGAAAATATAAAAAGTACTATTTAGGCTTGTATTTAACCACTTTAGACTGTATAATGTTGGTGACTAAAAGAATAAAGTTCGACCATGTTGGACACACAAAAAGACTGGAGTTGCCGCTCCAGTCTTTTTTATTAGGTTAGTTACTATCTTGATCTTCGTTTCTATCTAACCATTTGCAGATGTAGTGACTAAGTACACCTGCCATAACAGAAACTAAAAAAGAATAAAGTATTTTAAAGATGTTCTCGACCATGGTGTCCACACCCCCTTCCTGTTACCAGTCTAGGGATAGTAACACTTATATTATAACCTATATAGTCTTTATATTAGAAATGGCTTATATAAAGGTGATTAGTCTTTTATATAGGCATACTAATATATGCCTAGTATATTTAAAACGCAAAAGAAAACGTTATCCTGCACATAATTTAAGCTAATTTTTCATAATTTTCATCATTTTTACGTTCTTTGTTATATCTTCTAAGTGTTTCATAGTTAATTCCAGTTTGTTTTGCTGCAAATCTTATAGAATCACCATCATCTATAAGCTTAAACGCTAACTTAAGTTGTGGATCATCCATTTTAAACTTTTTTGTTCCACCTTTATAAACACCCTTGGCTTTCGCTAGTTCTATTCCTTGTCTTTGACGTTCTTTAATTCTTTTACGTTCAGACTCTGCAATATACTTATAGATTTCAAGGATCATTGTGTTCATAAGCTTATTTATACTTTTATCATCTGTTTGAGTTAAAGGAAGGTTTAAGACTTCTAAAGTTGATTCTTTTCTTTGTATTTCACTAATTATAAAGTCCAAGTCATCATAGGATCTTGAAAGCCTATCAAGTTCAGCTACCACAACTACATCGCCAAAGTGAATAGTGTTAAGAAGCTCTTTTAGTGCTTTTCTATCCTCTATGTTCTTACCAGACTCTTTTTCTATGTAAAACTTATCAATCTTAGCATCTTTCATTAGCTCTTGTTGTCTATCTACTTTTTGTTCCTTCGAACTTACTCTAATATAACCAAATCTTGCCATAATTCTATCTCCTGTAAAAAGCTGTTGAGCCACCTGTTGTGACACTTACAAACATTATACTATCAATGTTTACTATATACCACTAACAGGCTACACTATGTTGTGTCATATATTTATATAAGAACATTAAATATTATGTGATTTATACACTATATCTTATGTTTACGTAATTACTTATTGGGTAACTAGATTAATGAAGTTAGTTTGAATTTTAACTTAAATAAGGAGGGATTATGAGAAAGAAGAATTTTTTTTCGTTTTTGATTGTAGCTATTTTATTAGTTGGAATACCATCAACTTTAGTAGTAGCAAGCAGTGAGGTAGATAATGAAGGAATTTATCAGCAAGATAATTTATTGGAGGTTCAATTATATACTGAAACTCAGGATATTATAAAAAAAGATATTTTTAATGAGGTTTTTACATCAGAAGATATAAAGTTTTTAAAAGAAAATTTAAATGCTAAAATAAATTATTCAAAAGATAATGTGGAAATAAAAATTAAAACAAAGATGAGACCTTCCTCTGAAAGTGAGCTTATATTATATGCTGATGGTAAACCTATAAAAGTTAGATCTAATGGGACTATATTAGTAAACAAAGATACAGAGACTATTTCTAAAACAAAACCTTCAAACGATGACGAAATTCACTCTGTAAAGTATAGAAGTACATATAGCAATGAAAATGATGATATTAATTTAGAATCTTTTAACAAATCAGATATTGAAACAAAAAATGATTCAGATAAAGCCGAAGTTGTATTTACAGCTGCTTCTGGAGATTTATTAGCAAAAATGGATGAAGAAGAAGATAATTTTCTTAAAAAAAATAATATAAATACTATGGCTGCACACAAAGGATATGGAGACAAATACTACCCTGGAGATTGGGTTCACTGTAATAGATTTAATGGTTATGGTTCAGATGGTGTCCATTATAATTGGAGAACAGGATCTGCTGGCGATAAGGCTAGAGCACTAAAGAATTTTTATTCTAGTGATTGTCATATAGCATTAATTCAAGCGGGAAGTGGATGTACATCTATCGGTTCTTGCCAATGTCATACTACTAAAAGAGAAGCGTATTGTTCCAGATTTACTAGAGATAAAAATACTGGAAGATATTGTATTTATGAATATCATAAGCACTCAGGATTGGTTATTCCAAGATAACATAAAAAAACAAAAGAGTTTTTATACTCTTTTGTTTTTTATTTAAAAATCATCTTTAAATATATCATCAATATTTACTGATATATCTTGATTATTTCCTTTTTCATTAATTATGTTTTTTAATTCCTCAATATTTTTAAAGTCTAATTCGAAAATACCATAATATGGCTGTTCAAAATAAATACGATTATTTTCTTGATATAGTGAATTTATCACTTTCCCTTCTTTCATCTTAAATATAATTAAATTAAAACTCTCTTTATTAGGAACATCAGAAGTACTACTTTTATTTGTCTTTTTTGCTTTTTTTAATATATCTAATAAATTATTTATATCAGACTTTTTATCAATTGTACTTTTTTTAACGCCTTTATCATCATTAACATTAATAAATGTTATACTAATAATATCCTTGGATTCAGGAATTTGTACGTGGCTAGGATGCAAATTGTAATTTTTAATTAAAAAAACCCCAATAATAATAGTAATTAATAAGATCCATTTTTTATTTTTTGACATAAATTTATCTCTCCTTCTATTAATTAGAATCTTTTTGCTAATAAAACTATCCTTCTTATTAGTATAATAAACAAGTTTAAATGTAAAAGACACAAGAAATTATTCCAAATACTTCACTTAATAATAAACTACCTGCCAAACAACCTAGCCCAGAAGCCTTTTGGCTCTTCTTCATTGGCTGCTGACTCATAAGTTTTAGTTTCTATAGCTTTAGATTCTAACTCTTCAATTTTCTTATTTGCTGTAGCTAGAGTTGCTGCAATGGTGTTTGATTGATGGATAAGTTCTGTTAGTTTATCGTTGGTTTCTTTGTATAGATCCATGAACTTATCGTTAAGCTTTTCTTTATCTTCTTGTAGGGTTTTATTTTGATCTATGAGTTTAGCTTTATCATTATTAAGTTCTACAATCTGACTTTGATATTCTTCTCTTATTTTTTGAATTTCTATTTCATAGTCAGCTCTGATTGCTGCAATTTCTTCTTCTTTTTCTTCAATCTCATCAAACAATCTTATATTTGGATTTTTTCTTTTTTGTAGATCTTCTAGAAGCTTAATTCCTTTATCATTAGGTTGGTTTCTAGAATTAAAAGCTTCATTGTATTCTTTTTCAGGAACAGACTCCTGGAGCTCTTTTATGTAGTTTGCAATGGTTACTGTGGAAGTATTTAGCTTGTCTGATACTTCAGGTCTTGTGTAGTAAGTCATCTTATTATCCTTTATTTAAATTTCAAGTGATATGTCTATTTAAAATTATACATTAATTAGCTTTTAATTTCTATATACTTATAAAATAATTAAATACTCGTTATAAATTAATTACTCTATTTAGAGCGGTTTTATTGGTTGATTAAGAACTAATTTTACATAGATTTTAATTTAATTATATATTACTTATTGAATAATTAATCAGTATGTGGAATAACGATAAAATGTTGATATTTCAAGGCTTAAATGTATAATAAAGATAATTAATTAATAATTAATTTTTCTTAAATTTTGATAGAAGGGAGGAATAGTAAAACATGGAAGCTACAAATAAAATTGATATTCAAAAAATTAAAAACATAGAAGAAATTTTTAAGTTAATAAAAAAAGAGTCAGGTTATGATCTAGAAAACATTTCAGACTTCAGCGACTTTGTGTTTGATGCAAACATGTTAGAGTTTAACAAGAAAAACAATAAAATTAAGGTAGAAAAAAGAATAAAACTTTTAAAAGAAAAGCTAAGAAACGAAGAAGTTAGAAATGAAACTAAATTTAAAAACTATCTCATGATTGAAGAAGTTTTTAAAGATTATGGACTTACATTAACTCGTGATGATTTTAATTATATTTTAAAAGCTGCTGGTTATCGTGCTAAGGATTCTTATAGTATTCATTTATATGAACAATTAAATAAAGACTTGGATTCCAATATGACTCAAATGTGTAACACTATAAGTTTTTATGAGAACGAAACAAGAGAACGTATAAAAAATGATTTAGAAGAAGAAGGAATATTTTATAAAAAAATGGTTTAGGTTTAGATAAGGAGATATTGTATGACCGCAACAAATACAACCAAGAAAAATACAAGAACCACTAAGGGTAAACAAGCTATTGAACTAATTGAAAAAATTAAAGAGCATTTAGGTTACGATCTTTATAATGTTGATGATTATTTCTTGTTCCGTAAACATTCCGAGAACAAAAATTTTACTAAAGCAGAAAATGAAAAAGAAGATTCAAGCTTAAAAGATACTGTAGAAAATTTAAAAAATGAAAACGAAACACTTAAAGAACTTATTGAAGAAGATTCAAATGAGTCTAAAAATAAGGTTGAAGAAAATAACAATTATTAAAAATAAAATAAGATTTATAAATTGTCCTAGAATTAATTTTCTAGGATTTTTTATTGTGCTTATTTATCCAAATAAGCTTAATCTGCTGCCTGTATTTATTTACCAGATTGTTAATAGATATACGAGTAGATAATTTTGCTTTATTTATTGATGTCCACAAACTGTACAATAAAAGTACCCAAAGTGGACATCTATTAAATTATAAGTTTATTTGATGTCTCCAAAGTGGACATTTTTGGTACACAAAATGGACATCATTAAAAACACCATAGGTGTGGTACACTTTTTGGACAATAAAAGTACATAAAGTGGACATGGGATTTATCAAAATGATATTGGTGTCCATAAAGTGTCCTTTAAAAGTACCGTAAGTGGACATGATATAGATATAGCTATGGTAGTGGTACATAAAATGGACAAACAAAGTACACAAAGTGGACATCGTAAAATAAATGGGATAGTTTGTGTCCAAAAACTGTACCAAAAATGTACCCTAAATGGACATGAGGGTACGAAAACGCCACGGAAAATCTTTAAATTAGTGGCACAATTTTATAAAAATCAGCAATTTTTATAGCGTAAGCTTATGATCTGGAAGACTTTGTCTGACTAAAAATAAAAGGGGTCGAGGGGTGGAACCCCCGCAAGCTAATAACACGAGATTGATTTAATTTATTAAATTGTTCGACGTGTTAACAGCTTGCAACACCAATTTAAATTAGTATAGTATTTAAAAGCAACAAAACGAAGTTTTAAGCTTTTTAAATTTTGGTGTTCCAATAAGAATTATAAATAATATAGATGTACCCTAAGTGGACATCATTTTTAAGATTGTTTTATGGAGCCAAAGGCTATGATAAAATTTTTAATTATTTATTTTTTACAAAATTAGTTTTTAGCTTTACTAAGAATTAGTTTATGAAATTACAAACAAACTTTTAGATAAACATTTTTTTCGGAGAAAAGAGTTTTTGAATACGTATTCAAATAATATGTAGGCAATGATCAAATCTAAAAGGAGAATAAACGTGGACAAAAAAGAAAAAAAGAATCACAGAATCGGTATAAGATTGACTGATAATGAGATCGAAAAAATTGATAATGAGGCTAGTTCTGCTGGACTAAATAGGTCAGAATATATCAGATTTAAATTAGGAATTGAAGACAAATCTTTTGAAGACAGAATAGAAACTTTTGAAGAAAGGCAAGAGAAAATTCTTGATCTTTTAGAAAATTATGATCTATCTGAAGAAGCAATTATAAAGTTAGTAAATGAATTAAGTACAGTTAAATTAGCATTAAATAACGTCGGATATGATATTAGAAGTTTACGACCAGCACACGCACATCCTGGATCTTATTTTAATAATCACATGCTTTATGATGAGTATAGGTATATAAGAGATAATCTAGACAAAATTGGAGAAAAGGTAGGTTTACTATGGGAATTACAAAAGTAATACCTACATATAGTACTAAAAGTCTTTTAAATTATTTAGAAGAAGTTAAATACGAAGATCATGTAAGAAATGTTGGTTATTTTTCTGTTGGTGTTAATACTACAAACCCATATCAAAACTTTAAAACATTGCTTGCTGATAAGGGAAAATTAAATAGAATACGCCAAAGAAAAGGACAAGAAAGAGTTTATGAAGGTCAACATATTATTACATCTTTTACTCATGAAGAGCTTAATCCTGAAAGAGAAGAAGATGTAGAAAAGGCTAGACAAATAATGCAGGACTTGATGATGGATGACTACCATAAGTATGGAGCAGTAAGTGTAGGATACCTACAAAATGATAATGGTTTTTTACACTTCCATAGGCTTTATCCTACAGTTGCAAAAGATGGTAAAGCTTTACGTGGCGAAGTTTATAACTTTTATCATTGTGCTTATAAGCTTGATAATATGATGGAAAAACATGGCGTAAATCAATCTATTTTGACTATGGAAGAGCGTTATGGTCCTGGTGGTGTAGATAAGGATAGAGGAGAGTTAAAAGGCCCTAGAAAGAACAATAGGAATGAGATTAAAGCCTACATAGCAGGTGTTATTGATGAGGGTTTAAAAGATGTTAATATCAACTCTGAAGAGAAATATGTAGAGTATCTAGAGAGTAAAGATATTAGCTTAAACAAAAGAAAAAGAGTAGGGGATAGTAAAGAAGCAGGCTACGATATTTACGACTGGACTTATGAGTATCACTATGTAGATAAAGGTCCTAAGCTTAAAGATAAGTCTATGAAAGTTAGGGCTAGACAGATTACTGATAAGAACGGTGAGAACATCTACACACCTGATAATATATCTAACATCCTTAAAGAAAACTTAAGAATGCACGAAAAAGCTCTAAAAGCAAGACAAGCATTGATTGATCAACAAAATAAAATAAACATGCAGATGGAAGAAGTTCAAAAGAAAAGAGCTGAAGCAGAAGAAGAAGGTAGAAAGAAACGTGAAGAAGCTCAAAAGAAAAGAGCTGAGAAAAGAGCTGAAGCAGAAGAAGCTAAGAAACAAGGGTCTAAGAAGCGTGAACTTAAAGCCTATAAAGACTACACAAAAGATGAGCTTTTTAAGCTAACAGATGAAGAGTTTAAAGCTGTAACATCTGGTTTAAGTGGTATGGAATATATGTCACTTGATTTTGAGCGAAGGCAGAAAGCAATGTTAAACGATTTGTCTTCTTCTAGGTTTAAAAAGAATTCAAATGAAGTCAAAGCTAATGAAGAGCCTAGACCTATAGAAGAAATTAAAGCTAAAGATGAGGTTAAGCCTAAAGAAGAAGTTAAGGTTGAAGATAAGATTAAGCCTAAAGAGTCTTATGTGGTAGAAGATAGCAAAGACAAGGATGGCAACGGTGTCGATGATTACCACGAGTTTTTAGTAAACAAAAGGGTTAGTGAAATAGAAGAGTTATCTAATCTTGATGAAGATGAGATAATTACTGAAGAAGACTTAATTGAAGAAGCTATAAAAGAAAAACCTAAAACGACTCATGTTAAAGCTGATTTGAATAGAAAAAGCCCAAAAAGGAAAAGTCCACCAACTAGAAGTGAGCTTAATGACTTTATGAGACGTGGAGCTGAATTAAATGCCCAACTAGATGAAAAAGATGATGGTTACGGATATTAGATAGATTTACGTCTTCATATTTTGCGTTTTAAGCGATTTTATATTCTAAGGCATAGGATTGTATGTCTAATATAAAAGTCGTTTGAGGGTGATTATGATTTGTATAGTATTTTGGATAAAAAAAGAAAGACTAGGAGTTGATTTCCTAGTCTTATTTTTATTTGTCTATTTTCTATTCCATTCGTATTCTAAATAGCTATCTATTTGAGTTATTAGTGATTGGTCTGCTTCAAAAGTATACTTTTCAGAGTACCAATAACCCTCCATTAGTCCATAACGTGTATCTAAGTAGATGTTAGGACCTCCAGATGATAGTAATATCCTAGATCCAAGGTACTCTTTATCGTAATTAGAATAAACCTCAATATCTAAAGGATCAGATATATCACCTTTTTCTAATATTTCTTCATAAAAAGCCTTAACTTGATCTTTTAAGTATTCAAAATTTCTGTCCATAATTTATTCTCCTTATATTGTTTAAAATGATTGATTTTCAAAATATTATTCGAAAAATTATGAAATAATTTTTAAATTAAAAAAATGTGATTCAAAGCATTATGAACTACAGAACAAAGGGTTGTGGATAACTTGACAAATTGATTATTTTGAGATACAATATATTCAACACATGTCAAACAAATGTGTCTCAATAGTTTACGCTATTATAAATAATATTTTTTGGGGGAAAAATTTTTATGGATGTAAAGAATATCGCACTACAAAATAAAACTGAAACCTTAGGCTTAAGGATTACAAAAAGTGAAAAAGATTTTGTTGAAAAAGAAGCTAAAAAACGTGATACTTCCGTAACAAATCTTATAAGGTCACTTATATTAGATTGTATGGTAGAAGCTGATAAAAATAATAGTGTAAACTAATATTTAAAGCAATTAAGATAGACAGGCGTAGATAGGACCGTGTGTAAAATACTAATAGTGGGTGAACCCGTGTTTTTGAATATAGGTCGTTATATATCCTATCAGGAAACCATGAACCGCTATGAAGAAAAGTTATAAGGAAACTAAAAATAGACAAAAAAATAGACCTAGATTTTAAACCTAGATCCACCTTTTTTCGAAAATTGTTTTGTTGTTACCTATATAATACAACAATAACAGTTAAATGTCAAGAGTTTTAGGCGTTTAACAGGTGAATTATTGGGCGAGAGACTTTCTATTTTATAATCTGTTTTGAATACAATTAAATATGACAGAATTTTCTAGAAAAGGTATGCCTGAATTAGATGAAGCCCATAGCAGGGATGATTCATTGTACAGAAGAGGTGCTTCCTATAAGGGCAGAGGTTTAACTAATGAAGAAATGGCTGAAGAGCTCAGAAAGGAAAATCAGTTATTTAATAATCCTATGAGTCACGCTCAAGTTGAAAAGATTATTAGATCTGCTTCTAAAGTTGAAAGAACCGTACCTTTTAATCAAAACAACAATTCAGAAACAAACGAAACTAAAGAAAAAATCCAATACAAAGAACCTAAATCTACTTCTACTAAAACATATACTCATGTAGAAGACTATGTTTATACTGATGAGCTTGGAAATTATATGTTTGCAAAGGCTAGGAGTAAAGTTGTTGATCATGATACAGGTGAGGTTGGTAAATCCATATACTACAAGGAGAAACTAGATCATCTTAATGAAGAACAAAAAGCTACTCTTTATAATAGGGTTGGGATTAAAAAAGCTATTGAAGAAGGTAAACCAGTATATATTGTTGAAGGTGAGAAGGATGCAAACACTCTTATTAAAGCTGGTTTAACTGCAACATGTTCTAAAAGTTCAAGCGAAAAGATAAAAGACTATCATAAAAAACAATTAGAAGGTGTTAAATCAATCTATTTAATACCAGATAAAGATAAAGCTGGAATGACGAGTGCTTACAAGTGGTTTAATGCTCTTGAGGATGTTGTAGATAATGTAAAGGTTCTTAATTGGAATGAAGAAGATATAAAAGCTGATCCTGAAAGCAAAGAATTTGCTAAATGGGATATTACAGACCAAGTTGAAGCTTGTAACTACACTAATGAAGAGCTTTTTAATTTTATTGAAGACAACTCTTTTAAAGAGTTTCCTCAAAAATATCTAGATATAATAGGTCCGATAAAACCTGAAGTAAACATTGATAGATTATTAAAAGATCCAAGAGTATCTGCAAGTAGAAATACTGCAATTGAAGCTTTTATAGACCGATTTGTAAAAAGGAATATAAGTCTAAAATCAAAAGATGTAAACCCTAAGTTAGTCTACTTGGACCTTTTAAACTATATAAATTCACATTTAATTGCTCTTAAGGCTTATTATAAGGGTACAGATAAGTCTAACATACACAAACCTGTAGATAAGCTACCTATAGAGTCTATGGCTTATTTTCTTACAAAGTTATTTATTTTTAAAGCTGTAGCGGTAAATGGTGATAAAGACAGTATAGGCTCTACACCAGTATTAAATGATATTCTTTGTATCTACGCTGATGATATATCCATAAACTTTGGAGTTCCAGAGCCTTTAAGAGGTCTACATGTTCAAAATATAGACGTATTAAAAAGACTGATTACAAAGTTTAATATCTACACTAACAAAGAGCTTAATGAGATGTTAGATATGATTTATAACTCTAGTGAACGTGTATCCACAACTAGAAACCCTGATTTAATAGCTACAAATAATGGGATATTTAACTACAAAAAGAAAAAACTACTAGACTTTAGACCTAGGTATGTTTACTTAGGAAAATTAGATACTGATTACAATCCAAATGCTAAGAATGTAGTAATAGAGGAACATGGCGAAAAGTGGGATATTGAAAGCTGGATATCAGACTTATTTGACGATATTGAAGAAGAAGTTCTTGCTATGTGGCAAATAATAGGAATGATGGTTAGGTCTGATGTAAAAACCGACAAAGTATTCTTATTCTACAATGAAACAGGGAATAATGGTAAAGGTACAATATGCCAACTAATCAGAGGTATAATCGGGTCTGACAACTGCGCTTCTACATCTATCGATGACTTTAACAAAGACTTCGGTCTTGAAGATCTGGTTGGTAAAAAGGCAGTAATTACAGATGAAAATGATGTAAGTGCATTTCATAAGAAAATGTCTAACTTTAAATCAGCTGTAAGTCGTGATCCAATAAAAATAGATAGAAAATACCTTAAGGCTGTTAATTATGTATTCCAAGGCAATATGATTCAATGTATAAACGGATTGCCAAACACTAGAGACACTTCACCAAGTCTTTCTAGAAGATTTTATTTTGTAATATTTAGAAAAAGGTTTAAGGTAGGTTCAAAACCTTGGATTAAAAGTGATTACATCAATAGAAAAGAGGTTAGAGAGTATGTACTTTATAAAGTCCTTACTCTTCTAGAAGATCATTATAATGTGATAGAAACCAAATCTGCAAAAGAAACTTCAGACCAATATGATGAAGAAAATGACATAACTTTAAAGTTCTGGAATGAAGTAAAATATGAACTTGCTTGGGATGTAGTACCTTTCGATTTACTTTTTGGTATTTATACAGGTTGGTATAATGAAGAAAAGAACGGCTCAGTTACTATAAAGTCAAACTACAATGTCGGGAAAACTAAATTTAAGAATAAAATTATAGGTTATATTGAAAATGATCCAGATAGTGAGTGGATGGTTGAAAGGGGTAAAAAGTACAGAATATCAGATGTTTCAGATACTCCAGAACCTTTAGTTTATGAATACAATGTAATTGATTGGATGAATGATGTTTATAAAGGAGATGACCCTTTAAGATATAGCATTGTTAATAATAAAAAAGCTACAGGTAGATACCTTGGTATTTATAGAAAATCATACTATGAAGATGATAGTAGACCAACAGAATAAAAAAAACAATAAAGAAGTTAGATTTTTAATCTAGCTTCTTTTTTAATGAAACAAAAGAAAAATAAAAGTATTAAATCACGTATAATTATAAATAAAAATTTATAAAAGGGTGGTTACTTTTAGTAGCCACTTGCTAGTTAGGTGGTTACTAAACAGGGTTAGGTGGTTACTAGACAAATGGTTTAACACTTTATTTTGACATTATAAACCGATAAACAACTAAATCTATTTGAGTTTTCCTAAACAATTAAAAACCATTAAAAAAATTTAGTAGCCACCTGGTAACCACCACGCCTTTTAAGGAACCATCAACAAT
>NZ_CP175954.1:935000-1752963 GCF_047936775.1 Anaerococcus sp. AH8042_DFU013_CI05 | reverse complement strand
AGTCTACCATTTAATTTTGGCTTTGTCAAATCTTTTTGCAAGTTTTTTACAAAGATTTTACTCAGCATTTACAAATTAACTGTATCGACTTTATATAGTCTATCACCTTTTTGATGACTTGTCAAGAGTTTTTTTTAATTTATTTTTAATCACTCTTCTTAGTCTTTGGTGTCGACTTTTTCTATTATACAGAACTGAATTTATATGTCAATAGTTTTTTAATTTTTTTTATAATTCTGGTTGATAGTTTACTATTGAGACCATCTTGCCGTTTTCATCTTGTATTTTTCTAATCTTTTTGTCAAAGTCTATGCGTTTTAGCCAAATAGCCTTCTCACACCCTAGGCATTTTATCTTCATATCTGCTCCCATGCGTTCTATCTCCCATTTATTTTCTCCACATGGATGGCCTTTTTTAAGAGTTATAATATCTCCTTGTTTATATTTCTTCATTTATTTCCTTTCCTTTTGCAATTGCTACTACTTGTATGCTTGGGTTTAAAGCTCTACCATATATCTCATCTATAATTAGTTTTCTTTCTTCTCTTCCCAAAGCCCATTGATGGCCTGGGACTGCTACTCCTGTTGTTCTTAGTAGATATGATGATTCACGAATTTCCATTATTCCAAATACACTTACATCTTGAATAATGTATTTTCCTAAATCTTTATCTGCTTTTAATTTTTTTGATACTGTTTCTACTATATCCTCAGCTTCTTCGTAGCTTACATCATATGATAAGTAAATATTACAATCAAATCTCATTGGGCCACTGTTTAAATTTTGGACATTTGTGATTTGCGAATTAGGAATTGTGTGAAGTGAACCGTCATAATCTCTAATTTTTGTATGGCGCATACCAAGTGTTTCGACAGTACCTTCAACTCCTGCTGTTTTTATCCAATCTCCCACTCTAAATGTATCATCTACGATAATAATGACTCCTGTAACTATATCTTTTACTAGAGTTTGTGCACCAAAAGCGATGGCAACTCCACCTATTCCAGCTGTTGCTATTATTGATCTGGTGTTTATTCCTAACATATCTAGAATAATCATCACAATTATAAAGCCTACTATAAATCGAATAACTGTATAAAGATTTTTACTTAGTGTTTCTATTCTTACTTTTCTATAACCATCTACATCCATTTTATTACTGAAGGATTTATTTATTAAATGCGATAGACTATCGAGCAATATTTTGCTGATAACTAGGATGATTAAAATTATTATGATATCTTTTACGATATTTGTTTTTATTAGCTGATTTATATCTATATCCGGCATAGTTCCTCCTTTTTTAGTTCAATATATATTTTATAATGTAATTTCAAATTTTGCCACAATAAAACACAGGGTTTTGTTCCTGTGTTTTTAGATTTGATTTATTATCTCATCAGCCAATTTTCTATGAAAGTCCTCTCTCATATGAAGTCCATCTATATACGAGGGTTTTATTTTTTTTGCATCTATTAATATTGCATCGAGATTTTTTTCTAAATCTCCTAATTTATTTATTTTTTCATTTATCTCAGCATATCTGGGGTAGGATTCGTCCTTTTCCATTAAGGGCGGGCTAATTATGATATTTTGCTTGCCTTTTGAATTTCTTAGTAGTTTTTTTATATTTTCAAAAACTTGGTCTGGGCTAGTAGCATCAAAAAAATCATTTGTGCCTGCAAATATTATTTGCATGTCGCAAGTCTCCGGTCTAAATCTTTCTAGCATGCCACTAGTGCGATCTCCATTTTTGCCTAAATTTATGACTTGATGGCCATAATCCTTTAGGAAATCTACATAAGATTTGCCTACCAAATAGCCTTCTGTATATGAATCTCCCAAACAAATTATTTTCACTGATCAATCCTTTGTAGGGCGAGGGCTGTTCTTGCTGGGATATAAATTTTTATCCCGTCATAGTCTGTGCCTGCTAGTCTTTCTGTCTTGTAGATATATTCATGAGAAATGCGGCCTTTGCCTCCAAATTTCACTTGGTCAGTATCCATGCCCACTTTAAATTTACCAATATCATGGATTGGAACTGCAAATGAATCGTATGAATTGATTGGGTGGAAGTTAAAAATATAAACTACATCTTTATTTCTGTATGCAATTACTTTTCTGTCATTATCTATCCAAAGTCTAAATATCCTGTTACCCAATTGCTCGTTATCTTTGGTAAATTCTAGCATTTTTTTATCAAATTTAGCTAAGTATTGGTATTTAAGATTATCATTTTCTAAAAGTGACCATTGGCGTTTGGCGTAATCAAAGGAATATCCATTGCCCTCTCTTGGAAAATCTATCCATTCTGGGTGGCCAAATTCATTGCCCATAAAGTTTAAATATCCATCTGCCCCCATGGTAATTGTAATCCATCTAATCATTTTGTGAAGGGCAAGGGCTCTTTCTACTATATAGTTGTCATCATCCTTACTCATATGCCAGTACATTTCCTGATCTGCCAAGGTAAAAATAGTGGTTTTTGAACCAACCAAAGCTTGGTCGTGACTTTCTACATAGGCTATGCGTTTTTCATCAGGGCGGTGGGTGGATAGTTCGTACCACATATTTGATAAATCCCAATCCTCATCGCGTTTTTCTAGGGTGCTTTCCCAAAAATCCGGCATACCCATAGCCAGCCTATAATCAAAACCTATACCACCTTTAGAAATTGGCATGCACATGCCTGGCATTGCTGACATATCTTCAGCAATGGTAATTACATCTTTTTTGACTTCTCGAGCTAATTCATTGGCCATTTGCAGATAATTTATAGCTTCTATATCCGTATTCATAGAAAAATACTTATCATAATGGTCAAAACTTACCCCACGACCGTGGTTTTTATAAATCATTGATGTAACTCCATCAAATCTAAAACCATCAAAGTGAAATTCTTCTAGCCAATATTTCACATTAGAAAGAAGGAAGTGAGCTACACCTGGTTTTGCATAGTCAAATAATTTACTATCCCAATCTGGATGTTCTCCCTTATTTCCAGTATGGAAAAATTGGTAATCTGTTCCATCAAATTCGTTGATGCCCTCGATAGTATTTTTTACAGCATGAGAATGAACCAAGTCCATTATCACATTTAACCCCATTTCGTGGGCAGTATTTACAAGTGATTTTAAATCATTAATTTCCCCATACCAGGAGCTTGGCGCATAAAAATTACTTACTTGGTAGCCAAAAGATCCGTAATATGGGTGCTCAGCAACGGCCATCAATTGAACTGTATTATAGCCTGCTTTTTTGATCCTAGGTAGGATATTTTTTTCAAATTCCTTATAAGTAGAAACTTTGCCTTCTTCGCCAGCCATGCCAATATGGGCTTCGTATATTAATAAATCGTCATTTTGAATTTTAAAATCATCATCGGTCCACTTAAATTTGGATCGAGGATTGTACATTATAGCTGCAAAATCACCATTTTCATCTCTTTCTACTCTTTTTGCAAAAAGCGGAATTCTATCAGAAATTTTGCCATTTGCATCTACCAAAACCTTTATACGTGAACCATGAGGGATGGTTTTTATACCCTTTATAGATATCTCCCAGTCCTCATCATTTATTTTTTTCATAGGATGGGCGTGTCTGTCCCAATCGTTAAAATCACCGATTAGGTAAAGTCCATCTGCATTTGGTGCCCATTCTCTGTAAATCCAACCAGTTTTTGTCTTATGAAAACCATAATAATGGTGGGCATTGGCAAAGTCAGAAAGTGTTTGGCCATCTCCTATGAGTCTATTTTTTGCTTTTTCGTATTCGCTCATTCTAAGATTTATATCATTTTCATAATCTTTTATCCAAGGGTCAATGTCTAAAATTTCCCACTTTGCCATCTTTGCCTCCTAAACTTATTCTTTGTGTGCTTCTATAACTTTTTGTGTAATTTCTTTTGGTACTTCTTCGTATCTTTCAAATTCCATTGAGAATGCGCCTCTTGCTGAAGTTTGGCTTCTTAAATCAATGGCATAGGTTAAAACTTCTGATAATGGAGCTTCGGCAAGTATTATTTGGCTGCCGTCTGCTTGTGGGTCCATGCCCAAAATTCTGCCGCGTCTTTTGTTCATATCACCCATGATATCTCCCATATATGATTCTGGAACTCTGATTTCAAGTTTCATAACTGGTTCTAAAAGTATTGGGTCTGCTTCTTCTATACCCTTTTTAAAGGCAATTCTCGCAGCAGATTTAAATGCTTGTTCGTTACTATCAACTGGGTGATAGGATCCATCATAAAGTGTCGCCTTGATGCCAGTTACCTTAAATCCTGCAAGTGGTCCTTCTAAAAGTGATTCTTCAAGGCCTTTTTCTACTGCTGGGAAATAGTTTTTAGGAACTGCTCCCCCAAATACTTCCTCATCAAAGACAAAATCTTCTTCGGTTGGCTCAAATCTGATAAATACGTCCCCATATTGGCCAGCACCACCTGATTGTTTTTTGTGCTTTCCTTGGACATCAGAATTGCCTTTTATAGTTTCTCTATATGGTATTTTGTAGTCTACTACTTCTGTATTTACTCCGTAGTTATCGCGAAGTTTGTCCATAATTACTTCAAGTTGGACATTTCCAAGACCTGATAATATTTGTTGGTGGGTTTCTGTATTTCTGTCGTCTTTGAAAGTAGGATCTTCTTCGATTAATTTTTGTAGGGCTTCAGAAATCTTATCCTCATCGTTTTTGCTAACAGCATTTATAGCATAAAATAAAACTGGTTTTGGATATTTAATTGGCTTGTATTCAATCTTATTTTCACTTGTAGCAAGGCTGTCACCTGTTGAAAGTTCGTCAAGTTTTGTAAAAGCTCCTATGTCCCCTGCAATAACCTTATCAGTTTTAATTTGCTCTTTGCCCCTTAGGAAAAATAAATTTGAAGCCTTAAGCTCCTTATTTTTTGTAACGTCTAAAATCTTATCATCTTTCGATACTGAACCTGATAATACTTTAAAAATAGAAATTTTACCAACAAATGGATCTGCAAGGGTTTTGAAAACTACTGCTGAGAATGGTGCATCTTCATTTGCATCGAATGCTTCATAACCATCTTTTACTCTAAAACCTATATGAGCTACCTCATCATCAATGGATGGCATATATCTAGTAATAACTTCTAACAGCTGAGTAAGTCCTATTTCTTTTTCGCTAGATCCTGCGATAAGTGGTACAACAGTACCATTAAGAATGGCTTCTGTAAGACCTTTTCTAAATTCGCTTTCAGAAAATTTTTCTCCTTCAAAAAATTTTTCCATTAACGAATCATCAGTTTCTGCTACCGCTTCTATGATTTCTTCATAAACTGCATCTACCTCTGCTAGACGGATTTCTGGGATTTCTACTTCTTTTTTCTCACCATTTTCGTAAGTGTAGGCTTTTTTATCTAAAACATCGATAACACCTTCAAATTCATCTCCCTCACCAAGCATCAATGTTAGAGGTATAACTTTTTTTCCAAACTCGATGTGAAGATCTGATACCACCTTATTAAAATGAGCATTTTCCTTATCAAGTTTGTTTACAAAAATAATTGATGGGAGATTTATCTCTTGGGTGTAGTTCCAATATTTTTCTGTGCCAACTTCTATCCCATTTTCTCCGTCAATTACAAAAAGCGCTGCCTCGCTAGCTCTAAGAGCCTGCAAAACTTCACCCTCAAAGTCAAAAAATCCAGGAGAATCTATAAAGTTTATCTTGTAGTCTTCGTATTCAACAGGAATAATTGAAGTTTGGATAGAAATCCCTCTTTTTTTCTCTTGAGCCTCATAGTCTGAAACTGTAGACCCTTCTTCAACTCTTCCTTTTTTATCGATTGCACCTGTTTTGTATAAAAGTGCTTCAGCAAGGCTAGTCTTACCGCTTGCTGAGTGACCGACTAAAGCTAAGTTTCTAATTTTGGATGTAGTATAATTTTTCATATTTTTCTCCTTTGTGAAAACATTTATATTTTTTTAAAAAATTATGTTTTCTAAATCCTTATAAGTTAATTATATAGCAAATTAATTTACTTTTCCACATTTTTTGCAAATGTTTTCCAGATAAAGCTTTGTTAAAATATATACCCAATTTAAAACAAAAAAAGAGCACCCTTTTGGTACTCTATTTTTTAAAGGCACGCTTAATATAATCTAATAAAGAAAGTGATTTTCTAAGCTTTTCTCCTGGTATATATTTATTTATGGCTCGTAGGGTTTTCTTATTATCTACTGTCGAAAATATAAAATCTCCATTTTGCTTGGTGTGAATGGCAAATCGTGGGATTTTGGTTTTAAAAATAACTTCAGCAGTAATAAGTTCTATCTCGCTCCGTGGGATTTGGATAAAGTCCCTAGGATTTTTTTCGTTGTAATATTCAAAAGCCTTATCGCCTATAACAACATCTCCTAAGCTAGTGAAACCCTGGAGATGTTTTGCTTTTATTGATAAGTCGATAGTTTTGTTTTGTGACTCTATCATAACCTACATTATATTAAAGTATCTAGCAACGATACCGATGATAAATAGGGCAACGATGATTACGATTGGTGAAACATCTTTTTTAAGAAGTTTTGATACACCAAGTGTTAGTAATAATGGCATAAGCCCTGGCACAAGCATATCTAAGTTATCTTGAAGTGTTGTAACTTTTTCTGGGTTAAAGGCATTTGCCCCGTAGGTTTCATACATTTCTAGAGCATGTTTTATGCCTTCTGATCCACCTGGTAGATTTGCCCAATCTATAAATGTTTTGCTATCTTGAGCAACTCTTGTAATTTCTACAGGGAAGTCTACACTTACCCATCTTTGTACAAGGGCACCTATTACAAACATACCAAGGATAGAAGCTGTTAGAGTAACCCTACCTAAAAGTCCACCTGATAAGTCTTTAGTAATTTCATTACCAGCCTTGTAACCTGCTTCTTGGGTCTTCCATAGGAAAGCATATCTAATTATGTTCCAAAGGACAAAGAATAAAATTGGTCCAAGTGGATTTCCGCTTAAAGCTAAAGATGCACCTAAGGCTCCTAAAATAGGTCTAATTGTAAACCAGAAAACTGGATCTCCTACACCAGCAAGAGGTCCCATCATACCAACTTTTACCCCGTTGATTGCTGCATCATCAATAGCTGTTCCATTTGCTCTTTCTTCTTCCATTGCAAGGGTTACACCTAAAACTGGTGCTGATACATATGGGTGGGTGTTGTAAAATTCTAAGTGACGTTTTAGTGCTGATGCTTGACTAGTTTCGTCATGGTATAAGGTTTTGATAGCTGGAATCAAAGAATAAGCCCAACCACCATTTTGCATTCTTTCAAAGTTCCATGTACCTTGTAAGAATTGGTGTCTGTTACAGATTTTTCTTCTGACATTTTTTGGCAATTCTATTCTATCTGCATTTTTAGTTTCTGATTTTTCATCTACAACTTCTTCTTTTGTTTCGACTACTTCAGTCTTTACTGGTTCTTCTTTTATAACTTCTTTTTTAACCGCAGGATCTTCATTTTTTATAACTTTATTGCTAGAGTCTGCTTCAAAAACTTCTATATCTTTATCTTTTTTGTTATCAGTCATAAGATCCCTCCTTAATAATCATTTATAATATCGCCAAGTGGATCGCCAGAATTTCCGCTAGCTCCTCCGCCACTTTGGGCAATACCTTTAAGTTTCATATATATAAGTGCAAATGCAATACCTATGACTCCAAGGCCTATAAGTGTGATATCTGGTATAGCTGCAATGATAAAACCAAGGGCAAAAAATGGCCAAGTTTCTTTGGTACTCATCATATTTAAAACCATGGCATAACCAACAGCTGCAACCATTCCACCACCAACTTGCATACCACCTTTTAACCACTCAGGCATAGCATTTAGGGCATCAGTGACTACTTTTGCTGGGATAAAACATAAAATAAGTGCTGGAATTGCAATTCTAAGTCCCTGCATAAGAACACCGGTCCAGTGGATTCTTTCAATTTTTTTAAAGTTAGCAGTTTCAGCAGCAGAGTCCATAGCGTGAACCATAGGTATTGCTATAGTTCTTGCAAGCATGGTTAAAAATAAACCAGCTACTGATAGTGGGATTGCTAAAGTAATAGCTGTACTTCTAGCTTCTACAGCATTAGTAGTTCCTCCATTTAGGGCAAGAGCCATAATAATCGCAGATGCAACCGATGCTAAAGCTGCATCCGGAGCGATTGCTGCTCCAACGTTTGACCAACCTAGGGCCAACATTTGTAGCGCACCACCTAGCATGATACCTTCTTTAAAGTGTCCAGTTACTAGACCAATTAAAGTACAAGCAACTAATGGTTGGTGAAATTGGAATTGATCAAGAATCCCTTCACAACCTGCTAGGAAGGCTACTATAAAGATTAAAATAATATTAATAGCAGTCATTTCTTCTCCTAATTCATATTTAATTCTGTTTTTGCTTTTTTAAGCATATTATCAAGTTTTTCTTTTTTATCTGATGGGACTTTTCTAACATCGAAAGTTACACCTTGGTCTTTTAATTTTTCTAGAGTTTCTACGTCTGATTTTCCCATAGAAACGGCAGTTGTAAGGTTTACCTTTCCCTCAGAGTAAGCCATTGATCCTATATTTACATGATCAATCTTGCCACCTAGTTCTAATAATTCTAATACATCTTCTGGTTTTTCAAATAAAAGCATAGCTCGTGTTGCACCAAATCTAGGGTCATCTAAAATTTCTTTCATTTTCCAAATTGGAACTACGTGGGCTTTTACTCCTGGAGGTTCAGCCTCCATTACCATTGATTTTCTTAAGGCATCCTTGCTTACTGCATCTGAAACTACTATGATGCGATCTGGTTTTGTAGCTTTTGTCCAGCTAGTTGCAACTTGACCGTGCAATAGTCTAGTATCGATACGAGCTAGGACTATGTCGATTTTACCATCTCCAATAACTGTTCCCTTTGGAATTGATCCGTCTGATGCTTTTTTTGCATCAACTAGGGCTTGGGCATCATCTACATCATTTGTTTCGTTTACCTTTTCGCTTACTTCGTTTAAGTCTTCAGGCTTGATTTTTACTCCTTCTTTGGCTGAGCCTACGATTGCTTTTGCAATTGCGTGTGAAGATTCGTTTGTAAATCTTTCTGATAAGGCCTCTATAACCATAGGAAGGTTCATACCTGCAACTATTGCCCATTTATCCTCATGGCCTTCAAGTAAATTCGAAGTTTGGTTAAATGGAGTGCCTCCCCAAAGATCAACTAGAAATAAAATCTCATCGCTATCCACTTTTTTGATACAAGCTTCAAGCTCACTTCTTAAGTCATCCGGTCCCATGCTTGGCAAAAGAATTGCTGTTTCAAATTTTTCTTGCTCACCAAATATCATTTGGGCAGATTCTTTGATACCTTCAGCAAAGTGGCCGTGACTTGCAAGTATTATTCCTACCATCTTCTCTCCTTTCATTAAATTAAAATATATAAATTCATATTAAAATGACTTACGAATTAATTATATCACAAATTTAACGAATTTTATCAGCAGGATAATAAATATTTGCATCAAATCTTGCTTTAGTTAAAACTTCTATATAATTGTAAGTTTTATCTAATAATTCATTCACTCTTTGCTCATCACGAGTCCTTAAAATTTCTTCTATGGCAACAAATTCATAATATAGTCTTGATCTTCCCTTTTCGTTAAATTGGAAAGAATATTGACCATCATCTCCCACTTCTTCTAGATTAAACTCCTCAAAGCTATTAAGGGCATCTGGAATTTCAATAGTTCCTTTTGTTCCCTGGATGGTATTTACCATCGGTGCAGCAGAATCTTTTGATCCAATGCAGGATACTTTAAAGTCCTCATAATCCAAAATAACAATACCAGATGTATCTATATTTTTTTCAATATTTGCAAAGTACTTTACATCCTTTGGTAGGCCAAAAGTATCTACTGCAAAGGCTACATTATATAAATTTAGATCTATTAAGGCTCCACCGGAACTTTCTAGGGAAAATACTGGCTCGATTATGCCTTCTTTAAATTTGTCATATCTTGAAGAATATTGGGAATAATTAAATGAAACTATTTTGATATCTCCTAAGTCATTTACAATTTTTTTGGCCTCTATAGCGTTTGGGATAAATCTGTGACTTATAGCTTCTACTATCAACACATTATTTTCTTTAGCCTTTTGTATTATAATCTCTGCTTCATAGGCATTTGATGTAAATGGCTTTTCACAAATAATATTTTTTCCAGCATCAATTGCCTTATCCATAGCATCAAAATGCAAATTATTTGGAAGGGCAACATATACAGTATCGATTTGCTCATCGGCAAGTAATTCTTCTATTCCTACATAATATTTTTCTATTGCAAATTCTTCTGACAATCTTTTAAGTTTTTCTTCATTTCGTGCAGCAATTGCTACTGGTTCAATATTTTCTACTTCATTTAGTACAGGTAAAACCTCTTGTACTATTTTTCCTGATCCAAGTATACCAAGTTTCATTTCTTACCTCTTTTCATAATTCATTTTTATTTGCTTATCTTCAAATTTTTCGCCCAATAGAGATCTTCTCTCCATTAATTTTAGAAAATATTTTGAAGAATAATATCCAATTAAATAAACCACCACTGATAATATTAGGGTTGGAATTAGGGCTGCTTGTGTAAATTTTGATTCTGGGACAAATTTCATAACTACAATATAAGAAGTCCACACTTGAAAAAATCCATTTATTGGGACTGTAAGGTATATGTCCTTATATGATTTGTAATTTCTAATTAACAAAAATGTCAAAATGTCAGCCAAAAATGCACTTATCCAAATAGCTAAGACTCCAAATATTGAAAATTTTAGTAAAAATATTCCAAATACAAAAGAAACAAAAGAAATAACTCCAATTTTTTTAATCCTAAGTATTAGAGCAGTAAAAATAAAAGAAAAAGCAGGGGCCATGGCTAAAAGCCTACCTCCAGGTATTGGTAAAGACCTGCCCACAAAATATAAAACAGTACCTAAAACTACCATCAGGGCAAGACAAATTGCCATAACTGTTAGTTCCTGGGTTTTTATTTTCTTCATAAATCCTCCTAAAATATATCTCTGTAATTTTTACCCAATATCGATAAATATTTGTTGGAGTATAGTTAAAAAAACGGAGGAATTATGACTTACACTTTAAAGGAAAAACAAAATTACAAAAAAATGGGTGTTGAGGTTTATCTTTATGAACACGATAAAACCAAGGCACAAGTTGTATATGTAAAAAATGATGATAAAAATAAAACATTTGGTATAGGATTTAAAACTCCACCAACAAACTCTAAGGGCATGGCCCACATTATGGAGCACTCAGTTTTAAATGGGTCAAAAAAATATAGGACTCGCGAGCCATTTATGGATATGGCAAGTTCTTCGCTTCAAACTTTTTTAAATGCTATGACCTATCCAGACAAGACAGTTTACCCAGTTTCTAGCGAAAATGATAAAGATTTTTATAATCTAACTGACGTATATCTGGACGCTGTTTTTAACCCTAGTGTTCGCCACAAAAAAGAAATATTAGACCAAGAAGGCTGGCATTATGAAATTGATAACGACAAAATCACTGGTATTTCTGGGGTAGTTTATAATGAAATGAAGGGCGCTCTTACCGATCCTGATGAACTTGTTTACGATGATTTTATAGCCCATCTTTATAAAAATAGTCCTTATGAATACGAATCTGGTGGAGATCCAGCTGATATTTATAAAATTTCCTATGATGAATTTGTAAATTTTTATGAGACTCACTACCACCCTTCAAACGCTTATATATATTTTTATGGGGATTTGGATATAGATTTTTATTTGGACCACTTGGATAAGGAATATTTATCAAATTATGATTACAAAGACCTTGATTTTGAAATAAAGGTGCCGGATAATTATTATTCTGATATTATAAAATCAACTTATCCTGGCAATAGTGAACAAGAAAACGCTGATTACTTGCTTTATGGATTTTTGACTAAGGAAGGCCAAGATACAAAATACTATCTTACCCTCCTTATCCTCATTAGTGCCTTGTTTCACATGGATTCATCCAAAATCAAAAATGAAATCAACAAAGAAATTGACCCAGATGACTTTTCTGCAAGGGTTGGCTATGGGGTAAGAAGCTCAATAATTTTACAAGCCCAAAAAGCTGATGGAGCAAAACTAGATAAATTTGTTGAAATAATTGAAAATGGTTTGAAAGATGCTGCAAATGGCATGAATAAGGAAAGTTTAAAGGCAGCCTTTTCTATTTTTGAATATGGACAAAGAGATCAATTAATTTCTGTAATGCGAGGACTAACCTACTTTTTAATGTGGCAATTTGATAAGCCAATTTTTGAGACCTTTAATATAATTGACTACTTAGATGAGCTAAGACAACTAATAGATACAAACTATTATGAAAACTTCATCAAAGAAAACTTTTTAGACAATCCAACAAAGTTAATCTATATTGCAAAACCAAGTAGTGATTATACGGCTAATAAACAAAAAGATTTAGACGACTACATTGCAGATCTAAATAAAAATATGAATGATGAAGATTTAGCAAAAATAAAAAGCGATTTAGAAAGATTAGAAATCCACCAAAATAAGGCAGATACTGAAGAAGAAAAAGCCACAATTCCAGTATTAAATATAGAAGATGTACCAACAAAGCTAGAGAAAACTGCTCGTGAACTTATCGATGATAAATTCACCTATATTTACCACGATATTGATACAGCTGGTTTAATCTATACTTCGCTATATTTTGACATAAATCATTTAAATTTAAATGAGCTAGGTTATCTTTCACTTATAAATGACTTTATGGGCTCAGTTGATACAGAAAATATGGCCTATACCGAAATAGATGATGTGCTTTTTCAATACCTATCAAGCCCAAATTTCTCAAATGCATTTATAAATGTAAATGATAAGGATATTGCAAGACTAGAAAAAGTTTCATTTACATCAACTATTGAAACAGCTCAAAAGGGACTTGATTTGATGTCTGATTTTATGTTTAATTCCAAATTTGATAATCAAAAAAGGATTTTAGAAGTCCTTCGTATGAAAAAATCATATTTTGAATCTGGCATGTATGACCAAGGCCATATTTTGGCAATAAATAGAGCAAATGCTCATATCGATAAGGCTTCTATGATTAAAGATGAGCTTAATGGCATTGGTTCTTATTTATTCTTAAAAACTGTCATAGATGAAGTTAAAAATAATTTCGATGAATTTTTAAGTAAAATAAATAGCATTTACAAAAAAATATTTACTGAAAATCTAGAAATAAATATCACTTGCTCAAAAAATGATTTTGAGAAGATGAGAAAAATTATTAACGATAAATTTGATTCCTTATTAGAAAAACAAGATCAAGTAGAAATAGAATTTTATCCTAAATCTTATAAGGAAGCCATCCTTTCAAATGCAAATGTAAACTACATTTCAAAAACTGCAAATATAAAAGAATTTGGCGAAGATTTTGATGGTAAGCTCATGGTAGCTACTTCAATTTTATCAAATCCATACCTTTATGAACTTATCCGTGCTAAGGGCGGCGCATATGGAGCTGGAATCACTGCAAATAGATCAGGACTGATTTCAACATACTCCTACCGCGATCCAAATATTTTAAAAACTATTGAAAGTTTTGATTCTATTGGAGAGCTTACAAAAAACATCTCCCTTACAAGTAGAGACTTTGAAAACCAACAAATTTCATCAATGGGCTCTATTCTTAGACCAAAATCTCCATCTACCCTAGCTGATGAAGATTATGGTAGATATAAAAAAGAAAATCCATTTGATCCAGAAGAAATCTTAGCAGAAATAAAAAGCGCAAGTCTTGATGATATAAAAGCTTATGCAGATTTATTTGAAAAATCTATGCAAAAAGATAATTTAGTAGCCTTTGGCAACAGGGATAGTATAACAAAAGTTAAAGATAGCTTTGATAAGATAATTGATTTAGATGACTAATTTAATATAAATTAAAACTAATTTAAATTTATTAAAGATTAGGGTATGATATTAATAATACAAGGAGTAGCGATGACTGATAATAAAAACAATTTTAACTTTAATGATATAGATTTTTATGGAATTGGCGAGTCTATTAAGAATTCTGTTAATAATACCCTAAAAAAATTTACAGAATCAAAGGAAAAAACAGAAAACTTACCCCAAACTAGAAATAAAGAAGTGTGCGAACAAAAACCCCCAGAGCTTTCCAAGGCTAAGGGTTGGCAGGCAGCATCTATTTTATCAGGAATAATACTAATTCCTCCTACTATAGCATCTGTAATTGACTTCTTTACTTTTGGTGATATTGAGGGGTTTGTCATAATCTTATTTTTAATTGCGCTAACCCTATCCTTTCCTTATATTTCCTGGAAAGCTAGTAAAGAGTATTTTAGACTTACCAATAATTATGTGAGATTTTTGAGAGAACTTGGCAACAATACAGTTATTTCTATAAGAGATCTTGCAAGTGCAGTTGCTCAGACAGAAGAAAAAACTGTATCAGATCTTACAAAAATGATGAAACGCGGCTACTTTCATCAAGCCCGCATAGTAGAAGATGATTCACTTTTTATCCTAGACATCCCTACCTTTAGGCTTTATAAGGATAAGAAAAAAGAAATCCCTGAAGCCAGGGTAAAAACTGAAAGTGAAGATGAAGTTTTAGTAGAAGACTTAAGCTTTGAAAGATCTAGAGAAATCCTTGACCAAGGCAAAGTTGTCATAAACGAAATAAAGACAAGCCAAGCAAAAATAAATGATACAAACTTTAAAACAAATGTAGATAAACTTTTAAAAAATTCAAGAGATATACTAAATATAGTAGAAAAATATCCAGAAAAGTCCTACGCCCTAAATAAATTTAGCGACTACTATTTGCCAACTACCGCAAAACTAGTAGAAAGCTATTGTGATTTTGAAATGATGCGTACGAATAATTCAAAGATAACAAATTCTATGGGGCAAATAAACGAGTCAATAATTACTATTGGCGAAGCTTTTGATAAAATAAAAGTAGAACTTTTATCAGATAGGGCCATGGATATAAAAACTGACATTGACACAATAAACTTACTTTTAAACCAAGAAGGTTATGCAGAAGATGATTGGAGTAATCAATGAGTGATATAAAATTAACTTTAGACGGTGCCGATGAAAATGATAGCAAATTAGATAACATAACCAATGAAAGTCCTGATTTGGTAGAAAATAATGTAAAATTTTCTCCAGAAGAAGAAAAAATGATAGATGATTTTTCTAAAAAGATCAATCTTGAAGATACAAACATCATCCTTCAATATGGATCAGGTGCTCAAAAAAAGATTTCAAATTTCTCAGAAAAAACCTTAGATACAGTTCGTAATAAGGACCTTGGAGAAATCGGGGGGCTGCTTGATTCAGTTGTTATGGACATCCGTGATATGGAGCGTGAAGAAGCTTCTGGTCCCCTAGGATTTTTAAAAAAACAAGTAAATAAAGTAGAAGATTTAAAAGTCCGCTACCAATCAGCAGAAAAAAATATCGATGAAGTAGCCAAAACTTTGGAAAATCATCAAATAACACTTATGAAAGATATTTCAATGCTAGATCAGATGTATGACTTAAACGAAGAATACTACAAAGAAATCACCATGTATATTGAAGCTGGAAATAGAAAACTTCAAGAAACTTATGCAAGTGAAATCCCAGCCATAGAATCCCAAGCTAAAGAATCTAATTTGCCATTAGATGCCCAAAAAGTAAACGATCTAAAAGCTCAAGCAAATAGATTTGAGAAAAAACTTCATGATTTGGACCTAACCCGTATGGTGTCAATCCAAATGGCTCCACAAATCAGGATGGTACAATCATCAAACTCAATAATGGCAGAAAAAATTCAAACCACAATAGTAAATACCATTCCACTTTGGAAAAACCAAATGGTCTTAGCCCTTGGGATGAATCACACAAACCAAGCTATTGCCACCCAAAAAAGAGTAACAGACCTAACCAATGAGCTTTTAAGAAAAAATGCAGATACCTTAAAACAAAACACAATAGAAACTGCAAAAGCTACAGAACGCGGTATTATAGACCTAGATACAATCAAACATACCAACGACCAACTTATTTCTACAATAGAAGAAGTTAGAAATATCCAAATCGAGGGTAAGAAAAATAGGACTTTGGCCCAAGCTGAAATAGCAAGGCTAGAAGATGAACTTAAGAGAAATTTAACAAAAGGAAACAGTAATTAGGAGGAAATATGGTAGATATAGGAGATTTTAAATTTGATACACAATTGCTAATAGCAGGTGAAAATTTAGATGAAGATGAAATCTTTGATCACATTACAGAAAACTTTGAAGGAGACAGCCTACTTGCAGTAGGTGATGAAGAACTAATCAAAATCCACTTTCACACAAATAGACCTTGGGAAATCTTAGAATATGGAGCAAGCCTTGGAGAAATTCACGACATTGTTGTAGAAAATATGCTAAGACAAGCTGAGGGACTAAAAGGTTAATTATACTAAAGCTAGGACTTCTTGTCCTAGCTTTTTTTGATTGAAAAATCCTTAATTTTTAATATAATAATATAAAAAAGTATAAAGAGAAAGAGTATATTATGAAAATTAAAAATTACGGAAAAATACTTATCCTCACCCTTGCTATTGGCTTAGCCGCACCAGTTACAAACTCATTAGCAATCGATACGGAAGTAGAAATCCAAAATATAAATGAATTAAAAAATATTGATAAGGCTTCAAAAAATGAAATAGAAGCCTATAATAATTTATTAGAACAAAAAAACAAGGCTATCACTCCAAATCCAGAGCTAGAAAAAGATTTAGAAAATCTAGCAAACAGATTTGGAGAAGAATACAATCTACGTTATGATTTAAAGGCGAATATTGAACTAATAAAAAAAATAGATGCACAAAGCTTTAAAGAGCTCATAAAAGATAGCCAAAAAGTTTTAAATAGTGATGACCTTGCTAAAATTAAAGATCAAAGCGAATATCTAAAATCTTTAATTAGCCAAGAGCAAAAACAAGAGTCTCTTTTATTGACAGATGAAGAGATTAAAAATATAGATCTAGCCACACAAAACTTTATTACAAACGGCATTCTTTTTGAAGATGAAACAAGTGAAAAACCTCAAAATCTCGAGCAAAATATAAAAGCAGTCCAAAACTCAAAAGCTTATTACTCAGCTGATGTAAATCTAAAATCAAAATACGATGAGATTTTAAATAAAGCTAATGAAAATAAAGAAAATGAAAAAGCAAATGAGCTTTTAAATGATTTTCTAAAAAGTGCAGATAAACTGAACTTTGAAATCCCAGCATCTTTAGAAAAAGAAGATGAAACAGAGATAGAAAATCAATCATTTATAGCTGGAAATACAGATACAAGTGATCAAAATCTAATAGAAGAAAGTCAAACTATAGAAAATCCTACACAAACTACAGGATCATCAGCTACTCAAAACGAATCTGCTTTTTTAAAAAATGATAAAACAAGCAGTAAGTATAAAGAATTATCTGATGCCCAAAAAAGAGAACTTGATGCCATAGATACAAACAAAGATGCTAAATTATCAAACGAAGAGTTAGATGCATCAGCAAACTACACATCTGACCTAGGATCTGACTCATGGCTATATCCATTTACTGAAAAAGCATTAAGTGAATCAAATGCTGATGATAATAAAAAAGATAACGGGGCAGAAAATACTAATGCTGAAGTAAATAAAGATTCAGAAAATCAAAGCCAAGAAAAGGAAGTACCAAAAACAGTAACTATCGACAACGAAACCAAGTCTCCAGAACTAAATGATGAAGACAAAGATACAAACGAAGATACTGACGATGATAAAGAAGAAGAATTTAACGAAACAGAAGCCAACCAAACAGTAGCTCCAAGAGAAAATACTAATGCAGCAAGCATTGTAAAAACAGGTATAAAAAGTCTTGGATATGTAGTGGGTATATTAGTTATAGCCCTAGGCGCTTACTATTTCTTGAGTAAAAATCAAAAAAATAAAAAATAAGCAAAAAGCTAGGTTTTATGAGCTGAACCCATAAACACGGAATAACTTAATAATATTTTAAGCGGAATGTAATCTGTAATCAACAGGTGACATTCCGTTTAATTTTGTCTTTATTCTGTCTTCGTTGTACCATTTGATATATAATTCTATTTCTTTTCTTAATTGATCATAACTTGTAAATTCTACACCATAGTACATTTCTTGTTTTAGTATACCAAAGAAGTTTTCCATCGGAGAATTGTCTAGACAATTCCCTTTTCTTGACATACTTTGTATTATATTTAGTTTTCTTAGTTTACTAGACCATGAACTATGTTGGTAATGGAATCCTTGGTCTGAGTGTATTGCTAAATTGTCTTTAGAACTAATACCTTTTATTGCTTTGTCTAACATTGAGTTGGTCAGTTTAATTGTTGGGTGATGACTTAGTGTATAGCTAATTATCTCGCTGTTGTATGCATCTAGTATTGGTGATAGGTAGAGTCTATCTTCATGACCTTTAATTCTAAATTCAGTTATATCTGTTAACCATAGCCTATTAGGTCTACTGGCTTTAAAGTTACGATTAACTACGTTAGAAGCTATTTTACCTACTTGACCCTTGTATGATGAGTATTTTCTTGACCTAGTTTTAAATTTAGTGCATAAGAGTCCTTCTTGTTTCATGATTCTAAGAACTCTTTTATGATTTACTATTAAGCCTTTGTTTCTTAGAACTGTACTTACTCTTCTGTAGCCATACCTACCTTTAGTTTTTTTAACTACTAATTTAATTTCTTCTCTGATTTCTTTATCTTTGTCTTCTGGATTTTCTAATTTAATTTTCCACTCATAGTATGAAGATTTAGCAAGCTTAGCTACTTTTATCCATTCACTTGCTTTTGTTTCAGGATGTTCTTTAAGAAGATGAAGTATTATCTTTGTTTTTTCCTTGCTTCTGCTTCCTCTTCTAGTAGCAAGGCTTGAAACTTTTTTTCGAATAGTATTTGCATCTTTAGATATTTATTTTCTTCTCTAAGTCTTATTAGTTCTTCTCTTTCAGACTCAACTATTGTTTTTTCGTTCTTTGATTTCTTTTCTGATTTAGACATATCTTTCTTAGGCCTTCCTCTGTTATCTTCTAATCCAGATAAACCACGTTCTCGATATGCTTTCTCCCGGTTACATATTACTGATCCATTAGTGATATCAAAGTGCTCTGCGGTTTGCCTGTATGAGATATTATTGATTTGTCTATATTGTATTACAGATAGTTTAAATTCACTAGTGTATTTCTTGTTATTTTGCTTTTTAGTTAAGTCGTAAAACCCTCCTGAGTTATATTTGTTAATCCAATTTTCTAGAGTGCTATCAGGTATATTGTATTTGTTTGCTATTGCAGGTCGTCCACCTGTTTGACCTGATAAGTACTCCAGAACTAATTTAATTTTAAATTTTTTTGTATATTTTGGCATGAAAAAACCCCTCAATCCATATTCCGGATTTTGGGGTTCAGCTCATTTATCCTAGCTTTTTTAATTGTATAATTTCCAATGACTAATTATCTAATCTCCTAATTTTAATATAAGTTTATTATTTATATATACTATTCATTTTAAGTTTCAAAGATATTCAGCTACTGTTTTATAATAGATAGTATATAATTTTATTTACATTAAATGCTACCTCATAACAAAATACCTATTTGTGTACTTTTAAATATAGTTGTTAAAAATATAATTTTTGAACTTGAATACTATATAATCAGAAGTAGGATTATATTAAATAACCGAAAAAGTTACAAGAAAAGAGACAATGTTGTTAAAACCCATTTATATGGTGAGTATTTTTTGAGGAGAAACAAAGAGATGGATGATGACAAAAAAAGCAAGTCAATGCTATTAAAGTTAATGTGGTTAGACTTTATATTTGGGGTAATAGGAATTATTATAGCCTATCAAATAACAGACAGTAATGTTTCAGACCTCATTTTAAGTAGGACTGGAGGAAGTACTTATGTTAAGGATATAACCTATTCTACGTATTTCTTAATTAAGCCACCTTTACTTATATACTCTGTCCATAGAATATATACCGGCCTTAAAAAACTAGTAATTTATAGCCCAAATTTAGCTAATAAATCTGACAAGTAAAGTTTAAATATAACATTTGTAATAAAAAATATGAGAATTTGATAAATTCTCATATTTTTTTATTTTTCTAATTATAATATTAAATTTTTTATTTTTAAAAATTACCCGCCTCTATTTCTTGGATAGTTTCTATAGAATTTTTAAAGGAAGATGATTCTATATCTGGTACTGTGCGTTTTTCTGCATCTATTGAACCATCTGGTGCATAGCCTAGAGTATTTGTATAGGTAAAAACTAGGCCTGAATTTGGCATAACATCATTTATCACTCCTAGGGTTATCCCATCTCCTCCGGTTGTCTCACCGATTAGGCTTGCTGATTCAGAATTTTTCATAAAGCTTGCCATGCCTTCAGCGGCTGAAAATACCGCTTTATCAACCATTAGATAAATATTTCCATCAAATCCATATTCTTTGTTAGATTCATCAGGGTTTACTGTAATCGTGTCTTTTATATAGTAGTCAAAGTTTTTAAGATCACTTGAATGTTCTAGCTTTACCCCTGAAATATCAACATTTTTTAGGGTTTCGATATTTAAGGTATCATCTGCTAAGATTAATTTGGCCCTATCTGAGTCTTTGAAAAATAAGTGGTTAGTTACTGATTTTGGGCTTTTTAGGATTTTTGGTAAAAGGAATTTTTGCCAATAATCCATATTGCCCCCGTAGTTTTCACGGATGTCTATTATTAGCGCCTTATAAAGGTGTTTATTTCTTAAAAACTCATCTAAAATCGCCTCATCTTGGCTAAATTTTTCTGGGTCAACCATAGAATTTATCTTTAAAATAGCAATTCCTTCTGCTGGACTTTCAAGACTTAAATTCGTCTCTTGTTTTTTATTCATAAATGAAAGGGCTCTTTTTTGGGACTTTTGACCTGAATCTAACGTTTGCTCGCCATCTAGGTCGTAGCGATTTCTCACTACTTGCTTGTTCATTTTTAAAAATTCATAATAAATTGATGGGGTATTCCAATTTTTGGAATAATATTTTAACGTGTTTTGAACATAAGCTTTATCTGCAATCCTAGCGTGGGAATTGTTAAGCTCTCCTATAATTCCTGTCATCTCGTCTATAAATTCTTGGTCAGTTTTTGCATTTTCTATGCGTTTAAGATATTTATTATAGGAGCCAATAAAATCAACATTATACTCTCTTTTTAAAACTCTAAAAAATGGATAATTTGCCTTAAGTTCCTTAAAAACATAATTAAAATCTTCTATCATTTCTTTATTTGTTAGATCTTCTGGTTTTTCTGGAGCGGGCAATTGTAATTTTGGTGGTGTTTGCAAGTCTTTATACCATTTTAAATAAGAGGCAATATCATATTTGTCAATATTATCTGGGAAAAAAACATCATCACTACCGTTAAATCCCCCATCATTGACAATAGTTTTGGTTCGCCTTGCTTCTAGCTGGTCTAATCTTCTTTTTGCACAAGAGGTACTTGTTAGCATAAAAACGAGGACTAGACAAAAAATCTTAATCTTATTTTTCATCAAATCCTCCCCTAAGTACATAATCCCTTTTTAACAAATCATAGATTACAGGGATATTTCCTATTGGATTTACAAGTGAAAAGACAACAATTGCAATAACGAGGATATTTAATCTTTTCCTCTCGCTTCTTGCAATTGCACCTAGACTTACATTTCTAATTCTTAATACAGCTATCCCGTAAATAAATGCAAGGATTCCGAAGATAATTTCAAAGATTTCTTTATAATAAATCCCAAATACCAAAACCCCAATACCAGCTAGTATCCAAATTACAGAACTTATCGTTTGCATTTTATTATATTTTTTTAATAAGTCTAAGTTTTCACTTCTTTTTCTTCTCATAATTTATATTATATCTTAAATTTCTAAATTTGGGTAAACTTTCATAAATTTATCAGATACTTCACCTGCTTGATAGTTTAAATACCCTGCCATGGCAATCATTGCTGCATTGTCTGTGCAAAGTTCAAGGGATGGATAATAAAATTTGATATTTTCTTTAGCACATTCTTCTGCCATACGTTCCCTTAATCTACTATTTGCTGCAACTCCGCCACTTAGGGCAAATTTGTCAAAGCCTGTTTCTTTTAAAAGTCTCATGGATTTTTCTACCAAAACATCCACAACTGCCTCTTGAAAACTTGCAGCAAGGTCTGCCTTATTGATTTCATTTCCCTTTTGTTCTTCTTGGTTCATATGGTTTAAGACCGCTGTTTTAAGTCCTGAAAAAGAAAAATCATATGAATCTTTTTCAAGTCTTACCCTTGGAAAATCTATGGCAGATCCATTTCCTTCTTTGGCAAGTTTATCAATTTTTGGACCACCTGGATAGCCAAGCCCCATTTTTCTTGCAACTTTGTCATAGGATTCACCCGCTGCATCATCACGAGTTTTGCCTACTACTTCATAATCTGTGTAGGAATTTACTTTTACAAGATAAGTGTGTCCTCCACTTACTACTAGTGTTACAAATGGAGGTTCTAAGTCTTTATGGGCTATATAGTTTGCACAAATATGACCTTGCATATGATTTGCACCAATCATAGGTGTATTTGTTGCAAGAGATAAGGCTTTTGCAGCAGATATTCCCACCAAAAGCGAACCCATAAGTCCTGGACCCTTGGTAACTGAAATCAAATCTATATCATCATAGCTAAGATTTGTATCATCCAAGGCTTTTTTTATCAAAGGATTTATAGCTTCTAGATGTTTTCTACTTGCAATCTCTGGCACTACCCCACCAAAAAGTGTATGAATGTCAATTTGAGATGATATTAAATTTATTAAAAGCTCTCTATCATTTTTTAGAATTGCTACACAGCTGTCATCACAGCTGGTTTCAATTCCTAAAGTATAAAAATCTGTCATTACAATTCCTTTTTCATATTATAGGCATCTTCACCAAGTTTTTGGTAATAATTTTTTCTAATGCCCATTATTTCAAAACCAAATTTTTTGTATAAATTTATAGCTGGTATGTTGTTTGTAGAAACTTCTAGCCAAACTTCTTTTATATTTTTTGAAAGACTTGTTTCTACTAGGTGGTTAAGCAAAGCTGTAGCAATGCCCATCTTCTTATATTTTTTATTTACTGCTATGGTAAATATTTCCGCCTCATCCATTACATGGCTTGATATATAAAAACCAACCACCTTGCCGTCTACTTCTGCAACATAATGATTTAAAAATGAATTAGATTTCAAATCTTTTATAAGATTTTTCTTAGACCACGGTTCAAAAAATGCCTGGTTTTCTATGTTATAAACCTCATCTGCATCTGAAATTTCCATTTTTCTAATCATTTTACACCTTATTCTTTTTCTCGTATTCTCTTTCTGCTTGGGATTTTCTAAGGTAATTTGGGCTAATTTCAAACAAATCTGGGCTATCATTTATATGAATAAGCCCTAATCTTATAAGAGACTTGCCAATGCAATTATTAAAATTTATAGGCAAAGTGTGGGCATTTTTAAATTGCTCACAATATTTTTCGCTGATTTCTCCTATAAGTTCTACTTCCTCTTTTAAATCATCAACAAGTTTAATAAAATCTTCTATCTCATAAAGGTCTTCATTTATGATTTCATTATAATCCTTATCATAAACTGCTGCATAAACCCTATTACCTCTAGCATCTAGCATAGGTGCTTTTAGTTTTTCACTTGAAGAATTATTTGCAAGGGCCAAAAGCGTGCTAATTGGTATAAGTTTTTTTTCATTTACTTGCGCTAGAGTTTTTGCCACAGTCATTCCAATTCTAAGACCTGTAAAAGATCCTGGCCCCTCAGAGATGACAAAGGCATCTATCTCTTTAATAGTCATCCCTAATAAATCCAATAAATTTTCAATCATAGGAACCAAGGACTCACTGTGAGTTTTTTGCTGGTTTACATTAAAATCCCCAATAATTTCATTATTACTTGCAATAGTTACTGTAGAAATCATAGTTGAGGTGTCAATTGCTAAAATATTCATTTATCTCTTGCCCCTTTTTTGTATCATCTAGGATTTTAATCTCACGAGTATCTTTATCTATTTTTGAAATCTCGACATTTATCATATCATTTGGCAAGAAATCGCCTCCATTTTCTGCCCACTCTATGAATGTAATGGCATCATCTGGATAAAAATATGTTTCAAAGTCGATTTCTAAAAGCTCATCAGGATTCTCTATTCTATATAAATCAAGGTGGTAAATGGTTTTTTCCCCCTCGTAAATATTTACTATAGAAAATGTCGGAGAGGAGCTATCTTTTATATTAAAATACTCAGCAATAAAGTTGGTAAGGGTGGTTTTGCCAGCACCCATATCTCCTATTAAATTTATAACATCATTTTCTTTTAGAAGGGATGCAAATTTATATGCAAAGCCCTTCATTTCATTTAAATTACTTATAATCATAAATCCTCTTTATCTTAATTATTATACTATTTATAATAAAAAAATCCCTAGATAATCTAGGGATGACTTTAAATTTAAAATTTAAGCGATGGTGATATGCGTTTGTATAGTATTTGAGTTACGATTGATTCGATAGCACCTTTTATAATATTAAATGGAGCTACTGAAAAAATCATAAGTGTGATGTAATTATTTACTAGTGAATTACCAGGAATCATACCTGCAAATGCTTCAAGATCCATATTCATCACCTTGGCATAGATTGGGAAAACTACAAAGGCATTTGATAAAGTTGCAACTGCACTCATAGCAATGACACCAAAAACAAGGGCTAAAATCGAATTTTTGCGAGTTTTTTTGTCTCGATAAATAAGTGATGATACCAAAACAAAGGTAGATCCCACAACAAAGTTAGATAGTTCCCCAACACCGCCTGTCATAGTTTTACTTAGGTTAAGGACATTTTTAATAAGCTGGATTAAAACTCCATACAAAGGCCCCATGGCAAAACCACCAATTAGCGCTGGCACATCAGCTAAATCAACTTTCATAAAGGGTGGAGCTATTGGAATAGGCAATTGAATAAACATCAATAAATACGAGATGCCCGCCAAAATACCAACTTTTACCATTCTGTCTAAACTAAATGATTTACTTCTTCTTTGAATCATAATTACCTCCTAAAATGGGCAAATAAAAAATGCCCTGATCTTGGGGCACGAAAAAATACAAAATATATACTTCTCCCATCCAGACTATAACTGTCGGTTTTGGAATTGCACCAAATCAACCAAAAAAAATGGTTCGCAGACTATAACTGCCGGTTTAGGAATTTCACCTTACCCCGAAACAAGCCCCTCTGGCTAATGGAAGAGTCGCGCCTTAAGCGCGAAAATACCGCAGACGCCAAAGGCGTCGAGGACCAAACTTGTTCCATTAGGGAGAGACTAAACCTATTTAGTTCTTGACAATATTATATCACAATCAAAACTCAATATCAATTACTTTTGAAAACAATTTCACAAAAATCAATCTTTTGGTTTACAACTATCCAAAACCCACTTATAGCCCTTGCGGTTTATGGTTTCTATTGGATTGAGATTTGCTTTTTTAAACTCAAGGCGGATTTTTCTGATATGCTCTCTTACAGACCTTTCTGTGGTCTTCATGCCTTTTTTGTTCATGGCTTCCACAATGTTATCCTTACTTAAAATTCTACTCATATTTGAAATTAAAACTGAGCAAATACTAATTTCAAATTTGGTTAGGTCTAGGATATCATTTCCAATCCTAAATATGCCATTATCCTCCTCCATTGTACAAAACCCAAGTCGGACAATATTTGTATCATTGATCTCTTCTACTTTTTCAAATACTGAGTTAATAAACTCCTCACGAGTATTTGAATGGATGACAAAGTCTTTATCATCTAGTTCTTGCTCATAAGGATTGTCTGTGTTTCTCTCTGTTAGATAAATAACAGGTGTAGTAGTCGTTTGCTTTATGTATTGAATCACCTGCAGACACTTATTGTAAGTCATATCAACCAAAATTAAATCGTATTCACTAAGGTCTAGATCTATAAGATCTTCCATTTGTTCAAATTTATGTATAACTACTTCGTTTTTATCAAATTGGGAATTTAAGAGAGATGAAACACCGTTTTCGTATTCGACTGATGCTATTTTCATATCTACTCCTTTTCTTCATTAATTATAGCCTTTTGGCATATAAATGTAAAGATTTTTTATATAAATTTGCATCGCATTAATATAAAATACAAATTTAACTGAACTTTGTCAAGAAAAAAAGACTTGCCTATGACAAGCCTTATATCAAAATTTATAAATAGTATTTTTTAGTCATTTTTAGATCATCATCTAGTTCGTAAACTAGTGGTTGACCTGTTGGGATTTCTAAGTCCATAATATCTTCGTCAGAGATACCTTCGATGTGTTTAGCTAGTGCTCTTAGTGAGTTTCCGTGAGCTGCTACTAGAATTGTTTCATCTTTTAGTAGTTGTGGTGCAATATTATCAAAGAAATATGGTAAAGCTCTTTCTAGAGTAATTTTTAAGTTTTCTGCTGCTGGAATTACATCTTTTGGCAGATTTTTAAATTGTCTCATGTTTAGTTGTTCTTCTTGAGCTTCTTTTGATAATGTTGGAGGAAGTGTATCATAAGATCTTCTCCAAATGTGAACTTGTTCATCCCCATATTTTTCTGCTGTTTCTGCTTTGTTTAATCCTTGTAGGGCACCGTAGTGACGTTCGTTTAGTCTCCAAGATTTTTCTACTGGGACAAATAATTGTTCAGAATATTCTAGGACATAGTTACAAGTTTTGATTGCTCTTTTTAAGATTGATGTGTGAGCGTGGTCAAAAACTATGCCGGCTTCTTTTATTTTTTTACCAGCTTCAATTGCTTCTTGTTGGCCTTGTTCAGATAAATCTACATCTACCCAGCCTGTGAATTTATTTGCAAGATTCCATTCACTTTGGCCGTGTCTTACCATTACTAATGTTTTTGTCATTATCTTCTCCTTAGTTTTTCATTATTTTCTAACTCTTTTTGCTTAGCTTTTACGGAATCATCAGCACCTTGGTCAATCTCATCAAGCCATGTTAGTGCTCGTCCTGTACCAATGACTACACACTGGTCAGCATTTTCCGCAATATTTACATCTATTTGAAATTTATCAGCTAGTCTTTGGCGTAGGCCAATTGTGTATGCTCCACCACCTGTCAGGATAATTTGTTTTTCGTAAATATCTGCTGCAAGCTCTGGAGGAGTTACCTCTAATACTTTTTTTACCCCATCTACAATCAAATCAACATAAGGCTTGATAGCAAGCTCTATTTCTCCCACAGGTACAAAAACTTTTTGTGGAAGTCCAGTTGAAATTTCTCGTCCTGTAACCTCAATAGATCCATCAAAGTCGGTACTACCTGCTTTAATCTTCACTTCCTCAGCCTTATTATCTCCTAGAAGTAGACCATATCTTTTTCTAATATAATCTTTAATTGCAGTATCAAAAGTAAGACCAGCAACTGGCACTGATGTACTTGCTATAATTTGTCCCATAGAAATTACAGCTATATCAGTAGTTCCCCCACCAATATCTACTATTAATTTTCCACCAGCATCTGTAATATCAATTCCAGCACCAATTGCGGCTGCTAAAGCCTCTTCTATTAGGTATGTTCTGTGAGCTCCTGCATTTTCGCTTGCTTGAAGAACCGCTCTTTTTTCAACTTGAGTTGCCCTACTTGGCACACAAATTAGCACGTCTGGTTTTAAAAGAGCTTTGCTTAATGACTTATCTAAAAAATATTTTAGCATACGTTCAGTAGATGGAAAGTCCGCTATGACTCCGTCTTTTAAGGGCATGACTGCTTTTACATTTCCTGGAGTTCTACCAACTAGTTTTTTGGCTTCATCTCCCACAGCAAGTATTTCATCTTTTAAAACATCAACGGCAATTACTGATGGCTCACTAAGGACAACTCCCTTGTTATTTACAAAAACTAAAACTTTGGCTGTACCAAGGTCTATAGCTACACTTCTTCTAATCCTTGCCATTTTTTCTCCTAATATTTTTTAAGTTCATCTACCTTATCAAGGGCTTCCCAAGTAAATTCTGGATTGTTTCTACCAAAATGACCGTAGCTTGATGTATTTTTATAAATTGGTCTTAGTAGATCCAAATTATCAATAATTGCTTGTGGTCTAAAGTCAAAGTTTTCTTTTACAATTTCTAAAAGTCTTTCATCTTCGTATTTACCTGTTCCAAAACTATCAACATATATTGAAAGTGGACGGGCAACACCAATTGCATAGGAAATACCGATTTCAAGTCTATCAGCAAGACCTGCGGCAACCATATTTTTAGCTGCATATCTTGCCATATAAGCTGCAGATCTATCTACTTTTGTAGGATCTTTTCCTGAAAATGCTCCACCACCAGATTTTGAATATCCACCGTAGGTGTCTACAATTATTTTTCTACCAGTAAGCCCGCTATCGCCTTTTGGCCCACCGATTACAAATTTACCTGTTGGATTTACGTAAATTTTAGTATTTTCATCAATTAAAGATGGATCAATAACTTTATTTATTACTTCAGCTATGATATCTTCCCTAATTTGATCAAGTGACACATCTTCTGTATGTTGGGCAGAAATTACTATATTGTCAATACGAACTAGTTTATCATCATCATATTCAACTGTCACTTGAGTTTTGCCATCTGGTCTTAGGTAGTCAAGAACTTTATTTTTACGAACTTCTGTAAGTCTTTGAGCAAGCTTATGGGCATAGTTTATAGAAACCGGCATATATTCTTCAGTTTCATTATCTGCATATCCAAAGATAATTCCTTGATCTCCTGCTCCAATTTGATCGTATTTATCATTTGTTGACTTAAATTCTTGGGCACTATTTACCCCTTGGGCAATATCTGGTGATTGCTCAATTAAAGATGTAAGAACGGCTACATTTGAGTGATCAAATCCAATATTTGGATCATCATATCCAATTTCTTTTATAGTTTGGCGGACGATTTGTTCTACTGGTGCATAAGCTGTTGTAGAAATTTCTCCAACTACTAAAACTAGGCCTGTTGATGTTACAGTTTCACAGGCTACTCTTGCATTTTTATCTTGTTTTAAACACTCATCTAAGATTGCATCGGAAATTCTATCACAAACTTTATCTGGGTGTCCTTCTGTTACTGATTCACTAGCTATAAATCTACGCATCATTTCTCCTCTAATATTACAACTGCACGAGCTTCAATTCCTAGACCCTCTCCAGTAAAACCAAGGCCTTCACTTGTGGATGCCTTAATGGATACATTATCTGGGTCAGTTTTTAAGTGCTCTGCTAATAAGTTTTTAATTTTATCTCGTCTTGGGCTGATTTTTGGCATCTCACAAATGATAACTGTATCAAGATTGCCAATTTTATAGCCCCTTTGTTCCATAAGCTCAACTACATGATCAAGTAGTTTTAAAGAAGATATATCCTTATATTGAGGGTCGGTATCTGGAAATAATTTTCCTATATCATCTTTAGCTAAAGCCCCTAAAATCGCATCCATAATGGCATGGATTAAAACATCTGCATCAGAATGCCCCAAAAGGCCCTTTTCATAATCAAATTTGATGCCACCTAGGATTAGATCTCTATTTTCTACTAGCCTATGAACATCATAGCCTATTCCAATTTTCATTTATTTTCCTCAATTTCTTCTTGATTTTTTATATAAGCTCTTGCAAACAGGATATCTTCATTTGTGGTAATTTTGATATTTGAATACTCTCCCTCCACTACCTTTACTGGAGTTTCCCTATCAAAAAACTCAAATAGCTGGCTGTCATCAGTTATTTTAAATTCGCTTTTTACGTATTTTTCATACATAGAAAAGATAGTTTTTTTATCAAAGGCTTGGGGAGTTTGGACATTATAAACAAAGGCCCTATTTGGTGTAAAATCAACAACCATATTTTCATCCAAAATCTTTACCGTATCCTTAGTTTTTGTTGCAGTTATCACTGCCTTATATTCTTTTAGTTCACAAAGAGTTTTATAAAAAAGCTCTCTACTTGCAAAAGGTCTTACCCCATCATGGGTTAAGACCAATTTACAATCTTTATTTAAGGCTTTTAGCCCTTCAAATGTCGATAGCTCGCGTGTGCTGCTACCATAAACATATCTTACTTTTTTAGAAAATTTGTCATTTTTTAGTATTGATTTGATAATATCTTCATCTTCTTTTCTGATGACTAAAATTATTTCATCAAATTCATCTATACTTGTTACAGTTTCTAAAGTACGTTCGATTATTTTTTTATCATCTATGTTTAAAAAGGGTTTGTTGATATCGCTATTCATACGTCTGCCTGAGCCTGCAGATGTGATTATAGCTGATAAAAATTTGCCATCAAACATTTATTCCCCTTCACTTTTTACAAATATCATACGTCCTGCAGAAGTTTGTAAAACACTGGTTACAACAGCATTTATAGTTTGGTCGATAAATTTATCTCCATCTTCTACTACTACCATTGTACCATCGTCAAGATATCCTACACCTTGATTTTTACTCTTTCCTTCCTTGATGACATCAATTCTCATACGTTCACCAGGGATTACAACTGGTTTTAGGGCATTTGCAAGATCGTTTATATTTAAAACAGGTATGCCTTGGACATCTGCAACCTTGTTTAGATTATAGTCATTTGTAAATACTTTTGCTCCCAAATCTATGGCAAGTTTTAGCAATTTACTATCTACTTCCTTAATATCAGGATAGTCTTGGTCTGTTATTTTTAAATTTATCTTATCTGACTTTTTAATAGCATTTACGATATCTAGCCCCCTGCGGCCACGTTCACGTTTAAGATCATCTGGACTATCTGCAATGTGTTGGAGTTCTTCTAATACAAATTCAGAAATGATTAGGTCTCCTTCTAAAAAGTCTGTTTCGATAATATCTACTATTCTACCATCAATGATTACTGATGTATCAAGTACTTTTGGACTTGCTGGAGATTTGCTCCTATCAAGTTTAAAAGTAGATTTTAAGTCTTTACTATCTTTACTAGTTTTAAACAAGTTGACAAAATCATCGCTATTTTTAGCTGCCACTCTCCAACCTAAAAAACCTAAACCAAGATATAATAAAATAGATAATAGCACAAAAATTGAATTGCCCACATAAGGTAATTGTAGGCTGGTTAAAGGTCTTGAGATTAAAGTTGCAATTAAAATACCTAGTATTGCACCAACTGTTCCAACTATCAGTTTGCTTGCCGGTATGTCACTCATTTGGCCTTCAAGATTTGAAATACTGGCTATAAATTTATTTGCAAAGGATGCAAATATTACATAAAATATTACCCCACCAATTAGACCTGCTATGACATTTGCAATAATAAATATAATGCCGCTTGGTTCAATAATGAAACTTGCGGCATTGACTACATTTAAAATTACTATGCCAAGGACTACCCCAATTAGCGTGATAAGAATTTCAAAAATTCTTTTCATAACACTCCTTGTTTTTTAAAGTCCGATAGACTCATCTATCATTTGTTCAGCTTTTTCTTTATCTAGAGAACCTGCCATGACCAATTCGCTAGCCATGATTCTTCTTGCTCTATTTAACAATTTCTTTTCTGTGGTTGATAAACCTTTTTCCTTATCCAAAATTGTAAGATTTCTAACCATCTTAGCAATTTCAAAAATATCGCCTGACTTAATAATTTCTTGATTTTCTCTGTATCTTACATTCCAGTTGTTAGACATTTCTGTTGGTTCATCATCCAAAATCTTAAGTACTTCATCGCCTTCTTCTTTGCCGATGACATCTCTTATGTTCATTTTGTCAATATTTGCTATTGGAATTGAAATATCCATAGAACCAATTGGCATTTTTAGGATGTAATAATCTTTTACCTCTCCCAAAAATTCCTTTTTTTCAATAGAATCAATAGTACCCGCACCGTGGTTCGGATATACGATTTTATCGCCGATTTTAAACATTTTTACCTCCTAGGTTCTCATTATTATTATAACAAATTTGAACCCTTTAGTAAATAAAATAAACTTTTGATAAAATCTGTTAAATCCTAGACCTAAGTCCTGTTCTCATCCTAATTTTTTGTCTTAATACCCTAATGTCAGCTAGGGTTGTTGACCCTCCATATTCTCCATCTAGGGACCAGGCTACTTTTTGATTAGTTCTTACTATAAATTCGCTACCTTGGCGAAAGATTAGCATATCATTTTCTTTTCTATTTGTTAGACCAAAAACTATTTTATTTATATCTGCAAGAGACTGAGGTCGTTTTACCATGGTTAGCTCAAAAATTCCATCAGAAAGTCCTACATTTTCACCAGTTATGCCTACAAAACCACCGACAGAAACAGAATTTGTAACCATAAAGTGGATAAATTCTCCACCTATGATTTCGCCATTTACTTCCACTTCCATTTTATATGCTGGTATGTTAACTAGAGGTAAAGTTTGCTTTAATCCTTCAAAAATATAGGCAGAACGGCCAAAAATATTTTTTACATCTTGTCCTGTACTATAAGAAACTTCTGCAATAGTTCCAAAGGCTGCTACATATACAAAATACTTTTCATCTAGTCTTCCAATATCTATATTTTTTTGGTAACCACGGCTAGCAACTTTTGTTGCTTTTTCAATATCTGCAGGAATATTTAATGATTTTGAAAAATCATTTGTTGATCCTGTTGGAATATATCCTACCAGCGGATTTATATCAGCTTTACAAACTGCAGATATAACTTCATCAAGGGTTCCATCTCCACCACTTACAAAGATTTCATCAAAACGATGACCCATTTTTTCTACTATGTAGCGAGCATCCCCTCGACTTTGAGTTGCATAAATGCTTGTTAAATATTCTCTTTCGCTAAGATAATCTACTATCCACGGCAAGTATTCATTTATAATCCTTTGGCCACTATTTGGATTGTAGACAAAAAGGGCATCTTTCATGGTATCTCCTTTATTTCTTTATTTAAGAAAAATATACACTTTATAGGATTTTTGTAAATAAAAAAGATGCCAATCTGGCATCTAATTTACGCTACGGATAGCTTGTCTTTATGGATTTTAAAAGTTGATATATAAAATATTGCTGTGATAATTAGGTTAAATAAACTTGGCAGAATCACTGTTTTCAAAAATGGTGCATTTTCCGCTACTTCAACCCTCAATTCTCCTGAAGTGGCAGTTGTCATATAGTCAGCTAAAATCCACCCTTGGAATTTAGAGAAAGTATATCCAACAATTATAAATATAATTGAAAATACAATTGCTGAAGCAGACTTTGAAGCTCCAAATATTCTAAGATGTCCTGCTGTGTTTGCAAAAGTAATCATAGCTGCAAAAGCAAGCCCAAGCATAAATAAATTTAGAATAACTCCAAAAAATATTTTGCTATCCATCTGGCTAATAGTAGTTGATATATCTCTAAGCATTTGCCAAATGCTGATTGCTTCAGTTGATTGAGTTCTCATCAACAATATAAAATTTATAAACATAGATACAATAATTACCAAGCCTAAAAGTATATAATTTATATATCTTGCTCCTGTTACTTGACTCGCATCAAATGGCAATGCTGAGTAAAATGATGCATTATCAGAATAAAATCTCTTGTCATCATTTTTAGTCATAATTACCAGAGAAATAAGCGGTCCCATTACTAAAAGTATCCCAGAAAGTACCATTCCAATACCAACTAATGCTGAGTTATTAAAAATATTGATTAACTGAGAAAAAATCATAACTGCAGCTAAGGGTAAAAATAACCACAAAATTATAGATTTAATATCTTCCTTAAAAATTTGTCCGAGTAATTTTCCCATTACATAACCTCCGTAAAGTAATCTTCTACACCCATTTGATGTTTTAATCTTATATCATCTACAGTTTCATTTATAATTATTTGTCCATTTTTTACAAAAACAGCCCTATCCAAAATTTTTTCAATTTCAGCAATCAAATGAGTAGATATTAGTAAAATCCCATTATAATCAAAATTTTCAATAATAGTATTTATTACCATCTTCCTTGATTTTGGATCAACACCGCTTATTGGCTCATCTAATAAATAAATTTTTGCTTGTCGGCTAAGTGTTAGGGCAATTTGGATTTTTTCTCTCATACCCTTTGAACATTCTCCAAGTTTTAATTCACTTGAGATATCAAAACCCTTTATCAGTTCATAAAATTTGTTGCTATCAAAATCATCATAAAATTTCTCATATATGCTAACCACTTCATCTATTTTTGTTTTTTTATCCAAAGGCAAGTGGTCTGGTTGATAAGAAACTATAGTATTTGTACGCCCTCCTGGTTTGGATCCATTTATTTTTACAGAACCCATATAATCTCTTTCAAGGCCTGCAAGGATTCTAAGCAAAGTTGTTTTTCCTGATCCATTTTCCCCAACTAGGCCAATTATTTGCCCATCTTCCAAAGTTAAATTTACATTATCTAGGGCTGCCTTACCGCCATAGACCTTGGTTAAATTTTTTATCTCAATCATTTTTCTCCTCCCAATATTTTTTTAATTGGTTAATCGCTTCATCTTTTTTTAAGTTTAAACTTTCTGCACCGCTTATAAAATCATCCGCTATTTTATAAAAAGAATTATCTTCTAATTTAGAAATTAAGTTTTGATCATCTGTTACAAATCTTCCGGCAGTCCTACGAGTTTCTGTAAAACCTGCACGCTCAAGCTCTGCTAGTGCCTTTTGGACAGTATTTGGATTTACCTGATAAAGGCTTGCTAGATTTCTCACCGAATCAATCTTAGAGCCAGCTTGCCATTCACCAGTTGATATTTTTACCTTAAAATCTTCTAGAAGTTGCAGATAAATCGGTCTTGATGCATCAAATTCCATCCGCGCCTCCATTAATTTTTGTATTATTGTATTACTATCTTAGTACAATAATATTATAACCGCTATATTTCATTTTTGCAAGTAGAAAAATAAAAAAATATTAGATAGAAAAAAATATTGAAATTTAGATAAAAAAAGCAACCCCTGAGGATTGCTAATATTTATTTCACTTATAGATCTAGTAAATCTTTGGTAATGAAATTCTTTAATAAGAATAATATTACTAGGGCAATTGCGTATTCTACTGCTAAATATGATGCATTATAAACTATTGAATATACTAAAGCATTTTGTCCTTCTGGAGCATATGATGAGAAGAATACTACACCTGATAATACATGTGTTATATATCTTGCAATAATTGCAATAAATGTTCCTTTTAATACTGGAGCAAATGAACGTGTTCTTTTAAATTCATCTGAGAAAAGTCCTGATAGACCAATGAGTCCGTATGGTAATGGGTAATCTAGGATTGCTTGTATAGGGTGAATTATATATCCACCAAACATCATATCTAAGATTCCATATACAGCTCCGATTAAAAATCCTTTTTTAGCACCGTATCTAAGTGAAAATATGATTAGTGGAATCATTTGGCCTGGTGTGATTTCTCCACCTTGTGGCATTTTAAATAATGTAAAACGCGCTAAAACAAATGATAGGGCAATTGCAAGTGCACCTTCCACTAGCATCTTGGTAGTCCAAGATGATTTTGTCTGATTATTTTGCATAAAAAATACCTCCTTTTGCACATACTTATAGAGGTTTAGACACTTTCCTCCGCAAGCATTACCTTGACCAGGTTAAGGGTATGTTCTCAGCCAACTGGCACCCCTAGTGCATATTTATTATATTACATAAATAAAAAAATGCAAAAATAAAAGGGCTAATAGCCCCTATATTTCTTTTAGATATTTTGTTTTTATATATAAAGAATCACCGTTAAAATCTACCCTTATAAAGCCATTTTCACTTTCATTTAAAATCTTAACAACCGATCCCTTTTCCAATTTATCATATGCAGTAGATTCATCCATTTCTGCATAAATATCAGTTTTTTCACTTACTTCATAAAGTCCACCAATCTGTGGGTCGTCTTGTTTTTGATTTTGTTTTTGATTTTGATAAATTTCTATATTTTGATCCTGGTAACTGTCCTCATTTTTGCAAGAAGTTAGTATAAAAAGGCAAAGAAATAATAAAATTTTTTTAATAATAAATCACCCCTAAAAGATCAATCCCAAGTCTTTTTAGTTCTTTTACTGCATTTTTCAAATCATTTTTTAATGCATTTTTTGAAACTAAAAGGATTTTGTAATCTTCATACTCTGCAAAATCAATTGCATCTGAGCTATTGAAATTTGATTCTTTAATTAAAATATAAGGATAATTTGCTTTCAGTCCCTTTAATTCTTCTAAAATATTTTTATCACTTTGAGGGTTAATCTCTACTGCGTTTAGTACTTCTGAAATATCTGTACTAATATTTTTGTTATCATTATTTTTATTAAGCTCGGATATACCTATCACGGCAGAACCTGCATTTGTTTTTATTTTTCTTTTTACTTTTGCAAGCTCAGCTTCCTTATCTTTTGTAAGATCAGCTAAAACTTCGTAATCTAGTTCGCGGATATCATCAGCAGAGCTTATCTTATCTGAAATTAGTTCTCTAAGTATAAGAAGTAATATTCCAATTAGCGCTCCTACTATTAAGCCTAAAACTGCAAAAATTATGCCACGTAACTTTGAGGCCTTATTTACAACTACATTTTGTAAATACTCGATGTTTTCCATACGCAGATAATTTCTTGCATAAGACCTAAATTCTTCTGCAATTAATGTTAGTGTATCTTCTGCTCGTTTTTCATTTGAATCTTTGTAAGTCAAACTAATTACCCCGCCTTGAGGGTTGACATCATAATCAAAGTTTTTTGAAACCATTTTGCTATCCCAATCTGGATCTATTTTCTCTGTAACAGTTTCAAATAAATTTTCTGATTCTAAAAACTGAGAATATACATTGGCAAGTTTTTCATTTAAAATCAGCTTATTATAGGTAATTGGCTCATCATCATTACTTGTTACAATCAATACAGCCTCAGCCTCATAATCTCCCGGTAAAATATTTTGAGTAAAATAAGCCAAAAATCCAATTAGTAGGGCTGGAATAATAATCAGCCATTTATTTTTTTTGATTGCTTTTCTAATTTCTTGTGTTGTTAACATAAATATCTCCTATTTTAATGAGTGAATCGCATTTAAATTTGTAAAGAAAAAGTCATAGCTTGGCGCCTTGGCCATTAAGAAAATGGCGTATGGGATTAGGAAAACCACTATAGCAAGGGTAATTAAAAATTTGCCCAGCTTATCTATATTTTTTACTTTTTCTAAGACTAAAGGTATATAAATAATTTCCAAAATTGTAAAAAAGGTTGAAAATCTAAAGGCTATGGCTGTTGATGACCTAAATACTAAAAGTACTAAAAGAGCAAACCACATAGCCTTGATACTTGCTTCTTCTATGGAAAATTTTCCAAAATCTTTTTTCTTAAAGTACATCAATGTAGTGATAAATAAGGCTGCTGCAAAAATTATCCTTGGGTCATAAAACTTCATTGCCCCAGCAAACTGTCCAGTAAAGGTGTAGTTTAAAACCTTAGTTGCCATTCGCCCCAAACCAATTGCCGATAAAATTTGGGCAAGAATTCTAAACATAAGGCTAGAAAAAACTGATGCAAGCAAAGCAGCACCTGCAGTTAGTATCTTAAAAAATCTACCAATATCAAAGGCCATAAAAAATAAAAATGGCAACAGTATTACGCTAGCCCTATGAAAAGTCATAGCAAATAAGAAAAATAAAAAGCTTTTAAAAAACTTTTTGCTGACAAAAAAATCTATACTCAAAAGCCCAAGTCCTATGGCAGTTGCAGTTCTTGCCGTTTGCATATCAAATTGGATAAAAATTGGCAAAAATATAATTGCAGATAAAAATGGATTTGCACTTTTCTTTATGGATATATATGCCACTGGTATTATGGAAAGGGCATTCATAATTACAATTATCCACTGCCTTGAAAGGTTAAGAATATTTATCAAATAAGAAAATAATCTAAAGGCAAACTCTACTGGATAGGAAAAGTTTAAAACTTTTGAAAAATCTACTCCAATATCTTTTGCAAACCATAGGTAGTTGTAATAATCTGCATCCCCAGATCCTCTGAAAGCTGCAAAGGCAAACATTATAAAAAACATGAGTCCAGCAGCAAGATTTTTCTTGTTTTTGTCCTTAAATTTTATGAAATTGTTGATTAAAAATAAGCAAAGCTCACTTAAAGTAAATAAAGCAAATCCCATATTTTCCCCTTAATATGAAATATTATATCATTGCCTTAAAATTTTAAAAAGAATTTTAGGTAAAAAAATAAAAAACAGGTCTGAAATATTCATTTAATCAGATCTGTTTTTTATTATTTTATTCTAAGGATTCACTTGTCCACTTATAAAAGTCATAGGCAATATTTTTCCAATAGTTCCAGTTGTGCTCATTTTCTTTTGAATCTATTTTAAACTCAGTATTAATATTACTTAGTTTTAAAGCATCTACAAATTTATTTACATCATCAAATGGTACAGTTGAGTCACCTAGTGAAGTTCTTATATAAAAGTCAACATTTGAATTATTTTTTATATAAGTTTCTGGATGCATTTTTTGATAAAAATCATCAGACCATGGCTTATTAGCTTCTTTAAAAGCGTGATTATTTTTTCTTATATTATTATCTTCATCAAGCTTATACCAAACAGCTGGAGATATCAAGGTTGCTTTTGAAAATTTGTCAGGATACTTAAGGGCAAATCTTGCTGCACCATATCCACCCATAGATATGCCACCAATAGCTCGAGAGTTTCTAGAGTTTTTTGTATTGTAAGTTTTATCAATATATGGAATTAAATCTTCCATAATAGCTTTCTCCATTTTCATACCATCGTTTTGATCAATATAAAAACTATTAAATCCATCTGGAAATACTACTATCATATCTTTGCCAGTTTTTTTTATAACTTTATCCAAGATAGTTTTAGAGTCAAATCTCTCCAATAAATTTGTATGATTGCCTCCCAAGCCGTGTAACATGTATAAAACTGGATATCCACCAGCTTTTTTAGAATCGTAATTCTTTGGTAGATATACATTATAGTTCCAATCGAGTTTTAAATTTGGAGAATAAAGGGTACTAGTTACTCTTTGACTTGGTTTTTCTTCTTTTAAAATATTATCAGCTTTTTTAAATTCTTCTAAAATATTATTTACTTCTATTAGAGTCTTATATTTTTCCTTATAATAGTCATTTACATTTTTTAAAGCAATATAGTCGTTAATTTGTCCAATATTAAAGTAATCATCATTTTCTCTAATTAATCTTTCTTTGCCCTTTAAAAGCTCATCTGATAAGGCAATAATTTGTTCTGGAGAGGACTCTTGTAATGATTTATAAAGCAAAGTTGTAATTGCTCCATATCCCGCTGATAAGGATTGGTCTGAATAAAATACATTTGGATTGTTTTCCTTATTTAAAACTGGAGAGTTTTTCTTATTTGTAAGTAAAGTTATAACCATATTTTCTACTGGATCTATAACTGTTAATGTACCAGTCCAACCAGTATGACCATAGGTTTTTGAGCTAGCAAGATTTGAAAATGCCCATGCGTACTTACCATTTCCCATAAGTCTCCAACCTAAACCATAAGATGGATCGATTTGTTTTGGTCTAGTAAATAAATCTTGAGTTTCTTTATCCCAAAAAATAATATCCCCATATTTTCCATTATTTAACATAATATTAGCAAGTTTTGATAAATCTCTGGCATTTGAAAATAAACCCGCATGTCCACTTATCCCATTCATAGAGTAAAATGCTTTTTCATCGTGGACTTGACCCCAAATTGTATCTCTTCTAATATTATTAAAATCAACTTCGCCATCTCTCGTATTTCCATTTAGTTCAGTAGCTGCTGTGTCATATTTTTCAAATCCATTTTCCAAAGGATTAAATGTAGTTCTAGTAAGCCCAAGAGGTCTTACAAAACTTTCATTGAAATATTCATCTAATTGCATTCCTGTAACTTTTTCAATAATAAAACCTAAAAGCATATAATCTACATCAGAATATATAGTATCTTTTCCAGGTTCATATTTAAGAGGTGTTTTAAAAATCATATTTAGAGTATAATTTTTATTTTGAGAATACAAGTCATTTTTCCCGTTTTTTACACCATCATCTTTATCATATTTTTCATTATGATACTGAGGATCTGCTGGAAAACCTGCCTGGTGCATCAAAATATCTCTTATACTTATATTATTTTTTCCCTTTATGATATCAGCATCAGAATCTTTAAAATCGTCAAAATATTTATTTACCTTATCATCTAAGTTTATTTTTCCTTCATAAACTAATTTTTGAAGAGAGTAGTTAGTAACATACATTTTTGTATTACTAGCTAGATCAAACATAGTTAAGTCATCAACTCTATCTCTTTTTTCCTTTTCAATTGGTCTTCCATCTTTATAATAATTATTTTTATATCCAAAATTATGATTATAAATTTCTTTATTATCTTTCATTATAGAGATTTGACCACCAGCAAAGTCTTTCTTAACTTCTTCATCTAAAATTTTTTCAAGCAAATCAGTGGTGCCTTTATCCAATGTCTCTTTTTTTGTTTCTAAAGGCTTTTCTTCTTTACTTGCTTTAATACTTACATTAGTTTGATCTTTAGAATCTAGGACATCTAAGTAATTCTTACCATCAGCTATATTTTCATCTACCTCTTTTTGATCAGATACTTTCTTTCCATTCAAATAAATTTCACTATCGTCAAAATCATCAATTTCAACTTCGCTTTCCCCTTTTTTTGCATCAAAAGCAAAAGATGAATTTAGTAATATGGAATCGTCATATTCACTTATATCTTTGGGAAACGAATAATCATAATAGATAATGTTTTCATTACTTGAATCCTCATTACTATAATTAGCATCAGAAGCAAAAGAAACGCCTGGAAATAGTAAAGCTACAGATAATATCAAAATGCTTTTTTTCACAATTACCTCCTTATATGAAAACTTTTTCAAGATTATTTTATAACATCCGAAATAATATTTCAACATAAATTTATATCATTTAAATAAATTATTCAACATTTTAATTTACTTATAATATTAAACAAATTCTAAATTTAACACTAACTTTACAATTCTTTTATAAATGCAAAACATTTATGCATTAACATAAATACCAAGGAAACAGTTTGAAGCTGACAGATTGATTTTCATCGCAAATGCGTGCTCTTCCTTAATAATAAATTTGTGTCAACTGTTTACCTTTCCGGGTACAAAAGTCTTAACCCTCAAACTTTTGTGCTTCTCTCACAAACTTAAAAACTCTTCTTAGCATAAATTTTTGCAAAAAATTTTAGTGAGAGTAATCAACAGTCAAGCTGCGGCCTTGGCTGTTTTTTTGTATAAAAAATTATTTTGATATATTTCCTTAATAATAAATCATAAAAATTTTAGCTCTTTTGAATGTAACAAATAAATATGCTAAAATAATACTATGAATAATATTAATTTAGCAAAGACTACACTATTAGAAAATAACCATTCTATAGTTGTAGTTAAAGAAGATAAAGTTGTTTATAAGTCGGATAAAAATGGCTTATTACCTATTATCGATATTTATGACAGTGATGAAAACATCTTAAAGGGTGCAGCTGTTGCAGATAAAGTTATAGGTAGGGCTGCCGCACTTATTTTGATAAAGGCAAATATAAGTGAACTTTACACAGAGCTTATATCAGAAAATGCCATTAGTATTCTGGATGATACAAATATTAAGTATCAATATAATAAGAAAGTAAAGGAGATTAGGAATAGGGATAACACTGATATGTGTCCTATGGAAAAACTTTCCCTAAGCACAGATGATGCTGATCAGTTAATAGCAAAAGTTAAGGAGAAAATTAATAAATGAATACAAAAAAATTAGTATATTCAGCAGTTTTCTTGGCTTTAGGGATATTATTTCCAATGATATTTCACACTTTAGGCCTACCTGGCCAAGTACTATTGCCAATGCATATTCCTATTTTTCTAGGAGCTTTAACACTTGGACCTATTCCAGGTTTATTAATTGGTTTAGTAACCCCAATTCTGTCAAGCCTACTTACTGGTATGCCTCCAATGGTGCCTATGGTTCCAATTATGGTTTTTGAGTTAGCGGCTTATGGATTTTTTGCTGGATATTTTTACGAAAAATACCAAAAAAATGTATTTCTTCCTTTAATCGGAGCTATGATTATTGGTAGAATTGTAGCAGGAATTGTTGCATCTATTGTATTTAATGTATTTAATATGGAAGCTATAAGCATCATTCCATTTATAACTGGATCATTTGTAAAAGGACTTCCTGGAATAATTTTAGCACTTGTCCTAGTGCCTCTTGTCTATAGATGGATGCCAGCTAATATTAAAAATGATTACAATCCAACAACAAATAGGATTGCTTAATAAAAAAAAGACCTTTCTAGGTCTTTTTTTATTATCTAAGATTTATTTTACCAAAGGCTGCTGATGCAATGATTTCTATATCTGTTTTTTCTAGATTTGTAGAAACTTCATAGCCTTTTTCTTTTTGCATTTTGTTTTTAAATTTATCGCTTAAGTTTAATCCTTGGCTTAAAACCTCTGCTTTTATTTCGCCAGCATATGATTCGCTATCTATTACGATATTACCAAATCCTGAGTTTAAGTCGATTTTTTCGCTTTCTTTGATATTATAAATTCTAATATTTCCAGAATCTGTGTCTGCAAATAAATTTTTAGTATTTAGGCCATCAACTCTAATATTTCCGCTAACTGCATCAATTTCTGCTTTTTCACCGCTGATATTAGCAAGATAAATAGATCCATTTACATTATCAATTGTTAAATCACCATTGGTATTTTTGATATCAACTTTTCCATTTGTATTTTGAATGTCGATATCTCCTTGAGAGTTAATAACATTTACTTTTGCATTGATTGAGTTAATGCTGGTATCTGTAAAGTCAACATCTTCAATTTCGATATTACCATTTACTAGGTTGATATTTAGATTTTCGTATAAATTTTTGCCTAGGGCAATTTTTATAATTGAAGTTGCTTCAAGGTTGTGATAGGCTTCATTGACAGTGATATTTAAATCATCTTCAATGATTTCGATATCTAAATAATCAAGAAGTTCACCTTTTTTTGACCAAATATCTTGGTTAATTGTAATAGCAGAGTCATTTGCTCGCTCGATTAAAATTTTACCAGATGGGATATCAATATTGATGTTATTGATTTCATCATCAATTCTCATTTCTTTATTTGTATTTACTTGACCTTTGATGTTGTATTGGTTGATATCAATATTTTCTAGGTCAATATTTGAAAGTGATTCAAAAGCATCAGTTGTTTTTTTGATGACACTTTCTATAGATTGGTTAATCCTTGCCATAAAGTCGCTATCATTACGGCCTTTTTTATTGCCAATGGCACTTAGTAAGTCGTTTGCTTCTTCGACAGTGATTTTACCTTCCTTAAGCATTTCTAAAATTAATTGTTTTTCATCATTCATCTTTTAATTCCTCCAATAATTCACGTGCTTGGTCAGCTGTGATTTCACCATTATCAAGCATATTAAGGATATCTAGACGGCTTTCTTTTTTATCGATTTTACCACCTAGTTTTGCTACTAATTTATCTATTCTATTTCTAACTGTTGGATAAGAAATACCGATTTCTTCTCCTACATCTTTAATAGATCCTCTTTTTTGCAAAAATAATTCTATAAATTCTTTATCTTCTTTATCAAGTCTTGAAAAGTTATCAATTTCAAACTCACCACTTACTTCTGTATAGCAACTATTACATCTATATGATGTGATGATCATCTCGTCACCACAGTTTGGACATTTATTAATCATTGATAGCCTCCTTTTGATAATAATATACTATCACTTTTAATTTTTGTAAAGTCTATTTTAATATTTTTAATATTTTTTGTTATATTTTTAAATTTATGAATTACAATTTGATAAATCATACTTTTGAGCAAATAAAAAAAGACTTGAATTTTCAAGTCTTATAAATAATCTTTCATCCAATATGATTTTAATGTACGGACTATCCATAATATGGTATTTACCATAACAACTGCCAAAAATAGCATTCCTAATAGTAAAAATGATGCCATGCTTATATCGTTATTAAATATTTTTGGGGGAAGAAAGTTATATAAAAATGCTGATACAAAGAAAAATACTATCCATTTTATGCTGGTTTTTAAATTGCCATCAAAATCTGGAAATATAAATTGCTTTTTGCCATAGCGATTTGCAAAATCATCTCTTTTTCTTCTGATTTCTTCACGTTTATTTTTATCTGCTTGGTCAATTTTTGCTGAGTAATAGTGCTCCATGTCTTCATTACTTGTAGCATATTTTAGCAAGTTATCAACTTCATTTTGGCTGTTATCTTGATTTAGAATTTTGCTGGTAATGGATGCTTTTGATTTGTAGGTCTTGCGTTTTTCTCTTAAATCTTTTAACTTTTGGATATCTCTTGTATCTAGCAAAAGTTTTTCTGTTTCAGCCTCATATTTTCTTTGGTATTTCAAAATATTTGTAAAAATAAATACAAATACCAATATGACAAACATTTGGGCTATTAAGACCATTATCTCTCCTGCATTAAAAATTGTTGCAAGGCCCATAAATAGGGCTGGGATTAGGATTGTAATAATGGAAAGACCCAAAAATTTTAAAATAGATCTCATAAATTAAGTACCTTTTCGTAACACTCCACCAGACGTTTGCCGGTGTTTTCTATAGATTTTTCGGCAGCTTTTTTATAGCCCTCTTCTTTTAATGATGGTAATTGTCCCTCTAGTATTCCTTTTATTTTTGTTTCAAAATCATCAATTGAAGACCCCTTATAAATATTTTTGCCATCTACATAATCATTTTCAAATATTTCTATATCACGAATTAGAATGTCTGCCTTACAAGCTAGGGCTTCTAAAAGCACTATTCCTTCTGTCTCTTCGTGGGTTAAAAATACATATAAGTCTGATCCGCTGTAAGCTTCTCTAAGGTCAGTACTTGAAATATAGCCTGGAAAATGTAGATTTGAAGGGGCTTTTTCAATTAATTTTTTAATTTCTGCTGGCATTACTGCATGATTTAGCTTACCGAACCAGACAAATTCGTATTCTGGCATCTTCTTAGCTAAGTAAACAAAATCATCAATACCCTTTCTTTTAATAGGCAAACCTACTGATATTATAGATTTTTTACTCTTATCTAAGCCATACTTATCATAAAAATTGTCCCTATCAAAATCCCTATCTTGCCAAAAATCTAAGTCAATCCCATTTGAAACGACTTCAATAGGTCTTTTTAGATCATAGGATTCTAAAATTTCCTTAGAATAATCAGTAGGGGTTAAAATCAAATCTCCTTTGTTGTAGCAATATTCTAGCCATTTTTTAAAGGCGGGGGCAATTTGATTTGAAAAGGTAAAAGAATTTTTAAAGTCTTCCTTTGTAGAGTGGGCATGATAGATTACCTTTTTCCCCTTTCTTTTTGCTTTTTCTGCAAAGCTCACAGATTTTGGAAAAACTGTATTTATGTGGACAATATCAAAATCTTCCTTCTCATTTAGGGTAAAATTGCAATCCACAAGTGATAAGGCCTTGATTTGGTGGTCAATTGCCTTGCCTACTCCACTTTCTTTAACTGTATCATAATCTTTTGTATATAAAAGAACTTTCATAATCAAACTCGTTTATTGCTTTCTCATATAAATTTTCACACTTGCGACCAAAACTTTCTACAGAGAAATTATCTAAAGCATATTTTCTAGCATTTGCTGATAATTCTTTTTGGTAATCTGGATCTTCTAAAACTTTATAAATATATTCTTTGTATTCATCAAAATTATTAAATCTAAATCCATTAAAGCCATTTTTTAAAACACCATCTAGGGACTCATCATCACGGCAAACGGCAACTAAACCATTTGAAAGTGCTTCATAATAAGTAAGTCCTTGGGTTTCTGAAGTGGATGATGTAGTAAATATATCTGCTGCTTGGTAATATTTATTTACCTCACTTGGATCAACCATGCCCACAAAATGAGCATTTGCCTTTATTTTTTCATTATAAGCTATAAGCTTATCATTGTGAGGGCCACCACCTACTATAAAAAATTCAATATTAGGATCATCTAGCCTATGGTAAAAATCTATCAATTCCTCAATATTTTTCTCCTCGCCCAAACGTCCTAGATATAATAATATTTTTTTATCCTTTGGTATATCAAGCTCATCCCTTAAATCCTCATCATATAATTTTCCAATATGGACTCCGGTTGGAATTACTGCAATTTTTTCTCTATCTATATTATAAGACTCTAAAATATTTGCAGTTTTTTCAGTAGGGGCAATCATATAATCGCACATATCTGAAAAGTTTTTGCTAAAGGCTGCCACAATTTTTACACCTGCGCGTTTATTTTTTGTAAAATAGTGGGTGTAATCTTCATACACTGTATGATAGGTGTGGACAAGGGGGATATTTAAAATTTTTGCCAAAGTTTTTCCCATTACAAATGTAGAAAACTCACATTGGCTGTGAACAATGTCTGGCTCCCATTTTCTGATATTTCTTAAATGAGTTTTGGCCAAAATATTTGTAATACGAGCTTCTGGATATATTCTTTTTGCAGAAAGAGATCCTATGTAGTACACTTCCTCAGTTTGATAACTAGAAATGGTGTTTGAAAGTGTTAAGACTCTTACTTCGTGACCTTGACTTTCTAAATAATTTTTTAAATTTAATACTGATCTAACTACCCCGTTTACAACAGGATAGTACCAATCGCTTGTTATAAGTATTTTCATAAATTCCTCTCATATTACTATATTAGCTATTGATCCTTTTTACAATTCATCTTTAATTATCAATTTATTTTAGTATAGTTTATTTGAAATGAGGTGAAAAATGGGACCCCTAATTGCAACTGACATCATGCTTTTAATATTTAGTATTTATATAGGAATATTTTTTAGGCAATTTCATAGTGGCTATCCAGAAATGAAAGTAGGTTTTCACTTATGGGAAGTTTGCTATAATCAGGATACTTGGGAATACGGCAACAAATTTGCAGGCAATCTTTCAATTATCCTAGGCATATTATTTTTTGGAATTATTTATCCTATTTGCCTATATCTTAAGCTTGAAAGATCCTATATGACAGGCCTTATAATTATATTAACAATCCTTTTTCTTTTGCTATTATTTCTTATAGTGAAAATAAGGATGCGCAAAAAATTTAATCTAAAAGATAAATAAGACGGTGCTCATACTGTCTTATTTTTTTATCCTAAAAGTATTTTTGCCATAAATTTTAACTAGCGCATGAAAAATAATTATTAAAATAAGCATTATAGTGCTTACAATAATTAAAGTTAATTGTCCATTAGATGTTTTTCCAATAATCAATGGAATAAAAATTACATTTGCATAATTTAATATATTGTATAAAACTTTGTAGCCATGTCCAACATTAGCAGCCTCAAAGTTAAAGGGTTGGAAAATATAATAAATAAATAGTTCAAAGGCCATATAAAATAAAAAACTTGCTAGTACAAAAATCTCACATACAATTAAATTTTTAATTCCTAGTGCTGGGAAAAGTACAAAAGCTAAAGCATTTATCAAAATCCCCGATAAAAGGCCAATTAAATTTATCTTTAATAAAGATTTGTATCTAAGCTTATACATGGCAAAAATCGCCTCTTCCTCCTTATAAAACCCATATTGGAGCAAGGACCTATCGCAGTTTAAAAACATAGCCCTGCTAGAATTTGGATTATTAAAGAGTATCGATACAAATATTGATTGAGTTAATAGCAAAATATTTTCCATAGCAAAGTTAGATTCACCAAGTTTATATTTTGCAAAGCCTAGGGCAAGGGCAGCTATGGCAAAAATAATACCAGCTTTTTTTAAAATTGGTTTGGCAAGAAGTCTCTTGTGCCTTGTAAAAAATAAATTGTTTAAAAGTTCATAGCCACTTCCATTTTCTTTTTTACCAGCTTCTATGTCAGTATCTTTTAAGGCCAAGCTATCATTGGCAATTTGATCAAAATCTAGACTTATATTAACTTCTTCGTCCTTTGCATCCTCTAATACCTTGCCATAGTCATCTAATTTTAATAGATATTTCATTGCAAAAATAGATCCTATAAGGCTAATTACAAATATTACCAGCAATATAAGAGTGTTATAAGTCTTTACATTCATAAGGATTACAAAAAGAATTATAAAGGATAGGATGTTTACCCACCACTTATCCGCATAAATTTCCTTTTGATTATTTGAAATCCTTAGTGTAAAGGTGTTTGAAATTATTCTTACAAAGGCAAGGATAAAGCTTAGTAAAAATCCATTTTTGAGACCTAGAAATATCGCAAAAGCAAAGGCTCTTCCAAATCCTATCCTAAGGGGGTCAAAAACTCCTCTGATTAATCCACTTTCTTTAGGTGCCAATCTGTACTGATTATTTAGATTACGCATATCAACCTTATTGCCCGCAATACTGTTTGAATTTATGGCAGCACTTAGGTAAAAGGCTAAAAATGATAGGTTTGATAGGGATAGGTCGACAAATTGATTAGTCCCAAGTCCATCAAATTGTCCTGGACTTTTTATAAGCCAGAGGATAAACCCTCCAAAAGCCAAAGCCATAAAGTAAGCAAAAATGCTTTTTAAAATCTGACCCAGAACAGAAAATATGGGCCCTAGGGCATAGACAAATTTTTTAAACCCATAAGCCCTATATTTTTCTCCTGTGTATTTGCCAATTATTGGCAGATGGTGGAAAAAATAAATAATTTGGTTGATATTTTTGGCCAGATTTGCGTTTTCTATAATCCTATATTTTTTGTAATATTCCATACTAATCCTCCTTTTGGAGTAGGTCAATGACCCTATCTTCAAAATCAGGATTATTTTTTATTTCCCTATCCACTTCCTCTATTTGACCCTTATGTAATAAAACTATCTCATCTGATATGTCCTTGGCTAGGTCTAAAATGTGGGTTGAAAATATTATAATATGGTCATGTTTTATAGACTTTATGAGGTCTTTCATTTCTTTTTGAACAACTACATCTAGGGAATTAAGGGGCTCATCCATTAAAATAACTTTTGGTTTTAGTATAAGAAACATCATCATTTGAAGCTTATTTCTCATCCCAGTCGAATATCCTTGGATAAGTCTATCCTTATCATCTTCATCAAATTTTACTAGGTCAAAATAATAATTAGGATCAAGGGACCCTGCAATTCTTTTTCTATTTACATCTATAAAAAAATTTATAAACTCCCTAGCAGTTAAAAATCTTGGTAACTCTGGCTCTGCTAGCATAAAGAATACATCCTTACTATCAAGATTTATTTTTTCGTCATTATCTATTAGATAAATCTCCCCACTATCTTTTTTAAGTTCTTTTGCAATCAAAGAAAAAAGAGTAGTCTTTCCAGCTCCATTTCTTCCCAAAAGAGCATAGATAATCCCTTGGTCAAATGTAGCATCTAAATTTCTTAAGACACTCTTTTCTTCAAATTGTTTTGATAAGTTTTCAATTACTAATTTCATTTTTTCTCCCATCCCAAGATTATTTCACAATAAGGATATCAGAGAAAAATGATAATATCTAGTTTTATTAATAGTATTTAATAACATTTTAAATATATTTAATAAATTAACGCTTTATTATAGCCTTTTTATAGATGTAATTTCACTTGGTTCATCTATAATTGCATTTGGATTTTCTGCCTCTAGCACCTCACGATCTCTAAAGCCCCATGAACATCCTATGGTAAATATGCTAGCATTTCTCCCGCATCTCATATCTACTTCACTATCGCCAAAGTATAAAATATCTGAAAATGGCACATCAAAATGGTTGGCGATAATCATAATGCCTTCTGGAGATGGCTTTCTTTTATAATCTTCCCTATAACCTAGGATGTAGTCAAAATATTTTTCGCCAAAAATAGATTTTAACACTCTATTACTGGTTTCATCTGGCTTATTAGAAAAAGCAGCTAATATTTCCCCATTTTCCTTTAACTTATCCAAGGACTCTTTGACTCCATCAAAGGGTTTGGTTAGATGTAGGGGATCGTTGTTGTAAGACTCGTTGTATCTATTATAGATTTCTTCTTTTAATAGCTCATCTCCGGTAAATCCAACATAATTTAAAGTTTTATCCAACAAAACTCTGGGGCCATTGCCGACAAACTCTCTAGTTTTTTCTTTGGGAACTGATTTTAATCCGTATTTTTTGAAAGTTTCGTTTATATGAAAGTTTATTGAATCAATAGTATTTAAAAGTGTCCCGTCGATGTCAAATATATACATTTTACCTCCTTTACAAAATTTAAGCTCTTAGTCTATCTTTACCCTAATAGAATAATATTTTAATATTATTTTGGATAAAGTATGAGAAAAGGGCATAATTATTGGTAAGAATAATTTTGCAAATGTTTGCAATTTTGTCCCATTGTATATACAATTAAAGAAGAAAAAGATTTTGAAAAGAGGGTTTTTATGAGTAATGTAAGAAATTTATCCATGCTCAGTGATTTTTATGAATTTACCATGGCCAATGCATATTTTAACCATGGTATGAAGGATACAATTGCTGTTTTTGATGCATTTTATAGGACAAATCCTGATGAAGGTGGATATTCAATATTTGCTGGGCTAAATGATGTAATTGATTTTATAGAAAATCTACATTTTACAGAAGATGATATAGCTTATCTAAAAGAAGTGGGAGATTTTTCAGATGGTTTCCTAGACTATCTTCGTGATTTTAAATTCACAGGTGATGTATGGGCCTTTCCTGAAGGATCAGTTATGTTTCCAAATGAGCCAATCATCACAGTTAAGGCTCCAATTATAGAATGCTCTATTGTGGAAACATACCTATTGCTTTCTATGAATTTTAATTCACTGATAGCTACAAAAACAAGTAGAATAGTAAAAGCAGCTGGCGATAGGCTCGTAATGGAATTTGGTGCTCGCCGTGCCCAAGGTGCAGATGCTTCTCTAACAGGAGCTCGTGCTGCTTTTATAGCTGGCGCACCAGTATCAAGTAATACTCTTTCTGCAAAAACATATGGTTTTAAGCCATCTGGAACTATGGCCCATGCTTGGATTCAAGCCTTTGATAGTGAGTATGAAGCGTTTAAAATTTATGCAGAAACTTATCCAGAAAATTGTACTCTACTAATTGATACCTACGATACAATTAATAGTGGATTGCCAAATGCCATGCGTGTGTTTAAAGAAGTTTTGGAACCAAAAGGCCTTACTGGTGGGGTAAGACTTGACTCTGGAGACCTTGCATACTTATCTAAAGAAATTAGAAAAATCCTAGATGATAACGGATTTACTGATACTAAAATCGTTGCAAGCAACTCCCTAGACGAATTTAAAATCAACTCCTTAACTGCTCAAGGGGCAAAAATCGATGCCTTTGGTATTGGTGAAAGACTTATAACTAGTAAATCTGATCCAGTTTTTGGTGGCGTTTATAAACTGGTAGGAATATACGAAGATGATGAATTAAAAGCACGTATTAAAGTTTCTGAAAACGTAGAAAAAATTACAACACCAGGATTTAAAAAAGTTTACAGACTTTATGATAAGGAAACTGGCAAGGCAGAAGCTGACTATATCACTCTTCGTGAGGAAGAAGTTGATGAAAGCAAACCACTAGTTATTTTTGATCCATTATTTACTTGGAAAATGAAAAAAATGGACAATTACGAAGCTCGTCTTATGCAAGTTCCTATTTTTGAAAATGGAAAATTAGTCTATGATCAACCATCTATAGAAGAAATCCACGACTACTGCAAAAAAGAACTAGATAGTATATGGGATGAGGTAAAAAGATTTGACCAACCGCACAATTATTATGTAGACTTATCCCAAGACCTATGGAGCCTAAAGCAAAATCTAATTTTAGAAGCTAAAAGAGGATTATAGATAAATATTTTTTATAGAAAAAGGAGACTAGCTAAAAGTCTCCTTTTTCATATTCTTCTTTAGCAAGTATATAGCCACCTATAAGTCCTGCTTCATTTCCTAAATTTGGGAATACTATATATTCTTCACTACTTGGTAAAATCAAATACTCTCCTTTGATTTTATCAAATTCCTCTCTAATTTTTTCTATCATACCATCCTTATTTGCAACTCCTCCACCGATTATTATTATATGAGGTCTTAAAATTGCAGTATAAGTATATAAAACTTTAGCAATATATCTTGCTGTTATTAAAAAAGCAGGATGATCAATATCTAACTCTTCACCTTTGCTACCCGCTCGTTTTTCAATAGCAGGACCTGAACAGAGTCCTTCAAAACAGGAATCGTGATAGTCACAAACGCTTTTAAAGTTATCATCAATTTCTCTTGATATTTCAATATGTCCCATTTCTGGATGAGAAAAGCCTTCGACTATCATTCCATCAACTATAAATGATCCACCTATGCCTGTTCCAATTGTTAAATACAAAGAACTCTTCTTATTTCTAGCAGCTCCTAAGAAAAATTCTCCTACCCCAGATGCTCCAACATCTGTAGTAAGTCTGATTGGGATATCCAAATTATTCTTTAAAGTTCCTATCAAGTCAAAGTTTCTCCAAAGTTTTTTTGGTGTTGATAAGATGTAACCATAACTTTTAGAATCTTTATCCAAATCAATAGGTCCAAAAGCTCCTACTCCTATAGATTTTATCTTCTCTGTTTTAAAAAAATCACTTACTTGTTCTAAATTTTTATTTGGATCTTCTGTTTTTATCCTTATTTCTTTTATTATTTTTCCATTCTCATCAAATATGGCGCACCTAATTTTTGTACCACCTAATTCTATTGAACCATACATATTATTCTCCTGTTTCTGGCACTAGGCCTAAAGTAAATTTAATTTCACTTGCATTTATAAATTCTCTATGAGACATTTTTCTGTCCTTGTAAACTTTACCATTAACTTTCATTGTCTTGATAAATTTCTTTTGATGGTAATTTTCTTCAGTAGTTATTTTTAAAATATTTCTATTTGCAAGTTTTACATTTATTTCATCAAAAAATGGAATACCTATTATATATTCTTCTTTCCCTGGCGCAACTGGATATATACCGATACTAGATAGTATAAACCAAGAACTAAGTGAGCCGTTGTCTTCATCGCCTGGATATCCCTTAAAATCATAGGAAAAATAATTTAGTAAAAGTTCCTTTACTAAAAGTTGTGTTTTATAAGGCTTCTCTACATAATAATATAAATAAGGCAAATGAAATGAAGGTTGGTTTGATATTGCTATTTGACCAAAGTGTGCAGCTTCTAATTCTTTCATTTCATGAATTACTTCTCCATACGATCCAATTTTGAAATCGGATGTCTCATTTGCTATTTCATCAAGTTTATCTTCAAAGGCCTTTTTTGATCCAAATAAACTGACAATACCTTCAATGTCATGGTAAGCATTAAAACTATTTTGAAAAGCAGATCCTTCAGTATAAGGCGAACCCCAACTAAATTTATCAAACTCTTCATTAAAATTACCATTTCTATCCTTGGCCCTAAACCATCCTATATCTTTATCAAAAAGATTTTGATAAGCTTTAGATTTTTTATAGTAAGTATTTGCTAATTCATCTTTAGCTAAGATTAGCTAAGATTTCAGCTACTTTTCCTATAGAAAAATCTGACAAGCTATTATCTAAAGTTTGGTTTACTGATTCGTGTAAATCAGCTGGTACATATCCTAATTCATCCATCAGATTTGCACCAAATCTGCCATACTTACTCTTATTATTTTCTGGTTTTGCGGACTTTATCATTGCTTCTAGCAGTATTTCTGACTTATCATTTCCTATTTTTTTTGTTAAAAGATCAGCTATAGTATTATCAACTAAAGTTCCTGGCATCATTGATCTCTCATCTGGCGATAGCCATTTTGGTAAAAATCCGGTATCTATATAAGTATTTATAATTCCTTCTAAAAGATCTTCTAAAAATTTGGTGTCAATTAAACTAAGAAGGGGAAATAAAGTTTTTTGCCCATCCCAAAATCCTATATTTGTAAACAACTTTCCATTTTTTATTGTTTTATTAAAAGTATCATAGTGGATTTCTTTATCGTCTTTATCAATTTCAAAAAATCTCATAGGAAATAAGTACGCTCTATATAAGCAGTGGTAGAAAAATTTTCTTTGTTTTTCCTTGCTGTATGAATTGTATTTTTGGTATAAATCATCTTCTTTTCTTATATTTATTTCAAAATTATTAAAAACTTTTTCCCATTTTTTACTTGTAGATGAAACTAATTTTTCAAAATCTTTTTCTAATCGTTGATGATTTATAATAGCTTGGTCGATTGAAATAAATGAAGTGCTTATATATAAATTTGTATTTTTACTATCAGTTATTATTTTATAAGCAGATTCCGTATTTTTTAAGTCAAAATCATTATCTAAGTCAATTACAATATACATTGTAAAATCTTCATCTTCACTATCATAGCAATTTTTTACACTCCCTAAAATTAGCTTATCTTTTCTTTCAAGAAAAAGACCATCTGCATATATTAAAAAATTCGCTTTTGTATTTGCCTTATAGCTAATAATTCCAGAATAAATATCATTAGTAATTTCTGCTATTGACCCATCTTCATATATTATTTTATTATAATTAGGCCTAAAAATAGAGCTAGTGGTATCATATTTAATATTTTTTTCTAAATCAAAAGGGAGTATTGTAAGATATGAATAATCCCCCATCCATGGGCTAGGTTGATGGGTTAATCTGAAACCTTTAAAGTTATCTTCATTTGGATTAAACCACCATTCATTTTTATCAACATTACTTTGCACTGCAAAATAATTTGTTCCATGAGGCACACCTACTAATGGTAAGGTATTTCCATTAGAAAATTCTCTTTTAGAGTCCGTTCCAATCCTTGTATCAGTAAATCTAAAATCATTTAAAATTTCTTTTATAGACATATTATTTTTTCCTATTTAAAGTTCAAAACCATTATTTTCACTTAATTTCTTAAACCATTGACCTGACTTCTTTATTTTTCTTTGGCCAGTATTTAAATCTAATTCTACAAGACCATATCTATTTTTATAGGCATTTAGCCAGCTCCAGCAATCTATAAAAGTCCAAAGTTGATAACCCTTACAGTTTGCTCCCTCATTGATAGCCTTACTTAGCCAGTATAGGTGTTCTTTTATAAAATCAATCCTATAATCATCTTTTATCTGCCCATTTTCTCTAAATCTTTCTTCATTTTCAACACCCATACCATTTTCTGAAACTATCCACTCTATGTTTTTATAATTGTCACGGATATTTATTGCAATATCATAAAGGGCTTTTGGATATATTTCCCAACCTCTATATGGATTCATACGTTTGCCTGGCATATCATAAGTTAAATAATATTTGCTAGGCATAAAAAGTGCATCCTCTTTATATTGATAAGAATTTTCCCTCACTCTTAGGGGCTGATAATAGTTTACTCCTAGAAAATCAATAGTATTTTCTTTTATAATTTCAAGCTCTTCTTGGCTATATTCCGGAGTGAGTTTTTCATTTTTTATTAAGTTAATAAGTTTTTCAGGATATTTTCCAAAGACTGAAGGATCTAGAAATGAGGATTTATTGATTAATTCTGCCATTTCTGCTGCTTTTAAATCACCATCATTGTTGCTTCTTGGATAAGCTGGTGTTAGATTTAAAATTATTCCAATTTTTTTATTAAAATCCATTTGTTTATAGTTTTTAATAGCTAAGGCTGAGGCAAGCTGAGTGTTAAATGCTGCTTGGACTGCTTTTTTAGGATCTACTTCTGCTGGATAGTGATAACCATAAAGATATTGGCATTCTACTTGGACTATCGGCTCATTAAAGGTAAACCAACCATCTACTAAATCATCAAAAAGTTCAAAGCATTTTCTAGCATAATCCTTATAAGCTTCTACGGTTTTTTTATTAGTCCAGCCACCTATATCCATAAGATACATTGGCAAGTCAAAGTGAAATAAGTTTATATAAAGAGTAATATTTTTTTTGCGAATCCTAGAAAAATAATCTCTATAAAAACTAACAGCTTTTTGATTTATCTTTCCATCTATATCTGGTATAAGCCTAGCCCAGTTTATAGATGTCCTATAAACATTTTGTCCAGTTTCTTCTAACAAGTCTACATCAGTTTTATAATTGTTATAAATATCTGTCGTTTTACTTGGCCCTACTTGCTTATAAAATTTATACGGATCTATTTTATACCAATAGTCCCATATATTCTCAGATTTATTGTCTATATTTCCTGCACCTTCTGACTGAGTGGCTGATGTAGCCGTTCCATATAAAAATCCTTTAGGAAATTTAATCATAATTCCTCCTTTACTTTAATAATCTTTTTTCTTCTATAGATTGTTTTAAATTTGCGTAGGCCCCGTATAAGTTATTATCATTAAAAAACGATACAGGGCTAATCTCTATATCTATAGATTTGAAAACCCCTGTGTTTAATTTGTTTTTAATCTCTCTTACAAATCTCTCATCACTAGAAATAGCCCCTCCTAAATAAATTTTTTCTGGATTTACAGTATAAAAAATATTGTATATTCCCATGGCTAAGTAAGTAAACATCTGGTCTACTTCTGTAAAATAGGGTTCTTTTTTTTGCATGTATTTATCAAAAATTAAATACGTACTTTCATCTATACCATATTTTTTTATCATTTTTCGCCTGATATTTGGTAGAGTTGCTAGTTTAGAAAAATTATCAAAATTACCTTCTTCATTTTTTAAAAGCATATAGCCAAATTCTCCAGCTTCTAAGCTTTTACCTTTTATAATTTTGCCATTTTTTGTTATAGCTCCACCTATACCAGAGCCTATAATTAAAAAAGCTAGATAATTTTTATCAACTTTCCCATAAAAAATCTCCGCTAAGGCAGCACAATTTGCATCATTTTCAATGGCCACTGGGAGATTAAATTTATTTTTTATTTCCATGGCAAAATTATATTCTGTAATAAACTCAACTGCGGATTTTCCGTAAATATTGCCTGTAGAAGAATCAACAGTTCCTGGAGAAGAAAATCCTATGCCATCAAGCTTGTGGTTTTTAGCAAACGAATTAATTTTATCTTCAAAAAACTTTAAAAGATCATCCATACTTCTCTTCTGTTTTGAAGAAAATTTTTCAACTATTTTATCATTTTCTATCAAAGCATATTTATTGCTTGAACCGCCTATATCAAATACTAAATACAATTTTTATCTCCTGTGTTATAATTTACTTGTAGAAAGGAGCTACAATGACTGTTAGTTCTTATGAATTTATCATGGATATCATAAGTTCCAATGATATTAGCCTTTCAAAATCTGAAGAAAGCATTTTAAATACCTTAAAAATAAATAACTACGATATTACAAATTTTGATATAGCAGATTTTGCTAAAACTTTTTTTGTTTCAAATGCCACTGTAACTCGCTTTTCTCAAAAGCTTGGTTTTTCTGGATATCAAGAACTAAGATATGCCATTAGTGAAACAAAAGAAGTCTCTATATACAAAAGCCAAGATATATATCTAAATATGGTTAGTTCTTTTAAAGAATTGCCAGAAAGGACTATTAAGCTTATAAAAAGTTTAAATAATTTTCCAAAAATAGCTATAATTGGCATAGGTTCATCTGGGCTTTGCGCAAATGAATTTGTCTATAAGCTAAGAGAGCTTGATTTATTTACTTCAGATTATGCCAAAGAGCCTTATTCGATAAATCTTTTAACAAAAAATTTAAGCTATAATGACCTTTTGATTGCTATCTCCTTAAGTGGGGAAAATCACACAATATTAGAAGGCGTAAATAACGCTATTGATAAAGGAGCCCCAGTTTTTTCCATAACTAGAAACTACGATTCCAGTTTAGGAAAAAAATCCGATTACATAATACGCACTCCTGCTTACCCTAATCATAGTTATGAAATATCAAAAATGGCACCTATTCTCATTACTATGGATATAATTTGTGAGATTTATCAAAACAATTAGTTTTTAATTAATTCTAATCCTAGATAATTTAAAATAGCCTCACAAAACATAGAATTTGACCAAGAAAACCAATCTCTTGTGTATTTATTAGGATCATCTTTGTCAAATCCTTCATGCATAAGATAGGTATTTGCATGTGTATTTTCAAAATATTTTAGTATTTTATTTTTCTCACCTTCATTTGTGCTTGTCATCATTTGTATACTTAAAGCTATATGCCAGATATAATCTTCTGGCGTATGGTCTGATCCTATTCCATCTGCTGCTTTTCCAATAAAATAATTTTTATTTTTATTTGATAAAATGGCTTTTCTAGTATTTTTATAAAGAGAATTATCCCTATCTATATATTGCAAATATGGTAAAGACAATAAAGATGGTACATTTGCATCATCCATAAATAAATAGTTTCCTAATCCATCTACTTCATAAGCAAATATTTCTCCAAAATCTGGATCATTTATTATCCCATAGTCTTTTATTCCTTGATTGATTTCTGTTGCAAGATTTCGCATTTTTTCCGCTAATTGCTTATCTTTTTTTGCATCAATAAGACAATTAGCTAATTTGTTTAAAGTAACTACTGCAAAGGCATTTGCAGGGATCAAATATTGGTAAAGACAGGAATCATCACTTGGTCTAAAACCTGTCCAGCTCATACCAGTATAAGCAACTTCCGTTCCTCTTTTTCCAGTTCTTAAAGAATCTGTCTCTTTCCATGGATTTGGTCTTTCAAACTCGTAGCTAGATCTGCTATGGTCTTGTTCTAAGGCAATTAAATCTACTATATTTTTTAATATCCTAATAAATTCATAATCAAAAATAGAATCATCCTTAGTTTTTTCATAGTAAAGGTAAGCAGTTTGCATTACATAACATAAGGAATCAAGTTCGTATTTTCTCTCCCAAACCCAATCAGACTCAAAATCTGTTATATCTTCCTTGCTCCAAGAACGTCCATTAGCCTTTATATTAAAAGCATTGGCATAGTAGTCCTTGTCCACTAAAAAAATTTGCCTTTTTAATACTTTTTTTATTAAATCATCAGCCTCTTTACTATCTATATAAAAAAGTGGTCTGATTTGTCCGCTTGAATCTCTTAACCACATGGCATCAATATCGCCTGTGATTACAAAAGCATCATTTCTATCTGTAAGCTTTATAGTTGTTGTAAAGGTATTTTTTATAGTATTAGCAAATATTTTTTTTATTTCATCACTTAACTTATCAGAATTATTTACATATTCTATAAGGGGATTTACTATATTTTCCATATATTAGCCTCCTAATTATATATCTAACTTTATGGTTCTAATTTCAAAGGCATCTAGGGTATTTTTATCTACCGTTTTTTCTTCTTTTTTATTGCCCAAAATACTATATATTACACCATCTGCATTTATATTTTTTTCTTTATCATCTGGATTATAAGTTCTAAAAATTGCTTCTTTCTTATCATTTCTGTAAAGAACTGAATATAGGTTTTCACCAAGATCTACATTTGGGATTATATTTTCTTTTTGATTTGCAATATTTTTACCTAGCTTAACATCAAAAAATGGCACTCTTTCAGCCAAGGATCTTTGAATAGATGTATTCGCTTTTTCAGAAAATATATCTAAATATAAATCAAATTCCATTTCTCCCTTATCTCCTAAAAGTTGAGCTTCAGGTGTTGGAAAATATCCCCAATCTCCTAATTCACCAATAGATCTAAATAAGGTTAGATACAAGCCTTCATTTTTTACCTGCTCATATTCAGCTATACCTAAGCTAGAAATAGTAAATCCGTTGTCTTTTTCGTCTTTTACTTGAACATATCTATTTAGATTTTGAGAATAATCAGGATTTACCCATGTTTTTGGTGGATACATATTTCTTTTTACAGTTTCAAAAATAGATTCTGCATGAATAACTGAAGTATCTAAACTATGACCAAAAAGTATCCTCATCCTATGGTCTTTAGCAATATTCTTTAGTTTTATATGGCAATCAATAGTTCTTTTTTTATCATGAATTCTTATAGTTTTTTCAACTATCATATCAACATACTCTTCTGATCTGTTAGACTTTCTGTTAGTAATATCTACAAGAGTTATTTGTTCTTCTTTTAAGCTATCTGCCGCTGATTTTGGAATGGATATCTTCTCTTTTAACTTTATAGTAAATTTATCTGAACTTTTGTGGATATCTTTGCTTATAAGTTTGCCACCTAAGATTCTTTTTTTATCATAAGACTGCCTATAAATATATTCGTTGCCTATGTCTCCACTATCTTCTATCATAAAAATATTTTTGTATACGTTACCTGTACTTTTATCAGTAATATTTAAAGAAGCATTATCATTTATCCTAATCTCAAAATAATCATTTGAAATTACATCTTTTTTTACTTTTAAATCTTTAAATTTGCCTTCTCCTTTTACTAGCCTAAAGATTTTTTTCTCATAAGAATCTAGATCTGCTAAAAATGTTACATTTACCTGCCTTGCAAAATATGGTTTTCTAAATGAATCCTCTGGCAATTCATAGGAAAAATTAGTTCCCATATCTCTTATCTCGACTGCTATTTCACATCCCTTTTGATCTATCAATTTTAGTTCTGGTAAGCTTACCGCCTTTAATTCATTGACAACTTTTCTAAAGTTTTCTCCAAAATATTCTTTTTTTAAATCCAAATCAACACTAACTAGCCTACTTCTTTTATAAGGAAGGGTGTTTATTAGAGCAAAACTTATATCGTTAGAATCATTATAAGTATTATCCGCAATGATTTCTCTTGCCTTATCATCCAAATAGTCTAAGGCCTCACTAGCATCCTTAAATCTTCTTTCGTTTCCATCATGCACTGAATCTATGGAGCATCCACATATGCTATCGTGAGGATGGTTTGATATTAATCTTTCATAGATATAATCAAAACTATCATTAGGATATAGTTCCTTATTTACAAAAATTGTATACAAAGGCTGGCTAATTTCTTCAAGTCTCATCTCTAAAGTTTTATTAGCTTTTTTCAAATAGTACCTAGATGAGGAAGTGCCTTGTAAAGTATACCAGCCATCGGTAGCTTGAGAACGCAATTCTCCTTTGATTGTAGCAAGTTTATTTGGATCAACTTCTTTTTTTACAGCTTCATAATACTTATCTAAATTCGAGTGTATAAATTCATAGTCATCATATAGGCTATTTGCTTTTTCAATTATTTCTCCTATATTTTTTTGAACTGGAGAGTGGTCACAGCCATTCATTAAAAGAAGTTGGTTAGTGGATGCATATTTTTCCATATCTGCTATTTTTTGATCCATATATTTCTTGAGCCTAGCAGTTTCTATTGGTATATCTACACCATTGCAATACCAATTAGCAAAAAGAATACCTAAAACTTGCGAACCATCTGGAGCTTGCCAAAATAATTCCGAATTTTTGGATGTAAAATCTTCTACAACTACATTGTTTAACCCAGTAGCTTTTACTCCTCTACCAAAATATGCAACATCTATATTAGCTTTATTAAGTATCTGAGCAGCTTGTCCAATATTTCCAAAAGTATCTGGGAAATATCCAATTTGTGCAGGCTTTCCTAATTTTTTAGACTTTTTAAGACCTAGTTGTAAATCTTTTATATTAGACTCAGCAGAAGTCAAAAATGCATCTTGTAAAATATACCAAGGGCCTATAATTATTTTTCCATCTTTTATTAGTCTATAGAGGATTTCCTTATTTTCTGGTTTTACTTTTAAATAATCTTCTATGGGTAAATATTGGCCATCAAATTGAAAGTACTTAAAGCTTTCATCTTCACAAGCCTCTATTACACCATCAACAAGATCTACTAATCTCATAGTATGATTTTCTAAAGGCATATACCATTCTCGATCCCAATGTGTATGGGATATTATATGAACTGTTTTTTTCATAAATTCTCTTTGCTTTCCATTAGTTTTTTATAAATTTCTTCTAAAACGCTAGATGTCTTAACTACTCTATCTTCTATTTCATCTAAGCTAAACTCTTTATAAATTCTTACCTTACATTCTTTAGATTTTTTATAAAAGTCAGCAGCTTTAGAATAATCTTTGTTTATAGCACATTTAACAGCTTTTAATAAGTATTTTAGACTTGTAAAAAATGAAATTACTTCTTTATAAAGATTTTGGTTACTATAATTACTTTCATAATTATCAATTGCCTCTAATTTTTGGTCTATCAAGTAAATTATTTTTTCATAATCTCTTGCTTTAAAAGCAGCTGCTAACCTACTATCTTCTAAATACTTTTTATTTTCTTCTCTGCTATAGATATCTGATCCAAAGAAAGAATCTGCTATTAGATATAAATCATCTGCTACACCTTTATCTAAATATATAAGTCCTTTTTTAAAGACTTCTATTGCTTTATAATTACTCGGATCTTTTAAATATTCATTTATCTGAAAAATGGATAGTTTGGAAAGTTCTGCTTGATTCATAGGATTTATTAAAAATGAATCAAAATTTAATGATCTGCTATCAAAAAATTCAAATACTTCCATAAAGATTTGATCTCTTTTATAATCATTTACCGGCCAATTAAACCATATATTTGGTTTTTGGTTAGCAAGTTTTATAAATTCTTCGTTTGCATCATATCTTAAAGGAGCTACTACATCATAACCTGTCCACATTATTTTTAAGTTTTTAATATTTTTAAATAAGTCAAAATATGAACATGCTTTATCGTCAATCCAGCTTTGGTTGTACCATGGATGGACAAAGAGTAATTCTCTATTTTCAAAATCAGATATAAAATTTAATATATCTTTTACTAATTGTAGATGATATTCTCTTTGCTCATAAGCCTTTTTTTGATCGACATCATCCATGCAAAGGGCAAAAGATTTTATTCCTATACTATGTAATTGTTCATATTTTTTATATATACGTTCTATTTCGTTTTTATAATCAGAAAAATCAATTAAGTTTTGCCCTGGATGTATAGCCCAGACAAAGTCTATATTTTTTCTTTGAGCAAGTTTTGCTAGTTTTTCTAGTTCTTTAAGCTTATTATCTGGATATAAATCTCTCCATTTTACATTGTGGTAAGGGTCATCTTTAGGTGCATATATATATTGGTTCATATTTATATCCGATAAGAAATTGATCATAGAATATCTTTGTTCAAAAGTCCATGGTATTCCATAAAAACCTTCAATGACACCTTTTTTAATTTCTGTCATAGAAACTCCTTTTAATATTGAAAATATTTTTTTATTATCTTTAATCCTAATTTAAAAATGAAAATAAGTTCATTTTGCTATTTATAATTAAAGACTTACACAAAAGTGTAAGTCTTTAATATTAGTTCTTTTCACTGCTGAAAGTGTCAAGTTGATTTTGGATTTCTTCTATTGCTTTATCAATGCCTGCTGTTTCTAGTTGGTCTAAAAACTCTTGATAGTAAGCATCATCAAATGCTCCAGTTTTAAGATTGTTGTAATATCTTTCAATTGTAGCTTGAATATTTTCTAATTCACCTTGGATATTTGTTTTATCAACTCTAAATCCTAGGGTTGGTGAAGCTACTAACTTATCTTCAAATTCTTTTACTTCTTCATCAAATTCAGGATCTCCAATTCCTACACCATCTGCCATAGGAGTTCTATTAAACATTGATAAGTATTGGAAGCTTGCTACATCATATACTTCATCTTTTGTTCCAAGCTTTTTAACTTTTCCATCTTTTAATTCATAGTCTACTCCTTCAATACCGTATGATAATAGGTCTTGAAGTTTTTTATCTGTAAACATTCTTTCAACAAAGTCTAAAGCTTGGTCTTTGTATTCAGATTGGCTATTGATTCCAACTAATTTTCCTGTAGCTTTTTCATTATCTACAGGAATAGATTCTCCTATTATAGAAGCTACTTTTGGTTCTTCTTCCTTTGACCAAATAGCCTCTGATCCAGGTTCTCCTTCGTATTCTCCTACAAGTGATGCTTCATAAGCTCCTTTCGCTTCATCAGCTTGGATTTGTGGTGCATCTGGATTTATTAAACCATCGTCATAAAGCTTTTTCATTTGATCAATCTCTGCCTTAAAGTCAGGATCTTTATAAAGGTTGTAGGCTACTAATTTGCCATCTTTTTCTTTTACTCCTATACCTTTTTCAACTTCAAAAGCAGGATTTTCCCTTGCTAGTAAAAAGTCACTTGCAACATTGAATGGATATTCAACTTGATCTTCATTATCTTTTACTTCTTTTAAATATTCTTCTAGTTGTGTAGTATTTTGTATATCTTGGTATGGTATGTCATACTTTTCTACATATTCTTTGTTCCATACAAATTGATTAGCTGCAACTACTCCAGGATACGCTGCTGGCAATGCATATAAAGGTCCATTTATTTTTGTACCTTCAATCATCCTATCATCTATTAATTCTTTAGCACCTTTAAGTTCATTATCTAAATAGTCAGACAAGTCTAAAAATGCGTTTTGGTCTGCTAGAGTTTTATAAGGACCTGCCCAACTAGATGTAAAGGCTAAATCCCAATCTTCTCCAGAGTTTACAGCTAGTTGTAATTTTTGTTGGTAATCTCCCCAATCATAAAATACTGTATTTATATGATATCCTGCATCTACGCTATCTAGGTATTCATTTGTTGCATCTACTACATCTTGGTGATTAACTGGTTCTTCTCCTATATTAAAATATGTTAGTGTAGGTATATCACCACTATCACTTGTTGTTACATCATTAGCTTTTTCTGAGCTTGTAGTTCCTTTTTCACCGTTATCAGTATCTTTATTCTCAGAGTTATTTCCACAGCCAGTAACTCCAAGTGCTAATGCTAAAATTAAAGCAAATTTCTTTTTCAAATTAAATGTTTTCATACTCTTCTCCTTATGAAAATGTATTATTTTAATAAGATATAAATATATAACTTAATTAAAATCTCATTAAATTTATTTATCTTCCCATTTATCTAATTGTTCTTGAACATCTTTTACTAATTTATCTATGCCTGCAATATCAAGTTTTTCTAAAAACTCTTGGTAGTATTCTTCGCTAAAGGCTCCAGTTTTTATATTCCTTTCGTATTGCTCAATGACTTCTTCTACATTTTCTGCTTCTTTTTCATTGCCAGTTTTATCAAAGTTAAATCCTAAAATTGGTGAAGCTTCTACCCTGTCTAAGTATGTATCAAGCATTTCCTTTTTACTTTTTTCATCTGTGTTAGCATTTACAGTTGGTGTCATCATTTCTGATGCTAAAAATGTAAATCCTGGTACTTCGTAGCCGCTATCTTCTATAATATCAACTTTTTCATCAACTAAATTATAGTGTTTGCCTTCTATACCATAAACTAAATATCTCATTAGTTCTGGGTCACTATACATTCTATTTAAAAAGTCCATAGCTTCTTTGGCGTGTTCAGTTTGAGAATTTATTGCTGCAAGAGATCCAGTTGCTTTTTCATTTGTAACTAGGGCTTTATCTTCTGCAAATGAAGAAACCACTTCAGTATTATAGCTTCTGGACCATATGTTATCAGGATTTACTCCTCCCTCACCTTTTGCTACAAGAAAAGTATCCCCTGATTGGGCATTGGATGCTTCTAGCTGTGGAGCTGACGGATCGATATAACCTTTATCCATATAATCTTTCATAGTAAAGGCTAAATCTTTTACCTCTTTGTTAGCCCATTTATTATATGCAATAAGCTTTCCATTTTCATTTTTTACTGCCACTCCTGGTGTAGCTACAGATTGTGGATCTTTTGTCTGAAATATATAATCACTAAGCACAACAAATGGATATTCTACACTAGCTTCTTTTTCTTTAACTTCCTTTAAATATGGTTCTAAGTCAGACTCTGTTTTTATATCATCAATAGGAATATCATATTTATCCACATATTCTTTGTTCCAGATAAAGTAATCAGCTGGTACTATATTTTCTGCTGTAGCTGGTACTCCATAAAGTCTACCATTTATGCTAGCTCCTTTTATAACTTCATCAGAAGCAGAGTCTAAAATAGCTTTTCCATCTTCTTTTATAAGATCAGTTATGTCTAAAAACGCACCTTTTTCAGCCATATTCTTATAAGGTCCAGCCCAGCTGGCAGTAAATGCAATATCCCAATCATCTCCAGCATTGGATGCTAATTGCAATTTTTGCTGATAATCTCCCCAATCAAAATATTGGAAACTTATATGGTATCCTGCATCTTTGTTATCTAAGTATTGATTTATACTTTCTGCCACCTCATCTGTGTCTGCTTGTGGTGGTCCTACATTGTAATAAACCAATGTAGGCACTTCATCTGAATTATTTTCTTGCTGCTTTACTTGATTTTTAGAATTACTTTCATCATTTTCTGCTTGATTACTACAAGCTCCTAATGATACTAACAAAGCTAGCAAGATAGCAACTTTTCCACTTTTTGAAAATATTTTCATATACCCCTCCTATATATAAAATTTATTCTTTAACAGCCCCTAAAGTTAATCCACTTATAAAATATCTTTGGAAAAATGGATATGCAATAAGGATTGGTGCTGTAGTAATTACTACTATCGCCATCTTTAAAGATTCTTGAGGCAGGGTTTTTCTAATCTCGCCTGCTAGTCCTCCCAAGGCATCTTTTCTAAGGGACAAAAAGTTTGTTGAGTTTTGAATTCTCATAAGCATATATTGAACAGGTATCTTATCTTCACTATCAATATATAACATAGCTTGATACCAGTCATTCCAATAAGCTAAAGTTAAAAATAATCCAACTGTAGCAATTATTGGTAATGAAAGTGGCAAAATAATCTTAAAGAATATTTGCATCTCATTTGCCCCATCAATTGTTGCAGCTTCTACGAGTGCATTGGGTATGCTTGTTTGAAAATATGTTCTCATTAAAATAATATTATATGAACCAACAAGTCCTGGTAAAATCAAAGCCCACATAGAATCTTTAAGTCCCAAAAACTGTGTCATAATTAAATAATTTGCTACAAGTCCTCCACTAAATAGCATAGGAATTGTAGATACTTTGGTAAAAAACCCTTTATATTCATAATCTTCTCTGGATAAAGAATATGCATACATAGTGGTAAGAATTAAGGCAAGTATTACACCTACTACTGTAATAATAATTGAATTTTTGTATGACCTTGCTATTTGTCCACCACTTTTAAATATGAACTTATAAGCTTCTAAGGAAAATTTTTCAGGTATTAAGGAATAACCATTTGATTTTATAGTGGCTTCATCTGTTATAGATATCATTACCACAAACAAAAATGGTAGTATAGCGGATATAGTAAGAAGTATTAATACAATATTTAATATTACATTAGAAGTTTTACTTATCTTTAAAGGATCATATACTTTTTTTTGTGTCTTTTCTTTTTGCATATAAGCTCCTAGAATAGCGATCTTTGGGGATCATAACGTTTTACAATTTTATTAGAAAATAGAATTAAAATAGTACCAACAACTGATTGTAGTAACGAAACTGCTGAAGATAATCCTATATCCCCTGTTTGTAAAAGCGCTCTAAATACATATGTATCAATTACATTTGTAACATTATATAATGGCCCTGAGTTTCTAGGCACTTGGAAAAACAAACCAAAATCTGCCCTAAATATATTTGCCAGTGATGTTACAAAAATTATTATAATGACAGGTTTTAAAAGTGGTATCGTGATTTTTTTTGTTTGCTGCCACTTAGTTGCGCCATCCATAGCTGCTGCTTCATAATAGGTCCTATCTATGCCCGAAAGGGCTGATAAGTAAACTACTGTATTATATCCTAGACCCTTCCACGAGTTAATAAGTACTAAAAAGAATGGCCAAAATTTTGTATTTGTATACCAGTTAATTTTATCCCCACCAAGGCTAACTATCAGTCTATTTAACAAACCCTTATCAGGAGATAAGAATGCAAAAACTGCATAGCTTATTACAACCCATGATAAAAAGTGAGGCAAAAACATAGACGTTTGATAAAATTTAGCAGCCTTTTTGTTTAAAATCTCATGTAAGGCAATGGCAGTAAACATAGCTAAAACTATATTTAATACTATGAAAATAAAATTGTAGCCAATAGTATTTCTAATAATTATCCAAGCATCCTTGCTTCTAAAGAAAAACTTAAAGTTATCTAGACCTACCCAATCACTTTTATAGAGATTATAAAAGAAATTTTTAGAAAAAATCTTATATCTTTTAAATGGTATAATCAAGCCAAACATCGGCAAATAGGCAAATATTATAAACCAAATAAAAGCCGGCAAGGAAAATACTAAAAGGGGCAAATTTGTTTTAAACCTTTGTTTAAAAGGTTTCTTTTTTGCTTTTCTTTTATTTTCTATCCCAGGTTGGTTAGAAATAGCTGTTTCTTTCATTTGTTCTTTTGGTTGTTTATCTTCCATCCCAGCCTCCTCTATAATTTCTTAATAGCATATTCATTGATAGTATTTACCATAGCTGCAAATATTAAGATAAAGATAAGCAGCCAAAAATTATTATTTATTATAAGTCTTTCAAAAAGTTCCCATACAAGATAAACTATTATAGAATAGAAAAAATATCTATATGTAAGTATGAGTGAATTTTTAATAGTTTGAATAATTCCCATATATTTTCTATGAGAAGTTTGTAAGATTGTATAAAATATAATTCCCCTATAAAAATACAAGAGTATGATCGTTAATATTCCTATAATTCCATTTGTTGATGAAATTATTCTTAAAGAAGAATCTGCATAAAAATATAAGGAAAAAAGTAATACATAAAGCAAATATTTAGAAAGCCCATTCTCATCAAAAGTTTCTTTAAAATAAGATGCTAAGGTCTTTTTGTCATTTACAAAAGTAGCTGTAAAAGAATTTGCCTGTCTTTCTAAAGCAAATCCTATAAGTCCACTTAAGGGAACAAATAAGACTAAATATTTGCTAATATTTTCCGTCAAAAATAAATTTAGTAAAAATATAGGCAAAAGTATTAATGAGCTATAAAACATACTTACAAAAGCATATAAAATTACTTCACCCAGTTTATACATGCCCTTAGCAAATGATTCCATTAATTTATTCTCTTTTGTGTTTTACTATCAAATAAGTGGATATCATCAAAGTTTACAAATAACTTTATGCTATCACCAACATTTCTATCCTTAGACTTGCCAGAAACCTTTACTGCAATTTTATTATCTCCATCTTCTTCTATAGTTACTGAAGACTTTTTATCTTCTGCATAAATAATAGTTTCATCACCTAGCATTTCTATATTTACAATTTGAGCTTTAATATAATTTTCTCTCCCATCTAAATCATTTAGAGAAAATGCTTCTGGTCGTATACCTATAATTAAATCTTTATCTTTAAATGTTTTTAGTGCATCTTTATTTTTTTCAGAAAGATCAATACTATCATTGCCAACTATAAGTTTTCCTTGATCTATTTCTCCTTTAAAAAAGTTCATAGGGGGCGATCCTATAAAATTTGCTACGAATACGTTTGCAGGATAATCATATATTTCTTCTGGACTTCCTATTTGTTGGATATAGCCGTCTTTCATAACCACAATTCTGCTAGCCATTGACATAGCTTCTGTTTGATCGTGAGTTACATATATAGTTGTAGTATTTAAGCTATCATGGATTCTAGAAATTTCTGTTCTCATTTGGCTACGAAGTTTGGCATCTAAGTTACTTAAGGGTTCATCCATTAAAAATATATCTGCCTGGCGAACAATAGCTCTACCTAAGGCTACCCTCTGCCTTTGCCCTCCTGATAAAGCAGCCGGTTTTCTATCCAAATAAGGCAATAATTCTAGCATTTCTGCTGCTTTTTTTACTTTTTCTTCGATTTCTTTTTTATCTTTTTTTTGAATTTGTAATCCAAAAGCCATATTGTCAAACACACTCATATGTGGATATAGAGCATAGTTTTGAAAAACCATAGCTATATTTCTATCTTTTGGATTTACTTCATTCATCAACTTATCATTTATGTAAAGTTCTCCACTACTTATCTCTTCAAGACCTGCTATCATTCTTAAAGTAGTCGATTTGCCACATCCAGATGGACCAACAAAAACTATAAATTCCTTATCAGCTATATCTAAATTGAAATCGTATACCGCTTGTACACCATTGGGATATATTTTATCAATATTTCTTAAACTTAATGTTGCCAACTTACCCTCCTCATTATAAAGAAATTCAGTTATTGTCATTTTTATAAGAGCAAGTTGATATTTTTGTCAATCTTTTACTCTTTCTTATATAATTCTAAATTATCCCCTGATTTTTATCAACGATTTATTAAATATAGATTAAATTTTCATAAATTTTAAAAGTTTAAAAGTATTATGAAATTATTTTCATAAAAAAAAAGAGCTCTATGGCTCTTAATTTTTTGCTATATTTGATGCGATTATTGTCAGCTCTCCGTCAAATTCGTAGCTAGATACTTCATTGGTTAGTATAAAAAAGTCTCCCTTTTTTATATCGTATTCTTCACCATCTACTCTTAAAATGCCTACTCCCTCAACAACTGACTCTAATAGGTAATCACTAGCTCTTACCAATTCTTTATGCCCACTTACTTCTAATTTTCTTACTTCAAAAAACTCATTTTCAGTTAGTTTTGTTATCTTTATATTAGCAGATTCTTCTTGTTTTTGCTCATTACTTACTTCATTTAGTTTTATAGCTTCAATTGATTTGTCTATATGAAGCTCGCGCAGATTGCCTTCTTTATCTGGGCGATCGTAATCGTAAAGCCTATATGTTATATCAGATGCTTGTTGGATTTCTAGTATTAGACATCCTTTTTTAATGGCATGGACTGTGCCTGCTGGCACAAAGAAAAAATCTCCCTTATTGGCCGGGACTTCTTTTAAAACATCATCCCATTTTTTATTTTCAATTTTTTTAATAGCTTCATCCTTGCTATCTGCATTTAGTCCGTAAATGATTGAAGCAGGATTTTCATTTAATATATACCAGCATTCAGTCTTACCTCTTGAGTTTTCAAGTTTTGCTCCCATTTCATCATCTGGGTGTACTTGTATAGATAAGTCATCTGTGGCATCAATTATTTTTATCAAAAGAGGAAAAGTTTCCTCGTCGTTTCCTCCAAATAACTCTTTGTGATTTTTATAAACATCTTTTAAAGATTGGCCTGATAACTCTCCATTTATTACAACAGAGCTAGCCTCATCCATACCAGATATGGCCCAGTATTCGCCAACACTATCAGAATTTATATCATAATCAAATTCGTCCTTTAATCGGGATCCGCCCCAAACTTTGTCAACGAACTTGCCTTCTAAAATTAAAACTTTTTGCATATTTTCTCCTTAAAGTCTAGATAAAATATCAAGTGTGTCCTGGATTTGACCATCTCCTGGATTGTCGATGTCATCGTAAGGAGCACCCATGGTAACTATAATATATTCTTTCCCATTTTTGACAGAAAGTGTCGCCCAGCATAAACCAGCTTTATCAGTTGTACCAGATTTGCCACCAATTATTTCAAAACCATCTTGCTCATAATTTTCTAGCTTATCAAAAACTGTACTTGTCATATATAAACCTTCTGGGTGGTGATCATTTGGTGCAGTCAGATAGTCTTTCTTTGTAAATATCGCTCTAAAATTACCGTCTTCTAAGGCATTTTTTAATATCATTGCCATATCTTTTGCTGATGAATAATGCCCTATATCATCCATCCCATCTACATTTTGAAAATGGGTGTTTTTTAGTCCCCATTCCTCACATTTTTCATTCATTAGTCCCACAAATCCTAGTTTTGATCCAGAAATATTAATTGCAAGTGAGTCAGCTGCTTCTCCTCCAGATGGAAGCATGGCTCCATAAAGCAAATCACGATATGTAGTCATTTCTCCACCAAAAAAACCAGCCATAGATGCATTTTCAGCAACTAGCTTCTGATAGGATTCTGTATCTACTGGTGCATAAGCACTCAAATCGTTTATTTTTTCCAAAGCTACATAGACTGTCATCATTTTAGTAAGGGAAGCCATAGCTAGTTTATCATCTTCGTTTTTGCCTGTCACTTTTCTATCATCAGTCAAATTGTAAACATAAACTGCTTTTGAGTTGTACTCGTAGACCTCACGACTTTGGTGACGACTGAGTAAAAAAAGTCCTATGATAAGTATTGGAATGAGTAATAGTGTATATGATTTCTTTTTCATAGTATCCTCTGTTTTTACCTATACTATACAGTTTATTAATTGATATAAAAACAAAATTTCTTTTATGGCATAAAAAAAAGCAAGAACTTAAGTGAGCTGAACCCCAAAATCCGGAATATGGATTGAGGGGTTTTTTTCATGCCAAAATATACAAAAAAATTTAAAATTAAATTAGTTCTGGAGTACTTATCAGGTCAAACAGGTGGACGACCTGCAATAGCAAACAAATACAATATACCTGATAGCACTCTAGAAAATTGGATTAACAAATATAACTCAGGAGGGTTTTACGACTTAACTAAAAAGCAAAATAACAAGAAATACACTAGTGAATTTAAACTATCTGTAATACAATATAGACAAATCAATAATATCTCATACAGGCAAACCGCAGAGCACTTTGATATCACTAATGGATCAGTAATATGTAACTGGGAGAAAGCATATCGAGAACGTGGTTTATCTGGATTAGAAGATAACAGAGGAAGGCCTAAGAAAGATATGTCTAAATCAAAAAAGAAATCAAAGAACGAAAAACCAATAGTTGAGTCTGAAAGAGAAGAACTAATAAGACTTAGAGAAGAAAATAAATATCTAAAGATGCAAATACTATTCGAAAAAAAGTTTCAAGCCTTGCTACTAGAAGAGGAAGCAGAAGCAAGGAAAAAACAAAGATAATACTTCATCTTCTTAAAGAACACCCTGAAACAAAAGCAAGTGAATGGATAAAAGTAGCTAAGCTTCCAAAATCTTCATACTATGAGTGGAAAATTAAATTAGAAAATCCTGTAGACAAGGACAAAGAAGTAAAAGAAGAAATAAAATCAATAGTTAAATCAACAAAGGGTAGGTATGGCTACAGAAGAGTAAGTACAGTTCTAAGAAACAAAGGCTTAATAGTAAATCATAAAAGAGTTCTTAGAATCATGAAACAAGAAGGACTCTTATGCACTAAATTTAAAACTAGGTCAAGAAAATACTCATCATACAAGGGTCAAGTAGGTAAAATAGCTTCTAACGTAGTTAATCGTAACTTTAAAGCCAGTAGACCTAATAGGCTATGGTTAACAGATATAACTGAATTTAGAATTAAAGGTCATGAAGATAGACTCTACCTATCACCAATACTAGATGCATATAACAGCGAGATAATTAGCTATACACTAAGTCATCACCCAACAATTAAACTGACCAACTCAATGTTAGACAAAGCAATAAAAGGTATTAGTTCTAAAGACAATTTAGCAATACACTCAGACCAAGGATTCCATTACCAACATAGTTCATGGTCTAGTAAACTAAGAAAACTAAATATAATACAAAGTATGTCAAGAAAAGGGAATTGTCTAGACAATTCTCCGATGGAAAACTTCTTTGGTATACTAAAACAAGAAATGTACTATGGTGTAGAATTTACAAGTTATGATCAATTAAGAAAAGAAATAGAATTATATATCAAATGGTACAACGAAGACAGGATTAAGACAAAATTAAACGGAATGTCACCTGTTGATTACAGATTACATTCCGCTTAAAATATTATTAAGTTATTCCGTGTTTATGGGTTCAGCTCAAAGTTCTTGCCTTTAATTATTTTGTTTCTTCAATATAACTTTTAGCGTTTTTAGCTGCATTTCTACCAAATACTACTATATCTGTTACTGCATTTCCACCTAGTCTGTTGCCACCGTGGATACCACCTGTTACTTCTCCTGCAGCATACAATCCTGGTATAGAAGATCCGTTAGCATCTTGGACTTCTGATTTTGTATTTACCTCTACACCACCCATTGTGTGGTGGATTCCTGGGGCTATTTGTACTGCGTAGTATGGAGCTTTTGATAGGTCAGATTTTGAAGTTTCCATCCCCTCTCTACCAAAGTCAGGGTCCTTATTGTCAGCTGTTATTTTTATCCAGTCATTGATTGTTTTTTCAATACTAGACTCATCACAACCTATTAAATCAGCAAGAGCTTTAAAGTCATCTGCTTTTTCTAAAAAGCCTTTTTCAAAGTATTTTTGGATGGTGCTTGATTGGTCCATCATGCCTTGGTCTACCACTAGCCAAGCGCTTTTACCTTCTTGGTTAAGGATAGCTTCTGAAACCTTATCTCTAGTTTCTAGCTCATTGAAGAATCTTTCTCCCTTATTATTTACAAGGATAGCTCCTTCTCCCCTAAGTCCTTCTGATATTAGAGAACCATTTTTTTGAACTACTGTTGGGTGGATTTGGATTTGGTCCATATCTATAAAGTTTGCATTAGTATCTTTTAAGAAATCTACTGCATCACCTTGAATTGATTTAGCATTTGTAGACACATATCCCTTTAGGTCAGGTCTGTATTCTTCTATTCTTTCTTGATTTGAACCAAAACCACCGCTAGCAACTATAACTGCATCTGCATTTACTGTTATGTCTTGGTCTTTATTTTTACCTTTTACTCCAACTGCTTTGCCATCTTCCATTAGGATTTCATCTACTTGGGTATCATAGACTATCTCTACACCTTCTTCGATAGCTTTTTGAGTTAGTTTGTCTACTAGGTATGATCCAACTGGTATGGATTTTCCGTTTTCATCTTTTGGTGCGTGAGTTCTCATCTCACTTTGTCCACCTGAGAATTTTAGGTCGGTAAATTCTACTCCATTTTCTTCTAACCAATCGATGGCATCAGAAGATTCTTCTGCCAATATTTTGACTAGCTCTTTGTTATTTAGGTTTTTTCCACCTTTCATAGTATCATTTATAAATAAATCTACTGTATCAGGTATATTTTTTTCTGCTTGGAGTCTTGTTTCTGCGGCATTCATACCACCAGATGCATACGAAGTATTACCACCTGTAATACCAGCTTTTTCTACAACCACTACTTTTTTACCTTGTTGGGCAAGATCAATCGCACTAGTAAGGCCTGCTCCTCCAGCACCCACTACGGCAACATCAGCATCATAACTAGTTTTTACTTCTTCATCATCTTTATTTGCTTTTAAATTTTTAGCATCTATACCTGCTTTTTCTAAGGCCTTATTTACTGCTGATAGATAAGATGCAGATGATATAGTTGCCCCGCTTACGGTATCTAGGTCGGTAGAATTTTTGCTGATTGTTTCTTCTTTCAATCTTTTAAGAGCTTGAGATCCTACTGATTTTGTTTCACTTTCTTCAATATTTATATCTTTTATTTTTCCATTTTCGATACTAACATCTACATTTATATCTCCACCAAATCCTTCTGCTTGGCCTTGGTAGTCACCAGATATGTCTGAATAATCTGCTAGTTCTTTTTGATCTTTAGTATCTTCACTAGTAGTATCATTACTTTTTTCTTCTATTGCTTGGTCTTTGTTAGTATTTTGGTCAGTATTTTCATTTTGACATCCTATAAGGCTAATACTTAGAGCTAATAGGAAAGGCAGGCTTAGGTATTTTTTCATATATCCTCCTTGATAAATTGTAAACAAAGTCAGGCAAAATAAAAGCTATCGATTTGATAGCCTTTAAAATTATTTTGCGTTTGCGATTGCTTCGTCTACAGCTGATTTGAATGCTTCAGATGTTACTGTTGCACCTGATACGTTATCTACACCTTCTGTTCCGTTTGCTTCTACAATTGCATCTGTTAATTCTGGAATAGCTTTAGCTCCTATATCTTCTGATTCTGTGTGGTCTGTATCGATTGATTCGATAACACCATCTTTTCCAAAGTTAACTTTTACTTTGATGTCTCCACCGTAACCTGCAACTGTTGCTTCACCAGCTGATGGTTGAGCTTCTTCTGTTGGAACTGTTTCAGTGTTTTCAGCAGCATTTTTGTCTGCTGCATCTTTATTTTCTGCTGTGTTTGCATTGTTTCCACAAGCTGCAAATGTAAATGCCATAGCTGCTACTAGGGCAAATTTATTTAAGTTTTTCATAAAACTCTCCTTTTATATGTACGCCAATCTTGGCAAATTTTTTGCGAGATAGCTCGCATATGTCTTTTTGTATAAGTATTATAACACATTTCTTGATAAAATCAAGATTAACGATATTTTTTACTTAATATAAAATAATTTGATATTTCACTTACTATCTATATCTATTTTTGTTTCTTTAACCTCGCCTGTCCTGGCATTAAATAAGTATTGTTCACCATTTTGATTTAAAAATAGGTAGTATCTTTCATCACTAAAGGGATTGAGAGAGCTTACCTGTTCACTTATAGATGGTGATATGTAAAAGCCAGATCCATAATTTTCATCTATCACTTTATAAGCATAATCAGTTGTATATTTAGGTAGAGCTATGAAATATAGGGTGAAAATTAGGGTTGCTATTAAGTATTTAGGGTGTTTTGGCGGATGTTTTAAATAACCATCTACAGCGAGGATTATAAAAATAGGTACCATGAAAAATAAAACATTCCTATTTTTAGCAAAAAATGTGTTGTTAGTATAAAATAACAACAACCAAGCCGTAAAGAAAAATGTATTATTACCATTATTATTTTTCAACCAATCTTTCATAACCTCCTCCTTAGAATCTACCTAAAACATTCATCAATTACTTGTCTAATATTTGATTTTTGTAATACCCTTATACCAGAAAATTCCTTTTCATCAACAGAATTTCTTGCTACAAAGCATCTTTTATAGCCAAGTCTCTCTAGTTCCTTGATGCGTTGTTTGATTTGTGGTACTTTTTTAAGCTCTCCTGTAAGGCCTACTTCTGCAATAAAAACGGTTTTATCATCTATGGGCTTTTTAAGCAGAGAAGATGCAATTGACATCATTATGGCAAGATTTACCGAAGGCTCAGATAATTTTAGGCCACCAGTTGTTTTTATAATTACATTGTAATCAAAAAGATTTAGACCAGCTCGCTCTTGAAGGATTGATATTAGGGTGTTTAGGTCATCTTTTCTTAGCGAATCCCCAATTCTTTGTGGATATGGCAAAAATGATTTGCTGACTAAGGACTCGATTTCCACTTCCAAAAGCCTAGAGCCTTCCTTGGTTACAGATATGGCTGACCCTTCGATTTCATTTTCACGGGCTGTAATAAAATACTCACTAGGATTAGATACTTCTATTAATCCATCTTCAGTCATAGAAAATAGGCCGATTTCACCAGTACGACCAAATCTATTTTTTGTAGAGGTTAGGACCCTTAAGTCCTCATCACTTTCTCCATCTAAGACTAAAACTGTATCTACCAAATGCTCCAGGGTGCGAAGTCCTGCCATTTCGTTGGCCTTGGTCATATGCCCAATCATTATTATTGCGCGTTTTTTGTACTCATCCTTTGCAATTTCCACCGCCTTGTTGGCTACCTCTATGGTTTGAGTTGGGCTTCCAGCCTTATTATCAAACTCTGCTAGGGTAAAAGTTTGGATAGAATCAAGAAAAACCACATCAGCATCGATATTTTTTATCTCACTAACCGCACTATCCATGGAGTTGGTCGATAGGATCCATACATTTTCAGACAAACTTTCCATTATCCTATCTGCTCGGGATTTGATTTGGCTTTCTGATTCTTCTCCAGAAACATAAAGGACTTTTAAACCCTCATCTGCATAGGCCTTTGATAATTGAAGAAGAAGGGTAGATTTTCCCGCACCTGGACGGGCAGTTAGGATTGTCACACTATCGCGGACAAGTCCCCCTCCAACTGCACGGTCAAATTCTTCAAAAGTTGACTTTATCCTTTCAGATTCGTTAATTTCAATGCTATTTAGTTTTTTTGCAGCCTTATCATCCACCACTACACTGGCGCTTTTTTTGCTTTCCTTAACTGTTACTTCAACCAAGGATCCCCATTTGCCACACTCTGGGCATTTGCCCGCCCAAAGGGGTTGGGTGTGGCCGCAATTGGTGCATTCAAAGGCTTTTTTAATTTTTGCCACTAATTTTCCTTTATAAATTTATTTACTGAGTAATTACAGATTGCTTTTTGTGGATCTTCTTTATATAAAGACTCATAGATATCACGTGGTGTCTGATCTTTTTTAAGAAGATCTTCTAATGGCTTGATATACTCACTATCTTCTTTTATCATTTGTGTAATTTCAAGCATCCATTCAGAGATTTTTTTGTCTTTATATATGGTATCTATACCTTGCATTAATGCCTTATCTTTTAGTTTTTGTGATCTTTCATAAGTCATATCAGCAAATAATTGAGATAAAAACTGTAAAATTTCCTCATCATAGAACATATTTTTAATAAGGGCAACTGCTGCAAAATTGTAAGGATAAGGAACATTATCAGGCATCCTTACTTCTATATATGTTTTAACCCTTACATCAGGAAATACTATAGAAAGAGCGTGGTTAATCATATCTAGGCTCATATCTTCATTATCAAAAATTTCTTCAAAAGGAGTATTGCCTGTGTAAATATCCTTGCCATCTTTATGAATAAATATACTATCAGTAGCTAATATTTTTGCTGCATATTTTTCGTATGATAAGTCGCTATCAAAGGCAAAATCATAGATGCCAGAACGATTTTTGTCACAATTATCCCATATACTTTGGCGAAGATTGTGTTTTGGATAAACCTCTCCCTCAAAAATATAGGCATTATCAAAAGTACTATATAAAAATGTAGAAACTGCATTGGCAACAAAGAATTTCTTCTTAAAATCTGCCTCATCTTTGTAATCTATTGCTACCTGTAGGCTTCCAGAGCCTTTCATCATATTAAATGGGCTTGATCCTCCAAAATCCTTAAAATATTGCGCCATATACTTATATCGTTCTTTAGGAATGAATGGTAAGTCATCAATCTTTGACTTTGGTTGGTAGCCTACTTGGGCTAATAATTGATTTTTCTTATCAAAAATAGGAACAATCTGTCCCATAACTTTTTTATAATTATCAAAAAGTTCATCAACAGTTTTTTTAGCCCCATAAGCTACTTCAAATTGGGCAGCAGGCTCTATAGAAATAGCAAAATCACTTGCTGAAATACCCATGATATTCTCACCCTCATAAACTCCCTCATAGCCAAGTTTTTCAATCTCAGTTAGAGAATCACGGACACCACCCTTTTCTCCATAAGTGATAGTTTCCATAGTTTCAGCATTTATAGGAAAGTGCTCCACCTCAAAACCTACTTTGAAGTCTTCCACACTCTTTTCCCCAGATTTTATATAATCAACAATCGCATCAATTTTTTTATCGTAGTTCATAATAGCCTCGATTCTTAAATTTCATTTATATTATTATACATTAATATTTAAAATTTTTTATTAATGCTTTTTATATTTAAAATTATATATTAAAATATAGCTATGAAAACAGCATTTTACACAACAGATATTGGGATAATCAAAATATCCTATAAGCAAAAAATAACAAAAATAGAATTAGTTGACCAAATTAACGAAAATAATGATAAAAGCAAAGAAACTAACGAAATTATTGACCAAATAAATGAATATTTAGACGGCAAAAGAAAAGAATTTAGCATTTATGATTTATGTAAAACCCATGGCACGGATTTTCAGCAAAAGGTCTGGCAAGAACTTTTAAATATCCCCTATGGACAAACAAAAACCTATAAGGATATAGCAAAAAATATAGGTAATGAAAAGGCAGTCAGAGCAGTTGCAACTGCCATCGGCAAAAATCCCCTAATGATAATCACCCCCTGCCACAGAGTTATTGGCAGTGATGGAAAAATGCACGGTTATGCTTATGGACTTGATGTGAAAGAAAAATTACTTGACCTTGAAGATAATAATTAAATCACAGACAAAAAAGTAAGATAACCCTACTTTTCTAGTACTCCACCCCAAAATCTACACTAAATTTATCTCCTCCTTTATGAATAATGGCGCTTTTGTTATCTATTGCTATTAGCTGGAGCCTTTGGCTATAAATCGTGTGGATTTTTTCTGCTGCTTCTTTGAAAGGTTCTTCGCCCCAGTGTGGGAGGGGATAAAAATTTACTAAGTTTAGGGCCTTTGTTGATTTTAATTCGGAAGCGGCTTTTGGATCGTCCATGTATTTTATATATGCTATATCAGGGCTTGCAATTACTGATCCTGCTGATTCTCCAATATAGAGCATGCCCTCATCTACTTTTTCTTTGATTAATTCTAATAAATTTTTCTTTTTTAATTCTTGAAGCAAATAAAAAGTATTGCCGCCAGATACATATAATATTTTAGTATTTTTTATAATTTCTTTGACTTTTTTCTCATCTGTTTGACTTACTTCAAGCTCTGTTATTTCAAATCCCTGCTCTTTAAAATATTTGCGTGCATCCTCTACATACTGGGTGTATGGCGAAACTTCTGCTGCTGTTGCTATAAATGTTATTTCTTTTGCTTGATATTTTTTAATAAATCTTTCAAAGGCATTTTTTGATCCTACTAGACTTGATGATAAAAATATGTTCATTTTCTCTCCTTACTTATATATAGAAATTTCGATCAATTTTTCCTGATTCTTTTTCTACTTAGCATAATTATGACAAATAATATTATTAATAACAGCTCTACTATCCTTGCAAATATTGTATGTGGGGTAAACTGGACTTGCATTATTGCAAGTGATAATAGGGTCAAAAATCCATTTAAGATTTTATAAATAATGCCAAAACTTGTTTTGGTGTAGCTATAAATTGTATAAATTATCAGCATTATGGGATAGACTATTATAGAGTTTCGATAAAAGTTCACATTTGCCAGATAGTGCTCATAGTCTAACTTATAATAATTTGCCAGGTATTGTTCAAAAGATTGAGTACTCGATATAGCTCTTGCATGAAAAATGGTAAAAATAATTATTAGTATGGATATAATTAAAATCCCAATGCTTAATTTTCTTTCCTTTTCTATGTTTTTTATTCTTTGCATATATTCACCTTTTTAGTATTTTCTAGTCTATTATTACCCAAAAGCAGGTATTTATTTGTAAAATAAAACCACCCCATAGGGTGGCTTTGAGTAGCTATTTCTCATGATTATTCTGCTGTTTCAGTAGCTAAGGCTTCCTTTTTTTGCCCTGCTACATTTTCAAAATTTAGTTCATCATCTTTTACTGATAGGTGGATGATTGCATCTCTGTTGAGTTTATTATCTAGGATATCTTCTGCTAGTCTATCATCTATCATTTTTGTGATGTGGCGTTCTAGTGGTCTTGCACCGTATTCTTCGTTAAATCCTTCTTTTGCTAGTAGTTTTACAACTTCATCATCATAAGTAATGTCTATGTCGATATTGTTTAGTCTTTGTCTAGTTTTTTCTAGCATTAGTTTTGTGATTTCTTCAATGTTTGCTTCACTTAGTGGGTTAAACATAATTACTTCATCTAATCTATTTAAAAACTCTGGAGCAAAGGCATCTTTTACCTCACGTTCTATGATTTCACGGGTACGATCTGCATTTTTTTCTTCAGTTTTTCCTGTTTCAAAACCTATTGCTTGTTTTTCGTTTAGACTTGATACACCAACGTTACTTGTCATGATTATGATTGTATTTTTAAAGTCTACTGTGCGGCCTTGACCATCTGTTAGCCTACCGTCATCTAAGATTTGTAATAATAAATTAAATATATCTGGGTGGGCTTTTTCGATTTCATCAAATAGAATTACAGAATATGGATGATTTCTCACTTGTTCTGTTAATTGTCCGCCTTCTTCATAGCCTACATATCCTGGAGGAGATCCTACTAGACGTGATACTGCAAATTTTTCCATATATTCACTCATATCCATACGGATTAGGTGCTCTTCTGATCCAAATATATTTTCAGCTAAGGATTTTGCAAGATAAGTTTTTCCTACACCTGTTGGTCCTACAAATATAAATGATCCAATTGGTTTGGATGGGTCTTTTAGTCCAACTCTAGCACGTTTTATAGCATGGGCTACTGACTCTATTGCTTCTTCTTGACCAATTACTGTGCCTTCTAGTTCCTTATCAAGGCTAGCGTATTTTTCTTTTTCATCTTCAGTTAATTTTGTAACTGGGACTTTGGACCAAGATGCAACAATGCTTGCAATATCATCAAAGCCTATAAATAAGTTTGGTTTATCCTTATTTTTCTTTTCGATTTCTGCTTCGATTTCAAATCTGGCTTGGTTGATTTGATCGCGCAGTTCTGCTGCTTTTTCAAAGTCTTGGTCTTTTACAGCTTGCTCTTTTTCATGAACTAGCTCATCAATTTTAGCTTGTGGATTTGTATCTGTTTCTTCTTCTTGATAAGCCTTAATGCGTACCTTACTCATAGCTTCATCGATAACATCTATTGCCTTATCTGGCAAAAATCTATCGTTTATATATCTATCTGTTAGCTCAACTGCAGCCTTTATAGCTTCATCAGTCATTTCTACCCCATGGTGGGCCTCGTATTTATCTTTTACACCATAAATAATTTTTCTGGTGTCTGATAATGATGGCTCTTCTACTTGGATAGGTTGCATACGACGAGTTAGGGCGCTGTCTTTTTCTATATATTTTCTGTATTCTTCTATAGTTGTAGCACCGATTATTTGGATATCGCCTTTAGCAAGGACTGGTTTTAGGATATTTGCAGCATCCATTGATCCTTCTGCCGCTCCTGCACCAAGCACCATGTGAAACTCATCTATAAACAATATTATGTCATCACGGGTTGCTAGCTCATCAAAAAGTTTTTTAAGTCTATCTTCAAAATCCCCACGGTATTTTGTTCCTGCAATCATGCTTGCAAGATCAAGGCTTAGTATGGTTTTATCCTCTATTATTTTTGGGACTTCCCCTTCTACAATTCTTTGGGCAAGACCTTCTGAAATAGCAGTTTTACCTACACCTGGCTCACCGATTAGGATAGGATTATTTTTTGTTCTACGCATCAAAATTTGGATGACACGTTCTATTTCATTATCTCGGCCTATAACCGGGTCGATTTTGCCTGACTCTGCTTCTTCGTTCAAGTCACGAGCAAATTTCGAAACATTTTCTGTTAGCTCACTTGCTGCTCCAACCATTTCCGGTTGGTCATTTAGTAACTCTTTTAGATTTCTTTTTACTACTTCTTTTTCAACTCCTGATAACAAAAACATAATGTTTGTTAGGGAGTCTTCGTCTTCTAGGATTGCAAATAATACATTTTCTTCTCCTGCAGAAGATTGACCGTATTTATTTGCATTTAGCCTTGCTAGTTCTAATATTTGTCTTACTTTTTTGCTGTATTCTGTTGCAGGGCGCATGGCTTGACCTTTACCAATGTTATTAATTACAACTTGGCGTAGCAAATCATAGTTTGCCCCAGCAGCCTCTAATGCTTTTGTCGCAACAGAACCTGTTTTCATTAATGCAAGGAGCAAATGCTCTGCACCTATATAATCGTGGTTTAGAGAGTAGCTTTCGCGCCTTGCCTGTTGGGTCAATTTATTTAATCTATTAGCTTCCATTGCCTCTCCTTAATATATGAGTTTAAAAACTCTGATCTTTCCGGGTCTTTTTTGCCCTTGTACTTATCTTTTGTTAAGTTAAAGATTAAATAATCTAGCTCATTGCTTGTTAAGTCAGTATTAAATCCAAGTTTGTTATATTTTTTTAGCTTATAAAGCTCATTTGCGATTGTATTTAAACTGCTTAGTTTGCCCGAGTTTAGAATATTTAAACTTATTGCTATTTGTTCTATTATGTCATCATCAGAAATATTATTTAGTAACTGATAATCTCTTCTAAATCTTCTTTCATTTCTTACAAGGGCATCAATATTTGCACTCATTTGTAGGACATAATCATCCATATCATCGCGATAATTACCAAAATTTTTTACAAGATAGATATCATCTACATATCTATCATAATATCTTGGGATATATCTTGTGCCGTACATGCCATGGCTAAGTAAACCTTGTTTGAAACCATAATATGATTCTTCAGCATCTACTAGGGCAAATAAAAACATTTTTAATCTGATTTCTAGTCCTGCACCATTATTTCGCCCATCACTAGTCAGATACCCATATTTGGCCTTAAAGGCAAAGTCAAATTTATTATCTAATTCCTTTTCAACCTCTATTGCTTTTTGATATGCTTTTTTGACATCCATATCAAAATTACGAATATTTATGGCAATATGATCGCGATCATTGATTGTTAAGATGTAATCATCTTTAAAAACTACTGCAATTTGCGCAAGTTTACTAGTCACATCTTCTGATAGGACCATATCATTTATTAGTTTATTTAAAGTATTATCATCTATTTCATTTAGCAAAACTAATTCATTTGGATAAATATCCCTCATCATTTCCACAATCTTTTCACTATCTTCATAGGTCATAGTCGTTGGAAAATCAAAACCATTTATATTTCGTCTAATAGAAAGATTTGAATTTAGAATTATATCTTTTGCATAATCTATCAATTTTTCACCTTCATATTTAAATCATCTAATTGCTCTTTTAAGTCAGCTGCTTGTTCATAATCCTCAGTTGCTATTGAATGGTCTAGCTTTTCTTGGAGGGTTTTAATCTCAAGAGCTATTTCCTTAAATTCACGGTCTTTTTTAGGTAGTCTACCTGTGTATTTATCATAGTTATTATAGGTTTTTAAAACTTTTTGGGTTAGACTTTCATTTAATTTAAAACACTCTTCACAGCCAAATATGCCTTGGCGGATATTTGACTCAAGATTGCCACAATTTGGGCAAGTTTTCTCATTTAGTCCCTCCACATATGAATATGGTTGGTTATTTTGATTGTATTTATATTCATAATATCCATCGATCATATCATCCAGTGATGGTACAAACTTTTGGATAAGACTTTCTAACTTTTTGTTATTTATATTAAGATTATGAAATCCTTCTTCGTTTAGATCAGCACCATCTCCCATATCTGTGTAAGATTTTAAACAATCATTGCACAAATAAAAGTCATGCTCATGTCCATTTACTATAGCCTTAACGCTTACAGCAGCGTCTTTGCCACATTTTTCACATTTCATAATTAACTCCTCGCTAAAACACTTAAAAGAATATTTTTTATGATATCAGAACGTATGCCATTGCGATTTTTGCTATCAACTCCGCAAAGAGCCTTATCGCTAGTGGCATATTTTGCTAATAAAAACTCATCCTTGGTAAAGTATTTTTTACTATATAAATCCTTAAACAAGCTATCGGCATTTGCCTCAGTCATCTGCCCATTTAAGTTTTTTATTAAATATGATATATAATTATCTTCTTCTACTATGGTAATAATTTTTATAAAACCATTGCCGCCACGTTTGCTTTCTATAAGATACCCGTTGTGAGGGGTAAATCTTGTTGAAAGCACATAATTTATCTGGCTGGGTGCACAGTCAAATTGCAAAGCCAAATCATTGCGTCCAATCTCAAGCATCCCATCAGTAGATTCTTCAAGCATAGCCTTTAAAAATCTCTCAATATCTGATGTAAGACCTGCCATAAACTCACCAACTTTCCTAAGTGTCTTTTTATTTTACAATTATATATTGAAAGGTCAAGAAAAATCTCTGACCTTTTGACTATCTCTGACCTATTTTGTTAAAAAATAAGAATCACTAATTTGATTCTATATAAATTGTACTTTTTAACTAGTATTTTTCAAGATAACTGTATGGGCAATTATAATTTAAACTCTCTAAATCAATGTATTATATAGGCCAAATTTAATAAAAACCGGCTAAAAAAATGCCGGCTCTTACTATAGGTTGGTTTTGTTTAATTTTCACCATTTAAAAAGTCAATCGCATATTGGGCGTAGATTGCAGCTCCATTTGCAAGAACTGATTCATCTACATTAAATCTCTCATTGCGGTGTGGATAGTCTGCTCCAATTCTTTTGCGAAATATCCAAATGGTTGGTTAGAATTTGTCTATTTATCAATCTCTGTTTCTATTGCCAAATAGTAAAAACATTCTTAAAAATTGTAAGGCTGTGGCAAGGGTTGCAGCTACGTATGTGAAAGCTGCTGCCTTTAACATACCAGCAGCATATTGATTTTCTTCTCCAACTAGCATTCCTGATTCTTCTAGTACGGCTAAGGCGCGTCTACTGGCATTAAATTCCACTGGCAGAGTTACTATTTGAAAAACAAGTGTTAGGGCAAATAATATAAGTCCAAAGTCTATCAAATTTTGTCTAGCCAAAAACATACCTATAAGTAAGATTGGCATACTAAGTCTTGATCCAAAGTTGACTGCTGGTACTAGCCAAGATTTTACTCTAAGCGGAGTGTAGCCCTCTTTATACTGGATAACGTGTCCTAGCTCGTGGGCTGCTACTGCAACTGATGCAATCGATGAATCATTTATAGACTCGGGAGAGAGAGCAACTTCTTTGGTTGCTGGGTTAAAATAATCTCCCATGGCATTATTTATTTTCTTTATTGTAATATCGTCATATCCCCTGGTGCTTAGTATATAATCAGCGGTTTGCTTACCTGTAATGTGTTTTTTAGTTTGGATTTTGCTATATTTGCTAAATGCTCTTTGAACATTTGCCTGAGCAATCATAGTTATAATAATACCAATGATTACTAAAATATAAGTCCTATCAAACCCATAATAATAAGGCATAATATTCCTCCTCATCTTTTTAAATTATTATACCTTTGATTTATAATATTTAAAAGTAGAGTTAAACTTTATTAAAAATGAGCATAGAAAAAGGGCTATCATCTAGCCCAATTTCCTTTTAGAAAAGAATAAGTTAGTCCTAGTTTTCTAAAGGGAAAACTTTTAAGGAATTAATAATGAAAAACCTAGCTATGTAATAGCTAATATTATTATAACATAAAAAATAATTTATGCAAACATTTTCTCGAAATTATTTTTCTTATCCTTTTTAGCTTATTTTAAAGGATTACTCGGTCAATCTCATAGTCCTAGCGTTTTCTTTGCTTCCAATGAGCACTAAATTGTCATTTTCTTTTATAACTAAATCCGGATCTAGGTCCATTATCATCTCACCATCTCTTAAAAATCCAACTACGTTCATTTGATATTGATTTCTAAAATCAAGCTCTCTTAAAGTGTGTCCCACCCATGATTCTTTTACCTTTATTTCTATCATAGAAAAATTGTCAGAAAATTCAATAAGTTCAATAAGATTTGGATCAGCTATCACTCTTGCTAATCTTTCACCCGTATCTCTTTCTGGAAATATAATAGCATCTGCCCCTATTTTTTCTAGAATTCTTGCATGGGATTTGCTTGTTGCCTTTGCAATTACTTCTCCAACACCGCTATCTTTACAAATAAGAGTAGCTTCTATAGAAGCTTCTAGATCTCTACCAGTAGCTATGATAGCCACATCGTAGTTGCTGATACCGAGTGATTTCATAGCTTCTTCTTCTGTTATATCCGCTTGGATAGCACTAGATACGTAGTTAGCAATTTTTTCTATCTTATTATAGTCTCCATCGACAGCCGTAACGTAAACTCCTCTTTCAAATAAGTTAGTAGCTACTGCTTGTCCAAACCTACCAATTCCTAGTACAATAATATTTTTTTTCATAATTTCTCCTAACCTAAACTTATAAATGTTTCTGGATATTTTATCATCTTATCTTCTGCTTTTAGTCCAAAAGCATAGGCCATAGTCATAGGACCTATCCTACCTAAGTACATACAAAGACCTAAAAGTATTTTTGCTATCCTTGAAAGTTCTGGAGTAATACCCCTAGAAGCTCCAACCGTTGCAAGAGCGGATGTTGTTTCATATAAGATATCTATAAAATTAAAATTATCCGTTATAGAAATAGTAAAACTTACTAAAAGTACTATTGTAAGGGATATCATAAATATAGATAGAGCTTTTTTTATACTCTCATCAGATATACTACGACCAAAAACTACAGGTTCCTTTTCATTTTTAATTACAGAAATAGTTGCTATAACTAAAACACCAAAAGTAGTTGTCTTTATACCACCAGCTGTAGAACCTGGAGATCCACCTATAAACATCAATCCTATAAGTAAAAGTGAAGTAGATACCTTTATTTTAGATAAATCCACAGAATAAAATCCTGCAGTTCTTGCTACAACTGATTGGAAAAATGATTCTAACATACCCGGACCAAATCCTTCACCATCTAGGACACCACCTTGTAGTGACTCCAATAAATAAAAACCAAAGGCCCCTACTAATATCAAAATCAAAGTAATAACTAAAACTAGCTTTGAATTGGTAGAAATTTTCTTTAAATCTCTCCTATAAAAAATCTCACTAGTAACCATAAAACCAAGACCACCAATAATTATTAAAAGCATAATGGTAATATTTACCAAATAATCTGCCCTAAGAGGATAAATAGAATCACCTAAGATATCAAAACCCGCATTACAAAAAGCAGAAATCGAGTGAAAAACTGCATACCAGATGCCCTTGCCCAGACCATAAGTTGGGACAAAACGAAAGCTTAAAAATAATGCTCCTAGGGCTTCAACTGAAAAAGTAAAGATTAATACATATATAAAAAGATTAATCATTCCAGCCATGCTTTCAATATTAAATTGGTCTCTTAAAATTTGCCTAGACTTTAGGCCGATTTTTTTTCTAAGTATCAATGGCACCAAGGAAGCTATAGACATAACTCCAAGTCCGCCAATTTGTATTAAAATAATAATAACAACATGGCCAAGAGTATTCCAATACATGCCCGTATTTACAGGAGTAAGACCAGTTACACAAGTTGCACTCGCTGCTACAAAAAATGCATCAATGATGCCTGTTCTTTTTCCACTTTGAGTTACAAAAGGAGTTGACAAAATAAGACCACCCAAGGTAATGACAATCAAAAATCCAATAGTAAATACACGCGCAGGACTTTCTGTAATCTTATCAAAAGCTTTTTTTAAAATGTTTGTCTGCATAAATTTACCTTTCTTAATCAATAAAAGCCCACCAAAAAAGTTTTTTGAGGGCTTAATCTAATGCAATTTTACAAGATGTTTTTACCCTTGTCAATAAGATTTGGATAAATATTTTTACTTTTAATTAATGGGTATAAAATAGTTGAAAATCAAAGATTTTAAGGAGGATAGATGAAAAAAGTACATAAAATAATAAAACTATTAGTACTCAGCATAGTAATTTTATTGCCAACAACTGTATTTGCAGATGACTTTGACCATATAGATATAAATATAGATATCGACAAAAATGGTATAGGAAGTGTTAGCGAAGATTGGCAAATAGATGAGACTGACAATGACTTTACAGAAAGATACAAAAAAATCGAAAATCTAAAGGGACTAAAAATCGATGACTTTTATGTATCCATGGATGGCAAAAAATTTAACGAAAAAAGTCCTTGGAATGTAGATGAAGATTTTGAACAAAAGGCCTATAAATACGGCCGTATCGATGAGGATGATGAAGTTGAGCTTTGCTGGGGGATTAGTAATCGAAGCAAAGACAATCTTTATAAGCTAAATTATAAAATAAATCCAATTATAATCGGCCTAAATGATAGCGATATGCTATTTTTTGAATTTGTAGGAGCATATCTAGATCCAAAACCAGATAATTTTACCATAAAAATCAACTCATACGATCCAATGGATGAAAATGTAAAAATGTGGGCCTTTGGTTTTGAAGGAGACATACACAATCAAAACGGATCTATAATTGCAAAAACAAATGGTGCAATCAGCAAGGGTAGAATCTTGCTAAAATTCCCAAAAGGGACTTTCAATACTAGTTATAGGGAAGATAAGACCTTTGATGATTACAAAGATCAAGCCTTTGAGGGAGCAGATTTTGAAAATAGTGAGGGAACTGCTCAAATGACAAAAGAATCTGATTTCCCAATCCTTATCGGTGCAATCATTGCCCTATTAGGTGTAGGATTTGCTGCTTTTGGAATAAAAAAAGCAGTTGAAGAAGCAAACAAAACTAAGTTTAGCAATATAAAAGAAATACCAGATGTAAAAAACATCAAAACATATAACTATGACAAAATCCCATACGAGGGAAACTTAGAAGACCTATATGTCATTGTAACAAATGCCTACCCAAATTCTCAAAACTTTGACCGCCTCATTAATGCTTTTTTCTTAAAATGGATAAATGAGGGTGCCTTAACTTTCATAGAGGATAAAAAAGACCATGGTATCTTTAAAAAATCTCTAGATCAATTATCCATAAACCACAAACCTAAAAATATGGGCCAAATTGAGGAAGATTTATTTGGATATCTAATGGGTGCGGCAAATGAAAGAAGCGATGGCAAAATCACCCAATCATCATTTCAAAATTATATGAAAAAAAGAAATAAATCCTTAGTAAATCTCATCCAAAGAATAGATGACCTAAGTATGAAAGCTCTAATAGAAAATGATTATGTAGAAAAAATTGAAAAAGTAAAAAGAAATGGAAAAGTTAAAGTAAAAAACCACTTAACCCAAAAGGGTATGGAGCTTTATAAAAACTTTGTAGGATTTAAAAATTATCTAGAAAATTATGACAAAATCGATGTTTCCAAAATAGAAGATATGGAAATCTTGGATAAATATATGATATTTGCAGCCCTATACGGCATAAGTGAGCAAACTTATGATAGTTTTGTAGATATATATCCAGATTACACCTATTATGGACTTTATAATTACCACATGATCCATCATATCAGCCACTACTCCCACGCAGCAAGTTCTGGAGGAGAAAGTACTTCCTTTGCTGGTGGCGGTGGCTCAGCATCCTTTGGCGGAGGAGCTGGAGGTTTTGGTGGAGGTGGCGGCGGTGGCCGTTAAAGAAAGCAAAATCTATCAGCAGTTGGGTATATAAATATTAGAAAAATAGTAATAAATTTAGGAGGCATATATGAAATTTTTTGTAGACCAAGATGAATGTATCGGATGTGGTATGTGTGAAACAATCTGTCCAGATGTTTTTTCTATGAATGATGACAATGTATCAGAAGCTATCAGTGGAGATGTAGCAGAAGAATTTATCGAATCTGCCCTAGAAGCAGAAGAATCTTGCCCAGTTAGCTGTATCTCACACGAAGAATAATAAAAAATAAAAGTTTAAAAAGCAGCTAGCTTTTTAGACTTTTTATTTATAAACAACTGGAACATTATGGCTTTTAAAAATCTTTAAGATTTCATCCTTTTTTCCAATAGGAAATCTCCAAGTGTCGATAGAATTGGAATTGATAACAAGAGTAAAAACAGCTTGGGCATCCTCAGTAGTAAAATTGACTTGTTTTAGGTCAGAAAATTTGTGTCTTTGATTGATAAAAGAAATATTGCCTTGGAAAATAAATCCATCTGGCAAAAATCCCCTATTAAATCTAGCTGCCAATACATAAATTGACATGACTATACACATAATCAATGTCTCGCCTATACGAAATTTTACAAAATACGCAAATGCACCAAAAATCAACCAGACAATCACTATGGAAATGATATCCATTTTGTTGATGTCAGGTCTTAGAATTATATCCTTGCCCCTATAAAAAATGACACCAGCAAGGATTAGAAAAACCGCCGTAACTAGATAAATCATATGTCCCCCCTAGATTTGTTAATTCTTACAAATATTATATAATAGAAAAAAGTTTAAAGGAAGTAAAGGATAAATATATGAAAAAATTATATTTTAAGGAAAAATTTTTCAAAATCACCGACCATTATCCAATTTTGGATGAAAATGGCAGAGAAGCCTATTACCTAGACCAAGATTTTACCTTTATTGGCTACAAATCAGCAGTAAGCAACCAAAACGGACACGAAATTTTTAATATCGACCGTGAAATATTAGCATTTTTCCCAAGGTATACCGTTTCATTTGCTGACGATTCCTCTATGGTTATTCAGCAAAAGTTCGAGTTTTTCAAACACAGGGTCCATGTTTATATGAAGGATGAGACCCTAGACCTAGTAGGAAATATTTTCCATTATGATTTTGATATCAAAAACGGAGCTGGGCAAAATATAGGAGCAGTCCGCAGAAAAATATTTACTCTAACAGATACCTACGAACTAACTATATTTGACGAAAACTACACAGAAGAGCTAATGGCCCTTGTCATTTGCTTAAATGATATGATAGACCGCGAGCAAGCATCATCAGCTTCAAGTGCCAATTAAGGAGAAAAAAAATTGAAGGAAGAAATTTTAAAATATATAGAAGAACTTTGTAACACCCCATCACCTACAGGATACACAAAAAGAGCCGAAGCATATTTGATAGAAGAATTTAAGAAAATGGGCTATGAACCATACCAATCCAATAAGGGTAATGTAATAGTCCCAATCAATCCAGGAAATGAAAACGGATTATTAATGTCAGCTCATGTCGATACCCTAGGACTAATGGTCCGATCCATAAAATCAAACGGTAGACTTAGAGTGACAACACTTGGAGGATTCCCTCTATCATACGCTGAGCAAGAAAATGTGACAATCATTACTAGAAACGGCAAAGAATATAGCGGTGTTTTAAGAATAAATAACCCAGCAGTCCACGGGTCATCCGACCCAAAAGAGATCAAACGTGATGATATCAACATGGAAGTAGTCATAGATGAGATTACAAACTCAGCAGAAGAAACAGAAAAACTTGGCATAGCCGCAGGAGATTTCATAGCCCTAGACCCAAGATTTAGGGTAGATAATGGATTTGTCAAATCCCGCCACCTAGATGATAAGGCAAGCGCCGGAGTTTTGATGGCCCTTGCCAAAGAAATCAAGGAAAAAAATATAAAAATAAATCGTCCACTCTACTTTGCATTTACAATCTATGAAGAAGTAGGCCACGGAGCAGCAAGCGGCCACCCAGCAGGCATCACAGATATGATAGCAGTTGATATGGGAGTGGTATATGATGACCTAAAAACAGACGAAACCAAAGTATCAATCTGTGCAAAAGACAGCTCCGGTCCATACAACTTTGACCTAACAAACGAGCTAATAGCAACAGCAAAAGAAAACAATATAGACTACGCCATAGACATCTACCCATTCTACGGATCAGACGCATCAGCAGCAGTATCAAGCGCAAACGACTTCCGCCACGCATTAGTAGGAAGCGGTGTCGCAGCAAGCCATGGCTATGAAAGAACACATGTAAAGGGGTTAAATGGACTTTATGAGTTGTTAAAAGCGTATTTGGAAAAAAACTAGGACTTAGGTCCTGGTTTTTTTGTGGTGAAATTTAGGGTTTTTTATTTAAATTGCGAAGCCGAAGGATATCCTGGGAATTTTATTTTCCATTTCGACTAAGCGAGTGGAACGGAACGCATGGAGAAATCTGTGTTTTAATTTTTTTTATTTTGGTCATATAGATAATATCTATATTTATTTTGATACTTCGATTATTGGAGGGCCACTTTAAGGGGGTTCGTCCTCATTCAGCCGGACGGGCTATCCCCCTCCAAAGTATCTTGCTTCGCAAGACCATTCCATGGAGGGTCCTCCATTAGCCGGACGAGCTTGTTTCAAACCACCCCGCAAACTTCACCCCTAAACGGTCCCTACGCGGGATGCGTTTTTTAAGGTAGGAATCGCTTTGCGATGTCCGTTTGAGAGGAAAGAGTTGGTTGCTTTTGCAACCTTTTTTGTATTTGCGCTTACGCTGGATCTCTCCGCTCCGCTTCACTTCGGTCGAGATGACAAGCAATTAAGGGAATGATTATCCCTCAGATTTGTCATTTCGACCGGAGAAGACGGCAGGCTTCGGAGTGGAGAAATCTAGCCACTGCATTTTTCAAATGACATTTTTATTTACTTTTTCCCACCACCCCATTCTTTCAACAAATCTTTCCATTCTGGATTTTGCATATTGACCAGTCTATCTTTCTTATGCCTACTCCAATTTTTAAGTTGTTTTTCTCTAGACAGTGCAGCGTAAACGTCTGTGGTGGATTCTACATAAACTAACTTATAAATATTATAATGAGAAGTAAATCCATTTGCTTTCTTCTTGCTATGCTCATCCATGCGTCGGTAGAGGTTATTTGTTACACCTATGTAAAGAGTGGAGTTGGTGTAATTTGTAATCATATATACGTAATATAAGCGCTCCATTATTACTCCTTTGTCTTTTTTATATTTATAGCCAAATATATCATTGAATCCTCATTTTTTATATAAACTTAAGATAATGATTGCGCTGACGCTGGATCTCTCGGCTGCGCTCGAGATGACAGGTAATTGAGGGAATGATTATTCCATAGACTTGTCATTTCGACCGGAAAATCCGTTAGGATTTGGAGCGGAGAAATCTTTTCTATTTTTCCTTTCTTACTCGTCTGTCATCCTGAGCGGATTGTAACGGAGTCGAAGGATCTCCTTGGATTTTAATTATTGTTATTGCGTTGTTTTAGGATAATGCAATCCTTGGAGACCCTTCGGCTGCGCTCAGGGTGACAGTGGGGCTTTTTTGTGGGTATGAGGACAGATGGTTATGGTGATGATTATCCCCAAACTTGTCATTTCGACCGGAGAATCCGGTAGGATTTGGAGTGGAGAAATCTTTCGCGTTTTTTTTCTTGACTTTGCATTCATACCGTATCGCTACTTTCTAGATTTTTTCCCAACAAAAAAGAGGCTTTTGCCTCTAGTTTTTTTGCTATTTTTCTTCTCTCCTAAAGTCTGATGCCCTCAATGTTTCATCTATTATTGCATCTACGTTTTCTTCTCTTACTCTTAGTTCATCATAGGCTATGTTTGTTGGGAGTTTGAATTCCATGCTGTTTGCTCTTAGCATATTTACTTGTCTGATACCGTGTTCTATGCCCTCGCGGTCGGTTAGTTTTTCGTCTTCTTTGTAGGCTTGTTCTAAGTCTTCGAAATTCATTACTTTTAGTTTTGTCGTTTCTGTTTGTCCTAGGACTTCTAGGATTTTTTTGTAAAAGTCTTCGTAGCTTATATATCCTGTGGCCACTGCATAAGTTTTTCTGTGATTGCCATTTTCTAATGCACTGATAGCTGCTTGTCCTACCGCACTTGCTGTGATGGTGGCAAATCCTCCGCTGGTTACTGGCATAAATTCTTGATTTCTAAGCATATCTACAAACATTGACCAAAGTGGTACTTTGCCTGGCATAGTACCAAATATTTGTGGCAGCCTTAGGACAGACACATTCATCGATCCCTCGCCTGCATACATTGCAGCCTTTTCTTGGAGGAGTCTGGTTTCTACATATGGTTCCTCTTGGTAGAGATTTTCTCTTAAATATTCATTTTTTTCTGCAAATTCTGATGTATATGAGCCAAATAGGACAAAATTTTTGACTCCTGCTTCTTTGGCTAGTCTTGCTATTCTTTCTGTTGGCAATACATTTTTTTCATAGAAAAATTTCCTAGCTGGCTTTTCTGGGACTATGCGTTCATCAACCCCGCCTGCATAGACAAAAGAATCGCAACCGCGGATCATCTCGATTATTTCTGCATCTGATAGGGCAAAAAAGTTTTGGACTATAAACTCTACATTTGCATCATCAGCAAATTTTAATTCGTCTGGCAAATCCACCACATCCGCAGTCCTTACCGCATAACCACGGGCTACCGCTTCTTTTATGGTAGGATATCCCAAAAACCCTGCCCCGCCTAGGACAAAAATTTTATTTACACCATTCATAGCCTACTCCTCATCATTTGATAGATAATCATAAGAAATGCCATAATAATTTTCTACAGCCTCGTATTGAGTACCATGTTTTAGCTCTTTTACTGCATCCGCACCCTTTATAATTTCAACTAAGCGCATAGCAATATAAACAGTCACTGCTGCCCCACGGCTGGTTGTGATATTGCCATCAGTTACGACTAATTGGTCATCTACATACTCTAGGCAATTGTCGATATCATCTTTCATATCTGGAAAAGATGTAGCTCGTTTGTCAGCCAAAACACCTGCACGATTTAGGACAATAGGTCCAGCACAAATGGCCGCAATGATTTTATTTTCATCATTAAAAGTTTTTACAATATCAATGACACGATCATCATCACGTAGAGCTTCCGCACCCTTGGTGCCACCAGGGATATATAGCCCGTCAAAATCTTTCGGGTTGATGTCAGAAAGATTGGCATCAGCTTTTATAATAATATTTGATTTTGTAGTAATATCAGTGCCCTCATGGATAGAAACAGTGGTCACATCAATATCAGCACGACGCAAATAGTCAATAACAGTGATGGCCTCCACATCCTCAGAGCCGTTTGCTAAAAATACTAGAAATTTCATAAAAAAAGTCCTTCCTCTTCTAAAATAAGCTTTGTCCTTATTGATATATACCCAATTGGGGAAGATATTTGCTAAATGTCTTTTTGCTAAATTTGGTTTTTTGGAGTTTAATTTGTTTATTTGGGGAATGATTATCCCTCAGACTTGTCATTTCGACCGGAGAAGGCGGTAGGCTTCGGAGTGGAGAAATCTTTTTTTATTTTGTAACTACTCCGTCTGTCATCCTGAGCGGAGTGTAACGGAGCCGAAGGATCTCCGGGGAATATCATTATCCATTTCGACTAAGCGAGTGAAACGTAGCACATGGAGAAATCTTTTTACTATTTTATTGTAGACGCTTCGCTGGATCTCTCGACTGCGCTCGAGATGACAAGCAATTGCGGGAATGATTATCCCCATAGTTTGTCATTTCGACTGGAAAATCCGTTAGGATTTGGAGTGGAGAAATCTTTTTTATTTTGTAAATACTCTGTCTGTCATCCTGAGCGGAGTGTAACGGAGTCGAAGGATCTCCGGGGAATATCATTATCCATTTCGACTAAGCGAGTGAAACGTAGCGCATGGAGAAATCTGTTTTGTTTTTAAATTTATTTTGGTCATATAGATAATATTCATATTTATTCTTATACTTCGACTATTGGAGGGCCACTTTAAGGGGGTTCATCCTCACTCAGCCGGACGGGCTTGTTTCAAACCACCCCGCAAACTTCACCCCTAAACGGTCCCTACGCGGGATGCGTTTTTTAAGGTAGGAATCGCTTCGCGATGTCCGTTTGATGGGATAGTGTTGGTTGTTTTTACAACCTTTTTTTGTACTTGCGCTTCGCTGGATCTCTCCACTCCGCTTCGCTACGGTCGAAATGACAGAGGGCTGGGAGAATGGTCATCCCCTAGATTGTCATTTCGACCGGAGAAGCCGTTAGGATTCGGAGCGGAGAAATCTTTTTACTGTTTTGGAGTAGCGCTGCGCTTAGTCGAAATAATGCTTGGCTGGAGGAATGGTTATTTGGTTGTATTTCGCGGCATTTGATTTTCCTTGATTCTTCTTTATGAGAATCGGGATAGGTCATGAAAAAAAATACTCCCACCTTATTTGGTGGGAGCATTTTCAAGTGAGTACCGCGGTTACTATTACTTTTTAAATTTTAAAGTCTTTTCGAGTGCACTCTTAGTGTGACTTTTATTTAATTTTTAAGTTTTATAAGCTAATTGTTAAAATTAGTTATTTTTTTTGCTTGCTGCGTAAGCTACTGAAGCTGCTGCTAATACACCTGCAACGCCAGCTACACCAGCGATACCTGTTTTAGCGTTTGAACCAGCTTTTTTGTTAGCTGTTCTTTTTACAACTTTTGTTGTATCTTTTTTGTTGTCTTTGTTTTCAGCTGGTTTTTCGTCGTCTTTTTTGTCGTCGTCAGCTGGTTTTTCATCATCTTTTTTGTCATCGTCAGCTGGTTTTTCGTCATCTTTTTTGTCGTCGTCAGCTGGTTTTTCGTCGTCTTTTTTAGCGTCTTTATCGATTTCTTTCATAAGATCTTTCATTTCTTTGTCGTTTGTTTCAAGTTCATCGATAAGAGCGTCAACGTCTTCAGATGTAGCTTCTTCTTCTGCAGCGTAAGCTGTTGAGAATAGAGATGCTGTAATGTTGTTAGCTTTAAGGATTTTTTCAGCTTTTTCTAATGCAACTCTTTGTTCAGCAGCAATTTTGTCAAGTTTTTCAATGTTTGCTGTTGATGTGTTTGGCATGAATTGTTTTAAGATTTCAACTGCTTTTAGAGTTTCTCTAGCGTTTTTAACTGTTTCTTGAAGTTTAGCAAGTTGTTCATCTGTTATTTTGTCTTTAGATGGTGTTTTGTCGTCATCTTTAACTTCGATACCGTTGTTTGTAGCTGTTACGATAACGTTGAATGCTTCCGCAAATCCTTTTAATGCTGCAACGCTAGCATTGCTTTTTCCTTCAAGTCTATCTGATTCTTTTTTAGCTGCTTCATATTCTTCTTCAAGTCTATCTTTTTCTTGAGAAGCTGTTGTGTATTCTCTGTATTTTTCTTGAGCATCTTTAACTTTTGAATCTGCTTCTTTTAGTTCTTTGTAAGCTTTTTTAGCTCTATCGATTGCTTGATCAAATTCACCACTTGCAAGGTTAAGATCTGCTTTTTCTGTAAGGTCATAGTCTTTTTGATCTTCTGCTTTTACAGCGTTATCTTCTACGATTCTAACTTTTCCATCGTTAAGAGCAAAGTTTTTCTCTTCTGTTAAAGCTTCACCATCTTTTTTGTTATTAAGATTTTCTAAAGCAATATCAAAATTTGATTGAACTTCTGCTTTTCCTATTACGTTACCATCAGCATCAACAATGTTTTGTGCTTTGAATTCATCATAAGCTTTGTTGTATCTTTCTACAGCTGTGTCATAAGCTTCTTTTAAAGAGTCTGTATTTTTTTTAGCTGCAAGGTATGCATTATAATCTTTGCTAGCTTCTTCTAAAGCTCTTTCAAATTGAGCTTTTGTTAATGTTTTTCCATCAACTTCTACTTTGTCTTCAACTGTTTTTGGAAGTTTTGTTGTAACATAAGTTGTGTCTTGTGCAGCGTTAGCTACTACTGGTGTAACTAATGCTAGTGCTAATGCACCTGATGCAATTCTTTTGTTTAATTTCATTATAGTATCTCCTTGTTAGTTCTTTAACTACTATTTTATTTGCGTAATAAATAGTACTCACTTTACACTATCTATATTACACCAACATCTACATTTTTGCAACACATTTGATGAATTTCTCAATATATCTAAAAAATATACTTACAAGAATATCCACATTTGCTACAAATTTGTGCTGCTTGTGTATTTTTTAATGTTTGTAATATAGGCTAGTGTTTTAATAACCGAGCTTCCTTTTTGCAATATGTCTAAAGTTTGTTTGTTTTTCTTTAGATATGCTGGAAAAGCTGGGCTTATTTTGTTTATAACTATCGATATTTATTGCACTCATGTTTATGGTTATCACCCATTATTTGATATTGATAGTTATATTTATTTTAGCAGTTTTTTGCTGTTAGTCAAGGGGTTTTTGTTGTATTTTTGTAACTTTTGGGTTGGTTTCGCGGCTGACTGTGGCGCGGATGGTCTCTATGGCGTCGAAGAAACCTACGGATGAGATGAGTTGCTCACGATAGAGCATGGTTTTGGCGTTGTTTTTATTGGTGTTTAGGGTGTCAAAGGTATTGAGGGTTTCGATGGTTTCACCTGTGGTAAGGTGGATGGTGGTGTCTTCTATATGGTCTACGAAAGTGACGTTGACGAAGCCTCTGGTGTCTTTGTCGTAGGTAGATGTGCGGTATTTGAATCCAAAGAAGACGTGGTTTGCATCTATGATGTAGGGCATATTTTTGCTGAGCTGGAGAGTGTTTTTTATGATGGCGTCCATTTCTTTTTTGTTTTTGCCGTGGAGTTTGTAGAGCTGGTTTAGGTAGAGGGTGGGTGTTTGCTCGATTAGCTGGGTGGTGGTTGTGGTGTAGAGTCTAGCGCCTATGCCGAAGTTTTTGATTTCTTCTGGGAGGATGGCGATTTGGGTTTTTGGTTGTGGGTGCATGGTTGGCTCCTTTCTTTTTTTGTTTTATATTATTTATTTTGGTTATGTAGGTGGTGGTTTTATTTACTTTTGTTTTTTGTTTTATAATTTTGAGTCTAGGCGTTGGGTGGTTGGATCTATGTCTTTTACTGTTATGTGGTGGACGCTGCGCTGGATCTCTCCACTTCGCTTCGCTCCCGTCGAGATGACAGAGGTCTGGAGAAAATCTTTGATTTTCGGAGTGGAGAAATCTTTTTTAGTTTTAAATTTATTTTGGTCATATGGGTAATGATTGTATTTACTTTTGTGCTTCGATTATTGGAGGGCCACTTTAAGGGGGTTCGTCCTCATTCAGCCGGATGGGCTATTACCCCCCTCCAAAGTATCTTGCTTCGCAAGACCATTCCATGGAGGGTCCTCCATTAGCCGGACAGGCTTTTTTTCAAACCACCCCGCAAACTTCACCCCTAAACGGTCCCTACGCGGGATGCGTTTTTTAAGGTATGAATCGCTTTGCGATGTCCGTTTGAGGGGATATTGATGGTTGCCTTTGCAATCTTTTTTGTATCGCTTACGCTAGATCTCTCCGATTCGCTACGGTCGAGATGACAAAGGTCTGGAGGAATGATTTCCCCTAGATTGTCATTTCGACCGGAGAAAATCTTTGATTTTCGGAGTGGAGAAATCTTTTTTACTGTTTTGTGGTGGCGCTTCGCTGGATCTCTCGACTGCGCTCGAGATGACAAGTACTGAGGGAATGGTTATCCCTCATTTGTCGTTTCAACCGTGGGAAATCTTTGATTTTTTTAGCGGGGATTTTTTTAGTCTTTTATTGTCTTTATATGTCATTTAGTGTACCATCTATTGTCTATTTTGTCTATGGCTTTTTATAAATTTATTGATTGAATGTTGTTTTTTTAAATGATAGAGTTTAACATTTTAATCAAATATATTTCCCCCGTGATTTTTGGGTATATATGGCATATATAATAAAGATAATAAAAAGATTTTATAAATATTTTCTAAAAATATTTAAGGAGGGATTTTATGGCTGATTTGGATAAGAGAACTGGGAGCAGTCCTGTGGAGCAGAGTAAGGACACTGATGATATCCTTGATAGTCCTTATGATGATGTTTCTGAGGTGAAGGATAAGTCTATCGATGAGCTTAAGGAGCGCAAGCTTGACCGTGGACAAGAGCTTTATACTGGCTTTGGTTTTGGCGGTGTGAATGCTGGTGATGTGGAGATTGATGATTTGGCGGCATCTGATGCGGTCCCTAAAGTAAGTGATAATCATGGTAAAAAAGCTTTTGTGTTGGATAATAAGAAGCCTTCCCATGTGGAAAATAGCGAGAGGGTGGCTATCAAGACTATTAATAAAGAAGATAATAAGGTTTTTGAGCCTGCTGGTAATGATGTGGTGGATGAAAAAACTGCTGTGCCTGCGAAAAAACCTGAAACTAAGACTATTGACAGGATTGATGAGCCAAAGTTTGCCCAAAATGAGCTAGTAAATAATAAGTCTTATCGCGAAATACCTAGGGATACTAGGGTGGTGATTGAGGCAGACCATGGCAATATGGTGTATAGGGAGAGTGAGATTGGCCACAGTCCTCATCTTAGAAGAGATGCTTATATAGAAGAAAGTGTAAGCCATCATCCAGCTGCTATTGATCTAGCAGTAAATGTGGAAAGTGCTCATGATACTCCAGCGGATTATCAGCTAAATGGTGTGTATTATGGCAATGATTATAGAGGGATGAGAAATTATATAACTGATCCATATCAAAGGGATATTTATAGTATCAAAAAACACTATAAGTCTCAGGCAAAGGCAAATAAAAAAGGCCTATCACTTAGCAAAATCGCTTTTGGTGCGGCTGCTGTAGCTGGGATAGTGTGGCTTGTAAAAGATGATGAAAAGGATAACTTTTGGAATTAGGATGGTTGGGTAGAATAAGGTAGGTTGCTTAGGCAACCTCTTTTTTTGTGTTTGCGCTGCGCTGGATCCTTTATGAATATAATTAACCATTTCGACTAAGCGAGTGGAACGTAGCGCATGGAGAAATCTGTTTTTTTATTTTTGTTTAGTTTTGATCATGTAGGTAATGTTTTCATTTACTTTTATACTTCGAACTCTGGGGAGCAGGGCGCTAGGGGCAACTAGCCCGTCCGGCTGATTGAGGACAGGCCCCTTATGCCCTTCCCCAGACCCCCGACCCATTGCACCCCGTCTGCCACTGCGTGGAGCAATGAATAGTAGAAGTTCGCTAGCGAATTCTTTTTTTGGATATGGTAGGATGCTTACGCAACCTTTTTTATATGCGCTTACGCTAGATCTCTCCACTTCGCTTCGCTACGGTCGAGATGACAAGAAATTAAGGGAATGATTTTCCCCCTAGACTGTCATTTCGACCGGAGAAGGCGGTAGGCTTCGGAGTGGAGAAATCTGTGTTTTATTTAATTTTATTTTGGTCATATAGTTAATATTCATATTTATTCTTATACTTCGATTATTGGAGGGCCACTTTAAGGGGGTTCCGATACCCCCTCCAAAGCACCCCGCAAACTTCACCCCTAAACGGTCCCTACGCGGGATGCGTTTTTTAAGGTAGGAATCGCTTCGCGATGTCCGTTTGAGGGAATATTGTTGGTTGCATATGCAACCTTTTTTTGTATTGACGCTGCGCTGGATCTCTTCACTTCGCTTCGCTACGGTCGAGATGACATGGGACTGTGGGGAATGGTTATTTAATAGTTTGTCATCCTTGGCTTTTTGTTATTTTAATTGCCTTGTTTCGGGTTAATGCAATCCTTGGAGACCCTTCGGCTGCGCTCAGGGTGACAGTGGGACTTTTTTTGTGGAAGTGAGGATAGAGGGCTGGGAGAATTATTATCCCCCAGATTGTCATTTCGACCGGAGAAGTCGATAGACTTCGCAGTGGAGAAATCTTCTTTACTGCTTAAATCTACTTATTTATTCATTCATTTCATCCATTTTTCACAAAAAATAGAGAGGATTGCTCCTCTCTTTTATAATTTCAATTATTAGTTATTTTCTTTTTTAGAAACGGCAAATCCTGCTGTTGCTAGGGCTGCTGTCATTGCTACTGCGCCTGTTGCTATACCTGTTTTTGGGTTTGATCCGCCTTCTTTGTCTTTTTTAACTTCTGCTTTCATTTCTGTTTTTCCTTTTGCTGGGAATACTTTCTTTTTGTCGTTTGCTTTGTTGTTTTTTTCTGATTTTGTATTATTTTCTCCTGCTGGGAAGATTTTTTTGCCACCATTTGCTGGAGTTGTTTCTTTGTTTTCTCCAGATTTATTTCCGTTTTCTTTGCCTGGGAATACTTTTTTACCACCATTTGCTGGGGTTGTTTCTTTGTTTTCTCCAGATTTATTTTCATTTTCTTTGCCTGGGAATACTTTTTTGCCACCGTCTGCTGGGGTTGTTTTTTTGTTTTCTCCAGATTTATTTTCGTTTTCTTTGCCTGGGAATACTTTTTTGCCACCGTCTGCTGGGGTTGTTTCCTTGTTGCCAGTTGGATTTGTTGTGTTATTGTTTGTATTTTCTGCTTCTTTTCGTTTTTAGCTGGGAATACTTTTGTGTCGCCGTCTGCTGGTGTTAGTGTGCTGTCTGTTTTTGTAAGTTCTTTTTCTTCTCTTCCATCTCTTGCTGTTTCAGCAACTCCGCCTTCTCTTGTGTTTACTGTTTGATCTCCAACTTCTGCTGGGATTGTTGTGTCTGCTGCGTGTACGTTTTGTGTACCAAATCCTAGTACTAGGGTCGCTGATAATGCTGCTGTTAATAATTTTTTGTTCATTATTTTCTTCTCCTTGTTTTTTATTGTTACTAATATTTTATTGGTATTTACCCATTTTTGCAATTTATAAATCTTCATTTATTTACTTAAAAGGTAATTGTATTCTGCTAGTGCGTAGTCTGCTTCTTTTAATAATTTTTGTGATTTTGTTAATAGGTCATTAATTGGAGCTCTATATTTGGCTACTGTTTGTGGAGCGATTTCTTCTAGGATGCTGATGGCTTTGACTGTTTGTCGATTGTTTTGGATAGTTTCTTCGAGTTTGTCGCGTTTTGCTTTTAGGTCTGATATCTTGTGTGTGCCTTTTTTGATGTATTCTAGATCTTCTTTTAGCTCTATTGTGTCTTTTTTGACAATTGGTTCTTCTTTGATTTTTATTGTGGTGGTGTATTCTGTGCCGTCTTGGTTTTGTATTTTTACTGTTGCTGGATTTTGAAGTAAGTCTTCTAGTAGTTTGATTTTTTGATTTTCTGGTTTTAGGACAATTGTTTCTATTGCTTTAGTTTTTGTTTTGTTTGTTGTGCCTTGTTTTTGTGGGCTAGTTTTTTCTTTATCGTTGTTTGTAGTTTGTTTTTCTGTTGGATCTTTAGCTTCTGGGCCTTTTTTATTTATTTCTTCCTCTGGCTTAGGCTCTTGTGGTTGACTTGGCTCTTTTACTTCTGTTTTGTCTGCTATTTCTTTGTCAGGATTTGGAGTTTCGCCATTGTTTTCTTTTTCTAAGTTTTCTTCATTTGTTGTTGGGTTTTCTGGGCTTTGTGTTTTTTCTTCGCTTGCAGGGTCTTTTTGATTTTCTTTTGAGTTGGCATTTGGGTTAATTTCATTTGCCACTTTACTTTTTATGTTTTCTAGTTCCTCATATGAGCTTGCTTTTTCTACTTCCCTAGTAAAAGCATCTCTTTGTTCAAGAGTTAGATCTCCATTTAGATAATGACCCACTACTTCATACCTGTATTCAATCTTATCTAGATCAAACAAGGTTTTTATATCGCGGTTGCCATAATCATTAATGAGCTTTTGATGTCTAGACTGTTGATTAGATGCTTTATCATATAATAAATTTGCTTGTCTTAATTCAGCTTCTAATTCTTTTGTTTCCTGCTTTTTGATATCTAGTTGGCTTTCTTTATCGCGTAGCTGGTTTTCAATATCTGTTTTATATTCCGGATTATTGGATAAATCTTGTTTTAATTTATTTATCTCGTTTTCTAAGTTATTCACTGCTTGCTTAGATTGGTCAAAAGATTGTTGTGCTGCTTTTCTTTGATTTTCCACTTCTTTTGTATACTTTTCGGCTTCATCTCGCAACTTTGTTTGAGTTTCTATACCATTATTTTTTCTTTCATTAAATTCAGCTTGTTCAGATTCTGTCATTTGAGTAGATGCTGCTAGTGCTTGGGTATTTGTTGTAGCAAAAGCTAGGCCTAGTGAAAGGGCTGCGATAAAGATTTTCTTAGATTTCATTATTTTCCTCCCAGATAGATATGTATTATAACTATATTCTATAATACCCATTTTATTTTAGCTAGTGGCTATATATTTTGCGCTTAGGAAAATTGGGATTATGTTTTTATGTATAAAAAAAGGATGGACTAAACATCCATCCATTGTTTGCCTTTGCTATTTTTGTAGGCTACGTATCTGCGACTGCCGCTAGTGCTTCCAATATAGGAAAGCCAATGGTAGCCGTTTGCTATAACTATTTTGTCATAGTTTATCTTTTGCCCTCTATGATAGGTCGCAACTATATTTGCTTGGGTGCTTGGTGCAGTTCTTACATATGTTGAGGCGTGGACAGTGGCCGTACCACTTTTGTGGGTGGGTTTTTCAGAGTTTTTTACAATTGGCCTAAAGTATCTTTCGCGATTGCTTCTTTTGCAGTCTAGGAAATACCTTAGGAAATTTCTCTCGCCATTGATACTAACTGTGCCATTTACGGCATTGCAATGGATAATCTCTCCTTTTTTAAGAAATATCCCCGTATGGCCGTTAGCCCCGGATGACCTGCCTTCTATGCCGCGGATGAAAATATCGCCCGGCCTTATTTGTTCGTAAGAATAAATTTCTTCAAGAACTGTGCCTTTGAGTTTATATAATGTTTCTGTGTTGCCAATGATAGTAGCCTGGGGCAAAAAGCCCCCAGCTATAAGTGCAAAATATACAAAAGATGAGCAATCAAGATAGGCCGGACCAAGCCTTTTGGGATAGGCCATAGAATAGCCGACCCTCCTGTGTTTGCTTTTTGCATATGAGAGCATTTTCTCAATCGAGTGCATAATTCTCCTTTAATTTTGATTTTTAAGTTCACGTATTTCTTTGAGTATCTCGTCTAGTTTGAAGTCGAGTTTGTAGATTAATATTAGGCTAAGCACAATAGGAAAGCCCAAATCGCCGATTAATTTTGTAATGTCCATAGTGGTGTGGCGTTTTTTGTTTAAAAAATACGGAAAAAAGATTGGGAAAGGATTTATATTATTCCTTTTTAATCCATGATTTTTGATTAAGATGGTAAATTTGTTTGTTATATTTTCTTTATTTGGTAATTTAGTTTATTTCTTGCTTCGTTAAATTTATTCGATTTTTGCCTAGCAGGGTGCTAGTGGCTAACTGAGGGCAGACTCAATTTGCGCTAACGCTGGATCTCTCCACTTCGCTTCGCTACGGTCGAGATGACATGGGCTGGGGAAATGGTTATCCCGTGGTTGTCATTTCGACCGTAGAAAATTTTAATTTTTTGAGTGGAGAAATTTTTTTAGTTTTAAATTTATTTTGGTCATATGGGTGATGATTATATTTACTTTTATGCTTCGGACTTTGGAGGGCCACTTTAAGGGGGTTCCGATACCCCCTCCAAAGTATCTTGCTTTGCAAGACCATTCCATGGAGGGTCCTCCATTAGCCGGACGGGCTTGTTTCAAGCCACCCCGCAAACTTCACCCCTAAACTGTCCCTACGCGGGATGCGTTTTTTAAGGTAGGAATCGCTTCGCGATGTCCATTTGAGGAGACAATAGTGGTTGCTTTTGCAACCTTTTTTTGTATTTGCGCTTCGCTGGATCTCTCCGTGCGCTGCGCTTAGTCGAGATGACATGGGCTAGGGGAATGATTATCCTCCTGATTTGTCGTTTCGACCGGAAAATCCGTTAGGATTTGGAGCGGAGAAATCTTTTTTACTGTCTTGTGGTGGTCTCTTTCCTAACTCTCTTGCCTGCGCTCTGGGTGACAGCTGGTGTTTTAGAAAAGTTATAACATAATTTTATTACCAAAAAATTTTTCAAAACATTTTTACCAAATTTTTCTTATTTAGCCTTCTCCTTTCTTATTTATTCAGAGTCTTTGTTATCTTTTTGATCTGTCTTATCATCATCTTTTTCTTCTTTATAGATTAAGATTTTTGTCATATTTTCACCTCCTATGTATATATAGAAATTTCTGTCAATTTTTCCCGATTTTGGGCAAAAAAATAGCCCACCTTGGGCGGGTATTTGTTTTTGCCTTCTGGTGAGCTTTTTGTCTAAGTATTTTTATTCTTTTACTGCAAGTGATATATTTTGTTGTTTTTTTAGCAACGTATGGTATAATATAAGTTGCTATGGGAGCGGATGAGTGGCTGGTGTGCTCTGCGGTCTTCAAAACCGTTGTGAGAAGTGTACTTCTTGGGTAGGTTCGATTCCTACACGCTCTCGCCACTAAACCAATATTCTATAATCTTCCACTCTTTTTGTAATATTTTTCCTATCTAAGTATTCTAATATCACTATGGCTTGATTACGACTTAGGCCTGATAAGTCTCTAAATTCCTTGGCTTCTAGCTTATCATTATCTTTGAAATAATCTTTTACCATATCCACTAATTTTGTATAATATTCGTTTCTTATTACAAATTCATCGATTTTTACCAAATCATTTTTTAGTAGAAAAGCCAATAAATCCTTGTCTTTTTTGTCGAAAATTTCGCTTTCTTTGGATAGTTTTGGCTCATTTGCCTTGATTTGACCCATTAGTTCATCTATTCTTTTTTGATCGTTGGCAAGGCTTATGGCAAAATTTTTGTCTTTTACAAATCCTTTTTGTAGCATTATGTGCTTGGTTAGGATTTTGTTTTTCAGCATGGCTTCAAAGTCCTTGGTCTCTAGCTTTAGGTCAAGTTTTTGCCTTAGCTCTTCCTTGGAAATTCCCTCATCCAAGGGGTTATTTTTATGGTAATCTTTAACCAATTCGCTTATATCACTTGCAATTTTTTCTAGATTTGGACTTGCTATATAGGATTCTCCTATGATTTGAATATCATTATTGGCTGCCATTTGCTTTAAATCTTGATCAAGGGCTGATTTTTCAATACCCATGTGGGTATAAATTTCATCTGCTGATTTGAACTCATCTAGAAAATCACTTATCTCATCGATTTCGCTAAATTCTTCTTTATTTTTTAAATAATCTACATAGTCTTTTGAATTTACTGTGTGATTTTGATCATTTGTATCGATTATTTCTCCCCCACCTATGGTTTTAACTGGTGAGTAGGACCTGATTACAAATTTATCCCCTCTTTTGACATAGATTTTTTCTTCCAAACGGAATTCGCAAAGGGCAGACTCATTTGATTTGATTTCCTTTTTATCAAGGGGTACAGCCCTGGCCAATACTTCTTTTGTTCCATGGAAAAATCTTACCCTAGTCCAATGCTCGATTTCTATGTCATCAAATTTTGATAGGGAAAGCTTTGTTTGAACATTTTTCACCCTAATCAGCGAATCATTTTGGGCAATGATGTCGCCACGTTCGATTTCGTTTGATGAAATATTGGCCAGATTTAGGGCAATCCTTTGGCCCTTGTGGGCAATTTCTATAGGAATGTCGTGGTTTTCTATTGATCTTACCTTTACCTTTTTGCCAGATGGATAGAGCATATATTCGCCGTCTTTGTGAATTTCGCCCTCAGTTAATGTACCGGTAATAATTGTACCAATGCCTTGTAGGGTAAAGGACCTATCGATATTCATCCTCATCGATTTGCTGTCTTCTTGCTTTTGGGTATCTAGGATTTTTTCCTCAATTAGGACTTTTAGCTGGTCAATATTTTCTCCAGCAACAGAGTCTACAGCTATGATTGGGGCATCTTCCAAAATGGTATCTGCAAAAGACATTTCTATGTCAGCTTTGACCAAATCGACCATTTCAGGAGCCACCATATTTTTCTTTGTTATTACAATTATTGCATTGTCCACACCCATATAGTGGAGAATTTGAGCGTGTTCGATTGTTTGTGGCATTACTCCATCATCTGCTGCAATTACTAGCAAAATTATATCGATGCCAACAACACCTGCCATCATATTTTTTACAAAGTTTTCGTGGCCTGGCACGTCAATTATGCCTGCCTTTTCTCCATTGGAAAGGTCAAGGGCAGTAAAGCCTAGGTTTATGGATATGCCGCGTTCTTTTTCTTCTTTTAAATTGTCAGTTTCATTACCAGTCAAGGCCCTAATTAGGGTGGTTTTGCCGTGGTCAATGTGGCCTGCTGTTCCGATTATATAGTTATTTTTCATAATAATCCTTTACTGTCTGATAAATGTCATCGATTTGCCTATCAAAAATTGTAAGAGCATCTAGGTAAAGAGCTCCGTCATGGACTGTTGAAATAATATGGTCTTCTGATAGTCTTAAATGGCTTTCTAGCCTGTGGATGTCTGTGTCGGTAATCTTTACAGAATAGGTTTTTTTGACATCTAGCGGATATGACCCACCACCGATTTTGCCTTCACTTTCTACTATTTCTGCATTTATGCCATCTATTTTTTGGATTTTTCTTAAGAGTTTTTGACATCTTTTTTTGACAGTTTCAGCATCCTCAGTAATCATTCTGATAGTTGGATTTTCTGTTTTCATAGTCTCAAAATCCAAATACTCGATAAGGGTAGCCTCAACAGATGCTAGGGTTAGTTTGTCCACCCTAAAGGCCCTTAGAAGTTGGTTTTTCTTCATTTTTGCAATGTAATCTTTTTTACCGACTATGATTCCTGCCTGAGATCCGCCGATTAATTTGTCACACGAAAAACTTACAAGGTCAATGCCATCGCTTAGGCAATCTCCAACAGTTTTTTCGTAGGAATAGCCATAAGGAGTAAGGTCGATTAAAGATCCACTTCCTAGGTCTTCATAAAGAAGGATGTCACGGTCGCCTATTAGTTCTTTTAAATCTTTGGTATCTACAGATTCGTTGTAGCCTACCATTTGGAAGTTGGATTTGTGGACTTTTACAATAGCTGATAGGTTTTCATCATCAATTTCATTTTCATAATCATAAAGATGAGTTCTATTTGTCGCACCAACTTCCACAACATTTGCCCCAGATTTTTTCATAATTTCTGAAATACGGAAAGACCCACCAATTTCAACCAATTCTCCACGAGAGATAAGGGCGTTCTTGCCCTGGCAAAAGGTATTTAAAACTAAGAAAACTGCTGCAGCATTGTTATTTACAATAAGTGCATCTTCAGCACCAGTTAGTTTTTTGACAATATCAACAAGGTGGGTATAGCGTGATCCACGCACTCCATTTTCAACATCATATTCCAAGTTTGAATAAGACGCGCCAATTTTTTCGATACGTTCAAGGGATTTTTCAGACAAAACTGCACGACCTAGGTTGGTATGTAGGATAACCCCCGTTGCATTTATCACATTGTAAAGTGAATATGGGCTAAAAGAATTGATTTTGCTATCAATATCCGCATAGATATCAGCCGTTTCAAAGTCTTCCTTTGCCGCAATCTTCGCACGGTAATCATCCAAAACCTTATTTGCAATGTCCTTTACAATCACAGGATTTTCATCATATCTATTTAAAATCTCATTCATTTGAGGTAATTTTTTGTACAAATTTTCCATACTGCCTCCATATATGGTTATTATACAATATTTTACTAAATTTGTAACAAAGTAATGGGGGACTTTTTAGAAAAGTTTGCAAAATCTTTTTTTCTTTTTTGGTAATTGACTTTTTCTTAGTATCTTAAATATTTCTTCGTTCTCCGGGGGTTGGCTTTAAGGGCGTTTCGATTCGCCCTCCAAAGCACCCCCCAGACCCCCATGCAAACTCACCCTAACGACCCCTACGCGGGGTGCGTAATTTTAAGGAAAGAATCGCTACGCGATGTCTATTTTAAAATTGCAGTATGTTACTTACGCAACTTGTTAATGTTAAGCTTCGCTTAATATCTAGACTTTGGCCTTAAGTGAATTAATACGCAAAAAAGCATTTGCATAAAGCAAATGCTTCTAATTTTTAAAAAAGAATTCGCGGAGCGAACTTCTACTAATCATTGCCCCACGCAGTGGCGGAGGGGATAAAAAGGGTTTATGGGGTCCAGGGGGAAAGGGACGTAGGGGTCTCCGCAACCCCTCGTCCCTATCCCCCTAGACGAAGTATAAAAATATATAATAATATTATCTTAAGATATAAATTTATCTAATAATAAAAATTTCGTTTCACTTTAGTAAAGTGAATGAATAGCCCCATCTCTTGCTTCATTAGGTGTCAAAAATACCGGACTATTTTTCCTTAGCCTCATATTTTCTCCCCCGATAATGCCTGCTGGTTCATCTGGCTTTACAAATGTATCATACATACAGCCCACACCTGAAACTATTTTTACAATACCTATTTTGTATTTTCCTGGTCTTTTGATATTGTAAAAGTCTTTTGTTTCATCATATTTGCCCTCGTATGATTTTAATACATCTCTTATTTTTCCAATAATTTCATCAGCTATCTCATGGGCTTTAATAATACCATCCGCTGTCCTGCCTTCGCCTTCTTTGAAGGTGAAATCTATATGGAAAATATAGTCATCTACTGAAGGTGTGCCTGCCCTGTCAAAGCTTATTTTTTCTTTTAATGTACCGTCACAAGAGCCCATATTTGCAGGTTGAAGGTCGTAGACTTCTTCTACCCCTGTTATCATTGCTACTACGCCTTTTAGCTCTACTGTTTGGCCCTCTCCAAGTTTTCCTGATTTTTTGCCGGCAATTGGCATCACATCTAGGTTTGTGTTGGCTTCTTTATCGTAATCTCCTGGTTTTATGATTTTTACACTCATATCAACTATTCTTTCTTGGCCATCTAAGGCATTTTTTGCAATGTTTTCGTCGATTATAAGAGTGTGGCCGTCAATTTTATTTTCATCGCCAAATTTTACTTGGTCTATATTTATGTAAGATTTTGTAAGTTTTCCTTCTTTTTTCTCATTTGGGTCTTTACTCTTATCCCATTTTTTGCCGCGTTTGGCCATTTTTTTGCTAAGTTCTACCATAGCTTTCATGGCATCTATTTCTGCTAGGGAATTTTCACCCAGTATTTGTGTTTCAAATCCTGATTCTGTTTTGTTGTAGTCAAGCACTAGGTCTACATATTCATTTGTAGCTACAAATGTTGCTTGTTGGCCAATAAATGAAAGACCCGCTGTGGCAACTCCATTTTTTTCTAGTTCGCCTATTACATTTGTAAAATCAATGTGGTGGTTGCCCCAGCCATCTAGGGCTACAATTGCTGCATCAAGACCCAATTCTTTTGCCATTTTGCCTGTTTCTACAGATGTTCTATCCTTATCTGCTTGCTTGTCAGACACTCCTTTTACAAGCACTCCTACAAATTCTAAGCCATCATAGGATGAAACTACATTTACTATTGGACACCTATAATGGTGCATGGTTGTCATTTTTGTACTAGGACCAAATCCCATTTTTGCCTCCTAATTTATTTTAATCATATAATTTTGTATGTAAGAAAACCTTTTATCTAATAATATTATAACACGTTCAGTTTTCTTGACAAGATTTCTACAATTGGAAATTAGCAATAAAAAAAGCCTAGTTTATCTAGGCTTAATTGTTGTTGTATTCTTCAGCTATTTCTTTTACTGCTTTGATTGTAGCATCTATTTCCTCTTCTGTATTGAAATATGAAAAAGAAAATCTAACTATACCTTGGTTTTCTGTACCAAAGTGTTTGTGAATTAGTGGAGCGCAGTGGGCTCCGGGTCTGGTTTGCATATCATATTTTTCATCCAAAATTAGGGAAAATTCTGAGCTATCCATATCGGATAGATTAAAGGAGACAATTCCTGTAAAATCTCTCTCTGGTTTTTTAGAATAAATCTTAATGCTCTCTATATTTTCAATGCCCTCGTAAAATCTTTTGGTCAATTTTTTTATTTTTTCATTTATATTTTCTATGCCAGTTCCTAAAAGAAATTTAAGGCTAGCATCCATGGCTATTTGGGAAAGAAAATTGCTTGTCCCAACTTCAAAAATAGCTGGAAAATCTTTTGGGTGGCACTTATCAAAAGAATTTACCCCTGATCCACCTGCAAAAACATTTGAAAAATCAAAATCTCCCACCTTTATTATCCCACCAGTTCCTGATGGGCCGTAAAGGGACTTATGGCCTGTAAAAACAAAAATGCTATTTGTATATTTTGACAAATCTACATCCACACATCCTGCTGTTTGTGCCATGTCGATTATCATTACTAAATTATATTTTTCTGCTAATTCATGGATTTTATCCAAGTCATTGAGATTTGCTAGTAGGTTTGAAGCGTGGTTTGTCACTATAAATCTTGTATTTTCTTTGATAAGTTCTGAAATTTTGTCAAAATCTACTTCGTAGTTTTCATCAAAATCTAAAAATGATAATTCTGCCCCTGATTGGTAAAGGGGTCTTAGGACAGAGTTATGCTCGGTTGTAGTGGTTATTACATGGTCATTTTCTTTTATTAAAGATTTTATGATCATATTTAGACCGAAACTAGCATTTTCTGTAAGGGCTATATCATTTGGATCTGCTATATGAAATATTTTTGCCAAGTCCATTTTGGTCTTATATATCCCCATCATAGAATTTTGTGAAAGGGTATGGCCTGATCTTGATGGATTGCCGTAGGATTCGCTTTCTAAAAGTTCTATATACTTTTCCTTTAGTGCCGCTGGTTTATGTAGGGTTGTGGCGGAGTTATCAAAATACATATTCTTCTATTACTCTCTTTTTGCCCTCATGGTAGAGGGTGTACACTTTATCATAATCTGATTTTTCTAGGATATTCAAAGCATTTTCAAATTCACTTTTATCCACACGCAAGCAAAACCCACATCCAGCACCGATTTCGGTGGGAAGTGGGATTAGTCTTGCACCAGCCAAATGCTCTGTGTTTTCAAGAGCGGCCATGGCTGATGATGTGTTTTCAAATGAAAATAGGATATGCTCTATTTCCTTAGCAAGGGTAGATGGCATGATTTGATCTCATTGCTTCTACGATTTTGTACATATTGGTGATTTCACCAACTGCGAGCTCATCTTTTTTGCCATAGTGGTCTAGGCAAAGTCCGCAAGAATATACTCTAACTCCACGGTTTTCAAGATTTTTTAAATCTTCGATTGTTTTTTCATTTTCTGTTGTAAGGAACACTCCCCTGTTAAAGAAGATAATTTCTACTGGTAAGTGGTCTTGTTCAGTAACTGAGTAGATAAAGCCTTCTAAAAGTTGTTTAGAGAATTCTTCATCTCCATCTCCTATTTTGTCAGAGTTTACTATTACTATATAGTTATCACTTGTAGCTTGGTTTACAGAGTAGTCTTCTATAACACTATGCTCTCTTGATGCTTCTGTTTTTTCTAGGCTTACCTCGTATTTTCTATCTGCTAGCTTTCCTACCGTGTAGTCAATTTTTAGCTCATGAGCCATTTTCGCTAAGTTTTCTGTAGCTACTTCGTTATCTACTAAGATTTCGAAAGTTTTTTCGTCTGGGTTTTCTCTTAGGGCTTTTTTTGTTTCAATAACTGGGATTGGGCATGCTTTGCCTAGTACGTCTATTTGTATCATTTTAATCTCCTTTTTATTTTACAATGATAGGGTAAGATCTTTTTGCTTTTACTTCCCCTATTTCATATATATCCATATTTTGCTTTTTAAACTCTTCTATGATTTGATCAGCAGTATCTCTATCAACTGCTACTAGTAGTCCACCACTGGTTTGTGGGTCAAATAATACTTCGCTCATAGCAAAATCATCCTTGTAAAATTCAACAACATTTTTTAGATAATTTCTATTATTTTGCCCACCAGTTGTGAATAAAAATTCATTTGCTAAGTCAAGGGCAGGCTCAAGAACTGGAACTTTTTTGCTATCGACTATGATAGAAAAATCATCTCCCGCCATTTCTGATAAGTGGCCTAAGAGACCAAATCCTGTAACATCAGTTGCTGCGTGTATGTCGTAGTTTACAAAAATATCTCTTGCATATTTATTTAAAAGTTTCATTTGGTCAGTGCAGGTTTTAAAGTCCTCATCACTCACCATGCCTTGGTTGTAGGAACCTGTAATTAGCCCTGTACCAAGTTTTTTTGTAAGTAAGATTACATCCTTATCTTGCGGAGTATTATTTTGCCAAATTTTATCAATAGCAACTTTCCCAGTTACTGATAAACCATATTTGGTTAGGTTATCGTGGATAGAGTGGCCACCTACTAGGGAAGCCTCTGCTTCACTTACCTTGTCATTGCCCCCACGGAGGATTTCTCTTAAAATATCAAAATCTTCTTCTAATGGGAACATGGCAATGTTTAAAGCACTTACTACCTCTCCACCCATGGCATAAATATCACTTAGGGAATTGGCCGCAGCAATTTGCCCAAAAAGATATGGATCTTCTACCATAGCTGGGAAAAAGTCCAATGTTTGGATTATTGCAGTTTTCCCGTCAATATCTATAACAGCAGCATCATCTTTGCCATCAAAACCTACAAGAACATCATCACGTCTATATGGATTGATATCTTTTAATAAAGAATCCAGATTTCCTGCAGCGATTTTGGCATTGCAGCCGCCGCAAACTTCTATTTTACTCATACTCTTCCTTTTATAACATTTCTATAAAGGCAGCCATTCTTGTGTTTAACTGGCCTATGTCAGCTTGTGAGAAGTCAGTTTCTACAAACATATATGGGATGCCTTTTTCTTCTGTAACAAATCTTTTTATTTTTTCACGCTCAACTATATATGGATGGCAGGCAACGAGATCCATTTCTATAACTCCATCAGCATTGTATTTATCAATAAGTCTGCCAAGCAAATCATAGCGATTTGTATCTGGTGTCATGACTGAGCAACCAATATCTAAATATCTACGAGCAATGGCCTCATTTATATCGCCAGTTTCTAGATCAATATTGTTATCAAAGTTTTTCTCACCAGAACAGTTTTCAAAACTTACTACAACTGCACCATTATCTTCAATAGCTTTTATAACTTTTTCTGTAGCTCCACCCATTGGACATCCTGTGATGATAATTCTAGGTTTTTTCTCTAATTTTTCTGGATCATATTCATCACGGATTTTTTTTGCAATGGCATTTATCTCATCAGCTACAATAGTTTTATCCATCTTAAATTGTGATCCATAGGTAACATGGAAAAAGTCAAGGCCAGACATAGGCGCTGGGTCTAGTTCCATAGTATCTGCCAAATTTTTTTGAGCATCTCTTATATCATTACCCACCTTTGACCATTTTATAAGCTCATCATCAGTTATTTTTGTAGCAAGCTTATCTTCCAAATACGCTCTAAAGTCTATTATTTCGTCTTTCCAATAGCGGAGAGCTTTTTCGTTTTGTGTTTGTGGCAAGTGCATGATATACATTGGCTTGATATCATTCATCAACTCATACATTTTCTTTTTGCCATCACAAGTTGTCTCGCCCACAACTATGTCTGAAAAATAAAAAAATGGGCATTTGTCTGTTTTTGCAAAGCCATATGATGATTTAATAAGCGGGCAAAGATTGGCTGGCAAGTCTTTTTCTGCTTCTGGAATAGTTTCATCACTTGTTGAGCAAAGTCCAACTGTACTTGCTCCCGCTGCCCAAGCCACTTCTTCGGGAAAATATGTACAGTAGGCTCCCACTAATGGAATCCCCTTATCTTTTAGCTCTTTTACTTCTAAAAATGCGTTTTTTCTCTGGTCTGCAAATTCTTCAAAAACTTCTGGTAAATCTTTTACAATATCTGTCATCTTTTTTTCTTCTCCTTTGCAAGTAAGGCTGCACCGTAAGATCCGGCAAATTTGCCATTTTCTGTAGTATGTACCGGTGTATTTAATTTTTCACTTAAAACTTTTGCAAAATATGGGACATTTGAAAGGCCACCTGTAAGGATTACCTCATTTTTTATTTTTGCTCGTCCTGCTAGCTGGCTTACTTTTTTGGCAACAGAATCAATGACTCCTGCTGCTATATCTTCTTTATTTCTGCCCTCACCTATATAATTTATGACCTCAGATTCTGCAAAAACTGTGCACATGGCGCTTATTTCTATGGGATCACCATTTTTTGCAATATCAAAAAGTTCTTCTAAGGTCAGATTTAATTTATCTGCCATAATTTCGATAAATCTCCCAGTTCCTGCTGAGCACTTATCATTCATCAAAAAGTCAGCCACAAATCCATTTTCAAGGCTAATTACCTTTGTATCTTGGCCGCCCACATCTATAATTGTTGTAGTTTTTGCTCCCGAAAGCTCGCGTCCTCCCCTAGCATGGCAGGTGATTTCTGTAATTTCAAAATCAGCATAGGCAACAGAAATACGACCGTATCCTGTAGCAACAATACGGCAATCTTCACTTTCTGGATATATATTATAATCATTTTCTAATCTATCTTTGATCAGCCCCGCAGTTTCCTTGCTGGACCAACCAGTTGGCATTACAAAATGGGTTATGTCCTCATTTTTTATAAGAGTTATTTTTGCAGCAGTAGACCCGATGTCTATCCCTACATAGTCCATTTTTCCTCCAATAAAACTTATTAAATAAAAAACGTTCTCACAAAGAAAATAGTGTACTAGCTCTATGGCTTATTTTCATGTATCGATTCAGTTTTTAAAAAATTTGGCTAAGTGTACTTACTGGAAAAATCCAGTTTAGCCCTAGATTTACTAAACTTTTTATTATAATATTGTCAATTTTTTGTTTAGGTCTTTTAACACAAAAAAAGACGGGTTTTACCCGCCTTTATGAAGAATATTTAGTTTGCTTCCATTACTTCTTGAGTAATTTCTGGATCCATTATAAATGAATCTTCTTCTTTTTTGCTTTTACTTTTTCTAATCATATTAATAGCTGTGTAGTAGATTACAAATATGATTATGATTTTTAGAGCATCGATATTTGCATTTTTTACTCCAAGATAAGCAGCGATTACTCCGAGAAGACCAAATAGATTTATAAATAGTCCTGATGATCTGTCATAAGCTTCTTCTTTAATAAACTTCATACCAGCTGTTGGCATAAGTATTGCACAAGAACCCATCATGATTGGGAATGCTGATTTGATATTCATACCTAGTAAAGAAACCATTGCCATGCATGGTGCGTATAGACCAACTCCTGCACACATTAGAATGCCTAGAATAAAGTTACCAATTACTGCAACTATTAATTTGAATCCAGATAGGCCAATTGCAGTATTTTCCATATCAAATAATCCTAAATATGGGTGAGTGATAAGCATAGCACTTGCTGCAAGGAATAGAGCAACCCCCATTACAAATTGAACTTTTTTCTCATCCATTTTTGCTATAATGCCCGCTCCAATATATGAACCAATAGTTGCTGATGCTATCATTAAAACTAGAGTAAGTGGATCAACTGGTATAGCTGATGTAAATAAAATTGCTTCCAAAAGAGTTGGTAGTGAGCAAGAAGCATTTAAAGTTCCAGGTATAAGTCTATCATGGACTTTAACTCTCATTGCTCCAAAAAGGGCAACAATATTTCCAAAAGAACCTATACCAATTGTATCTCCAAAGTTTGCTAAAAATCCTATAAATGATTGCTTAATTTTATCAGATTTTGAAGTTCTCTTTATATCTTCTTTGTTTTTTACAAGGTCGCGACCTAAAAAAGCTGTATATCCAACAAAATATGCGTAATATAATCCTTTTAAAATACTAATTATCATTGCTATCTCCTTAATATTTAATTTTTTGTATTTAGTTTTTGAAAATGTTTTTATAAAATAATAAATTTCGCAAAAAATTATGCTTTTAAGCTGATAGCTACTGGCACTTTTGATATTCCGTCGCCTGCACGTCTTACTGTTTTTATAGCAGCAAGTCCATAATCGGCGTTATTTTCTTGATGAAATTTCATGGTAACTCCTTAAAATATAAATTTGCCAGCCATTCTATGTACTGATTTTAAAAATGTATGCATAAAAAATACACCAATAAAAATAATTTTAGAGATGCAAATGTTATGTAAACGATATTATATGTTAACATTAACATTTTAAAATGACTTTGTCAATCATTTTTAAAAACTTTTTTTAAAGTCATAATCTTTACCAATTATTGGTTAATTTTTCTTTAAACTTACATTATATGATGAAATTCTAAAACTATTTTTGCACAAAAAAAGACAAGGCAATAGCCTCATCTTTTAATATTATTTTATTTTGATTCATAAACTTCTTTTGTATCTTCTACCTTATCATCTGTTGCTGTTCTAGTAGTAGTTGTTGTTTCTGTTGTTGTAACAGTTTCTGTTGTTCTTGGAGCCTTACTTTTCTTAATCATTGTGTAAGCTGTGTAGTAAATAACTGCAATAATAACGAATTTAAGAATGTCGATATTTGCATTTTTTACTCCCCAATAAGCTGCAACTACACCTAATAGACCTAATATATTTATAAGAACGCCTGCTGTTCTATCATAAGCGCCTTCTTTGATAAACTTAACAGATCCTGCTGGCATAAGTAGGGCACAAGAACCCATCATAATTGGAAATGCTAATTTGATATTCATACCAAGTAGAGAAACCATTGCCATACATGGAGCATATAGTCCAACACCAGCACTCATTAGAGCACCAAGGATGAAGTTACCAATTACAGCAACTATTAGTTTCCAACCTGTAAATCCAATAGCATCATTTTGCATTTCAAATAGTCCAAAATATGGGTGAGTGATAAGCATAATTGTAGCTGCTAAAAATAGGGCAATACCCATAACTCTTTGAATTTTTCTCTCATCCATTTTTGAAATTGCACCTGCACCTAAGTATGAACCAATTACTGCTGCAGCTATCATAAGTGCAAGTGTAAGTGGATCCATATCTACTGCAGATGTAAATAGAATAGCTTCAAATAATACTGGTAGTGTACAAGATACATTTAGTGTACCTGGTATAAGTCTATCACTAATATTTACCTTTAGGGCATTAAATAAAGCTACGATCGGTCCAAATGATCCGATTCCTAGGGTATCAGCAAAGTTTGTTACAAAACCAATTCCTGCAAGTTTTGCTTTATCTTTGCTTGATGTAGCCCTAAGGTCTTCTTTATGTTTTGCTACATCAACTCCTAGAAGGCCCGCAAAGCCTACAAAGGCGATGTAGAATAAGCTCTTTAATACTGTTAAAATCATGTTTTTCTCCTATTATGAAAGGATGAATCCGTGGTTTAGTGGGTCTTCTTCGTTGAAAATAAAGTTATTAAATCCTGTAATATAAGCTGAACCTGTAATTTGTGGAACTATTGCATCAAAATCCCCAACTTTTGTTTCTTCTACAATTTCACCTTCAAAAATTGTTCCAAGGATTGATTCATAGTAGAATTTTTCGCCTATTTCTAGTTCACCTTTTGCAAATAGTGTAGCAAGTTTTGCAGATGTTCCTGTACCACATGGTGATCTATCAACTTGGCCTTGACCAAAGACTACGCAGTTTTTAAGAGTTGCATCTGGATTGTCTGTTTCTGACCACCATTCTACTAGGTCAACTGTTTTGATGTGTTCTAGAGTAGGGTGTTGGATTTCAATCTCTTCATTGATAATATCTCTTAATTGGATACCGAGGTCTCTTAATTTTGCTGCATTTTCCGGAACAATTTCTAGACCTATTTGTTCAACTTTTGCGATTGCAAAGAATGATCCACCAAATGAAATATCAAATTTTATTTTGCCATAACCTGGAAGTTCTACTTCTTGGTCTTGTTTATAAAGGAAAGATGGTACGTTTTTAAATGAAACTTTTTTAGCAACTCCATCTTCTACTGTAACATCTCCGCGGATAATACCAGCTGGTGCTTCTTGAACTATGTGAGTTACAGGCTCAACAGCTTCTACTATTCCTGTTTCAACAGCAATAGTCATAGCCCCAATTGTTCCATGTCCACACATGTTTAAGTATCCACCACCGTCCATGAAGATAATTCCATAGTCAGCTTCAGGATCCACTGGGTCTACTAGCATAGAACCAAACATTTCATTATGTCCTCTTGGTTCAAGCATAATTCCTGTTCTTACCCAATCCATGTTATCTTCTAGCCATTGTTTTTTTTCTGGTAATGTTTCACCTGGAACTTTTGGAAAACCACTTACTACTGTTCTTACAGCCTCACCTGCTGTGTGTCCGTCTACAGCATTAATATTTTTTTGAAATTTCATGATGTCTCCTTATAAAAAATAATACCTGTTAAATAATATGTAAATATAAAAGCTTGTTGATTTTGTAGGAAAAGCTTAAATATGTCAACAAGCTTTGTATATAAGTAAACGATTTACTTAACCCTTGTAATGATACTTAGAATATTTTTTGTCAATCAAGGGCAAAAATTTTTAATTAGGTTTTTTATTAAAAATCATATCAAAGGGAAGATTTCTCTTCCCCTTAATATTGATTTTGTATCCTAAATTTAAAAAGTAAATCTAGATTGATGCCTCATATTCGTAAGGAAGTGGAACTATGTGTCCTGGGCTATCTAGTGTTTCTAGAAGCTCTAAACTTTCTTTTACGATTGCTGTTTGCATTTCTACGTTGTGTGGTTCACCAGCGTTAGCACCCATTGGAACTCTTGGAGCAGATACTCTTGGAGCACCATTTTGTCTAGCTACTGGTGGTAAAGCTGCGATTAATACTGTTGGTACACCAGCTTCTTCAATTGCTCTCTGCAAAATCACGGCAGAGCGGTGGCAAGTACCTCAGCCAGCAGTTAGTATAGCAGCGTCTACGTTCTCATCCAAAAGTCTTTTAGCGATTTCTGGACCTACTTCTTCTGTGAAGACTTGTACGTTTCCACCACCACCCATTGTACCAAAGTTTTCTGGTGCAACAGCTTTGATGAATCCTTCATCAGCTAATTCTCTTAATCTATCAATTGGGAACATACAGTTGATATCACGGTTAACATCTGAGTTATCGTAACCACCGTGTGATACCATCATATCTTCTGTTTTTCCATCTCCAGGGATTATTCTGTAAGATGTATCACCAGCTAAGTTAAATCTTTTGTCACTTTTCATGTGTACGCCGGCACATGTAACAAGTGCTACTGTCATTTCAGATAAATCTTTGTTAACTTCAGCCCAAACTGGATCTGGAGTAATAGGTACAAAGATTTCTGATTTTAAACCTTTTACAGCCATTAATTATTCTCCTTTTCTTCGTATTCTTCAATTACTTCTGGATAAGTTAACATTATCCCTACAATATCGCCTACTTTTGCAGGTCTATCACTAATGATCATTCTTTTTGGTATGTGTAGTTCCCCAAGTCTACCAAAAAATGATATGTGTACTCCTCCATCGGAGACATCCATTATAGTGCCTTGTAGGTAATTTAAATTACCCATTGGATCGTCATATTGATTCTTAGACATCTGTTGGATCGAAATCGTCTGCTTCGTAGATTTCTTTACGTTTTTTACTCATTTTTAGTGAAGTTTCGTTTGGAACGAGTTCGATTGTTTGACCAGTTTGTTCTTCGATAGCTTTAACGTTAGCTTCTTTAACATCTGGTGTCCATTTTCTGTTTGGTTCTTCGATTTCTTCACCTTCGATTTTAGCTCTTAGCATTTCTAATGCTCTTATTGCATCTTCTTCTGCTAGACAGTTATTTTCTAGGATTTCGTTTTCGATACCTTGACGAGATTTGTTGTTATCAACCATTGCATTCATGTGTTCGTTACCAACTACTAGTTGTCCTTGAACTGCTGAGTATGTCATACCAACTACTGGTACTCCACGTTTACCAATTTGGTCAATGTGGCTTGCAAAGTCGATGTGGTTGTTACCAAATCCTTCTGTTGTAACGATTGCACCTTCTAGGTCCATTGTATCAATTGCTGTTCCTAGGAATCTTGATACATATGTTTTATCTGTGTTTGCTTGAGGAGATCCTACTAGCATTACACCACAAACATCGTAATCAGGATCTTCTAGAGCTTTTAATACTAGTGGTTCTCTAAAGTAGTGTCTAGATGTTTCTTTTGATGCTGGTCCTATACATGTTAATGCGTGGATAACACCGTCTAGTACTTGAAGTGGGTTTACAATTACTGGCACGTTACCTAAGTCTACGTTAGCTTTTGCTCCTTCAGTACCTACTGGTTCTGTTGGCCAGATGTAGTTATCGTGCATCGCACCTTGTCCCATGATTTCTTTTACTAAAAGAATTTTGTGTTTACCTGGGTGACGAACGTGTTCAAATTCATCTACTCTTTCAATTGCTGATTCTTCAAGATCTTTAAGGGCATTTCTGATTTCTTGAGTAATGATATCAGTTGCTCTATGAGCCGCCATTGGTCCTGGTCTTTCCATGTTTGTACCAGCTTTGATTGTAACGTCAGTTTTGATTAGGATATCTCCATCATCTGGTGAACCTGGTCTGTTGAACATAATGTTTCTATCCATTTCACCTTCTGAAGAACCGAACTCACCGATTTGTACTCCGTTTTCATCTGTACCTGTTACTACGATTACAGCACCTTCAACAAGTCTTGTTGTACCTTCACCAAGTTCTGCACCATCTAATTTTGTTGCGATTGGTTGAACGTCCATGATTGTGTTTGAGTATTCGTCGTAGTTATCTGGTGTGATGATGTCAAGTTTAACATCTACTACTAATTTTTCTGAATCAGTTGCTTTTTGAATTAAGCTTTCATCAATTGTAATTACACCATTTTCAACTTTTGTTTCATCACCAAGTTTTACTTCTTTGATTTTTACGATTTCTCTTTTTAGTACAGATTTTTTTACATCAGCTTCGCTTACGCTTGCTTCTGCTGCACTTCCGTCAACTTCTGATGGATTTGCTACTAAAAGATCGTTATCGTTTGAAGAAACTGCGCTTGCTCCATTAGCTGCTGCTGATAATGGAATTTCAAGGTTGATGTTTTTACCTTCTCCAATATGGATTTTTACTACTCCGTTAGCAAGTTTTGGTGCAAATGTACCAGCTTCGCTTAATCTTGCATTTGCTTGATTAGCTGCCGCTGTTTGTGTTTCAGCTGGACTTACTTCTTCACTTGTTTCTTCTTCCTCTTCTACTGTTTCTTTGTAGTTATCAGCATTTGCTGGAGTTAAAGCTGTTAGTGAGTCTGCTGTTGTATTAAGTGTCGCTCCCAATACTTGACCGATTGTTAATGTGTCTTCTGGAAGTTCAAGAATTCCCATATCAACCATTTCATCAAATAATGCTGGGTCTTCTAAGTTATGTTCTGATAGCACTGTTCCTGCTTCTGCTCTACAGCAAAGAACGGCAGGGTCATTTTTATGCTTTTCAGCCATTTCTTTTGATAGTGACATATGTCCTCCTTAATAAAGATATTTATAAATAACTACTATTGTAGTACTTACCTATATTTACTGTTATTATACTATTTTGTAAGTATTTTAACAATAATTTAACTAAATTTTATGATGATTAAAATCATTAAATTAGAACTCGAATTCTAATCTAATATCTCTTCCTTCTTCGATTGAAATTACGAAACCATTGCTGCTTGTTTCGCTAAAGTCAAAGCTAATATCTACATCTTCACTACTTGTTGCTGCAAGTGCTTCTTCGTTTGAAACTTCTTGGCTAGTTTCTTCTACTGCACTTACTACTTTTGATGTATCTACTAGATCTGGTGTGATAGCTGTTAGTCCTTCTACAAGTCCTTTGGTTTCAGCACCTAGAACTTCGCCAATTGTTAGTGTATCTTCAGGAATTTCGATTAGTCCTAAATCTACTAATTGGTCAAACATTGCTGGATCTTCTAGAAGCGATTCATTTACTGTTGTGCCTTCTACTGATCTTAAAGCTAATACAGCTTTTTTATCAAGATTTGCTTGAGCTTGTTCATGTGTTAATGCCATATTTGCTCCTTTACTTCATTGCTCTTGTTCTTTCCATGCCCATTGAATCTTTAGCATGGTCTGTAGCATGGTGCATTTCTACTGGGATATTTGCAACGTTTGCTGCTACTGTGTTTGAACAATCTGTACAGTGTCCGATCAAGATATCTTTTGCACCGTTTTTGTAAAGATTTAATACTTTTTCTGCTTGTCCTGGGCAAATACCTGGGTTTTGACATTTAAATACGCCTGGTTTTACTTCCATAGCATTTTTACAAGTTTCATATCCTACTAAATCTTCTTCTTTTACACCCATCATTTCTGCAATGTGAAGTAATCTATCTTTGTTTGGTCCACAAGCACAACGAATGATACCAAGTTTTTCTACTTGTTCACATGGGTCTGCTACGATGATTCCACCAACTGTTTTTGATAAAATTTCTTCTTCAAGCATTGAATGACCTGTATATGGTCCACCGATGATGATTTCTCCAGAATTTTCACGAACTCCACCAAATTCTTCGATGATATCAGAAAGAATTGTCCCGATTGGATATGTTCTTACTGCATATTCGTTTTTGCCTAAATTATTTAGGTTTCCAGCAACTGTCATCATTTTGTCAATAAGTGGTTTGCCATCTGTGTATGCATCATAAACTGCTATAGCTGTTTCTGAGTTCATTACAACTGCATTAGCAACATTTGGTAGGTCAGTTACTCCTAGTAATTGGTTTAAAACGTCTCTAATGATTGCACGTTCTTCACCAACTGGATACATATTTTTAAGTGGGAAAACTCTAATGTCTGTAATATTATTTTCTTTAAGAAGTTTTGTTAATGCTTTGATTTCTTCTGTATGAATTATCTTCATAGCAATAAATGCCATTTTTGCATTGATTCCTTCTTTAACAAGTTTTACAGCATCTATAAATTTTTGTGGGTCTTCTTTAATTTGTGCAATGTTATGCTCAAGGATAGGCTCACATTCTGATGCATTTATTAAAAGATATCCCTCACCTTTTAAATCTGTGTTAAGTTTTACATATGTTGGGAAACCTGCACCACCAAGTCCGATAATACCAGCTTCTCTAGCAACATCAGCAAGATTATCTTTTTTCTCTATTTTTAAATAATCCTTATTATCATCTGTTTTTTCTATGTAGATGGCTTCATCAGTTACTTCGTTAACTTTACCATTTACAGATGAATAAATTGGTACTGATAATTGTTCAGGGTCAAAATCAGCAATTTTTTGGCCTCTTTTAACCTCATCACCGTTATTTACAATAGGTGAAGCAGGAGCACCAATACCCATTCTTAGGTTAAATTTTAACATTCTATACTCCTTTTACTTTGTTATAGTAAATTAAAAACACACTCATGATTGCGTTTATTTGATAAAGACGTCTCTTTACCTATACTAATAGTATGTTTTTTTATCAAAAAAGTCAAGCATATTGAATACGTTTGCTTGCCTTAAAAATAGGGAAATAAACTTTGTTAAAAATAATCTTTTATAGTTATCTTGATAATGTTTATTAATAAATTTTATCAATCTTTTTATAATATTTTTCCATATAACATATTGTCCAATATCCTTTAAATTTTTTGTTGTGTTTTTCCTCAATTTAGCTTATAATGAGAGTAGCAAAAGGGAGTAGCCCAATTATTTAATCGTCAAAACGAATTTTATTCCGGTTAAATAAACCCTCATACGGTGGCAAGACTTTTGGCAGTTTTAGCCAAAAGTCTTTTTTATTACCATTTTTGCAAAAATTTTATAGGAGGAAATATGGACTACCAAGGTTCTAAAAGAGATTTATTAGAAAAAATAAATTCAGATCCTAAGACTGGTCTTTCTTCTAGCGAAGCACAAGCTCGTTTGGATAAATATGGCCCAAATAGAATTGAGTCATCAAACAAAAAGTCAATGCTAGAAAAAATCAAAGAACAAATCTTAGATCCGATGGTTATCTTGCTTATAGTAGCATCAATCATATCAGCTTTCACAGGCGATACTGTTGAAGCAATCATCATTATTGCAATTGTAATTATCAATGCTATTATGAGTATTTATCAAGAAGGACAAGCAGAAGATAGTGTAGCAGCTCTTCAAAAAATGTCTAGCCCAGAGGCAACTGTAGTACGTGATGGAAAGCGTGGAAAAGTAAGGGCAGAAGATCTTGTACCTGGGGATATTGTTATTCTTGAAACAGGTGATATCATCCCAGCTGACATTAGACTTCTAGATTCTAGAAACTTACAAATTGATGAATCATCATTAACAGGTGAGTCAGTAGCAGTAGAAAAAGATGCAGATGAAGTTTATGATACAGAAGTAGGTATTGGAGATCGCAAAAACTCAGCCTTTTCATCATCAATCGTAACTTATGGACACGGTGAGGGTGTAATCACCGCAACAGGCCATGATACAGAAATCGGACACATTGCAACAAGTCTTGATTCTGTAGCTGATAAGGAAACACCACTTCAAAGACAATTAAAAGACTTATCTAAAAAACTTGCAATTCTTGTTATTATAGTTTGTATCCTAGTATTTGTAGTAGGATATTTTAGAAGCAATATGTCATGGCTGGAAAACTTTATGGTTGCAGTTTCACTTGCAGTAGCAGCAATTCCAGAAGGTCTTACAGCTGTAGTAACAATTGTATTATCAATTGGTATGAACCGCATGGTTGAACGTAAAGCTATTGTTAAAAACTTAGTTTCTGTAGAAACTCTAGGTTCTACAACAGCAATTTGTTCTGATAAAACTGGTACACTTACTCAAAATGAGATGACCATTACAAAAGTATTTACAGATTTTAAAGAATTTGATGTAGCTGGATCTGGCTATACACCAGAAGGTGATATAACACTTGAAGGCGAAACTATCGCAGATCATGACCAAATTAAACTTTTAATGACTGTAGCTTCATTATCAAATGATGCAAACTTAATTGAGAGAAATGGACTTTATGAAATAACTGGTGACCCAACAGAAGGTGCTATGCTAACCCTTGCTGAAAAATGGGGCATTGTCCAAGAAGATTTAAATGAAGCTCATCCAAGAATTGATGAAATCCCATTTGATTCTGATAGAAAAATGATGACAACCTTCCACGAAATGGATGGAACTTATTATGCAATGACCAAGGGTGCGCCAGATATTATGATAAATAATTCAAGCAAAATCATGATTGATGGCAAATTAGAAGATTTTACAGAAGATATGAAAAGACAAGTTTTAGAAGAAAATACAAAACTTGCCAAACAAGCCCTCCGTGTAATGGCATATGCATTTAAACCATATGAAACATTAGAAGGAGAAGAGCTTACAACAGAAAATATCGAACGCGAAATGGTATTTGTAGGTCTTACAGGTATGATCGACCCACCAAGACCAGAAGCAAAAGCAGCAGTTGCTGAATGCCACGCATCTGGAATCGATGTAATAATGATAACTGGTGACTATTTTGAAACAGCTCTAGCTATTGCAAAAGAACTTGGAATTGCAGAACATGAAGACCAAGCTATGCAAGGAAGCGATTTAAATAACAAATCAGAAGAAGAAATTAAAGAAATTGTAAAAACCAAAAGAATATTTGCCAGAGTTTCTCCACAAAATAAGGTGCAATTAGTAAATGCCCTACAAGCAAATGGCAATGTTGTTGCTATGACTGGTGATGGAGTAAATGATGCTCCTGCGATTAAAAATGCAGACATTGGTATTTCAATGGGTGTTACAGGAACTGACGTTGCAAAAGATACTGCAGATATGATCTTAGTAGATGATAACTTTGCTACAATAGTAAACGCTGTAGAAGAAGGAAGAGTAATCTTTTCAAATATCAAAAAATTCGTCAGCTTCCTACTTTCATGTAATATTGCCGAAGTTTTAATAGTATTCTTATCAATCCTATTTGGACTTCCAAGCCCACTTACACCAATTCAACTACTTTGGTTAAACCTAGTAACAGATGCTTTCCCAGCACTTGCCCTTGGTGTCGAACCAGCAGAAGCTGATATTATGCAGCGCCCACCTCGCGATCCTAACGAGTCAATCCTAGCTGGTGAAACTGGTAAAAATGTAATCTTACAATCAATTGCAATTACAATTTCTGTACTTGCAGCATATGTCATTGGACTAAACTACATCTTCCCAAATAATATTGAAGGTGCCCACACAATGGTATTTGCAACCCTTATTACAAGTGAGCTTTTAAGAGCATTCTCTGTAAGAAGTGAAAGATATACATTAAAAGAACTTGGTTGGTTTAGCAACAAAAACTTATTAAAAGCAAATCTACTATCATTTGCCCTACTACTTTTAGTTATGTATGTACCACCACTAAGAAGACTTTTTGAACTTCAATTTATTACTTGGGAATGGTGGATAATAATCCTATTATCTTTCCTACCACTCATAATTGGAGAAATTAGAAAAAGAGTTAGAAGATAAAAATAAAACCTAAGCTTTAAAGCTTAGGTTTTTTATTACATAAATTTAGAAATTATAATTTAAAGTAATCGAGCACTTCCATCTTTACTTATAAAAGAACATCCATAAAAATTTTCTTAAAACTATCTATATCAATATCTGAAACAAAGTTTATATTTTTATAAGCAGTAGAATGTGTTCTTAAATCAGCTACTGTCATACCACAAGTAAATTCGCCCCTTGTTTCTACATCCATATGGATCATTTGGCTTTTAAAAATTTCTGTATTTGTATGATACATAACTGCTAGGGTATCGTGCATAAAGGTTGTGTAGTTTTCCTCTGCTCCTGCTTGGTCTATTCTTATATCCATAACAGATGATAAGATTTCATTTATTTTTTTATTCGATTTTTTAAAATCTTTGTGCATATCTATATCATAGGAAGTCTTTGTTGTTACATTTAGACCTAGCATGTTTATTTTTATGCCACTATCAAAAACAATAGCGGCAGCTTCTGGGTCAGCAAAGATATTAAACTCTGCACTTGCTGTCACATTTCCCATACCAATTGCTCCACCCATGATTGTAATTTCCTTTATTTTTTCTTTTAGGTCAGGACGGGCCAGTATTAGGCTAGCAATATTTGTAAGAGGACCTACGGCAATGATTAAAGTCTTATCATTTTTTTCTAAAACTTCTGCCATGGCCTTTATTGCAGGTTGATTTTCTAATTTTGCAAGCTCATCATCCTTAAATTCGTATCCTAAAAGACCATTTTCTCCGTGGAAACTTTCTGCCAAAATTTGCTTGCCAAAGATTGGTCTATCAAGGCCCTTAAAAATAGGCACTTGCCAATCCATGGCAAAGGCTAATCCTCTTAAATTTCTTGTTGTGTGTTTAAGTTTTACATTTCCAGCTACAGATGAGAGCATTTTTACATCAAAGATCTCACTTTTGTTTAAAAAGCTTAGGGCAAATGCATCATCTATGCCAGGATCTGTGTCAAAAATTGTAGGTACTTTTTTCATTTTTATCTAATCTCCTAAATATAATTTTTTTGCAAAACAAAAGACGGAATTAAATCCGCCTTCTCCTCTAATGATTAATAAACCCAAGTTTTCCAAACTATATCTTCGCTTGGGCTATAAAGAATTGGGCCGTAAGCACGATCTGGGCTTGCTTTTTCTTTTTCAGGTCCATTCATTGGATTGATTTGATTTTCTAGAGCTGTTCCCTTCCTTGTTTCAAGGGGAATTGGTGCACCATCTAGAAATAAAATGTACTCATCATCTACATTTAATTGTTTAGTAAAGTCAACTGTGGCCTTTTGTGGCATCTTGCTATCCACACCCTCTTTTGAAGTTATATATAAGTTTTTTAATTTAAGTTTGTAGGATCTATCACCAACTTGCTCTATATATTGAAATTCACCGTCAAAACTAGATACGTGGATTTCATCTGTTCCAACTTTTTTTGCTGCATCAGCTAAGCCGGCATCGTAGCCATCCCCACTTTTAGTAGCAAAGTATTCACCGTTAAATTTTCCATCTTTTAAAAAATTGATTGTTGTATACATTTGTGGGCTATCTTCGCTGATGCTGTCGATTTTTACAGTTTCAAGTTGTTTAAATACAGAAACGCCTTCTTCCAATTGATCACGAAGGACTTCTTCTTGAATATCTTTATGATTTTCTAAATCTTCTTCTATAGTTTGTCTTTTTAATTCTGGTACTGGATTTATGATTTCTTTTCTTTTTAAAGGTTCTGTCGGCTCATTTTTAGCTGTCTGATCAGCATTTTGATTGCCACAGGCACTTAAAATTACTGCTAGGCTTAAAACTAATATATGCTTTCTCACATTTTCTCCTTAAAATCTGTTATTATTCTTTTCTATATTGCCTATAGATTATACTTTTTTTCACCCTACAATCCAACAATAATCCCAATTATAGCACTTATGCCAATTACTAGCAGCGGGTGTAGATTTTTAAATTTTACTAGGGCAAAAAGATAAATTGCAAATAAAATCATTGGTAAAATTTTAAATAAATCCATAATATTTCCTGTTTGGCCAAATAATGGAATATTAAAAAGTGTCATAGCAATAACTGATGCCATAGCCCCTAAAATCAAACCAGCTGTTGCAGGCCTGATGGTTTCAAACATATCGTGAACTATTTTTGATGACTTAAACTTTGCCATCATCCTTGCAATTATTAGCGTAATGATAATTGGGCCGGTTATTAAAGCAATAGTTGCAAAAATCGCTCCCGGGATACCATAGGATTTAAATCCTGCAAAGGTGGAAATATTTATACCTATTGCACCAGGAGTAGACTCTGAAACTGCAATCATATCTAATAATTCTTCTTCACTAAACCATCCAAAATTTTTGGCCATTTCTTGCAAAAATGGAATAGTAGCCATGCCACCACCTATGGCAAAGAGCCCCGCCTTAAAAAATTCCCAAATCATTCTAAGCATTTTTTCCCATCCTTCCAAGTAAAATTCCAAAGATAGCAACAGTTATAACAATAATTACAGGAGATATTTGTAGAAAACCAATAGCTATAAAAGTTAATAAAAATACGACAAATTTTAATGGGGTGTTTGCATTTTTCTTAAGCAATTTTAAAACCGAATAAAAAACCAATGCAGAAACACCCACACGTATTCCTGCGAAAGCATGTTTAATCCAAACAATATGGCTAAAGGCCTTTAAAAAATTTGCAATAATTAAAATAATAATTATAGATGGGCTAATAAATCCCAGAGAAGCTATAATGCCTCCAAGGTTTCCAGCTTGGGAAAAACCACAAAAAGTTGCAGTATTTACAGCAATTATCCCTGGTGTGGATTGACCAATTGCATAATAATCCAATATTTCGTCACGCGTCGCCCACTTTTTATTATCTACAACTTCCCTTTCCAAAAGTGGAAGCATAGCATAGCCACCACCAAAGGTAAAGAGGCCAATTTTGGCAAAAGTAAGGTACAAATCAATTAAAATATTCAAAATAAACTCCTTCTAATATTCTCTTTTTAAGTATAGCATAAAAGTTTTTATTAATTTAAATTTTACAAAAAAATAACATGGCCCTAATAGATTTTTTTTATAATAATTTTTGGTATTTAAAATTAGAAAAGGAATAAAAATGCAAATTATAGATGAAAATTTAAAATTAAATAAAAACGATAGTCTGACCCACAGACGATTTCCTTTCAAGCTTGAGGAAAATTTCGATAGAATAATTATAAAATTATCCTACTCCCCAACCCATGTAGGTCAGGGAGAAAATATAGAAGTTTTAGAAGAAGCAGTGGAAAAGTACTTATCTGATGAGATTTATAGTGAGGAGGACCGAAAGGGAACTCTTGATGCAAATATTGAAAATTTCCTAACTACTAGCCTATTTTATGAAGGAAAATTTGTTGGCGCCTACCACAATAAGGTAAATGACCAAGAAATAGTAGTTAGCCGAGAATTTTCTTCCAGGGGTTATAAAAAATTTGATGTAAGAGCCGGATCTTACGAGTTTGTCCTATCCATGCACTCTTGCAACAGTGATGTTGATGCTAAAATTTCATTGGAGGCTATAGATGAGTAATTTAAAATATGTTCCAGTTTTGCTCCACTCCCACAGCCACCATTCTGATGGCCACTTAACCCCAGAAGAAGTAGTGAGAAATGCAAAAGATTTTGGATATAAGGCAATGTTTTTAACCGACCATAATACAGATGCAGGTGTGGATGAAATATATGATAAAAATTTTGATAAGAACATTTTGCCTGTTTTTCATGGAGTTGAGTGGACTACTTTTTTTGGACACTTGCTCATTTTAGGCTCTCATGATGCAGGAAATTATACCAAGGCTACACTAACAAATATTGAAGATTGTATGGATGAGATCAGTGCCGAATATCCTGATGCAGTCTTTTCCATAAACCACCCCTTTGATATGGGCAATCCAATTTGTACTGGTTGTCATTTTGAATTTAATATAGATGATTATTCCAAATTTTCTTATTTGGAACTTGTAAATGGAGAAAACTCTGAAGACAGCAAGTCAACTCAATTAGCCTATAAATTTTGGAAAAAACTTTTAAATGATGGCTACAAACTAGCTGCCCTTGGCGGCCGTGACTGGCATGTCAAATCTAAAGATGATGATAGTGTGCCAATTAATATGCTTGGCATAAATGGGGAAATTAATGAAAAAAATATCCTTGCTGCTATCAAAAATGCAAATACTTATCTAACCTACGGTATTATTTTTAATTATAATTTTAAAAATACTGAGCTAGGTGATGAGGTAAGTGAGGGTGATTTTGCTGGCAAAATTTCAATAGAAAAAAGCAATTTTAAAAATACTAATTATTTAAATATTGTTCCTAAAAAAATTGTAATTTTTAATAACGAAGACCTAGTTTTTGAAAAAGAAATTAATTTTGGGGAAGATATCGAATTTAATATAAATCCTAAAAAAGGGTATCTAAGATTTGAAGTCCTTGGGGATATGAAAGATACAGAAAACATAAGACTTGTGACTACTTCCCCAATTTTTGTAAAATAAAGGAGAAAAAATGAAATTATTATTTGATTGCGACGGTACAATTCTTGATTCTATGCACATTTGGGTAGACCCAATCAACGAAATTTTTGAAAAATATGGTTTTAGACTAGACACACTTTCTAAAGAAGAAAAAGGAAAAATCGAAGCCCTACCATTAGATGGTATGTGTCAATTTATTGCTGATGAACTAGCAGAGGATATGAGCAAAGATGATGTACGCCAATATTTTGATGAAATCATCAATGACGGCTACAAAAATTCACTAATGCCAAAAGATGGAGCCCTAAAAAAATTAGAAGAGCTTCACGATAAGGGCTATGAGATGGCAATTGCTTCATCAACTGACTCAATTTATTTAAAACTTGCCTTTGAAAGACTAAATATCGATCAATACTTTAGCTTTTTAACTACTCCAGACCTTGCAGATTCCAAAAAATCTGACAAAGAATATTGGCAATATGCTATAGATAAATTTGGAGTAGATGCAAATGAAGTAATCCTATACGATGATGCCCTTTATGCAATAAAATCTGCAAACTCAGTAGGAATCAACACTTGTGGAGTAAAAGACTTCCCATACAATGAAAATGAGTGGGAAGATATAAAAGAAAACGCTAGCCTATATCTAAATGGTATTTGGGAAATAGATGCTGATAATTTGTTGGGATAAAATAAATTTAAAAAAGGATACCGTTAATTCGGTATCCTTTCTTATTTAGTATTAATATAATTTTTTATAACCTTACACCATCTTTGAAGGATCAATTAATTTATCAATTTCTTCTTCATCTAAAAACCCTAATTCCCCATTGGCCTCTCTTAAAGTAAGTCCCTTATCAAAGGCATATTTTGCAAGCTCACTTGCCTTATCATAACCAATTTTTGGTGATAAAGCTGTCACTAGCATTAGTGAATTTTCTAGATTTTTATCTATATTTTCTTTATTTGGGCTAAGACCTTCTAGAAGATTTTCTCTAAAACATTTTATAGATTTTGCTAATAGATTTATAGATTGGTCCATATTGTAGATAATTAGTGGCATATAGGCATTTAATTGCAATTGGCCTTGGGAATTTGCCATTGTTATTGCAAAGTCATTGGCCATTATTTGGATAGCAACCATTGTTAGAGATTCAACCTGGGTTGGATTTACCTTACCAGGCATAATCGATGATCCTGGCTCGTTTGCTGGAATATTTAATTCATTAATTCCAGATCTAGGTCCACAAGATAAAAACCTAATATCATTTGCAATTTTATACAAATCACTTGCTAAAGTTTTTATAGCCCCATGGCTTGCTACTAAGGCTTGTTTGCTGGATAATTGGTAAAATTTATTAGTGTCTGAAGTAAATTCGCTATCCAAAAGTGCTGACAATTCCTTGGCTACATTTGCTCCAAAAGTATCAGATGCATTTAGACCAGTACCTACGGCTGTCCCACCAATAGCAAGATTTCTTAAAGATTTGCTAGTTTCTTTTAATATTTCATAATCACGCTCAATCATGACTCTCCATGCAGAAATTTCTTGGGAAAGTCTGATAGGAGTTGCATCTTGCAGGTGAGTGCGTCCTGTTTTTATGATATCAAATTCATTTTCCTTTTTGCATAATGTTTCAATAACACCTTCTATTTCTGGAAATAAATTCTCCTTTAGATTTAAAAAACTTGCTACATGCATGGCTGTTGGGAATACATCATTTGATGATTGGCTCATATTTACATGATCGTTTGGATGGATGATTTTTTCTCCTGCTTTTTTGTTTGCCAGATTTGCAATCACCTCATTAACATTCATATTTGTTTGAGTACCAGATCCTGTTTGCCAGATACTTAGTGGGAATTGGTCATCATAATTGCCAAGCAAAATTTGATTGCATGCATAATTAATCAAATCTTTTTTCTCATCAGAAAGTTTGCCCTCCTCATAATTTACCTTTGCCGCAGCTTTTTTGACATTTACTAGGGCCATTAATAAAGATTTTGGCATAGTTTCAGTATCTTTTGGGAAGTTTTCGATAGACCTTTGGCTTTGGGCACCCCAAAGGGCATCAGCTGGGACTTCAATCTCCCCTATTGAATCTTTTTCAATTCTTTTTTTCATTTTTACCTCTTAAAATAATTCTTCCTCATCAAGGATTCCAGGTTCTATCATCTTTTTAAAGTCAAGTATTTTATCTAAATCTTCATCTGATAATAGATTTTCATCTAAGACTATATCTCGGATGCTTTCACCAGTTTTTAATGCTCTTTTAGCTATTTTTGACGATTTTTCATAGCCAATATGTGGGGCAAGCGCCGTTACAAGGCCTACGCTTTTTTCTACTTCTATGCTTAATTCTTCTTTATTTGCCACAATATTATCAATACAATTTACTCTTAAAGTATAGATTGCTCCTTTTAAAGTTTTTAAGGATTCAAAAAGTTTGTGGAAAATCACTGGCTCAAAGGCATTTAGCTCTAGCTGGCCTGCTTCAACTGCCATTGTTACTGTCAGATCATTTCCGATTACCAAAAATGCAACTTGATTTACAACCTCTGGAATTACTGGATTTACTTTTCCAGGCATGATAGATGATCCAGCTTGTTTGGCAGGTAATTTTATATCAAAAATCCCAGTTTGTGGACCAGAACTCATAAGTCTAAGGTCGTTTGAAATTTTTGATAGGCTAGCTGCAAAAGTTTTTAAAACAGATGATGCAAAAAGGATGCCATCTAGGTTTTGAGTTCCATCTATTAAATCTTCATTTTGCTTTAAAGAAAGGCCACTTACATCAGCAAGTACGCCCACAACCTCATCCACATATCTTTTGTCAGCATTAAGTCCAGTACCAATTGCTGTTCCGCCAAGATTTACAAAAGATAGGTCGTCTATAGCTTTTTTTAATCTTTTTACATCACGAGATAATACTTTGGCGTAGGCTTTAAATTCTTGTCCAAGGCTCATTGGTATGGCATCTTGGAGTTGGGTCCTGCCCATTTTGTAAACATCATCAAATTCTTCTGATTTTTTATTTAAAGAATCTATAAGTTTATTAGCTTCTTCAATTAATTCTTCAAAATATCTAATTAAAGCAATTTTTCCACTAGTAGGTATCACATCATTGGTAGATTGGCCCTTATTTACATGGTCATTTGGGTGGATGATTTTGTATTCCCCAACCTTTCCACCAAGGCTAATCTCAGCAATATTTGCAATCACTTCGTTGGCATTCATATTAAAAGAAGTACCAGCCCCACCCTGGATAGGGTCAACTATAAAACTATCTCGATTTTGACCATCAATAAGCTTTTCGCAAGCTTTTACAATTGCATCAGTTTCATCATCTGACAAAAGACCAATCTTCCCATTTTCAATAGCACAGGCTTTTTTTACCTCAAGGATAGCATCAATAAATTTCTCATCCATCCTAAGGCCACTTATATTAAAATTCTCAAAAGCTCTCTGACTATTGGCCCCATAAAGAGCGTTTTCATCTATACTAATCTCACCAAGAGAATCATGCTCAATCCTAAAATTACTCATATCTCTATCCTCCATAATTTAATTATATAATATAGGCCAAATCTTACAAGGATATTAGAAAAAGGTTTTTATTTAAAAAATAACAAAGAAAAAGCATCAAGATTATCTTGATGCTAATTTAAATTAAAAAGCAAATAAGTAATAGATTTCTTGGCAAGCATTTTTTTGTAAAATTTATATGCTAGCTCTATTGCAATGCCAGGTAGGATGACAATTATTAGTAGACTTGAGATTTTTATTAGTATTATTGCTATTGCTGCTAAAAATGCGTTTAGAACTAGGATATCGATTATGTTTACTATTACTAATGCGATTGCATTTTTTGCTATTTCTGTATATTTCATTCCCGGATATTTTGCCATTAGGTAAAAACTTAGGGTCATGGCATTTACTAGTACAAAGGCCATTATTATATTTAGGTAAAACAAGCCTGTAAATAATGGGTTGATAGATGTTGAAAAGTAAAATAAATCTACTGCTAATATTAATATTAAACTTACATACAGTAGGCTAATTTTTAAGTATTTTAGTGAATAATTTATAATATTTTCTTTAAAAAACTTAAAGATTTTTATTTTTTCCTTATGTCTTTCATGATCAATTTTTTCATTGAGGTCAAAAAGCACAACATTTGCCCCGGCAAAGGTTAAAAATCCTAGGCCCATTACTAGAGAAACAATATATATCAGCGAATATGACAGATAATAATATATTTTTTCAAAAGCCTTGCTTATTATATTTCTAAATTTCGTATCCATTGTCTACCTCGTTTATCTTAATCCACTTGCCTGACTTAAATCTTAGGGTAAATAATAATCTTCTTAAGGCCTCATCTAGGATAAATATTATCCAAACCGCCCTAAGGTCCATGCCTAATTTATTTACAAGAAGGTATGAAAGTGGGATTACCAAAATATATGTTGTTACAATTCCCACTATTACTGGGAATTTTACATCTTTTAGTACATTTAATGAATTTACCAAAATTTCATTTGACACACGCATTGGATCTAATAAGATTTGGAAAAATAGTAGTTGAGTTACTATTTCTGTGATTTCTGGATCCTTTGTAAAAATCCCTACCAAAAATCTGCCCAAAAGGGCTAAAATTAAGTTTACTCCTGCTGCAATTAGACTTATTCTATTTGCGTTTATGACTCCAAAATTCTTTATTTTTTCAAAATCCTTGTTTCTGTAATAATTACCAATCACAAGATTTCCAGCAACCCCAGCTGCAACTCCAATTGAAAATATAAATGAAGTTATGGTTTGGGTATAGATTTTGGAACTTACTGCAATAGTTCCCAAGGATGCTATGATTGCAGTAATTATGGTCTGGCTAAAATTATAGGAAATCTGCTCCATAGCTGAAGGGATACCAAGGGTCAAAATTTCTTTTTTCAGTGGAATTTTCCTAAAGCTTTCCTTAAAATCAAATAATTCTGGAATTTTGCTTTTTAGGGTAAAAAATGTCAAAAGCATACCCAATAGTCTTGAAACAAGGGTTGCAATAGCAATATAGCTTATGCCCCCTAGGTTAAAAATAACTATTACTGAATTTCCCAAAATTACCAAAAAAGTATTGATAACAGAAACTTTTACAGCTATTTTTACAAAACCAAAGGCACGCAGGGTACCAAGCATTAGGGATGTCATGGCCAAAAATATAATTGAAACAGAAACTATCCTTATATATATAGAAGTTTCGTTCAAAAGTTCCCTGGGTGTTTGCATAAGCATCAAGAGGTCTTTATTGAATAAAAATACGGCTATTACAATCAAAATGGCGATAATTACATTTAAAATCACTGATTCTTTAAGGATAGACTTTACATAGGAAAGCCTAGACTTATCTGCATTTTGAATAATTAATATACTCGCTCCAAGGACTACAATATTGGTTATCATTGCAAAAATATTGAGCAATTGGTCAGAAATCCCAATTGCTGCTACCATTTGGTCGTTAAATAGAGAGAATAAAAATACATTAAAGTTTCCTATAAGGGTTAGAAAAATCTGCTCTACTAAAAGCGGCCAAAATAAATTTTGATATTCTTTGGTAAAAAGTTTATTATTTATCTGCATCAATCTGTATATTTCTAGTTTTTATTTCGAAAGGATCTTTTGTAATTTCAATGACTGTAGCCCCTTTTGCTACATCTCCATAGGCTTGGTAGCCAGAAGAATTTGCAAAGGCTAAGTGAATACCAAAAAGTTCACTATCAAAGTTATTTTCGTGGTCATGGCCTACAAGCATGCCCCAAATTTCTCCATTTAGTAGCATATTTGCAAATAGTCCAGTGTTGATTTTTGGGGCTGAAATAGCTTCGTTAGTTTCTTCTTGAACGCCGTATAAAATATTTTCCTTACTTTGCCAATATTCTGGAATTGGAATGTGTTGGAAAATTATACCACGTTTTACGCTATCATTTTTCTTATTTTTATCAGCTGTGTGTCTAAACCATTCCACTTGTTCTGGTAAAACCCACTCGTAGGTTCCATAGCCAAATCTATCATCAGCACCTGAGTCGATAAAGTATAAATATGCAATATCTTCTCCATTTTCTGAAAGAGGAATTACATAATTTTCCTTATCATTTATTACAACAACATCTTGTTTCTCAGGCTTATTTGATATTGTTTTGTCATAGATACAGCGTAATTCTGAACGAGTAATGCCCTCTTCGCTGTCGTGGTTTCCAAAAGTTATTGCAAGGGGAATGTCATATTCGTCAAAATATTCCATTACAATTTGAAAAACTTTGTCAGAATCTTTTACCCCATCAGACCACATGATGTCTCCTGTATGAACTATCAAATCTGGCTTTTCATCAGTTAGGATCTTATCGATAAGATTAAAAGTTCTAATATCATCCTCATGATGTGGTAGGTTTCCGAAATGTGTGTCGGTAAATTGTACGATTTTAAATGTATTATTTTTAAATTCCATATTATTCCTTTACTGATCCTATGGTGATACCTTGGACAAAATATTTTTGTATAAATGGATATAAAATTACAATTGGTAATATAACTACAATGATGGTTGCCATTTGTAGGGAGTCTCCCGTTACCTGAATCCTATCTAATTGCTGGTAGGCTGCACCTGAGTTTTTCGCCAAAATATCTGCTAGCCCTTGTTGGCGGGTTAGCATGTCTTGAAGGATTGTAGCAAGTGGTTTTAGTTTTTGATTTCTAACATAGAAACTTCCAGCAAACCAGTCATTCCAATGGCCAACAGCTGTAAAAAGTGTTACTGTAGCAAGGGTTGGCTTACTCATTGGTAAAACCATGTCGGTAAAAATCCTAAATTCCTTCATCCCATCTATTCTTGCAGCTTCCACAAGGCTCATTGGGACTTGAGAAAATGCAGATCTAAGTAGCAAAATATTTGTAACGCTATAAAGGCTTGGAATAATGTAAACCCAAATTGTATTTGTAAGACCTAGTTGGCTAAGTACCAAATAATAAGGGATAGTTCCACCGCCAAATAGCATAGTGAAAAATATAAAGAATGTAATCTTGCCCCTACCTGGCAGGTCAGGAATTGTAAGAGCCCAAGCAGCCATAGACATTAAAAATACACCAAGGACTGTACCAATTACAGTTCTAAAAATAGAAATGAAAAATCCATTTATAAGATTATCTTGCTTAAAAACTTCTTTAAAGTTTTCTAGGGTAAAATCTCTAGGAAAAAAAGCGATACCTCCACTGGCTGCATCTTTACCTGAGTTAAAAGCAAGGGCTAGGATGTGTAAAAATGGCAAAACAATGGCAAGGGCCATAAGTATTAAAATAATATAAAATATAATTTGTGACCATCTGCTTGTTTGGATGGCTTTTTTTGAACTGTCCATAATCCTCCCTAAAATAAAAGATTCTCCGAGAAATTTTAGCTTATTCTCGGAGAAAGCTTTTAATTTAAAATATTAATAGAATATTGTATCTCCATCTTTTTCTTTTTCTTCTAAGAACTTGCAGAAACCTTCGATGTCAGCATCTTTAAGTCTTTGACGAGATTGTTCTAAGATAGCATTTGCTTCTTCTTCACTTTTTGCATAGTATGCTTTAAGGATTGCATCATCCCAATCTTCTAAAGCTTGAGAAAGATTTCCTTCATCGCCTTCGAATTCATATAAATATGCTTTTGGATATAGACCATCGATTACTTCTTTATCTTCGAATTTTTTGTCATAATTGTATTCTTCAAGAAGTTTTTGCGCTTGACTTGCTTCATCTCCTCTTACACTATCTCCCCAAGATTCTTCACCAAAGTCTCCTAGGTTGTCCATGTCTGTGTATGCAAAGTGTTCGCCCCAAAATGCTCTAACGCCTCTGAAACCTTCTTTGATAGCTTCGTCTGGATTTTCTTCTGCTTCTTTTACTAATTCTTTTTTAGGAACTGGTTTTCCATCTACCATATCGTAGTGTTTACCTTCTATACCGTAGAAGTATAGTAGTTTTCCTTCTTCGCTAGCCATCCAGTCTGCAAATTTTACAACTTCTTCTGGATTTTCTGTTGTAGCTGGCACTGCCCAACCTGTGTAACCAGATTTATATGGTTTAACCATATTGTCTGATCCATCTACTCTTTTGATATCTCCAAGTGGCATCCAATCGCCATTTGCGATTTCTGGTCTATAGTTGTGTGAGTCTGATACGATTGCAAATGATTTGTTTTGGATACCCTCTTGTGCACGAGTTTCTTCCATTGTATAAAATTCTGGGTGCATTAGGCCTTCTTCTAACCATTTACGTACTTTTGCAACTCTTTTTTCACCGTAATCTGTCATAGATTCGTGTTTTACAGTATCTCCGTCTTTGGCAAATTTTTGTTCGCCTTCACCTTGCCACATTAAGTCTCTGTATGGTCTTGGTCTTTCAGAACCACCCCATGATGTTGGTCCTAGTGGAGTTACAGGGTTACCGTTATTATCTTTGTAATCACCTTTAGCAATTTTGTTTAATAATTCTTCTAGTTGATCACTTGTTTTTATGTCATCTGTTTTTACACCAAGATCTTCAGCAATATCGCGTCTGATAAACATATTTCCAAATAATTTACGTCCTGGGTCTGCAGGATTTCTATTAATTGACATATGAACTAGGTATGTTGCACCATCTTGGTCATCTCTCATCATGATATTATCTTTTGTATCTGTTGGTAGATAGCCTTCTTCAAAATATTTACCATAAATCTTACTTTCTTTAAGAGGCTTAGAAATATCAGCAAACATTCCTTCATTACTTGCTTTTAATAATAATGGGAATTCTGGTCTACCTGAGTTGTCTAGGTAAAAAGCAACTGCATCTGGAAGGTCTCCTGATGAAAGTCCTGCTGCAAGAGCTTCGTAAGAATCTTCATTTGATACTGATTCGATTGTTAGAGTGATACCTGTTTTGTCTTTGATGTATTGAGCAATTTCTGGACTCATTGTTCCTTCACCAGTATCTCCTGCTGATTCGAATACTAAAAGCTTGATTTCGCGATCAGCTATCCATGTATCTGGTTTGTCTGTATTTTCTTCTGCAGTGTTAGCATCTTTTTTATCAGCATCTTCTGTTTTGTTTTCTGCACTTTGAGTTGTTTCTGTCTTGTTGTCAGTTGTGGTATTAGAATCATTGTTTCCACAAGCTGTTAAGGCAACTAAACTCATTGCCATGAGCATCGCTTTGCTAAAAGTTTTTTTGATATTCATATTCTCTCCTCTTACCATAAAGAATTTTCGCCGTATTTATCGGCTGCTTTGTTAACTGCAACAGTTAGTCCAAGTCCTACAAGTCCTTGAACAAGTCCAACTGCTGTTGCTGGACCGTAGCGAGCTTTTTCAAGCCCTGTTTTTACTACATAGGTATCAATTATTTCTGATACTTGGTAGTTTCCTGGATTTTGCATCAAGTACACTTGGTCAAATCCAGCTGATAATATCCCACCTAAGGAAATGATAAACAATATCATAATTGTTTTTGAAATCCCAGGCAGGGTTACGTGACGGGTTTGCTTTAATCTATTTGCTCCATCTATGGCTGCAGCTTCATAAAGTGATGGTGAAATCCCCATAATTGCTGCGTAATAGATGATAGAGTCCCAACCAACGTTTTTCCACAAATATGATCCAAATACTGCTGGATAGAAAAATCCATTTTCCATCATAAAAAATCTGGAACCATCAGTTACTCCTACATTTCTTAATAGGTTATTGATAAGCCCTGTATTTGGAGCAAAAAGTTTATTTAACATACCAATTACAACTACCCATGAAATAAAGTAAGGTAAATAGCTGATAGATTGGAAAATCGATCTGTGTTTGGTATTTACAATTTCATTAAAAATTAAAGCTAAAATTATTGGAAAAGGTAGGTAGATAAATAATTTTATAGCTGAAATAATAAGGGTGTTTCTAATATAAATAGGTGTTTGCCTATCAGAGAAAAACTCCTTAAAATATTGAAGGCCTACCCAGCCCTTACCATACATCCCAGAGTTAAAAGAAAATTTTCTAAAGGCTAGGATGTTTCCTGTCATTGGCCAATAAGAAAATATTATGAAAAAAAGTAAGGCCGGTAATAGCATTAGATAAAAAGTTTTATATCTTGCCATTCTTTGCCACAAAGTTTTTTTCACTGGTTTAAAGTATGGGTCATTGTCGTTATTATCATTATTTGGAAGCTTGGAAACTGTGTGTTTGGCTATGTGTTCTGTCTGACTGATTTGATTGGTCAAGTTGTTCGTCTGATTTTCCACTAGCACTTCCTCCTTCCTTAACAATATTTTGATAATTTTTCTCATTATCAAGGACAATTCTGTCTGTAGAGTCTTTGTCAAAGAAATTTGCAAAATCTAGGTCAAAAGCAAGATTTAAGTCCTGGTTTCTGCTAAATTCATCAAGGGTATTAACTTTTGCAATAATATTTTTATTATCGACCATAAAGTGAATAAGAGTCTCAGACCCTAGCATTTCTGCTAAACGCACTTTAGTAGAAAATGATACATAACGATCATTTTCAGGATCTAAATCACGCGCTAAGACTATATTTTCTGGGCGGATACCAAAAATTATTTCCTTATTCATATAACCTTTAAAGGCAAGTTGAGTAAGGATTGTGTCATTTAGTTTTATAATCTGTTCGCTAGTTTTTAATCCCTCCTCAGTAAGGGTAGCTGGGATAAAATTCATAGCAGGAGAGCCCATAAATCCTGCAACAAAAATATTATTTGGATACAAGTAAATATCTTTTGGTGTAGAAACTTGTTGGATAACTCCATCTTTCATTAACACAATTCTATCAGCCATTGTCATAGCTTCCACTTGGTCGTGGGTTACATAGATTGTTGTGTTACCAAATTCTTTAGAAATATTAGAAATTTCTGATCTGGTTTGGACCCTTAGTTTTGCATCAAGGTTTGAAAGTGGCTCATCCATCAAGAAAACTTTTGGCTTTCTAGAAATGGCACGGCCTAGGGCAACTCTTTGGCGTTGTCCACCAGATAACTCTTTTGGAAGTCTATCTAAATAATCAGTAAGCCCAATGATTTCTGCAGTTTTTTTAACTGTTTTGTCAATCTCATCTTGACTTTTATTTTGCATTTTTAGGCCAAAGCCCATATTTTCTGCAACGGTCATATGTGGATATAGGGCATAGTTTTGGAAAACCATGGCTATGTCACGGTCTTTTGGATGCACATCATTCATCAATTTATCTTCAAAATATAGCTCGCCTGAAGTGATATCTTCAAGGCCTGCTATCATTCTAAGGGTTGTGGATTTTCCGCAACCACTTGGGCCTACAAGTACGATAAATTCTCCATCTTTAATATCAAGATTAAAATCTCTTACCACATGTTGGCCTTCTATATAATCTTTGTAGATATGCGCAAGTTTAATATTGCTCATGCATGCTCCTTATAAGTACTAATTAGAAAAATTTTGAAATGTCATAGAATTTGAATTTTAGGCACAAAAATAAGCTTGTCAAAAACTAGCATTCGCTAATAAATATAAATGACATTTATTAGATTGATATTATGTAAATGTAAAATCATATAAATTAAATACACATTAAAAATCAGCATTTATTTGCAATTTTCTTTTATTTTTGTAAAAACTATTTATATATTTTTTACAAAAGCTCATATAATGTAAAATTTAGTTAAAGACTAAGTAAAGTATTTTTAATAAATTTAAGTAATAAAAAACCCAGCAATTGTTGAACTTTTGCTAGGTTAAAGTGTTTTATTTAAATTTTATTTATAATTTTTATTAAGATACTATGCTAGTTAAGCTCTCTTTTTATTTTTTTAAGAATAAGGCCTAAATTGAATAGTCCTTTCAAAATAGAAGTAAATGTCATGGCAGTCCATACTCCTGCTACACCAAAAATTGGCATAAATAATTTTGAAAATGGTATTCTTAAAGTATTAAGAATTATAGCAATTCGGGCTGGAGTTTTGGTATCTCCCATACCATTAAATGCTCCATTTAGGCCAATTTCTACTGCCATAAATATTTGTGAAACTGAGAGAATGGCAAGATACAAGGCTCCAAGTTTTATAGTTTCAGAATCATTTGGCACAAATATTCTAATCAGTGGATACCTAAAAATATAAAGCACTATCATAGAAATTGCACCAATTATAAAGACGATTTCAAAAGATTTTCTGATGATTTTTTTTACTCTATCAAATAATTCTGCTCCATAATTTTGCCCAACCATAGCTGCAATTCCTATTTGCAGACCCTCTGTCGTATTCCAAGTAATTGACTCAAGTTGACTACCTATAGAATAAGCTGCAACTGCTGGTTCTCCAAAGCCTGCCATAAATTTATTCAAAATCATACTTACAACAGCCATATAAACATTCATAAGAGCTGCTGGCAAACCAAGTCTAAAAATTTGCCCCATCCACTCACTTCTATAGTCAATTTTTATCAGGGATTTTCTGAGTAATTCATTTTTACGAAATATTTCTATAATAAAGATAATAGTTACAACAACTTGGGCTAAAACTGTAGCAAGGGCTGCTCCACGTACTCCCATTTGTGGGAATGGTCCCCATCCGAAAATAAGAACAGGATCCAAAATAATATTTGCCAATAGGCCAATAGAGTTTATGATAAAAGGTGTCAGCGAATTGCCCAAGGATTGGAAGCTTTGAGATAATACTGGATTTATAAAGAAAAATGTAATCCCAAGTGCCAAAACAAATATATACTCACGTGCATCAGTGCTAGCAATTTCTGACAATTTAAAAAATGATACATAGCTATTGCCAAAAATCAGCATTAAAACAGTATAAATAATAGCCAAAAATATAGTTAAAATATATCCATTGTTTAAAATTCTAATAGTTTCATTTTCATTTTCCCTACCAAAGGCTTGAGAAGCCAAAACCCCCATACCTATCTTTGGTACCATAGTAGTAGCATTTGCAATCCATATTAAAAAACCAGCAAGTCCTACTCCTGCAAGAGCATTTGATCCCAAACGCCCTATAAAAAACATATCTACAAAACCATAAGTGATTTGGATAAAAGCAGTAAGTGCCAGGGGTAAAGATAATTTTATAAGGGACTTAGTAATATCTCCCTTAGTTAAGTTTACATTTTGATCCATAAAGCGCTCCTTTGATGATAATACTTTACAACTTAAATTTTAAATTGTCATTCTAAACACGTGAAGTATGGTTTTGATATGAAAACACAAAAACAAAGAATGATAAATAGTAAGCTTTACATGGGCGATGAAGAACTTCGCCAAGATATGTATGAAGCCCGCTGCAAAATGCAAGATTTTAATAAATCCATAACAGCTGAAGAGATTAGAGAAAAGGCCAAAAATATTTTTGGAGAATTTGGCAAGGATTCAATGGTAACCCCTCCATTTAGATTTGACTATGGCTACAATATATTTATTGGCGAGCATTCTTATCTAAATTTCAATGTCTCAATCTTAGATTGTGCACCAGTCTATATAGGAGATAATGTGCTAATCGGTCCAGATTGTGCATTTTTAACACCAAATCATCCAAAAGATCCAGAAATAAGAAGAACATTTATAGAATACGCCGAACCAATAAAAATTGAAAATGACGTGTGGATAGGAGGAAAGGTAACAGTAATTGGTGGTGTAACCATAGGTGAAGGCTCAATAATAGGAGCAGGATCAGTTGTAGTAAAGGATATTCCAAAAGGAGTAATAGCAGCCGGCAATCCATGCAAAGTTATAAGAAAAATAGATGAAAATGACAAGCAAGTTTGGCAAGAAAAATATGATGACTATCAAAAAGAAATGGGAGAGGAGTAAGAATACTTAGTTATCAATAAATAAACTCTAAGTCTAGATTTATCCATTTTTCTTCTTCACTAAAATCTCTTTTTTAGAAAGAATTTTATGCTAGATTAATATATTTTCAGTATTAAAGTCCATTCTAAGGGTTTATAAGTGTGCGAAAATATAAATAAAACAATCCTAAAATGGCAAAGCATTTCTTAGTTCTTTTTTATAGTACAAATTGTACATTTCATATAAAATAGATATATCAATTGCGACATCTAGTAAAAACGCTCCCCGCGCAGGAGCGGAGGGGGTGAAATGGGTCGGGGGTCCGGGGAAGGGCCAAAGGGGTCTCCGCAACCCCTACGGCCCTGCTCCCCGGGAACGAAGCTTTTTCGTAAATAAAATATTATTTCTATTACTAAATAAAAATTTTTTAAAGAATTTTTCAAAAAAATTCCCCAACACCAAAAGCATTAGGGAAATAAAAACAATTTTTATATTTAATTTTTTTCTTTAATTTGTTCCATCAATATATTTCTCACGCAGTCTAAGAGCAGAAGGACAAACTGCTATACCACCTTCTCCAGTTTCACGAAGGCCTGATGGTAGACTATCTCCTACTCTCTTCATTGCATCTACTGCTTCATCAAATGTTACAAATACTTTTACTCCAGCCATTGCCATATCAGCACTTGCGAGAGCATTCATAACTCCATTTGCATTTCTAATATTGCATGGGAATTCTACCATCCCACCTATTGGATCACAGATAAGACCCATTACATTTAGCAAGGCACATATTGCTGCGTTTTCTTGGGTCTTTATGTCATATCCTCTTAAATAGCAAACTGCTGCTGCAGCCATAGCTGATGCTGATCCTGTTTCTGCTTGACATCCTCCTTCTGCCCCAGCAAATGTTGCATTATCAAAGATTACTTGGCCCATTTGAGTTGCTACAAGCATAGCTTCTTTTAATTTTTGATCATCATAGCCATATTTGTGATACATTATCATAAGTGTTGCTGGCAAAATCCCTGATGATCCTGCAGTTGGAGCTGCAACAATTTGACCCATGGCTGCATTTACTTCGCTTGTAGAAAGGGCCATTGCCATTGCTTTTGCTGCTGTATCTCCCAAAACTGTATCTCCACCTAGGAAATAATCATTCATTACTTTTGCATTCCCACCTGTCATGCCTGTTACTGAAACTACTGGTACTTCTAGGGCTGCATGTGATGAGTTTTTCATAACATCTAGGGTTCTTTGGAGTCTGTCAAAGATTTCTTCTTCACTTCTTCCTGTATTTTCTATCTCATCTTTGATTGAAAGTTCCCAAAGACTTGCATTTTCTTTTTCACATCTTTCTTTTAATAATTCAAATTTAGTGATCATATTTTAATCCTAATCTATATATTTAATAAAGGTAAAGTCTTTACCATTTCTAATTGTTTCAAGGGCTTCTTCATTTAGTGGCTCATCTAGTTGACAAACTAGCATTACATCATCGCCATCTTTTATTGTTTTCATTTCGTGGATATTATAACCGTCGCTATAAAGAATATTTGAAACAAAGGCTATAATTCCTTTTTGCTCTCCATAGGCCATAAATAGGGTTGGTCTTTGGGCATAATATTCTATAGGGTTTCCATAAATTTTATTTATTACGATAGCTCCCCCACCTATTGATGATCCTTGAATATCAATTGGAGTTCTGCCATCAGGATATTTAAATACCATTCTAACAGTATTTGGGTGAACTTCTCCTAGGTCTGTTTCTATAAATTTATAGCCAACTCCTGCTTCATCAGCATATTCAAAGGCATTTATAATCCTATCATCTTCTGGTCCATAGCCTAAAACTCCACCAACTAGGGCTCTGTTTGTACCATGTCCCTTATAAGTTTTGGCAAATGATCCATGCAAATAAAATTCTACTTCATTAAAACCTGGATCTACCATTTTTCTTGCTACATTTGCAATTTTTGCAGCTCCTGCTGTGTGCGAAGAGCTTGGGCCTACCATAACTGGCCCTATAATATCAAATATTGAAGCATTTACTGCCATAATTACTCCTTATCTTTTTTAACAATATAAGCTAGCACAATTATATTATGCTAGCTTGATTTAATTTTTGCAAAGGTTATCCCTTTTTTTATTTTGGATTTTTTATAACTGGGATTGGTTTCCAATTTTTGTTTTTTAATATTATCTTATTATAAACTTTATCAACTGCGTTTGCTATAGCCACATCCCCAGAAATATTTGCTGCTGTTCCAAATGAGTCTTGGGTTAGGTAAAGAGATATTAGTAGCCCTGCCATAGCTGATTCTGGTGCTATACCTACCATTGGTAAAAATGGTAAGGCACTCATTACTGCTCCACCTGGTGCTCCTGGTGCTGCAACCATTGCTACACCTAAGGTTGCAATTAGTGAAAGCATTAAGCCAAATGAGTGTGGCAAGTTATACATGTAAAGAATAGTAAACACACATCCTGTAATGGTTATCATAGATCCTGGCATGTGAACTGTTGCCCCAAGTGGTACAACAAAGTCTGCTATTTCTCTACTTACTCCATTATTTGCCGCACATTGTAAGTTTACTGGGATTGTTGCTGCTGAAGACTGAGTACCAACTGCTGTTACATAGCCTTTAACTTCATTTTTTAGCATAGCAAATGGATTTTTACCTGTGTATGACCCTGAGATGATAAACATAAAGGTAACGTAAATCAAGTGTAGGATGATTATACAGATAAATATCTTCCAGAATATTCCTAAAACAGCTTTTACTGATCCTAAATAGCTCATTTCTGCAAAGTTACCAAATATAAAAAATGGTAAAATTGGTATAATTGCTATTTCTAAAACTTTTACAATAATTGCGTTAAACTCAGATACCGCCTTATATAAAACATCTCCACTATTATTTCTCTTTAACCAAGAAATAGAGATCCCCATCATAAAAGCAAATATTAGCGCGCTTGTTACATCAAAAAATGGTGTAAGTGGCACTGTAAAATATGGTTCTAGCTTATCTGAATTTGAAGATACTATTGCATCTATTTGATCACTACTAATAAATTTTGGAAAAACATTACTTGCCATTATGTAAGATAGACTACCTGCAACAAGTGTTGATAGGTAGGAAATTAAAACTGTTATAGCTAGTAACTTCCCAGCTCCCTCACCCAAATCAGAAATCCCCTTGGTAACAAAGGCTAAAATCATCAATGGAATAATAAAGGATAAAAGTGAACCAAAAATCTTTGAAAACGTAACTGCTACTCTAATAACACTAACTGGTAGGCTGGCTCCCGCAAAAACACCTAGAGCAATTGCAATAAGTAATTTTGGTATAAGCCCAATACTTTTGATACGTCCCATAAATCTCTCCTAAAAAAATATATTTAATATAAGCTCCTTATATTAAATATATAATATCACTTTTTCGTGCAAAAGGAAATACGTTTTCAAAGTTTTTTTATCTTATCATAAATCTAAGTATTTTCCAAATATTTTTTCATTTTTTAACATTAATGTAATATTATGATAATTTTACACCAAAGGAAATCACAAAAAAACTACTGGGTTAACCAGTAGTTTCATTTCTTATAAAATTAAGTTATTATTTGCAAGTACCACCTTTTTGGTATCTTTCTTCAATTACATCCCAGTTTACAACTTTCCACCATTCTTCTAGGTATTTTGGTCTAGCGTTTTGATAGTCTAGGTAGTAAGCGTGTTCCCAAACATCATTGCCTAGGATACCTTGTTTACCTTCAAGAATTGGGTTATCTTGGTTTTTTGTAGAAATGATTTCTAATTCTCCATCATTTAGTACTAACCATGCCCATCCTGAACCGAATTGTCCTTTTCCTGCTGCTTCAAATTCTTTTTTGAATTCTTCAAATGAACCAAATTTTTTATCGATGGCTTCTTTTAATTCACCAACAGGCTCACTTGATCCGCCTGGTTTCATTGTATTCCAGAATAGGTTGTGGTTTAGTACTCCACCAAGATTATTGATAAGTTTTTGTTTTTTATCAGCATCATCAGTGATATCATCGATTGCTTTTAGTAAGCATTTTGGACATTTCTTTTCTTCATATCCTGTTCCTTCTAAAAGTTCATTTGCTGTGTCTACATAAGTCTTATGGTGTTTATCGTGGTGGAATGTCATTGTTTCTTTTGATATAACTGGCTCTAGGGCGTCATATTCATAAGGTAATTCCATTAATTCTAACATAAAATCCCTCCTAATGGGTTATTTTCATTTTTTAGTTCAGCTATTTGCCAACTTATTTTTATTATACCCAATAATGATTATTGTTATCAACTTTATTTGTAAAATAAAAAAGCACCCTATTTGAGCTGAACCCCAAAATCCGGAATACGGATGGAGGGGTTTTTTCATGCCAAAATATACGAAAGAATTTAAAATTAAATTAGTACTAGAATACTTATCAGGTCAAACAGGTGGGCGACCTGCAATAGCAAACAAATACAATATACCTGATAGCACTCTAGAAAATTGGATTAACAAATATAACTCAGGAGGCTTTGGTAACTTAGCTAAAAAACAAACTAAGAATAAATTCACTAGTGAATTTAAACTATCTGTAATACAATATAGACAAATCAATAATATCTCATACAGGCAAACCGCAGAGCACTTTGATATCACTAATGGATCAGTAATATGTAACTGGGAGAAAGCATATCGAGAACGTGGTTTATCTGGATTAGAAGATAACAGAGGAAGGCCTAAGAAAGATATGTCTAAATCAAAAAAGAAATCAAAGAACGAAAAACCAATAGTTGAGTCTGAAAGAGAAGAACTAATAAGACTTAGAGAAGAAAATAAATATCTAAAGATGCAAATACTATTCGAAAAAAAGTTTCAAGCCTTGCTACTAGAAGAGGAAGCAGAAGCAAGGAAAAAACAAAGATAATACTTCATCTTCTTAAAGAACACCCTGAAACAAAAGCAAGTGAATGGATAAAAGTAGCTAAGCTTGCTAAATCTTCATACTATGAGTGGAAAATTAAATTAGAAAATCCTGTAGACAAGGACAAAGAAGTAAAAGAAGAAATAAAATCAATAGTTAAATCAACAAAGGGTAGGTATGGCTACAGAAGAGTAAGTACAGTTCTAAGAAACAAAGGCTTAATAGTAAATCATAAAAGAGTTCTTAGAATCATGAAACAAGAAGGACTCTTATGCACTAAATTTAAAACTAGGTCAAGAAAATACTCATCATACAAGGGTCAAGTAGGTAAAATAGCTTCTAACGTAGTTAATCGTAACTTTAAAGCCAGTAGACCTAATAGGCTATGGTTAACAGATATAACTGAATTTAGAATTAAAGGTCATGAAGATAGACTCTACCTATCACCAATACTAGATGCATATAACAGCGAGATAATTAGCTATACACTAAGTCATCACCCAACAATTAAACTGACCAACTCAATGTTAGACAAAGCAATAAAAGGTATTAGTTCTAAAGACAATTTAGCAATACACTCAGACCAAGGATTCCATTACCAACATAGTTCATGGTCTAGTAAACTAAGAAAACTAAATATAATACAAAGTATGTCAAGAAAAGGGAATTGTCTAGACAATTCTCCGATGGAAAACTTCTTTGGTATACTAAAACAAGAAATGTACTATGGTGTAGAATTTACAAGTTATGATCAATTAAGAAAAGAAATAGAATTATATATAAAATGGTACAACGAAGACAGGATTAAGACAAAATTAAACGGAATGTCTCCTGTTGATTACAGATTACATTCCGCTTAAAATATTATTAAGTTATTCCGTGTTTATGGGTTCAGCTCAATTTGGATGCTTTTGATGACTCTATAGCCATTTTTATATTTTCTTTTAATTTTGCTTGTTGGTCTTCAGAAACTAAGGTTCCTTCGATTGGATCACCTATTATGTTTCCGTTTTTATCAACTACGATTGTTGTTGGATAGACAAATATGCCTTCTAGATATTCTTTCATGTCTCCCTCATAGTCTACTGCAAGTGCCTTATAAGTTGGCTTTTTATCTTTTATAATTCTCTCATAGGCTTCTTTTGTGGACTCATCGTAGTTAACATCTGTACACATTGAAACAAAATCTACCCCATCTTCTTTTTTAAGTTCATCTGCCAAATCGTTTACTTCATCCATTTCTTCAATACATGCTGAGCAACCTGTAAACCAAAGATTGATTACTGTTGCATCATTTTTTGCAATATCCTCATTGCTATATGGATTTCCGTCTTGGTCTTTTGCTGTAAAGTTTGGAAGAGTTTTTTTATCTGCCATTTTTGTTGGATCTGTTTCTTCCATAGTCATGTCTTTATCAGATTCATCGTTAGCTTCTTTAGACTCATCTTTTGTGTCTGCTTTGTCAGCCTCTGGCATTTCTTTTTCGTCTGCATTTTGATCTTTATTTTCAGCAGGCATTTCAGTTTTTGTTTCATTTTTCGTTTTTTCATCACTTGCTTGCTGACTATTGTTTTGGCAAGCTGCTAGGGCAAGCCCCAGCAAGATAATAGTATAAATATTATTTGCTTTTCTCATTTTCGCTCCTTTGTATAAAAGAGGAAGATATGGCTTTTGTCGGACAAGATTTTGTACATTCATGACACCTAATGCACTCTAAGTGTGCATCATTTTTTCTTATATCTACATCCATTTTGCAAACTTTTGCACATTTACCGCAGTCGATACATTTATTTTTATTAACATCCATTTGATAAAATGAATATTTATTGAATAATGAATAAAATGCACCAAGTGGGCAAATCCACTTACAAAATGGCCTGTAAAATAAAATCGATAATATTATTGTCGCAACAAGTATCCCAAGCTTTAAGTTGAAGAGATTTCCTAAAGCTAGCCTTAATGAAGGAGATTTAATAGCAAGGGGAATGGCTCCCTCTATTATTCCTTGTGGGCAGATATATTTGCAAAAATAGGGAGGAATTACTTCATATCTGCCGCGCATCACAAAAGATAAGGCTATTATCAGGGAAAATAATATTATATATTTTGTATATCTTAGGGGTTTTAACTTTTTTGTGGAGAGTTTTTTGCTAGGTATTTTATGTAGTAAATCTTGGAACCATCCCATGGGACAGAAGAAACCACAGATGAGACGTCCGACCATTACTCCAAAAAATGCCATCATGCCAAAAACGTAATATGAAAACTTATATTTTTTTGACCCCATGACTGCTTGCAAAGATCCTATTGGACATGATCCTGCAGCTCCTGGACAGGAATAACAATTAAGTCCTGGCAAGCATAATTTTTTTGTGCTTCCGCTGTAAATTTTGCCCTTAAAAAAATTTGGTATATGGAAATTGTAAGCCAAGGCGGTGAGGGCTTGGATAGTATTGCGTTTGATATTTTTTATCTTATCCAATGCCTATACACTCCAAACACAGGTTTATTGCCTTGGTAAATACACTATTTACTTCACCCCTATAAGCTCCATATACCACAAAGCTTATAGAGACCATTAGTAACAATTTGCTAATTATTTTTTTGTCCTTTTCTATCATATCTTTACCTCGTAAATAATGATAGCAAATAAAATGTTAATTTTGTGTTAAGAATGAAATAATAAATTTACTTCCTGATGGTATATTGTCTAAAACCTTGATTTCAGCACCAAGTGAATCCACGATTTGTTTTGAAAGTGCAAGCCCTATACCAAAACCTTCGCCCGATCTAGAATTGTCTGCCTGGTAAAAAAGATCAAAAATTCTTTCTTTTTGCTCATCAGTCATACCGATGCCAGTATCTGCAATTTCAATTATTGTGCGATTTTTTTCCTTTTTTGTGATTATATCTATAGATCCATATTCCTTGTTATATTTGATAGAATTTTCAATAATGTTAAATAAAAGTCTTTGAAGAAGGGCATCATCAGTTTGAATACACAAATCTTCATCTTTAATAAAGTTCACACATAAGTTTTTGCTGGCAATCCTATCTTCTAGGTCAAATAAGATTTCCTCAATTAATGTTCCCAGACAAACCTTTGTAATATTTAATTCTTGGTTTTTTGAAAACATCAAAACAGATTCGATTAAGCTTTTTAGTTTTTCAACATTTTGATCGATTTTTTCGATAAATATAGCTTCTTCTGGGCTAATATTTTTTCTCTTGTAAACATCGACTTGAGCTTTCATAACTGCAACTGGGGTGCGCAGCTCATGGGCGACATTTGCAGAAAAATCTTTTTGCTTTCTGTAATCCTTATAGATTCTTGCCATTAATTGGTTAAAGTTTTTTGAAAGATCAACAATTTCGCTAGACCCATCTTCTATAAGTAATTTCTCAGAAAAAGTTTCTGGTTTATTTATATCTATTTTTGCAATATTTTTTTGCAACTTTTTAAGTGGCTCTAAAATTTTTGAAATAATAAGTGCAAATATTAATGACCCAATTATGATGACAATGCCAGTCACTACAATTGTGTAAATTCTAAAGTCTGCAGTTGATTGCAAGTGAGCATTATTTACAGTTACCACCACTGAATTGCTGTAAGATGGCATATATTTTTCAATTTGTCTTAGCATTTCTTCAGTCATTTGGATTTGCTTTTGATTGATCATGTAGTTTGTAATGCTAATCATGGATATAAAAATAATTACAACCGCAGTGATTAGCTTAAAAACTATGGATTTGTAAACTTTATCAGCTTTCATAAATCCTATAACCCTTGCCAATTACATTTTGAATTTTATTCTCACCGCTTAATTCCTTAATTTTCTTCCTTAATGATGACATATGAACGCGAACAGAGTTTGAAAAACTATCGGCATTGGAGTCCCAAACATGGTCAATTAGCTCTTCACTAGATACAAATCTTTCCTTATTTAAAAATAGATATTCCAAAATTCCAGTCTCTTTTTGGGTCAGATTTATTTTTTGATCATCAACAAAGGCCTCACGAGTGGCTGTATCAAATTTCATATTTCCAGCTTCAAGTATTGTTGATTCTGTCACCGACTTGCGGCGCAAAAGTGCACGCATACGAGCATCAAGCTCTTTTAAATCAAAAGGTTTTACCATATAATCATTGGCTCCAAAATCTAAACCCTTGACCCTATCGTCAATATCAGATCTTGCAGTCAGCATAATGATATTTACTTCTTGGTTAAATTTTCTAATTTCATCAAGGACTTCAAAGCCATCTTTTTTTGGCAAATTTATATCAAGGATTACAATATCATAATTTTCGATATAGGCCATTTCTATAGCTTCTTCGCCATTTATAGCCTTATCCACAGCATAACCATACATAGTTAGGCCTTCTTCTAGTAAATTTATTAAATCTAAATCGTCTTCTACGACTAAAACACGCATAATTACCTCCATTTTACTATGATTATAGCATAAGACTGGGTTAATTTTGGGTAAAGAATATTAATAAATTTTTTTAATAAAAAAGACCAGCAAGCGCTAGTCCCTATATCAATTTTATCCAAAATAAAATGCTAATATCATTGCAAAACTTATCTTACAAATCAATCTCTACATAAGCCCTAAAACCACGTGATGAGTAGTAAGAGTCTGCTCCGTTGTGGGAGGTAAAAGTCCTTTTGTATCTCTTTTGGCAAAACAAAGCTCCACCTAAGTCTCTTATTCCTTTATCAGTTAATATCCAAGATGAGCTTTTTAAATCAAAGTCCCAGTTTTCTTGTAAAGCATAGTATTGATCTTCATTTAAGACTTTTATGCCCATTTTTGAAGCTTCTTCAATTACTGAAGATTCTGGAGCATTTTTTTTACGATTTATTCGCGCTTCTTTATCATAACAAAGGCTGCGGCGGCCCTTTGGTGATTCGTTTGCAAAATCTAAAAATACAGGCCCATCAAAAATTTTACTTTCAAAGACATCGATTTCTCCGCCAGTTTCTTCCATGTCACGAATTGTTTTTAACAATTTTTTATCAATTTCTAGCTTATTTTGAATGTCATCCCACCTTATATTTGGATGACGGTCTTTGTTTTTTTCAAATCTTTCTTTTAATTTTAAAATTAAATCTTCCAAAATTTCCACCTTTAAATCAACAATCACTTTTTTCAGGCAAAAACTTCCAATATTTTTTTGGCATATTGGCTTGCATTAATTTTTCATTCTTTCGCTCATCTATGCCAATAGCACCATAAAACCCTCTCCAAGCATCCTTAAAAATTGCTTCTTTTTCGCTATCTACTGCATTCATTTCCAAGATTTCTACTTCATCATATTGTCCATACTCACAAAGACTTGCTTTTTTGCGGTTTTTATCATAAATTACAAACTTTTCAGCTGGCATTCTTTTTAAAAAATGCTGGGTGATGTGGAGCAAAACATCATTTTCTGGAGTAATTTCTGCTAAGAGATAATTATCCTGTATTTCTCTAAATCTTGTAAAACCCTTGTAGGCATGGACTTCATGGTTAAAATTATGGACTATCCTCTTAAATAAAACTGCAGATTTTTTTGCAGATCCTAGATAAGAATTTCCATAAATTAGGCAAGATTTTATGGTCACCGCAATTATTTCTTCTTTCTTAGGGTGAATAGATTTAAAAACCCTAAAGCAATCAGCAAAAAATTCCTCGCCAATATTTTCTCTGATACTTGTAATTACTCGTTCAGCTTTTACTAAATCAGTTTTTATTATCTCACTTTCCAAAAAATTAACCTGCTCACTTTCAGTTTTTATCTCGCAGCTACCTATTTGACTATATTTTTCAAATATAACTGAAAAAAGCCCGTCCAGGGTCCCATCGTAATAATAAATCATCTTATCCCACATCAAACATTGAAAGTTGCTGGTAATTTTTTGTATCTGCTGCACTCATCAAAACTTTTAGGTCATTTTTATCCCTGAATTTTAGCCCCCTATAAACTCCATTTACCAAAATAAAATGTTTGGATCTTTTTGTTGAAATTTTAAGGGCTCTTAGGCTATCATAAGTTAGTTTTCTAAATTGTCGGGCCTCGATGATGCGGTTTGCATAAGTCCTACCAAATCCAGGTACCTTCATCAACTCAAAATATGAAGCCGTATTTATCTCAATCGGAAATCTTTCGATATTATTTATGGCCCAATTGCTCTTTGGATCTATTGATAAATTAAAGTTTGCATCATTGGTAGAAAGCAAGTCATCAGCCTTAAACCTATAGCCACGCATCAAAAAATCTGCTTGATAAAGTCTGTGTTCTCTTAAGAGTGGAGTTTTATCAATGCCTTGGGTAAATTTTGATTTTACAACCGGTACAAATCCTGAATAATATACACGTTTTAAGGCATAATTATTGTATAATTTTTCGCTAGTTTTTATAATCTCAAGGTCAGATTCACGGCCTGCACCAATTATCATTTGTGTTGTTTGGCCAGCTGGCAAAAACTTTGGGGTGTGGGCAAATTTTTTTCTGTCCTCTCCATAAACCATCAATTCATTTTTTACATTGCCCATAGGCCTTGTTATATCTGCAATTTTTTTCTCAGGAGCTAAAATTGAAAGTGCTTTTTGGGTGGGTAGCTCAATATTTATAGACATTCTATCAACCAACATCCCCATTTTTTTGACCAAATCTTGGCTTGATCCTGGGATGGCTTTCATATGAATATATCCATTAAAATTGTATTTATATCGCAAAATCTCTGCAACTTTAACCAATCTTTCCATGGTATAATCTGGATTTTTTATTATCCCAGAGGATAAAAATAGTCCCTCGATGTAATTTCTGCGATAAAAATTCATAGTAAGATTAGCCACTTCCTCAGGACTAAAAGTTGCCCTCAAAGTGTCATTTTCCCTACGATTTATGCAATATTCGCAATTATATATGCAAGCATTGGTCATAAGGATTTTTAAAAGTGAAATACACCTTCCATCTTCAGAATAAGAATGGCATATCCCACCCATTGACCCATTGCCAAGGCCATTATTTTTATTTTTCCTATTAGATCCGCTCGATGAACAAGAAACATCATACTTAGCCGCATCCGCAAGAATTTCTAATTTTTCTCTAATATCCATAGTAATTCCTCAAACCATTTTCACTAATGGAATTTCTCGTGTGTTAAGATTAATTATACTTTTTAAGTCACTTATTGTCCACAAGCTATTTTATATATATTTATAAATAATTTTATATCTAATCTCTCATGAAATTTCAAAGGTAAAAATCACCTCATAAATAGAGCATCTTTAGCAATTATAAAGCTATAAAATAATACATTAACAAAATAATAACAATTTTATAATTCTTTGCAATTGTTGATAATATAGCCATTTAATATTTACTTTATAGCAAAAAATGGTAAAATAAATTAAGGAGGATACGCATGAAAATTAAAACTTTAAATAAAACTCTACTTGCTGCTTTTATGGTAATTAGCCTTGCTGCATGTACAAATACAGATTCACCAAAAACTAGCGTTGCTGCAAATCAAGAAGTTAGCGAAAGTAATTCTGATGTCATCGATGAGTCTATAAAAGAAAATAGTCAAGATAATAAGCCAGCTGAAGCTAATAAAGTAGCAGAAAAACCTGAGGAAAACTCTGAAAACAAAGATTCTAAATCTGAAAATAAAGAACAAAAACAAACAACAATTGATGTAAAAAAACAAGATAATAAAGAAAATACAAAAGATAACAACGCTGAGCCTGCTAAAGAAAATGACAGCAAGGAAAATCAATCACAATCTAACAATGACATCAAATACGAAGACCGTAATGGTATGTTTGTATCAAGTCTTGTTTCTTCTCAAGGTGGAGCTCGTGATGAACAAATGGGTCTTGCTAACATTTCAAATATAAAAATTGATGGTGAAACATTAACAACTGAAGGAACAATTGACTACCTAGTAGATCCTAATAGCTACGACAATGCAGAAGAATACAGCCAAGGTGCTTATAATTTCAAAATAAATAGCGATACTACTTTCCAAGCGGTTAGTGGCATGGCAGAACCAGAATATTTTACAGCAGATGAATTTGCAGAATATTATAAAGGTGTAAAAGATTCAGGATTAGGTTTAAAAGTAGAAGTTAAAAATGGTGTGGTTACAACAGTAACTATTGCTTCATAATAATCAGAACTACCAGCTTAGCTGGTAGTTTCCACAGCGCCTATAAGGCGCGAATACCGGCACGCCCCTACTGGGGCTCCGAGTATTCTCCACATGCAACACTATCCCAGCTACTGCTTAAGCAGTTATTTATTTGCTCTTTGGTACTGACTCACCCGTAAACGGGTCATAATATTCCTTTAAGCTGATTTGGTCTGAATAATAATCTTCTTTTAATTGATTTTGTATATATTCTTTTATCATCTTTTCATTTCGTCCTACTGTATCAACATAGTAACCTCTACACCAGAAATGTCTGTTTCCATATTTATATTTCAAATTGGCATGACGATCAAATATTATTAATGAACTTTTCCCTTTTAGATATCCCATTATTTCTGATATACTATATTTTGGTGGTACTTCTATCAACATATGAACATGATCTACACAAAGCTCAGCTTCTATTATATTTATTCCTTTACGTTGACATAATTCTCTAAGTATTTGACCTATATCTTTTTTTAGTTTTCCATATATTGCTTGCCTTCTGTATTTTGGTGCGAACACTACATGATATTTACATCTCCATTTGGTGTGTGATAAACTATTCTTGTCCATTAAATTCTCCTTGTTTTAATTGTGCATGTGGTTATCACAATTATATATCAAGCGAGAATTTTTTGGCTTGAAGCTAAAGCTAAATTCCTCCACCTGCATAGCAGGTGGTTTATTGTTTCACTCACATTCGTTCGTTCAACTCACTTAAGTGAACAATAAAAAAAGAGTAAATCTTAAATTAGATTTACTCTTTTAGTTTGCAACAATCACAGATAATCCCATTTCAAAACCTGCCCTAATTGCAAGATTAATAGACCTTGTATGAGAAAATTGTGTTGTATATATAAGAGAGATATCGGGATATTCATTTCTTATAATATCAGCCATGCAATTTATCAAATCACTTGATAAGTTATTATATATTGTATTGTTATCAAACTTTTCGATTCCAACTTCCCATAAATATTTTGAATTCTCACTAGCTCCGGCTATACAAATTAGTTTTTGATGATCAAAATAAGCTAATATTAACTTTTGATCACAAATTCCATTTTCATAGCTTAAGGCAAAATCACTCACTCCCTCATATTTATTGAAGTCTTCTTCCTTTATCCTAGAAAAAGAAAATTGTGATTCTATTTTCTTAAATCCCCTAGAGGGTACAAAAATAGGACTCATATTTTGAAGTGACATATTATAATTTTTTACAATTTTTTGTAACTCAATTAAGTTGGGCACTTCCATAAACCAAGCTGCTGGATAATTAGAATACTTATTTTTTAATTCATCTAATAGCTCTCTATTAGATGAACGCACTAATAAAGAGTCTCCCACACAATTTATGGCAAGCTTAGCCCTATTAAGATATAAAAAATTATCATCAAAGTCATTAAAAACAAAATGATTTTTCCCATTGAGAAGAATCTCTATCTTATCGGAAAAATCATATGAGAGCTGCTTTGCTAAATTTAAGTCCATAGTATCTCCCTAATTTTTTATTTATTTAATTCCAAAACTTGGCTTTCTGGCATATCGTATTCATAATTCCATGGATCTTTTGATTCTGCAAATCTTATAAATATTGAAATGATTGCAAAGCCTGCTAGTAAATATTGGTAAAATAAGTAAGGCATAATATCTACTGGTGCTAGTAATCCTTCAGTAAATTTAGCTGCCACAAGTAATTGGATTCCATAAGGAATTATCCCTTGGCCAACACAAGAAAATATATCTAATAGTGAAGCTGCTCTTCTAGGGTCTACCTTATAATCATGTGAAAGTCTTTTTGCAATTGGTCCTGCTATTACAATTGATACTGTGTTGTTTGCAATGGCAATGTCCATTAAAAATACTATTAGGCAAATACCAATTTCTGCAGTTTTTTTGTTTTTTACAAAGGATAATATTTTGTCGTTAACAAAGTCTAATCCTCCTTCTTTATTTACCATATAAGACAGCCCTCCTATCATCATTGATAGTAGGAAAATCTCATTCATTGATGCAAAACCTTCATAAATTAGTTTTGAAAGGGCTATAATATCAAATCCATTTTGAAAGAGCATAATTAAGCTTGAAAATAAAATACCGCTGGTTAATACAACAAATACATTAACGCCGATTAAGGCTGTAATTAATACCAATAAATATGGTAGTACTTTTATTATTTCTACAGGACCTGTTGGGATAGGAACAGTTGAGTCCGGTCTACCCAATGCTATAAATAATATTATAGAAATAATGGCAGCCGGTAAGGCTATTTTTAAATTCATCCTAAATTTATCTTTCATGCTTACATTTTGAGTTTTTGTAGAGGCTATGGTGGTATCAGAAATAATTGATAGGTTATCTCCAAACATTGATCCACTAACAAGGGCTGCAAGACTCATTGCACTATTTAATCCTGCTCCTTGAGCTAAACCTATGGTTACTGTTGTTAGTGATGATACTGTTCCAACTGATGTACCTGTTGCAGTTGCCATAAAACCTGAAATCACAAAAATTCCTGCAATTATTAGACTAGGCGGTATAAATTTAAGACCTAAATTTACAACTGCATCTCGCCCACCACTTGCTTCTGCAACTGCTGAAAATGCACCTGCTAGCAGGTATATTAAACACATTGAAATAATATCTTCATTCCCACAACCTGCTATAAAATTTGCAAATTTTGTATTAAGGTCATCTTTAAACATTATAAAGGCTGCTATTACTGCAACAAATGCTGCAACGGGAGCTGGCATTTGATAAAAGGCCATGTCAACGCCCTGATTTTGTAAAATAATACCTGTTACAAAGTAAATTACTATAAATACCAAAAACGGTATTAAGGCATAGCCACCCGATTTTTTATTTTTAGACTTTACCATCTTTTCTCCTATTCATTAATTGCCTTTGGCATCTCGCCTAATTTTGCATCTTTGCCATATTTATTGATTGCATATATAAAAGCATCCAGATTTTCTATTGGTGTGCCAACTGGTGATCCACAACCTGTTGCTGCAATATATCCACTTTTTGCATCTGCAGCTTTTTTGATGCAGTCTTTTACAGATGCTATAACTTCATCAATGCTACCATTAAGCATTACTTCTACTGGTGGAATATTTCCTACAACTATTAGCTGATCTTCTATTTCCTCTTTACAATCTCTTAAATTTTCACAATTATCTACACTGAAAAAATCTATATCTAAATCTCTATAATATTGCCATTGTCTATTGGTATGTCCACAAATATGTAAGTTTGGCTTTACTTCATTTAGCTGATAGTAAAGATGTAATTGTTTTTTTAAATATGGAAGTGAAAATTCTTTTACCTGTTTTGGGCTTAAAATATCATCACATCCTACAGGGTCTACCACCATGACACTTGATGGGCCAAATTCATTTTTAAAAGCCTTAGCCCATGACATGTTTGCATTTATACAAAATTCTAAGAGTTCTTTTACCTTTTCTGGTTGCTTTCTTAAGTCCCTTAAAAGTTTCTCAATTGGTCTTATAGCTGCCGCTGTTGTAATAGGCCCTGGTATTTCTGTTTCTATGGACATATGAGGAAATCTTTCTTTTAGCTTACGCGCTCTTTCAATTTTAGGAGCTAAAACTTCATTTGTATATGGATCTGGGATAGAAACTAAATCCATATCAAGCTCATCTTCCATTAGAAACTCTTCTATGTAATCTATGTCGTTTTCTGGGAAAATTAATTTTGATCCAAGGGCATGGCCCATAGTCCTTAAGCTTAATTCTTCTGTCAAACCAACTATTTTGTAATGATCATATTTGTACTGAATAATGTCTGATAATTTATCAATATCTTCCATATCTTTTATGGTATAGTTTAATTCATTTGCAATTATTCTATTAGTACTCATAATAGCAAATGGAATATGGTCTACTCTTTGCCCACTCAAATATGCTCCGATTCTTTCTGCCGAAGTCATATCAGGTTTATAATCTTTCATTTTTTCATAAAGTTCTTCTTTATCCATTTTTCCTCCTTTTACTGGTAAACTGTTTGTGGAATTTGACCTATTTTTGCATCTTTGCTGTATTTTCTAACTGCATATACAAAAGCATCTATATTTTCTTTTGGTGTACCAGCTGGTGTTCCGCATCCTGTTGCACAAATGTATCCATTTTTATTATCTGCACCTTTTTTTATACAAGTTTTTACAGCTTCTATAACATCATCTATGCTGCCATTTCTCATTACTTCAACTGGTGGAACATTGCCCATTAAACTTAGTTTATCTTGGATTTTTTCTTTACACTGAGCTAAGTCATGGCAATTATCAACACTAAAAGATTCTATATCAAATTCTTTAAGATCTTCCCATTGCTTTTTGGTATGGCCACAAATATGTAAATCTGGTTTTATTTCATTTAGCTGATAAAGATTTGATGTCAATTTCTTTAAATATGGGTAAGAAAATTCTTTTATTTGTTTTGGGCTTAAAATATCATCGCAAGTTACTGGATCTGCAATCATTATTTTGACTGGTCCAAACTCTTTTTTAAAGGCCCTTGCCCAAGCCATATTGGCTTTTACACAAAAATCTAAAAGTTCTTTTACCCCCTCTGGATTTTTTCTTAAATCTCTTAATAATTTGCTAATGGGCCTAATGGCAACTGCTGTTGACATAGGGCCTGCTACAAAAGTTGAAATAGGATGGTCTGGAAAGTGTTCTTTTAGCTTTTTAGCATTTTCTAATTTCTTTTTTAAAAGCTCATTGCTATATGGATCTGGTATTTCCAACAAATCCATGTTAAGTTCATCTTCCATTAGATAATGATCTACATGATCTGTATCATTTTCGGGAAAAATCCCAGTAGATCCTAAAGCATATCCCATAGCACGCAAATTTAGTCCTTCAGATATGCCATATATTTTGTATTCTTCAGTCCTTTTTTCAATTATTTTTATAAGATTATCGATATTTTCAGTTTCTTTTAGGCTATAGCCCATATTCATCCCATAAACAAGATCTAGGCTCATGATATTAAATGGCAAATGATCTACTTTTTCGCCATTAAAATAAGCCTTGGATCTTTCGGCAGATGTCATTTGAATTTCATAATTTGAAAGCTCATTTTTTAGTATATTTTTATCCACAGACCCTCCTTAATATAATTTTCTAAAACTCTTCTCTCCACTTATATATTTTTCTAATTTTTTAATCAAAAGTAAGTATATGACAACATTTCCTATCATATGGTTAATATCAAAAGGAATCGAGCCTGCATAAAGAGCCATAAAGGAAAATTTATTACCACTTACTAAAAAAACCTGCATTAGCGTTATAATCAGACCATATAAAAATCCAGAAATCCCCAGAGCACTTGCCTTGCTAAGGTCATTTTTAACTAGATTGATTTTGTTGAACAAAATATAATTAATTATTGCCAGTATTCCAAAGTCTAGTATTTGAAATAAAACCCAATAACCAAATCCTAGGTAAAAACTAGTTACAGTCATTGTTATAGCATTTACTATTAAAGATTCATCAAGCTTGCCATCTATAGCAAGGATTAAAATTATATCAGATAGTATTTGAACATTGGGGATTAGGGAAAAATTTATTCTAGTAATAACGCATATTGCACAAAGACTAGCTAGCCTAGTTAATTTTTTGGTATCCATCTACATTTGTTCAAATCTAAATTCTATTTTGTCACCATCTTTTGGAACATAATCACCAATACCAACATCAGCCATTTCATCATTTACATAGTACATCCAATATTGATTTTTATTTGCATCTTGGCTAATGCCTTCTAGCTCAGTCATCATTCCATCTTCAAATTTTGCTTTGTGATTGTTTTCTAGATATGATTGTAAACCATCTTTATCAAGATCAGCATTTTCCTTTAAAATTTCCTTATCATTTACTTTGTCATAAAAAATAATTTCTACATTAGTAGTTTGAGGATTTTCAGCTATTTCTTCTTGGCTAGTTTCTGTTTTTGGCACTTCTTTATTAGCCTCATTATTACAAGATGTAAGAGTAAATGTTGTAAGTAAGGCAAAAACTAAAAAGTATTTTTTAAAATTTTTCATATCTTCTCCTAATTAAATTGCATTGCTTTTGCAAATGTTCTTTCGTAATTTTCTGTTGTGGATAGTTCTATATATTGGATTTTTCTTGATAGGATTTCCATTTGATTTATGATTTCATTGTTCATAAGTGCCATATAGGCTCCTATTAAGGATGAATTTCCTACATAAGTTATTAAATCACTTGCTTGTTTTGGCAGAATTCCCACTCCTGTTATATCTTCTTTTTTCAGATGACTACCAAAGCCACCTGCTATTATTACTGATTCTAGATCTGAGATTTCCATGTTTTCAGTCTTTAAAAGAGTTATAAATCCTGATAAGATTGCCCCTTTAGCAAGTTGCACTTGTCTTATATCTTTTTGACTTAGATAGATTTTTGAATTTTCATCTAGAATGATGATTCGACCTTTTTTCTCATCTTCTTTTATATATTTTTTTCTATAATCATTTGCTTCTAACTTGTTAGGGTCTACTATGCGTCCTCTTTTATTTACAAAATTATTTGCAATCACTTCTGAAACCGCACTTAGTAAACCACTACCACAAAGGCCTTTTGCTTTTGTATCTCCTATGCTTTTTATGGAAATTTTTTCATTCTCTATTTTTACTCGCTCTACGGCTCCACTTTCTGCGCGCATTCCGCACTCTATATTCATTCCTTCAAGGGCTGGGCCTGCAGCTGTTGAGCAGCAATATAATTTATCTTTAGTTTTTAAAACTATTTCGCCATTTGTACCTATATCTATAAAGAGAGTATTTTTTTTATTTTTTAAGTCGGTTAGGTAAACTCCAGCAACTATATCGCTGCCCACAAAAGCAGACACATTGGCTAGGGTAAATATTTTTGCTTTTAAATTTATTCCTATGTCTTCGGCTGATATTGTCTGTGTTTTTACAAATGATGTTTTATAAGGATATTTTCCTAGTGATCTTGCATCCTTGCCTAAAAACATATGAAGCATAGTAGTATTTGCAGCAACTATTATTTGCTTTATATTTTCTTTTTCCAGATTATTTTTTATGCAAATTTCATCTATCATTGCATTTATTTTTTGTATGATAATCTCTTGTAAATTTTTAATAGCATTTTCATTTTCAAATTCATATGTAATCCTAGTCATTACATCCAAACCATATTTACTTTGAGGATTGATTGCTGAAATTTTATCTAAAATATTTCCATTTTCTAAATTTATTAAATTCATTGCAATAGTGGTTGTTCCAATATCTAGGGCTATTCCAAGTCCTTTTCTTGTATTCATTTTAAATTCTGGAATTTGCCCTTGGTCTAGGACTTTTATATCTGAATTTATATTTGCTATTGATATTTTTATGTCAGTTTTAGGATAAGTAAGGCAAGCAAGCCTTATATTTTCTTTTATTTCTTCATCACTTAGCAAGTTTGCTTCTGACTTTGTTAAATGATTTATTTCTCCTTGCAAAACTTTTATCTTACACTTGCCACAAGTTCCTCTACCATTGCAAAAATTATTTATTTCTATATTATTTTCAACCAGGCTTTGTAGGATGCTTTTTTTACCGGCTTCTATTTTTATGCCAAGATTTACTATTTCTATTTGCATTTATTTTTCTAATAATTTTCTAGCAACTTTTACAGCTTCATTTGCATTTTCACTATAAGCATCTGCGCCAATATCTTTTGCAAAACTTTCTGAAACAGGTCCTCCACCTATCATTACCTTAAACTGATCGCGGATGCCTCTTTCATTTAAAATATCAATGACTTTTTTCATATTGCCCATAGTTGTTGTCATTAGGGTGGACATCATTATAAAATCTGCATCATTCGCAATTGCTTGGTCCACAAATTTTTCTACTGGCACATCTTTTCCCAGATCAATCATTTTATATCCATCGATCTCAAACATAAGTTTTACAAGATTTTTTCCTATATCATGGGTATCGCCCTCAACAACACCTATTACTGCTGTTGCTACATTATTTTCCTCATGAGTTTCTATTTTTTCTTTTAAAACTTCTATGCCGTTATACATTGCATCTGAGCAAATCAATAGGTCGGAAATGTAGTATTCTTCTTGTTCAAAAAGTTTTCCTACTTCATTCATTCCTTTGATAAGCCCATTAAAAATCGCTTCTTGTGGGTCATATCCTTCTGCTAGATATTCTCTACAAAGATCTGCTATTTCCTCATCTTCTTCCTCGATAACCATATTGGCCATTTTTTTTAAATATTCTTCTTTGCTTGGCACTTAATCCTCCTTTAAAACTAATTTATTAACCTTATTAAATTCTTTATCTGAGAGATTTATACACCTGTCCCCCATAAAAACATATGGATTTTCAAACAGGATATCTATGTATCTTTTCTGATTCTTAAAGCCTAAAGGCACAAAACTTGCCTTAGCCAAATCTACTAGTACTAAGCTAGATTTGGGGCATAGATGTAGGGTGAATTTATATTCATAAGACAATTTTTCAATATCTTTTAAGAAACTTATTAAAAAATCATCCACATAGTTAGCAACTTCGCGAGGTCCTAAAAGTTTAGGGTCTAGTATGCTTTCTGTAAAACTAAATACTTTAACACCTTTATCAAGAAGTTTTTTTATATATTCTATATATATTTCTCTAAGCTTATCATAAATCTTTTTTAAAGTGTCTCTGTCCTTTCTCATGGCTTTCATAACCTTTGTAGCCCCCAATAGGTTATCCAAAACAGAAATAGGTCCTCTAATTTCAATTACTGTTTTATCTACGCCTAAAATTTCAAGAGCCTTTAGCATAGCCTTATATTCATCCTTGCTATAATCCATATCTAAATTTATATCAGAAATTTTTTCATAAATAGGATAAGCAGTGCGTCCATTCTCAAAACTTACACCCAAGCAAAGAGGAATGATAGGAACTACCGGCAAGGAAATATATATTCCATCCTTGGAATAATCAGCCATAAGCTTAGGGTTGGTCAAAATCTCGTTATTTTTAATAGGTCTTTCTGGATTATCAATACATTCATAAGAGCGAATCATTAAAACCTCCATTTCCTAAAAAAAAGTAAAAAACTTAAATTTAGGCACAAAAAAATTAATGCTTATTATAGTGTAAGTGTTAAAGGCACGCCAAAAACAATCCAAAAAGGTGTACTTTTAGGCGAAACCTAACTTTTTGAACTATAATAATCATTAATTAGAATTTTTTTATAAACTTAAGTAAATAAGTGTACTTTCCAAAATGGATTATTTACATAAGCATTCTATAATAATTTATCATATAAACATTTTTTTGTCAAACTAATCTAGGGATTGTAATTTTTTATACACAAATTTTCATAAATTTACAAAGATTAATAAAGTTGCTATACATAGGCCGATTAAGGCCGATCAAAAAAGTAAAGGTGAAAAAAAGAAGTTTCATAACCAATCTATACAAAAAAAGAACTAGTCATTTGACTAGCTCTTAATCATTTAGCAACTTCCTACTCTACCGGGCTTAAATATGCTTTGATTTGGCATATTTAAGGCTAAAACTGAGTGCGGGAGCACGTGAGAGTTTGCGTTAGCAAACGAGTTTTAGCGGATTGCCATCCGAGTACCATCGGCGTAATGAGGCTTAACTTCTGTGTTCGGTATACATAAACACCCGTTGATTTCGGGTGTTTATGCCGAAAATGAAGTGCGGTAGCACGGAAGAGCTTCTAAAAGAAGCGAGTTTTCGTGTCAAGTGTATTATGTAAATAAAAAGAACTGGTCATCTGACCAGCTCTTAAATTATTTGGCGATTTCTTACTCTACCGGGAGGTCACCCTCCGAGTACCATCAGCGTAATGAGGCTTAACTTCTGTGTTCGGTATGGGAACAGGTGTATCCCTCATGCCATCATCACCATATTATATTTTCTTGACCTAACCCGAAAACTTGTTTTCGTTGGTAGGTCAAATGTCGTGCTGTTTCAAATCTTCGATTTGTCAAAGCACCGACTGAACCATTGAATAGCAAACCATATTTCCAGTCAAGATTAAAAGTTTAGTATCCATTAGCTTAATACATTACTGCACTTACACCTTGGACCTATCAAACGTATTTTCTTTACGTACTTTTAGAAATCTTATCTTGAGGGTTGCTTCGTACTTAGATGCTTTCAGTACTTATCAATTCCATACTTAGCTACCCAGCTATGCTCCTGGCGGAACAACTGGTACACCAGTGGTATGTCCATCCCGGTCCTCTCGTACTAAGGACAGGTCCTCGCAAATTTCTTACGCCCACGCTGGATAGGGACCGAACTGTCTCACGACGTTCTGAACCCAGCTCGCGTGCCTCTTTAATGGGCGAACAGCCCAACCCTTGGGACCTACTTCAGCCCCAGGATGAGACGAGCCGACATCGAGGTGCCAAACCTCCCCGTCGATGTGGACTCTTGGGGGAGATAAGCCTGTTATCCCCGGGGTAGCTTTTATCCGTTGAGCGATGGCCCTTCCATGCGGTGCCACCGGATCACTAAGTCCGTATTTCTACTCTGCTTGAGCTGTATCTCTCGCAGTTAAGCTCGCTTTTGCCTTTGTACTCTACGAATGGTTTCCGTCCATTCTGAGCGAACCTTTGAACGCCTCCGTTACTTTTTAGGAGGCGACCGCCCCAGTCAAACTGCCCAACTGACAATGTCCTTTGCCCTGATTAAGGGTCAATGTTAGAATTCTGATATTAGAAGGTTGGTATCCCAAGGATGGCTTGGCACATACTGGCGTACATGCTTCTTCGCCTCCCAACTATCCTGTACATCTAATCTCAAAATCCAATATCAGCCTACAGTAAAGCTCCACGGGGTCTTTCCGTCCTAGCGTGGGTAAGTCGCATCTTCACGACTACTACAATTTCACCGGATCCTTTGTTGAGACAGTGCCCAAATCGTTACACCTTTCGTGCGGGTCGGAACTTACCCGACAAGGAATTTCGCTACCTTAGGACCGTTATAGTTACGGCCGCCGTTTACTGGGGCTTAAGTTCTAGCCTTCGCTTGCGCTAAGCCTTCCCCTTAACCTTCCAGCACCGGGCAGGTGTCAGCTCCTATACTTCATCTTACGATTTTGCAGAAACTTGTGTTTTTGGTAAACAGTCGCTTGGGCCTGGTTTCTGTGGCCATATCGCTATGGCTCCCCTTCTCCCGAAGTTACGGGGACATTTTGCCGAGTTCCTTAACAAAGGTTCTTCCGCGCGTCTTGGTATTCTCTACCTCCCTACCTGTGTCGGTTTTGGTACGGGCGCTTTGGTCATCGATAGTGACTTTTCTTGGCAATTTGAAATCGGCTACTTCTCTACTCATGTTTTCGATACCTATCACACATTAGCTTTTTGATTAGCGGATTTGCCTACTAATCAGCCTTTGTGCTTAGACTGCCATCCATCGGGCAGCTTAGCTTATCCTCTTGCGTCATCACTTCTCTAATAGCGACTTTAAGCGGTACAGGAATATAAACCTGTTATCCATCGGCTACGCCTTTTGGCCTCGCCTTAGGTCCCGACTTTCCCTGAGGGGACGAGCCTTGCTCAGGAGTCCTTGGGGTTTCGACGGGGATGATTCTCACATCCCTTCTCGCTACTCATGCCAGCATTCTCTCTTGTATTAAGTCCACGCCTGCTTTCGCTTGGGCTTCTTCCCTAATACAATGCTCCTCTACCACTGATAGAGTATTTAAATCTATACATAAGTAACCATCTTTTTATCGGTTTTAGAATACTTTTCCAGACTTTGATATATTTTTTATTTATATATCTTACTGTTTAATCTAGTGATTTTTGTAGTTATCTTGACCTAACTCAAATCTTTGATTTGTTAGTAGGTCAAATGTCTCACTGTTTCAAAGTTAGCCCCTCCGGCTTTGGGAGGAGTTGATTTGTCAAAGTGCAGACCAACTTACCTTTTACTTGTGATTTTGCGTAATTAATTAGTTGATAACTCGTTTTATCTTGATTGTATATTTTAATATTTCTCAGTCTAGTTTAGTTTTCTTTATCCTTTTTTAATGGTTTCCTTTATATTATAGATTTAAATTCTCTATCAATCCGAAGCTTCGGTACTGAATTTTAGCCCCGTTTATTTTCGGCGCAAACCCACTTGACCAGTGAGCTATTACGCATTCTTTAAATGTATGGCTGCTTCTAAGCCAACGTCCTGGTTGTCTTAGTAGGTTCACATCCTTTTCCACTTAATCCAGATTTTGGGACCTTAGCTGTCGGTCTGGGCTGTTTCCCTTTCGACTTAGGAGCTTATCCCTCTAAGTCTGACTCCATGATCTGATTTTTTGGCATTCGGAGTTTGATAGGCTTTGGTACGGTAAGCCGCCCTAGGCCAGTCAGTGCTCTACCTCCGCAAATCTTTAATCATAGGCTAGCCCTAAAGCTATTTCGAGGAGAACCAGCTATCTCCGGGTTCGTTTGGTTTTTCGCCCCTATCCACAGTTCATCCGATGCGTTTTAAACCGCACCCGGTTCGAGCCTCCAGTGAATTTTACTTCACCTTCACTCTGACCATGGATAGATCACCCGGTTTCGGGTCTATCGCACTTAACTTTCGCCCTATTAAGACTCGCTTTCGCTTTGGTTCCGTCTCTTAAAGACTTAACCTTGCTAAGTACGATAACTCGCTGGCCCATTCTACAAAAGGTACGACATCACACTGTTGTGCTCTGTCTGATTGTAGGCTCAAGGTTTCAGGTTCTGTTTCACTCCCCTTTCGGGGTTCTTTTCACCTTTCCCTCACGGTACTTGTTCGCTATCGGTCACATGTTAGTATTTAGCCTTAGGGGATGGGCCCCCTATCTTCACAGCAAATTTCTCGTGTTCACTGCTACTTGCCCCCACAATATATTTTCTTTTGCTTACAAGACTGTCACTTTCTTTGGTTCATCTTCCCAAATGATTCTGCTAAAAAATATATTTCTTATTGGGTTGGGCTGTTTTCTTTTCGCTCGCCGCTACTTGGAAAATCGAGTTTTCTTTCTTTTCCTCCTGCTACTTAGATGTTTCAGTTCGCAGGGTCTTACTTCATAAAGCTATGTATTCACTTTATGATGACTGTGTCTTCCACAGCCGGGTTTCCCCATTCGGATACCTAGGGGTCAGTGCTTTTTGTGAGCTTGCCCTAGTTTTCGTTCACTTACGTCCTTCATCGTCTTCATGTGCCAAGGCATCCACCTTGAGCCCTTTGTTTCTTGACTGGAAATATTGTTTGCTATTTAATTTTTTACTCACTGTTGTGAGCGGTTCATTTTTAACAAATACAATTAAACTATTAATTTGAGTAACATATGTTTCTAATTAGAAATCACAAAGTAATTTCTTCTTGAGAAGTCGACGTATCGACTTCTCAATCCTTAGAAAGGAGGTGATCCAGCCGCACCTTCCGATACGGCTACCTTGTTACGACTTCACCCCAGTTACTGACCCTACCTTCGACTGCTGCTCCCTATTGGTTAGCTCACAGGCTTCGGGTATTGCCAACTTCCATGGTGTGACGGGCGGTGTGTACAAGACCCGGGAACGCATTCACCGTGGCATTCTGATCCACGATTACTAGCAACTCCAACTTCATGCACTCGAGTTGCAGAGTGCAATCCGAACTGGGACAGGCTTTTTGAGTTTTGCATCAGATCACTCTGTAGCTTCCCTCTGTACCTGCCATTGTAGCACGTGTGTAGCCCAAGTCATAAAGGGCATGATGATTTGACGTCATCCCCACCTTCCTCCGGTTTGTCACCGGCAGTATTGCTAGAGTCCCCAACTTAATGATGGTAACTAGCAAAAGGGGTTGCGCTCGTTATGGGACTTAACCCAACATCTCACGACACGAGCTGACGACAACCATGCACCACCTGTATTACAGTGAGCCGAAGCTCTAAGGATCTATCTCTAGATGCCCTCCGTAATATGTCAAGACTTGGTAAGGTTCTTCGCGTTGCTTCGAATTAAACCACATGCTCCGCTGCTTGTGCGGGTCCCCGTCAATTCCTTTGAGTTTCACACTTGCGTGCGTACTCCCCAGGCGGAGTGTTTAATGCGTTAGCTGCGGCACCCAGATTTACTCCAGACACCTAACACTCATCGTTTACGGCGTGGACTACCAGGGTATCTAATCCTGTTTGCTACCCACGCTTTCGTACCTCAGCGTCAGTTAATGGCCAGAAAGTCGCCTTCGCCACCGGTATTCCTCCTAATATCTGCGCATTCCACCGCTACACTAGGAATTCCACTTTCCCTTCCATTACTCAAGGTTCCCAGTTTTAGAAGCTTACTATAGTTGAGCTATAGCCTTTGACTTCTAACTTAAAAACCCGCCTACGTACCCTTTACGCCCAATGATTCCGGACAACGCTCGGTCCTTACGTATTACCGCGGCTGCTGGCACGTAATTAGCCGGACCTTATTCGTATAGTACTGTCATTTTCTTCCTATACAAAAGATTTTTACAACCCGAAGGCCTTCTAAATCACGCGGCGTCGCTGCATCAGGGTTTCCCCCATTGTGCAAAATTCCCCACTGCTGCCTCCCGTAGGAGTCTGGGCCGTGTCTCAGTCCCAATGTGGCCGTACACTCTCTCAAGCCGGCTACTGATCGTTGCCTTGGTGAGCTTTTATCTCACCAACTAGCTAATCAGACGCAAGTCCATCTTACACCGCTAAGCACTTTGACTTACTCTTCATGCGAAGTTAAAGTTTCATAGGGTATTATTCTCCGTTTCCAGAGGCTATCCCCTTGTGTAAGGCAGGTTACTCACGCGTTACTCACCCGTTCGCCACTAATCCTTTCATTTTCATTCCGAAGAAATCTAATGAGTTTCATCGTTCGACTTGCATGTGTTATGCACGCCGCCAGCGTTAATCCTGAGCCAGGATCAAACTCTCATGAAAAATTATTTAACTACTATTTTAAAATAGTAGTTTTAAGTTTTGTTCATAAAAGCTTTTTGATTCAAGCTCTTTTCATTTACACTGATCTTTTAATCAATGCGTGATTTAAATTTATCCTTTTTCTATATTATTTTTCTATATTATATAGATAAGAATCATTGTGACTCTTTCAATAAAATGAAAAAGTCTTTTTTGGTTACTCAAATTAATTGATTAAGTTTAATTATTATTTATTTGTAGATAAGGTTTAACTTATCTGGTTCAATCTGTCGTGTGTTAACGACAAAATATATAATACCACGATCAAAAATCTTTGTCAAATGTTTTTGATAATTTTTTTAATATTTTTGCTATAAACAACTTTTATAGCAGGTGTGGTATTTTTATATGATATACCATTCAAAAAGTTTTGTCAAATATTTTTTGATACACACTTTCTAAGTGGTGCTATTAATCTTACTAGGTATTTTATTTTGTGTCAAGTATTATTTTTTATTTCTTTTATTGTTTAAAATATTTACTACTATTAGTAGCCCAGTTGTGATAAATACACATACTACTGCCATAGCCATACCTACGGATACGGAGCCTTGTTCAAACTCGCTTGTTATGAAGGTTGATACTGTCATGACATTTGGTGGACTAATTATGGAGCTTGCTACTAACTCCCTAAATGAAATTATAAATGTCATCATGGCTGCTGAACTTATGCTTGGGGCAATCAGCGGCAAGATTACTTTTCTAAATGTGTAAGCCCTGCTTGCACCACTTATTTTTGCTGCCTGGATGAGATTATCTCCCATTTGTAAAAAAGATGATGATACGTATTGGATAGTAAATGGTAAAAACATTACTGAATATACTAAAACCATAAATCCTACTGTATTATAAAGGGGAATGACGTTATAGATTTTGTTCCAAAAAATCATAAGACCTATTACAAATACAATGTTTGGAATCATTTCTGGTAAAATGGCGATGTTTTCTAAATATTTTTTCCATTTACCTTGACGATAAAGACTTACTACTATAAATGTCCCAATTACTGCACAAATAATGGCAGTTGCAGCTCCTAATCCGAAGCTTGTAAGAAGGGCCCTTTTTGCTGCTGACCTGTTTTGGAATAAATCTAGATAATGTTTACCAGTGAAATTGCCAGCCTTAAGTCCATAGCCTCTTAAATTTATAAGAGATGTGGCAATTATTGAAAAATAAGGGATGCCTATGGAAAATACAATCAGGATTATAAGATAAATTACTGCAAGTACATCAAAAATCACTGGGTGATTCATCTCCTTGGTGCGGGCTGATTTTTGTCCGACTAGGTTATAAGTATTTTTTTCTGTAACTCTATTTTGAACCATACGCATAAGCATACAGATAATTACAAGTATAGAAGATAAACTTGCAGCCTTTCCAAAATCAATTGGTGCTACTGTTGCATATCGGTGAATATCTGTTGTAAAAACTATAAAGCCGATTCTCCTACCAATAGTTGCCGGGGTCCCATATTCTGAAAGTGTTTTGATAAATACTAAAAGCATGCCAATTGCATAGTTACCAGTAAGGAGGGGGAAAATTATTTTTCTAAGCCTATATCCCAATCCCGCCCCAGAAATTTTGGCACTTTCGTCCATATTTGCCGATATATTGCCAATGGAGTTTTTTATAATATTGGTCATAAAAGGGAAAATATGCAAACTCATTACCATAACCAAGCCAAAAATCGAGAAGAATTTTTCGCTAAAATTGCCAGTTGCTGGGAAAAGTTGTTGGAAAAGACCTCTTTTTTGGCAAAATAGAATCCAACCCATGGATAGGATATATGGTGGAGTCATAAAAGGAATCATAAAAATAATTTCTAGCCACTTGTACTTGGCTAGTCTTGATTTTGTAAATATAAATCCCAAGGGTGTTGCTATCAGACTTGCACATATTACTACTAATATTCCTAATAATAGGGAGTTTTTTATAGTAAGAAGATTATCTTTGGTAAAAATCAACTCAGCTGCTTGGCTAAAATTTAAGCGACCATCTATGATGATCGCTCTTAAAAATACCGTTGCTATCGGTGTTACTATAAAAAACAAAAGTAGTAATAAGATTAGATAATTACTAGTTTTTGTCTTTTTCATTGTTATTTTACTAATGAATTCATTTTTGCTGAGATTTCATCAGCATTTTCTAGCATGTAATCCCAATCTAGATTTTCAAATTGTGGAATGTCTGCTACATTTGTTCTCTTATCTGTTGTAATATCAGATCTACCTGGTAGTAGGTAGGCATCTGCTACTAGTTCTTGAGCTTTATCTGAGATTAGGAAATCAATAAAGGCTTTTGCATTGTCCATATTTTTAGCTGATTTTAAAATCATCGCTGGTCTTGGGTTGATAACTGTTCCGCTTTTTGGATAATAAATTGCTAGTGGTTCGCCATCTGCAATTGATTTGTATGCATTGTAGTCAACACCTGCAAGAAGAATTGCTTTTTCTCCAGTTGTTACTGCTTCTAGGGCTGCTTTGTTTGCTCCTGGAATTGTTAGTCCATTTGCTGCAATATCTTCCCAAGTTTTCCAATCATCTTTGTTTTGTGAGAAGTATCCTGCTAAGAAATCTTTTGCTGAACCAGATTTTTCTGGATCTGGCAATGCTATGTCGCCATTGTATTTTTCATCTGCAAAATCTGCCCAATCAGCATCTAGGTTTTCTACAATAGTTGTGTTATAGATTACTCCAACTGCTGATGCACTTGTACCAAATAATTCTTTATCGCTATCAATAAAATCTTCGTAAAGTTTGTCAGCATCCTTTGCATCATAGCTTTCTAGATTTCCTTCTTTTTTCATAGCAAGACCATCAGACCAAGATGCTAAAACCACAACATCTGCTACTGGATTGTCTTTTTCTGCTTCTAGACGAGCAAGAATTTCTCCAGTTGTTCCTTCAAAAAGATCAACTTTTACACCTGTTTCTTCTTCAAAAGCTGCAATGTATTTTTCGTTAAGTCCTTTTGGGCTTGGCATATAAACTGTAACTGATCCAGAAAGGTCTTTGTTTTCTTCGCTTGAAGTTTCTGCTGGAGCAGCTTCTTCAGTTTTTTCTTCTTTTACTTCTGGTGTTTCAGTCTTATTTTCTTCTGCACTTTGTGTTTGTTCTGCAGTATTTTCTGCTGGTGCTTCTGTTGTGTTTGCATTGCCACAAGCTGAAAGCGCAGCTGCAATAGATAGTGCCATAAGGGCATTAAGAATTTTTTTCATAATTTCTCCTAGTTAAATTCTATAATATTTTTCTTATCGGCATAAAGATTTAAAATCTCCCCTGCCTTTTTTCCGTTTTTGGAATTAAATGACCAATTATTTCCCATATAATCCAGATAAATTATGTAAGAATCTCCTAAAAATTGTGAAGAAATAACTTCTGTTTTATATAAGTCTGAGCCTGGGATTTCCTTATCAGTAAAATCTTCTGGGCGAATCATATGATTTTTGTCCAGCCAATTAGATTTGCCAATGAAATGAGCCACAAAATCTGTTTTTGGATACTTATATATATCTTCAGGACTTGCTTTTTGCTCGATGTGGCCATTATTCATAATAATAATGTCATCTGACATAGACATAGCTTCTTCTTGGTCGTGGGTGACAAAAACTGCAGTTTGTCCCATATCTTTCACAATTTTTGCGATTTCAAGGCGCATTTGTTCCCTTAAAATAGCATCAAGAGCAGAAAGAGGCTCATCAAATAAAACACAATCTGGATTGTCGCTAATGGCGCGAGCAAAGGCAACTCTTTGCTGTTGACCACCAGAAAGCTCCCTTGGAAATCTATTTTCATAACCATCCAAGTGTACAGTTTCAAGGGCTCTTAATACTTTTTTCTTAGTATCAGTATTATCACCCTTAGCCTTTAGAGGAAAAGCAACATTTTCAAAAACTGTCATATGAGGCCATAGGGAAAAGTCTTGAAAAACAAAACCTAGACCACGTTTTTCTGGAGGAATATTTATATTTTTCTCACTTGAAAAAATAACTTTATCATCAAATAATATTTCTCCACTATCTGGTATTTCAAGGCCAGAAATCATCCTTAAAACGGTAGTTTTTCCGCAACCAGAAGGTCCTAAGAGAGTGGTAAAAGAATTATGGTCTATGACCAAATTCAAATCCTTAATACTAAAACTATCTGAAAACTTTTTATTAATATTTATAAGTGAAATTTTCATAATACTCCTGCTTTCTTAGAATCTTTGCTGCAGAAATAATTTTATCTAATTAATATATAAAGTTTGCAAAACATTTGTAAAGTTTTTGTAAAAAAATCCACCCCTGACATCATGGGGTGGATTAACGAAAACTATAATATATTTTATTTTAAACAATCAATAACACTTCCGCTCATATCTTTCATATCTAAATCATAAATCTTATCTATTGTAGGAGCGATATCTACAATCTTTTCATCTTCTATGATGCTATTTTCTTTAAAAGCTGGACCTGCAAATATTGCTATTGCTAGATTTTTTTCTTTACTAGGCAAAAATCCATGGTTTCCGCGTGGTCCTGGTTCTTGATTTCTGTTTTCAATGAAATCTCTAGCATCTGCATCAAAAACATAGCCTTCTTTAGCCTCTAGCCAAAGCTTAGCTGAGTCACTTGATTTTAATTCTTGAATTTCTTCTGTACTAAATATTTGATCTATACCTTCTAAGTTAAGGCTTTCAATTTTTTCTTTGATTTCTTCTACAAGTTTAGGATTATCTTCTTTTGTATAGAGAGCTGTGGATCCTCCACATGTTAAGAAATATGCTTGCCAGTCTTCTTTTACAGTTCCATCTTCATTTACATTTACTAAATCCATATCAGCTAGCATTTTGTTTAGTCTAATAGGATAAGCTGTATCAATTTGAGAATGGTCACTTAGAAGCATTATATTTATTTCATCAAGATTTTTAACTTTTGAAATTTTCTCAAACATACGACTAAGTCTGTCATCTAATTCTTTTATTGCATCTTTTACTGCAAAATGACTTGCACCATAAACGTGTTTTTGGTGGTCAACATCTATTAGATGAAGAAAAGTAATATCTGGTTGGTGTTTTTCAAATGTGTAGGCTGTAGCATTTGCCATCCACTCATCTTTTTGTTTTTGACTATCATGACTATCAAATGGACCAAAGACAGACTGAAGTTCTTCTATATATTCACCACTACCATTTTCTTTTAAGTGGTCAATAAATGTTCCTTCTGAATTTGGAGAAACTTCTGGGACGTTAAACTCAATATCTGCTTTTGCAGAAACTGGCCAAGAAAAAGCTGCAATTTTTAATCCTTTATTGTGGGCATTGTTTAAAATAGTATCGCCAGAAATATAAGAATGATCCCAATACCAATCCATAGCTTTTTTCTCTGGTTGCACAAGTAGATTATTATCTACTCCATGTTCTATCGGATATCTTCCTGTTACAACTGAAGAATGTATAGGATAAGTTAAAGTAGGATATACTGATTCAACTTTTTTAATCCAAGTACCTTTTTCTATCATTGATTTTAAAAATGGTAATTGTTTGTAAACTTCCTCATCACAGTTTCCAAGAGCATCTAGTGAAATTACTATAAGTGGTGTATTATTCATAATATCTCCTATTTTATTCCGCTATAAGTCATAGCTTTTATAATTTCTTTTTGAGCAATTAGGTAAATTATTACTATTGGTAGTATCAAAATAACATTTCCTGCCATAACTGTATTCCATTGAATACCATCAAGAGTAGATTTAAGCATAGATACTCCTAAAGGAAGAGTCCTAACATCATCGTTGCTTGTCATAACCAATGGCCAGAAATAATCATTCCATTCAGAAATAAAAGTAAACAAAGCTATTGTAATTACAGTACCTCTAGCTTGAGGCAACATAATTTTATAAATTATTTTCCAAGTAGGTGTATTATCCAAAATTGCTGCTTCAATAATCTCATCTGGAACTTGCATAAATCTTTGGCGAAGCAAGAAAATACCAAAAGCTGAACTAGCCCATGGTAATATTAATGACCAATAAGTATTAATAAGGTTAACTTTTGAAAACATTAAATATACTGGCAAAAATATTAATTGAGCTGGAATCATCATAGTTACTAAGATTGATGAAAACAAAGTTTTTCTACCAGTAAAATCCATTTTCGCAAATGCATAAGCTGCTGGTATTATTGTAAGAAGCTGTAAAATTACTACAGATAATGTAACTATTATTGAGTTTTTTGTATAGTGCAAAAATGGTCCAGATTGCCAAGCATCAGCATAGTTTTGTGGTACCCAAGTTTCTGGAAATAATGTAGGTGGTAATCTTAGTGTCTCTGCTAATGGCTTAAAAGATGTAAATACCATCCATAAAAAAGGTCCTAAAAAAACAATTATAATTAATATTAATAGGATATATCTAAATATTTTTCTTAATATACTTTCTTTTTGCATGGATTCTCCTTAATTATAGTAAACTTTACTAGACATCAATTTAAAATAAATGAATGTTAGTATAGCTATAACTACGAATAAAATTACACCAGCAGCAGATGATAGTCCCATATTAAAGAACTTAAATCCTGTTTCATAAATATAATAAACTAAAGTATTAGACGCATTGATTGGTCCACCTTGAGTCATTATAGCTATGGTTTCAAATACTTTAAAACTTGCAATTATACTAGTTATACCGACAAAAAACACTGTAGGTGATAACATAGGAAGTGTAATTTTAAATAATTTTCTATACCAAGGTGTATTATCTAAGGCTGCTGCTTCATAAATATCATTTGGAATTGCTTGAAGCCCTGAAAGAAATATTAATGAATAGTATCCAACACCCTTCCAAATACTTACTGCAGCTAATGAATAAATAACTACATTAGGATCAGTCAAAAATCTCACTGGTGAAATTCCAATCCTACCTAATAAGAAGTTAAATAATCCATAATCATAATCCATCAACCATAACCAAAGCATGGATATGGAAACTAAGGAAATAATATAAGGTGCAAAGATTACACTTTGCATAAAAGAGTGGATTTTTGTGCTTTTATTTAGGGCCAATGCAATTAGTAATCCAAAAATTACAAATCCTGCTACTGTCAAAACAGTATACAAAAGAGTATTACTCATTGTTTGAATAAACCTAGGATCTCCCAATAATTGTTTAAAGTTTTTTAAACCTACAAAATTCATATCAGGGGATACAAAATTCCAATCATGAAATGATAAGTAAATCATATATATAATTGGAATAAAAGAAAATAAGATAAAAACTATCATTGATGGAGCTACCATCAGATAAGGGGAAGCATTTGTTTTACTTTTGGATATAGGTTTTTGTGTTTTCTCTTTCTTTTTGTTGATTGACACTGTCAAAGCCTTCTCCCCTTTCTCTTTTTGTAACGAAAGATTTATTATCATCAACTTCTTTGCTTGTATTAGTCAATAAATTTCCTTCTTCATCAAAGTATTTTAAATCTTCTTTATACACTTCAATAACAATTTCTTTAGAATCATTTATATTTTTATCATATGATTTTACTTGGAATGTTCCTAAATTATTTTCTACTGTGTATATGATTTCTGAACCTAGTGGCTCCACGTTTAATACATTTGCCATAAAAAATAGAGAGTCTTCTCTACTAGGATGATTTACTATGTGGGAGTCTTCTGGTCTAAAACCAACAAATTTTATTTTTTCATCACTAGTTTCATAATATTTTTTTGCTTGCTCATCTAAAGTTATGATGTTCATAGGAGGTGATCCTATAAATTTAGCTGTGAAAATGTTTGATGGATTTTTATAAACTTCTTCTGGAGTAGTATCTTGCATAACCTCTCCACCATTCATAACAATAATTTGTGTTCCCATACTCATAGCTTCAACTTGATCATGGGTTACGTAAATAAATGTTGTTCCTAATCTTTCGTGAATTTTCTTAAGTTCAGTTCTCATTTGTACTCTAAGCTTAGCATCAAGGTTTGAAAGTGGCTCATCCAAAATAAATATATCTGGTTTTTTTACCATAGCACGTGCTAGGGCTACTCTTTGTCTTTGACCACCAGATAGGTTAGATGGGCGTCTATCCATATATTCATCTAGTGAAACTATTTGACTAATTTCTCTGATAAGTCTTTCTCTTTCTTCTTTTGGTACTTTATTATTTATAAGTCCAAATTCGATATTTTCACGAACGGTCATAGTTGGATAAAGTGCATAGTTTTGAAAAACCATAGCAACTTTTCTATCTCCAGGAGCTACATTATTTACTAATCTATCTCCTATATAAATATTTCCATCTGTGATATCTTCAAGCCCTGCTATCATTCTTAGAGTAGTAGACTTTCCACATCCTGATGGACCTACAAAAACAGCAAAAGCTCCATCAGGGATGTATAGTGATACATCCCTGACAGAATAGTTTTCATTGCCTTCATATTTTTTATATATGTTTTCTAATTTTACACTCGCCATTATTTATCCTAACTAAAATGACAATATAGATTGTGCTTGATTTTGTAAGTTGTCATAAATTTGATCAACATCAGCACCTTGTGTTGTTGTGTTTGTAACACCTTCATAAAGCATTTTTTCCATTTCAGGCCATCCTTTAGCAATTGGTCTTGCTTGTGCATGTTCTAATTGGTCAAAAGCTGTTTTATATTGAGGAACTTCTTTGTGAAGTTTTTGAATTTTATCAGTTTCTACTGAAGAATATCTTGTTGGTAGGTATCCTGTATATTCTGAAGCAAACACGTTTTGATCTGTTGCTGTCATAAATTTAAGGAATTTCCAAGCAGCTTCTTGTTTTTCTTTATCAAGACCACTAGTCATAACAATGTTACATCCACCTGTTGGAACTGCATAATGCTTATTGCCAGGTACAAAAGATGTATCAAGTTCAAATCCATTTTCTTTAGCTAATGGTAATAAAGATGATAGGCCTGCAGTAGATGTGAAATATAAAGCAGAGTTTTGGTTTACAAAATCTTGTCTTTGTGTATCACCTGATTGTTCACCTAAAACTACTTTGATTAGATCTTCATCTGCAAGTTCTTGTAAAAATCTAGCTGGTTCTCTTGTTCCTTCTTGATCAAAACCAACTTTACCATCTTTTGCATAGAATCCATCAGATGAATAAACCCAAGCTTCTAAAAACCATGGATCTAGGTTAAATGTCATTGCATATTTATCATTATCTTTATCTCTTAATTTTTTAGCATATTCTTTAAATTCTTTCCAATCTCTAGGACCTTCTGGATCAAGGCCTGCAGCTTTTAGCATATCAACATTTTTGTACATAATTGGTGTTGATCTATAGAAAGGAAGTCCGTAAAGATCTTCATCTATATAAGCTTCATGCATTAAACCTTCATTAAAATCATCAATATTTACTTCATCATCGATAAATGGTGTAAGATTTTCTATCATGCCGCCCTTACCCATTGTGTACATGTTTGCAATTTCAACTTCAAATATTTCTGGAGCATTGTTTGCAGCTTTTGCAGCTTGAGTTTTTGATGAAAGTTCATCATATGAACCTTGGTATGCTGCTTCAACTACAATTTCGTCTTGAGATTCGTTAAATTGTTTTACTAATTCTTCTTTAGATTCGCCGATTTTATCTTTCCATGCATACCAATATGTAAGGTGGATTTTGCCATCATCTGTATTTGCTGATGTTTTATCATCTGAAGTTTTTTCTGCTGGAGCATCACTAGTTTCTTCTGCCTTATCACCTGCATTTTCTGTGTTAGCAGTTTCTGTTTGCGCTGGTTTATTATCTGTAGTAGCGTCATTATTATTCGCACCACAAGCTGTAAAGCCTAGTAACATTGACATTGATAAAGCTAGGCCAAATATTTTTTTTGTATTAAACATACATCCTCCTAAAAGTTTAATGTAGGTACATTTTAATCAGTTTGTATAAAATATATTTATTAAATTTGTAATAGTTTGGTAAATTTTGGCAATTATTTTTTAAATATTTTTTACAAAAATTTCAAAATACTTATAAGATCTTTATAAATAAGCTATCTATTAAATTTATATAAATTTTACAAATACTTAACAAAGAAAAAAGCATACCCTAAGTATGCTAATCTAAAAAATTTTTCACTATATCTGGATAATCGGTTATAAGGCCACTTGGTTTACATGGAAGATATATACTGTAATCATAGTCTGCTTTTCCAAACCAAATATTTAAGCCAATGTTATTTTCAGCAAATTTTTCAGCTATTTCCTTATTCACAACAAAATTCATTGGGTGATAATATTCCATGCCAAGATTTTTTACATATTCCCATGGTTTATGAAGTCTTGATGATTCCAATACTCCACATTTGATATGAGGGGCTATTTCTTTAAATTTTACTAAAGCATTATGATTAAAAGATGATATTATTATTTTTTCATCCAACTTATATTCTTTTATCAAATCATAAACTTTTCCTTCGATACCTGGATAGTCAATTATGGATGTTTTTAGCTCTATATTTGTAATAATGTCCTTGTCTTTAGCAAATTCGAAATATTCTCTAAGGGTTGGGATTTTTTGAACTTCAAAATCTGGAAATAATTTTGAAGCATTTAGTTTTTGTAATTGCTCAAGAGTTTTTTCGCAAACTAAACCATTTCCATCCGTTGTCCTATCTAGTGTTTCATCATGAATTATTACTAAATGACCATCCTTTGACAAATGTACATCAAATTCTATGCCATCCGCACCAGCTTCAATTGCTTTTTCAAATCCTAGCATAGTATTTTCCGGATATTTTCCTTTAAATCCTCTGTGGGCAAAATTTATCATATATTCCTCCTAAATTTTTACATCTATGATACAAAATAAATGTTTTGATTTTATTTTTATTTTGTAAATTATTGCTTACATTATTTTCCACTAAAAAAGGAACTATATTTATAGCCCCTAATAATTTTTATTTATTTATATCTAATGTTTCTTTGTAGTTTATGTAGCCAAATATGTAAATTAACACTGCAACTATATAAAAATAGTTGTGGTCAAAATATGAGCTAACTGATAGACTACCTGATAATTTAAAATCTAGGAAGTATTTTGCTATTAAAGCCATTATCCCAATTATTAATCCTTTTGGTGAATATAAAGTGTCTCGATTCATGAGATCTCCTTATTTCATAAAAACTAATTAGAAACAGTGGTCTGTAGCACCTTTAATTGCCCACCAACCACCGTCGATTGTCTTTTTTAAGTTTTTCACAATGCTAGCTTTCTTCTATCTTTAAATATTACTTTCAAATATGTCTTGGCTAGCCGTTAATTTGTTACCCGATGAAAAGGTATCTAATCATACTTTTAGAAAAAATATAAATATTTTATAAGTTTTGCTAGCAACTTGCTATTATATTTCTCGAATTAATCTGATATAATACCATAAAAGACTCTAAGGAAATACTATGAATACTAATAATAACGAAAAATTAAATACTAACGATGGTTTTACAAGCAAGCTTGGATTTACCCTAGCCTCAATAGGCTCTGCAGTGGGCATGGGCAATATCTGGCGTTTTCCTGTAATGGTTTCGCTATTTGGTGGAATGAGTTTCTTGTTGCCCTATTTTTTATTTGTAATACTAATTGCATCAACTGGAGCTATAGAAGAATTTGCCTTAGGTAGGCTTACTGGATTTGGACCGGTTCATGCATTTTCCTTTGCAACCGCCCAAAGGGGCAAGGAAAAAATTGGTAGAAAATTAGGTTTTATACCTGTCTTGGGATCTCTTGCCTTGGCTATTGGCTATACTGCAGTTATGGGATGGATTTTTAGATACAATTTCTTGGCCATAAATGGTAGTCTTAGTAGTTTTGCCAATGATTTTTCTCTAATTGGAGCTACCTTTGAACAAACTGCTAGCACCTTTGCCAATAATTTTTGGATAATTGTTGCTGGAATTTCCTCAATGATTATAATGTCTTTTGGAATTGCAAGAGGTATTGAAAGAGCAAATAAATTTTTGATGCCACTTTTATTTATATTACTTCTTGGTCTTGCAATTTATATTGGGACAAATCCTGCTGCTAGCAAGGGCTATAAATATATTTTTAACCTTAATTTTAGCAAACTAGCTGATATAAAACTATGGGTTTTTGCTTTTGGTCAGGCATTTTTCTCCCTTTCTATTGCGGGTAATGGTTCTGTGATTTATGGATCATATTTGCCAAAAAATGAGGATATTCCTTCTTCTGCAAAAAACATTGCATTTTTTGACACACTTGCAGCTCTTCTTGCAGCTTTTGTAATAATTCCAGCAATGGCCATTGGAAATGCTGACCTTAACGAAGGCGGCCCAGGACTGATGTTTATTTATTTAGTAAATGTTTTTAATAAGATTGAGGGCGGAAATATTTTGATGATTATATTTTATCTTGCCATACTTTTTGCTGGATTTTCTTCAATTATTAATCTTTATGAAGCACCGGTTGCTTATATCCAAGAAAATTTTGGATGTAGTCGAAAAATGTCAGCATTTCTTATAAATGCTTTTGGTATTGTAGCGGCAATATTTATCCAAGGCATTGTTGGATCTTGGATGGATTTTGTTTCTATAATAATAGCTCCCCTAGGAGCGCTTTTAGCTGGAATAATGTTTTTCTGGATACTTGATAAAAAACTAGCTATTAATGAAGTAAATAAGGGACGTAAAAAGCCTCTTGGAAATTGGTTTTATCCACTTGGAAAATATTTATACTGTGCCTTAAGCTTTCTTGCCCTAGTACTAGGCATAATTTTTGGTGGTATTGGATAAAAATAAGTATGAAAAAAGAGTAGAATTTAATCTACTCTTTTTATTTGCCTACATTATTGCTTTTCTTAAATCTTCTAAAGCTTCACGAGCTACATCCATAGCCTTTTGCATAGCATCTTTATTTGTCATATCAACGCCTGCTTTTTTAAGAACATCAATTGGATATTCACTTTCACCAGCTTTTAGATAATCGAGATATGCTTTTCTATCTTCATCTCTTCCATTTAGGATTTTTTGGCTAAGGGCTACTGCTGACATAAATCCTGTTGCATATTGGAATACATAATAGAACATATAAAAGTGTGGGATTCTTGCCCATTCTGCAGAAATATATTCATCTACTTTAATATCATCACCAAAGTAATCTCGGTTTAAGTCACCGTAAATTTGGTCAAGTTTTGCTGCTGGGATAGGCTCTCCATCTGCAACTAATTTATTTACTTCATGTTCAAATTCTGCAAACATTGTTTGTCTAAATACTGTTGATTTAAATTGGTTTACAAAATAATTCAATAAATATGCAGTTTCTTCTTCGCTTTGGCTATTTTTTAGCATATAATCTAAGAGTAAAAGCTCATTAGTTGTTGATGCAATTTCTGCAAGGAAGATTGAATATGACCCGTAAATATATGGTTGGTTTTTTCTTGTATAGTAGGAGTGCATGGAGTGGCCAAGTTCGTGGGCAATTGTAAATACATCACCAATTGTATTTGTGTGGTTTAACAAAATGTATGGTTGGGTATCGTATGATCCTGAAGAATATGCACCTGATCTTTTCCCCTCATTTGGCATAACATCAAACCATCTTTGTTCAAATCCCTTGCGGGCTACTTCTACGTATTCTTCTCCAAGTGGTTTGATTGCTTCAAGTACTATTTCGCGTGCTTCATCAAATTCGATCTCTCTTTCATAATCTTTTACTAATGGCACATAAATATCATGGAAACCTAGGTCATCTACCCCTAAAAATTCTTTACGAAGGCTAGTGTAGTCTCTGTGGATGTCCATATTTTCGTGAACTATTTCTAGTAGATTATCATAGATTTCTTCATCTAAGTTATTTGCTGAAAGACTCATTTGGCGAGCTGAATTATATTTTCTAAGTTTTGATTCTATATTGTGACTAGTAATTTCCCCGTCAAGTAAGGATGCAGCTGTATTTTCAAATTGTTTATAAACTCCATAATAAGTTTCATAAACCCTACGTCTAAAATCACGGTCCTTATCTTCTTCAAGAGTTGTGAAGTTTGCATCTGATAGAGCAACTTCTTCACCGCCTTTTTCTACAGCTGGGAATTTCATATCAGCATTTGAGAAAACCATATAAGTAGAAACTGGATTTTGACTTAATTTTGAAAAGCTAGCTAGGATTTTTTCTTCATTTTCACTTAGAACATGGTCTTTATTTCTAAATAAGTCTTCAAAATAATGGTCATATGCCTTTAATTCTTCTTTTTCACCTAGCATTTTTTTGATATCTTCATAGTCAGCTGCTAGAATTTCTGGTATAATAAATGATAATTTTTCAGAAATTTCTGCTCCAGCAATAGATGTTGTTTGGCTCATTTGTTGATAAGTGCTATCAGCTGTATTTTCATCTGATTTTAAATGGCCATAAACTCCTGCCTTGTGAAATTTTCTCATTAGATTTTCATAATCTTTTAGAAAATTTAAAAGCGAATCTGCATTTTCAGTGATTTTGCCTTTGTAGTCTGCTAGCTTATCAGTTAGTTCTCTAGCTTGTTTTACCTCACTATAATATTCATCATCACTTGCATAAATTAAAGAGGTATCCCACTTTAATTTTTCATCTATCTCATTTCTTTTCATTATTTTCTCCTTATTTTTCTATATCTATATTCATGCCCATATTTTGAGTACTGTTTGTGGTTCTTGTAACTAGTATGCGATTTTCGCCAGTAATATCTGGTAAATATCCCATATCTATTTCTTTATTTTGATAAAGGCTTGTAAGTGGCCTATATTTTACGCCATAAATATCTAGCATAGACGGTAAATATCTATCTTCTGTATTCATGCGATTTGTTATAGCCTGATTTAAATCACCAGCCACAGCTTGATCAGTGTATTCTACTACATCTCCTAGCCTTTCAACGCTTGGCATAATATTTTCTGTGGAGGCTTTAAATACCAAATAATCCATCAGACTCATAAATTTGTTAAAAAGATAGTATGCGCTATATGTTTCGCCATTATTTATGCTAACTTGGCTAACTAAAAGCATAGGTCCAGACTCAGAGCTTATTTTATCGAAAGTTACAGTTGTATTTATTCCACTTACTCCTGCAACGGGTCCAAATTCTCGTTCGGTAAGTTCATTATTTCTCTTATAAGAAAGTATAGTAGAATAAGCATCCTGCATTTGACTAGAGGGTCTTAGGGAAATACCAAACTGGCTATCACCTATATTTGTATCAATGATATTACCCACTGCATCTTGGGGATTTAAATTTTTACCATTTTTACCAGTACCATATAAATTTATTAAATCCAAATCATCTTCTGATTTTTCTTTTGGACTAGTATTCTCTTCTTCGCCGGCCTTTTGGTAGGTGATTTTTGGCATAGCAACGTTTTTGTCTTCTTTTTTATCAGCATCAGATAGCCCCTTTTCAAAATCAGCTCGTGATTGAAAATCACAAGCTGAAAGTGAAAGTAGAATCGCAAATATTGCAAAAAATTTCTTTTTCATAAGTGTTCTATACCGCCGTCCTTAATCCAATTATTACAAAAAGTATAGACAAGGCCACAAAGGCTGTCACACTTATAACTTGGGTACTTGTAGCCAGGCTACGATTTATAATTGGGAAAACACCCGTTAAAATCACTCCAGCAAGCAAGCCCCCAAGATGGCCAAGCAATCCTACACTAGGACTTAGTAACGAATAAACTATATTTATTGCAATTACTGATAAGAAACTTGCCCCAAAACTAGATAGCATGCTATCTCCCCTGTAATTTAGCATAATACCTAAGGCTAAACCAAAAAGTCCATATAGGGATGTAGAAGCACCTGCGCTAACCGTAGATGGATTTCCAAAAGCAAAACTTACAAGGTTTCCCATAATCCCTGCTAAAATATAGATTATTAAGAAGTTACGACTGCCATAAAGTCCTTCAAAAACTGGTCCTATCTGATACAAAAAGTACATATTAAATAAAATATGTGGTAATCCTATGTGGATAAAGCTAGCTGTAAAAAGTCTCCACCATTGACCATTTGCAATATCACTCTTTACAACAGCACCAAATCTAATTAGATTTGATATATTTTCGCTGCCTCCAGTAAAGGACATAATTACAAATACAATAATATTTACTATAAGTAAGAGACTCGTTACCCTACTTGATCCTAAATTTCTAAAACTATTCATAGTTTTATTATACTTTTTTTTCCCATTTTATCTGCTAAAGTAATTTTGACTAAGGTCTTTAGCCAAGGCTCTTATAGCATCTTTCATCTGGTCGCGGTCAAAATTATCTGAAATGTGATATTCATATATAAAATCAAATTTATCTCTTTGCCCAATTTTTTTTCCATCTTTATCTTCTAAAAATATTATTTTAAGATTTTCCTTATATGATTTGGCTACATTTGCTACATTTATGGAGCTTAGGCCATCAAATTGGTCCACATTTTCTCCTAAGATTAGAAAATCATAGTTTTTTATCATGGTATCAAAATCTATTTTTTCTAAGATAACATCCATAGATTTTGAAATCTTTGTCTTAAAAAATGTGTAAAGAGCCCAGGCAACTCCTCCACCAGAACCAAGGGTCGGCAGATCCAATGGATTTATTCCTAAAGTTTGCTCAATTTTTTCCTTAAAATTCTTAGAGCCCTTGTATAAAAACGCAATGTCTTCGATAGATGCACCCTTTCTGTAAACCCTGCTTTCCAGAAAAGAATTTTCTCCAAACAGTGTCATATCAGTGCTAGTTGCAATAGTAATATCCGCATCAAAAATTCTGTGGTCCATGTTTGAAATATCGATTGTTTCGACATTTACCATATTTTTTGCAATAGGATTTAATTCATTACCTTCATCATCAAAAAATCTAGCACCTAAAGAATAAAGCATACCCATGCCAAGATCATTTGTTGCAGTATCTCCAATTCCTATGTAAAAAGATTTGGCACCTGCATTTAGACCATCTACCAACATTTCACCAAAGCCTAGGGAAGAAGAATTCATCACATCAAGTTCTTCTTTATATAATAATCTTAAACCAGATGACTGGGCCATTTCCATGACTGCATAATTTTCTCTCATGACATATCTTGCAGTTATAACGTCATTTTTGGGATTATGGACATTGACATAATGATAGTCTCCATTTAAAAAAGCCTGCATGGCTTCAACAGTACCCTCTCCTCCATCTAAAAAGGGGATAATATCTGCATTACTTCCCAGTTCTTCTTTAAATATATTTCCAATCTCTATTGAGTTTTCGTAATTTTTTATAGAATCAATTGCTACTAAAATTTTCATCTTCCGCCTTCTTTTCTATTTACTCCTTATAAAATCTTACCCTAAATGCTGTTAAAATAGCATAAATTAAAGCTTTACAAATGATTAGCATATGTTATAATAAACTAGAAAGTTTATACTTTCGCTGTTTAACTCATGGAATCCTAAGGGATTTCACCCATCAAAGGCCATCACGATGTCGTGATGGTTTTTTATTTAACAATTTCTTAGATATATGTTATGATTTTATTAATGATTTGCAAATGGGGTGCTAAATTTAGCTGAGATTATACCCAATAACCTGAACTAGGTAATGCTAGCGGAGGGATTTTTCTCAATTTTTAGCTCCTTATATGGAGGTTCTTATGCAAAATTCTAAAAACTTACGTAAATTTGTCTTACTTGCAATGCTTGTGGCAATTGGTGTAGTTATTTCTCCTATCCTTAGGGTCCATGGCTTTGCTCCCACCCAGCATTTTATAAATGTAGTTTGCTCAGTTTTACTAGGACCAATCTATTCATTAGCATGTGCGACCTTAATTGGTCTTATCCGCATGAGCCTGATGGGGATTTCTCCACTGGCCTTAACAGGTGCAGTTTTTGGAGCCTTTTTATCTGGAGTGCTTTACAATAGATACAAAACTTTTTTATCAGCTTGTATTGGTGAAGTAATAGGTACAGGAATTATCGGGTCTATGATTTCTTTTCCAGTTATGAAATTTATAGCAGGAGATAGCAAGGTGGCCTTATTTACCTTTACACCAAGCTTTATAATTGCAACTATAATCGGATCTTCAGTTGCATATATTTTCTTAAAGGCCCTTGAAAAAAATGGCAGCCTTTCAAAAATGCAGGAGTCATTAAATGATTGAATTTGAAAATATTTTGGACAATATGCATGAAAACACCCACACTATCCATGCTATTGTCAGCCCTCTTGCTTCAAATGATATGGCAAATGTGCTTTTAAGCTTAAACCAAGCGCCATTTTTGGCGGAATATCATAATGAAGTTTATGAAGTAACCCAAAATTCCCATGCACTTTTAATAAATATGGGCACAATAAACGAAAGTAAATTAAAAGGAATCAAGGAATCTTTAAAATCAGCCAAGGAAAATAATATTCCTATCATCCTAGATCCGGTTGGTGCATCTGCAACAAAAGTCAGACTTGAATCTAGCCTTCATTATCTAGAAAATTATCCTATAAAAGTTTTAAAGGGTAATTACAGCGAAATCTATTCCATATACCACAAAAAACTTTCAACCAGAGGTGTTGATTCTAAGACTATCAAAAAAGAAGAGATTGTAAATATTTGTAAAAACTTATCTACTATGTATAACACAATAGTGGTTGCTAGTGGTAAGGAAGATATAGTCTCTGATGGAAATGAAGTTTTGATTTTAAAAAACGGCAGTCCTCTTTTGCCAAAATTAACTGGCACTGGATGCATATTAGGTGGCATTATTGCTGCAGCTTATTCTTTTGATAATAGCATAAATGCAATAGCTCTTGCTATAAGTATACTAAATATAGGAGCCGAACTTGCCCAAAAAGATAAGGGCATGGCTACTTTTAAAATCTCACTTTTAGATGAAATTTCACTTATAGATAGCAAAAAAATAAGGGAGAAAATAGATTATGAAAAACTTTGATTTAAGCCTATATCTAGTTACAAATAGAGATAAGCTAAGTGATGAAGATTTTTTTGATGTAATAGAAAAGTCCTTAAAAGGAGGGGTAAGCCTAGTCCAACTTAGAGAAAAAACTGCCCCAGCCCGAGAAGTCATAGAACTTGCCAAAAAATTAAAAGAACTTTGCCATTCCTATAATGTGCCACTTTTGGTAGATGACAGAGTAGATATTGCCCTAGCAGCAGATCTAGATGGCGTTCATTTAGGAAATGATGATATGGATGTAGCGGATGCTAGAAAAATCTTAGGCGATGAAAAAATTATAGGATCAACTGCAAAAAATCTAGATTGGGCGATAGCAGAAGAAAAAAAAGGTGCAGACTACCTAGGAGTAGGTGCAATTTTTGAAACCAAAACCCACGTAAAAACCAAACGCACCAGTGTAGAAACATTAAGGGAAATAAATGATAATATATCTATCTCAACAGTAGCTATAGGTGGCCTTAACTATGAAAATATAGATATCCTAAAAAATTCCGGAGCATCTGGTGTATCAGTTGTAAGGGCTATTATGGATAGTGAAAATCCTTTTGAAGATAGTAGGAAATTAAGAGAAAAAATTGTAGATGTATTAGATTTACATTAAATATTATCTTTATATATTAAAAATTAATTTATTAATGCAGAGGCTAAGCTAAGCTCTCTGCTTTTTTTATGCATCTTTAAAATTCGAAATTACCTATTTTATCTTTTTTATATTACATATAATCAATATATATCCACAAAAATGTGGGTTTTAACCATCCATAAATTTTGATATCATTAAATTAAGTAAAAGAAAGGAGGTAATTATTAATTATTGATAGCTATTACATCCTCATTACTATACAAGAGCTATCAATATTTATTAAAATACGTTGCATATCTAATTCAAAACAAATTATAAGAAAAATCGTATATATTATTAAAATATTTATCTAAGGAGCATTGAATGAAAAAATTTATTACTGTTCTCTTATCTCTAGTGTTATTATCTTTTTATCCTATAGATGCATACGCATCGTCGCAAGCTAAGCCAGATAATGAAGCTATAACAGATACTCAATTAAGTGAAATCTGGTTAGAAAGTGAAAAAACTTTGAATACAGATCAAAGTATAGAAGGTGAATTTTATTCTACAACCCTAAAGCTAAATGACAAAACCTACGAAGTAGAAGACACTATAAGTGAGGACCTATCAGAGGTAAATAGTAAATTTTATAAGATTGAAGATAAGCAAAAAATTTATATAGGATCTATGGTAACCGTTTTAAATAACGATAATGATTTACTAAATGTAGATATATATGAAAATGGTAAAATTATTAGTCAAGAAAAGGTAAATATCCCTACCAATGATGTAAAATCTAATAACCTAAATACAAATAATAACTTAAATCCAGCCATGTATAGTGCATCAGCTAATAGTGCAAATTGCAAAATGGAATATAAATGGAGTAATCCAGATACTAGCTATGGTTCTACAAAAATTCTAAAATATACAACTGGTGCAATAATTGCTGTACTAGCTACAGCTGCTGGTAGTCCTCTAGCTGCCGGTTTAGGAAATCTAGCCAATTCCATAATCCAAGATAAAATTCCTCTAGTTTATACAAAAATGACAATATGGACATATCTTGAAAGATCTTCTTGTAGCCCTATATATCCTCACTGGATACCTGCAGGTAAATATAAGTACCACACCAAGTACTATTCAGATAAAAATAGGACACAATTAATTAACGAAACTAATTATATAGATGGTTAGTATTTAGAATATAGGAAGATAGTTATGAATAAAGTAAAAAAGTTTTTTTTAACTTATATAATAGTAACTTTATTAATTCTAATTTATTTCTTTATTAGAGATAAACAAATAAATTATGATTATCTAAAATCAGTGCTTGTACAACTGGTTGTAATGGTTATTGTTTTTTACCTCTCTAAAAAAGACTTAGATAAGTAAAAGTATGAAATAAAGGCTGATTTGTATAATTATTATTCTAACTAGCTAGGATTTACTTATGCAAAACAGCCATTTTTACTATTTAACAATGAGTTTGTATAGATAATTTTAATCAATCTTATGGATTTTAAGCAAACAAAAAGCCCCAAGATGGGGCAAACAAAAACATTTTATTATTCTTAAGGGCTCTTTTTTATTAATTTTATCTTTATACTTATCTGATTGACATGTAATTTATTGTGTATTCTACCGGGTAGTCTTGACCGTTTTTTGTAACGCCTGATACTTTAACTTGTAGTTTTGTACCAGCTTCACAGTTCATTCCGTATCCAAATGTGATTGCTTTTACGTTTCCTTTAAAGCTATCGTCTACGTTTGCTGCTGTGTTAACTTCACCTGTTTCTAGGTCTGTTACTTCTACTTGAGCGTTTGTTAGGTCAAAGTTTTCACCAAACATTAGTGAAAGGCTTGATCCTTCTGATTGGAATTCGCTGATTGCTGTTTCGCCTGGGTAAGCGTAAACTGTGTTAGCATTTTCTCCAGCGTAGTTATTGTTGTTTACAAACATTGCGTTGAATTCGTCTGTTTGACCGAATCCTACAAGACTAGCTTGTGGGTTTAGTACCCATCTTCTGTGTCCAACTTCTAATTGATTTTCATTTCCTAGGTCATCTTGTAGGTATTCTACAACTGAATCAAGAATGTTAAAGCTTGCTGCAAGGTTTGAGTTTTCTGCACCGTATGCTCCGTTTACATATTCTACTGAGTCAGAAGCAAGTCCTGTTGGAAGTGCTGGATTGTGGCTAACTTGTAGGTTAAGTCTATTTACCATTGTTGCTGCTTGAGCAAATTGTGCTTGATCAGATCCAAGTGATAATTCATTTGTGATACCTGATGCAAATCTTGCTGTATTTGCAATGTGTAGTGCGTCTTCTTGGGCAGCTAGTGATACTTCACCAAGATTTAGTGCGTTTAAATCAGCGTTTGGTGCGCTTAGGAAAGCTTCTTGGCTTTCTGGGTTAATTAGGTTAAGTCCTAAGAAATCTTTAGTGTCTGTTGCTTGTGATTCATAGTTTAACCAGTAAGCTTTTACTTCTTCAGCTGATGGGCTAGCAATTGTAAGACCACCAGCTACCTCGTCAGATTCTACTGTGTTAACTTCTAATCTATCAACATCTGCTGATGCTACGTTTTCTTCAACGGCATTTGGTAGTGATACTGATTTTGATGTTTCTGTAACTGCATCAATATCTGAATTTTCATTTTCGTTTGCTTTTGCAACTTCTTGTGTTTCTTCTACTGCTACTTCAACTTCGTTTTCTTCAGCAACTTCTTGTGTTGTTTCTTCTTCTACTGTTTCTTGAGCTTCTTTATCTTCTTTGTTTTCTTCTTTTAGTTCAACTGTTTGTGGGATTAGGTAGTTTCTGTTATCTTCTTTTTCAATTTTTACTGCATCTGCTTTTGGTGTAGCAACATTTGCTACTTTTTTTTCTTTAGTTTCTACAACTTGTATTTGTCCAGCTTTTGTTTCTTCTGCTTGTGTTACTTTTGCTTCATTTGATCCACATGCTGTTGTTGTTAATAATGCTAGTGCTAATGTTAGTGCTTTGAATTGTTTTTTCATTGTTGACCCCTTTAAGATGTATGTTTAAGTTTGTTTAAGTTTTTGTTGTTCTTTATTATGTATCTAGTATAAGATGTGGTCTTTAGCTTAATTTTTTTTGAAATTCACTTTTTACTTTTGCTTGATGTTTCCCTCACCTTTATTCTGATTACATTATAGAGGGGACTTTCGGGCTCGATTTTTTTAGAAATTCATTTTAGATTTTAGCTAAAATCAGCCATTTTTAGACAAAAAAATACCAGACCTAGGATTTTTTTAAATCCTAAGTCTGGTTTAAATCTTATTTGCTATTAAATTTTATCATTTTTTAGGTCTTTAATTATTTTTTCTGTCTCTTCTTGCTCTTTTTGATCAAAAGTTGGGCATTGAGGATTTATTGCTTCTATTGCATCAATTAGAGCGATAGTTGCAATTTTTCTTGATAGCCATGGGTTATCAGCTGGTAATACATACCAGGGAGCATCTTCTGATGCAGTGTTGTTTAGCATTTCTTCAAAGGCCTTTTGATACTTATCCCAATTTTTTCTATCATCTATATCAGAAAATGAAAATTCGTGGTTTCTCTCTTTTTTCTCTAATCTATCCAAAAACCTTTCTTTTTGCTCATCTTTTGACATATGGAAGTAAAATTTCATAACTGGAAAGCCATTTTCTTTCATGTATTCTTCAAAATTATTGATTTGCTTATATCTTTTATTCCACAACTCTGGGTCATCTTTAATATTTTCTGGTAAATGATCTAGGGTATCATAAATCTTTGGAGAAATAATATCTTCATAATAGGATCTATTTAAGATTGCAATTTCGCCACGCTCTGGCAGACCCTTATGCATTCTCCATAGATAATCATGGGCGTTTTCTTCATCTGTTGGTTTGCCATAACTTGTATTTTTAAGTCCTTGAGGCATAAGATTTGAGAAAATATATTTTATAATTTCATCTTTACCAGCAGCATCTAATGCTTGAAGAACAACCAAAATTCCATATTTGCTTTCGGCATTTAATTTTTCATGTAGCTTTCTAAGTCTTGGTACCAATTCATAATATAATTCTTTTTCTATATCTTCATCTTTTTCATCACTTAATAAGTAGCTATCTATATCATTTATATCAATTTTTTGTCCTGTCAATTTAAATTTGTTTTTATCCATTGTGTACTCCTTATTTTTCTACTATATAAGTACCCAATAAAAAAGCCGGATATATGATCCGGCAATTTTTAAAATTTATGGTGTCTGTAAATAAATTTATTGATATTTTCTTGGTTATTTTTATAGTCTATGGCATCAGCAGTTTCTAAAGCTAACTTTCTATATTTTTTTGCTAAATCATCTTTGCCCCAAAGCACATATAGCTCAGCAAGATTGTTGTAGCTTACCATTAGCCTTTCTATATTTTCTACTGATTCGTGATAGTCAATATGTCCTCATTTTCTAAAACATAGGCTAGAAAATATAGGGTTATCAGTCTAGATCGCGTGATTTGAGAAATCTTATCCTTTTCTATGATGGCATTTAAGTTTTCATGCTTAATCTTTGTGTCTTTTAATAAATCATCAAGTGCCTTGATTTGATCTTCTGGCAAGCTTGTGTCATCTGTTGATATTATAGCTTCTCCATTATACATAAAAACACTTGTTTTATAATAAATATACTTTACTCGCAATTTTACTACATTAAAGTAAATTTTAAAATTAATTTAAATTTTCTAATTATCTAATTATACATTTGTCCTATAAATCAATATTTAATTTCCTAGTACTTGGGTAATATAGATAATGTAAGATTATTATAATCAGCAACTACTTTAGGTTGACTTTTATTTTAGAATGATTATAATAATTGTGTAACTAATAGTAATAACACATTAAATTAAAAAGGAGAATTAACATGGCATTTATTGGTAAAACTCTACCACAATTTGAACTTGACGCATATAATCCAGCAAAAGACGAATTTACAACAGTTTCTAGCGAAGATTTAAAAGGGAACTGGAAAGTTCTTATCTTCTACCCAGCAGACTTCACATTTGTTTGCCCAACAGAACTAGAAGATATGCAAGATAACTACCAAGCACTTAAAGAACTAGGTGCAGAAGTTTACTCAGTATCAGTTGATACACACTTCGTTCACAAGGCATGGCATGATAATTCAGAAAGAATTAGCAAATTACAATACACAATGCTTTCTGACTCTAATAAAGAATTAGCAAGAGAATTAGACATCCTTGATGAATCAGGAAAAGCTCTAAGAGCAACATTTGTAGTTGACCCAGAAAATGTAATCCAAACAGTAGAAATCAACGCTGACGGTATCGGACGTAAAGCTGGCGTAAATATAGATAAAATCAAAGCTGCAAAATACGTTGCAGAGCACCCAGGTGAAGCATGTCCTGCAAAATGGCAAGAAGAAGGCGATGAAGTCCTAACTCCAGGCCTTGACCTTGTAGGTAAGCTATAAGATTTGCTTAAGGAAATATAATAGATGCTAGAAAATAATTTAAAGCAACAGTTAGCCCAATATTTTGACTTACTAAAAACAGAAGTCACTATTGGGCTTTCTGTTACTAATGATGAGAAATCAACAAAAGTTAAAGAATTTGTTACAGAAGTAGCAGAACTGTCAGATAAAATAAAAGTAGAAGAGAAAGATTTAGAATACAAGCCATCATTTGAAGTAAAGGGTGCATTTGACCATGGTAAAATAGTTTTTGCTGGTGTGCCTTTAGGCCATGAATTTGCATCATTTGCCCTAGCAATGCTTCAAGCAGGTGGAGTAGCTCCAAAAGTAGATGAGAGCACCCAAAAGAGAATTGAATCTATGGAGGGCGCTGACTTTGAAACCATAGTTTCACTATCCTGTCACAACTGCCCAGAAGTAGTCCAAGCCCTAAACATAATGGCAATCCTAAATCCAAATATCAACCACACAATGATTGAAGGATCTATGTTCCAAGACATAGCAGATAGCCGTGATGTCCTAGCAGTACCAGCCATCTTTAAAAATGGAGAATTTTTCGAAGGTGGTAAGCAAAGCATGGATAGTCTACTAAATAAACTTGCAGATGGTAAATCAGCAGATGATTTTGCTGATAAGGCAGCCTTTGATGTCCTAATCATCGGTGGAGGACCTGCAGCAGCAACCGCAGCAGTGTATGCAGCTAGAAAAGGTGTATCAACAGGACTAATAGCAAGTGAATTTGGTGGACAAGTAGTAGAAACCCTAGGAATTGAAAATATTCCTGGTTTTAAATACACAGAAGGTCCTTCATTTATGGGACAAATGGAAGACCAAGTTAAGGCCCTAGGTGTAGACATCATGACAGGTGCCCTTGCAGAAAATATCAAAGAAAGCGAAAACTCATCCCAAGACCTACGTCTAATCAAAGTAGAGCTTGATAACGGAGCAAAACTAGAAGCTAGATCAGTAATAATTGCAACTGGTGCAAGATGGAGACTATTAGGTATCCCAGGCGAAACAGAATTTAGAAACAAGGGTGTAGCATATTGTACCCACTGCGACGGACCATTATTTAAAGGCAAAAAAGTAGCAGTAATCGGTGGTGGAAACTCAGGAATCGAAGCTGCCATAGACCTTGCCGCAATGGTAGAGCACGTTACAGTTATAGAATTCTTACCAGAACTAAAAGCAGACCAAGTTTTACAAGATAAACTATTTAGCCTAGATAACGTAGAAGTAGTAAAAAACGCTCAAACAACAGGACTTTACGGGGAAAACAAATTAGAAAGACTAGAATACACAGACCGTGAAACAAATGAAGAACACGCCATAGATGTAGAAGGCTGCTTCATCCAAGTAGGGCTAGTGCCAAACACAGACTGGCTAAAAGAAAGCGATGTTGAACTAACAGACAGGGGCGAAATAATAGTAAACCCAGACGGATCAACAAGCCTAGAGTCAGTATACGCAGCAGGAGATGCAACAACCAGCCTATTCAAGCAAATAGTAATAGCAGCAGGATCAGGCGCAACAGCAGCACTTGGTGCATTTAATTATTTGATGAGAAACTAAAAATAAATAAAGAAAAACGCCCATTTTGGGCGTTTTTTTTATTTAAATAAGCAGTATTAGCAGCCGCAAGTACCACCAGAACCACAGTCACATCCACCTTCATCATCCATATCTTCTAGGTCAGAGTCTGGGAATAGGTGTTCGTAGAACTCATCATTTGCTGGATATCTTCGAGTGATAATTACTTCTTTGTTTAGCATAGTAATGGGAAGTACATCCTCTCCATTTTCTTCTAAAAATCTTTTTACAATCATGTTTTCATCAAACTTGTCTTTTGCTTGATCTAAATTGTATCTAGTAATGCCAGCCCCTACATTTGTAAGGTGGTTTACAATCTCATCAACTCTTTCAAGCTCTTTGCTATCAACAGCGCTTGGTGATGATTCGTATATATATAAATTTCTCATTAATCCCTCCATTGAAATTGATTATCATTATATATTTATAATACCGTATGACTATTAAAAATCATGTAAAGTAGAAATAAAATTTGAAATTTTATCTAAATTAGATATGAAAATATTTTAGAAAAAATGTATTAAAAATTTATAGCTATCGACTATAGATTTGCATTTTTGAATCATTGATTGCAAATTTGATATACTCATCGTATAAATCATAAATAATAGTCAATTATAAAAATCAGCCCTAGTATAACTAAGGCTGATCTTTTATGATAATTTTTAAAAATTATTTATACACTTATCTGTTAAACTTATATTCCATTGAGTTTGCAATTCTTACTAGCAAGAGCATTACTGGTACCTCTACCAAAACTCCCACCACTGTTGCAAGTGTTGCACCAGATGATAGGCCAAATAGTGAAATAGCAACAGCTACAGATAGTTCGAAGAAGTTAGATGCTCCTATCATTCCACATGGAGCAGCTATAGAATAAGGCAATTTTGCAAGATATGCCATGCCAAAGGTTATAGCAAATATCAGGAAGGTTTGAAGTATAAGTGGTACTGCTATAAGAGCAATATTTAGAGGTTGGTCTATGATTTTCATCCCTTGGAATGAAAATATAATTATCAAAGTTAGTAATAATCCAACCATAGTATACTTATCAAATGATGGGATAAATTCATTATTTAAGTAATCTTCACCCTTATTTTTTATCACATAGTTTCTAGTAATCATACTTAGGATAAGGGGAACTACTATAAATAGTACGATGGATAAAAGTAGGGTCCCCCAAGGTATATTGATATTGCCTCTCTTTAGTAAAAAGCTTACTATTGGTATGTAGGCAATTAATATAATAAGGTCATTGCTCGCCACTTGAACTAGGGTATAGGCACTATTCCCTCTTGTTAGCTTACTCCATACAAAAACCATGGCTGTACATGGAGCTGCTCCTAATAAAACTGCTCCTGTTAGGTATTCTGATGCTAGATTTTCGTTAATGATATTTTTGTAAATACCAAAGAAAAATAAGCTAGCTATTAGGTACATAGTAAAGGGTTTGATAATCCAGTTGGCAATCCATGTTATAAACAGTCCCTTGGGATTGTTTTTGATATTTTTTATACTCTTAAAATCAATTTTGAGCATCATTGGATAGATCATGATCCATAAAAGTATGGTTGTTGGTATGGATACATTGTAAAACTCAAATTCTCCCAAAGTCTCTGGAATAGCAGGTATGAAGCGTCCAATTAAAACACCTATAACCATGCATATCAAGACCCAAAATGTAAGATTTCTTTCAAAAAAGCTTATATCTTCTTGTTTTTTCATTTAGCTAACTCCTCATCTATTTCACTGATTAAGTCCTTTAATTTTCCTTCGATTTCATCTATTACTTTGATAAATTCCTCATCAGACTTACCAGTAGGGTCTTCTATGCCCCAGTCATACTTTTTGTGCTTGAAAGGAAGGAATGGGCATACTACATTGCAACCCATAGAAATGACATAGTCTACTTCAGGTAGGTCATCTATGAGCTTGGAATACTGGTCTTTTTCCATATCTATACCGTGTATTTCTTTCATAAACCTTACAGCATCTTGGTTTATCTGATCTACTAGCTCAGTTCCTGCAGAGTAAAAATCTATTTGTTCTCCAGCAAATTTCTTGCCAAGGGCCTCAGCTATCTGAGACCTGCAAGAATTGTGAACGCATATAAATGCAACTTTTGTTTTTTCTGTCATAATATACCTACTTAATTAATTTATCTAAATTAGATCCCTTGATTTGGTCACTAGACCATGGGATTATTGTGAAGCTTCCATCTGTGCGCTCGTCAACCTTATTTATCCATTCTAGCTCACTATTAGCCTTAGCTTGTAGGGTCTTATTAGTAGAGCCAGTTTTGTATATGGATGAGTTTATAATCCACCACTTGCTATAAATTCCTGCTCTTTTTAGGTCTTCTTCAAGTCTCTTAGACTCATAGAAAGGAGTAGGTTCTGCAAGTGTTACAATTAGCACTTCTGTTTCCTCACTATTTTTTAGTCTAGGTAGAAGTTTTTTTGCTGATTCTGGAACATTACCTTGGTTTTTTTCTATCTCTTGGTTGTAGGATTCTGTAGAATCTAGAAGCAGAAGTGTATGGCCTGTTGGAGCTGTATCTATAACAACAACTTCACTATCAGCCTTATCCACCACATCTGCAAAGGCTCTAAATACGGCAATCTCTTGAGTACATGGTGATCTTAAGTCTTCTTTTACATACTCTAAGTCATCATAAGACATGGTTTTTTTAGCATTTTCTAGAACTTCTTCTTGGTATTTTTTAAGCTCTTGATCTTCATCTATATGGCTTATAGTTAATAAGTCATCTTCTTCAATCATGCCAGTCAAATGGTTGGCTGGGTCGGTTGTAGTTAGGTGGACCTTTTGTCCCTTATCTGCAAGTCCTTTGGCAATAGCAGATGCCATAGTAGTCTTTCCTACACCACCTTTTCCCATGGTAAAGATAACTTTTTTCTCATTCTTATATAGATCATCTATTATATCTTTTAGGCTAGGGGTTTCATCTATGCTAATATCTACATCACTAGTATAGTCCTTATCCTCAATCAGAAGTGATCTTAGGTTTTCGATACTATTTAAGTTGTATCCCCTAAGTGGGATAAAGAAAGTTTCAAGATCCTTAAGACCTTCTGGCATCGCATCTAGGGATTCTTTTTGTTTTTTATAGAAAGCTTCAGAAACTTCATCATCATGGCCACTTAATAGACCATTTATGATAAGAATTTGATTGTTAATACCTAATTCTGATAGTTCATTAGATGCTCTATTTGCTTCAAGAAGAGGAGTTTCCTCAGGTCTTGCAACTAATACTAAGCTTGTAAGCTTGCCATCAGCTAGAGTATCTACAGCAAATTTGTATGTTTCTTTCTCTTCTTCTAGACCTGATAATTGACCTAGGCATGAAGCTCCGTGAGTACTTTCGCTGATAAAGTCAGTCCAAGCAGAAGGAAGTTGGAGCATCCTTAGGGTATGGCCAGTTGGCGCAGTATCAAATATTATATAATCATATTTATCTTTAAGGTCTGGAGCAGTTATAAACTTAGAAAATTCATTGAAGGCAGCTATCTCAACAGTACAAGATCCGGATAATTGCTCTTCCATATTTTCTATTACACTATCAGGTAACTGTCCTCTGTAGGGAGCAACTACGCTTTCCTTGTACTCATTGGCTGCTTCTATAGGATCTAAGTTTGCAACAGTAAGCCCATCTACACCTTCTATCCTCACACCCTTATTATCAAGCTCTGTTTCAAAGACATCTTGAAGGTTTGAAGCAGGGTCAGTACTAATTAATAGGACTTCATTGCCCTCATCAGCTAGGCTTATTGCACTAGCACAAGCAGTAGAAGTCTTTCCTACTCCTCCCTTTCCTGTGAAAAATAAGTATTTAGTTAGGTCAATTTGCTTAATATCAAATTGTTTCATTTAGACTCATCTCCTTTTTCTTATTGCTATTAGCAGCATCCACTGCCAGAACAGCAAGATCCACCATCATTACTTGTTTCTTCCTTAGCTTCATCAGATATAAATAACATTTCATAAAATTCTTCATTGCTAGGATACTTACCTGTCATAACAATTTCATCATTAACCATTACAACTGGTAGGATATCTCTACCTTTTTCTCCTAAGAGACCATTAATAGTTTTGTTTTCTACAAACTCTTTAGTATTGCTAGTTAGGTTATATCTTTCAATGCTAGCTCCACTTTTTGTAAGTTTATCTATCAAAGTAGATACTCTCATCAACTCTTCATCTGGGCTTGGTCCACATACACCTGTTGAGCAACACATAGCATCTTCATAAATATACATCTTTTTCATAAAATCCTCCCTTAAATTAAAATCATAATATATGTAAAAAATACATATAGACATATTCAAATACTTCTATATGTTTTAGAAAAAATATTTGCCTAGGATTTTATACCTTGCAAATACAGTCATCTTGGATATGAAATATGAGCTTTAAACCATCCTCAATCTCATCTAAACGATCCTTATTTAAAGAGTAGTAAGTATTCTTACCCTCTCTTCTGCTAGCCACAAGACCAACCTCTTCTAGCTTTCTCATATCATGAGATAAGGTAGGTTGGCTTATATCAAATTTTTCAAGTATCTCACAAGCACAAAGCTCATCGCAAGATAACATATCTATAATCTTAAGCCTCTTAGGATCAGAAATTGCCTTTAACTTTTTAGATATATTTTCATAATCAACACTCATAATCCACCTCATATAGAAATATTTCTATATGTTATGATACCGGTGGATTTTGTGGTGTCAAATGGGTTTTTAATAAAAAACAAAGTTAAGAAATAAATTCTTAACTTTGCTTTATCATACTTTATTTTTTTCTATATATATCTATAGGTTTACCATCCCTATTCTTCCAATCTATCCATCCGTTTGCATTTTTGCCAACTAGTATCCAAGCTGCCATTGAAGGAGAGCTGCATATTAAATCTTCAACTAGAACTCCATTTTCAATAGGAGCAGACTTTACCACTTCTGGCGGATTTTTATGGCTGATAGGTGCACAAATGGCACCCTCTTTTAAAGTCAATTCGCCATCTTCTACAACTAGTTTACCTTCTACTTTACCAAACCCTCTTACGTTTCTTGATAGATAGTACTCACCGTTTGGAATTAAATCTATCCCAGATTTGGCTTCTAATTCTCTAGTGGAACTGATGAATACTTCTTTTTTGCTTTCTTCTTTTGGATAGACTTGTAGACCTTCAAATGAAGACAATAACTGCACCACCAGATCGACATCAAGGGCAAATAACTCAGTCCCTGGAACTCTGCTCTTAGAAAAGATCTCATCCAAAAGTTTCTCTTTTTCATCGTATTGTTCAACTTCTATAGCAAATTTTCTCTTAAGTCCAGTTACATTTGCATAGCCATGTCTTTCCAAATTGTACATCCTGCTATCAAAATTATTCAAATCAGTCTTCCCAATCTTTATTAGACCAGGAACAACTGTTGTCATTACGTATATTATTCCTTTTGGCATATTCTCATTTCTTATTATATTACTATTATCCTATTTCTATATCCCAATATTTATGAAAATGAGAAGTTGATTCTTCCTTTTCAAAACACTCTTTCATCATCTTCATTATATCATTCTTAGTTCTGCCATTTAATTCTGCCTCTAGGTCATCTATAGAGTGAGAATTTACATTAAATAATTTTTCTGCACCTAAGACATTACCAAGCATTTTTGTTTTGTTAATACCATTAAATTTTGTAAATGTTTCTATTATCCTCCTTATAGGATTTAAAAGCATAGACTCACTAGGAGCACACTCATAAATAAAAATAAGTTCTTGCCATAATGCTTCGTAATTGGTTTTAAAATCCTCCTCTTTGTTATTTAATATACGAATATTGGATTGATAGCCATCAGACTCTAATCTAATAAAATTATTATCAATATAGCTATTTATTCTAAGGCTATATTTATATTTCATATTTAAATAAAAATGGTTGTTATGAGTTAAAATAATTATTCTATCATTGTTTCTTATATCTTCCTTTATAACCCTATTTAATTCTTCAATAATTAGGTATTGCATTGTATCATCATTTGAAGTCATAGGATCATCAAATACTACTATTTTGTTTAGATGGCTATTAGGATTATTAATATCATTTAATTTATGAGTAAAATAAAGAAAAGCTATAATATTTTTTTCACCTGTAGATAATTCTGTTATATTTCTTATCTTATTAGTATGGACCGAACGTATTTTATAGTAACCTTTGAAATTGTCATCTTTCAAATACTCCAATTTAAAATTAACGTATAAATATAATTTCTCATTTATCTTTTTTGCTAATAATTCTTCGCTCTTTGTTTCAGACTGTAATATCAATATTTCTTCTTTTATATCTCTAATCTCGTTATTTAATTCCTTAATCTCTCTTTCTTTTTTTTCTACTAAGGATTTATTGCTTTCATAATTTGTTTCTAGTTTGTTTAAGTTTATTATCTTCTCATCATAATTAAACTCATCTAGATAAATTTTAACATTATGTAATCTCAAAAGCTCTTTAGCTTCTTCTATTTTATTAATTATATTATTCGAATTATTCTCTTCAGCCTTATTATTGTAAGATTTTATTAACCCTCTTATATTATCAGGAATTTGGATCTCTAGTTCGGGGGATGAATTAAATATATCTTTTAATTTTTCTTCACTAGCTTTCTTCAGTTCAATTAAAAACTTACTAATTGAATGTTTACTATTATTTATCTTATCTTTAATTACTATGACCTCTTCATAATACTGTGGATAAAACTCATTTATATTAATATTAATTTGATTAATTTCCTCTATGCATCCATCTAAAGCTTTTATATGACCAGTAATTTCGGATTTAAACGAAGTAACATCGTCAGCAGAGAAATATCTTAATAGCTTTTTATACCTTTCTTCACTAATAATATTTCCACAAAAAGCGCAAGAATCTCCTGATTTATGTATTTCTAATCCTTTTTCCGCAAACATTCTTTTATTATGGTCACCAGATATTTCTAAAATTTCTTCTCTCTCCTCTACTTTATCTAATAAAATTTCATTAGTTTTTCTAAGTAAGTCATTAAGGTTAATATCTATATTAGTAATATATTCTGCTGTTTTTTCATCTGATTTTATAACTTCTTTATTTTTAACTACCTCATCTTCCGATATTAATCTAGCCCTATATATCTCTGATTTAAATTTAGTGCTATTGTATGATGTAGGGGATATTTGAGGATTAGTTTTATTTTTTATTTTCTTTGCTGATTGTGAATAGAATTTTTCAATTTTATTTTTGAAATCTTCATATTCTTTTTTAGACTTTGATAAGTGAAAATATAGGTTATCTTTATTTTCAATATTTTCCTCTATATCATTTTCAATCTCTTTAATTTTAATATTTGTATTTTCAATTTGTAGTTCTAGTTCTTTAATTTTTTGATCAATATCATTATTTTTCTCTCCTAAAACCACAGCATTGAGTTTACCATATCCCCCGACGATTCCTTCAAATCCTTGAAAAATATTAACATCATAATCATTTGATTGCTCACTTATAATTGAAGTTAAGGTTGACTTACCGGTTCCATTCTTGCCAAATATGAACGATATTCTTTTATCAATTATTAACTTATCATCTGAAAATATCGTGTTATCTTCTAAGTTTAGCTCTAATCTTTCCACTTTTTATTCCTTTGATTATTTTTTTCTTTTTATTATTCTTTACTTTTATAACTATTTCTATATCATATAGCTATAAAAAATTATTAGTTTAAAATCTAAGTTTATTTTTGCTTTAAATATACATTCTTAATAAGTATATTTATTATTATTATACGTTAATTAAAAATAATAAATCATATCTTATACAGAATTTATATCCATTTCTTATTTAATTTAAATAAATTATTTCATATTCCAGTTTCAATTCTTCACTAAAACCTGATACAATATTATTAATAGCTAGTTTTTACTACATTAGATTCGAGGTTTTTTATGACACAACCGTTAATAGATTTTAATTTTTATCCTGTTAGGCTTACTCTAAAGAGTCTGCTAAAGGATAAATCTACTAAAAAAAATATAATATGGGCTACCAATACTTATGAGTACTTGGGAGCTAGTTTTGATGATAGGTCCGAAATGAAGGAAGGTTCTTTTACTCATGGATTTGCTCTAAATCCTAGGACTAGCAAGAGTGCAGAAATACAGCTTGATCGAACCAGGAAAAAGGCTGAGGTCTATACCCCATCTTGGGTTGTAAATTATATGAATAATTATTGCGATGAGGTCTGGTTTGGTAGAGAAAATGTCTTTAATATCCAAAATGGTGAAGCTTGGGAACCTGTAAGGGATATAATATCCTTCCCCGAAGGCAAGACTTGGCAAGACTATGTAGAGTCTAGAAGATTAGAAATCACTTGTGGAGAGGCGCCCTACTTGGTGTCAAGGTATGATGCAGCAACTAGCGAGCCTATAAGACATACTATAGATAGGATAGGTATCCTTGATAGGAAACTTAGGATAGTTAATGAAAACACAAATACTAAGGAAGAATGGATTTTGTGGGCTACTAAGGCTGTTATGTCTTGCTATGGATATGAATACCAGGGCGATAGCCTACTTTTAGCTAGGATAAATGTTCTGCTGACCTTTGTAGAGTACTTTGAAAGGCGCTGGGATGAGGATGTAGATAAGAAAACACTCAAAAAACTATCCAATATTATATCTTGGAATCTATGGCAGATGGATGGTCTAACAGATAATGTGCCTTTTGGGGCACCGATTGGTGAAGATAACCAGATTAGTATGTCAGAGGTCGATAAAATGGTAGAAGTAGAAAAGGAAGAACCAGTAGCATGTAGAATATATGATTGGAAAGCAAACAAGTCCCAGACTTTTGAATCATTAAAGGAGAGTGTATGAAAAAATTTGATTTTGTTGTGGGTAATCCCCCTTATCAAGAAGAAACAATAAGCAATCCAAAGGGAAACAATCAAAAAAGAACAAAAAATATTTTTCCCCTATTCCAAGAACAAGCTGATAAGATTTCAAATATATCATCTGTATTAATTTATCCTGGCGCAAGATGGATTCACAGATCAGGTAAAGGAACAAGTACTTTCGGATTAGAACAGATTAATGATAGTAAATTATCAACTTTAATCTACTACCCTGATGCAAATGAGGTATTCGAACAAGTTCAGATTTTTGATGGAATATCAATTGTATCTAAGGTTTACTCTAAGAAAGATAAAGGATTTAAATATATTTATAAAAATAAAAATGAATCATTAAGTATTTTCTCTGAAAATCCAGGCGATAACTTACTACCTCTCTATCCAAAAGATAACATTATTAATAATAAGATTGAGCAATTTGTTAAAAATAATAATTTAAGATTTATAAATGACAGAGTACTTCCTCAAAAATTTTTTGGAATAGAAAGTAATTTCATAGAAGATAATTTAGATAAGAGCAGACCATTGTCCGGAAACGAAAATACCATTAATTATGATACTGAAATAAAACTTTTTGCAAACGACAAATCAGGAAAAGCTGGTAGAACAAAATGGTTTATTGTCAATAAAAATTTAATTGAAAAAAACAAAGAATTTATAAAAAAATGGAAAGTAGTTGTATCTAGCGCAAATGCTGGTGGTCAAAAAAGAGATAATCAAATAGAAATAATTGATAATAAATCTGCATTTGCTAGATCTAGAGTTGGACTGGGAATATTTGAGACCGAAAAAGAAGCAATAAACTTTTTTAATTATTGTAATTCCTATATAATAAGATACTGTTTTTTAATGACAGATGAAAATCTCTCATCTTTAGCCAAGAGAGTACCTGACATATTAGATTATACTAGTAAAAATCAATTTGTAGATTTTGATAAAAATATAGATAAGCAGCTAAAAAAACTAATGTTCCTATCCTCAGATGAGATGGAATATATAGTCACTAGAGTTGATAATATAAGGAGTAGCAATAATGAATAAAGCTAAGATAGATACTACAAAACCTGCTGTCCCTGTTTGCTATGCCTATACTACACCTGGGGTTACCTACCATGAGGGATGGACTAAGATTGGATATACTGAAAGGGATGTTGAAAAGAGGATTAGAGAACAAGTAGCTACTGCTGGCATTAGATATAAGATAGAATGGGCTAATGACGCTAAATACGAAAGAATCAATCAAACATTCAAGGATACTGACTTTCACAAATACCTTATAAATATGGGTATAGAAAAAGAAGATGGAAAAGAATGGTTTAAAATCGATCCTGATTCGGCTGAGTTAAATTTTTTTAAGTTTAGAAAAAAAGAATTTTCCTATGATGATTTAGATCAAGCTATCCCATATAAGCTAAGAGCAGAGCAAGAGGATGCAGTAAACAAAACTATTGAGTATTTCAAAAGTCATAATAATCCAGAGTTTTTGTGGAATGCTAAGCCACGTTTCGGTAAGACTCTGGCTTCCTACGACCTATGTATGAGGATGGGCTTTGAGAAAATACTTATAGTTACAAATAGACCTGCCATTGCTGATTCTTGGTACAATGACTATCTTAAGTTTATAGGACCAAAAAGTGGATACTTTTTTGTAAGCCGCGTAAGTGGTATTAAGAATGAAAAGTATGTTTTTTCAAGAGATGAGTACATGGATTTACTCAATCCTGATACAAGTAAGGGTTGTATAGAATTTGTAAGTCTACAAGACCTAAAAGGTTCAATACATTTTGGTGGTGATAAGCCGAAACTTGAAGAAGTAGCTAAGACAGACTGGGATATACTCATAATAGATGAGGCTCACGAAGGTGTGGATACTTATAAGACTGACCAAGCCTTTAATCAGATTACTAGGTCTCATACCCTTCACCTTTCTGGAACACCTTTTAAGGCCTTAGCTAATTTTAAATTCGAAGATAATGCTATATATAATTGGACCTATGCTGATGAGCAAAAAGCAAAAAGAGACTACAAAAGCAAAGAGCTAGAAGAAAATCCCTATGAAACTCTACCTAAACTTAATCTTTTTACTTATCAGATGTCAGATATAATAAGAGATGAACTTGACGATGGTATAAACTTAGATGGAGAAATGGTTGAGTATGCCTTTGACCTAAATGAGTTCTTCTCGACTAATAATAGTGGGTCCTTTGTCTATGGCAAGGATGTAGATAAATTTTTAGATGCACTGACAGATGAAAAAAGAACTAAGTTTCCATTCTCTACCCCAGAACTCAGGGAAGAGATTAAGCATTCTTTTTGGATTCTAAATAGGGTTGACTCTGCAAGAGCTCTTAAAAGTAAATTGGAAAAAAATCCTATATTTAGAGATTATAAAATAATACTTGCTGCAGGAGATGGCAAAACTGATGATGAGATTATTACAAAAGATAATTTAGAGAAAGTAAAGTATGCTATAAAGAAATACGATAAGACTATTACCTTATCAGTAGGCCAGCTTACAACTGGGGTAACCATACCTGAATGGACAGCTGTTCTTATGCTAGCAAATATGAAGTCTCCATCCTTGTATATGCAGGCTGCTTTTAGGGCACAAAACCCATGCTTGTTTAAAAATGGAAATGAATACCTAAGAAAGAAAAATGCCTATGTATTTGACTTTGACCCTGCTAGGACCCTGGATATTTTTGAGAAATTTGCCAATGACCTAATCCCTACTACAAGTGGTGGCGGTGGAAATGAGGAAACTAGGAAAGATCAAGTCAGAGAGCTATTAAACTTCTTCCCTGTATATGGTGAAGATGAAAACGGAATTATGATTGAGCTTGATGCTGAAAAAGTTATGAGTATTCCTAGAAAAATAAAGTCAGTTGAAGTTGTAAACAGTGGCTTTATGTCAAACTTCTTATTTGCAAATATATCTAATATATTTAGAGCACCAGAAGTGGTTAGAGAAACTCTAAACAAATTTAAACCTTATAAAGAAAATAAGAAATATGATCCTGTTGATATAGATGATGATACAGCTGATAGTCTGGACCTTGATGAAAACGGAGATGTGAATATATCAGAAGCTAAAATTATTGGAAAGGCCCAGGATGTATTTGGGCAAAAAATCTACGCTGATGTAGAAGATAATTTCAAAAAAGCGGAAGAAGAAATATCTAATATAAAAGAATCTTCTAAAAATGAGATGGAAAAGTTCGTAGATGCATATAGCAAATCAATTAGCCAACCTATGGTTGATGCTGCTAAGGAAACCTACAAAGACCAGATATCCAAATCTTTAGAAAAACAGATCAAAAAATCTATAGAAGATAGAGTTGAAGCAACCGTCAAAAAAGAATATGCAAGCTATGAAATAAAGAAAAATGAACTATCATATTTAAAGGAAGAAGAATTAGAATATTCAACATCTTCAAAAGAATCAAGCCTAATAGAGGAAAAATTTAAAAATTTATTAGAACAACAAAAAGAGGAATTTAGCAAAAATATTAATCAAGCTTTCAATGACCTAGATATAATAGAACAATCCAAAAATACTACAGTAGATATTATAGAAAATGATGTTAGAGAAAAACAAAAAAAGACTATAGAAGATGATATTAGAGATAGGCTTAGAGGTTTTTCTAGAACTATCCCATCCTTCCTCATGGCCTATGGAGATTACAATACCAGATTATCTAATATTGATTTGATAATACCGAACGATGTATTTTTGGAAATGACAGGTATAAGCATTGAGGAATTTAAAGAACTAAGGGATGGTTTCGACTATGAAGATGAAGAGAGCGGAGAAATTAGACATTATGATGGTAATCTTTTTGACCAGAGAGTTTTTGATGATTCAGTTAAAGAATTCTTGGACAAGAAAGAAAGCCTAGCCAACTACTTTGATGAGGATGTAAAAAGAGACATTTTTGATTATATCCCACCACAAAAAACTAACCAAATATTTACGCCAAGAAAAGTAGTTAATCAAATGTTAGACCTGCTTGAAGAGGAGAATCCAGGATGTTTCGACAATCCAGAATTTACCTTCATGGATCCTTACATGAAGTCTGGTCTATATATCGCTGAGATTGTTAAAAGATTGTATAGAAGTGATAATATAAATAAGACTTATCCAGACCAAAAAGATAGGCTAAATCATATCTTTAATAAGCAGGTGTATGGATTAGCTCCAACAGAAATTATCTACAGAATAGCTACAAATTATATCCTAGGATTTAGTAAAGATATAAAAATAGATAAACATAATCTAAGACTTCTTGATTCTCTAGATAGTATACAAAAAGATAGATTTGAAGAAAATTTAGTAAAAATTTTTCCAGAATTAGATAACTAATAAAATTAACTTTATGATTTCCTTAGAATAGGTATATACAAATAAGGAATCTGACTTTATATAAAAAGTCAGATTCCTTTTCTTTTCTATAATTCTTAATTACTCATATCAGGATATATTTCTAGTATCTATAAAAAATACTATTTATTTCTGTGCATAAATATTTTATAATATCCATATTAATTTTATAGAGAGTTTTGAAAATTATAAATTGAAAATCATTCAGGAATTAGAACCTCACAAATCTGTTCATTCTTCGATATGGGTACCCATACTTCTCTAATATGCTTATTCATAATTTCTAAGCCGTAGAAAGAACCCGCTAGCTCAATTGCAGAATCTATATTATTTTCATTTAACTCATCTTGCTTAAATTCTTTCGCATTTTGGTATAATTCACCATTTATTTCATTACTATTTAAGAAAGCATTCTTCTTCTCTTGAAAAGAATTGAAGCCTTTATACTTCTCTTTAATCCTAAATTTTCCTAGATATTTAAAGGCTTCTTCAATTGATAAATCTGATAAATTGAAATAACCATAATCTTCCTGTATATAATTAAATAAACTTTGATTTCTTGTTTCTGGTTGTTTTAATAAAAATATATATAGATAATCTTTCTTACTTTCTTCTAACTCTAGAATTTTATTAAATCCAACTTTACTAAATGATGCAATGTATGGACTAGATGATGTTTTAAATTCATTATCAGTTTGGAATGATGGGGCTACAACACTAAATAATTTAGATCCTGAACTATAGTCTAAATTTTTAATTTCATTATATTTACAATACAACCTATTATTCTTATTATAAACATTTAATAAATACAATGCTGCCATCGATTCCAATAGGGCTTTAATATTACCTTTAGATATATTTTTGTATCTATTATGCTTTAATTCTTGATAGGTTTTTTTCCATAAAGTTTTATACTTAATATGAGCATCCTTTAAAGGAAATAGTATTGAGTTCTCATCAGATAAATCAAAATTTAGTGACACTATATTTACCTGTTTATTAGTGAAGTTCCATTTATTATGTAATAATTTTATACAATCCGAATCAAATTTTAAATAATGCTCTTTTTTCTTCGGTTCTCCCCCATTTTTAAAATATAACTCTTTAGAAATGGCTTCTATTTCTACCCCACATCTTACTATTAAGTCTGCTATGTAAGGAGAATATACATATAGTTGATTGAAACTAAACTCATCTAAATCATTTTTTATTTGAACCATCTTATCACTTATGTATATATGGTGTGAAAGATCTACTAATTCATTTTCTAGTTTTATATACGTTTGCCAATATAGGTCTGACTCTCTCATAGCATCTCCTTTACAATAATATTCTGTGTCTAATAGGTGATTTTCTATCCTCATTGGCATCCATCTGTCTACGCAAATCATCAGAGGCATCCCAAAATATTTGGTAAAGATTAATAGTAACTTCCATATTCCACTTCTTATTAGTACAATTTAACAAAAATAGTCAATTAGAAATAGAAATTTAGCTATTAATTCCGATTGCCTATTTAATATACAATATATATTGATGTCCACGATTGTGGATTAGTATTGTATCAGAATATAGTATAGAGCTATATATGTAATAGTTTGTAGTGAGGTTATTTATGTGATGGTCAAGTATCTTGTACTATCACAATTTTTTGAGAACTTTTTTATATTTAATAAGAATCAAGTAGAAATCTGATTCGAATTAGTTAGTTATAAGTGATTTTAAAAATCACTTCACGAGAATTATTATATTAATTTATTAGAAGTTAAATTATTCATTAAGTTCATTAACAATCTCTTCTCGGAGTTTTTTATATTTATCCTGATCAAATTTATGTTCTTTACCATAAATATCCGAAACTATACTCCAAAAATCTTCAGCTTTATTTTTATCATATAAATCAAGTCGAGATTTTATATCTACAGCAGATATAACTTGTTCTTTAATCCATTCATCGTTAACATCTTCAATCATTGTATTTTCCAACCCAAACTTAGGGCTTTCACTTATAAAAGCTATTTTTTCCAAGTATACAATAACATCTGTATAAGTATTAGCCTTTCTATCCGTTACAGCAATATTCTTACTGATAAATATAGCCAAGATTGAAACAATTAATGCTACAATAGCTACTAATAATCCGACTATTTCAATAATGTTTAATTCATTTATATCATTAAATTTCATATATATCTACCTCAAATAAATTTTAATTATATTTTAACTTTTACTGATTTAATTATATACCCAGACACAATAAACAGAATATATAATCATACATTTTTTTATATTCTTTTATAGTATTCACTGATTAAGTTATACCCACATTCTCTATGTAAATTATACCATATATATTAGGAACTATTCCGATGGAAGTAATTTAATTGTTCTATGTTGATTTTCCCGACTAAAGGCTCCTCTATCTTAAATACTACATGTCTTACAGACTGTATCTCTATCTTGGGAAAATTTAAAACTATAATACTATATCTAGGTTTTAGTCTATAATATAAAAAGATACAGATATAAAGAAACTATAATATTTAGCCAATTGCGGCTAAACTCCTCTATTCAACTTATCCAAAATTTTTTTGACTCGGATTCGGATATAAGGTTATCATTCTCAGATTCATAGCTTAACACAAATGTAGCTAGCTTAATTTTTTCTTCTTTATTAAACTTATCTAGATCCTCTTTGCCCCAATCCTGAATAGTGTTATATATTTGATTATCTGATACAAATTTTTTATATATTTCATTGTAGAATTCCCATCCGCCTTCTCCATTTCCATACCATCGATGAGCTAGATTGCACACAAATCGCAGCATGAATTGTTCATCTGACATCAAGGCCGATAAAAACTTATATTGTCCTTCTTTATCTATTATTTCCCATTCACCTAAAAAGAAAGGAAATTCCAGTATTTCAAACATTGCTTCTGGTGGATTGATATTATAAATTTTATCTAGATACTCACTTTCTAGTAAGTCTAATTGTTCAGAACTTATAATTTGATTTTCTGGATTTTGCGGACTATGTTCTATTCTTCCAAAAGCATACCCTTGATTGTTGATTATAAAAGAGAAGAATCCCAAAGCTTTTATATTCATATTTTTTAATGATGTTTTTAAAACATCAAATCTTTCATCGTTTGTTTTGATTCTTTCAAATGAGCTATATACAAATCTTTCAGCTGAGCGAATTTCAGATCTAGGAGAATCAATTGTTTCTAAGTATCCCATATTCTCTATAACTGATTTGGTAATTATTTCAAGACGGTTATAAGATATTTGCTCTACCATTGAAGTCAATTCATCTAACAAGTATTTGATATTACCTGAAGAGGTAATGCTCTTTATAGTTTCTTGCAATGAGTCCTTATCATATTTATTTATGATGTTCTCAATTTCTGCATTCGAAACTTTTACGCTATCTAAATCAAAACTAAAGTATAAATTAAATTTTTCTGGATGGGCAAGTCTTTTTTGTCGTCTTAATTCTGATTCTGATTCAAATATTGAATAATTTTTATTTAAATCTTTATCAAAAGTTTGGAATAATGAAGCCACACTTTTTATAGATGTGTCTGGATTAAGCTCTAAATCTATAAATTCATTTATATATATTTTTTCAAAATCAGGCTGTTCTTTAACACTGAGTATATAATTTGATGATTGGTTATATACTAGATTATTCTTGTTAATCCTAATCCACTTGTACAAATCTGGCTCTAAGACCTCAATAGTAGATAATGCTAGTAAATCAACTACACATGTTTCTTCCTTTAGAGCGTAGTACTTAAATTGAAAAATATTTATCACCCTATTCATATCTCTAAGTGTACTAATATAAGGCTTTATGCAATATTGAAATATACGATCCCAGTATGCTGTACTGATTGTTATATCTGCATCATCTATGATAGCATTAACCTTGTCAATAAATAAATTTTCTACCTTAACTTTATCTAGTTCTGGAATTTCAAAAGGTACTTGAATAATTTTTTCTAAATAAGAATTACCATCAATATTATGAACTTCTGTAAGTGCTCTAGAAACTATTTCCTTATCCATTAATAGTATATATATTATATTAGGAAAGTCTCCTACTTGTTTAACTAGTTGGAATATATCTCTTATTTGGCTATTAGATAATCGATCAATATCATCAATTACTACAATAATCTTTTGAGATGATTGGCTTAAAGCTTCTTCCAGTTCACTTTTAGTTTCCTCTAGGCTAGGTAATTTATTCAAATCCGATTCCATATATTCAGCTCCAGATTTTAATAAAAGTGAGAGACTAGAACCAATTGTAGGAATTAGAGATAGGATATCTAGTGTGTCTTTGTATTTAACTAGTACTTTACCTAATTTCTTCTTTAAACTATCATTTGCTTTTTTATTTATTTGGGCTTCTAAATCGTTAAAAAATAAGCTTATGAGATTGTTTTTATCAGAATAATTCCAAGGTGAAAACTTAATTATAATAGGTTTATTTATATCGCTAGCAGAGGATTGTTCAATTCTACTAATTGCCATATTAGCAATCGAGGATTTTCCTGATCCCCATTTTCCATATAAGCCAATAACCAACCCGTCTTTACTATCGTAATTCATAATAGAGTTAGCAAGATAATTTGCAAATGTTGACCTTCCTAGAGAATCCTGATAGTCAGATTCAATTGGTTTGTCTGTGCTAAAGTTCAATTTTCTATCCTCCATATATTTATGTACAAATCAATATTTCATAATATTAAGTTATTGATAATATACTATTAATAATTTAATATTATACCTACTATTTATAAATAACTATATTGCTGGTTCAGTTATAATATTTACTAATCTTTTTGACTATACTTATTTTTGTTCTTTATCTATTCAAATCTGTATATAAATCCTTACACTTTCCTTACACTTATATATAGCAAAACCCCAGGAATCTTCCCGGGGTTTTTAATGGTTTATTTATAAACTAATTATTTAAGTGTAGCATACATGATTGCTTTGATTGTATGCATTCTGTTTTCTGCTTCGTCAAATACTTTTGATTGGTGTGATAAGAATACTTCTTCAGAAACTTCTTGACCATTTAGTTCGTATTTGTCACCAAATTTGTCATTGATTTCTTTACCAATTGTTGTGTTTAGGTCGTGGAATGATGGTAGGCAGTGCATGAAGATTGCATCTTCTCTAGCATTGTCCATTGCTGCTTTGTTTACTTGGTATGGGTGAAGTTGTTCAATTCTTTCTGCCCAAACTTCTTCTGGTTCTCCCATTGATACCCAAATGTCTGTGTAGATTACGTGTGCATCTGTTGTAGCTTCTTTTACATCTTCTGTAAAGTGTACTTTTGATCCGTGTACTTCAGATAGTTCACGTGCTAGGTCTTGTACGTCTTGTTCTGGCCATAGGTCTTTTGGACCACATCCTGTGAAGTTTACACCTAGTTTAGCACATGTTACTGCTAATGAGTTTGCCATGTTGTTTCTGCAGTCACCCATGTATACAAAGTTGATGCCTCTAAGTTTACCAAAGTTTTCTTTGATTGTTAGCATATCAGCGATCATTTGTGTTGGGTGCCATTTGTCTGTAAGACCATTCCATACTGGTACTCCAGCGTTTTCTCCTAGTTCTTCTACTAGGTCTTGGTCAAATCCTCTGTATTCGATACCATCATAGAATCTACCTAATACTTTTGCTGTATCTGCGATTGATTCTTTTTTACCCATTTGGCTTGAACCTGGATCTAAGTATGTTACTCCCATTCCTAGGTCATATCCTGCTACTTCGAATGAACATCTTGTTCTTGTTGATGTTTTTTCGAATAATAGTGCGATGTTTTTGCCTTCTAGGTATTTGTGTGGTGTTCCTGCAAGTTTTAATCTTTTGAATTGTTCTGATAGTTGGATTAGGTAAAGTACTTCATCTTCTGTGAAGTCTTTGATTGCCATTAAATTACGTCCTCTTAAGTTAACTCCCATTTTAAATCTCCTTTATACTTTCTAAAATATTACTTAATATATATTACAAAATGCTTTATTTTGCATTTTATAAGCGTGTTACCTTTATTTTGTTACCCATCTATTTTGCTTTTAATCACGGGTGGCTTAGCCGTTTATGATTTTTGTTCCTACTTCTCCTGATAGAGCATATGCTGCTTTTTCAAGAGATGTGATGATTGCTGTTCCGTTTGGATTTTCTTCGATAAATTTGATGCATGCTTCTACTTTTGGTAGCATTGATCCAGCATGGAATTGATTGTCTTCGATGTGTTTTTTGATTTCACTTACTGTGATTTCGCGAAGTTCTTCTTGGTTTTCTTTACCAAAGTTAATGTATACTGAATCTACGGCTGTTAGTATTAATAGTGTATCTGCACCGATATCTGATGAGATTCTGCTTGCTACAAAGTCTTTATCGATTACTGCATCTACCCCTTTTAGTTCGCCATTTTCATTTAGAACTGGGATTCCGCCACCACCACCTGTGATTACTACACCATCATTGTCTAGGTGGTTTGTCACTGTTGATAGTTCTACTACTCTTTGTGGTTTTGGGCTTGGAACTACTCTTCTAAATCCACGACCTGCATCTTCTTTAAATGTGTATCCATCTTTTTTGCTAATTGCATCTGCTTCTTCTTCTGTGTAGAAGTTACCTATTGGTTTTGTTGGATTTTCAAATGCTGGGTCTTTTGGATCTACTTCAACTTGTGTTACTACTGTTGCTACTTTTTTGTCTATATTTCGAGTTGCTAATTCATTTTCGATAGCTTGTTGTAGGTGGTATCCTATATAGCCTTGGCTCATTGCCACACATTCCACTAATGGGAATTCTGGGATTGTTGAGTCTTCTTTTGCTGCTAAGGATAATGCAAGATTGATTACTCCTACTTGTGGTCCATTTCCGTGAACTACTGCTACTTTATCATATGTTTCAATGATGTCTGCAATTGATTTTGATGAACCTTTTACAGCTTCTAATTGTTCTTTTGGGCTATTGCCTAGGGCATTTCCACCTAGGGCTACTACGATTGATTTCATGTATCCTCCTGAAAGTTAATAATGGTTTGTAAATAATTTATACTATTTGTTTAATGAATCATCGTCTGATTCAAATGTTAAAGTTTCACCTTCTGAAACTTCTTTGGTTTTTGTTGTTGTAGTTGTTGTGACTTTTTCTTCTACTGGTCTAGTTGTAGTTGTTGCTTTTACTTTGCCAGTATCTAGTCTGTAGTATTTGTCTGATTTAAAGAAGTCATCAGCGATTTCTTTTACTTCGCCACTCATCATTATCAGACCAATCAAGTTTGGTATTACTACAAGTCCTAGTGTAAAGTCAAGGAATACTCCAGCATTATCAAATGATACGAATAATGCTAAAAGAATCATAAGTGATGCAACTACCCTCATAATTTTACCCACTTTTGTTCCAAATAAATACTCAGCTTGTTTTTCACAGTAAAATACGATTACTATGATTGTTGAAAGTACAAATAGGAATAAGCAGATTGAGATAATTATTGACCCCCATTGGCCAAATAATGTATTAAATGATCTTTCTACAGCAATTGATCTAACTGCAGCCATGTCAGCTTCACTCATACCTGGTTGCCATGTGCCTGTAAGGATTACTACAAGTGATGAGATTGTACAAACTATGATAGTATCAGCAAATACTTCAAATACTCCCCAAAGACCTTGTCTAGCAGGGTGATCTGTTGTAGCTGCAGCGTGTCCATAACCTGCAGAACCCATACCAGCCTCGTTTGAGTAAACCCCACGAGCTACCCCTTGAGAAATTACTTTTGAAAGTGCAATACCAGTTACACCACCCATAACAGCCTTAGGATCAAATGCACCTTGGATAATGTGGCCAAATGCTGCTGGTACTTCGCCAATGTGCATAATTATAATCAATAGTCCACATATAATATAAAATGCTGCCATGATTGGAACTAGTTTTTCAGTTACCTTACCAATTTGTTTTACCCCACCAAATACAACTATAGATACTAGAATAAAAATACCAATAATAGCGATTCTTTTAGCAACTAGTTCATCTACTGCAAGTGGTTTAAATACACTTTGGATTGGGTTAACAGCTGATAAAGTTTGAAGTGTGATTGATGGAAGGATTTCTATCATAAAGAAAAATGCTGCAAGGGAACCTAGGACTTTACCAAGATTGCCTTTAAGACCATTTTTTAGCATGTATGAACATCCACCAACGTGTTCTCCCTCTGCGTTTAGCTCTCTATATTTGATAGAAAGTGCTACTTCAGAGAATTTTGTTGCTTGACCAATGATTGCAGCAATCCACATCCAGAATATTGCTCCAGGTCCTGCAATGAAAATAATTGTAGGTGCTACTACAATATTTGCAGCCCCTATTGATGAAGCAAGTGCTGTTGTCATAGCTTGGAAAGCAGAAACTGTTCCATCACCTTGATTTTCTTTGGAAAACATTTTTCCAAAAGTTTGGCTCATTATGTAGCCAAAATGGCGCACTTGGAAAAATCCTGTTCTGATAGAAAGAAGCAATCCGCCGCCCATTAATAATACTAATAGAGGCCAGCTCCACAACCAATCAGTAAAGCGTGATATAGTATCTAACATAATTTTCTCCTTTTTTATAAGTTCGATATGACTTATAAATATTTACAAACCATCATCTTGATAAAAGTATATCATAATGAAAAATAGATATGGGACATATTCTGCCAAAAAAATTGTAAATTTAAGGCAAATGTTTTCATAAAATGGCACTAATTAAAATTTATAAATATGGCACTGATGAGTATTTTACAGACTTTGACCCAATATTTTTATGCTTTAATCTAACAAAATGTGATATAATAGTATAAAGTACTATATGTAAAAAGGAGGGATTAGTATTAAAAATCAGACAAATATCCAAGATGAATCAACATATTTTCAAGCGGATTTTAACCAATCAGTTTTAATAGACATGGGCAATGAGATTTGCTCCCTTGCCACAGATCCCCTCCTTCATACCAACGCCAGATTTTGGTATCTACGAAAAGGAGAGGCAGTTTTTAATATCCAAGGCGAAGACTACACCCTAAAAGAGGGCATGCTTGTTGGAATATTACCTTGGTACTACACTCAAATTATGGAAGTAAGAGAGCCTATCGAGCTTGATGTGATTGTTTTTGATATAGAGCTTATAAACATTTTCTTAAAAAAGACCAACGAAATGTTTGGCTCAGCCATGCAAATTGCAAATTCTATATCAGAAAATGCCTATGTGCTTTTAAATGAGGATGATAAAAAAACTGTAGAAACTATAATAAAAACCCTCAACCAAGAGCTTCACGCATTTAAAAACGGCAAGGCCTATGCCAATCAAATGATATGCATAAAGCTGATGGAACTTTCTCTCATCTTTGAAAAATCAACAGGCCAGGGTAAAAAAAAACTCCAAAAGTATAACAAAATAGAAATTTTCCACTATATATGGGCCCATTTGGACGAAAAATTGACTCTATCAAGACTAGCCCATATCTTCTACCTATCCGAGTCAAACATTTCAAAGTACATCAAGGAAGAAATTGGCCTAACTTTTACTAGCCTTACATCATTGATGAAGCTTACAAAACTAATGGGCTATCTAAATTTTTCTGAGAAAAGCTTGGAAGAACTTTCAGTCATTTTAGGATTTAAAGATGCCTCCCATCTTCTAAAATTTTTTAAGGCCAAAACAGGGCTTAATTCAAAAGATTATAAAAATTCCTATCATACAATAGAAAATAGTGACCAAGTCATAGACTACAATCAAATGGCTGAAATCATAGGTTTCTTGGTCAAAAATTATTATACAGACTTAGATATAGATCAAATTTGCGATAAATTTGACATTACTCCAAACAGTCTAAATAAGTCACTAAAATTTTATGTGGACAAGTCTTTTGATGAGTACATCAACTACATGATGGTTATAAATGCTGCAAGACTTTTGTTACAAACAGATGATTTGGTTTCAGTAATAGCCTATAAGGTTGGCTTTAATACAACCAAGACCTTTTACAGAAATTTTAAGAAAATTTACAAAATAAATCCAAACGATTTTAGAAAAAAAATAAATTACCAATTGGTAAATGTATAAATTTACCAAAACAAAAATCATTCCTAAAAAAGGAATGATTTTTTAAAGGTTATTTTCTTTTAATTTTTCATTCCCTAAGGCCTTTATGGTATCATCATGCATTTTTTTCTTGATATTTTTATCTTCATTTACAAAAAATGTATACAAGAGATCTACCATTATAGATAAGGGAAATTGGGGACTGATAACATTACCGTAGTTTAAATGTTTTAGGGAAGGAACCAAAATCAATTCGTCACAATATTCTTTAATTTCTTCTCTATTTTGAGAAGTTATTAAAACTGTTTTGGCGTTTTTTTCGTGGGCTTCTTTTAGAAAATACAAAACTTCCTTGGTCTCTCCACTGATGCTTAGGCAAATTACCAGATTATTTTCATTGTGAAAAACCGCCCTCATTTTCATATGGTCTGTGTCAGTTATGGAGTCAATATTTACCCCTATCCTCATAAAACGCATTTCCATCTCATTTGCAGCAAGGCCTGATGACCCCTTGCCACAAACAAAAACTTTTTGGGCAGTATTCATGTATTTTATTACCCTTTGGATCTGACTTTCATCTATGAGTGAGTAAGTTTTGTTTAATAGTTCTTGGTAGGTTTTTAGGACTTGGCTGACCTTGTCTGTGATCTCGTCCTTTCTTTCTATAAAATTTTGACTATATTCATATATAAACTCTCTATAACCTCTAAATCCGCATTTTTGGGCAAATCTTGATAGGGAGGCTTCTGATACAAAAAGCTTATCTGCTAATTTTTTTGCAGAAAAATCTCCCTTTTTATCATTATGGATGAAAAAATCTGCTATGTTTTTTTCTGTGGGTGTGAAGTTTTCGTAGTTTGATTCTATTGTTTCAATTACTGATTTTACATAATAGGGCATAAAAGCTCCTTAGCCTCTAGCTGTTTTATTTTTAAAATTATAAAAGGCTCCTAGCATACCTGCTGCATTTTGCTGGCTTGCAAATTTAAGGCTCACTGCATCATAAAGTGGTTTTTCCAAATATTTTTCTAGATTTTTATCGATTTTTTCATACAAATATTCCTCTTGAGCCATAATGCCGCCACCTAGGATAACTGTATCTGGGTTTAGTACATAAACCATATTTGATATTCCTATTGCTAGGACTTCGCACATTTCATCAATGGCTTTTATGCAGATTTCATCTCCGTTTTTTGCTAGGTCAAATACTTTTTTGCCATCCCAATCTTCTACGTTTTCATCTTTTAAGTCAGCAACTTTTTCTACTAAGGTTTTTGCAGAAGCTAGGGTCTCAAAAGTGCTATTTTGCATATTCATATATCCAATTTCCATAGCAGATCCAGAAACTCCATGGTAAACTTCTCCATTTATTATTGCACAACCGCCTATGCCTGTTCCAATTGTAAGGATTAGGGCAACTTCACTATCTTTTCCAGCACCTGATTTATATTCGGCAAGGCCTGCACAGTTTACATCGTTTTCTACATAGCATGGCAAATCATATTTTTCTTTTATAGGGTCTTTAAAATTAATTCCTGTATAGCCTGGGATAAGTTCTGAGGCATAGCGGATAGATCCATTTTTTGTATCCACCATACCTGCTGTGGATATGGCAACTCCTTCTACTTGATGATTATTTTTATAATCTCCCACAATTTTTAAGGTCTTTTCTAAGATTTGTTTACCACCTTTATTAGCTTCTGTAACAAGTTCGTGTTTTTCTAAGATTTCCCCATTTTCATTTATAAGGCCATATTTTATAAAGGTCCCGCCTATGTCTATGCTTATATACTTTTTCATATTTTCTCCTATTTATAGTTTTAAAAAGGCATAAGATCTATTGTCTCATGCCTTTGTTTAATTATATTTTGATTTTAAATATCGCTTTTTTTGTATAAACTGGGTCATTGATTTGTAAGGCTGTCATATGCACATCATTTGGATAGCAAACTAGAAAATCTCCCACCTTTAAATCTACTGAAGAATTTCTCTCGCCCTCTGCTGCTTGAAAGTCTTTTTGCTCATCATAGTCACCTAAGTCCATATCTTTTAAGAAGTTTAGGTCAATTCTTTCTTCTCCTAAAAGCATTAGGTGAAGGTCTAGGTATTCTTTGTGAGCTTCCCAAAATCTATTTTCTACTGTTGTTGTGTCATATTCTACTATATTTACAAAAAAGTCATCACCATTGATTTTGTGGATGCCTGCTTCCATGTTTTCCATATCATTTTCTTTGTAGTAGTCAAAGCAAGCTTTGATTTTATCTTCTAAGTAAGCGTATTCTTCTACATTAGTAATATTTCCAAATATCATATTATTCTCCTATTGTTGATTATAAACTGTTGAGTTTACTGCTGGTACATCTTTTATACCCTTTACCTTATTATAAATTATAGATCCAATTACTCCAACTACTAATGACACAGCTATAGAAATAATTGAGTAAGACCAGAAAGAAACTTTGGCTGGATCTACAAAATATTTTATATAAACCATTACTAAAGAAGCTACTATAAAGGCAAGGGTTGCTCCAAATTTATTAGCTACTTTTGTAAAGGCACCTAGGATAAAGATACCAACTAGGATTCCTAATACCAATCCCATAAATCCGTTAAACCATTCGTAAGCTGATTTTACTTCTCCATGAGCTAAGATGATTGAAACAACTATGGCAAAAACACCAACTAATAAAGAAACTCTTTGGCCGATTTTAGTTTGTCTTTCAAATGACATTTCTTTTTTATTTAGTGTTGATTGGATATCAAGGGCCCAGCTTGATGCAACTGAGTTAAGTCCTGTTGATAGGGTTGATTGGGCTGCTGCATAAATAGCTGCAAGTAATAAACCTGTAACTCCTACTGGAAGCTCATATGCAATCCATGATGCAAAAATTTGGTCTTGTTGAGCATTTGGTGGTAGTGGATTGCCTTGGACTTGGTAGAAAACATATAGTCCTGTACCTATTAGGTAAAACACAGTAGCTATAAATATTGATAAACATCCATTACCAATCATCATTTTTCTTAATTGTTTTGAATCATTTGTTGTTGTAAATCTTTGTACAATATCTTGACTTGATACATAAGAACCTATTGTATTTATACCAGCTCCTACAATTAATAAAAATACACTGTCTCTTAGGATATTTGCATCAAACATTGGTTGGTCTACTGCTAAAAATTTATTATTTGTAAATAGTTCGTGGCTTATAGCGCCCATGCCACCATTGATATTGCTAATTAGGTAGATTAAACCAAAAGTAACCCCAATTAGTAAAACAGATCCTTGGATAAAGTCTGTCCATAAAACAGATTTAAGTCCACCTGAATAGGAATAAATAATTGCTATTACTCCCATAATAATTATAAGAATATCTACATTTATGCCCATAAGGCTAGATAAAACCATACATGGCAGATACATAATGATAGACATCCTACCAATTTGATAGATGATAAACATGATTGCCCCAAGGACTCTAAGGCCCTTAGATTTATATCTTATTTCTAGATATTGGTATGCTGTATCTATATCTAATTTTGCATAAATTGGCAAAAAGAATTTTATAGTAAATGGTATAGCAATTAGCATCCCCAATTGAGCAAACCACATTATCCATGTGCCTGCATAGGAGTTTCCTGCAAGTGATAAAAAGGATATAGGACTTAGTAGGGTAGCAAAAATAGATACTGATGTTACCCACCAAGGAATAGATCCGTCACCCCTAAAGTATTCCTTGCCCTCCATTTTCTTTTTTGAAAAGTGAAGTCCTGCAAAAAGTACTGCTCCTAGATAAACTATAAGTATTATTAAGTCAATTGTTGTAAAACCCTGCATATTTTCTCCTACTTAGCCAATATATTTTTCTTTTGCATCTCTTATCATAGATGCTGCTTCTTTTACAATTTTTTCATCTTCATCATTTAATTCAGCTAATGGTTTTCTAACAGAGCCTATATCTAGATCTTCATTTTCTCTTAAAATTGCTTTTATAACTGCATACATATTGCCATGACCTGAAACCATTTTATAAATTATTGCATTTATATCGTATTGGATACTGCGAGCTTGCTCTAAATTTCCATTTTCAAAGTGTTCATTCATTTTTAAGAATAATTCTGGCATTGCCCCATAAGTTCCACCTATACCGGCTTCAGCTCCGATTAATCTTCCTGAGATAAATTGTTCATCTGGGCCGTTGAAGATTATGTAATCTTCTCCCGCATCTTGTTTAAAGATTTGAATGTCTTGGACTGGCATTGATGAATTTTTTACACCGATTACATTAGGATTTTTTCTCATCTCTGCAAATAAACTTGGTGTTAGGGCAACTCCTGCAAGTTGTGGGATATTATAAATTACAAAATCTGTATTTGGTGCTGCAGATGAAATATCATTCCAATATTCTGCAATAGCGTATTCTGGAAGTCTAAAATAAATTGGAGGTATAGCTGCAATAGCATCTACTCCCAGGCTTTCTGCATGGGCTGCAAGTTCCATAGAATCTTTAGTATTATTACAAGCAACATGGGCAATTACCGTTAATTTGCCTTTTGCTTCTTTCATAACATTTTCTAAAACGATTTTTTTATCTTCAACACTTTGGTAGATGCACTCTCCAGAAGAGCCGTTTACATAAACACCCTTTACACCTTTTTCTATAAAGTATTTGATTAAGTCTCTAACTCTTTCTGGGCTGATGTTTCCCTCATCATCATAGCAAGCATAAAATGCTGGGATAACACCTTTGTATTTGTCTAAATTTCTCATAATTACGTTTTCCTCCTGTTTAAAATTTTTATTTTTTAGTTTTCTGAAAGTTTTTCAACAAAGTTTTTGGTAATCACTTGTGGTCTGGTGATTATTGATCCTACTACTACACTATGAGCACCAAGTTCTATAACTCTTTTTGCCTTTTCTGGAGTATTTATATTGCCCTCAGCTATGACTTTTCCATTTGCCTTTTCAATTATTTTTCTTAAAATTTCAAAGTCATTTGCCTCAATCTTATCCCCTTTTGATTGGTCAGTGTAGCCAACTAAAGTTGTGCCAATAAAATCAAAACCTAGTTCATCTGCATGGAGTGCTTCTTCTACTGTCGAGCAATCTGCCATTAGCAGTTGATTTGGATATTTTTCTTTGATTTCATTATAAAAATCATCGATACTCTTCCCATTTGGTCTTAAGTCACTTGTGGCATCTAGGGCTATGATTTCTACTCCAGTTGCTGCTAGCTCATCGATTTCATCCATAGTTGGAGTTATGTACACCTTAGAATCGTCATAATCTTTTTTTACAATTCCTATAATAGGTAAATCCACTTCTTTTTGAATTTCTTTTATGTCCGCTGCAGTATTTGCTCTGATACCACTTGCCCCGCCTTGCTTTGCAGCTTTTGCCATGCGACCCATTATAAATGAAGAATGCAATGGTTCATCTGGCAAAGCTTGGCAAGAGACTATTAACTTTCCCTTTAAAGCTTCAATCTTATTATCGATCATTTTGCCCTCCTAATTCATGAAAACTATATCCTAAATTGAATTTATTTTCAATATATAATCATAAATCAGAAATTAATTTCAACGCCTACTTTCTTATGATAACATTTTCCTGTTTTCCCTCAATTTTTTGAAAGTATATTCAAAATTTTACTAAAAACAGAAATAAAAAACAGTAGCAAAGCTACTGTTTAAATTTATTCCCCATCTAAAACTGTATCTGAAAACACTATAAAAATATCAAATCCTGGTGTTTTTTTAAGGGATAGGTATCCGTATTCTACAAGATTTATTTGAGGATTTTCCTTATAACGCTTATCAGGACTGCCGTCTTTATTGGCATGTTCATATGATTTGCCCAGAACTGTCGCATCTGCTGGAAGATTTTGATCTTCTAAAAATGTCATTTTTCCTAAGTCTATTTCCATCTCATTAAAGGATAGGGCAGACATTTTTGAACCCTTTTTGATAAATACTGAATCTGGCAAGAAAATTAATTTTATTTGCCCAGCATCCAGAGTGAAGGTTTCAGCATTTGTTTCTATCTCATCATTGCCCTTAAAATAGGAAATATTTTCTCGGGAAATAATTTTCATATCGGCCCCGCTTGTCTCTGGCAAATCTTCTGCTTCATTTACAAGCCATACTTGATCTGACTCCATGATGCCTTCTAGCAAGTTATTTGTAACTTCTAATTCTTTTTTTGCATCCTCGCTCATCTCATAATCAAGCCTAATAGTCTGATTGTTTTTGTTATATATCCAAAAAATCACTCCTAGAATAGAAATTATTACAAAAAACGGATTGATAATTGCAAGAAGTATGCCGATTGCAATCAATCCAATGGCAATATAAGTGTTGGTGCGATTTTTATTACTTGCAACTAGGACATCTTTCATATCATTTGAGCGAATATTAGTCAAATCATTATCAAAAGTTTTTGTGTTTGCACTTTGTGTTTTGCTTCTACCAGCTGTATTTGTATTTTTTTTGCCTGTAATTTTTTTATGAGGATTGCCAAAATCTTTTTGGTAGCCAATCCCAGTTCCCGGTATATAAGCTGATCCTCTGATATTTCCATTGGCAGTGCGGGTTATACGAAATCCCTTGCCTCCCCAAGAAAATCCTGGCCCAGACTTACTCATATTTATCCTAAATCCCTTGCCAAGATTTATACTTTTTCTAAATCTAAATCCCATAATATTCTCCTTAAAAATATTATACCAAAGATAATATTTTTTATTAAATCTTACAATATTTAACTTGACTTTTAATATTATCAAGTATAATATAAGTGTAAATAAATTTTATTAAAACCTATTTTAAGAAAGGGGTTTAAATGACAAAATTTAATAAAATTAGAACATCAATTCCAGCTTTTTTTAATGCTTTAAAAAATAAAAATACACCAATCCCAGCAAAAATTGCAGTAGCAGTTGCAATTGCCTATGCATTCATGCCTGCAGATGTTGTAGTAGATGCCATTCCATTTTTAGGATGGTTTGATGATGCCCTTGTAATGACAATATTATTTGCCATCGCAAACAAAATGATCCCTGACTATGTAATGGATAAGGAAAAAAATGAAATTATCGATGATGTAAATTATGAAGTAATGGACTAAAAAATAACCCAAGCCTGAGGCTTGGGTTATTTTCATTTTAAAGACTTACTAGTATATTTAAAATTATAGCTAGGACTACTGATATAGCAAACATTAAAGGAATTACAAGGCCTATAAATCTTTCTCCCTTAATCTTATCAAAGCTTTTATTTACTATATAATAAGAGGAAAAATAAGCTAGGGTAACTACTGTAAAAAACGAGCTTATAAATACCAGATCATAATCTCTCATCATATATCCTGATATTAAAAATATAAGTGTAGGTATGTAAAGATATCCTAGCCCATTTAAAAATGTCATGCTTTTCTTATTTACTTTTACTTCTTTCAATTCTTTCCCTCCTTTTGATTTTACTATTTTGCTCACTATCCTTAGTTACTTTGATTATTTCAAAGCATTTTTCTTTTGTTTTTATAGTTTTTGCTAATAATTCTTTCTATTATGGTTATAGCAACTATAAAAAACTTAAATCAGGCTATGTGGCCTGCTTTAAGATGTGATTTTTTATATATAAATATTTAATCAACTCTTCTATCAAAAATATTCCTGTAATGGCATATAGACCAATAAGTTTATTATATTCCCACAAAGATGCCTTATCTAAATTAAAAATCAATCCAGATTCAAAAATAAAAGATGAAACTAAAAAGATCAAGGCTTCTATTACAAATGATGCTACACTTAGTAAAACTTTTTTCTTTAAATTAAGTTCAGGCCTAAATCCATTATTTAAAAGTAAAATAGGAATCCATGCTAAGATCATTAACGTTATTATCACAATATTATTCATTGGTATGTAATTTACAAAAAAGTTTACAAAAAGAAATATTACTCCAATTAATAATGTAAATATTTTTCTTACCATGCTTCTATATACCCGTTATTAGGATGAGCATCATTTATATTTACTATTTCTGCAATTATTGTTCTTGAATCAGCTGCCCACATTTTTTCCTCATAAATTCTCTTTTAATATTACAACTTTCTTTACATATTTAATATTATATAGTTATAAAATATTGAATTCAATAAAAATTAATAATATGTATTTATAAAATATTAAACTATCAAAAATAGTATTACATATAAATTTGATAAATAAAAAATGTTTACATTTTATTCTTTTGATCTTTTTTGACTAAGTAGAGTATACCCTATTTAGTCTGTTAAAATATACATATAAAATAACTATTGTTTAAATAATCTATTAAAATTAATTAAATTTAGTATTTAAAACATATCTTTTTGGGTACATCTTGATTGAAAGGTGTTAATTAAACAATAACAAAGGAAGGTTATGGATAATAAAATTAGAGCAATAGCTGATGCTATATTAATAATTATATTTATTGCACAAGGTGTTTATTTGAGAGATAAATATAATATATTATCAAAAAAAGTAGATAATTTAAGTAAATTAATATCAGAAATGAGTGGCGATGTCGATTACAAAACCTTGAAAAAATTAAATTTAACAGATGAAGATATAGCAAAAATAATTAAACTCATTAATGATGGAAATAAATTAGAAGCAATAGAGTATCTGAATGATTTAAAAAATCTAAGCCATATCGAAGCATACAATATTATTAATAATTTAATTGGAAGTCAAGGTGAATAATTCTTTATCAATATTGAAAGACAAGTTACTTAAAATAGCATCTAGTATATTATTAATTGGATTTATATTCTAGTTTTCAAATCCATTGATCTCACAAGCTAAAGCTATAGATGAAATTGAAAAATGTACAAATGAATATTCTCAGATAGAAAATTTAAGTATGGATGATTTATCTGATTACGTTTACAGAGTAATTTTATCAGAAAAAGAAATATATGATAAAAACTTAGTAGATAATCAAAGCGAGATGGCATTAGTTTATAGAAATAATGGTATAGATGTTGGTCAAATCGAAGATAAAGCAAATGATAGCTCATCTGTAAGTACTAGATCAATCACTATTAATGGAAGTTGTGTTTGGGCTGTAACAAAAGCTTTAGGAAAAATAGGCTTAATAGCTGCTGGTGGATACGCAGTAGGTAAATTAACTGCAATAGCAGAAACATTGGGCAGTTTAAAAGATGCCGCTTACTTAATAGCTTTAGCTATCAAAGATCGTAATTTAAAATCCTATTTACAAGGTGTTGGAATCTCAAATTCAGATAAAATAGATATTATAATTGGAGCTGCGACTCAAATAGCATTATCTGTTACTGGAGTAGGTGAAGTAAAGAAAAATTGTTGGAATTGATTTATAAACAACAATAATTTTAATATATGATAAAAATATAAGAGGGTAAAATGAGCTGAACCCCAAAATCCGGAATACGGATGGAGGGGTTCAGCTCATAAAATCCTGCTTTTTTTGAAACTATCAATATACCCTTAGAATCAGGTAAATAAAAAACCCAAGTTTACGATAAAACTATTTTCTAATGGTTATTTTAAAATCGTCTGGTCTGTTACGCGTGTTTGCGATTTCAAAAACTTCCTTATCCAATAGTCTTAAAAACTTGGGTTCAGTGTTTAATTTAAAAGCAAATTTCTTTAATTACTCTTATTATAAGCAAATTTTGAAACTGGAGTGTGGTACTCACTTTTTCTTTCAGAGTTTCAAAGCGAAATGCTTTTTATATTTATCTCAATATCTAATATTTTTATTAAAGAAGATTTTCTTTTGCGTATTCAATTATATCGTCAGATTCGTACATTGCTTTTCCATCTACAACTAGACATGGTACTTGTACCTTACCTCCGACTTCTTCTAATTTACGAGCATTTTCCTCGCCGCAGGTTACATCTTCTATATTATAGGATGGAAACTTGATGATGTCATTATCTCTAAAAAAGTCTAACACCTTCAAGCAGAATGGACAATCTGGCTTAAAGTAAAGTTCAAAATCGTGTTCTCTTTCCATTGGACTATCCTCCTATCTTTCTAGTTGAAAATATATTTTCTTATTAATATAATACCCAGGAATTTTTATTCTAAACATCGTTTTCCTATTTTTTTAATGTTTTCGCTTAATTAAAATATTTGACAATATATTTTCAAAAACTATAATTTAAATATAATTTTATTTATGGAGGTTATTATGGATTACATAGAACTTGCAAGGGCTAATGAAGACCTTTGTATAGAAATGAGACGTGAGTTACATAAAATTCCTGAATTGGAATTAGAATTACCAAAAACTGTTGCCTATGTAAAATCAAAATTAGATGATTTTGGCATCGAATACAAGGAATATGTAAATGGCAATGGTCTTTCTGCCCTAATAGAAGGAAGTGAAGCTGGCAAATGTCTTGCAATTAGAGCTGACATGGATGCTTTGCCAGTTGCTGAAGAAACAGGACTTGAGTTTGCATCTACCCACCCAGGCAAGATGCACGCATGTGGTCATGATTCTCACACAGCAATAGCCTTAACTGCTGCAAAAATTTTAAATGAAAACAAGGATAAATTAAAAGGATCTGTAAAATTTATCTTCCAACCAGGAGAAGAAATCCCAGGTGGTGCAAAACCAATGATTGATGAAGGAGTTTTAGAAAATCCAAAAGTTGATTTCATAATCGGTATGCACGGAGGACATTTGGCAGAAATTCCACGCGGATCTATTGCCTTTAAGGAAAATGAAATGATGGCTGCTATGGATAAGTTTACTATAGAAGTAAATGGTAAAGGCGGACATGGAGCAAGCCCACATCTTGCTATCGATCCAATTGTAATTTCTGGGGAAATCCTAATGGGACTTCAAAAAATTATTTCAAGAGAAATAGCTCCAGTAGATTCTGCCCTAGTTTCTGTTTGTAAAATAAACGGTGGTTTTACCCAAAATATCATTCCAGACAAGGTAGAAATGATGGGAACAGCGAGATCTCTTAGCGAAGATGTAAGGGATATTGTAGAAAAAAGAGTTATTGAAATCTCAGAAGGCATTGCAAAAACTTACGGCGGATCTGCTGATGTAAATTACGAAAGATTTTACCCAGTACTTAACAATGACCCAGAGTTTACCGGTCAAATTAAAAATATTGTAAGCGACATACTTCCAGAAGATGTATTTGACCTTAGAAAACCAGTTATGGGTGGAGAAGACATGGCCTTTTACCAACAAGAAGTTCCTGGCTGCTTTATGTTTTTATCAAACCTAGGAGAGCACTCAGATGGCGTTTGCTATCCAAACCACAACTCCAAATTTAACCTAGATGAGTCCCTATTCTACAAGGGGGTTGCTACATTTATTGCATCTGCCTTTGAAATATTAAAATAGGAAGAGATTTTATGCACAAATTTAAAATAAAAGATGACCTAGGCATGCATATTACAGTCCTGATTTTGGCTATAATAAGCATCCTAATCGGTCCAAAAAACTTAAATGTCGGAGGAATAACAATAGTATTTTCTCCCCTGATTTGGGCAATGGTTCTATCATTTGCCGTTTATATGTCACCAATTAAAACTTTAACAGAAAAAGAAGCTCCAGCTGCAAACTCTATGATGAGTATCATGCTTGCAATTTTAATTGCAAAACTAGGAGTAGCTAGTGGATCACAACTTGAAGCTATCAAAGAAGCTGGCCTTGCCCTTGTTTTACAAAACTTTGGTAACTTGGGTACAATTCTTATTTCTCTTCCAATTGCCATGCTTCTTGGCCTAAAAAGAGAATCTATCGGTATGTGCCACGCCCTAAGTAGGGAATCAAACGTAGGTCTTATCCAAGATAATTATGGGGCTCAATCTCCAGAATTTAGGGGAGTAATGGCAGTTTATATTATAGGAACAATTTTAGGGCCTATAATTTTAAGTATCATTACATCAATTACAATTTCTCTAGGAATAGTTAGCCCACAGGCAGCAGCCATGGGAACTGGAGCAGGGTCTGCTTCTATGATGACAGCAGGACTTTCTGCACTGATTGCAAACTATCCGCAATATGAGGCAGAAATGACAGCCTTTGCTGGACTTTCAAACCTAATTTCCAGTGTAATTGCTCTACCACTTGGTATATTTTTGGGATTGCCGCTTACAGAATTTTTATACAAGAGATTTGATAAGCTAAGAGGAGGAAAAAATGCAAAAGTTCAAAACTGATTTTCCATCCATATTAATAGCCCTATTTTTTACAATAATTGCTTGTACTGTTGCAAATATGATTGGCTATGAAAGTCTGGGCAATTCTCTGCCAGGCATCTTAGTTTTGTCAGCTATTACCCTAGGAGGATATTTCTTATCCTATGTAGTACCACTTAAAAAAGTTTCGGCAGTACTTTGGATTTCAATTATTGCAATCCTTATTTCAAGCCCAATCTCACCAATATCTGATTTTGTTGTAACAAGTGTCGATAGTCTAAATATCAACGCAATTATTACACCAATCCTAGCCTACGCCGGAGTTATAATCGGTAAAGACTGGGGAGCATTTAAGTCAGTTGGGATAAAGGGAGTGATAGTTTCTATTTTTGTAATCATAGGAACATTTTTAATCTCAGCCCTACTAGGTGACTTCTTTATGGGTATTTTCAACTAAAAAAATCGCTAAGTTTTATCCTTAGCGATTTTTTTTACTTTATTCACTTTCAAATGTTCTAGAAAAATCAGAAAACCACTTTAATTCTTCTGCAGTTTTCTCATCCCAGCCGTATTGGTCAATTAGAAATTCTTTAAAATTTTCTACACTTGATAAATCTGCGTCCAAAGGCTCACTTTTTAATGCGCCCCAATGATCTATGGCTAGCTGGCCATTTTTATTACATATATCTTTTATTTTAAAATCCATATCATAATCCTTTGCTACAATATAGATACTCAAATAAATTTTATAGGTCTACCGGTGCCATCAAAACTTTTCCAGATCCCCTGTATACATTTACAAAACCTTCACCACTGGCAGCGGATCCTATTAATGACCTTGTTGTTCGCTCAACAGTAAATTTAAGTGAAGAAGACCAAGCTATTGCAAAAGATCCGTCTATCCTTAGCTCATCATTATCAAGTTCAACCTCAATTAGCTCATTTCTTGCGACTGGTGATTCCAAAGCCACCACTCCATTACCAAATAAACCTAAGTTAAACAATCCTTCTCCACCAGCAACTGCAGATGAAATTGAAGATCTGGCTACTGTTTTGTGGTCTAGGGATGATTCGCAAGCTAGAAAATATCCGTCTTCTAAAACTAGGCCACCATCCCAATTATCAACATCTAGTAAAATTATGTATTTATAAGTTGGTTCTAAAACTACCATACCTGAGCCGTGGTATTCTGGCTTTATGGCTGATTCGTTGGTTACAGATGATCTTATACTTTTGCTAAAAAAATCTCCCACACCCTTGATACCTGTACCAGCATTTACATCACCAACCATCCATTGCATAGCTCCTTGTTGGAGGGTAACTGGATTTACTGATAAGTCACAAACTAATTGTTTAAGCCTAACCCCCATTTGGGCGGCAAAATATTCTTTTTGGGCAGTTTCTTTAGTAACTGATAAGTCTCTTTTGTATTCTGCTATCCTAAAAGCTCCCTGTTGGTCAGTAATCATTATGTCATCATTATCTATAAAATTATTAATCTTAAACACATCTGCCTCCTTTTGCTTTTATTGTACCAAAAATTTGTTAATTTTGTATATAACTTAACTTTAAACAAAAATGCATTTTACTTAATATTTGATTTTAATATTATTCAAGTGTATATTGAATATAATTAAAGGAGAGATATATGGCTATAGATGTAATTCCTGACTGGATGAGTAATTTAGATGATGAAGATATAAATTTTATTAAAAACTTTTTACTTGCATCGGGTTCTTTAAAAGAAATAGCAAAGCAGTATGAGGTTACTTACCCTACTGTAAGGCTTAGATTGGATAAACTTATCCAAAAGATTGAGATTAATGAAGATAATGCCCAAGATCCATATGTGGGTCTGGTTAAAAAACTTGCTGTAAATGACAAAATTGATTTTGATACAGCGAAGATTCTAATAAATGAATATAGGAAAAGGAAAGGAGTCTAGTATGCGAAATACTAATTTTTACTTATTGATAACTTTGTTAGTTTTTATAGGAGTTATATTTGTTCAAGTTAAACTTTCATCTACTGATAGTAAGTTCTTTGGTTTGATATTGCCTGGTATAAGCTTTATATTATTATCTTTAGGTTCACTAACATACGATAGCATTGGAGTAAGTAATAATAGTAGTATTTTAGGTCAATTCTTTGGTTTTTTGATTGCAAATATCCCAACATTTATATTATTAGCAATATACTTTGGAGTGCGCGAGAAAAATCGTGTTAATAAGCAAATAGAAAAAATGAATATAAAAGATTTATAAATAAAAAAGACGAACCTCGAAGTTAGGGTTCGTCTTTTTTAATATCAATAATAAGACTGGCAAAAGCACTCTATTATTGCTAATTTGTTCCTATAATATTATTCTTTACCTTTAAATCACAAGGATAAGTGGGAATTTATCTTTAAGTATATAAATTTAGCAGCATCTTATTAGTCAATTATCATATACCAATCGTTAGATTTAATATTTTCAAAATTTATTTTATTATTAGAAAAAATTTTACCATTAAATGGAATCTCATAGCTTAATTTTTTTCCAAGATGAACTATGTTTATGATAGCCTTGTTATCCCTGGTATCAAAATTTAAAGATTCTATTTCATTTGCTGGTAGCAAGCTGAAGTCTCCCTTAGTGGAATTAGAAATTTCTTTTTCGTATATACCCTTGCTAGTAAAATTTATTATAAATGTTCTATTAGAATCAAAAACATTGTAGCTTGTTGAAGCTAAGAGTTTAACCAGCCCTTTGATTGGTCCATTGTGCTTTATAGCAACTAAGTAAGCATCATTTTTTCCAAAATTTTCTAATACTTTATTATCTATATTATTTTTGTCATTGAAAAAAAGTCCCATATTTACTCCTCTTTTTAATCAAAAATAAATACTTGCTTGATATCTTTATCCAAAACTTTGCATATTTTGTAAGCTGTCTCTAAAGTTGGGCTTATAGTTTTATTTTCATAGGCCATAATCGATCTTCTTTTTAGACCAACAGCCTTGGCCAAGCTATGTTGAGATAGGCCTTTTTCCTTTCTAAATTCGGCAATTCTATTTTCTATTTTCTATTTTTACTTCAACTTGTTTTTGCAATACTAGCTCCATTATGGTTACATTTATAGTACTAAATTTGTTACATTTATAGTACCATTTTATATTTCTCTTGTCAAAAAAAGACTCCAACGTATATGGAGTCTTTGTCTTTATAAAAATATGGTCAGCATCAGCAAAGGACCTACTACCAAAAGTAACCCTGGTAAAAATACCTTCATTGCTGCTAGAAACATTGCTAATTTATCATCTTTTTCTAGATTATTTTCATCTAACAAGTTTTCTTTTTCATAGATTTCATCGGCGTTTTTGCCGCTAAATCTATCTATAGGCTTTTTCATAGAGCGCTCATTTCTTCTAGGTCGTGCTCTTCTTTATTTTTTAAAGCTTGATTTTTCTCATATGCTCTTTGTTTTTCTTCTTCGCTTACTTCCATCAAGTGACAAGCTACATAGTGGCCCTTGCCATAATCTTTTAGTTGTGGTTGGTAAGTTTTACATATATCCATAGCATATTGACATCTGGTGTGGAAACGGCATCCTGATGGTGGATTTACTGCTGAAGGAATGTCTCCCTCAATTGTTTGCAGTTCTTGACCTTGGTCCACATCTGTTCTAGGAATTGCTTGTAAAAGAGCTTTTGTATATGGATGCATTGGATTATCAAATATTTGCTCTGTGTTTGCAAGTTCTACCAAAACTCCTAGATACATTACCCCGATACGGTCAGAAATGTATTTTACAACTGAAAGGTCGTGGGTTATAAATAGGTAGGTCAAATTGTTTTGATCTTTTAAGTCTTGAAGTAGGTTTATAATTTGTGATTGGATTGAAACGTCAAGGGCAGATACTGCCTCATCGCAAACTATAAAGCTTGGTTTTAGGGCTAGGGCTCTTGCAATACCGATTCTTTGTCTTTGTCCACCTGAAAATTGGTGAGGATATCTGTGTAAGAAATATGGTGCAAGTCCACATTTTTCCATAGTTTCTTGGATGTATTCGTTATATCCTTCATCTTTTCTTGATTTGAATAAATCATGGCCTAGGACACCTTCACCTATGATATTTCCAACTGTCATCTTTGTATCTAGCGATCCATAGGGGTCTTGGAAAATCATTTGTAGGTCTTTTCTCATCTCACGCATTTCTTCATCGTTTAGCTTTGAAAGATCGATACCATTGTCTTTTTGGCTTTCAAGCTCTTCAAAGCCTTCTTTGCCTTTTAGGGTATCTCTATATGCTTCGATATTATTATATTTTTCACCAACTACTTTTGATAATTCAGATCTTTTTGCAATTAACTCTTTATATCTTGGGTCATTATCACGTTTATTGTAATATTCGTCCCATTCTCTAGATCTCATTTGGAGTTTTTGCTCAAATACATCTATATCAGCAATAATTTTTGCACGTTCACGAAGGCTTGTGTAGTAGTCATTTAACAGACTTTGGACCTTATCTAGGTCATCGGATACTAAAAGTCCACCAGCAATTCTTATCATATTTAGATATTTTTCTTCGATATCGCGGCGTTTAAACATTGCCTTTTCATTGGCTGCTGCACGAGCTTCATCGTCAGCTGCATTTTCAAGCTCAGCATAGATATCATTTAGCTCATCATTTGCATTTTTGTAGCTTGGAAACTGGCTAGATATATTTTTTATCATGGTGCCCATATATTCTGGGGCAACATCTTCTAAAGTTTTTCCGTAATATAGGGTTGTTCCCTCTGTTTGGTCATAAATTTGTAAAAGTGTTCTACCAAATGTTGATTTACCACATCCGGATTCTCCTACTAGACCTAATGTTTCACCTTCATAGATGTCAATAGAAATTGATTCATTGGCATGAACATAGGAACTAGGTCCTTTGTTAAATAGACCTTTTTTCTTAAGAGGGAAATATTTTTTAAGATGTCTTATCTTAAATAGGACCTTTTTTTCGTTAGTATTTTCCATCTTCTCTTTCCTTTCTATTTGGATAGTGACATCTGATTCTTTGGTGTTCATTAACTGCGACTAATTCTGGCATTTGGTTTACACATTTTTCTGTGGCATATTTACATCTATCTGCAAATTTGCAACCCTTTGGTAGATTTAATGGGTGTGGCACAGATCCAGGAATTATATCTAATCTTTGATTTTTATCACTTGTAATTGATGGAATAGAATTTAGTAATGCTACTGTGTAAGGATGGTTGTAGTCTGTAATATCTCTTTTAAAAATATATTCTACTGGAGATTGTTCTACAATTTGTCCTGAGTACATTACCGCAACTTCATCTGCCATTTGGTTAATAACACCAAGGTCGTGGGTGATAAATAGGATTGATGTATTAAGTCTGTGTTTTAAATCATTCATCAATCTTAAAATTTGCGCTTGGATAGTTACATCTAGGGCTGTTGTTGGCTCATCTGCGATTAATAATTTTGGCTCGCAAGCTAGCGCCATAGCGATCATTACCCTTTGGTTCATCCCACCTGAAAGTTCAAATGGATATTGTTTTGCTACTATGTGTGGGTTTGGGATTTTTACAGAAGCTAGTAGTTCTTCACATCTTTTAGCTGCTTGATGTTTATTCATATTTCTATGAAGCATAAGGACTTCTGAAATTTGTCTTTCTACTGTAAATACAGGATTTAGGGAGCTCATTGGCTCTTGGAAAATCATTGAGATTTCATTTCCCCTGATTTTTTCCATTTGGCTTGTCTTATATTTTACTAAATCTTCACCCTTATATATTATTTCACCATCATATATTTTTTGGTTTGGTTCAAATAATTGCAAAATACTCATAGCAGTTTGGCTTTTACCAGAACCAGACTCACCTACAAGTCCTAAAGTTTTACCCTCATCAACTGTAAATGATACACCATTTACAGCTTTGATAAGGCCTTTTCTTGTAGAAAAATATGTGTGAAGCTTGTTAATTTCTAATAAACTCATTCTTTTCCTCTATCTCTCATTTGCTCTAGGGTCTATTGCATCACGAATTGCATCCCCCATTAAGTTTACAGAAAATGATACTAAAAATACTGCAAGTGCTGGGAATACCCATCTCCACCAGTAAGTATTTAATACTTCTGAACTTTGGGCAGCAGATAGCATATTCCCCCATGATGGTGTTGGCTCTTGTACACCAAAACCTAAAAATGACAAACCTGATTCTGTTAGTAAGTTGCCTGCATAACCTAAGGTTGCGTTTACAATTACTATAGAAAGGATATTTGGCAAGATATGCTTAATCATTATTTGAGAATTTTTTACACCAAGTGCACGGGCAGCAGTGATGTAATCACGCTCACGTTCTGCAAGGATTTGTCCACGTACTAGACGAGCTAGTCCTGTCCAGCCTAGTAAACCTAAAAGCACCATCACCATAGTAATTCTTTGAGTTTGGCTTGCTCCTGGTGGCAATAATGCTGATAGTGAGATAAGCATTGGATAAAATGGGAATGATGAAATAATTTCAGATACCCTCATTAAAATATTATCCACACGACCACCTGCAAAACCTGCAATCATACCTATTATTACACCAAGTACAACTTGGATTACAGTTGAGATTAGGGAAATAAGCATGGTCATGCGACCACCATGAATTAATCTTGTAAAGATATCACGGCCTTGATCATCAGAACCAAATCTAAATCCATTTAGTCCCCAAGTTTTGATATTTCCTTCCTTATCTACTGCATATTGGTTAAAGTATGATGCATATATTTGGTCAAAATCTCCCTCTGGAGCATTTAGCTCACCGTAATTATCTTTTCCCCAAGTATAAAGTTTGCCGTTTTCATCTAAGGCAGTAAAAGTTGTATCTCCACCTTGGATATCTACAATTGGCGCTTCAAAATCTGGGACTTTGTCTCCAGAAATACCATCTCTGCTTGGACCCCAAACATAAAGTTTTCCTTTATCATCAAGAGCTGCTGCAGATGAGCTAGTAAGGGCAACTTTTTTTACAAACACAGATCCATCAGTAAGTTCTTTTGGCATAGTTGTTTGGTTTTCTGCACCAAGCACACCGATAAGTTGAACTGTACCGTCAGTTTTGGCTACTAAAATATTGATTGGAGATGTATCAAAATCCTCTACCTTACCTTGTATATCAGATGGGATTAAGTTTAATCGACTGGCCATTGTTGATCCCCAAACCACAAGATTTTTTGCTTTTGTTTGGACAACAGAGTATTGAACACCTGCACCAAGTTTTTGGATGCCTTCAGTTTTAATTTGATTTTCTTGCATTGGGGGCATTTTTGTTTGTTCAAAGGAATTATTTCCCCAGCCATAAATTTCGTTATCATCAGTTGCAAGTAGGATATGTCTATCACCTGCTGCAACATCAGTTACTTTTTTGCCTTTGATAGATTCTTTTACACTATCTGGAATAGATAGTACATGATCTTCGTTATCAGATCCCCAAACATAGACATTATCTTCATTTGTAAGACCTACTGCAAATGTGTTACCAATCGAAATTCTTCTTGTACCTTCTTTTTCCATTTCTTTTGGAAAATTCATGTATGCCCCACCAGGTGCTACATTTGTAAGGTTACCTTGAGAATAATATTGGTTAAATGGTAGAATCGCGCTACCTACAAAAACCACTAGGATAATTGCAATAAACATTACAAGTCCTAGGACTCCAAGTGGATTTCTAAAGAAGTTTCTTACAGCAACTTTTCCTGGAGAAAGGATTGCTTCTTCTTTTAAATCCTTGTTTTCGCTTGAAGGATCTGGCCCTTGACCAAAATTTGAATTTGGATTGTTAAGATTTTCTCTTATATTTTCATCTAATCTTTCATCCTCTGGAATTCTTGTTTCATTTTCTATATCTGGCGCATCATTTGCAAAGGTAAAAGCAGAACGGAAATAAGATTTTAAGAATCTTCCATAAGACTTTAATGATTTATTAAAAGTTTTATTCATGATTTCACCTCTTAAGCTTCTAATTTAACTCTTGGATCAACTAGGGCATAAGCTATATCCATTATCAAGTTGCCTAAAAGGGTCAGTATGGCATAAAACATTGATAAAGCTAAAATTACGTTATAATCTTGGGCAATAACTGCAGTTATAAGCTCATTTCCTATTCCCCTGTATGCAAATATACGTTCTGTAATAGCAGATCCAGAAAACATACCAAGTACAGCCCAAGTAAGAGCAGTAACTACTGGGATAAGGGCATTTCTAAAAGCGTGTGAGTATATAACTGTTTTTTCTTTAAGTCCCTTAGATCTTGCAGTTCTAATATAATCTTGATTGAGGGCATCAAGCATAGAGTTTCTTACATATCTAGATAAAGATGCAAGAGATCCTACAGTTAGGGCAATGGTTGGTAATGTCAAATATCTTACCCATTGGCCAAATGTGTTTTCCCTAGGCATACCATTTGGAGGCAACCATCCTAATTTAAATGCAAAGAAATAAATCAAAAGTAAGCCTATAAAGAATATAGGAATGGACATACCTATTAAAGTAAGGGTCTGGAAAGTCTTATCAAAGACCCCACCCCTATGGGTGGCCGACCTTATACCTATCAAAATAGATAATACAAATGAAATAATTGTAGATCCAATATTTAGATAAATAGTATTTTTAAGTGGTTCTCTTAAGTGGTCTTTTACTGGTTTTTTTACTCTAAGTGATTCTCCAAAATCTCCCTGTAAGGTTCTGCCTAGCCATCTTACATATTGCTCAGAATAGGATTTATCAAAACCATAACGTTCTTTTAAATTTTTATACATTTGAGCTTCCTGCTCTTTTGTCATAGCAGTACCTTGTGGCATCATAGCTTGGATAGGGTCCCCAGGCATGGCTTTAGAAAAAGCAAAAAGCATTATAGAAATGATTAAAGCTGTTGGAATCATGCTTAAAATTCTTTTTACTATATAACGAAACATAACTTTCCTTTCTATATTGTTACATAAAGAAATTTTTAAATAATTTTACATAATTTTTATTAATAATTCCTTAATAAATTCATATTTTAGGATTTTATTAAAAAGTTTGAAACTTCCAAAATAACAATTTTTATAAATAATATATTAATATAATCGCTAATTTTTGTCAACTTAAAAACACCTGTATTATCAGTAAAAATTGCCATTTTAGAGATAAAAATAATAAGTTTTTAGACTATATATTTATACAAACAAATTAATAATAATTTCAATTAAAAGATAATATTTATTTATAAATACTAAAAAAGCCCACTAGATGTGAGCTCATTTAGTTTTATAATTTATTTGACTATTTTAATTTAACAGCGTTAATTTGATCTTCGATACCCCATGATGGTGTATTTAGTTCAAATCCTTCTACCCTTGGTGTGTATCCTGTGTGGAACAAGTTTGAGTAAAGTGGGATTTGTGGTAGGTAATCATTGTACCAAAGTTGGAATTCTTCCCAGTTATCTAGGTATTGTTCTCTATCATCTGGTGGAGTTTGACGTAGTTTTACTGTCAATTCATCAGCTTTAGGGTCGTTTGTTCTAGATTTGTTGTCGTTACCTTTTGAGTTATATTGTGCCCATGGGTCATATACTTCATCGAATGTTTGTGCCATTGAGAATGCTGTGTATTCCGCATCTTCTTCTGGGAATACATAGTACTCTTGAAGTGTTGGGAATGATCCAGCTGTGATGTTATATTCCATACCTGCTTGTTTTGCATTTACTGGAAGTTGGCTATTCATTAAGCTTGTGATTGGTGATTCTTCAGAACCATATTGGTTTACTACAAGTTTTTCACCTTTGTCATTGTATCTATAGTAGTCAAAATTATCAGCGTCTTTGTTAAATGATTCATCAGCTTTTGCACGATCCCAAGGTGTTGTTCCATCTGCTTCAAATTTGTATGGTGAATTGTCAAGTAATTCGTTAGCTGTATCAATGTTTAATTGATAGTTTGTAAACTTTCCTTCTAGGTCAGCTCCTCGTTCTTGGTACATCCATTGGCTAAGACCATATGCACCATTTGTTACTACCCCATATCCACCTGCAAATGATTGAACAAATGTGTTTCTATCCATTAGATGAGCAATTGCTTGGCGTACTTCTTTGTATTGAGTTGTTCCTCTATCTGTTAAGAAGTTAAGTGAACCGTAACCATTTCTTTCAAATGAGTTTAATTTGATTTTGCCAGCTTCTTCTGCTGCCTTCATTTTATCGATTTTGCCGCCGTCAGCTTCTTGTTGCCATACGTCGATGTCCCCATTTTCTAGTAGGTCTATAGATATATTATCATTTACGTATTGAACGATGATGTGTGGAATTGTAGCTTTATCTCCTTTGAAGTTACCTTGATATTCAGGGTTTAGAGAAAGTTTAACCATATTGTTGTTATATTCATCAAATTTGTATGGTCCTGGAACTACACTTGGTGCTGTTCTGTATTCGTTATATACATTTAGCATAGCTTGTTCGATAAGTTGTTCTGTTGGGTCAACATCACCGTCAAGTTTTTCTTGAAGACCTGCTATTTGTTTTTCATGAGCAGCTTTTTCTTCTTCTGATGCTTTATCCTCTACTTCTTTGAACTCTTCGTTTGCTCTATTGATTTGTTCTTGAACTGAGTCTTTGTATTTTTTAACTTCTTCTTCACTTGGTTGATAGCCATCTTTAGCAATTAATTTTTTACCATCTTCGCTTAATGCTAGGTTTTCAGAAACTGCATGCATTGGAAAAGCTGGTCTAGCTGCTAGGTATTTTTCGTAGTAGTAAGGGAGTTGTGATGCATCAATTGTGTACTTGAAAGTATGATCATCAACTTTTTCTACTGCTTCAAATGTATCAGATTCACCTGAGTGGTAAGCTTCATTGCCCTTACCAAATAGGTCCCCTGGATTTATTGATCCTGTAAGTGGCATAAATTCTGGGTGAGTAAATAATAATGAATAGAAGATATAATCATCAGATGTTAACTCTTTACCATCTGACCATTTTAGACCTGGTTTGATTTTGAAAATATAGGTTCTTGAACCATCTTCATTATCTTTTGCTTCAGGTTCACCTTCTAGTACTGCTGAGTTTTCAATCCATTCACCATTTTCATCGATAATCATTGTGGTAAAACTGTTTGATCCTTCGATACCTAGTAATTTTCTGATTTTAACGTCATATGCTGAATTTTGCCAACCTTCAAAAAAGTCACCGGAAAATTCTGGACTACCGATAACAAGAGTGTCATCACTTGTTTGTGTTTCGAAGTTTTTTAAATCTTCTGCACTTTCTTCATCTAATTCTTCTTCAGCATTGTCTGCTGTTTTGTCATCATCTTTTTTATCTTCACTTGAGTCTTGGCCGTCTTTATTTTCTTCAGCATTTTCTTCTGCTGCTTTATCTTCTGTTTTAGCTTCGTTATCTGTAGAAGTGGTTGCTGAATCTGTACTTCCTCCACAAGCTGTTAGGGTTGTTGCTAGTCCTAAAGCCATTAGGGAAGAGAAAACTTTTTTCATTTTCACTTTGCTTTCCTCCATTAAATTGTGATATGAGTTATTTTATGCCAAAAAAATATATTTGTCAACACTCTTATTATTTTTTATTAATCATCATGTATTTTTATACATACAAAACATTGAAAAAACTAAGCCTAAATATTGCCTATGTAAATATTTCCATATTTCTTTATCTTGATAAAGCATAAAATGTTTTGAAATTTCAATCTTTGTTAAATTTATTAACTATTGCTATATCATAGAAAGAGATAGAGTCTGTCTTATAAAATTTTTAGGAAAATATAAATTTTTTATTATAAATTTTATCTCTGAAATTTCTTATAAAATGCTTTTACATAAGAGTATAAAGGCAAAATTAAATTTTATAAGGATCTTTTATTATTCTTGCCCACAAAAAAACAGCCTAAGTTTGTCTTAGACTGTTAAAATATTTTTCTTATTTTCTATTTAGATACATACCCTTAGAGTTAGCTCCTACTAGTCTGAAGTATTTTACTGGTAGGCCTCTGCTATCTCCCATGTATCCTTTTCTAGGTGTTACAGCAACACCGTTTTTGCCGTAAGTCATGTGGATGATTGTATCGTCTTTTGGATTTAGGATAAATCCTGTATGTCCTGCGGCTCCTATAGATCCACCTGGTGTACCTGCTACGAAAATATCTCCGTATTGAAGTTCATTTTCTTTTACTTCATACATTACTTTTCCTTTTGCACCCATTTGGAAAAGAGTTTCTGTATTTCCAACCCATGTTCCCTTATTTAAGAAACCACCATGGATTAGTGATCTATAAACTGCTGATGAGCAGTCAGCTTGGCTGATGGAGTTTCTTCCAGCACCCATATTATATGTCATTTTTTTATCTCTTGCGTTAAACATCCATTCCATTACCTTATCAATACTTTTCTCTCCTGGAATGTTGTTATCTTCTTTTGTTGCCACACCGTTTGCATCAACTGTGTAAACTACACCTTTTTGAGTAATAGTTTGGTTTGGTGTAAGTCCATTTTTTGTGAAATAATAATAATTTCCATCAATTTTCCAAACACCTTCTTTTACATAACCAGCCCCATTTGTGTGGTATTTTTTGCCATTTAGATTTACCCATGAGTTTTTAACAACTGTTGCTAGACCTTTGGCATTTGATTTGTAATATTTTCCAGCATAAATAGATGCTTTATTTAGGTTAAGTTTTCCGCTACCATCAAATACGTAAAGATTGTTGTTGATAGTTTGAGCACCTTTTACGATTTTTCCATTGTTATCTGATCTATATGTATTTCCAGCGATAGTAAACCATTTGTTTTTCTTATTTGTAGCTACACCATTTCTGTCAACTTCATAGTATCTTTCAGATGTAACTAGTTTTTTATTTGTTGTAAGTGTTCCCTTATTATCAAAATAGTATGATTTGTCGCCAATTTTAGCAATACCTTTTAAAAGTTTGCCGTTATTGTCATTGTAGTATTTGTTTTTGTTGATTGTAACCCAGCTATTTCTAGGCGCAGTCAAAGAACCATCATTAGCAAGTTCGTAATAAGATTGACCTGTTACAATTTTTTTGTTTCTTTGAAGTTGTCCTTCTTTGTTAAAGTAGTATTTTTTATCTTTGATTTGGGCAATACCTTTTGTTAGCTTACCCTCTTCATTCATGTAATAGATATTATTGCCAATACGTCCCCAAAGAGTTTTTGGGTTTGTAGCTTTACCTTCTTTGTCGATTTCGTAAAATTTATCTTTTACTATTACATTTGTGCCTTTTACTAGCTTATTATCTTCGTAATATTTTGTAGAATCTCCATCATGAACAAAATATCCTGTTCCCTTTGGAGCATAGTAGTTTTTTTGGTCAAGATTTGATTCTTCTTCGTCTGGGTTTGCTTGTTCTTGTTCTTGTTCTTTTTCTTTTTCTTGATTTTGAGTATCTTCTGCTTGTGCTTGACTTTGTTCTTTTTGAGCGTTTTGATCGTTTTGATCGTTTTGTTTTTCTTCTTTTACTTCAGTATTAGATGTGTTAGTTATATCTTGAGATTTTTCTTCGTTGTACTCAGTATTTAGTGCTTCATCTAAGTTTGAATCATCATAGTAGATAACTTCTTTTACATCTGCACTAGATGGGGTTTGTACTGGAGCTTCTTGTTCTACATTCTCTTCTTCATTTTTTTCAACGCTAAAATCAGCTTCTGTAATTTTAGAATCTGTATCTTGTAAGTCTGTAGTATTTTCTTGTGGTGTAAGGCTTTGGGATTGATCGATAGATTCATCAGTAGTTAAAGCTTGATTGTCGTAGTTGATAGTTTCGTTTGAATTAATTTCAGGATTTTCGTTTGTTGCTTCTAAATTTACGTCTGTTTCGGTTTCGTAATTATCTAAATTAGTCGACTTGCTCGGTTCAACATTTAGGTCATACCCCTCATCAGCATATGATTTATCGGCTGTGCTAACAGCAGTGGATACAAATAATGTTGAGGCAAGTAACAATGTTTTGTTTAATTTTTTCATTATTCTTCCTCACTCTATATTACAATATTATTACAATTTCTATTGCTATTTTTAATCACTGACCTTATTATAAACTATTTTTTCAGCAATTGCAACAAAAAGGTTACAAATTTTGTAATATTTTTAAGATTTTTCAGGATAAAAAGTTAAAAATTAGTTACAATTGTCCCTACATCTACTAAAATATAGCTATATCTGGTAAAATATAGATTGATTAGGAGGCCCTTATGAAAAATAAAAAACTTATAATTGCACTTGGACTTGTCCTTACACTTACAGCTTGTAAACAAAATGCAAGCAAAGAAAATGCAGTTTCAGAAGAAACTATCTCCCAAGCCCTAGATGGACCTGTGGAAAATCAAGACATAGCTGGCGAAGATAAAGCAGAAAATGAAAACAAAGAAGAAAAACAAACAACAGAAGAAAACTCAAATGACGCCACAGATTTAAACAAATGGCGCGATATGATTATAAATGTCGGAGAATTCTCATCAACTCTTGTAAAAAATCTAACCGATGAACAATTACAAGAACTAATCGATCAGGCAAATGAACTAAGCGAAGAAACAGGATATTGGGATGCCAAAGACTTCCTTTTCCAAGAACTTGCAAAAATGTATCCAGAATTATCAAACAAATTCCCATTAGACTCCATAGAAAATAGATACAATCAACAAGCCGCAGAAAAAGGCGATTATAAAGGAATGTTTGATCACGAAAGACAATTAATGATTGATATGGGATACCCATCATATGATGTATGGGCAGTAGATGACAAAACAGTCCAAGACGCATTTCATAAAGCCTATGAAGATGACATAGACCTATATTACGATGATTATATAGAAAATGCAGCAAAAATATTATTTGGCGAAGATGAAGAAGAAAGCCAAGAGCAAACACAGGACAGCAAAGATAATCAAGAAACAGAAAAAACAACAAACAAAAATAAAATCAGAAAATACGGATCAAACCAAACAGACTACGATGCAATCAAAACATCATTAGTCCAATACTATGAATTTAGCCCATCAAGTGTCAATCAAATGACAAATAAAGATATAGACATAGCCTACACAAGAGCAATGGCAAGACTAGAAGAAACAGGCACAGGAGATATAGGACTAATATTTGAAGAACTAGGAAAAATGTATCCAGGCTCAAGCAAAATGTATCCAGGAACAGAAACAGAAGAAAACTAGGAAAAAACCATAATCCTCTCTATATATAAATAGAGGGGATATTTTTATGGGTTAAATTAAAAAATAGTTGTAATAAAATACTCTTTATATGACGATAAAAAAAGATATCTCCATACCAAATCCAATAATCCTTCCAGATAAAATAAAAATCCAATAAATAATACAAATATAAAGGTATAGTAAAAACCAAAGCTAAATAAAGATTAAAAATTAAAATAAAAAGGATTTTTGAAATTCCAAACTTTCCCTCTTAGAACGGATAATGTGAAGCAATTCCTACTAAAACACCCCACACAGGGACCGTTTAGGGGAAAACAAGCTCGTTCGGTTAGTGGAGTGACTTCCAAAATCAAAATAGTAATTAAGCTACTGCACAAATTTAATTACTAAAATCTTTTAAACTAATGATTAAAGATTTGTTTCGGTAATCAAATGAATTATTAATTTAATTTATCACTCCGAATTCCAGGGAGCAGGGCCGTAGGGGCAGTTAGCCCGTCCGGCTTATAAAGGACAGGCCCCTTTGGACCACGAAAACTTGCTTTCTAAAAGCTTTTAATGCTATCGCATTTAGTTTTCGGCATAAAAGCCCAAAATCAATGGGCTTTTATGTCCCCGGACCCCCGACCCATTTCACCCCCTCTGCTCCTGCGGAGAGCAATGATCAGTAGAAGTTCGCTCCGCGAATTCTTTTTTATTATTTTGTAGGCTTTTTAAAAAAGCCTATATTTTCCTCTACAAACGGATATCGCAAAGCGATTCCTACCAAAAAACGCACCCCGCGCAGGGGCCGTTTAGGGGTGAAGTTTGCGGGGTGGCTTGGAGGGTGCTTTGGAGGGGGTATCGGAACCCCCTTAAAGCGGCCCTCCAATAAACGAAGTAATAAAGTAAATTATTAAATAACATTTAATTACCAAACAGAAATTGATTACCAAAATAAAATTTTAATCGATAAATATTTAGCAAAATATTTAAACCAAGGAGACCTATGACAGTGATTGTATTAGCAGGCATGATAGGAGCTGGCAAGTCCACAGTATCAGCAAAACTTGCCCAAGAATTAGGCACAGACCTTATGATAGAGCCAGTAGATGAAAATCCCATCCTACCCCTCTATTACGACAATAAAGAAAAATACGCATTTTTGCTTCAAATATATTTTTTAAACGAAAGATTCAAATTAATAAAACAAGCTCTAAAAAATAATAAAAACGTCCTAGACCGCAGCATCTACGAAGATGAATTATTTACCAGGATAAATCTAATGGAGAATAATATCACCCAGGTAGAATACGATGTTTACAAAGACCTTTTAGACAATATGCTAGAAGAAATCGAAGACATGCCCAAAAAAGCCCCAGACTTGCTGGTTTATCTAGATATAACATTTGAAAAGTTTTTATCAAATCTAGCCAAACGCGGCCGTAGTTTTGAGCAAATAGATGAAAATACAGAAAAAGGCAAAAAAGACCTAGCCTACTTTAAGATCCTCCACACAGAATATGCCAAATGGTACGAAGAGTACAACTATTCCCCAAAAATCAAAATCGATATGAACAAATACGATGTAAACAAAAAAGAAGATTGGGATGAGGTTTTCAAATTAATAATGGATGCCTTTGATGAGAGTGTTACAAAAGAACTAGTATAGTAAATAAAGTTCAAAACTTATTTATTTGATTTTTACTAACTGCGCTTATTTCTTCTTTCAAGTCACTTAAAAAAAATAAAACCCAAAAGTTGTAGCTTTTGGGTTTTATTTTACAGTCCTTGGCCTGACTTATAGGCTTGGTCGACAGATTTTTTAAGTTCTGCCTCATCATAGAGCCTTCTTTCATAAAATGTCTGGCTAAAGGTAACTAGCTTCTCTTTGCCTGCGAATTTTATATTATCATAGATTGGAAATGATATACCATCTATGCTATCCATAAATGGAATTTGCTTATCTAGTAATGTTTGCTCCAAGTCCTTATAATTTTTTTCGTTTATTTCTATGTCTTTATTTTTTACAGAGAATGGAATGTCTGGCAAAAATCCTATAGAATTTACCATATATCCCATATCTGGATTTGTTATCCAATCAGCAGGTGGATTTGAATTTTGATCTTGATGCTTAAACTCTACCAAACAATTTTTATCCCCAGCCTTTAAGACATTGTAGGCTAGGTATCTAACATTATTTATATCTATAGAGTCAGCAAAATCTGTAAAATTTTCTTCACTAATAGGTTCAAATTCTCCACCCAATTTTTCCTTAAGTTCGCCCAGGGTCATTGGAAAAGTTAGTTCGTTGCCGTCGATTTCAAAGCTTCCTTCTTCTCTTTTTTGGTCTTTATCAATATAAACTTGGGTTAAAATCTGTTGGCTAAAGGGATTAGTATCAGGAATCTTGCCAATGCTAAAGTGGCTAAGCTTACCATCATCTCCAAAGTTTAGCTCAAAAGAAGTTTTACCTGCAGCAAATTCTAAATGGCTGCCAAATTCACTAGGTGCAGTGATTTCTGCTCCATCAATTAGTTTTTTGCGTGCTGATTCAATTTTATCATCCATATCAATATCATATGGCAATTTTATATCAACATTATCAAGTGGGTCGATTATAGTAGATATGCCATCACCGCTAGTACCAATACTTATAACTTTGCCAGCTGGAGTTTTATAATCGGATACATCCCCTACTATTCCAGTACTTGCTATTTTTTCTAGTTTAAAGGTATTTTCTAGCTCATCCATACTACTAGGAGCTGGTCCAGAATTATCTTCTATTGTTATATCATCCTTGATTTCACTTATTTTCGCCTCGTATTGGCTGGCAATTTTTTCATTTTTAGCAAGTCTATCCAAATCTCCGGTCTGTATGCTAGGAAGGCCCATAGATTTTGGGTCAAAGTTACTTTGATTTTGGAAATTTTCCATCATTTTTTCTGGATTTTCGAAATCTTCAAGGCTCATGCCAGTATTTTCTAATTCTTTTTCAAAAGCAGCACGTTCTTCCTCAGTCATATTTGCCATCATATCTTCTAGGGCTCTTTTATTTTCAGCCAGTGCTTTTTCTGCCTCTTGCTGGTATTCTTTTAATTGCTGATCATTCATCTGGCTAGGGTCAAAATTATTTTCAATCTGACTAGTATTTGCAGTCTGCTTGTCATTGTCAGTATTTTTTGCTGGTTGATTAGAACATGCCACCATAAAAATCAACAAAGCAAGCAATAAAACTTTCCCTTTCATAATGTCCTCCCAAATATATTTGTTAGCATATTACCCCAAAATATTTGGAAAAAAACAGGAAGATCACATATTATTACTTTGTGATAAATCATTGAAGAATTTCATAAGTGATTCTATACTTTTCACTTAATTATCCTATGACTGTCAAGTGATATACTTTTATTAATCTAATCAAACAGAGATTGATTTAAGATAATTAAGTAAATCATTTTTTGATAAGGGTTCTGTATGACCTAAAATGCAAGTTTTACAATCTATCTTTTCAATAGTATCTATCAATGAATTTAATTTATCTATATCCATATAGTTGTTATTAAAGAAATCTTCACTTGTAGAATCTCCTAAAAACAAGATTTTTTCTTCATGAATATAAACTAAAACTGTATCTTCAGAATGAGGTGCTTGTGTGTGGAAGATTTCTGCTCTAAGACCTCCAAGATTAATTACAAGTTCATCTTCAAATTCAATATCAGATAAAGTGACAATAATATCCTTATTATTTGCATATTCTCTAGCAAGATAAATATTCTCTTTTTTTAAATTATCTAAATAAGAAGAATCTCTAAGTCTATTCTTTTCTTCTTTTAAAAATTCATTGGTTTTCTTATGGGCAATTGATAATCCATTAATATTGTGCATGCCAAAAGTATGATCCCAGTGCCAATGAGTAATCACTGTCAAGTCAGGTTTTTTTAAAGATTCTGATTCTAAAGCTTTATAAAAGTCATCCACATGGTCAGCAGAATTTCCTGCATCTATGGCAAGGGAAAATTCGTCTCCTTTTATATAAGTTAGAAGCGGTCTATCTGTATTAGGTTCATGTGGTAGATAAAATATTCTATTGTTAAATTTTATTAGTCCCATTTTCTATTCCAACTTTCTGCTAGTAAATCTTTAAATAACACTTATATTTATTATAGCATAGGTGAAAAGTCTCTCAATGCTAGTTTTAGGACTATAAGTAGGTATAATATATCCTAAATAAGGAGGCTCATGATGAAGATAGATACAAAAACTATGGTTTCTATTACAGAAGCAAACCAAAATTTTTCTAAAGTTGCTAGATTAGTAGATGAGATGGGATCTGCTGTTATTATGAAAAATAATGCTCCAAAGTATGTCTTAATAGAATATGAGGAAAATGATGATTTAGCTACCGATGATTTGAGTGAAGCTGATGATGAATTATTAAAAGAAATTTCTGATATGTTACTTAAGAAAAATGCAAAAGCTTATAAGAAGTTAGCTGAATGATTAGACTAAATAAAAGACAAATATTATGTTTGCATTCCCAACAAATTAATTTATTTGGAGGAAGTGATGGAGTCAGGGATGAAAATTTATTGGATTTATCTATAAATTCTGCCTATCAAACTTTTGATGGTAAATACTTGTATGACAATTCAATAAAGCAATCTGTTCATTTAGGATTTTCTTTAATTATGAACCACCCATTTTTAGATGGTAATAAAAGAATAGGGGCTCATGCTATGCTTACAAGTCTTTTTTTAAACGGATTTGAAATAGATTATAGGCAAGATGAGCTAATAGATGTAATAATGGGCATTGCAAGTTCTAATTTGACTGAAAATGACTTATTAGAATGGGTAGAAGATCATATAAAAAAATCAGACCTCAATTGATCTGAACCCCAAAATCCGGAATATGGATTGAGGGGTTTTTTTCATGCCAAAATATACAAAAGAATTTAAAATTAAATTAGTTCTGGAGTACTTATCAGGTCAAATAGGTGGACGACCTGAAGTAGCAAATAAATACAATATACCTGATAGCACTCTAGAAAATTGGATTAACAAATATAACTCAGGAGGCTTTGGTAACTTAGCTAAAAAACAAACTAAGAATAAATTCACTAGTGAATTTAAACTATCTGTAATACAATATAGACAAATCAATAATATCTCATACAGGCAAACCGCAGAGCACTTTGATATCACTAATGGATCAGTAATATGTAACCGGGAGAAAGCATATCGAGAACGTGGTTTATCTGGATTAGAAGATAACAGAGGAAGGCCTAAGAAAGATATGTCTAAATCAGAAAAGAAATCAAAGAACGAAAAAACAATAGTTGAGTCTGAAAGAGAAGAACTAATAAGACTTAGAGAAGAAAATAAATATCTAAAGATGCAAATACTATTCGAAAAAAAGTTTCAAGCCTTGCTACTAGAAGAGGAAGCAGAAGCAAGGAAAAAACAAAGATAATACTTCATCTTCTTAAAGAACATCCTGAAACAAAAGCAAGTGAATGGATAAAAGTAGCTAAGCTTGCTAAATCTTCATACTATGAGTGGAAAATTAAATTAGAAAATCCAGAAGACAAAGATAAAGAAATCAGAGAAGAAATTAAATTAGTAGTTAAAAAAACTAAAGGTAGGTATGGCTACAGAAGAGTAAGTACAGTTCTAAGAAACAAAGGCTTAATAGTAAATCATAAAAGAGTTCTTAGAATCATGAAACAAGAAGGACTCTTATGCACTAAATTTAAAACTAGGTCAAGAAAATACTCATCATACAAGGGTCAAGTAGGTAAAATAGCTTCTAACGTAGTTAATCGTAACTTTAAAGCCAGTAGACCTAATAGGCTATGGTTAACAGATATAACTGAATTTAGAATTAAAGGTCATGAAGATAGACTCTACCTATCACCAATACTAGATGCATACAACAGCGAGATAATTAGCTATACACTAAGTCATCACCCAACAATTAAACTGACCAACTCAATGTTAGACAAAGCAATAAAAGGTATTAGTTCTAAAGACAATTTAGCAATACACTCAGACCAAGGATTCCATTACCAACATAGTTCATGGTCTAGTAAACTAAGAAAACTAAATATAATACAAAGTATGTCAAGAAAAGGGAATTGTCTAGACAATTCTCCGATGGAAAACTTCTTTGGTATACTAAAACAAGAAATGTACTATGGTGTAGAATTTACAAGTTATGATCAATTAAGAAAAGAAATAGAATTATATATCAAATGGTACAACGAAGACAGAATAAAGACAAAATTAAACGGAATGTCACCTGTTGATTACAGATTACATTCCGCTTAAAATATTATTAAGTTATTCCGTGTTTATGGGTTCAGCTCACAATTGAGATCTGATTTTTTTTATTCATTTTCCTAAAACATACCCATTTTATCTTGTGAGCCATCGATTATAATGTTTTTAACTTGTGTGTATGCATCTAGGGCAAGTTTGTCTGTTTCACGGCCGATACCTGATTCTTTGTAGCCACCGAATGATGATCCTGCTGGGAATTGGTTGTAGGTATTTACCCAAACTCTTCCTGTTCTTACTCCATTTGCTACTTTCATGATTCTATAGATATCATTTGAGTAAATACCGCCTGCTAGACCATATCTAGAGTCATTTGCTTTTTTGATTACATCTTCTTCGTCTTTGAATTTTTCTACTACTACTACTGGTCCAAAAATTTCTTCTTGTACTGCATCATTATCTTCTGGCACGTTTGCAAGAATTGTTGGTGCAAAGAAGGCTCCTTTATCTAAGCCATTTTCTGTTAATGGTTGCCCCCCTGTTAGGACTTCACCACCTGCTGCTTTTGCTTTTTCGATAAATTCTTCTAATACTTCAAATCTTTGCTTATCTCTTAAAGCTCCCATTTGTGTTTCTGGGTCTAGTGGATCTCCTACTTTTACATTTTCAAAGGCTTTTACTAGTTTTTCTACAAATTCATCATAGATTGTTTCTTGAACAAATAATCTAGATCCTGCTGAGCAAACTTCTCCTTGGTTAAATAGGATACCTAATTGTGCTCCCTCAATTGCCTTATCCATATCGCAATCATCAAAGATTACGTGAGCTGATTTACCACCTAGCTCAAGGGTAACTGGGATTAGGGCTTCAGCTGCTGATACTGCTATGTGACGACCTACTGCTGTTGATCCTGTAAATGCAAGTTTGTCAAAGCCTGGGTGGTGTTGTAGGTATTCTCCTGTTACTGATCCTTTTCCTGTTACTAGGTTTATAACTCCTTTTGGCAATACATCTTCGATTATTCTCATTAATTCTAAGATAGAAAGTGATGTATGGCTTGATGGAGAAATTACTACTGTGTTTCCTCCTGCTATAGCTGGTGCTAGTTTCCAAGCTGCCATTAGTAGAGGGAAGTTCCAAGGAATCATTTGTCCAACAACTCCGTATGGCTCACGTTTTCTAACTGAGATAAATCTTCCGTCTAATTTACTAATTTCATCTTCATCAGCTCTTAGTACTGCTGCGAAATATTTAAAGTGATCAGAAACTAGAGGGATATCTCCATTTAGTGTTTCACGGATTGGTTTACCATTATCCATTGATTCTAGTTTTGCAAGATATTCTGTATTTTCATCAATTTTTGCTGCAATATCTAAAAGTAATTGTACTCTTTGTTCTTTGCTCCAAGAACCGTATTCTCCCTCAAAGGCTGCTCTTGCAGCATCTACTGCCTTGTCTACATCAGCATCATTTGCTGCTGCAAACTCACCAAGTTTTTCTCCTGTTGATGGACTGATGATGTCTATATATTGGCCGCTTTCTGGCTTAATCCATTCGCCATTTATAAATAGCTCATATCTTTCTAGTCTTTCCATATTTCCTCCTATATATATTTGGTCTTTTAGCTCTGATATTCATTATCAATTTTACCCCTAAAAAACATTTAATAAACGATAGTTAAATATTTGATAAGAAAATGAACATAAAAAAATCCACAGCTAGGCTATGGATTTTTAAAATTATTTTAAAAGGATGTTTTTATTAATATTTTAGGGCTTCCATTGTTTGGATTAGACCGTTTACATTCATTTTTGATGGACGAGTGTATCCTAACTCTTCTTTTGCTCTATCAATTGCTTCTGCAACTTCTCTTCTGCTATCGCCACGTCTTTTTGCTTTTTTAAGGTCAGCTAAAAGTGCTTTTAATTGGTCAATTTCGTATGGCATAGCTTTTTCATCTTCATTGCTTAAGGCTACTGCTACTGCTTGGTCTAATCTATCTGATAGTTGATAAATCTCTAAAACTGTAGCTTGTGGACGTAGTCTGCCATTTGTGATTTCTGCTACTTCTTTGTCTAATTCTTTGATAATATAAGTAGGTTTGTTTTTTAATTCATTGTATTTCATGAATCTTGCTTTGTGTAATTTAACATCTAAATCAGCTCTTACATACATGTTCGCTGTATCATTTAGGCCCATTTCTGGGTATGATAAAAGTTTTGCTTTTAACACTTCAAATTTTGCCATATAAGCTTTCATATCGTCTACTGTGTGGAATGGTGAAGCTGCTATTACTAGTCCTTCAAATACGTATTCCGCGATTTCTGCGTGAGCATCATCAACTTTGTATCTTAGTTGAGTTGTTGCAAATCTTATTGCCCTACCAACTCTACCTAAAACTAAAAGTCTTTGTGGGATAGATGATAAATCGTATACATCTGCTACTCCAAAGCCTTGGGCAGATTTGTCGATGTTTTCTTCAATTTCTAGGGAAGATTTGTTAAATTCATCTATCATTTCTTGGTCTTGATCATCTGTGATATCTATTGAGTTAACCTCATCTCTCATAGATCTGATTTGTTGTTTGTAAACTTCTGCCTCATCCATGCTTAGGCTGGTTGTTTCTTCTGGTGTGTCAACTTCAATACTTGTTGCAAAAGTTGGGGCTACATGTCCAAATGTTAATGTTACAGCTAAAACTGAAGCGAAAATTTTGTTAAGTTTCATTTATTTCTCCTTTAATTAAATGTTATTTCGATTTCTTGGCTAATATCTTTTATACTTACTGTGGCTAATGCTTGTTCTTGCCAGGTTGGTATATCAAATCCTGTGTATTTTTGAACTGCTTTACCATGTTTTAAGTAAATTCTCTTGCTTATAGTTTTGTCTCCATAAGAAAGTTTAATATCACATGGACCATTATAAGCTTTATCATTTTCTGTAGCCTCTACTCCAATAGTAAATACTCCTGCATTTCTTGGTGAAATTTCTACATTTGTGATAGCATAAGTTTTTTCTACTGGCTTGTCAGCTACATTTACTTTTATAGTTTTTTTGATACCGTTTGCGCTTGTTACACTTACTTCAGTATTACCAGGATTTAGGGCTGTTATATTTCCATTTTCATCGATACTTGCAATTTCTGGATTAGCTACTTGGTAAGTAAGACTTTTATCTACAGCTCTTTCTGGGAATACTAAAATTTTTTGGCCTAGTGGATAAGTTTCGTCTAATTTCATTTCTACAGATTTAACAGAAAAAGTTATATCTTTTACTTCATCGGAAACATTTTGAACTGGATTAGCTGGTGTAACTGGATTTGCTTTTTCACCTAGATATTGATCATTTGCTCCAGTTGGTTCTAGCATTGGTAGACTAGATGATTCGCCTGGATTTAGGATTTGTAGTTCAAAATCTTTGGTAATTCCATTATCTAAAGCCATAACAGTGATTATTACATTACCAGTTTTTAGAGGAATGATTTCATTTCCAATAACGCGAGCTACATATGGATTTGATGAGTAAATTAAGAAATCTTTATTTTTTACTTCTACTGGAAGTATTACAGGTCTAATTTTGGTTTTATTGTCTATATTGATAGCCCCAGCTTCACCTTCCATAAATTCGATTTTTTCTGCTCTTATTTTTGGACCAGCTACTTTTTCTATAGCGGCGATTAGTTTTTCTTCCTCAGCATCAAGCTCTCCACAAGTAACTGTGATTCTCCACCATAGGCTTGCTGCTTTTGAGATTTCTTTATCTAATACTTTTGCTTGGAACTTTCTACCAGTTCTGTTTGCTTCATTTCTTACTTTACGAGCCTCTCTTATTGTCCTATGATAAGCAGCCTTTTTGTAAATGGTTGCTATATCTTCTGGTGATAGGTCTGGATAAGCTAAGAGTTCTTGCTCTAGAGCCTCAAATCTATCGATATAATCCATAATTTGGCCTTCATTTGCAAATGGGTTTGCAGCGTATAAGATACCTGTTAAAATATATTCGGTTAATTTTGTATGTGCTGCTACAACCTTATTTGATAACTCAGTACTACCAAATCTTATGGCTCTACCTATCCTTATTAAAAGTTGGACTCTAACTGGAATTGTTGTTAGATCATAAATGCTACCACCAGCTACTCCTTTTTGTTGGGATAAGGACCCATTTTGTACACTTTGTTCGTAATCATCTATTTCTAGACTTACTGTTCTTACTGCCTCATCAAATTGTTTTAAGCATTCTTCATACTTTTCATCGGCAGCTTCTACTCCTTCAACTGACTTTTGTGCCTTGGTTAGTTCTCCTCTAACTTCTGCAATTTCTAGTTTTTGTTGGTCAGCGCTGACGTTTTCATCTATTTCGATATCTGGTTTTTTTTCTTTTATCAATGTATCTTCATTGACTTCAAGACCACTAGCATATGCAATAGAGTTTACGCCAGGAGCTACAGCCAAACTTGCCATCAAAATTGCAAGACTTAGGGCAAGTCTTTTGGTTCTTTTCATATTTCCCCCTTTAAATTTATTTATATTTAGTTTTACTAAATACCACAATCATTATTTGCTCATACCATAGGACACACTTGTTTCTGTGTTAATAACCTTTAGGGTAGTCGCAAAATCTTTTTTCCAGACTCCGAAATCTCCTCCAGAATATCTGATACTAGCTTGACCATCTATGAAATTAACTGTATTTATTCTTGTTGTCCCTTCAGAAGTAGTTTCTACGATACCCATACCAGTGTAAGGATTGCCATCTTCAAAGGCTTCAAAGGAAAGGGTAAAATATCCATTTTCTCTTTTGCCTACTTTTATGTCGCCTAGGTCATATTGTTTTGGATTTAGGTCTTTTACTTGGCTTGGATATTTTCTGATAAAGGCTTCTGACTTACTGTCTTTGGAAAATTCGTAGGCTATGCTATCTTCTATATCACGGAGTTTAAGATCAGTTTCAAAGTTTGTTCTCCAAACAGCAAATTCTCCGCCGTTATAGGTAATACTTGCTTCACCATTTTTAAAGTAAATGGTTGATTTTTTTTCAACTATGCCATTCTCTTCATTGCCTGCTCTAGTTGTAAGAGTTGCTGGCCCATTGTAGCCTGCTCCATTTTGGCTTGCTTTTAGATTTATAGTGAAATATCCACTTTCTCTTTGAGATACATCAAAGTTATCTAGCTCTACTGGATAATTTTCAAAATTTGGTAGGACTCTTATGTCGATAGATTTTTTTATATCGTTGGTTGTTTTTACCGTTAAAGTTGTTTTTCCTGCAGCATGGGCAGTCACGATTCCGTTTTCGTCTATACTTGCTACTTCAGGATTTTTTGACTCAAAGGTAAATTCTCTTTTGGCTGTATCTGGATATACACTTATTTTTTCATCTAAGTTTAAAGTCTCTCCCTCTTTTAAACTTGCTTGAGGAATTTTTATGGCTATATTTCTAATTGCAAATGGATCTTCATATGGTTTTGGAGGGTCTGGGAATTTTTCTCCTTCATCAGTTTCTCCATTTTCATATAATTCATTGTCCCCTACTACTGGTATTTCCTTTGATTTTTCATAACGCAAATCTGCTGGGATTATATCAAGGCTAAATCTTGTCCTTAAAATGCCTCGTGAAACCCTTGTTTCTACTAAAATATTAGCTGTTCCAGTTTTTTTAGGGGTGATAATTCCATCAGAACTTACATCCACAATATCAGTATCTAGGGTGTAGATTTTAATAGCTACATCTTTTATATCTGCTGGCTCTATTACTGGAGTTAGTTTTCCTTTTTTATTTATTCTTAAGTGTCCACCAGCCCCTTCAGCTACAGAAATATTTTTTACTTCTTTAACTGGTTCTGGTAGGTTTGGATCTTCTGGCATTTCATCGTCAGATAAAACTTCGCCTGTTGTAGTAATTGCCTTTAAGCAGACATTGGCTCCCTTTAATTCACTTGATAAATCAGACCATTTTTTACCATCACTTGATACAAAAGATTGGCCAGGTTCAGAATCTGCCTTAGATGAGAAATTATTTATTTTTGCTTCAACTGCTAGAGGATATCTGTAATTTGCCTTTGATGAGTCCAGGTAAGCCATAACTGCAAATTGTTCGCCCTCTTCTAAATCTATATGTGAAATATCAATTGTATAATATCCTGGGTATTGCAATGTACCTGAAGCTACTTCTATTTTTTCAGTGTCTAATTGGCTGGTTTTTTCTATATTTCTTACAACATATAGTTTGTAGTCGGTAAACATACTTACATTGAAAATCCCTATTTCATGGAGGGTTTCTTTGCCCTCAGCCTTAAAGATGTTTGTCATATAACCTTGCTTGTTATAACCTACAGATCTGGTTGCTCCAAGTGGGTCGTATTGGTAGATGCGGCCATTTGGATCTTTTTTCTTAGGTATAAAGCATGCATTTGATTTACCTGCGTAAACATCTTCATAGGATACATAGTAATATCCATTTTCCATGTAAGAAGATCCCCAAGAGTTTTTACAAATCCATGCCCCATCTGCCTTTGGTTTTATAGAAAATAATTCTTTTGGGAAAGTATCATCCCAACCAACTATGGTAACAGCATGGTCATCTGTTCCCCCACCTGGGTTATAGTAGGATTTGTTTTGTGCATTTTCATAATATTTGGAACTATTTATAGTTGTATAAACACCACCATATTTCATAACAGCTTGTTTAATATCTGTTGTATCTACAAAGTTATAAACATCTGGCAAATACAAAACTTTATCAATATCTAAAACCCTATCTACATCTGTTGGTGAAACAGATATTACAGGATCATACATATCATCTCTTTCATCGACAGGGCCTGACCATCTTGCCATGTAGGCTGCGGCAATATCTCTATTTCCACCATCATTTGGACCCCAATCAAAGCCGTGGGTATTTCTAAGGTGTTTTTCAGAAAAATCAAATTTACCGTATTTACTTAAAACTGATTCCATAGACCCGTATGTTGCAAAGGCCCAGCAGGACCCATTTTTACCTTGATTTTTAACAGGAGATACTCTGTTATAGTCTCTTAGGTCATATTGCTTAGGTAAATTTTGAGATTTTGATCTAGTTCTAGTTTTTATATAATCAAAATTGATATCTAAGGGCGATACCTTATTTCCAGATTTTTGTGCTGACTTAAAGTCTTTTGACAAAGGACTTATTTCTAAGTTTTGATTTTCATTAGCTGAGTCTTCATAAATATCTGTAGGGTCTGGAGCTATTTCTAATTGAGGAATTAGCTCTGCTTGTTGAGTTTCTTCGGCTGATGAGATATTTGTATCATTTTGCTCGCTAGCTAAAGCTAAATCTCCCGGAAAAATCATAGACCCGGTTATAATTAGGGCTAATAAATTTTTTATGTGTTTTTTTTTCAAATCTTCCTTCTTTCAATTAACTGTTAGGGGCTGCTAGGAGACACAGCCCACTCGTATTATTTACTTACTTTAAAGGTGTATTCCTCGTTTATGGACTTGTAGGAATCTCTACTTACACTTACTTTTAGTTTATAATCGCCTTCATTTAGCACTGATCCAGTAAAAGTTAATTTTCCTGTATAGGTTGTGGTAGCTGAACTCCTGCTTAAAACTTTTCCATTACTATCTTCTAGGCTAAAGTTAACTTTGGCATATCTTAGGTTTAAATTTTTCTCATCCTTGATATGGGCCGTAAAAGTTGGCCTAGTGCGTGCCTTGTAATTATCTTTTAAATCTATAATTTCAAGACTAAGTGGCCTATTATTTGGATCTATAAAGTCAAGATCAAATTTAGCATCAACTTTGCCAGATGATTCATCCATGGCTTTTACTTCTACTGTATAAAGACCTGGCTTCATTGTAGAATCTGGTTGTATATACATGCTGGCATTACCCTTATAATCGGTGATTTTTTCTATACCATAGACAAAATCATTTGGCCCAGTCACCCTTATATCAAGTTTTTGATTGCTCATTAAGCGGTAATCGGCATCTTTTAATGTAAATCTTATACTTGCCCTATCGCCATAGTAGTAAACTTGCCTATCAGGTGTATAGGATAGCTTTAGGCTATTGTCTTTTTCCTTAACTACAAAGCTAGTTTCTTCGCTTGTTTTGTAATTACCATTGCTAGCGCTAACTTTTACCTTGTACTCCCCTGCTGGTGCCTTGGTATCTGGTGAATAATTGTAGGTGGTAATACCGTTATATTTAGTCGTTCCAGAATTTTTATGAACTATCCCATCTGGTGTAGTAATTTCTACATCGACCCTAATATTGCCAATAGGTTCTTTATTTAAGCTTGTTATGATTTTTATAGGAATTCTCTCACCTATTTCGTATTCTTCCTTTTTAAGGATAAGTCTTAAGGCAAAATCACCCTTATCATTTTTAACATCTTCATCTGTAATTTCTACATCATAGGAACTAGTAAAATCTTCAAAGCTATCGCCCGTAACCCTTACATTTAGCTTATAGATTCCAGGGTCTTTTATATGATCTGTTGCTAGGTCTACCTTAAAATTACCATTTTGGTCTGTGTAGGCTTCTTTGCTAGATCCACCTGCAAGATCTACCTTTACCAAGGCATTTTTGAGATTTCTTTGGTATTTATCTCGTACATTCACTGTTAGTGGCAGATTTTGAGTAAGTTTTATATTTTCTTTGGGTAAACTTACATTTACATTGAAAATATTGCCTGGAATATTGTCTGCCTTGGTTACTTTTACATTGACACTTGCACTGACTCCTGACCCATCTGTTGCTGAAACGGTAATGGTAGCTGTTCCTTCTCTTAATGCTCTTACTTCACCATCTGGACTTACACTTACTATATAGCTATTAGATGAAGCGTAGGTTAAGTTTTTATTTGTAGCATCCTTTGGTAAGACATTGGATTTGATGTATTCTTTGCCTCCGATAGTAAGATTTATATAATCTTGACTAAGGTTTATATTTTGGACTTTTTTATCATTATTTATCGGTTTTTCATCTATATAAGATGATCCGCTTGCTTTTGTAAATGCCTTTACACAAACATTTGTGTTATACATTTGATTAGTAATATCTGACCAGTTGTAACCATCATAGGAAATATAAGATTGGCCGCTTGATGCAGTTGCCCTTGAAGAATAACCCCAAATTGGTTTTTCTACTGGGATTGGATAAGGATAGCCTGGAGTTGTAAATTTAATTATCGGCGCAAAATATGCTCCTCTTGGGATTTGCTGAGGTCTAAATTTTATGGTTTGATAGCCTGCAAAGTCTAAAGTTCCACTAGCAACTTTTACTCTATTATTAAAACCACTATTGCCCCCAATATTTGTATTTACATATACTTCATAGGATACATTGTTAGTTGGTACAAAAACTCCAACTTCTGAAATTTCAAGATTTTGATTGGCTGGGCCAAAAACATTTGAAAACCAACCAATATTTCCTCGTCCAATATTTGAAGTCATTCCCAGATAATCGTGGTACCAAATAGATTTATTGGCTTCTTTATTTTTTAGAACAAAGATACAATTATTTTTTCCTATATGGGCATCATAATAGGATACATAATAATATCCACCTTGGCTTCCCCAGTAAGTTCCCCAGGAGTTTTTAACTATCCAAGCTCCATTGCCTGGCGCTCCCCATTTAAAATTTGATGCGCTATAATTATCATCCCAACCTACTATAGTGACAGCATGATTAGCCCAGCCATCTCCTGGATTGTAATGACCCATGGTGTACATATTTGTATAATATTCGCTACCATTGACACTAGTATAGGCAGCACCATAATCCATTATTGCTTCTTTTAGAACTCTTTGGTCATTTATGTTTCTTACATCTGGTATGTACATTGCCTTTTCAAGTTCTTTTGCTGGTCTTAGGCCGTTTGGTGAATAAAAATCGTAGGGATGATATGGCTCATCTCTTTCAGTTATAGGACCAGACCATCTGGATAAATAAGCTGCTGATATTTGACAAGTCCCTCCATCTTTTGGACCCCAATCATAGCCGTGGGTATTTCTTAAATTTTTCTCAGAAAAATCTGTATTCTCGCGTGGTAATAAAACTGATTCGGCTGATCCATAAGAGGCAAAGGCCCAGCAAGAGCCATTTGGTCCTTGGTCTCTCATAGGAGTTACTCTTCCTTCATTACGTAAGTCGTAATAAGCTGGAATAAACGAAGCCTTTTGCCTATTTGGTAGCTGATTATTTAAAGATTCGTAATCAGTATAGATTTTTAAAGGGTCTACATTTAAACCAAATTTTTCTGCTTCTTCTTTAGTTTCTTGCCTGTTAAATTCTGGATTAATTGGTGCTTGGTCAATTTCTAAATCATCTACAAGCTGGTCCTCATCTAGGGCGAAACCGCTAGGAGAGATTTCAAGATTGCTCTGCTCACTACCAGCATCATTTTTAATAGCGAAGGCAGTAGGGCCTAAATTTACAGTCACTAGGCTAATGGCTAGGGCAAAGGATAAGATGTATTTTTTAAAATTTTTCATAGATTCCTCATCATTAGGTATATAAAAGCCTATTTATTAGAAATAATGATATAAAAATAATTTTGAAGTAAGGAGACAAATTCCTAGTAAAATAGTCTGGTATTTTCCCAAAAAGAGATAAAGACCAAAGTCTTTATCTATATAATGGCTAATTTTGTTATAAAGTTAATAAATTGAAATAGGTTCGATTTGAGAACCTGAGTTGCAAGCTGTGATTAATTCATGTGTTGGAGCCTTGCTATAAATTGAAATAGGCTCAATTTGTGGTTTGCTTGCAAAAACATCTAAATTAGCTTGGTTTGGAAATCTTACCTTTGAAAAAACAGCAATACCAAAAACTAATATGGTACAAATTTTTCTTATATTTTTTCTTTTCATATTTAACTTCCTTTCAACTACATTATATAAAAGATCCATATAAAAGTAACCCCACAGTTTTGTGGGGTTACTTTTTCTGCTAGGATACTACTTACACTTTGATTAATAATTATTTTCAATTCTGGTTTTTTTAGTAAATCACATAGGATGAGGGATTTTTCTATGTCTTCTTTGTAGGATTTTTTATTAAACTTAAACTTGCTGATACCTAGTAAATAGTAAATTAAAATTATTCTCTTATAGTTATTTGTCTTAGAGCTTAGATCTATTGCCTTTTGGCAAGTTTCTATGGCTTCATTGTAAGATTTTTGCATATAATTATACTTTGCAAGGTTATATAGGATATCTATGTAGTTATTATCATTGACATCGACATTTTCTAATAGGTAGGTTAAAATTGCCCTAGAATTTTCCTTAGCATTGCTGTAATAATAATATTCTGATAATTTTATTAAGATACGTTTTTCTATATCACAATATGTATTATTAATGTCTTCATTAAGAGACTTGCCATTAATTTCTAGGGCCTTTAATAGACAATCTCTAAATTTTAAGTAATCTTTATTGATATCTTTTTCGTAGATGCCTTGATAATAGAGGATATATTGCATGAGTTTTGTTTGATAGGATGCTGAGGTAAAGTCTTTTAAGCTTTCAAGCCTTTCGATATTAGTATGTAAATTGCTTAAGGATAAGTTTTCTAAATCATTGTCTATAGCCTTTATTTGTTCATTGATTAGATGCCAAGAAGACCCACAATCATCCATTAGGATGATTTCAAAATCTATACCTAAAACTTCTAGAATTTGCAAAAAATTATCCATCCTTGGGTTATTATGGTTATTTTCTATCCTACGCAAGCTCTCCTCAGATATGCCCACCATATTAGCCAAATCTTTTTGAGAAATATTCCTATTTTTTCTTATCCTTCTTATTTCGCTGCCTATGAAGCTGTAGTCATAAGACATGGGTCCTCCTCCTAATTTTTACAATCTAATGTCTTATATTATCCTTCTTACAATATTTAAATTATTTCACTAATAATATATCAAACTTTTTGATAAATTGTAATCCTTCGTTAATTTTTTACAATTTAAATCGTTATTTTTTAATTATTAAATATAGAGATAATATTTACCTAGGTTTAAATTTGTTTCACGTGAAACAATTTCCTTAAAAACCAGTCTAATATATTTTTAAACAAACAAAAACCACACCGTAGTATGGTGTGGTCTTACATATTTTCCATTTTTTCTAATTCTAGTGTGAATTTTTGGAGTATTTTCTTTTCTATCCTTGATACAGTCATTTGGCTGATATCTAAAGTTTCTGCAATATCTATTTGGGTGCGTCCCTCATAGTATCTTAATTGCAAAATATCTTTTTCTAAATCATTTAATCTCGCAGTTGATTTTTCTATCAAATCTGTTAGCTCTACTGAATCAAAGTTTCTATCTTCTTCGCCTATCATATCAGCAAGGTCGATAGAGTTTTCTCCTTTTTGTACTTGATATTTCATATCAAGACTTTGTGGAGAATACACCTTACTTGCTTCCATAGTCTCAAGTATTGTCTCTTCATCTTCTCCCAAATAATCTGCAATGTCTTTTACAGTTGGAGTTCTTTGAAGTTCTTGAGGTAGGGTTTTTTTGGCGTTATTTATTTTTTTATAAAGGTTTTGGATACGTCTTGGGACTCTTATAACCCAACCCTTATCTCTAAAGTAACGTTTTAGCTCTCCCATAATTGTTGGAGTTGCAAAGGAAGAAAATTCATAACCCTTTGATGGGTCAAATCTATCTACCGCATAGATAAGGCCAAGGCTTGCTACTTGATAGAGATCTTCTTTTTCTATACCCTTTCCTACGTATTTGTTTGAAAGGATATCTACTATATACATATGCTCTTCGATTAGTTCATCGCGCAGTTTTTTATCGCGAGTTTTAGCATACTCTTCAAATTTGCTTTTGATTTCTTCTTTGTATTCTTGATCATTTTTATCTGGCTGATTTTTATCTGTCATTATTACTTAGCCCTTTGTATGATTTTAATTTCTCCATCGTTTATATAAACTTCATCTGCTAGTTCTTTTAAAATCAAATCACGCATTTTTAGTGCACGTTCATCTAGAGATTTATCATTGCCTAGGACACGGATTTCAAGATTTTTTTCTGCTGGAATAAATTCGATTGTTACATCCGTATCTGATAGTTTGTAGTTTATTGCCTCACTTACAACTACTCTTAGGTCTTCTACTTCTTCAATATTAAAACCTAGGTCACTTGCAAGAGATGCTGTAAATAGTCTGATTGATTTTATATAAAGTTTTTTTGGGGGAATTGTTATGCTGATTTTCTCCATTTTCTACTCCATATCAAATAGATCTGTTAAATCAGTAATCTTAAATAGTTTTTGGATATTGTCTTTGGCATTGATGATTTTGATTTCTTTGCCATTGTCATTTACCATTTTGTAGATATTCATAAACATACCAAGACCTGTTGAATCTAGGTAGTCTAATTCATTTAAATCGATTGTTACATCTTTGTTTGGATCGATTTTTTCATCTATAAATGATTTGAATTCATCTTCTGAATATACATCTAGGTCGCCGATTAATTTTATGGTTTGAATGTCATCTATTGTTTCTAATTTTTTATCAAACATTTTCTTCCTCTACTTCTACTCCAAGACTAGCATCATATTTAGCAACTGATACGATTTTATCTGATTCATCTTTTAGATTTTTTAATGTAACTCCCATGGTATTTCTACCTGTGGTTGAAATATCTTTTGCAGTTATTCTAATCATATCACCATTTAGGGATACCATCAATACATCATCATCAAGGTCTACTGGAAGAGTATCTACTACGCAACCTGTTTTTTCTGTAACCTTATGGCATCTGATTCCTTTTCCACCTCTGTTTTGATTGTTGAAGTTATTAAAGGATGTTTTCTTACCAAAACCATTTTCTGTTACAACAAGTAGGTAGGTTTCATCACCCTTGATATTCATAGCTACTACTTCATCATCTTTGTTTAGCCTTATTGCACGAACACCACGAGCTTGACGGCCCATGCTTCTTACATCTTCTGTATTAAATTGGATAGTCATACCATTTTTTGTTGAAATTATTAATTCTTCTTCCTTGGCAATGTGGCGGGCAGATATTAGCTTATCTCCCTCTTCTAGGCCTATGGCTATGATTCCATTTCTTTGGATGGATGTAAAGTTATTTGCATCTGTCTTCTTAATTTTACCATATTTTGTTTGAAGTACTATTTGATCATCATCTTCTAGGTCAGAAAGTGGCATAATTTCTGTAATTTTTTCCCCTGAATTTAGGGATAAGATATTTATTATGGCTTGACCACGGCTAGTACGGCTTCCTTCTGGGATTTGGTATCCTTTTAGGCTATAAACCCTACCAAATGAAGTGAAAAATAGTAAATCTTCGTGGGTATTTGTAGTCATGATGCGTTTGATAAAGTCATCTTCTTTTGTGTTTGCAGCTGAGATTCCCTTGCCACCACGATTTTGCACCTTGTAGGTATCTACTGGTAGACGTTTGATGTAACCATCATTTGTAAGAGTAATTAGGATATCTTCTTCCTCAATTAATTCTTCAAGGTCGATTTCTCCCTCATCAGCTACAAGCTTAGTACGACGCTTATCACCGTATTTATCCTTAATTTCATTTAGTTCTTCTTCGATTAGTTCGATAAGTTTTTCTTCTGAGTCCAAAATACCCATCAAATAAGAAATAGTTTTTTCAAGTTCTTTGTTTTCGGCATTTAGCTTTTCAATTTCCAAACCTGATAGACGTTTTAATCTCATATCTAGGATTGCCTGAGATTGTAAGTCTGTTAGTCCAAATCTTTCTAGGAATATCCCCTTAATTTGATTATCATCATATGAAGAACGGATAATTTTAATTATTTCATCGATATTATCAATGGCAATTATCAAACCTTCTACAATATGCTTACGTGCTTTGGCACGGTCTAGGTCAAATTGGGTTCTTCTTGTAACAACTTCTTTTTGGTGGTCTATATAGTATTTAATTAATTCTTTAAGAGTTAAAATTTTTGGAATACCATCTACTAGGGCCAGGTTTATAATACCAAAAGTTGTTTCAAGTTGGGTGTATTTGTAAAGATTATTTAAAACAATATTTGCATTTGAATCGCGTTTGATTTCAATTACGATTCGCATACCCTTACGGTCTGATTCATCACGGATATCAGAAATACCATCGATTCTTTTTTCCTTTACCAAATCAGCAATTTTTTCAATTAATCTTGCCTTATTTACTTGGTAAGGAATTTCTGAGACTATAATTCTCTCACGATTTTTCTTAAATGGTTCTATTTCTGCTATACCGCGTAGTTTTACTTTTCCACGGCCTGTTTCATAGGCATCTTTGATACCTTTTTTTCCTAAAATTTTCGCACCAGTTGGAAAATCTGGTCCTTTTATGATTTGATTTAGTTCTCCAATAGAGATTTCTGGATTTTTCATGTAGGCAATGGAAGCATCTATGGCTTCACTTAAATTGTGGGGAGCCATATTTGTTGCCATACCTACAGCAATACCGCTAGATCCATTTACCAAAAGATTTGGAAATCTAGATGGCAAGATGGTTGGTTCTAGTTCTTCTTCATCGAAGTTTGGCATAAAATCTACGGTGTTTTTGTTAATATCGCGTAGCATTTCCTTGGCAATCTTACTCATACGTACTTCTGTATAACGCATTGCCGCTGGATCATCACCATCTATTGAACCAAAGTTACCTTGTCCTTGGGCAAGAGGATATCTAGTTGAAAAATCTTGAGCAAGTCTTACTAGGGCATCATAAAGGGCTGTGTCACCGTGAGGGTGATATTTACCCATTACTTCCCCAACAACTCTGGCTGATTTTCTAGTTGGTTTGTTAGGATCAAGTCCCAGACCTTCCATACCATATAGAATTCTTCTATGAACTGGTTTTAGTCCATCGCGTACATCTGGAAGAGCACGAGATACTATAACTGACATAGAATAATCTAGGTAGGCATCCTTCATCTTATCTTCTAGATTAACATTTATAATATTATTATCATTTTTAATTTCTGTCATTTTGCCTCCTATACGTCAATATTTGTTACGTATTTGGCGTTTTCTTCGATAAATTCGCGACGTGGTTCTACCTTTTCTCCCATTAGTAGGGCAAAAGTATCATCAGTGGTTGTTGATTCGACATCTTCCACAACGCGCAATAAAATCCTGTTATCTGGATTCATTGTTGTATCCCAAAGTTGTTCGGCATTCATCTCACCAAGACCCTTATATCTTTGGATTTTGTAAGATTCTCCGCCTATTTCTTTTAAGACCTTATCACGTTCTGCATCTGTATATACATAGCGTTCGCTACGGCCTTGGGAAATTTTATAAAGTGGTGGTTGGGCAACATATACGTGACCATCATCGATTAAATCCTTCATGTATCTATAAAGGAAAGTTAAAAGTAGGGTACGGATGTGGGCACCATCGACATCGGCATCTGTCATGATAATGATTTTGCCGTATCTTAGTTTTGAAATATCAAAATCTTTGCCTATCCCTGTACCAAAGGCTGTAATCATGGCCTTTATTTCCTCTGAATTTAGGATTCTATCAAGTTTTGCCTTTTCTACGTTTAAGATTTTTCCACGCAATGGCAGGATGGCTTGTGTTTTATTGTCACGTCCACCTTTTGCTGAACCACCAGCAGAGTTACCTTCGACGATAAAGATTTCATTTTCGCCAATATCTGTTGATTGGCAATCAGCAAGTTTACCTGGAAGGGTTGCGCTATCTAAAATTGATCTTTTACGGGTTAAATCTCTTGCTTTTCTTGCAGCTTCACGCGCTCTTCTTGAAGATAGGGCCTTATCTAGGATAGTTGCTGCAATTTTTGGATTTTCTTCTAAAAATGATTCTAATTTGTTAGAGAAAAATGTGTCAACAGCCCCTCTTACTTCTGAGTTACCAAGTTTGGCTTTTGTTTGCCCTTCAAATTGTGGTTCAGAAATTTTTACAGAAACTATAGCTGTCATTCCCTCGCGTACATCCTCACCTTGGAGATTGTCTTCATTTTCCTTAATGATTTTATATTTACGAGCATAATCATTTACTCCACGAGTTAGGGCTGACCTAAATCCTGATAAATGTGTACCACCTTCTGGTGTGTAAATATTATTTGCAAAGGTTAGGATATTTTCACTATATGAATCTGTATATTGGAAGGCAATTTCAATTTCAGTGTCCTCTTGGCTACCTACAAAATGGGGAATAGTTTCCATTATGGCATCTTTGCTGCGGTTTAGGTATTCTACAAATTCGCTAACTCCGCCGTCATATTTAAATGTTTGAGTGGATTCATCACGTTCATCTTCAAAAATAATTTGTACACCAGAGTTTAAAAATGCCATTTCACGGAATCTACGTTCTAAGGTTTTTTTATCAAATTCTGTTGTTTCAAATATTTCTGCATCTGGTTTGAAGGTGATAGTTGTACCAGTTTCTGATGTTTCTCCTAAAACTTCAAGATCACTTGTAGCTACGCCACGTTCAAAACTCATTCTGTAGTGGTGGCCATCTCTTTTTACATCAGCGATTAGGTATTCTGATAGGGCATTTACTACTGAAACCCCTACACCGTGAAGACCTCCTGAAAATTGGTAGGCAGATGAGTCAAATTTACCACCAGCGTGAAGCACAGTTAAAACTGTTTCTAGAGTTGATTTTTTTGTTTGTGGGTGTTCCTTTACTGGGATACCTGATCCATCGTCTTCTACACTTATAATATTATCTTCTGATACAGTTACTTTTATGTAATCACAACGACCTGCTAGGGCTTCATCTATGGAGTTGTCTACAACTTCGTAAACCAAATGGTGAAGTCCTTTTTCGCTTGTCGAACCGATATACATACCAGGTCTTAGACGGACAGGTTCAAGCCCCTCTAAAACCTTAATATTACCGGCATCATAATTAGTTTCTGTCATATTTTTCCTTTCTCATTCAAACATTTAAAATCTTGCCTGCAGCAATTTTTTTGATGTTTGACTTATCTACCATATCCAAAGACTTGGTGTTGGTAGCTGTAATAATTGTCTGATAGCCCGCTAGATTTTCCAAAAGAAAATGAGATCTTTTTTCATCTAGTTCTGAGAAAACATCATCAAACAAAATGACAGATTTTTCACCTGTCACTTCCATAATTAGTTTTACTTGGGCAAGTTTTATATTTAAAATTGCTGACCTTTGCTGGCCTTGGGAGCCAAAATTTTTGATGAGTCTATCATTGATACTAATATCAATCTCATCCTTATGGACTCCCCTTTGGGTAGTCATATATCTTAGGTCATCACTTCTTGCACTTATGAATTTTTGATAATAATCTTCCAAAGAATCAGCATTTATATCTGGATTATAGCTAAGCCTTAAATCTTCCTTAGCCGCTGAAAGTTTGCTGTGATAGTTATTTGCAAATTGGTCGATTATTTTTATAAATTTGGCCCTACGTTTATAAATCCTAAAGCCATATTTAACAATCCCCTTATCAAAGGCATCTAACTGCTGGTTAAAATAAGGAGATTTTTGGTTTTTCAAAAGTTTATTTCTTTGATAAATTAATTTTTCGTACTCTTTTTTGCTAGTTTTGTAGGCAAAATCAATAGAGATTATGATTTCATCTATCAAATCACGTCTAAGATTCGGTCCTTCTTTTATAATTAGCAAATCTTCTGGAGTAAATAAAACCAAAGAAAAAAGTGCCTTTAAATCTTTGTTCCTTTCATATTTTACTCCATTTACACAAATTTTCTTTTCCCCATCCTCAATATCGATAGAAACCTTTTTAAAATACCTACCTTTTCTGATTAAGCCATTTAAATTCATATGCTCTTTGCTAAAGCTTATGATGTCTTTATCTCTAATTTTTTTAAAGGATGTGGCGTTTGCTAGATAGTATAAGGATTCTAAGAGATTAGTTTTGCCCTGGGCATTGTCTCCTAAAAAAATATTTATACCATCATTAAAATTTACCTTATCATTTTGGTAATTTCTAAAATTTTTAAGTTCTATTTCACTTATCCACATTATATAATTGTTATGCTGATATCATCAAAGATAACCCTATCGCCTTTGTATAATTTTTTGCCAGGGATAAAGCAAGGCTTATCATTAAGAAGAACTCCTTCTTCTTTTATGATTAGCTTTGCAAGGCCTCCTGAAGGGATTATTTGACTTGCTTTTAGCAAATCTTTTAGGGTTATCATTTCTGCTTCAAATTCTAAATTTTCCATAAAATTTCTTTCTTTTTTTAGTTTGCTAGTCTAACTGGTAATACAAGGTAGGTGAATTCTTCATCTTCATATTTGCTATCTACAGGATAGATGAGACAAGGATTGAGTGAAGATTTGAAAGTTAATTTTATCTTATCAGATTCATTGGCCTTTACACCCTCTTGCATGTAGCGAGCATTAAAAGCTATGTCTAGGTCTTCACCATTTTGTTCAGTTTCTACAACTTCTTTTACATCTCCTACTTCTGAATTTGATTTGATAATCATGTGATTTTCAGCAATTTCTATCCTAATTAGATTTGCCTTACCAGGATCAGAAAGTACTTGGGCGCGGTCTAGGGCACGAGCAAGACTATCTCTACTTAAAATAACAGATGTATCCGAAATATCATTTATAATATTTCTGTAATCTATAAAGTTTTTATCTATTACTCTGCAATACATAGTAGTGGATTCGCTTTTAAATACTATGTCATTTTCATTTTTATAAATATATGTTGTATTGTCATCTGAAATTATCCTTGACCACTCCATAAGAGATCTTTTTGGTATGATAAACTCGCTATCTTCAAAGGCTGATGGATAGTCAATCTTATTTTTCTTAAGGGCAACCCTATAACCATCTAAGGCTACCATATTTAGATAATTTTCTTTTAATTCAAAAAGGATTCCTGTTAGGGCAAGCTTTGTTTCATCAAGGCTTGTTGCAAATTCTGTTTGTAGGATAGATCTTTTTAATTTGTCATTGGCAATTTCTAGAGGCTCAGAGTCTGGCAATGACAAATCTTGTTTTTCAAAATATTCAAAGGCTATTAGATTAAAGTTTGAGTTTTGGCTTTTGATATTTATCTTGCCATATTTGATTTCAATTTTTACAGTATCATTTGGAAGTTTTCTAATAATTCCTGAAAATAGATTTGCCTTTACTGCCATCTCACCCTCTTCTTTTACTAGGGCTGGGATAGAAGTTAAAATTGTTATCTCCCCATCAAAAGCAGTCAGTAAGAGTCTATCTTCTTTTGCCTCAAAGTATATTAATTCATGAATTTGAATATTGGTATTTTTGCTTACTGCCTTGCTTGCTATATTAATAGCATTCATTAGCTCATTTTGTTTTACTTCAATTTTCATAAAGTGCTCCTCATATAACTATATATATTTAGTAGTATTAGTAGTAGGGGGTGTACATATGTGGATAAGTAAACTTATTGTTTAAAATAGGCCAATTATTTTCCAAAATCGCCTAAGGATAAGTCTTGGATAACTTTAGGCTTTATCCACATATCCTTTTTAGAAGTGTTAAAAAATAAAAATTTTGACTTATCCACAATAATATCCACCAAGTTATACACATTTTACTCTGTAATTGCTTTTTTTAGAGTTTCTATCTCATCCTTAAAATCAGGATCTAGGGTCATTTCATCTTTTACTTTATCTATCCCATGCATAACTGTGGTATGATCACGTTCAAAGGCATTGGATATTGTAACTAAGCTATCATCTAGGATGTCACGGGCCAGATACATTGAAATATGTCTTGGACGGACCAAGTCTTTTTTTCTGGATTTTCCCTTTATATCAGAAACTTTTACATTGTATCTCTCGCCTACAAATCTTTGTATATCCTCTATACTAACGTGTTTTTTCTTATGGAGACTTCTGGTATTTACACCTTTTTTGGCATCATCCATATTTATGGTATTTCTATTATCACCCTTTGCATAGGCAATTGCTGTTGATAAGGCTCCTTCTAAGTCTCTGATATTTGTATCAATATTTTCTGCTATATAAGTTAAGATTTCATTATCTATATAGGCTCCTAATTCATCGGATTTTTTTTGGAGAATTGCTACACGGGTTTCAAAATCTGGTTTGCCAATATCTACGGTAATCCCCCAAGAAAATCTGGATAATAATCTATCTTCCAGGTCTTTTATTTCAAGTGGTGGACGATCAGATGATAGGACGATTTGCTTATCAGCATAATAAAGGTCATTAAAGGTGTGGAATAATTCTGTTTGTGTACCTTCCTTATTAGATAAGAATTGGATATCATCTATTAGTAATATGTCAGCTGATCTATATTTATTTCTAAATTCTTGATTTAGGTTTTGGTTTTTATTTTTGCTTGATGGTTGGATACTGGCAATTAGCTCATTTGTAAAGCGTTCACTAGAAATATACATAACATATAAGTCATCACGCTCTTCTAAAATCTTATGAGCAATGGCTTGCATCAAGTGAGTTTTCCCAAGTCCTGATTCCCCATATATAAATAGAGGGTTATAAATTTTAGTTGGATTGTCATTTATAATATTTTGAGTAACTGCACTTGCAATAGCATGGGCATATTGGTTTGACTTACCTTGGACAAAATTTTCAAAGGTATAGTTGCGATCAAGAATTGGTTTTGGAAACTTATTTACTTCCTTTAAACGCATTTGGCCATTGGCCTCATAATTCTTGCCCATTTCCATTACCCTATTGTAGCTATCACTATCTTTTGCAATAACTACAACCCTAAGATTAGAGTCATTTTCTTTATTTATCTTATCTAGGGCCTCTTGGAGGGAAGGTGTCCAAATCTTTTCGTAAACAAACATCATTTCTGACTTTGGAATCTCCAAATAAAGCGTGTTTTCATAAAGATTTAAGGGTTTTAGTATATCTATCCATGTATCATATTGCGATTGATCGGCAATATTCATTTTCATTTCATTTTTTAATTCATCTGTAATGTATTCTAAACTAATCATTACCGTGCCTTTCATAAGAAAATCTATCCACATAGTTAAAAGCCTATATTTCATGTCTTAGATAGGATTTTGATACTTATCCACCGCTGTGGATTAAATTGTGGATAAGTCTATGTTTATAACAATTTTCCTTACAATTTGGGGATTTTTCCTAAAAATATGCTCAAAAAATTTAATTATTTGAAACTTTTCCACAAATAAATTTATGGTGAAAAGAAATTTTTAGCTTTTCCCCTGGGTTTTACACCTCAAATTATACTACAAATTAGAGGGTTTGACAACTTATCCACATTCTCTTGATAAGTTTTGGGAAAACTTATAAGATATTAAAAAAGAATTCTATAAATTTTGTGCATATGTGGATAAGTCTGTGTATTTATAAAATTTACTTATATTTTTTTATGGATTATCCCTATATTTTGGGATAAGTATTTTTTAACAATCACTTTTACTAATATTTATCCAAGGATAACTAATGTTTAAAAGCTGTGCATAAAAATTATTCTTAAAAACTTATCCACAGTGTAAGTTTATTAGTTAACCAGGGGTGTTTTTGCATATTTATTAATTTTTATATACAAGACTTATTCATTCGTCTATTTTTCTATATAAAAAGACTAATTATTCTTGACAGAATGGCTCTTTATCCATATAATAGTATGAGTCTAAAATTATAAGTAGGAGGTGGAAGTATGAAAAGAACCTATCAACCAAATAGAAGAAAAAGAGCTAAAGATCACGGTTTTAGAAAAAGAATGTCTTCTCCAGGTGGAAGAAGAGTACTAAAAGCTCGCCGCAAAAAAAATAGAAAAAGATTATCTGCTTAATATAGTAGCTAGTAATCCTAGCTTTTTAAGCATACGTTATTAGAAATTTAGGACGTAGATGGAAAAGCGACTTAGTTTAAGAAAAGATACTGACTTTCAAAGAGTTTACAGAAAAAGTGATGCTTTTTATAACAGAGACTTTACTATATTAATAAAAAAAAATGGCTTAGACCATCCCAGATTTGGCTTTTCTATTAGCAAAAAAATTGGCAAGGCCAACCAACGCAATGCCTTAAAAAGAAAATTGCGTGATATAGTTAGGATCAATTACAAAAACCTCAATGGGGTTGATATTGTGATTATCCCTAAAAAACATCTTACATCTTATGACTATATAACCTTAAAAAAGACTTTTGGTCATGTTATGAGCATTGCTTTTAAAAAGAATAAGATTTTTTATGTTAAATAAAATTTTTATAAAAATTATAAATTTTTACAAGACTTACATTTCTCCACAATTAGGCTTTGGAAAATGCAAATATTATCCTTCTTGCTCAACATATGCAGTTGAGTGTTTTACAAAATATGGATTTTTTAAAGCATTTTTTATGTCTTTGTGGAGAATTTTAAGATGTAATCCTTTTTCCAAGGGTGGCTATGACCCTGTAATATAACCCAATTAGTCCTACACAAGAAATTATTAGAAAAATGGAGAATATATGTTAAACTTTTTAGCTTCTTTATTAGGCCAACTCATGAGATGGATATATGATTCTTTGGCAGCTAGCCAAGTTGAACCTAGTAATATTAGTTTTTATGCAATTTCAATTATCCTTATGACCCTGCTTGTCAACCTTCTTATTATCCCTGTTACAGTTTCCCAACAAAAGACAGCAGAAAAAACCCAAAAGATTAAACCTAAAATTGATGAAATAAAGAAAAAATATTCTTATGATCCTCAAATCATGCAACAAAAAATGCAAGAGCTAAATAAAGAGGAAAATTTAAATCCAGGTCTTTCATCATGCCTTATGATGATTTTTCAAGTTTTAATCATCTTTGCCCTATTTAGAGTGATGCAAGATACTACAAAGTACGTATTTCCTGAAGGCATTGAAGGAATTAGAAAAGACTTTTATTGGATCAGCGATCTAACCCAAAAAGATCCATATTGGTTTGGTTTACCACTAGCAACAAGTGTTTCTCAAATTTTAGTGCAATTATTTTCAATGAAAACCAATCCACAAATGAGTGAAGGCCCTATGGCAAGCATGAATAAAACATTTTTAATGATGCCAATTCTTTATTTCTTTATGTTTAGAGGCTTACCAGCAGGTCTACCACTTTATTACACAATGAGTTCTGTAATTAGACTTTTAATTATGGTTATCATGCATTTTACTATTAAAAAACCTAACCAAGTTCAAAGACAAACATATGAGGTAAAAAATGAGAAAGTCAATAATAAAACAAGCAAAAACAAAAGATGAGGCTATAAGAAAAGGCCTTTTAGAAATTGGCAAAAATAGATCTGATGTTGATATAGAAGTTATAGAAGAAGGTTCAGCTGGATTTCTAGGACTTGGAGCTAAGGATGCAGTTGTTCGTATTAGCTTTGATGAAGATATCAATGAAGCTATGATTGACTTAGAAAATGAAATCAGATACGATTCCCTACAATCAGGCGAATTTGACAAAGAATATAATATAAATGATCGCAGCAAATACTACGCAGATGAAGCTCGTGCAAATTATCAAAGTGATAATAAGGATCTATTAGAAGATGATTCTCATGAACTTATTGAAAAAGAAGGCAGAGACTTTGAAGAAAGCATCCATCAAATAACTGATGATGACGAAAATCACGGTGAATACGAAAGACTTCAAAAAATAAATTCTTATGAAGAAAATTCTAAAGGATACAAAAGCGAAAATGTAGATTTAACTAAGGAATTAGATGAAAGAATAAGTCAAATTGACTCAACTGAACATCTAGAAACAAAAGTAGTAGATCCTTGGGAAGAAAATAGCACTAAAGAAAATAGCAATAAAAAAGAAGAAATCCCTACAAAAAGATTTGAAAATGTAGAATTTGCCAAAGAAGAAAGTCATGAAGACAATACTGAAGCTAACAACTACAAGGTAATTAGTAGATCCTCAAAAATGACTTTTGAATCTACTCCAGCAGAAAATATTGAAAATCCAACAAAAGATATCGAAAATCAAGATCTTACCCAAGGCAAAGAAGAAACTAATAGTGCAGAAAACTTCAAAGTAGAAGCAAAAGCAAATATTGCCCAAGAAAAACAACAAACAGACATAGAAAAATTCTACAAGGCCAAAGAATTTTTAGAAAATATCCTAAAAGAAATGCACTTTGAAAACCCAAGTGTCTATGGCAACCTAGAAGGTTCTATTATAAAACTTGATGCAAAAGTGGCTGAAGAAGATACAGGAATAGCAATCGGTAAAGGTGGAGCAACCCTAGATGCAATCGAGCTTTTAGTTAGAAAATCTATCGATTCAAGAGCAAATAACCTAAGAGTAAATGTAGATATCAACAACTACAAAAAACGCAGGGACGAAAAAATTGTAGAACTTGCAGCAGATACAGCAAGAAAAGTTCAAAGAAGCAAAAAACCTTGGAACTTAAAATACATGAACTCATACGAAAGAAGATTAGCCCACGAAGAAATCAGCAAATATCCAAACATAACAAGCCACTCAGAAGGCATGGAACCAAAAAGATATGTAGTAGTTTCCTATGTTGGAGATGAAGAAGAATAAATTTAAAAGGAGCTGTTGATAAGATTGAAACAGCTCCTTTTTTTAATTTATAAACTTTTTTCTAGTTCTTTTATAGTTTCTTCTGCTTGTTTTTGATATTTGCTTGATTCATTAATTAATTTTTTGAGTTTATCCTTAACGCTTTTTACTGTTTTTGTTTTGGTTATTTATCTAATAACAATTTTGCAGCTTCGCATTTAACTTTGTTTTCATCTGAAGATGATTTTAAATCCTCTATAATTTTTTTGTATTTGCTTTTTTATAGTCTTTAATATCAGTTTCACTAGGTGTTCTGCCATTTACTGTATAGTCAATGAAATTAGCGCTTGCTATATCATCTATTACTTGATCTAATTCTGGATTAGTTTTTTCTTCGTGGTTTGCAAGATTAAGGTAGATATCTAAAATCTTCTCTCTATAGTTTTGGTAAGGCTCACCTAATATATTTAAATCTTTATCCATCATATAAATTTCGTAAAAACGATAGCTTGGGTCGTAATTTCCATTCTTCTCATTTATATATTTGTTGATTTCATCAGTTTGACCAAAAACTGTCCACTGTGGACCTTTAGAACCGTATAAATTTTTGATGTCATCTTTGGTGAAATTTTCGTAATCTGTAACAAGTCCAATTACACCTACATCGTAATTTTCTTGTTTCTTCAAGTATTCAACATATTTTTCCATAGCTAAAATTTTATAGTTATTAACTGATGGATTTTCTGTTTTAATAGCTTTGTATGGAAAAATGACTGTATAATCGTGCTTTTGCACTTCTTTTTTAAATTCGTCAAAGCTTGGACTAGCTATATCACTCTTATCAGAATTTAAGACAAAAACCATATTTTCATAGGTTTGATAATTATTTTCCAAAGAATAAGCTCTAAAACCTAATTTATGAACAAAATCTAGTAAATCGATGAATTTCTTTCCATCGTGTGTTTGTTTTCCTATTTTGTATGAATTTGTATCACTTGAATTCGTCTTTTTTATTTCAATTTCGTTTTCATCTTCTCCGATGATTTCAAAGCCAAAATTAGTAGCCTTAGCGGCATCTTCGAATTCATCTAGATTTACTAGGTGATAGTCATATCCAGATCCAGGAATAAGATCTGCTATTATTGTATCTAGTGTACAATCTTTTCCATCTAATTTATAAGCTATTTTATAGTTTGTATACTTCCAGTCTCTTTTACCTACATTTATTGGTTCTTCTGTTTCTGTTTTTTCTTCATTGTCGGCTTTTTCACTTTGGTCGGCAAATGAGTTGTTTATGGAAAAAAATATTCCTGCTGCTAATGCTATAGCTAGAGCTTTCTTTAAATTATTTTTCATATAAACCTCCTATTTATCCGCTCTTTTCATATAAAATTATACCCACTAATTTTAATTTGAACTTTTTTTATTAAGATTTATACTTAGTAATAATATTTGCATCATAAAAGAACTGATTAGCGGAAAGTTAGCATAAGGCCCTTTAATTATTATTCTCTTTTAGTTTTTTTAGAACAGCTCTTGCAATGGCTTCTGATACACTTGCTACTCCTTTTTTGGGGTTTTAGTAATGTTTTTCTTTGGAGTTTTTTGCTTTAACTTCATTTTTCTGGTCTTTTTTATCCTAACTAGTCATGAAAAGTTCACGATATTTTTTCTAGTAATATTAGAATTCTTCCTCGACTTTATTGCTATTTTGATTTACCCAATATCAAAAGCCCTACAAACATTGACATTTAAAGATTTTCGCTTATAATCTTTATGTTACAAACCACTAGTCAAAGTAGTGGATACAATCGTACTATGAAAGGAAAATATTATGAGTGATGCTACAATCGCAGCTATTTCCACTCCAACAGGTACTGGTGGTATATCCATTGTTAGGATGAGTGGGGATAAAGCTAAAGAAATAATTGATCAAATATTTGAGCCTATAAATGGTGGTTCAATTGATCGCAAAAAAGATAACCGTAGGATGCGTTATGGAAATATAGTCGATAATGGGGAAATTATCGATGAAGTTATGGTAAATTTTATGGCAGGTCCTGGGACTTATACTAGAGAAGATATAGTAGAGGTTAATTGCCACGGGTCTTTTATATCTGTAAAAAAGATTTTAAATCTTCTTTTAGATAAGGGAGCAATTTTGGCTGAGCCTGGAGAATTTACCAAGCGTGCTTTTTTAAATGGCCGTATAGATTTGTCTCAAGCGGAGGCTGTTTTAGATATTATTAATTCTACAAATGATCTTTCCCAAGCCCAAGGAATTAACCAATTAAATGGGTCTTTGAGAAATGAAATCGAAACAATTCGTAAATCTCTACTAGAAGCCCTATCTCGTGTGGAATATTCTATAAACTTCACAGAAGATGGCGAAGACCTATCCCCTGATGAAATTATAAAATATATGGACCAAGCTAAGGCTAGAATTGATAAACTACTTAATACTTCAAATAAAGGGAAAATTATCAGAGAAGGCATAAATACAACTATTTTGGGAAAACCAAATGTTGGTAAGTCTTCCCTACTTAATGCCCTTTTAAAAGAAAATCGCGCCATTGTTACAGACATTCCTGGTACAACTCGTGATTTGATTAGTGAATATATAAATTTAGGGTCTTTTACCCTTAAAATAAATGATACAGCGGGGATCCGCGATACTGATGATATTGTTGAAAAAATCGGTGTGGATAAGTCAATAGAAATTTCAAAATCTTCTGATTTAATCATTGCCTTATTTGATACGTCAAGAGAATTTGATAAGGAAGATCAAAAAATCCTTGACCTAATCGAGGGCAAAAATTCTATCATTATCTTAAATAAAACTGACCTAGACCAAAAATTTGATAGGGCAATATTTGATAATATTGCCCTACCTATCATAGAAACATCTATGACAGAAAATATTGGTATCGATAAATTAGAAGAAACAATTACAGAAATTTTTGATACAAGCGAAATTAATCGTGAATCCATTTTAATTACAAATACCCGCCATGAAAGATTATTAAATCAAGCTGGTAAAAAACTAGATAATTCACTTACTGATATTAAAATGGGTATCCCTCTAGATGCAGTAGAAGTAGACTTGCGTGGGTCCTATGACGATTTGGGACTTATCATTGGTGAGTCAGTTTCAGATGAAATAATGGATAAGGTCTTTAAGGAGTTTTGCGTTGGAAAATAATAAATATATACAAGATACTTATGATGTCGTAGTAATCGGTGCAGGCCATGCTGGTTGTGAAGCTGGACTTGCTGCAGCAAGACTTGGCATGAAAACTTTAATACTAACTACATCCTTGGAATCAATTGCAGATATGCCTTGCAATCCAAATATTGGTGGAACAGGAAAAGGCCACTTGGTGCGTGAATTAGATGCCTTGGGAGGAGAAATGGCAAAGGTTATTGATAAAACCTTTATCCAATCCCGTATGTTAAATACTTCCAAAGGACCAGCAGTACACTCACTTCGTGTTCAAGCGGATAAAAGAAAATACCACGAAGAAATGAAAAAAGTTTTGGAAAATGAACCAAATCTTGATATCTTTGAACAAGAAGTAGATAAGATAAATTATAAAGACGGTAAAATTGTTTCATGTGAAACAATCGAGGGAGCAATTTTTCCTTGCAAGGCTCTTATAGTTTGTACAGGTACTTACCTAAACGGAAAAATACTTATGGGAGATTTTGAAAAAAGTTCTGGTCCTCATGGTTTATCAGCAGCAACTTACCTTTCTGATTGTTTAGAAGAAATGGGATTTTTCTTACGCCGTTTCAAAACTGGTACACCTGCAAGAATTGACCGTAAGACTATTGATTTTGAAAAAACTGAAGTTCAAGCTGGGGATGCAGAAATAGTACCATTTTCTTTTGAAAACGAGGGCAAAGATTTTTCCGATCACAAGCAATATGATTGCTATCTAACTTACACCACTCTTGCAACAAAAGAAATCATAATGGCAAATATTAACCGCTCCCCTATTTATGGTGGAAAAGTTGATGGTGTCGGTCCAAGATATTGTCCATCAATTGAGGATAAGATGATTCGTTTTGAAGACCGCAATATTCACCAAGTTTTCCTAGAACCAGAATCCCTATCTACTGATGAGATTTATGTTCAAGGTGTTTCCTCTTCTCTACCTCAAGAAGTGCAAATGGATTTTTATAAGACTATTAAGGGTCTGGAAAATGTAAAAATTATGCGCCCAGCCTACGCTATTGAATACGATATGATTGATACTAGGGAATTAAATTTAACTCTAGAATCTAAAGCATATTCGGGTCTTTATTTTGCGGGACAAATAAATGGATCATCTGGCTATGAAGAGGCAGCTGGCCAAGGGCTTATAGCAGGCATAAATGCAGCCTTAAAAATAAAAGGAGAAGATCCATTTATCCTAGATAGATCTGATGCATACATTGGTGTATTGATTGATGACCTTGTTACAAAAGGTACAAATGAACCTTACAGAATGATGACTTCTAGATGTGAGTATAGACTTACAATGCGCCAAGATAATGCTGACCAAAGATTAACTGAAAAGTCCTATAAAATTGGTTTGGCAAGTGAAGAAAGATATCAAAAAATGGTTGAAAAATATAAGGCCATAACTGCTGAAAAAGAGAGACTTAAAAATATTATTCTAACCCCAACCGATGAAACCAATCAAAAGCTTTCATCAATTGGCACAAATCCTATTTTAACAGGTGTTAGTCTTTATAGCCTTATCAAGCGCCCTGAGCTTGACTATGCATCAGTAGCAATTTTTGATAAAGATAGACCAAAACTTCCAAAATTTCAACAAATACAAGTACAAACTGAAATCAAATATGAAGGATATATTGCAAAACAAATGGCTGACATTGACAAGTTTAAAAAACTTGAAAATAAAAAATTACCGGCTGATTTTGACTACAATAAAATAGAAGGTCTTAAAAAAGAAGCGGCTTCAAAGCTTAACGATATAAAACCATCTTCAGTTGGTCAAGCAAGCAGGATTTCTGGGGTTACACCAGCTGATATAAACGTACTTTTAATAAGACTAAAGACAGGAGAAGTAAGTGGACAAAAATAAAATGTATGAAGTTTATAGCGATTATCTAATCGAGATAAATTCTCACACAAATCTAACAACTATCACAGATCCAGCAGAAATAAAAATAAAACACTTCGAAGATTCACTTTCAGTTCTTCCCTATATAAAAAAAGGAAATAAGGTCTTGGATATAGGAGCAGGTGCAGGATTTCCTGGTATCCCCCTTCGTATCGAAAAAAACTTTGACCTAACCCTAGTCGATAGTGTAAATAAAAAAGTGAATTTTATGAATGAAGTTATAGAAAAATTAGAACTAGAAAATGCTCGTGCTATCCATACTAGGGCAGAAGACTTTGCCAAAGAAAATAGGGAAAGTTTTGATGTAGTAGTAAGCCGTGCCGTGGCAAACATGTCTACCCTATCTGAATTGTGTTTACCATTTTTAAAAGTAGGTGGGATATTTATAGCTCTTAAGGGGCCAAAGGCTGATGAAGAATTAGAAGTGGCAAAAAATGCCATTAATATCTTAGGTGGCCAAGTCAAAGAAATTGAAAGATTTAAAATCGATGATAATGATAGAGTAAATATTATTGTAGAAAAAGTCCACCCAACTAAAAAAATATATCCAAGGGGCAAAAATCAACCAAAAAAGAATCCACTTTAGGATTCTTTTTTTATAATGAAAATTAATATTCTACAAAATAAAAGTAATCTATGATAAAATATTTCTATAAAGATTTGTTTCACATGAAACACAGGAAGGAAAATTAATGAAAAAAGTTTTGAAATTCGTAGGTATTAGCATACTAGTTATGCTATTTATTTTTGCAACAGAAATTGCCTCTAGCACTGTGCTATTTGCAATCATGTCAAAATCAAATCCAAATGGATCCCAAGCAAGCCTATTAACAGATGTAGTTAAATATCAGATAGTTGTAGGCCAGTTACTAAGATTAATTTTACTGTGGATCTTCTTCTTAATAATGAAAAAGGCCCAGCCAAATAAATTTAAAAATCCAATTAAAAATCGAGGATTTTTGTCAGATTCTTGGAAAATGATAATTATAGGTTTAGGTGTGGCTGCTTTTGGAAATATTGTTATATCTCTAATATTGACTCTAATGGGTGATTCTCCATTGGTTTCTGATGTATTGGATCAATTTAGTCAAGCTTTCCAAGTGACATCTAGCCTTGATATTATCATAATGATAATTGGTATAGTAATTTTAGCGCCTATTTGCGAGGAGTTAATTTTTAGGGGTATTGTTTTTGAAAAATTTACCACAATCTACTCTATAAAAACTGCAATTATCCTAAATGGAATATTATTTGGAATTTATCATATGAATTTGCTTCAAGGAATTAATACATTTTTTATGGGTATGGTTTTAGCTTATGTTTATTATTATAGAAGAAATATCACCGATGCAATCCTCATCCATATGGTAAACAATTCGATTGCCATTTTGATAGAATTAAATGAAAATTTGTCTGGCATAATTATGATTGTATCTGTAATCGCTATGTTAATCAGTATTAAATTATTAATAGATTTTAGAAAAGAAAGAAATATTTTATAAAAAAAGTTTAAAATAAGTTATATACAGAAGGGTTTTATGAACGCACAAATATTTTCAATAGGAACTGAAATATTACTTGGCAATATTGTCGATACCAATTCCCAATTTATTGCACAAAGATTAATGGAATTTGGGATTGATTTATTTAAAATGGAAACAATAGGGGACAATCCAAAAAGATTATATGATGCCTTTAAAGCTTGTGATGGAAAAGTGGATTATGTTATAACAAGTGGTGGGCTTGGACCGACGCCAGATGATCTTTCAAAAGAAGTAGCAATCGAAGTCTGCGAACTTGAAAGTGAAGTTGAAGTTGATCAAAAATCATATGAAGCCTTAATTTCTTTTTTTAATGGAGATGAAGAGTCGGCAAAAGCAAATATAAAACAAGCCAAATTTCCAAAATCTGCAATCATTTTAGAAAATCCAATAGGTACCGCACCAGGATGTATATTAACTAGTAAAAAAGGGACAAAATATATTTTAATGCCTGGTCCACCAAATGAAATGAAAACAATGCTTGATAATGAAGTTGTTAAATATTTATCAAGAGATGCTATCATTAAATCTAAAATAGCTAAAATCGGATTGCTTGGTGAATGGGATATGGCTAGGAGAATAGACCTAGATAGGACTAAGCCTACCATAAGTCCGTATATAACTGATGAGGGCCCAATACTTAGAATAACTGCTAAGGCAGATAATGAAGTTGAAGTTGATAGACAATTAGAATACGGTGTAGATTTGGTTAATAAATATTTAAGTCCCTTTGTAATAACAACAGAAGATATTCGTAAGGAAGAAGTACTTATTAATATTCTTAAAGAAAGAAATGAAAAAGTAACAACTGCCGAATCTATAACTGGTGGATTAATTGCTTCCTCTATAATTGATATACCGGGTGCATCGGATGTAATCTCAGAAGCCTATGTAACTTATGCAGATGAAGTTAAAGAAAATATATTAAATGTTTCACGTGAAACAATTAAAGAGTACAGTGTAGTAAGTGAAGAAGTCTTAAATGAAATGTTAGATGGTTTGTATTCAAGGACAAAAGCAAATTTATGTCTAGCTACTACTGGATATGCCCATACTGGAGAAGTTTGGATGGGTGTACTTTATAATGGTCAAAAGTTTAAAAAACACTTGCAATTAAATGGAGATAGAAACAGAGTAAGGCTTCGTACAAAAATGAAAATCATAGATACAGCTATACTTGCAATGAGAGGTGAATATGAGAGTAATATCAGTTTTTAATCAAAAAGGGGGAGTTGGCAAAACTACTACTGTAGTAAATCTAGCTGTCGCTTTAAATTACCTTGATAAAAAAGTTTTGGTAATAGATATAGACCCACAATCAAATACTACAACTGGCTTAGGTTTAGATAAGTATAAAATAGATAATTCTTTATATGAATTATTTTATGCTAATGAAGAAAATCCAGAATTAGTTCAAGAAGCATTATCAGATGATGAAGAAAATAAAGAAGTTATAGATGAAAAGTCTAAGATAGATGATGAAAACACAGATGAAAGCTTAGATAAAGAAAATGGGGAAGAATCTTCTACGGATGAAGCTTCAAATGATGAAGTTCATTCTGAGCCTATTAATATAGAAGATTTTATAACAAAAACAAAATCTGGAGTAGACTTAATTCCTTCAGAATCTGCACTTTCAGGACTAGAAGTAGAATTAGTTGAACTAGATGCTCTAGAACGTACTCAACAATTGAAAAATATTATGGGACAAATCGATCCTGATAAATATGATTTTGTATTAATAGATTGTCCACCATCTTTGGGTTTATTGTCAATAAATGCCTTAGTTGCAAGTAACTCAATGATCATTCCTATACAAACTGAATACTATGCCTTAGAAGGTGTAAGCGAGCTTATGAATACATATAATATGGTCAAAAAGCAACTAAACACAGATTTAGAAATTGAAGGGGTACTTTTGTCGATGTTTGATAAAAGAGCTGTCCTATCATATGAGGTAGTAGAAGAAGTAAAATCATATTTTAAAACAAATGTATTTAAAGTTATGATTCCAAGAAATCCACGTCTAGCAGAAGCACCAAGCCATGGATTATCTACTATTGAATATGATTCCAAATCGCAAGGTTCAGTTGCATATATTGCCCTTGCAAATGAAATTATAAATAATACAGAAAATAGAAAGGGAGAGTAGATGTCAAATAAAAGAACCCTAGGACGCGGTTTAAATTCGCTAATTCCAGAAGTGAATGATAATGAGAAGAAAATTCAAAAAGCAAATTCAACTTTCAATTACAACAAAGCTTATGACAATGATATCAAAAAAGAAATCGAAAATATAGATAAAGTGAAAGTCGGCGAGAAACTAGAAAAAATTTCTTTAGATAAAATCAAGGCTCGTTCTAACCAACCTAGAAAACATTTTGATCAAGAAGCAATAAATGATCTAGCTGCTTCAATAAAAGAATATGGTCTACTAAATCCAATTGTCCTTACAAAGGTAAATGATGGGTATGAAATAATAGCTGGAGAACGTAGATTTAGAGCTAGTAAGTTAGCAGGCCTAAAAGAAATTGATGCGATTGTTCGTGATTATGAAAAGAAAGATGTAGAAATCTTATCTTTAATAGAAAATGTACAAAGAGAAGACTTAAAGGCTCTAGAAGAGGCAAGAGCATATAAAAAACTATCCGATGATCACAATATGACCCAAGAACAAATAGCAAAAACTATGGGTAAATCAAGATCATATATAGCAAATACTTTAAGACTTTTAAATCTAACTGAAGTAGAAAAAAAGGCATTAGATGATGGTAAGATTTCTCCAAGCCAAGCAAGATCACTTTTATCAATCACAGATAATAATGAAAGAAGCTTAACACTAAATGACTTTATAAATGGCAAAACAAATATCCGTAAGGTAGAAAAGAAAACTACTAAGAAAAAAATCTATGACTCAAAAGAAGAAGCTAGTAAAAAAACTTATGGGCCAAATATAGATCAAATATTAGTAGAAGATCTAGAAGAAAAATTTATGGACGAAGTTGGATCAAAAGTAGCTATCAATAAAGATGGTAAATCATACAAAGTAACTTTTGATTGCTTCTCAATAGAAGATATAGAAAGTCTATATAATAGGATAAAAAATGAAACTAATTGATATGGATTTATCTACCCTTATAAATCAAACTAGAAAGCCTGAGGCCAACCCAGGTGGAGGAGCGGTTTTAATCCTATCATCTAATCTTGCTATAAATTTATGTCTGATGATGGATAAAGAAAACTTTGTTGGTGAATTAGAAAATAAAGCTAGCGTTTCACATGAAACATTATTAAAAATATCCGAGTCTTATAAAACTACTATGCAAGAAGATGTAGATAATTTTAATACATTGATGGATAAAATTAAATCTAAAAATGAATCAGAAAATGATTATAAAATCGCAGCCCAGCCCTTACTAGACATGGTGGAAAATAATCTAAAAGCTCTAAATGAAATAAGTTTTTTTCTAGAAAATGGAAAAAAATCTACACTTACAGATGGACAGATAGCTAATGATATGCTTTACAATGCAATCATATCATCTTTTCCTACTATAAAAATTAATTTAGATAAAACTAATGTAAAGTATGATTATGAGGATAAAAGCGAAAGAGCTAAATCACTATATCAAAAAAACCTAGATATTATCGAAAGAAGGAATAAATGACAGTAGTTTATGTATTATTAGGAATTTTGGCAATTCTTGTTGTAGTGGAATTCGCCATGATTCAATCAATGAACAATAGAATAAGAAGACAAAAACACCGCTATGATCATCTTTTAAGGGGAACTAGCGAAGAGGTCAACCTAGAAGAATTACTTTTAAAACTTAATGATCAAATAGAAACATCAAATCAACAATTAAAATCAGTAGACCAAAGATCTCTAGAAGCCAAGGATACAACTATGGGTGCTATAAGCAATATGTCAGTTGTACATTTTAATGCCTTTGATGGGGATACAAATGAACTTTCATTTTGTCTTTGCATGTTGGATAATTTTCATAACGGAATTATTTTAACAAGCATATACGGTAAAGATGGATCAACAATTTATTTAAAAGAAATTTCAAACGGACAAACTCGAGGAGAAATTTCCCAACAAGAGGATGCAGCATTACAAAAAGCTCGTAATTAAATTTTTTGATGCAAATATCAATTTTTTTTAAAATAAATGATATTTGCATCTTTTTTTGGGTATAAATTAATAAAAGACAATTGAATCAATTAGGAGGAATAATGAGCTCAACAATTTTAGAACAAGCTAGAAAAGCAGTTGAAGGTAAAAATTTAACAATAGTATTTCCAGAAGGGACTGATAAAAGAATATTAGAAGCAGCTACTCGTCACCAAGAAGAAGGATTAATAAAACCTATCGTTCTAGGTAATAAAGAAGAAATTCAAAAAACAGCTGATGAAAATGGACTTACACTTGGAGATTTAGAAATCATAGATCCATCAAATGATGAACACTTTGATGAGTTTGTAGAAAAATTTGTAGAACTTAGAAAAGGTAAAAACACAAAAGAAGATGCAGAAAAAATGCTTCAAGATACAAACTACTATGGTGTTATGATGGTAAAAACTGGTCTTGCAAATGGTATGGTATCAGGTGCTGTTGGTACAACAGGTGATACAATCAGACCAGCTCTACAACTTATAAAAACAAAACCAGGTGTATCAAGAGTATCAGGTGTGATGATTATGGTAGGACCAAATGGAGAACAATATGTATTCTCTGATGTAGCTGTAAATATTACTCTTGAAGCTCAAGAAATGGCTGAAGTTGCAGTAGAATCAGCAAACACAGCAAAACTATTTGGCATCGATCCAAAAGTAGCTCTACTATCTTTCTCAACAAAAGGATCTGCAAAACACGAACTAGTTGATAAAGTGGCTGAAGCGGCAAAAATTGCTAACGAACTTGCTCCAGACCTAGCAATCGATGGTGAATTACAATTTGATGCTGCAATTGATGAAACAACAGCTAGCAAAAAAGCTCCTGATTCAAATGTAGCAGGAAAAGCAAATGTATTTATTTTCCCAGACCTACAAGCAGGAAATATTGGATATAAAATTGCACAAAGACTTGGTGGATATAAAGCAATAGGACCTATCCTTCAAGGATTAAATGCTCCTGTAAATGACCTATCTCGTGGATGTTCAGCAGATGATGCATACGAAACAGCAATCATTACAGCAAGTCAAGCAGCTGCAGAATAAGACAAGACGAAACTAAACAATTATGTTAAAAGAGACAATCGCAAGATTGCCTTTTTTAACACAATATAAGGAGGCGCCTATATTTCTAGATTATATTAAAGAAAACACTAAGGCAGTTTTGCCTATAGTTTTCTTGGTATTTATCCTCAATTTTTTTGTGGGACTTGCAAGTGATTTGCTAATAAAATTTGTCCTAGGAGCTTTTGGAGTCATAGTAGGTCTATCTGTATTTTTATCTGGAATTGACCTTTCTATTTCAAAAATTGGAAGCATGATGGGAGATTTTTTAGGAAGATTTGATAAAATTATAAAAGTAATTTTATTTGGTATTTTTATTGGCTTTGTAATTTCTATGGCAGAACCTGATCTATTAATTTTGGCCAATCAAATTACCCATGCCATAGGTCTTTCCCCATGGCTTATAGTTGCTGTTATTTCTCTTGGTGTTGGACTTATGATTGCAATGGGTCTATTTAGAATTTTTAATGAGATTTCCATTTCTAAACTCATGTGGATTCTTTATATTATCATTTTTGCTTTGATGTTTATATCAAATGATACAGGCCATGCAATTGCCTTTGATGCATCAGGAGCTACAACTGGAGCAATGACAACTCCATTTATTATTGCTCTTGGTCTTGGTGTTGCAAATTTAAAAGGTGATTACAGTGAAGATAACTCTTTTGGCTTGGTAGGAATTGCCTCAGCAGGTCCTATTATTGCAGGATTATTGATGAGCTTATCGGTTGGAGAAAATACTTTTGAAATCGAATCAGCAGCCCACACATCGGCTATACTTAGTGGAATTAAAAATGCAAGTTTTGCTATAATTCCAATAGCTCTTGTATTTTTATTAATGAATGCCAAGTATTTTAAAACTCCAAAAGATGAATTAACAGAAATTTTACTTGGATTGTTGTATACTTATCTGGGTTTAATTATATTTTTAAGCTCAGTTGAAGCAGGATTTATGGAACTTGCCCGTGTTTTGGGTGAAGGACTTAGAGAATCTAAATTACTACCACTAATTGGATTTGTAATGGGACTGCTTGTAGTCCTAGCAGAACCAGCCGTCGCAGTACTTGCCGAGCAGGTTGAAGATGTAACTGGTGGTTCTATAAAAAGAAAAAGTATTTTAAGAGCCTTATCAATTGGAGTTGCAAGTGCAGTTATGCTTGCAATTATCAGAATAAATTCAGAAAATTTTGCCCTTTGGATGGTTATTGTCCCAGGATTTTTGCTTTCATTATTGCTATCACTTAAAATTCCGCAAATTTTTGTAGGAATTGCCTTTGACTCAGGAGGAGTTGCTTCAGGACCGATGACTGCGACATTTATATTGGCCTTTTGCCAGGGAGTGGCAGGCAATGTAGCAGATGGATTTGGGGTAATTTCTTTTGTAGCTATGATGCCAGTTCTTACAATAATGATCTTGGGCTACCTTTATAAGAAAGGAAGTAGATAATGCAGTTTTTAAGAGTAATTTTGCCAAGGGGCCTTGGCAGCGATTTTATGAAAGTTTTAAAAGATGATGGGGCAAAGGCAATTTCATGTATGTATGGCTATGGTTCAGCCCCTGATGCTATTTCAAATTTACTCCATGTAGATAAAGTAAAAAAAGAAATTGTAATGGCCATTTTGGATGATGAGAGTGTTAAAAAAATACTTGATGATTTAAGTGAAAAGTTGGATAAAACCAATACAGGTATAGCATTTACATCATCACTTGATTATAAAGGAGAAGATGATTTGAATTTTGATATAGATTATGTAGCCCTATATGTAATTGTAGACCGCCATGAAGGACAAAAAGCAGTACACATTGCCCAAGAAAATGGTGCAAGGGGTGCTACACTTGTTCACGGACGTGGTTCTGCAAAAGAAGTAAAATCGATATTATTAAATATGAACATAGAGCCAGAAAAGGATATCGTAATAATGCTGGTTAAAAAAGACCTAGTAGAAAAAATCCGAGATGCTATATATGAACAGATGAATTTAATAGAAGAAAATAAGGGTATAATATACTCACTACCGGTTATGGAAGTGAGAGGTTTAGTCGAACAAAACTAGCCTTTGTTAATTATTAGCAGGAAAAATTCAATATAAAATTTCCTGTATATACATAACAAAAATAAAGGAGAAAAAAATGCGTGAATTAGACACATTAGGATTTAGAGATGAAGTTGAAGCTGGCAAAGGACTTTGCCTAGTAGATTTTAATGCAACATGGTGTGGACCTTGCAAAATGCAAGCACCAGTATTAGAAGAATTATCAAATGAAGTAGACTATCCAATCTATGGAGTAGATGTAGATGAGGCAGAAGAAATAGCAAGCGAATATAATGTAAATGCTGTTCCAAGCCTTATGATTTTTAAAGATGGTAAGTTACAAGAAACTCTTGTAGGCTTTCAATCAAAAGATGTCCTAGAAGAAGCAATGGGAAAATATTTATAATGAGATATAATTTAGCAGTAATCGGCGCAGGTCCAGCAGGACTTAGCGCCGCTGTTAATGCAAGCATAAGAAATAAAAGTGTTATAGTATTTGGAAGCGATTCCCCAGCAATTTCAAAAACCGAAGGTGTAAAAAATTATCTTGGTTTTGGGACAATAAGCGGAGCAGAATTAAATAAAAACTTCAAAAAAACTCTTGAAGGCCATGATATAGAAAGATCAAATGAAAAAGTCCAACAAATATATGCCATGGGAGATTATTTTGCAATTATCCTAAAGGGGGACAAAATGATTGAAGCTACATCTGTGATTGTAGCAACAGGCATAGAACTGAAAAAAGATTTGATTGGAGAAGATAGATTTTTTGGTAAGGGCGTTTCATATTGTGCTACCTGCGATGCAAGTTTTTATAAAGGCAAAAAAGTTGTCTTAATCGGCTACAATGAAGAATCAGTTGAAGAAGCAAATTACACTTCAGAAGTAGTGGATGAACTTATCTATGTAAATATGTATAGGGAAAATCCAGAATTAAATGAAGATATTGAAGTAATAAATGGAGAAGTCCCAGTAGAATTTGTTGGAGAAAAAAATCCTACAAAGCTTAAATTTAAATCTGGTAAAGAGATAGAAGCGGATGGATTTTTTATTATCCGTGATTCAGCAAAACCAGAAAGATTAGTTCCATCTATAAAAACAGATAATGAACACATCATTATTGATAAAAATTGCCGCACAAACATCCGTGGTCTTTATGCTGCAGGAGATGTAGCAGGTAGACCATATCAAATAAATAAGGCGGCAGGAGAGGGTCAAGTTGCAGCATTAGATGCAGCAAAATACATAAGTTTAATTGAAAGTGGGAAATTTTCCAAAGACTTGTGGTAAATAAGATATATAAAAATAAAAAAAATATTATTTTCAATTAAAAGAATATAAAAAATAGTATTTTTTTGATTGAAAATCCTAAAATTATATGTAAAATAAATAAAAAGATAAAAAATCCAGGAGGAGTTATGGCAACGGAACATATTGATTTTTTTGAATTCAATAATTCAATTTTCTCTATGATTAGAGAAATTTCACATAAAATTGATATATTATTGCAAGATACAGCTCAAGAATTGGGCATTACTACCTTGCAATTAAAAATGCTAATTACCCTTTATGCTAATAAGGATGCTGTTTCTATAGGAAACTTAGGAAAAGCAATTGGGGTAACAGGCGGTAATATTTCAAACATTTGTAAAAAATTAGAAAAACAAGGGTTTGTAACTAGAATAAGATCTGATGAAGATGAAAGAGTAGTAAATGTAGAACTAACTGAAAAAGGGAGCAAAGCAGCTGATAAGGTTGGAACATATTTTGACAAAATCAGAACAGACATCCCAACAGATGAGATAGATGTTAATTTACAAACAATAATTGATGAACTAGGAGCCCTTGATGTACTTTTAGATAATTATATCTCAAGGAGCGGACTATAAAGATGAGCGATAAAAAAAACAAATCTAATAGACCTCTTTTGTATTATTGGATAATTGCAATCATACTTTATATTGTAATTAGATTTGCAGTTAACCCAGTTATCAACCAAGACGCTGCAAAAGAGGTAAGCTATAGCCAATTTGTTACTATGATTGAAAAAGATCAAGTAACAGAAGTTTTCAAAGACGAAACAAAATATACTTTCAAAGCAGTAGTAGAGGGCAAAGAGCAAACTTATGAAACAGGTTTGTGGGCTGATACTGATCTAACAGATAGACTTTTAGAGGCTAAGAAAAATAACGATAAGCTAACATTTAGTAGAAAAATAGAAACAACTATGAATCCATGGTTGACTATCTTCCTAACATCAATCTTGCCTTTATTATTCCTATATGCAATATTTATTTTTGCGTCAAGATCTCTTACAAAAACCATGGGAGGCCGTGGTGGAGCAGATTTTATGAACTTTGGAAAATCAAATGCTAAAGTTTATGTGGAAAATAAAACAGGAAAGACTTTTAAGGATGTAGCTGGTCAAGAAGAAGCAAAAGATTCTTTATTTGAAATCGTAGACTTCCTTCACAATCCAGGAAAATACAAAGAAATTGGTGCTAAAGTACCAAAAGGTGTACTTTTAGTAGGACCTCCAGGAACTGGTAAGACACTTTTAGCAAAAGCAGTTGCTGGTGAAGCAAGTGTGCCATTTTTTACAATTTCTGGATCAGAATTCGTAGAAATGTTTGTAGGTCTTGGTGCAAGTAAGGTACGTGATTTATTTAAGCAAGCCAAAGAAAAAGCTCCATGTATTGTATTTATCGATGAGATTGATGCTATTGGTAAAAAACGTGATACAGGTGGTTTTTCTGGAAATGATGAACGTGAACAAACACTAAATCAATTATTAAACGAAATGGATGGTTTTGATGCAACTGAGGGGGTAGTACTTTTAGCTGCAACAAACAGACCAGAAATCTTAGACCCAGCCCTTACACGACCAGGACGTTTTGATAGACAAGTTGAAGTAGAACTTCCTGACAAACAAGGTCGTGAAGATATTTTAAAAGTACACGCTAAAAATATTAAACGCGAAGATAATATCGACTATGAAGAAATAGCAAGAAGAACAGCAGGAACATCTGGTGCAGATCTTGCAAATATCGTAAATGAAGGTGCCTTGCGAGCAGTGCGTGAAGGCCGCAAAAAATTAACCCAAGAGGACCTTGAAGAATCAATCGAAGTTGTAATTGCAGGTCAACAAAAGAAAAATGCAGTAATTTCTGATGACCAAAAGAAAATTATTGCCTATCACGAAGTTGGCCACGCCCTAGTAGCAGCAATTCAAACCCACAAGACCCCAGTTACAAAAATTACAATTGTACCAAGAACTGGTGGAGCATTGGGTTACACAATGACAGTTGATAAAGACGAAAAATATATTATGACCAAGCAAGAGCTATTTGATGAAATTTGTACTTTTGCCGGTGGTCGTTCTGCAGAAGAGTTAGTATTTAATACAAAAACTACTGGTGCAAGCAATGATATAGAACGTGCAACAGCCATGGCAAGATCTATGGTTACTATATACGGTATGGATGAAGACTTTGACTTTATGCAACTAGAACAAATCCAAGGAAAATACCTAGGTGGAGAAAGAGGACTAATTGTATCAAGTGGAACAGGAAATAAAATTGATGAAAAAGTTCAATCAATTATAAACCAAGCCCACATGAGAGCAATTGAAATCTTAAAAGAAAATATGGATAAGCTTCATGAAATTTCTGACTTCTTATTAAAAGAAGAAACTATAACAGGTGAAGAATTTATGGAAATATTAAACCGTAAAGAAGTAGATTCTATAGATAAGGAAGAAATCAGACAAAACACTGATGTCGACCTAAATGACTTAGATGATGAAGATACAGAAATAAATGATTTGCCACCAATAAATGAAAATCTAGATGATATGCCAAAGGATAATACTGAGGGCAATCAAGAAGATGAATAATAAAAAAACTGCCCAAAATAATGGGCAGTTTTTTATTTGGATATAATATTACATATGATATGTAAAATAGGCCGTGAGGCCTATACATTACAATTATTCTTAGTGTTAACGATAACTGTCATGCAATATAATTATACTTAAAATAAAAAATAAAACAATACATTGCAATCTATGTTATAATTATGACATAAATTGTTATAAGAAATAAAAGGAGGAAAAATGGAGACCAGTAACAAAAAAAGATGGTTAGCAGGAGGCCTTGCCCTCATAGTATTTTTGCTTTCACTTTTCACAGGAGAAAGCAAAGTAAAAGATTTTAATGAGGCAAATGTTTATGAAGAAGCCCGTCAAAGATTTATGGGGGCTGAAGATGAAGTCCTATATGGATCAAACCCTAATCAAAGAATTATGGTTCTTGATGTAGATGGAATGATAGCAAAAGATGATGCAAATGACTTTTTAGCAGAAAAACTTGATGAAGTCCTAGATGATGCTACAATCAGGGCAGTAATCTTGCATGTAAATTCTCCAGGTGGATCGGTTTATGCTAGTGAACGTATAGCAAAAAAAGTTGAGAAGATACAAGAAAAAAATATCCCAGTTTATTCAGTTATGCAAGAAGTAGCCGCTAGTGGTGGATATTACATATCTGCTCCATGTGATAAAATATACGCTTCAAATGAAACCTTTACAGGATCTATTGGGGTTATTATGCAATCTTATTCCCTAGAAGGTTTATTTGAAGAACATGGTATCAAAGAACAAAATGTTACAACTGGTAAAATGAAAGATGCAGGTACATTTGGCCGTGATATGAATAAGGAAGAAAAAGAATATCTTCAAGCCTTAGTAGACAGTGCCTTTGGTAGGTTTGTAAAAGTAGTAGCAGATGGTCGTGACATGAGTGAGTCAGAAGTTAGAAAACTTGCTGATGGAAGAATTTATGATGGTAGCCAAGCTGTAGAAAATGGTTTGGTAGATGAAATAGGTGATTTGGATGATGCAGTTGCAGATATCAGCGAAAAATATGAACTTACAGATCCAGTGGTATTTGAGAAAAATGAATTTGCAAGTGCTTTTGCAAAATACTTACCATACTTTAAATCAAATACTGATAATCCAAAATCAGACCTACAAATTTTAAAAGAGCTTATGGAAAGCGAAAAAAATAAACCTATGTACCTTTACGGGGGCTACTATGAGTGAGATTCAAGTAGTAGATAGGAAAGAAGTTCGAACTGATTTTTACTATGCAGGTTTTTTTATTAGACTTTTAGCCTTTGCTATTGATATGATAGTTGTCAATGCTATAGCTAGCATTATAAAAGGCATAATTGGAAGTGATGTAGATATTTTTAACAGTATCACATTATTTACTATTATAAGCTGGCTGATTACTCTAGCATACTTTACTCTCATGACTTATTTTAATAATGGTCAGACATTAGGAAAGATGATTACAAATATAAGAGTGATTCCTACAAGAGGAGATAAATTAACTTTAGGTCAAGTTGTTTCACGTGAAACATTCGGCAGATATGTACAAAACAAATATATGATTTTATATCTACTAATAGCTTTTGTTCCAAAAAAGCAATCGCTAATTGATTTGTTGTGTGACACTGTCGTAGTTAAGAATCGTGAGTATGAATATTATTTAAACACAAGAGAAATTTTATAAATATATATAAATATATCTAAAACATTGTAAAATCTAGCCTATATTTTGCTTAAAGCGCAGAATATAGGCTTTGTTAAATTTATGTATTTCTTTTCAAATAAATACTATATATGGTATCATAATTATCAGTTGATATAAATATACACAAGATATAGTATTAGAAAAATAGAGGAAATTATGGAAATTATTAAAAGAGATGGGACCCGTGTTCCATTTGAAAAATCAAAAATTGAAATAGCTATTTCAAAAGCCTTCGCCTCAGTAGATAGTTTAGTATCTGATGAAAAACTATCTGAAATGAGCGATAAGATTGCAGCTACTATCAATGAAAAATACCCAAAAGATCACACTGTGACAGTTGAGGAAGTGCAAGATTTAGTAGAATTAACCCTAATAGATGAAAACTATTATAGGGAAGTAAAATCATTTATACTTTACCGTGCAAAACACAATATGGATCGCAAGGTAATGACTGATTTTGAACAATATATCAGTGACAAAGAAATTTTAGATATTATTTCAAAAGTTCAAAATGAATTTGATAACCAAAGATATCCAATCGATTCACTTTATTTAAAATTTGAGTCATTTACCAAAGCAAATATGACTGACGATGAGCTTTTAAAAGCCTTAACTCGTGCAGCTAGTGAGCTTACCAGCAAGGAAACTCCAGATTGGGAAATCATTGCAGCAAGATTTTTAATGTATGAAATCGACCGTGAAATAAAGAGAAATGAAGAAAGATACGACATTGTAGATTTTAAATCAAAAATCGACTACCTAACTAATGCTGGCCTTTATGGAGCATATATCAAAGAAAACTACTCGCCAGAAGATTTTGATGAGCTAGAAAGCTATCTTAAAAAAGAACGTGATGATTTATTTACCTATTCTGGTTTAGATTTGGTTAAAAAACGCTATTTAATCCGTACATTTACAGGTGATATCATCGAAAGTGTCCAAGAAATGTTTATGGGCATTGCCATGCACTTAGCAATTCCAGAAAAAGATAGTGTTGCCTTTGCAAAAAGACTTTATGACATTCTTTCAACATTAAAAGCAACTATGGCGACCCCTACCATGACAAATGCTAGAAAGCCATTCAACCAACTTTCATCATGCTTTATAGATACAGTTCCAGATACTTTAAAAGGAATTTATCGTTCAATAACAAATTTTGCTGAAGTTTCTAAGCACGGCGGCGGCATGGGTTTATATTTTGGAAAAGTCCGTGCAAATGGATCTGACATTCGAGGTTTTGAAGGAGTTGCAGGTGGAGTTATCCGCTGGATAAGACTTGCAAACGACACTGCAGTTGCAGTTGACCAACTAGGTGTCCGCCAAGGAGCAGTTGCTTGTTACCTAGATATTTGGCATAAAGATATGCCAGAATTTTTGGGACTTAAAACAAATAACGGCGATGATAGGATGAAAGCCCATGATATTTTCCCTGGAGTTTGTGTTCCAGATTATTTCTGGGAATTGACCCGTGATGATATAAATGCAACTTGGTATATGTTTGACCCACATGAAATTGTAAAAAAATATGGCAAATCATTAGAAGACACCTATGGAGATGAGTGGAAAGAATTTTATTTAAAACTCATTGAGGATAAAGAAATCTCAAGAAGAACAATGCCAGTAAAAGAAATGGTGCGTTTATTAATCAAATCCTGGACAGAAACAGGAACACCATTTGTATTTAATAGAGATGCTGTAAATAAATTTAATCCAAATAAACACAAGGGAATGATTTACTCATCAAATTTATGTACAGAAATTGCCCAAAATATGAGTTCATCAGAAACAATTTCAACAGAAATAGTTGATGAAAACGGCGATACAATCATAGTTAACAAAACAAAACCGGGTGACTTTGTAGAATGTAACCTAGCAAGTCTAACCCTTGGTAAATTTGATGTAACCGATCAAGCAGTCCTAGAAGAAACTGTAAGAACAATAGTTAGAGCCTTAGATAATGTAATCGACCTAAACTACTATCCAACCCCATATGCAGAGGTTACAAACAAAAAATACCGTGCAATTGGGCTTGGAACAAGCGGTTACCATCATATGCTAGTTAAAAATGACATCAAATGGACAAATCGTGAGGCCCACGCAGAATTCGTAGACAAGGTTTATGAAGATATAAACTACTATGCAATTCTAGAATCAATGGAAATTGCCAAAGAAAAAGGTGCTTACAAAGAGTTTGAAGGATCAGACTGGCAAACAGGCGATTATTTTGCTTTAAGAGATTACAATAGCGAGCGTTGGGAAGAATTAAAAAATCAAGTAGCTAAAAACGGTCTAAGAAATGGTTATCTAATGGCAATCGCTCCAACGGGCTCTACATCAATTATCTCAGGAACATCTGCAGGAGTTGATCCAATTATGAGCAGATACTTCCTGGAAGAGAAAAAAGGAGCCATAGTACCAAGAGTAGCCCCAGGACTAACCACAAAAACATTCTGGCTTTACGAAAACGCCCACGACATTGACCAAAATATCTCAATGGAAATGGCAGGAGTAAGACAAAGACACATAGACCAAGCCCAATCAATAAATATCTACATCACCAACGAATACACCATGCGCCAAATATTAAACGTATATATTAAAGCATGGGAATCAGGAGTAAAAAGTATTTACTACGTAAGAGGCAAGAGCCTTGAAGTAGAAGATTGCGATTCTTGTGCAAGCTAGTTAAGATTTAAATAAAATATTCGACTCATAAAAAATTTTTAAAAATCAAAGACAAAAGCCTCTGTAAAATTCAGAGGTTTTTTTAGTTTGTAAAAAATAGACTTAGGCAAAACTATATACTTTTTATTTATAGTGGTACAGTTAAATTAAGAAGTAGTAATAATAAAGGAGCGAAAAATGGAAGATAGCAAAAAAAAAGAAGTTGAAAAACGTGGAATTTTCAATGAAGATGGAGATGTAGATCTTGCTAAGAGAAAAATTATCCAAGGAAATACCACAAATCTAAATGATTTTAACAACTTAAAATACACCTGGACCAGTGATTGGTACCGCCAAGCTATGAATAACTTCTGGATACCAGAAGAAATTAACCTAAATCAAGATATAAAAGATTATAGAAATCTTGATGAGCACGAAAAATTTGCCTTTGATAGGATAATTTCATTTTTAACATATCTTGACTCAATCCAAACTGCAAATCTCCCAAATTTGCAAACCTATGTTACAGCAAATGAAATCAACCTTTGCCTGTCAATTCAAACCTACCAAGAGTCCATCCACTCGCAATCATATTCATATATCCTAGATACAATTTGTTCACCAGAAGAACGTACAAATATCCTTTATATGTGGAAGGATGACGAACATTTACTTCACAGAAATGAATACATCGGTGAGCAATACAATGATTTCTTAGAAAAAGATGACGAATTTAACTTTATGAAAGCCCTGATTGCAAATTATATTCTAGAAGGTATTTATTTCTACTCAGGATTTTCATTTTTCTATAATCTAGGACGTAACGGCAAAATGCCAGGAACTGTTCAAGAAATCAGATACATCAACCGTGACGAAAATACCCACCTATGGTTATTTAGGTCTCTTATAAATGATCTTAAAAAGGAAAGACCAGATTTATTTACCCAAGAGCACATCAAATACTACACAGAAATGCTAAAAGAAGGTGTAGAGCAAGAAATTGCTTGGGGAAAATATGCTATTGGTGATAATATTTCAGGACTAAATGGCAAAATGATAGAAGATTATATCAAGTATTTAGGAAACCTAAGAGCGAAAGGTCTTGGATTTGGAAATCTATATGAAGGCTATAACGAAGTGCCAGATTCTATGAAATGGGTTGAAGAATACGCTGACCCTAACCAAGTAAAAACAGACTTTTTTGAGGCAAAAGTTTCTGCATACTCCAAATCTTCAATTATCGAAGACGATTTATAAAATTAGAACCCTTAGGGGTTCTTTTCTTGTGCCTAAATTTCAATAATTTTTACTAATTGATAAAATTTTTTAAAAATAGTTGAACATTGTTCATTTGAGTGTAGAATATAAACTGTAACAACAAATGAACGATGTTCATTTTTATATAGGAGGTTTTATGGCATCGGATAGATTAGGTGGGAAAAAAGCAAAAATTATGGAAGCGGCTCTTAAAGTTTTTAAGAAAAAGGGTCCTGATAAGGCTTCTGTACGTGAAATCATGGCTGAGTCTGGTTTTGGACTTGGAACTTTTTATCTATATTACACTGATAAAAATGATTTGAAGGAAAAAATCGTCCTTGATAAGGCCATGGATATCATAATAAAAGCTGAGGAAAACTGTAAGGGTGAAGATCCAGTTGAAAGATATATTTCTTTTGTGGATTACATAATAGATTATTTAATTGCCAATCCATTTGAGCTTGACCTTTTAAGTAACAATATTACTTGGGCCCTATATACAAAAATCGAACATGATGAAAGACTGACTGAAGCTGACTCGACTTTGCAATTTATTCTAAGTAGGTATGAAAATTTATTTTCCAAATCTTACAGCCAGTCTCAACAACTTTATATCCTTGCAATGACATTTGATATTATGATGTCCACTTGTAAGAGTGCTCTTATGGAAGATTCGACTTTATCTATTGATGAAATGAAACCAGTTTTATTTGCTGTTATAGGAAAAATTTTTAATGGAACAGGAGAAATTAAATGAAAAAAATATCAAAATTTATTTCATACCATCCAAAATTAGTCTTACTTATTATGACCTTATTATTAATACCATCTTGGATTGGCTATGAAAAAACTGATGTAAATTATGACATTCTCTCCTACTTACCTGCTGACCTTGAGTCTACCCAAGGCCAAGAAATTCTAGATAAGGATTTTAAAAATGCTGCAACTGGCATGCTGATTTTAAAGGGAGATGACCATGATGCAGATGAACTTAAAAAGCAGATTCTAGAAGTTGATGGTGTAGAAGATGTTATTTCAAAATCTTCTATTGTGGGAGATACAGTACCAAATGAATTTTTGCCAGATGAGATAAGAAATGCTTTTTATGCAGAAGATTCTACTCTTTTAATGGTTAAATTTAGCGAATCATCCTCCTCATTTAGGACTATGGAGGCCATTGATCAGATAAAAGCAATTGAGTCTAAGGAAAAATTCCTATCAGGTATTTCTTCTTTAGTAAAAGATACCAAGGATCTAATAGATCATGAAACACCAATATATGTGGCACTGGCAGTTATACTTGCCCTTATAGTTTTAAGTTTGGCCAATGAATCAACTATCATACCATTTTTGTTTATGCTAAATATTGGTTATGCAATTTTATATAACTTTGGTACAAATATTTTCTTAGGGGAGATTTCATATATTACCAAGGCAATTGCAGCAGTACTCCAACTAGCTGTAACAACAGATTATTCAATTTTCTTATATCACAGATATGTAGAGAAAAAACAAACAAATGAAGATAATCGTGAAGCAATGTCAAAGGCAATTACAAGTACAGTTGCATCTATATTTGCATCATCACTTACTACCTTTGCAGGATTTTTAGTATTGATTTTAATGAGACTAGGTCTTGGTAAAGATATCGGACTTGTAATGAGTAAGGGTGTGCTTTTAGGATTAATCTCAACAGTAGTTGTTCTTCCACCTATGCTATTGCTTACAGAAAAATGGGTTAATAAATATAATCACAAAGTACTATTACCATCATTTGAAAAAACTGCAGATTTCACTTTAAAATACAGAAAAGCTTTATTTATTGTATTTTTAGCCCTATTTATCCCAGCAGTTTATGGATCAAATAATACTGAGCTTTATTACAACCTAGATAGGTCCTTACCACAAGACCTTGACTCAATAGTTGCCCTAAATAAAATGAAAAAAGATTATGACATGGCATCTACTGACTTTATAGTGGTAAAAGATGATTTGAGTAAGCAATCTATAAATGGCATGATAGATGAGCTTGAAAAAGTAGATGGTGTAAACAATGTCCTAAGCGTAAATTCTATGACCGGACTTACCTTGCCATCTAGTGTTTTACCAGATAAATTAAAAGATAATTTTGTAAAAAATGGTTACCAAATGATTATGCTAAATTCAAAATACCAAACCGCATCACCAGAAGTTAATAAACAAATTGAAGAAATAAATAAGATTGTAAAAGCCCACGACCCAGATGGCTACTTAACAGGTGAAGCAGTCCTTACTGATGACCTAACAGAAATATCTGATAGGGACTTCCAAATGGTAAATATAGCCTCTATTGTCGTTGTATTTTTAATTATAGCAGTGGTATTTAAATCTTTTGCACTTCCAGTTGTACTAATTGCAGCAATAGAACTAGCCATTTTTATAAATATGGGAATTCCATTTTACATGGGCCAAACCATACCATTTATCACATCAATAATTATTGGTGTAGTCCAATTAGGATCAACAATTGACTACTCAATCCTAATGACAGATAGGTTTTTATATGAATATAAGCAAACAAAAGACAAAGATGAGGCCTTAATGGTAGCTACAAAAGAAACTGCAAAATCAATCGTAACATCAGCCCTATCATTTTTTGCAGCAACAATCGGTGTAGGTATCTACTCAAAAATGGAGATTGTATCTACCATATGTATATTTTTGGCAAGAGGAGCAATAATTTCTATGCTAGTAATTATTATCTTCCTACCTGCAATAATTAGTGTGACATTCCCATTCATAAAGAAAACAACAAAAGGATTAAACTAGGAGGATTTTATGAATAAAAAATTTGTAAAAGTTCTTGCAGCAGTAACTGTAAGCTCAGTGCTAGGAGCAAATATATCATATGCAGCTACAGAACCTGTAAGAAAAAGCGAAACCATTTATGTAACCAAAGAAGATAATAAAATCGTAGATGAAACAGCATCTATATGGCTAAATGGAGATGAAAATATAAAAACAAAAGATAAAACAAACTTAAAAGACATTAAAAATCTAGAAACAGATGAAGCCATTGATGCAAATAATGGATATATAGACTGGAAGACAGAAGAAAAAGACATTTATTACCAAGGAAAAACAAACGGTGAACTACCAATAGATGTGTCTGTAAAATATTTTCTAGATGGTAAGGAAGTAAAAGCAAGTGAACTAGAAGGAAAATCTGGCCACTTAAAAATAGTAGCAGAATCTACAAACAAAAAATCAACATCAGCAAAAATTGATGGCAAAGAAACAAATATTTTCTCCCCATATGCAGTAGCAACAGCAATGATTTTTGATGGAGACAAGGTTTCAAATATCACAAGTGATAGCGGAAAAATCGTAAAAGACGGTAAAAACCAAGTTGTAACTGGACTTTTGACACCAGGATTAAAAGAAAACTTTGCTGATGTTCTTGATGCTGACAAGCTTGATAAATTTAAAGACAAAATCGAAGTAGAGATGGATGTCACTGACTACAAACAAAGTGAAATTTATACCCTAATTACAAATGAATTTTTCCAAGAAGATACAAATTTAGCTTCCCTAGATGATTTAAATGAAGGTATCGATAAACTAGAAAATAATATGACAAAACTTGTAGATGCATCAGATGAATTAGAAAATGGTGGCAAACAAATTAACGATGGTATCAGCCAATTAAACGCTGGTGCTGGCAAATTATCAGATGGATCAGCAAAAATTTTGGCAAACTTTGAAAAACTTGGAGATGCCTTTGCAGATTTACCAGGCCAAGTTTCAGTAATGACTAATGCAGTAAATCAACTTAGCGATGGATCAAATAATTTAAATGCTGGTATCAATAAATACACAGCAGGTGTTAGCCAAGTAAATCAAAATATGCCAGCCCTAAATCAAGGTGCAAAAGAATTACAAAACGGTGCAACAGAACTAGATAACGGTATTGCCCAATTAAATCAAGCAACAAGTGAATTAAAAGAAAAAACTGCTATGAGTTCAAAAGCGGGAGATCAAAAAACATCTTCGCTTACAGATTCTCTAGGCCAATTACAAAAAGGACTTGATGACTTTGGGCAAAACATTACTCCACTTGCAAATAGTGTCGATGAGTTAAATGGAGGTCTTACAAAACTTTCTGATGCGTCAGCAAATATGACTTCAAACATAGAAAAATTAAGTGAAAGTGCAAATGGTATAAATGTCGAAACAAGTCTTGAAAATATTTATTCTCAAGCAAATGCAATAGATAACGTAATTGCAAATTTAGAAGGAAATAACGAAGATGGCACACTAAGTGAGCAAATTGAAAATCTAGCTGCAATTAAAAATGGACTTTATGGCGAAGCTGAAAATCTTAAAGCTAGTGCACAAATTAGCACAGGAGTAAAAGCAGGACTTAATGAGTTAAATCAAGCATCTGGAGAACTAACAGCAGGTATAAATCAAGCCAATGCTGGCTCAAAAGAAATTTCTACAAAAGTATCAGCTTCAAAAGATGAATTAGCAAAAGCATCAACTAGCCTATCAGCTGGTGTAGAAAAAATTAATAAGGGATTCTCAGAATCAAATCTTGCAAAACTACAAGAATCAATTGCTATGCTTGACGGGGCAACAAGCAAAATTAAAGCTGGATCAAGCAAACTAAAAGAAGGAGCCATCCAAAATACAGCAGGTGTTGAAAAATTATCAGGTGCTATAAATGAACTTGACCAAAACTCTGCACAACTAGCTAATGGTTCACAAAAACTTTCAAATGGCTTAGAAGAATTTAAAAATAAATCACAATCACTAAATCAACTATCTAACATCAATGAAACAGCAATTAACCCATTAGCAGATGCACTTAGACAATTAAATACAGGATTAAACGAACTTAATCAATCAACAGGCAAATTAAAAGAAGGAAGCGATAAATATGAAGCTGGCTACCACGAATTTGCCCAAGGATTAAAAGATTATAAATCTCAAGGTATTGATGAATTAACAAATAAAACAGGCGATGTTCAAAAAGTAAGTGATATCCTAGATCAAATGTCAAAACTTGCCAAAGAAAATAATTCAATATCTGGAAGCACAGATGACTTTGAAACAAGATCAAGAATTATAGAAAAAATCAAATAATACAGATAGCAAGTGGACCTAAATATTTTTAATTTGGTCCACTTATATTTTATAAAAAAATTTAAAAATATGTTCTAAGTATTTTTTTATATTGGGTATTAAAAAAATATGTATGAAAAACATGCAAATTAATTTCAAAATTATACTATAAAGTTCCAAAAAAATTTGATAAAATTTTAATTATTCCTATTTTCTGGGCTTATTTTGTGGTATAATTTAATTAATGTTATTTAGGGGGTGAAAAATGGCAGATGATATTTTACTAAAAATCAAAGAGGCTGAAGAAGCTGCTTCAAAAAGTGTCAGTGATGCAAAAATAAAATCACAAGACATTTTATCAGAAGCTAAGTCTAATGCTGAAAGTGAGTATAAGAGAATAATCTCTGATGCAAACCAAAAAGCAAAAGGTCTCATTGATGAAGCAAATCGCAAGGCTCAAAGCAGTAAAGAACCTATTTTGCAAAAGGCACGCGAGGCTTCAAATAATATTTTAAACACCGATAACAAAAATGTTAAAACTATTATCGATGCTTTAACAGAAAGGATTGTAAGAGATGGCAATAGTTAAAATGGATAAGTTTAACTTGCTAAGTTTCGACTCTGATAGAGAAAATCTTCTTAATAGCTTACAAAGTTTTAACTATGTACATTTTAACGATTTGGTAAAAGAAAATGATGAAAATTATATAAGTGAAGTACGCGAGACTGAAAGGCTTGCTCATATTGATGAATCACTTAATAAGGTAAATTATGCGATAGATGTCATAAGAGACTACACAAAAGATTTACCAGAAGAACTTGATGAGAAAGTAAGTGACTTATCTTTAGAAGAGGTCAACAGACGTGGATCAAACTTCATTTTGATTTAATTTATGAGAAATTAAGAGATCTTATAACCAAACGTGAAAAACTTGTACAAAGTAGGGATGGCCTAAACCAAAAACAAAGCGACTTATCTCCATGGCAAGATATAGATGTCAACATGGATCAGCTTTATAGGTCAGATAGATTTTTTATGGAAACTGGAACTATTTCAAGCAGATTCTATGAAGATTTGCAAAAGGCTCTAGTAGAAAGAAATCTAGATGGAACCTTGGTTTATAAGCTAAGCGAAAGAGAGGGCAATTATTATGTTGTAGCCCTTTCAACAAATAAAGAAGCAGAAAAATTCTCCGAAATACTTAGAGAATTTGGATTTACCAGAGTAAAAATAGCTGCAGATAGTGAGGTTAATAATTACTTAATTGACCTAGGTGAACAAAAAGATGAGGTAAATAAGCAAATCCAAGCAGTAGACAATGAAATAATTGACTTTAAAAAATATTTGGAAGACTTATATATCTATCAAGCCTATATCATCAACTGCAGGAAAAAAGAAGCTTCAAGTGAGAACTTCCTAAAAACTCGTCAAATGAATATCGTAGAAGGCTATGTGCCAAGCGATAAAAGTGAAGAATTTAAGGCAGATTTAAATCAAATATTGGGAGATAAATACATACTTGATGTAATACCAGCCCAAAAAGATGACCCAAATGTGCCAATTATTCTAAAAAACAACAAATTAGTTGAACCTTACGAAAATGTTGTTGAAACTTATGCGCTACCAAAATATAGCGAACTAGATCCAACCAGTATTGTTGCTCCATTTTATACAATCTTTACAGGATTTATGATTGGGGACTTAGGTTATGGACTTCTTGGAGTTATTGCAATATTACTTGCCCTAAAACTAAAAGATTTCCCTAAAGATACTCAAAAAACTCTAAAACTTTTCCTAAGAATTTCCATATCAGCATGTGTATTTGGATTTATCTTTGGATCAGTATTTGGAGGTATAATCGATGTGCCATTTGGCTGGATTGATACAACTACTGATATCAATGAGCTTATTGTAATGAGTCTGGTAATCGGTGGTGTTAGCTTATTCTTTGCTCTTGGAGTAAAAGGATATATGGCAATCCGTGATGGTCGCTTTGATGGAGTAATCTTTGATGTACTTAGCTGGTATATGGCAGTAGGTGGAGCAATTGCTCTAGTCCTTACAAAAAATCCAATTGCAAAATACATCATGATTGCTGGAATGATAATGATTGTATTATTTGCAGGACGTGCTATAAAATCATGGCCTGGTAGACTTGCAAGTGGTGCTTATGAATTATATGGAATCACATCTTGGATTGGAGATTTCGTATCATTCTTAAGACTTATGGCCCTTGTACTTTCAGGTGGATTCGTAGCTTATTCTGTAAACTTAATTGTAAAAATGATGGCAGGCAGTGGCATAGGCGGCCTAATAGGTGGCATAATCATATTTGTAGTTTTCCAATTATTTAATATGTTCTTATCCTACCTATCAGCATATGTACACTCACTAAGGTTAATTTATGTAGAAATGTTTAACAAATTCTACGAAGGTGGCGGTATCAAATTCCGCGAAATGACAGAAGATACTAATAATATAAATATCATTAGAAGAGGAGAAAAATAATGAGCGATTTTTTTATTGAAAACGGTGGAACAGTTTTAGCAGTTTTAGCAGCAGCAATAGCAACACTACTATCAGGTATTGGTTCAGCTAAGGGTGTAGGTATGGCAGGTGAAGCAACAGCAGCACTAACAGTAGATCAACCAGAAAAATTTGGTAAATCACTTATCCTACAACTACTTCCAGGTACACAAGGACTTTACGGATTCGTAATCGGATTCTTTATCCTACAACAAATCACAGGTGGAGATCAAATCACATTTGAAAAAGGTCTATACTTACTAATGGCAGCTCTTCCAGTAGCAATCGTTGGTTATGCTTCAGCACAAAGACAAGCTAGAGTAGCTATTGCCGGTGTAAATATCCTTGCTAAAAACGAAGATGAATTCGTAAAAGGTGTTGTTTACTCAGTAATGGTTGAGTTATACGCAATCTTAGGCTTTGTAATCTCTCTACTACTAGTACTAAACGCATAATATTAGGAAAAGATTATGAATAATCTTGAAGTAATATTAGAATCAATAATTAACGAAGGAAATACTGAAAGTCAAAATATAATAAACGATGCTACAGATAAAGCCAACAAAATAGTTAGCGAGAAAAAAACTGAAGCAGAAAAAAGAGCACAAGAAATAATTGAAAGTGCAAAAAAAGAAGCCGAAACAATCGAAAAAAACGAAACGGTATCTACACAAAGACAATCACGTGATATAGAGATCAATGCAAAAAATAAAGTAATCGATGGAGTAGTAGAAAAACTTCTAGAAAACTTAAAAAATCTAGACGAAAACTCATACAAAGCCTACATTGAAAACACTTTAAATAAATCAAATATCACAAACGGCGAGATTTTACTAGCAGAAAACTTCAAAAATACTATTAAGGACAATGAATTTAATGGTATAAAAGTAGCTGATGAAACAGTAGAAGATGGTTTTGTAGTAAGATCTGGCAAAATCGAATACGACAACAGATTTTCTTCAATATTAAAATACAACATTGATGATATAAGAAAAGAAATTTCAGATGAAATCTTTAAATAAGGAGGGCTTATGAATAGAGATAACTATATAGGTGGATCTATCTCAACTAGAATACGCGAAAATAACCTCCTTACTAGCAATGACCTAGAAAGATTAAATGATTATAATTCAGTAGAAGATGTGCTAAACGCTTTAAGTGACTCATCATATAGGGATGCTATTCAAAATCTAAATCGTCCTGAAGAATACGAAAAAATATTAGATGAGGAACTTAAAAATTCCTATGATCTTATAGAAAATACAGCAGGTGATGACAATATTCTTCAATACTTTAGAGAAAGATATAATTTTCACAATCTAAAAGTATTAGTAAGAGAAATTGCCCAAGACGAATCTTATGCAAATTTGTATAACGACATAGGAAATATAGACCTAGCTTACATCAAAAGACACTTATCAAGCGATAATATCGAAGTTGGATTTTTAGAAGGCCTAGAAATCGAAGGCTATGAACCATTTAACAAGTCAGTAAATGAAAATGACACTTATGTTGAATATGGCAAAAAAGCCCTTGCAAAATTTAGAGAAACTAACAATCCAAAAGACATAGATATCACTCTTGATAAGGCATATTACGAAAAACTTTTAATAGATGCTAAGGAAATAGATCTAGAAGAGCTTACAAAATATACAAAAGAACGTATTGACCTAATCAATATCAAAACTCTTCTGCGTATCAAAGCTCAAGGAAATGAAGCAAGTGATTTATCTGAGGCACTAATCGATGGCGGATATATTGAACCAGAAAGATTAGTAGAACTTGCCCCAGCAGATATAAATCACATTGTGGTTAAGCTTTCCAATGAAAATATCAACAAGTATATAGTAAGGGCTTTGGATGATGAAAAAACTCTTGACCAAAACCTACTAGACCTTGAAAAAGCAATTGATGATCACCAAATGGATTATTCAAGACTTGCAAAATCTATGACCTATGGCCCTGAAGTTTTGATGAATTATATAATCTCCAAAGAAGCTGAGATTAAAAACCTAAGGATCATTCTAGTATCAAAACTAAATTCATTACCAAAAGAATTTACATTAGAAAGGTTGCGTGAAACTTATGCATAGAGTAGCAGTAATCGGAGATAAGGACAGTGTTCTTGCCTTTAAGGCACTCGGTGTAGAAGTATATACAGTTATAGATGGCGAAGAAGCAGCAAATACTATAAATAGCCTTGCCAAAGAAGAAGTTGGCGTAATATTTATAACAGAAAAATTTGCAAAAGAAATCCCATCTACAATTGATAAATATAGAGACCAAATGACTCCAGCTATCATTTTAATCCCTGGAAATAAGGGATCAATGGGCATAGGCCTTGCTGACATTAACAAATCAGTAGAAAAGGCTGTTGGAGCCAATATTCTAAATTAAAGGAGCTTAATTTGAAACAAGGTAAAATTACTAAAGTATCAGGGCCATTGATAGAAGCTAGCGGATTATCTGATGCTAACATCTATGACGTGGTTGAGGTATCAAAAGATAAGCTCATCGGCGAAATAATTGAGATGAGAGGAGATGTTGCAAGTATTCAGGTTTATGAAGAAACAACAGGTATCGGACCTGGAGACCCAGTAGTTTCTACAGGACATCCCCTATCAGTTGAACTTGGACCTGGTATGCTTCGTCACATGTATGACGGTATCCAAAGACCTCTAGAAAAACTTGAAGACCTTGCAGGATCATTTTTAACTAGAGGAGTTACAGCACCACCACTAAATCGTGAAACAAAATGGGAATTTGTTCCAACAAAAAATGCAGGCGATGAAGTAGTGGCAGGTGATGTTATTGGTACAGTTGAAGAAACAAATGTACTTACACACAAAATCATGGTACCATACGGAATCAGCGGTAGACTTAAAGATATAAAATCTGGAGAATTTACAGTAGATAGCACAATTGCTGTTATTGAAACTGAAAATGGCGATAAAGAAGTCAATATGATTCAAAAATGGCCAGTAAGACAAGCACGTCCATCAAGAAGAAAACTTGATCCAAACGAACCACTTGTTACAGGCCAAAGAGTTATCGATACATTCTTCCCAGTTGCAAAAGGTGGTACATCTGCAATCCCTGGACCATTTGGATCTGGTAAAACAGTAGTACAACACCAAATTGCAAAATTTGCCGATGCAGACATGGTAGTTTATGTAGGTTGTGGTGAACGTGGTAACGAAATGACTGACGTACTTAACGAATTCCCAGAACTGATCGACCCAAAAACAGGCGAATCAATAATGGAGAGAACAATCCTTATTGCAAATACATCCAACATGCCAGTAGCAGCTCGTGAGGCAAGTATCTATACAGGAATTACTCTTGGAGAATACTTCCGCGATATGGGCTATAACGTAGCTATGATGGCTGACTCAACAAGCCGTTGGGCAGAGGCCCTTCGTGAAATGTCTGGTCGTCTAGAAGAGATGCCAGGGGATGAAGGTTTCCCAGCATATCTTGCATCTAGAATCGCAGATTTCTACGAAAGAAGTGGTAAAGTTGAAGTTTTAGGAAATAGAGATGAAATAGGATCACTTACAGTAATCGGTGCTGTATCTCCTCCAGGTGGGGACCTTTCAGAACCAGTTACCCAAGCTACATTACGTATAGTAAAAGTATTCTGGGGACTAGATTACGATTTATCTTACCAACGTCACTTCCCAGCTATCAACTGGTTAAACTCATATTCTCTATACCAAGACAAAATGGATAGATATATTGATAATAACTTTGATGAAAGTTTCTCAACTATGAGAAAACGTGCCATGAGTCTATTACAACAAGAATCTTCACTAGTAGAAGTTGTAAGACTAGTTGGTCGTGATGCCCTAAGTGATGATGATAAATTAAAACTAAATGTAACAAAATCTATCAGAGAAGACTACTTACAACAAAACGCCTTCCATGATGTAGATACTTATTGTTCACTTAAAAAACAAAACATCATGCTTGATTTAATACTTCATAATTACGATAGATCACTAGAAGCTTTATCAAATGGTGTTGAGCTTGAAAAACTAGAAAATCTTCCAGTTCACGAAAAAATTACAAGAGCAAAATTCGTTCACGAAGATGAAATAGGCAAACTAACCGACATCAAAAATGAAATTGACCAAGAAATTGGACAATTAACAAGGGAGGCATAATGTTAAAAGAATATAAAACAGTAACCGAAGTTGTTGGGCCTCTAATGCTTGTTGAAGGTGTTGAAGGTGTAAGCTTCGATGAACTAGTAGATATAGAAATGCAATCTGGCGAACGCCGCCGTGGTCGTGTTATAGAAATCGAAGAAGGCCGTGCTATGGTTCAACTTTTCGAAGGATCAACAGGTATTAACCTTGAATCTACTTCTGTAAGATTTTTAGGCCGTCCACTAGAACTTGGCGTTTCTGAAGATATGGTTGGTCGTGCATTTAACGGTCTTGGCGAACCAATCGATGATGGCCCAGCTATCATTCCAGAAGAAAAACGTGATGTAAACGGTACTGCAATAAACCCAGTAAGCCGTGACTATCCATCAGAATTTATCCAAACAGGTATTTCTACAATTGACGGACTAAATACCCTTGTACGTGGGCAAAAACTTCCTATTTTCTCAGGAAACGGTCTGCCACATAACCAAGTAGCAGCACAAATTGCCCGTCAAGCTCGTGTATTAAACGATGATGAAGGATTTGCGGTAGTATTTGCAGCTATCGGTATAACCTTTGAAGAAGCACAATTTTTCCTAGAAGACTTTAGAAAAACTGGGGCCCTTGACCGTTCAGTATTATTTATGAACCTTGCAGATGACCCAGCTATCGAACGTCTATCTACACCAAAAATGGCTTTAACTTGTGCAGAATACCTAGCATATGAAAAAGATATGCAAGTACTTGTAATCATGACAGATATGACTAACTACGCAGAAGCGTTACGTGAAGTATCAGCTGCTCGTAAGGAAGTACCAGGTCGTCGTGGTTACCCAGGATATCTATATACAGACCTTTCTACAATTTATGAAAGAGCTGGTAAACTTCGTGGCAAACCAGGAACTATTACACAAATTCCTATCCTTTCAATGCCAGAAGATGATATTACTCACCCAATCCCAGACCTTACAGGATATATCACAGAAGGACAAATTATCCTAAACCGTGAATTATATAACCAAGGTGTAGAACCACCAGTTTCAATATTACCATCTCTTTCTCGTCTAAAAGATAAGGGTATAGGTAAGGGCAAAACTCGTGAAGACCATGCTGGTACTATGAACCAAATTTATGCAGCATACGCATCAGGGGTTGATGCTCGTGAGCTACAAAAAATCTTAGGGGATTCAGCACTTTCAGATGCAGACCTTGCTTTTGCTGAATTTGCTAAACAATTTGAAGAAAAATATATCAACCAAGGATATTACACAAATAGAACTATCGAGGAAACTTTAAATCTAGGTTGGGAATTATTAAAACTAATTCCAAAATCAGAACTTAAGAGAATTGATGATAACCTTATTGAAAAATATATGGGTTAGGTGATAAAGATGGCAAGACTAAAAGTAACGCCAACTAGGATGAATCTTAACACCTTAAAAGAAAGGCTTGGCACAAGCAAACGTGGTTATAAATTATTAAAAGATAAGCAAGATGAGCTTATGCGTCAATTTATGATTTTAATCCGTGAAAATAAAACTTTAAGAGAAGAAGTAGAAAAAGAACTTTCTGATTCTTTTTCTGATTTTCTTATTGCAAGTGCCTTTATGAGCCCAGAGTCAATGGAAGCAGCAGTTAGCTTTCCTACTCAAAAAGTTGGTGTTGATATAGGTGTTAAAAATGTCATGAGTGTTAGAATTCCACAAATGGAATTTAAGGTAGATCAAAATGAGGATGCAAGCATGTATTCTTATGGTTATGCAGAAACATCAGCAGGCCTTGACCAAGCAATCGCAGGGCTAAATGATGTTATGGAAAAACTTTTAAAACTTGCAGAGCTAGAAAAAACTACCCAGCTAATGGCAGATGAAATTGAATCTACACGTAGACGTGTAAATGCTCTAGAATACCGTACTATTCCAGACTTGGAAGAAACAATTAAGTATATTAGAGCAAAACTAGAAGAAAACGAAAGAGCAACTATCGCAAGACTGATGAAAGTAAAAGATATTATCTCAGATCCTGATGTTACAGATACTTTAGATGAACCAGGATTTAGAGAAGGTCAAGATCCAATTGGTCCAAAAGGCGATAGCAGGCCCACTCTATCTAAGGAGTAATAAGCCTATATAGTATAAAAAATGTAATTACGGTAGCCATTTTAAAAGTATCAATACTATCGTAGTTGCTATATAAACTGGACTTATTTCCCTTAATACAAAATTCAAAATTAATGAGAGGTTGTTGCAAATCAATGGATTTCTATCCTTCCATCATTGGGGTGCCTAATGATATTGGAATGATTTATCTATTTTGCAACAGCCTCTTTTTGTCTATACAATTTCACTCTAATAATTTAAATAGAATCACTATTTTAAATACTACAAGTAAAAATTTCTTCTAACATATAAGAAAAAATATAATTATTATAAATTCTAAATAAAAATTGAAAAAAAGATAGTCAAGTCCATAATCTTGTGTAAATATATCTAGTAAAATATTCACCATACAATTCATTTATATCAATAAATCTTGAACTCAATCAGATAATAGGTTTTAATCATTCGTATGACTGAATCATAATTATAAGATATCTCGTATCTTTTACTTTTTCATTTAATTTTTCCAAAAAGCTTAAATAATTACATAGAGAAATTACAGTCAAGAGTTCCAAGTACTTTTAGGGTTAGAGTACCTATTTCATGGTGTAGTCACATTGATAGTATCCGTTGTTTCTTTAATAACGTTTGTATAGTTTTATTATCTAAATATTATTTTTCCATAAGTTCATTAAATTCTTTAATTAAAATAGATTTAGCAACTTTATTGACTACTGATTCGTTAATTAAATTTTGTACTTTGTCATCAATTGCAAACTATATTATATTATTCGATTCCTCTTAGTTTCGTTTGCTCATTAAAACATTGTATTAGTTAAGTTTTCAAATAACCTTTTTAATTTTATAGAATTACACATATACTATCAATTTTTTATAAACTAGATGTTTTAAAAAAAATTTTGTGGGTACATTGTATAATACAAGAGTACTTTTGAATGTTGAAAATTATGTGTTAATATATTAACCTTATAGTTTGTCAATTTTGTGTAATGGAATATAAAAAATCAAATAAAAATTTATAAAAGAAAAAGAGATTAATATGAATAAGACTTCAAAGAAGATAATATCAATGTTTTTAACACTCGCATTATGCTTGCCAATTTTTTCGAACGTAGCTTATGCATCTGAATCTAAAGAGGTCAAAAATGAAGTTGTATTACATAAAGAAACTTACTTATCAGAATTAACAAATGAGAGTGATTTTTTAAATAATAAAATTAAAGAGTTGGAGAAAAATGATTTTATTATAGATCCGAATGTAAGATCAATAAAAGATTTAGATTTCATTTATTATCATAATAAAGATGAATCTACTACAGGATTAATTCAAGTAAATAAAAATCTTAATTCTGAGATTAGAGTGCATTCAATAAATAATAATCCAGAAACTATAGAATTTATTAAAGAAAACGGTTCTAAAATGATTGTAGGCAAAGATAATAACGGTGAATTTAATAAAATTTTATATGTATCTCCAAATATCAGTACTTATAAAACTGATGCCGCCTCTTGGTGTCCTTATGTAGTTGGTTTAGTAGGACATAGTATAGGTAGTTTATACGCGGCAATTGCCGGAATGGTAGGCGGTCCTCTTGCAGCCTTTATAGTAGGTGGTGTAAATACTGTAGGCTGGACTTGGGTAAGTGAACAGTGTGGTAAATAATTATGAAAAAGCCAAAAAATGTATCAATATCACAACTTTATATTTACAACTTAATATTATTTATTTGTTATGTTATCTCAATAAATTTACTACAGGCCTCTTTAAATATTTGGTATATTCTTGCGATATCGTTGGGAATATCTGCTATTGAGACTATAATCTTTTATAAAAAGAGTAATAATAGCTTTAAACCAATAACATATGAAGATGGCTTGGAAACTGTTATCTTATCTGTAGGTATAACTTTAGTATTAGGTGGTATTATTTTGTTCATTCTTTATATAATAAAATAACATTACAAAACTAATCTATACTTTCAAAAGTCAAGTCCATAATATTGTGCTAGTTATTTTTACACAATATTATGGACTTGACTCTTTCTCTCTGTAGTAATAAATAATTTATAATAAAGGTCATAAATGTAATTATTTTACATTATTTATAACGAAGAGACTTAAATCTCTTAGCTATTAGATCAATATAACCAATAAATATTTTAAGATTTTTTGCTTTTATATATCTTAAGCTTCTGTTGGTGAATAAAAGGATTTTCATATATGAAAAAAATAAGTATAATGTAAGACATACGTCAAAATATTTGAGTTTAATTATATAAAGTACAGACTTATAAATATTTAAAACTCATAGAGAGGTTTTTTATGGATACCAAAAAGTTAAAACCAGCCCTTGGGGTCGCGCTTCTATCCTTAGGGCTTGCTATATATATTGCAATAACAGGAGAGGCTACTGAGGCTAGTGCTTGGTCACTTTTTCCACCTTTAGTAGCTATTTTTGTGGCATTATTTACCAAAGAGGTGTTTTCATCTTTGTTTTTAGGGATTACTACAGGTGCTATTTTAGCATCAGGAGGATCATTTGGAGTTTTTCTAAATAATTTAGTGCAAGAAGGATTTATTACTTCTATTTCAGGAAGTTCAGGGATATTTATATTCTTAGTAGTTCTTGGAATAATGGTTGTGCTTATAAATTATTCAGGAGGATCAAAAGCTTTTGGAGATTGGGCAAGTTCAAAAATAAAGACTAGGAGAGGCTCGCAACTTGCTACATTTTGTATGTGTATAATGCTATTTATTGACGATTATTTTAATTGTTTAACAAGTGGATCTGTTATGAAACCTATAACTGATTCCCACAAAGTATCAAGAGCAAAACTTGCTTATATAATAGATGCAACGGCAGCTCCTGTTTGCATGATAGCACCTATATCTTCATGGGCTGCTGCTGTTTCAGGATATGCCGAAAGTAGCCATATGTCAGGCATAGAGTTATTTGTAAGAGCCATTCCCTTTAATTTTTATTCTCTTTTGACTTTGGTTTTTGTAATAAATATTATAGCCTTTGATAATGATTTTGGGCCAATGAAAAAATATGAGCAAAGGGCTATGAATGAGGGATATCTAGGTATTAGGAAAGATGCTTCTACTTATGATTCAGATCAAAATTCAAATGGGTCTGTAATTGACTTGGTTTTTCCTGTATTGGTTTTGATTATCTCTTGTGTTACTAGCTTAATTAATGTAGGCGGATTTTTTGATTTACAAAGTCCTTTTTATCACGATTTTGTAAATGCTTTTGCCAACACCGATTCATCAATAGCTCTTGCCATGGGTTCTATTATTGCCCTAGTAATCACTATAATATTTTTTGTAGCAAAAAAGGCCTTAACATTTGAAAAATCAATGGATGCTATTTCTGAAGGATTTTCTTCAATGGTAGCAGCTATTTTGATTTTGACAATGGCTACCAGCCTAAAAAATATATCAAACGACCTATTGGGATCGACACAATATGTAGGTGGACTTATGGAAAATGTAGCAGGAAGTTTAAATTCATTTTTACCAGTTGTAATTTTTATAGTTGCAATATTTCTTGCCTTTGCTACAGGAACAAGCTGGGGAACTTTTGGAATTTTGATACCAATTGTAGTATCTATGTTTGAACCGACAGATCCATTATTCTTTATAGGCATATCAGCTACTCTTTCGGGAGCAGTTTGTGGAGACCATCTATCTCCAATATCTGATACAACTATAATGTCATCTACAGGTGCAGGCTGTATTCATATTGATCATGTCAAAACTCAATTACCATATGGTATGTGTGTTGCAGCTATATCTTCAATAGCATATATCATAGCAGGATTTACTCATTCCGCAATTATTTCTTTAACTTTTGGGGTGATAGTAATTTTTGCCTTGATGTATGTATTAAAATTAAAAAATAAAAAAGAGTTCAGCTCATAATGGGAGTTGACTCTTTTTTTGTACATAATTGCTTTGACAATAGCTAAAATAATGTATATAGTCATTTTAAGATAAAGAAAGAACGGAGAGAATATAAATGGACCAAGGCCCCTATTTTAGTGTACAAAATGTAATTACAACAGCAATATTAATAACCCTAAATGCTGTCTTAATTGCAATTCATACTGGACTTATTTCCCTCAATATTGAAAAGCTTAAGGAATTAGAAGAAGAGGGAGACAGTAAAGCTAAATCACTTTTAAAAATAATAAGCGATCAGGATAGGCTAAATCAATCCTTTGAAATGATAGACTTATTTTTGACTTTGCTAATAGTTACTTTTTTTGTAAGACGCATCAGAATTGCGGTAAGTGATGCCACAATATTTGGTCAAAACTTTAGCACAAACACCTATATATTTCTATCACTCATATTATTTGTCATAATAAAAATAATTTTTATAGACAAAATTCCAAAAAGAATTGGAGTTAGAAATCCAATGGACCTTGCAATGAATACGATATTTGTATCACATATTATCCTTGCTATAACTAATCCATTTGTAAAATTCACACGATTTGTAACAAATTTATTTATGAAAATCTTTGGCATAGAAGCCAAGGGCATCGAAAAAGCAGTTACTAGCGAGCAAATCAAATCTATAGTTCAAGTTGGAGAAAATCAAGGAATCATTCGCCCTATGGAATCAAAAATGATCCACTCTATTATGGGATTTGATGACTTGATTGCTGAAGAAATAATGACAGCTAGAACTGATGTTTTTATGATAGACATAAATGATGAAGATAGGACTTGGTTAGATGAATTTACAAAGATAAAACACTCCCGTATCCCAGTTTATGAAGACGAAGTGGATAATATATTAGGTATTCTTTATACCAAGGACTATCTACTAGAAGCAACTAGGGTTGGGATAAAAAATGTCCATGTCAAAAGCCTGATAAAACCTGCTTACTACGCACCAGATAAAATTGAAACGGACAAATTATTTGCAGATATGCAGATAAAACACATTCATATGGCAGTTTTGATTGACGAATATGGCGGATTTGCAGGAGTAGTAACAATCGATGACCTCCTAGAAGAAATTGTAGGAGATTTAGATGAAGGAGCTAATCTTTCAAGCGAATTTAGAGAAAATCGCAAGGGAGTTTATGTTGTAAAAGCTTCGATGAATATCAAAGACCTAAACGAAAAAATCCCTATTGAAATAGATGAGGATAACGAAAATTTTGATTCGCTGGGTGGATTTATAATAGATAAACTAGGCTACATCCCAGAAGAAGGAGCAAACGAAACAATAATCTATAACGGCTACGAAATAAAAATCCTCTACATTGAGGATAATAGGATAAAGGCTTGCAGGATTAGAAAACTAAAAGATCAAGTGAATGCCAATGACAATGAAGTAATAATTGGCGAAGATTCTGATGAAAATTAAAATCACCCGATGTAAGGTGACCCCAAAAAGTTGGACTTAACATCAGGCATAGATTTATATCTGTGTCTGATGTTTTTGTTTGTACTTTCCCCTAGGGGAAAGTCTATTTTTCAAGCAGCATTCCTTCTTCTATATTCTACCGGTGATAAGTATCCTAATTTCTCTTTTATTCTTTCTTCATTATAGTATTCGATATACATTTCTATGGATTGTTTTAGTTGTTCATAGGATTTGTAAGTTTGACCATAATACATTTCTTGTTTTAGTATTCCAAAGAAGTTTTCCATTGGAGCATTATCTAAGCAATTACCTTTCCTTGACATACTTTGAGTTATTCCATATTCTTTAAGTCTTTTTGTGTACTGATTTATCTGATATCCCCATCCTTGATCTGAATGAATTATTCTTCTTTCTTTGCAGTCACTTGTTATATTGATGGCTTCTTCTAGTGGGGTTAAGATTGCTTTTATTGTTGGCCTTTTACTTATGGAATATGATATTATCTCACTATTATACATATCTAGAAATGCATTTAAGTACAGTTTACCTATTCTAGTATTACCTTTATCATCAGTGGCGTAATATTTAAATTCTGATGTATCTGTTGTTATCTTTTGATGAGCTAGTTCTGATTTAAAATTACGATTTATTAGGTTGTCTGATAACTTTCCTATATGCCCTTTGTATGATGAATACTTAGATTTTCTTCCAAAGCTTGTAACTTGTAGTTTTAGTTTTTGGACTAATCTTTGTACTTTCTTTTTGTTTATTAGTATTCCTTGATTTCTTAAATGTCCATATATTCTACGATATCCATAGTTTTTATGATTAGCTCTAATATTTAATATTTTTTCTTCTAAATCAGCATCTTTGTTAGTTCTACCGAATCTTTTTTGCCAATACATATATGTTGATTTTGGAAAGTTTAATTTATTTAGTAAATCTTTCAATTTGTATGTTTCTCTAAGTTCGTGTATTATCCTAGCTATTTCTTCTTTTTGAGTTTGTCCCTTTGTCTGAATTCCCTCTTTTTTTTTAAGAAATCTACTTCCATTTGTAGCCAATATACTTGATCTTCAAGTTCTTTGATTCTATCTTTTTCTTCTTGAGTATATTGTTTATCTGTTGATTTACTAACTTTTTTATCTTCTTTAGTCATACTTGAAGGCCTTCCTCGTTTTTTAGCTTCCAGTCCCTTAATTCCATATTTTCTATATTTGCCAATCCATGTACATATCATAGATGGATTTGATATATTTAAATTATTGGCTAGGTCTAGATAGGACATTTCACTTGTTAAATACAACTTTACTACTTTTAATTTATATTCTGTAGAGTAATCCTTCTTATTTCTAGATCTTTTTAATCCTTCATAACCTAGTGTTTGATATGCGTTCACCCATACTCTTAGTTGATATTTATCAGGAATATTGAATGATTTAGCTAAAGATTCATAACTTTCGTCACCTTCTAAATATCTTTTAACTAGTTTATATTTGAATTCTGTTCTATATTTTGCCATAAAAAACTGACCTCCTTAAGTTGATTAGGTCCAACTTTAAGGGGTCAGTTCAATGAGGGTGATTTTTTATATCAATATAAAATTACAAAAAGCTAAACTGACTCCAAAAATTGATAAATTCATAATTTCAAAATTCTAAAAATTGCAAACTCGCTTACGCTCAAACAGTGCAATTTTTAAGCGAATTTCTTCAATTAGAATTTATGGCAATTTTTTACGAACAGAAGGCTTTTTAAAATTTTATTTTCTCTTACCTACTCTTACTCATCACAAAGCATGCCAAGTTTGAAATATTCATCATACTTTCTAAAGTAAAGCAAGCCACCATCTAGCATATAGACATTTTCAAATCCTAGATTATTTAGCATTTTTATCATATTTGAGCTTTGGATTCCGGTTTCATCGTAAAATAAAACTTTTTTGTCTTTTGGGATTTTTTTGTAGTCTTCTCTTAATTTTTTGCCCTCAATTAGCCTTGCTCCCTTGATGTGGCATTCGTTAAAGGCAGCTTTATTGCGGATATCTACTATGTCATACTCATCTTTTGTATTGCAAAAATCAGAAAATTTTACATGTGGGAGGCGGCCTTTGCAAATATTAATGGCTTGGCTTGCTATTACGTTATTTATATCCTCAGTTGTGGAATAATAAGGTTGGTAGCCTAGTTCTAGATTGTACAAATCAGAAATTGTTCCGCCCATTTTTATAAGTGTGCCGATAACATCTATTCTTTTATCCACTACACCCTTTCCTAGGGCTTGGGCACCATATATTTTGCCGCTTTTCTTTTCAAAAAGTAATTTCATATAGACCATTTCGGAGCTTGGCATTATGCCGACCTTATCGGAGTGGGAAATGAGCGTTACATCGTAATCATAATTAAGTTTTTTAAGAGTATCTTCATTTAAGCCAGTCATGCCAATGTTTAAATCAAAAGATTTTATCAAAAATGTGCCTATATATTTGAGCGGCTCGTCATCATTTCCTAGCAAATGATTAGCTAAGAATTTCGCTTGCCTATGGGCTGGCCATGCTAGTTTTAGATTTTGTTTCTCATTTGTTATAAAATTTGTAATATCAATGGCATCACCAATGGCATAAATATTTGGATCTGTGGTCTGATAGTTGTCATTAGTTACAATAGAGCCTTTTTCTGTGATTTCCAAACCCGCTTCTACTGCTAATTTGTTATTTGCAGTCATGCCAAGGGCAAGGATTATCATATCTGCTTTTACTTTTTTGCCAGATGCAAAAACTACTTCATCATCGCAGATCTCAACTAATTCCTTCTCGCGGATAATATTTACGTCATTTTCCCTGATATTTTCATCAATGAAAGCTGTCAGCTCATCATCTACCATAGATAAAATTTTGCTGCGGGCAAAGATAGAAACATTGGTATCTTCTAGTTCGTTTAAAGCATGGGCTGCTTCTACTGCTATAAATCCGCCACCTGCTACCAAAATATTTTTTGCCCTTGTCTTTTCATAATAGGCTCTGATATTTTCTACATCCATGACATTACGGATGGTAAAAACAAGGTCTTTGTCAGTTCCTTTTATGGATTTTGGAATGTTTGGATGGGCGCCAGGGGCTAGAACGAGGTAATCGTATGTCTCGTTAAATTCTTCACCACATCCCTTATCCAAAACTGTGACGTATTTTTCCTCGCGGTTGATGGCTATTACTTCGTGGTAGTTGTAGGCATCGATATTGTAGCCTTTTTTAAACTTTTCGCTGTCTCTGTGGACTAAAAGAGTGCTATCTTTTATTTCGTAGGACAAATAATAGGGAAGTTCGCAGTTACCAAAACTCATGTCCCTATCTTTTTCAAACATTACTATTTCAATATTTTCATCTAAGCGACGCAAGGACGCTGCCAAAGTGGCACCAGCCGCCACCGCTCCTACTATTACTACTTTCATATGTATATCCTTTGCTATTTTCTCAACGTTTTTTTAATATTTACCCAAATTCCATTTGCAAAAATAACTTATCGTGGTAAACTAAAAATATAAATATTAACTATGACAGGAAAAGTAGTAATTATAAGTATCCACAGAGAGAGGCCGGTGCTGAGATGGTCTTATATGAGTTTTTATGAAAAACCACCCTGGAGTTTTTTAAGAGATTAAAACGTTGGTCGCGTTAAGACTTTAATGAGCACAAATTTTAGGTGGAACCACGGATATAACCCGTCCTTTTATCGGTAACGATAAGGGCGGTTTTTTTGTGGAATAAAAAAGGAGAATTTATGATAAAAATTACATTACCAGATAATTCGGTAAAAGAATATGAAGCTGGCGTAAGTGTTGGCCAAGTTACAAAAGATATTTCTGAGGGACTATATAGACAAGCCCTAGGAGCGGTTGTAAATGGTGTAACACGCGGATATATGGAGCCAATCAATGAAGATAGTGACTTTAGAGTTGTAAAATTTGATGATCCAGAAGGAAAAGAAATATTCTGGCATACATCAAGCCACGTTATGGCTGCAGCAATACAAGCTTTATGGCCAGATACAAAATTTGCCATAGGACCTGCAATTAATGATGGTTTCTACTATGATATGGAACTAGACCACAGATTTGTCCCAGAAGATTTTGCAAAAATTGAGAAAAAAATGCTAGAGATAGCTAAAGCTGACCACAAAATGGAAAGAATCGAAATCTCTCGTGCAGAAGCTTTAAAAATGTTTGAAGAAATGGGTCAAGATTACAAAATCGAACTAATCAACGACCTACCAGAAGATGAGCTAATCACTCTTTACAAAATGGGAGATGCCTTTGTAGACCTATGCCGTGGACCACACCTTGAGTCTACAAAAAAAATTAAGGCAGTAAAACTAAAAACTATAGCAGGTGCCTACTGGAGAGGTGATTCTGACCGTCAAATGCTTCAAAGACTATATGGAATTTCTTTTGAAAAAGCAAAACAACTTGCTGAATGGGAAGAACTACAAAAAGAAATCGAACGCCGTGACCACAGAAAGATCGGTAAAGAAATGGATTTATTTGCTTTCCATGAAGAAGGACCAGGATTCCCATTCTTCCATCCAAACGGCATGGTTTTAATGAACGAACTTCTTGACTGGTGGAGATCAGTTTTAGAAGAACGTGGTTATGGAGAAATCAAAACTCCTTTAATCATGAACGAAGAACTATGGCATAGATCAGGCCACTGGGACCACTACAAAGAAAATATGTACTTTACAAAAATAGATGAAGAAGACTATGCTATAAAACCAATGAACTGCCCAGGATCAGTACTAACATATGCATCAAACCAACATTCATACAGAGATTTACCAATTAGACTTGCAGAATTTGGTCAAGTACACAGACACGAACTATCAGGTACACTTCACGGATTATTTAGAGTAAGAACATTTACCCAAGATGATGCTCACGTTTACTGCTTACCAAGCCAAATCAAAGATGAAGTTTACAAAATGATAGACTTAGCTGACCTATTATACTCAACATTTGGTTTTAAATATTCACTAGAATTATCAACAAGACCAGATGATTTTATGGGAGATATCAAGGATTGGGACTTTGCAGAAGAACAATTAAAAGCAGCTCTAGAAGAACGTGGCATGGACTATGAGTTAAACCCAGGTGATGGTGCATTTTACGGTCCAAAAATCGACTTCCACTTAGAAGATGCAGCAAAAAGAACATGGCAATGTGGTACTATCCAACTAGACTTCCAACTACCACAAAACTTTGATTTAACATACATTGATGAAAATGGTGAAAAACAAAGACCAGTTATGCTTCACAGAGCATTATTAGGATCAGTAGAAAGATTTATCGGTGTACTAACAGAACACTTTGCAGGTAGATTCCCACTATGGATTAACCCAGAACAAGTAGTAATCATCCCAGTATCAGATAAATTCCTAGATACAGCAGAAGGTTTAGAAAAACAAATTAAAGAAGCTGGATTTAGAGTATCTGTAGATAAAAGAAGCGAGGGAGTAGGCTATAAAATCAGACAAGCCCAGCTAATGCGTGCAAATTACATGCTAGTAGTAGGGGAAAAAGAAGAAGAATCAAAACTACTTACAGTTAGAAACAGAGATGGTGAAGAAACACCAGAAGTTTCATTAGAAAACTTAATCGAAAAATTAAGTGAAGAAAGAGATAGCAAATCAGTAAATCCTGCTTTCTAAGCAAAAAATTATGAAAAAAAGCCTGGGAAAACATTCCTAGGCTTTTTTACTTTACCTAGCCACTATTGACATAAATTTGCAAGTCGGGTTTACTGTATAAGCTTAAATATAATCTATAATTATTTTTTAGGGAGATTTTATGGAAGAAATACAGATAACAGAAAATAAACTAGGAACATTACCAATTGATAGACTATTGCTAGAAATGGCAATACCAATGGTTATTTCAATGCTAGTTCAATCAATCTATAATATAGTAGACTCTATGTTTGTAGCAAGGATATCAGAAGATGCACTAACGGCAGTTTCACTTGCCTTTCCAGTGCAAAATATCCTAATTGCTTTTGCAGTAGGTATAGGAGTAGGGGCTTCAGCATTATTATCTAGGTTTTTGGGAGAAAATAATAGAGATAGGGTAGGGTCAGTAGCTATCCACGGAGTAGTAATATCTGCCATCACATATGTAATATTTGCCTTGGTTGGTATATTATTTACAAACTCATTTGCCAACGCCCAAGGACAAAATGCAGCGGTTACAACCTACACTAAAGAATATATGTATATTGTAACTATCTTTAGTATGGGGATATTTTTCCAAGTGCTTGCAGAAAAGTTACTCCAAGCAACATCTCTTACTACTTACTCAATGATTACCCAAATATCAGGAGCAGTCATAAATCTAATACTTGACCCAATATTAATTTTTGGGCTCTTTGGATTTCCAAGGCTTGAAGTAAAAGGAGCTGCCATTGCAACAGTGATTGGCCAAATAGGTGGGACCTTGATAGGTTTTTACTTTAACAAAACTAAAAACCACGATATAAAATTTACATCAAAAAAGTTTAAATTTCATGGGGATATAGTAAAACAAATCTTTTGGATAGGGTTTCCTACTACAGTAATGAATACCATAGGTTCAGTAGTAGTATTTGTCTTAAACCTAATCCTAAGAGACTTTGGAGCAAGTGCTATAGCAGCTTTTGGTGTAATGTTTAAATTTCAGTCCTTTGCATTTTTGCCAGTATTTGGTATATCAAATGCACTAACAACTATAGTTTCCTATAATTATGGAGCAAGAAAAAAAGAAAGAATAAAAGGGTCTATTGGTTTAGCTATAAAAAGCTCTTTTGTTCTAATGACAATATCAGTACTAATAATGTGGATATTCCCAAAACAATTATTAGGATTTTTTAATGCAACAGAATCCATGATAGAAATAGGGGTGCCAATGATGAGAATAGTTTCCCTATCCTACATCACAGCAGTCCCATCTATAGTAGCAGTAGGAGGAGTTTTCCAATCTCTAGGAAACTGGCAAATAGCTATCTTCCAATCATTCTTAAGACAATTAATAATCCTAATTCCAATATTCTACGCCCTAAGCCGTACAGGCAACCTAAATATAGCATGGTGGGCTTTTGTAATAGCAGAATCATTAAATACAGTTTTATGTACATGGATGCTAAGAAAAGAAGTTAGAAATAAGATAGACACCCTAGAACCAGCAAAGACAGTAGCATAAACTACTGTCTTTTTTTTTTTCGGAATAATGCTTAGATTTTTCTATACATAAGTAACAGTTTATAATATTACTTATTTCTAATTATTGAAGAACTCATCTGATAAATTTGCCACCTTACTCCTCTAATAGCTACTCCCATAGTATAAATATTTTCTGGCAAGGATATGCCATTCATAGCATCTCCTATGTGTTGGAGGTGGGCGCCGTTTGCTTTTGCTGCTAAGGCTATTTGTCTGATGGTGTCTTTGTCGGCGGTTTCTTGGCTGGTGCCTATGGCTGACATTATTAGGACTTTTCGGTCTATTTCTTTATCTTTGTTGTAGGATCTGATATAGTCTGCTATTTTCCTTAAATCATTTTCGTTAAAGTGTGGGATGGTGTATGGGGCTGGGACTAGGAGTATGTCGCATCCAGCATGTACAAAATTTTTGGCAATTTCTAAGTCCATTACTGGCCCATCTGTGCCTGCGGCGTGCATTTTGCCGGCTATGATTAGACCATTAAAGTTTTCTTTTGCTTCTTTAATTGCTTTTAATATTGTTTCATTGGTCACTCCTGTGGCAGGATTTCCTGTTAGGCAAATTAAATCTAGGTCGTAGTCATTGGCTTTCTTGTAGTTTTCTATGGTGGCTTTGCGACCTTTTGCTATTTCTTCCTTGCCTTGGGTCATAGGTGCATTTTCATCTACTGGCTCTAGATTTACTCCAAGTGGTCTTGATGTAGCTTTTTTAAGCCAAGCTATGGGGTTTGTTTCTGATTCTGGCACTCCTTCTATTTTTGGATTATCTAAGTCTAGAACATTTAATAGTAAAATATCAGCCCCAAAGGCCTTTTCTATTTCTGCATTTGTTAGTCCATTTACATAAGGCTCAAATGTGACAACTGATTCTGAAACTATGACCCTGCCTTCACTAGCTAGGATTGCTTGTTTTAATTCTAGGGGACTTGCATTTAAAAAGTCTGCCCCTTGAAAATTTAATAGTCTTTTCATTTTTTACTCCTTTGAGTGTTTTTTACCCATATTTGCAAGATGATTATTATTGAAAAACCACTAATAGTGGTATATAGTAAAGGTAAGAGAAGCTACCTCTATCAAAGCCCTTGGCAACAAGGAAAAACTGATGGTAACGGAGTAGTATTACTCGCTAAAAAAGACAGTAGCGGCGAACTACTGTCTTTTTCTTTGCTAGTTTAGTTTTCTGAGTCTATATACTTTGATATTATCAAAAGTATAAGTCCGACTAGCAAGGGGAAAATAAAATTTTCCATTACTGATGGTAACATTTCATATCACCCCCTCTCACCACTTAGTTAAGTGGTTATTTAATTATAGCATAACTTTCCACAAAAAAAATCAGCAAGCCACCCCTGCTGATTTATATTTTTTATTCGTTTATCTACCTAATAGTTTTACAAATTCATCGTGTATTGCTTGAACTTGTGGGCCTATTATAACTTGAACTGCTTTTGGACCTGGTTTGATTAGTCCTGCTACTCCAGCTGCTTTGATTTTTTCTTCATCTACCTTTGCTGGGTCTTTTACTGTTAGACGTAGTCTTGTTGTACAATAGCTGCTTGTATCAACATTTTCTGGGCCGCCTAGTCCTTCTAATATTGTTTTTGCTGTATCGGCGTATGAGCCTTTTACACTTGCGTTTTGTTCTGCACGCTCTTCGTCTGCTGATTTATCAGCTGTTGAGACTCTGCCCTTATCTTCTGTTTTTATTACTGTTGTGTCATTTTTTCTAGCTGATTTTGATGTTCTACCTGGGGTAGCTATATCCCATTTATCAATTAATGTTCTAAAAATTAGATAGTATAGGGCAAAGAATACGACTCCCATTATAATTAAAATCCACATATTTTGTCTCATAGGGTTTTGTGATGATAGGAAGAAGTCTATCAGACCTGCTGAGAATCCAAATCCTGCAAATGCTTGTAATTTTGCTGCTAGGAATACTGAAATACCTGTAAGCACTGCGTGTACAAAGTATAGCTGTGGAGCTGCAAACATAAATGCAAATTCTAGTGGTTCTGTAACTCCTGTAAGGAATGAAGCGAGGGCACCTGCTATCATAAGAGCCTTAATAGTTTTTCTATTTTTTTCATCTGCTCTTTGAGCCATAGCTAGGGCTGCTCCTGGCAGACCAAACATCATAATTGGGAAGAATCCTGCTTGATACATACCTGGATGGTATGTTGCTGTGATTGTGTCTTTAGCATTGTTTAGGAAGTTTGGAATGTCATTTACACCAACAAGGTCAAACCAAAATACTTGGTTTAAAGCATGGTGGAGTCCTGTTGGGATTAATAGTCTATTTGCAAAACCATAAATACCTGCACCTGCTGCCCCAAGACCTAGTAAAAATTCTCCAAATGTAGCTAGAGTTGAGTAAATAACTGGCCATAGGAACATTAAAATAAGTGAGCAAACTAAGGCATAAACGGAAGCCATAATTGGCACAAGTCTTCTACCTGAGAAAAAGGCTAGGAAATCTGGCAAGCGAGTTCCGTGGAATCTATCATAAGCCTTTCCACCTAAAATACCTGATAAGATACCGATTAATACGTTGCCGTTTCCAATTTTATCAAAAGCTGAAAATTGGAAAGGATCAGCTGCTTGCCAAGCTTCCAAATCTATACTTCTAAGCTGGGCAACTGTAGCAGGTGATAACATTTTTGAAAGGGTCAAAAATGCAACTAAACCCGCAAGAGCACTTGCTCCGTGATTTTCTTTGGCAATACCAAATGCAACACCTACTGCAAATAAAATGCCTAGGTTATCTAAGATTGCCCCACCAGCAGAAATTAAAAATGCTGCTATAGGTGATGATGCACCCCATCCATCTGGGTCAATTAAGTAACCAATTCCTAGTAGCAAGGCTGCCAAAGGCATAACCGCAACCGGTTGCATTAGGGATTGACCTAATCTTTGTAGTTTTTCTTTCATAAACTACCCTCCTTAATATTAAATGATACATAAATTGATAAACAAAATCATTTATATCCTTAATATTATCACAAATTGGGGCATATGAAAATGATTTTTGTAGGTGATTAGTGAATTCCTATAAAAAAGTAGTCCATAAACTTAGCTCTGATTTTATACAAAAGCTCAGCCAATATAAATACAGAAAGTACTCCTATAATAGTAATCACTAGAGGACTAGCATCTATCACACTTTTTAGTAAAACATAGATCACTTTATAAGGGTAGAGATAGGCAAAAAATAAATATCTTTGTTTGTTTGTAGCTTGGACATCTGGGCTTTGCTTTAAGATTAAATAGGTAAGTATTATCATTGAGATATAAAAACCCGGATAGTATTTTAGATAATAGTATAAGTAAATCTCTCCTGCAAAGAGTAAAACAGCTAAAACAAAGAGAAAATTATTAAATTTTATCGCTTGTTTGAGTCTAGCACCCATAACAAAAAAGAAAAAATATACTAAAAGATCCTTGTAATAAAAATCAAAAGGCAAAACATTAGTATTATGCATTACATAGTAGAGGATAAGGGCAAATATCCCAAAACCAATAGTCCCTCTGGCCCCAACTATGCGGGATAAAATGAGGTCTATAATAAAAAAGCTAAAAACTACAAATATGACATCATATAAATTTGTAATTACATAAAGTAAGTCCTCAAGTCTTTGTTTTTCAAAAGTTAGCTTAAAGCCACGCATAAAAAATATTAAAAATCCGCTATATAAAATTAGGGGTATGGCCATAAAAAAGACTTTTTTGCTTTCCATAAAGGAAATCAAATATGACAAGTATCCTATCAAATAGCAATTGATAAGCATAAGTAAAACATTGTTACTTATCCCTATATTTGCACCTATAAAGGGTAGGAAAAATGAGAAAATTAGTAATATTAAAGCTGTTAAATCCATTAAATTAATCTTAAAACTTTTCATAATCCTATCTTATCATATTTATTAAAATTGTATAATAGATGGTATAATTAAGATTAAAGAGGAAATTATGGCAAAAACAGCAAAAAAAACAAGAAGAAATATACATAGAAAACCAAATAAACGCAGTCTTTTCATATTCCCTTATGTAATTATGGCTCTTTTGATAATAGGAATTCCCTTTGGTATCTACCAATTTTATATATCAAATGTAAATAGAACTGTAGATGGTCTGGAAAAAGCTATAAAAACTTACGATACAGAATATATGGAAAACAATACTGAAAGACTTCCTATAATATTGGAAGTTTTAAGAACATCATATTCTGATGATGGGGCCAAGCAGGAAGATTTTTACAATAACAATTTCGAAAACCTAGATATAGAAGTCGAAAGTGTTGAAAAACAAAGCCGAGGCAAGGAAGTAAAATTAAAGATATCAAATGTAAATTACATAGATGTCTATGAAAAGATAGAAGATAGTGAGGATGATGAGAAGACCCATGGCGATTATATGGTAGCCTTATCTGATCCAAACCAAGAGCTAAACACAAGAGAAGCAACCATTTTCTTAAATCGAAAGATAAATGGATACGAAATCAACGAATCCCGAGATTTCATAAATGCAATCTTGGGTGGGGCCTTAGAATATGCGCAAGGGTCTGAAAAAACAAGTGACTCTGATAAATCAAGCTCACCTGAAGCAACTGATAGCATAGATGATGCAATAAATAATGATTAACACGGAAAATTCCGTGTTTTTTATTGGCATAAAAATAAAATATAGTTATAATTAATGTATAAAATATAACGGAGCGAGTAATGTTTGAAGATAATTTAACGATTAGGGAAACTAAGAGAGTTCAAAAACATAGGAGTGCAGTCATCCTTGTAGTAGTTTTGATAATGCTTACAACATTGCCAAAACTAGCCTTGGGAGCTGTATTTTTTCCTAGTCTTTTAAATAACGTAGATGTTTATAAAACTCTTATGCCAGCAGATAAGATGATTTTGGGCCTACTATACGGGACGGTTTTAGCCACTGTTTTAATTTACATATTTGCAAAAAAATACCTAAATTATAATGATTTTTCTATGGGTTTAAAAAACCCAGACAGGGTCAAAAATTATTTGAAGGGGGCATTATTTGGTTTTGCTCTAATTACAGGAGTTTTTTTGCAGCTTAAAATCCGCAATTTAGCAGAAATTAACCCAAATTATCAAAATATAAATCCAGGGATTTTTCTTGTTTTTTTTATTGGCTGGGTTTTTCAAGGTTTTAGCGAAGAATTGATGGCAAGATCTGTGCTTATGAATTATTTTGCAGCAGAAAATGGAGTGAAACTAGCAATTATATCTAATAGCCTTATTTTTTCTATAATGCACCTTGGAAATGATGGTTTTGGAGTATTTCCCTTTATAAATATTTTCCTAATGGGAGTCATATTTTCCTTAATGTTTTATGTTTCGGATGACATATTTTTCCCAGCAGCAGCCCATACTTTTTGGAACTTTGCCCAAGGAAATATATACGGCATAAACGTATCAGGCATCAGCCAATCAAATATAAGCCTAATAAAAACCCAACTTGTTGGCAATCCATTCCTAACAGGAGGAGCCTTTGGAGTAGAAGGCGGATTTTTGACATTTTGGATTGAAGTTTTGGCAATTATGCTTTTACTGGTAGCCGTTAATAATAAAAATAAAAGTACAAGTAAAGAATATAAAAGATCTTTCTAAAGAAAAAACTGCTTTGTAGAAATTAGTCTATAAAGCAGTTTTTAATATAAAATAAATAAAGATAGGCTTTTTTAAAAAGCCTACCTTATATAACGCTCCCCGCGTAGGGGCCGTTTAGGGGTGAAGTTTGCGGGTGGTTTGAAACTAGCCCGTCCGGCTAATGGAGGACCCTCCATGGAATGGTCTTGCGAAGCAAGATGCTTTGGAGGGGGTATCGGAACCCCCTTAAAGTGGCCCTCCAAGTGAGCGAAGTAGTAAATCTAGAATCATATGCTACTATGTTATCTGCCTTAAAAAATGAGTAGAATTTTATTCCAGATTAGAAAGCCCAGCTTTCTTAATAAAATAAATAATCAATGACAAAATAACCGCAACCAGAGAAGAAAGCACCATTCCACTTAATTCTATAGATCCAAATTGAATAGAAAGGCCGCTTAGTCCAGCAATAAATATTACAGAAGTCAGTATCAAATTATCACTTTTTGAATAGTCAACATTTTGGTCAACCAAAAGTCTTATACCGCTGGTACCAATCATGCCATAAAGCAAGAATGTAACCCCACCTATAACATTGCCTGGGATTGTAGAAATAAGAGCAGATAGTGGTCCTATAAAGGCCATTAGGATTGAAATCACTGCAGCTGTTGCAATAACTTTTACAGAATAAACTCCAGTGATAGCCATAACTCCGATATTTTCCCCATAAGTTGTAGTTGGTACACCACCTACAAAACCAGAAATAGCTGTAGAAAAGTTATCTGCAAAAATTGATCTGTGAAGACCTGGATCCTTTATCAAATCTTGACCAATAATGTTGCTGGTTACCACTTGATGGCTTATATGCTCCGCTGCAATAACCAAAATAACTGGCAACATAGCAAAGATTGCTTCTGGTGAAAATTTTGCTAATTGAAAATGAGGGATAGTGAAAAAACTAGCTTCACGAACTGGAGTAAGGTCTACTTGACCATTAAAATAAGCTACAATATATCCTACAATAATTGCAATCAAAATTGGAATCGTAGACATAAAACCTTTAAACATTATTGAACCTAAAATAGCAGTCATAAGAGTTACTAGAAATACTATCCAGTCAGATGAAGAAACGGTATCAGTCATAAGATTTGCCCCAATTGTTCCACCAGATACTGTATTTGCTGCAAGCTCAAAACCAATCAGTGCGACAACCGCACCCATAGCAGCAGGTGGGAGAACAACATCTATCCAAGAAGTGCCAAATTTATAAATTATATAAGAAAGTACACAACCCAAAAGGCCAACCACTACAAATGCACCTTGGGCATATTCAAATCCTTGAGACTCTATAATGGCAATACCCGGTGCAAGAAAAGCAAAAGAAGAACCCAAATAAGCCGGAGCCTTGCCCTTAGTTATTAAAATAAAAAGCAAAGTCCCAATCCCATTCATCAAAAGCACAATACCAGGATTGATACCAAATAATATTGGCACTAAAACAGATGCCCCAAACATGGCAAATGTGTGCTGCAATCCAAGAGGGATAAGTAGCTTTCTAGGGACATCATCATTTACATTATAAATTTTCTTATTATCTTCCATCAAAACCTCCTTATTATTTTTCTCCAAATCTTCAATATTTTAAATGAAATAAATAAAATTGTCAAATAAAGTTTTAATTAAACGGACTTTGTAAATTTATATGGATGTATTAATTTTTAAAATTGCACATTTAAATGAAGATATTTCAAATTATTAAAAAAAATATTCTGATATAATATCCTTAAGAAGGAGGGATTATGGATAGAAAAAACGTTATCACAAATCTGGATTTAAAAACTAAGGAAGAAGTATTAGATTTTTTATCTAAAAAAGCATGTGAGTTAAGTATCGCAGGAGATTCTCGAGTGATTAAAGAAGATTTAATTAATAGAGAAGAAGAAATGAGTACCGCTTTAGTAGAGCCTTTAGCAATACCTCATGCAAAAAGTAAAAATGTTTTCAAGAATACAATTATTTTTTTAAGATTAAATAATATGATAGATTGGTCTGAAACAAAAGTAAAAATTATAATAGGAATTTTTAGTAAAAAGGAGGGAGGAGATCACATTGATACTTTGGCTAATCTTTCAAGAAAGTTAATTGATAGAGAATTTATTGAATTTTTGGAAACAGCAAATGTAGAAGAAATATATGAACAACTAAAGGAAGTAGGAGAATAATATGAAAAAATTTGTAGGTTTATGTGCTTGTACAATGGGACTTGCCCATACATTTATGGCTGCAGAATCAATGGAGAATGAAGCAAAAAAAAGAGGATACGAAACAAAAGTTGAAACACAAGGTTCAGATGGTATACAAAATGAATTAACTGCAGAAGATATTGCTAACGCTGATATTATTTTACTCTCAACTGCTATTACACCTCAGAACATGGAAAGGTTTGAGGGATATGAAATTTATGAAGTTTCTTTAGCAGAGGCTATTAAAGATATAGAAACTGTATTTAATGATATTGAAGAGGATTTAGGTATAAACTAGGAGGAAATTATGCCTGTAACAAAAAGAAAAGTTGGAGATGTTGACAAAAATGTAAAAAAAACCACTGTAACAACACAATCATCTAATTCAAAATTTGATGAATTTCAAAAGCATCTTATGACAGGTATTAGTTACATGATTCCTGTTTTAATTATGGGTGGATTATTGGGAGCTTTATCACAATTAATACCATATGTTTTTATGGGAATTGACCCATCTATGTCTATAGTAGATGCTATAAACACAGGTTCTTATTCTGCTAGTTCAGAAAATATATTGAAATTTGCTTATATACTACAAACATTTGGATTTAAATTATTTGGATTTGCTATACCTATTTTTGCTGCTTTTGCTGCACAATCAATTGGTGGAAAAACAGCTCTTATTTGTGGATTTATCGGTGGTTTTGTTGCTAATAACCCAATAGAAACTTTAAATATAGTAGATGGATCTTATCAACCAGTAGCGCCAGCACCTTCAGGATTTTTTGGAGGCTTATTGATAGCGTTTTTGATAGGCTATTTTGTTAGATTTTTAAATAATCATATCAAAGTTAGTCATAACTGGATGGCATTTAAAACTACATTTTTAATACCACTAATTTCAGTATTAACAACTATGATATTGATGATTTATGTAATAACTCCAATAGGAGCCTTTCTTAATGAATCTGTTAAAAATTTATTAACAAGTGCGGGAAAAAGTGGTGGAATAGTATATGCAATTTTACTATCCTTAACTACTGCATTTGATTTAGGAGGAGCAGTTAATAAAGCAGCAGGCTTTGTTGCTACAGGACTTGCAGTTGATAAAATTATGCCTTTAACAGCTAGGGTTATTGCAATTGTTACACCATCAATTGGACTTGGTTTAAGTGCTCTTTTAGATAAATACATTGTAAAAAGAAGAGTTTACGATAGGCAATTGCGTGAAGCAGCAAAAACTTCTATTTTTTTAGCTTTCATGGGAATAAGTGAAGGTGCAATTCCTTTTGCGTTAGAAAATCCAGCATTTACTATTCCATTATATATGATTGGTGCTTTAATAGGTGCTTTAATTGGTGTTGGATTTGGTGCTGTGCAATGGTTCCCAGAATCTGCAATATGGGCATGGCCACTTGTAGAAAATATAGTTCCTTATATCTGTGGAATATTAGTTGGATCTTTGTTTATTGCTATTGTTAATATATTATATAGAAATAACCAAATAAAAAAGGGTAAATTGGTGGTTCAAGAATGAGTGATATAAAAGTTATTGCCCATACTCATTGGGATAAAGAATGGTATTTTACAGACAATAGATCAATGATTTATTCTTTGATTGATTTTGATGAAATAATCGATTATCTAAATAAAAACGATGATATAAAATCTTTTTTACTTGATGGCCAAACGTCTATAATAGATGATTATTTAAAATACAGACCAGAAAATAAAGAAAAATTATATAATTTAATCTCTGCTGGAAAAATTATAACTGGTCCTTGGTATACTCAAAGTGATACATTAGTTATATCAGGAGAAAGTCTTATAAGAAATCTTCAGATTGGTATCGAAGAAGCTTATAATATGGGGGTTTGTCAATCAATAGGTTATCTTCCAGATAGTTTTGGAATGAGTGAACAGATGCCACTAATATATTCTCAAATGGGATTAAAGTATGCTTTTTTTAGAAGGGGAATAGCTGATCATCTTATTAAAGATAGAGAATTTAATTGGGTTAGTCCAAGTGGGGAAAGCATAAAAACATTTAACTTGTATCATTATGGAATTATGGCCTATCCACCTAACGAAGATGATGGATCATATATAGATAATTTAGTAGAAAAATTGAAAAATTTTGGCAATAGAAAACCATATATTTTATTCAATGGTGAGGACCAAAAACCAATTAGAAAAAATATATCACAAATAATAAAAAATACAGACTATGATATAGAAATTTGCTCTCTTGAAGAATCGCTAGATGAAGTTTTTGGGAATATAGATCAATTAAAGGAATACACTGGGGAATTTACTTTTGGGCAGCATTCAAGAACACATAAAAGCATTTTCTCTACTAGAGCAGATTTGAAAAATAGACATAATAGGCTGGAAAGATATCTATCTGAGTTTGTGGAACCACTTAGTTCTATTAGTTATAAGCTGGGATTAAGGTATGAAAGAGAAATCATTGAAGAATGTTTTAAATTAATGTTGCTAAACTCTGCTCATGACAGTATAGGTATGTGTAATTCAGATAAAACAAATAAATTTATAGAAAATAGATATGAAAAAGTAGAGGATATCACTACAAATCTTACCGATTCCATAATGAGAAGAATTGGTGATGGTATAAAAGCATCTGAATTTAATTTTCAAATATATAATACATTACCATACTCTAGAGAAGAATATGTAATATGTGATATATTAACTCCTTTCAAGGATTTTAAAATTATAAGAAATGAAAACGAGATACAATATAATTTAATTAGCATTGATAAAGATAATGCTAACTTAGAAAAATCAATTAAAGAAATAGGTGTTAATAACGAAATTACAAGTAAGCTAAGATCATATGAGGAAATATACAGAGCAAAAATTATAATTTTAGATCAGTTTGCTTCAATGGGATATCAAACTTATGAAATTAAGAAAAGTACTAATAAAAAATTAGCAACTTTTATAACTGATGATAAATTTATTGAAAATGACTTTTATAAAATTAGTATTGATGAAAAAGGACAAATAGTTGTCGAGGGAGATACTAATATAAATAAAATTTATTTGGAAAATAGTGGTGACGAAGGGGATAGTTATGATTATTCATCACCTACTAATGATTTATATTTATCGGAGGGAGAAGTTTTTGATTTAAAAGTAAATAAAGATAAATTATATCAAAAGCTAAGATATAAATTATTAAGAAGTGTACCATCTACTTTAGAAAATAGGGCAAAACATAACCTAGATGAAAAACTTATAACAGATGTTTCTATCACGCTTTATAAAACTAAAAAATATATAGAATTAACTTGTAAAACAGTAAATAATATAATTGAGCATAGGGATAGAATAGTTATTGATACTGATTTAAAGACAAATAACTCTATCGCTGATCAACAATTTGGAACTATTATTAGAGAAGTTGATTATAATAAATATAATAATTGGAAAAATGATAACTGGGATGAAAAACCTAGAGGCATTGAACCTATGGTTTCATTTGCGGCACTTGATGCAGGAAATTCTGTATGTGGGGTTTCTGATGGAGTTAGAGAGTATGAAGTTTTAGATAATAATAAGTTAGCTTTTACTATGTTTAGATCAATTCCTTACTTGGGAAAACCAAATTTAAATGACAGACCTGGAAGAGCCTCCGGGGTATATGAAGTTCAAATGGATCATGCTTTACTTAATAAAGAGATAGAAACAACTGTTTATATTACTGATGTTGAAGATGATTATAGACTTATGCATAAGTTTTCAAAAGAAGTTTTAAATAAGCCGATTAGCTATCAATCAGGTGAAATTTACGATAATACGGATCATTTTGTTATAAGTAAAAATAAATGCTATCCATACGAGTATTCATTACTAGAGGTAGATAAAGCTATATTTTCTACACTAAAACAATCTCAGGATAATAATAATCTTATTTTAAGATTGTATAACCCTTATAGAGATAAGGATATCAATTTTAGAACAACTATTGAAAATGTAAATTATGTAAAAGCTGATGAAATTACAAATGATGTGCATGATAATTTAATTAAACCATGTGGAATAAAGACAATTAGATTTTAATGAGGTAAATATATGAATGACCTAGATGAAAAACTACTTCAATTGCTTATAGAGCAAAGTAACTATATATCTATTGACGAGTTATCAATTCTGCTAGGTTGTTCACGTAGAACTGTATATAATGCCCTTAGTAGAATTGAAAGCTATTTAAAAGAAAATCATATTGAGTATACTTTAGATAAAAAATATGCTAAAGGAATCTTTCTTTGTGTAAACAAAAACAATATTACAATTAAAAATAATGAGTATGACATAATTATTGATATATTTTCAAAAAATAACATTACATTAAAATATTTGATGGAAAAATATTATTTAAGTTATGAAAAATTATCAAAGATTATATTTAAAATCAATGATGAAATTCAGTTATACAAATTAAACATTAATATAAAGCAAAATATAGGTCTGGAATTAAAAGGTAAAGATGATGATAAATTTCTATATATGAGAGATTTATTATTAAAAGTAGAAAATGGATACGAGTCTTTTTCTTTATTATATGATGATAGTACTAATAATCTCGCAATTAGATTAACCAACATTTTTATTGATCAAATGCAGCTGGTTAATGAAATTAGAGAAGCTTTATATGTTCATATTCTTTATCTTTTAAGTGTAGAAAATCCTGATAGTAATGATTATATAATAAATAAGAATTCCTTATATTATAGCCTTGCTAAAGAATCTGCTAAAATATTTGAACAATCCAATTCAACTATTAATAAAGAAGGATTAATAAAATATTTCTATGAATTATATGATAAAATAAATATTTAGATATCAACAATTTTGTAAATATCAAGTCATTAGAAATAATTAATGATTTAAAGAAACATTTTTTTAAAATTGATGATCCTATTTTAGTTGAAAAAAATAATATTTTAAGTCTCAAAAAACACTTAGAGCTAACTTTAGCAAAGCTTAATAAGGGTGAAGATATATTAAATCCATTGCATGATACAATAAAAAATAATTATTCATACTATTACAACGAAGTATTATATGTAATTGATCAATTTAATACTAAAAATAATCTAAAAATCCCTCCTGAGGAAGCTGCATATATAGTAATATATATTATAACTTTGAATCGAACTAAAGAAAGAAAAATAAAAGGAATCATAGTATGCAATTACGGTGTGGGTATTTCCCAATATTTGCACTCCATACTTGAAGACAATTTAGATTGGATAGAATTTGATAATCCGGTTGATATTAATAATTTCCATAAAAATAATTATAATGACTATATTGTGTTTTCAACACTCGATTTAAGTATATCAAATTATATTAAAATACCTATCGATCTTAGTAAATTAGATATAGACTCAATTTCAACTCAGATAAATAAAAAAGACTACTTGAAACTCTTTAAATCTGAATTATTTTATATTAGTAAAGAATTTACTAGAAAAGATGAAGTGATTGAATTTTTAGGTAATAAACTAGAGAAAAAACAATATGTAGAATTTGGGTATAAAGATAGCATTTTTCATAGAGAAGAAATAGCGAGTACAGAAGTTGGAAATGGTATGGTTTTATTACATGGTAACCCAAGTTATATTTTAAAGTCCTCTATCTCTTATATAAAGTTGAATAATGAAATCTTTTGGGATAGTGAAAATGTAAATGTAATTATTTTACTTTCGATATTACCCACGGAATATGAAAGATATAATATTAAGGATTTTTTCAGAAAACTTCATATGATTAAACAATTAAAATCATTTAATAAAATAAATAATTTAGAAGAATTAAAGAGTCTATTTTATAATTAAAAACTTACCATTTAAATATCAATTCATGGTATTAGATGGTAAGTTTTATTTTTATAAAAATTATACTCAAGCTTTACAAAAGGGGGGTAGGTAGAGTAATATATATATAATTTGAAAAAAATTTGAAAAGATAAGGAGAATTATATGGAAACTGCACCTCGTAAAAAGTCACACCTGACTCGCAATATTTTTATTGCTCTTGTACTAGCAATTGTTCTTGGTTTACTTTTGCAAAGTCAAGCAGAGTTTTTAAACTCTTATATTAAACCAATTGGAGATATCTTCCTAAACTTACTTAAATTTATTGTCACACCTATCGTTTTATTTTCTATTATGGGCGGCATCATCTCCATGAGAGATATTAAAAAGGTTGGAGAAGTTGGTGTTTTCACTATCATTTATTACTTTTTCACAACTGCTTTTGCTATTTTAATTGGTCTTGTATTTGCAAATATTGCAAAGAGATTTTTCCCACTTATAGCTACCAAAAATCTTGAATACTCTGTTGAAAATCAAGTTTCACTTGTCGATACTTTAGTAAATATCTTCCCAAAAAACTTCTTAGCACCTATTGTTGAAGCAAATATGCTACAAATTATTGTTATGGCTATTATTATTGGTTTTTCTATACTTTTAATCGATAAAGAAAAACAAGCTAAGGCTATAGAAGCTATTGAAATTGTAAATGACATAAATATGAAGGCTATGGAGCTTATTTTAAAATTATCTCCACTGGGAGTGCTTTGCTTGCTAATGCCAGTTATTGCAGAAAATGGTCCTATGATTATCGGATCTCTTGCTAGTGTACTTTTAGTTGCATATCTAGCTTATGCTTTTCATGCACTTATTGTTTACTCATTTACAGTTAAAACTATGGCAGGGATTAACCCAGTTGAGTTTTATAAGGGTATAGCACCTGCTATGATGTTTGCTTTTTCTTCTGCATCTAGTATGGGTACTCTTCCTATAAACTTAAAATGTTGTGAAGAACTGGGAGCTGATCATGATGTAACGAGCTTTGTATTGCCACTTGGAGCGACTATAAATATGGATGGTACTTCTATTTATCAAGGAGTTTGTGCTGTATTTATAGCTTCTTGCTATGGTATTGACCTAACTTTAGGCCAAATTGTAACAATCGTACTAACTGCTACTCTAGCATCTATTGGTACTGCTGGTGTCCCAGGATCTGGTATGATTATGCTTGCTATGGTACTTCAATCTGTTGGTCTACCAGTAGAGGGAATTGCTCTTGTTGCAGGTATTGATAGAATTTTTGATATGGGTAGAACTACTTTAAATATCACAGGAGATGCTACTGCAGCTCTTGTCAATTCAGCAAGACTTAGAAGAAAAGGTAAAATTGCATAAATTTAGATAAAAAAACAAGCCGTTTTGGCTTGTTTTTTTATTCTGGTCTTATATTTTTAATTGTTTCTACTGAGTGATCCCATTTTTTAGTTTCTTCTTCGTTAAGCTCTAAGTGATATTCTCGGATGATTCCTTGCTTGCCAACTACACATGGGTGACCAATATAGCAAGCTGCTTCTGATGAGTATGAAGAAACTGGAAGGATTGTTTTTGCATCATTAAATATTGTTTCAACAATGATTGCAGCTGAATTTGCAATGCCGTAGGAAGTGTAACCCTTGCCTTTTATAATTTCAAATCCCTTCATCCTAGATGCTTCTTCAATTTGATTTAAGGTATTTTCATCAAGGATTTGCCCAATTGGTTTTGCAGCTATAAAAACTTTTGACCAAGCTACAAATTGACTGTTTCCATGTTCTCCGATTACATATCCGTTTACAGAATCTGGATCAATTCCTAGATACTTTGCAACTGCGTTTTTCATTCTTGCAGAATCCAGGATGGTACCAGCACCAATTACTCTTTCTTTTGGAAGTCCAGTTAGTTTTTGCATATATTCTGCAATCACATCACATGGATTTGTAATTGATACAATAATGCCGTCAAACCCTGATTCTTTTATAATAGGTGCCCATTCTTCTACACATTTTTTGGTGTATTTAAATTCTTCTAGGCGGTCGCTATTATTTTGTAAGATTGTGATATCCCCTGGGGCAAAAATTATGATGTCACTGTCTTTTAAATCTGATTTGCTTCCTGCAACTAAGTTTACATTGCCATTTCTTCTGACAAGAGAGTCTCTGAAGTCATTGATTTCTGCATTTATCAAATCTTCCTTTTTGTCAAAAAGGGCAATTTCATCGCACAATCTTCTTTCAACTAAGGTGTGGGTGGTAGTTGACCCTACATTTCCTAAACCAATTATTGATATTTTTTTCATTTTTCCTTCTTTCTTAATAATTTACGCTATAACTTAATTATAAGATATTTTAGATATATTGTACAAGAAAAGAACCCTGAGGGTTCTTTAAAGATTTATTTATTATCGTAGCCTGGTTTTCCTAATAGTTTAAACATTTGTGTCTTATATTCTTCTACACCTGGTTGGTTAAATGGATTGATGCCCATCATATAGCCACTTACACCAACTGTTATTTCAAAAAAGTAGAATAGTTCTGCAAGTGTTTTTGCACTTACATTTTCAATTTTGATACGTATATTTGGTACATTTCCTTTTACATGGGCGATAGTTGTTCCTTCCATGGCTTGGGTATTTACATAATTCATTGATTTGCCAGCTAGGTAATTTAGACCATCTAGGTTATCAGAATCTTCTTTTATTTCTATATCACGATCGTAATTTTCTATTTCTAGGACTGTTTCAAATAGATTTCTTTTTCCATCTTGGATCATTTGTCCTAGGGAGTGGAGGTCTGTTGAGTTATTTACTGAAACTGGGAATAAGCCTTGACTGTCTTTTCCTTCTGATTCTGCAAATAATTGTTTCCACCATTCTGCAATGTATTGGAGTTTTGGCTCATAGTTTACTAGAACTTCTATTGCTTTGTCATTTTCATAAAGCATATTTCTGATTGCTGCGTATTTTATAGCATCGTTATTTTCAAAATCGCGTACTGTATATTTTTCGCGACCTGCTTTAAAACCTGCCATAAATTCGTCTATATCAACTCCACTTGCTGCAAGTGGTAAAAGTCCTACTGCAGAAATAACTGAAAATCTACCGCCAATATCATCTGGCACTACAAAAGTTTCATAGCCTTCTTTTGTTGCAAGATCTTTTAATGCACCTTTTTGCCTATCAGTTGTGGCATAGATACGGCCTTTAGCTTCTTCTTTGCCATATTTTTCCTCTAAGGCCTCTTTTAAAAATCTAAAGGCAATCGCAGGCTCTGTGGTTGTTCCTGATTTTGAAATTACATTTAATGAGTAATCCTTATCTTTTAGGTAATCCAAAAGTTCTGCCATATATTGACCGGATATTTGGTTGCCGGCATAGATTAATTTTACTTTTTTGTTTGACTTAAAATAATTATCTAGGGCAAAATCAATAGCTTTTATACCGAGATATGAGCCACCAATACCGATAGATACTAAAACTTCGCTGTCAGATTGAATTTTTTCTGCTGCTTTTTTTATTCTTTCAAATTCTTCTTTGTCATAGTCAACTGGTCTGTCTATCCAGCCTAAAAAGTCAGATCCTTCACCAGTTCCATCCAAAAGTGTGTCAAATGATTTAAGCGCTTTTTCTTCGTATTTTTCAAGGTTTTCTAAGTTTATGTTTGTGTAATCTACTCTCATTATTTCCTCCATAAAAACTTTATTCTTCGTTATTATATACCCAGATTTTTATTTGTTAATTTATTTTTAAACAAATATTGTGTACTAATTTGTGAAAAGGTTTTTGACTTTATTGACATATATTTTGATAATACCTATAATAGTTGTAAGTTAGGCAAATATTGCAAAAAATGGGAAGGTTTTATGAAAAAACGCGTTTTATTAACTGGAGGAGCAGGATATATCGGCAGCCACACGGCAGTGGAGCTATTAGATGGCGGCTATGAGGTTATAATTTATGACAATTTGTCCAATTCTTCAAAGATAGCCATCGAAAGAGTCGAAAAAATCACTGGTAAAAATATCAAATTTTATAAGGCTGATATCCTTGACACAGAGTTTTTAAAAAAAGTTTTAATAGATGAAAAAATTGATGTTGTAATTCACTTTGCAGCCTTAAAAGCTGTAGGCGAATCAGTAAAAAATCCACTAAAATACTACCACAACAACCTTACAGGTACTTTGAGTTTGCTAAAAGCAATGGAAGATGTGGGATGAAAACATTATTTTTAGCTCATCTGCCACAGTTTATGGCGATCCGGAAGTGACACCAATTACAGAAGATGTGCCTAAGGGCTTTTGCACAAATCCATATGGATGGTCCAAGTCTTTTATGGAGCAAATAATGACAGACCTACATACAGCTAATCCAGATTTCAAAGTGGTTTTGCTCCGCTATTTTAACCCAATTGGTGCCCACAAATCAGGATTAATAGGTGAAGACCCACAAGGAATTCCAAGTAATTTGTTGCCTTACATTTCCCAAGTTGCAGTAGGCGAACTAGAATATGTTCATATTTTTGGAGATGACTATAAAACTCACGATGGGACTGGAGTTCGTGACTATATCCACGTTGTGGATTTGGCGCGTGGTCATGTAAAAGCTGTAGAAAATTTGAAGAAATTAAATGGAGTTGAGATTATAAATCTTGCAACTGGCAAGGGATACTCAGTCCTTGATGTTATAAAATCTTTTGAAGAAGTAATTGGCAAAAAAATCCCATACAAAATTGAAAAAAGAAGAGCAGGAGACATCGACAAATCATTTGCTGATGCAAGTAAGGCCAAAAAAGTTTTGGATTGGCAGGCTCAGTACGACATAAAAGATATGTGCGAAGATGCATGGAGATGGCAAAAAATGAATCCTCGCGGATATGAAAGAGAGGAAAAAATATGAAAACCACTTTAGTGGTCATGGCAGCAGGGATAGGATCCCGTTATGGTGCAGGAATTAAACAACTTGCAAAAATGGATGATAATGGATACACAATTATCGATTATTCTATTTTTGATGCAAAAAAAGCAGGTTTTGACAAGGTTGTTTTTATAATTAGACGTGATATAGAAGAAGATTTTAAAGAGGTAATAGGCGATAGGATTTCAAAAATAATTGATGTAGAATACGCCTACCAATCTTTAGAATTGCCAGCAGCTTATGAAGTTCCACAAAATCGTACGAAGCCATGGGGAACAGTCCATGCAGTTTTAGCAGCAAAAGACTTAGTAAATGAGCCGTTTTTAGTAATAAATGCAGATGATTATTATGGCAAAAATGTATTTAAAGACTTCCATGAATTTTTAGATGATGCAAATAATCAAGATGCATCCAAATTACAAATTGCAATGGCAGGTTATAAATTAAAAAATACTCTTTCTGACAACGGAACAGTAACCCGCGGGGTTTCTGTAGGTGATTCAGACAATAAATTAGTAAAAATCATCGAGACTCATGAAATAGCCCTAGGAGAAGATGGCAAAATTACAAGTCGTGAAAACTTAGGCAGTGATTTATTAAATCTAGAATCCATTGTTTCTATGAACATGTGGGCTACATTCCCAAAATTTATCGACCTTTGTGAAGAGTATTTTGAAAAATATTTAGAAAAAAATAAAGATAATCTAGAAAAAGCAGAATATGTCTTGCCAGAAATGATAGGTGAGTTTTTAGAAGAAGATATAGCAGAAATTACAATCCTTCCAACAAATGACAAATGGATAGGAATTACCTACAAAGAAGACCTAGCTCCAGCCCAAGAAGAATTTAGAAAGATGCTAGAAAATAAAGATTATCCAGAAAATATTTGGCTATAATAAAAGTCTCCCCGCAGGGAGACTTTTATTATTTATTGGACAAAACTAATTAGTAATGATAATCATTATTCACTATACTAAAATATATAGAGCATAATTTGACAAAGTTTTATTCTAATTATATAATCATTATAGAAATTACATATAAAAAAAATTCCAGGAGGAGATACATATGACTTTAAAAGGTACAAAAACAGCTCAAAACTTAATAACTTCATTTGTTGGTGAAAGCCAAGCAAACATGAGATATACATTAGCAGCAAAAGTTGCTAAAGACGAAGGTTATGTTCAAATTTCAAGAATTTTTGAAGAAACAGCTATGAATGAAAGAGAACACGCTGCAAGATTTTTCAAATTCTTAAGAGAAGAATACAAACTAGAAGAAATCGAACTTAACGAAAATTACACAAAATGGCCAGTAGTATGGCATGATACTTTAACAAACTTACAAGGTGCAATCGATGGAGAAAACGACGAAGCAGAACATATGTATCCATCATTTGCAGATGTTGCTGAAGAAGAAGGATTCCCAGAAATCGCAAGAGCATTCAGAAATATCGCAAAAGTAGAAGAAGCTCACAGAGAAAGATATCAAGCATTAAAAGATAATATCGAAAATGATAGAGTATTCAAAAAAGACGAAGAAGTTATCTGGATGTGTGGTAACTGTGGATACCTATACGAAGGAAAAGAAGCACCAAAAATCTGCCCAGCATGTGCACACCCACAAGACTACTTCGAATTAGCTAGATTCAACTACTAAAATAAAATTTAAAAAGCAAACCCTTTTTTGAGCTGAACCCCAAAATCCGGAATATGGATTGAGGGGTTTTTTTCATGCCAAAATATACAAAAAAATTTAAAATTAAATTAGTTCTGGAGTACTTATCAGGTCAAACAGGTGGACGACCTGCAATAGCAAACAAATACAATATACCTGATAGCACTCTAGAAAATTGGATTAACAAATATAACTCAGGAGGGTTTTACGACTTAACTAAAAAGCAAAATAACAAGAAATACACTAGTGAATTTAAACTATCTGTAATACAATATAGACAAATCAATAATATCTCATACAGGCAAACCGCAGAGCACTTTGATATCACTAATGGATCAGTAATATGTAACCGGGAGAAAGCATATCGAGAACGTGGTTTATCTGGATTAGAAGATAACAGAGGAAGGCCTAAGAAAGATATGTCTAAATCAAAAAAGAAATCAAAGAACGAAAAACCAATAGTTGAGTCTGAAAGAGAAGAACTAATAAGACTTAGAGAAGAAAATAAATATCTAAAGATGCAAATACTATTCGAAAAAAAGTTTCAAGCCTTGCTACTAGAAGAGGAAGCAGAAGCAAGGAAAAAACAAAGATAATACTTCATCTTCTTAAAGAACATCCTGAAACAAAAGCAAGTGAATGGATAAAAGTAGCTAAGCTTGCTAAATCTTCATACTATGAGTGGAAAATTAAATTAGAAAATCCAGAAGACAAAGATAAAGAAGTAAAAGAAGAAATTAAATTAGTAGTTAAAAAAACTAAAGGTAGATATGGCTACAGAAGAGTAAGTACAGTTCTAAGAAACAAAGGCTTAATAGTAAATCATAAAAGAGTTCTTAGAATCATGAAACAAGAAGGGTTACTCTGTACTAAATTTAAAACTAGGTCAAGAAAATACTCATCATACAAGGGTCAAGTAGGTAAAATAGCTTCTAACGTAGTTAATCGTAACTTTAAAGCCAGTAGACCTAATAGGCTATGGTTAACAGATATAACTGAATTTAGAATTAAAGGTCATGAAGATAGACTCTACCTATCACCAATACTAGATGCATACAATAGCGAGATAATTAGCTATACACTAAGTCATCACCCAACAATTAAACTGACCAACTCAATGTTAGACAAAGCAATAAAAGGTATTAGTTCTAAAGACAATTTAGCAATACACTCAGACCAAGGATTCCATTACCAACATAGTTCATGGTCTAGTAAACTAAGAAAACTAAATATAATACAAAGTATGTCAAGAAAAGGGAATTGTCTAGACAATTCTCCGATGGAAAACTTCTTTGGTATACTAAAACAAGAAATGTACTATGGTGTAGAATTTACAAGTTATGATCAATTAAGAAAAGAAATAGAATTATATATCAAATGGTACAACGAAGACAGAATAAAGACAAAATTAAACGGAATGTCACCTGTTGATTACAGATTACATTCCGCTTAAAATATTATTAAGTTATTCCGTGTTTATGGGTTCAGCTCATTTGGGTTTGCTTTTTTTTGTAAGTCTATATTTAATTTTCAACACTTTCCAGAATATTTTTCATTTTAGTTTTGTTATTAAGGGCTATAAATTCGTCTACCTTTTCCTGTGTTTCAAATTCTGTTGCAAGTTTTGATAATATTTCTAAATGCTCATCACCCTTACCTGCAATACCAATTATTAATTTTACATCTTCATCATTCCATCTAACACCATTTTTGCAAACTAGGATTACAAGACCCGTTTTTAGGATCTCATCCTTATATTCAAAAGTTCCATGAGGAATAGCCAGTCCATTGCCTATGTTGGTATTAAATTCTTTTTCTTTCTTAACCATTGCCTCAAGATATTTTTCTGTAGTGTATCCACCGTCTACAAAATGCTTATTAATTAATCTAAGGGCCTCATCACGATTTTTAATATCATCTGTAATTACAATATTATCTAATTTTAATACTTCGTTTGAAGCGCTATTTGGTGTTTTGTTTTCTTTAGATGGTTCATAACTTGTTATTTTTTCTGAACTAGAAACCTTCATATCTTTATCGTTATTTTCCCTAACTACATTTACCACATCAGCAAATTCTGGTGGATTGATGTAGGAGGAGATAGACATATGATATTTTTCTGGTTTTGCTTTCATAGCAAGATTTGTAAGTTCTTTATGGGTTACTACAATGTCTGCATCATTTGGTATATTTTGTAGGGCTGTGTGTACAACTTCTATATTGTATCCAGCTTCTTTTAGTTTCTTTTTAAGGGAAGATGCACTCATAGCTGATGATCCCATGCCAGCATCGCAAGCTACAACTATTTTTTTAATTTGCCCATCAATAGTTCCGTTATTTTCTATATTATTAAAGCCTCTTACTAATCCATCAGTATTAGATCCTGGTGAGTCTTCTACATAGCCTCTGTAATATTTTTTTACAAAAATAGAAGCTACTAGGAATGTTACTAGGCAAGAAACTCCTACTGTTAGGATTGCTCCAAGATATTTTCCCCTTGGAGTAAGGGCAAGAACTGAGATAATGGATCCAGGTGATGGAGTATAAACTGGTCCATAATTTGTAATTTGCATAGTAATAATTGCAGCAATGCCACCTGCAATATCAGCTAGAATTAAAAGTGGATTTGCTAGTACATAAGGGAAGAAGATTTCATGTATTCCCCCAAAAAAGTGAATGATTACAGCTCCGGGTACTGCTTCTTTCATTTCACCTTTACCAAAAAACCAATAAGCAAGCAAAATTCCAAGTCCAATTCCGGGATTTGGGATAATCATAAATAATGGTGAAAAACCTTGGCTAGCTACTTGTTCAAGACCAATTGGTGCTAAAATTCCGTGATCAATTACGTTATTTAAAAACAATACTCTAGCTGGTTCTATAAATATTGCAGACAGTGGAAGCAACTTATGTTCCATAACCCAAACCACTCCGCTAGCTAGAGCATTAGTAATTCCCGCCATTATAGGTTCTACAAATAAAAATGATAGAATACAAAAAATCCCACCGATAATACCAAGGGAGAAGTTATCTACTATCATTTCAAAACCTTCTCTCACCTTGCCATCTATAGCTTGGTCAAATTTTTTGATGATCCAGCCACCAAAAGGCCCTACAATCATAGCTCCCAAAAACATCGCTACATCAGAACCTATTGTCAGACCAAAAGTAGCTAGGGCTCCTGCTACAGCTCCTCTTTTACCATAGACAAGCTCTCCACCAGAATATCCTATTAGGATTGGTAAAAGGCTTTTTAAAAGTGGGTCCTTTAATTTAATAATTGTTTCGTTTGGATACCAGCCAGTTTCTAAAAAAATTGCAGTGATAAGTCCAAAGGCTATAAAGGCACCGATGTTTGGTATTACCATCCTCGATAGATAACCCCCAATTTTTTGAAATCTAGCCTGGAAGCTAGAAGACTTTTTTGTATTTATTTGTGTATTTTCCATAGTTTTCCTCAATGTATTTAGTTATTAATATCTTCTTGATTAAATTTATCCCATGGAATGTTTAGCTTAGCACCATTGGCAATTATGTCATAGATATGCATTAAAAGTGGGAACTGGTCTTTTTCTACCTCTCCTTTATCAGCCAAAACTGTAATAGCTTCTCCCATTCTTTTGGCAATGACAACTGACTCTAAAGTTACTCCAGCTAATTCTTCCATAGCTTTTTCGTAAGTATAACCACGACCTAAGAGTGTACCAATTCTTCTAGTTCTTCCACCAAAGATTGTTACATATAAATCACCAACTCCTAGTTCTAATTGATTTTTATCTCCATTTACAAGTTCTAATAATCCACCCATTTCGCGAGTTGATTGGGCAAATAGAGCTGCTTGTGGATTGTAATGGTTTACTCCTTCTTTGCCTTCTTCACTTTCTGCAATACCGACTGCAAGAGAAACAGCTAGGGCGTAGGCGTTTTTAAGGGCAACAGAAAGTTCTACTGCACGTACATCATTACTGATTGAAACGTGATAATAATCATTTGCAAAAGTATCCCTAAAGAATTTAAGATCATTGATATTTTTTCCACAAAAACCCACTAGAGAATGGTGTCTATCTGCTAGCTCATAGGAAGTACATGGCCCACCTACTGCACAGATATCTCTTTTTATTCCTTTTTTAGAAAGTTCTTCTTCCCAATACTCTGGGTAGGATAAAAGAGAACCATCTTCTTTATTTATCATTCCTTTAGTAACTGATAGGACTGGTAGTTTTGGATCAAGTTTTGGGAATATTTCTTCTAAAAACCAATCTACACCAAAGGAAGAAACACCACAGATTATAGCATCTGCTCCTTCTAAACCTTTCTCTAATTCATCATAGTAATACCATTTAAATCCGTCTGGTAATTGTCTTTTCATATTTAGATGGTAACCATCTTCTTTAGCTCTTTTTACTATTTCATTATCAAGATGAGTTCCTACTATTCTTATTTCATGTCTATTATCATAAGCTGGGACAGCTAGGGCTGATGCCATCATTCCTGCACCTACAAAAGTTAAAGTTGTCATAATTCCTCCTAAAATTTGTTTTAAACAAAAAAGAGCCTATCACCATAGATTTGCTCTTTACTCATGCTTATAAACTTAAGATAATTATAACAAAATGTATTTGCTTGTGCAAACAATTTCACCACTATTTATTGTCTAGAATATATCTAAATTAGTTTATGTTTGCAAATATTTTAACCAATAAATATTCCTACTTAAAATCTAAAAATTAACAACTTAAACGGTATAATATAAATATAATAACTTTTAGAGGAGGATAAGATGACAGAGAAAAAATCTGTGAGATCTAGAGTCCAGAACTTTGGATCGTTTTTATCAAGCATGGTTATGCCTAACATTGCGGCATTTATAGCTTGGGGTTTTTTAACCGCATTTTTTATACCAGATGGATGGATTCCAAATGAAAAATTTGCAAGCCTTGTTGACCCTATAATAATATATGCTATACCAATGCTTATTGCCTATACAGGAGGAAATATCGTTAACCCACGTATGGGTGGAGTTGTTGGAGCTATTGCAACTATGGGAGCAATAGTTGGTAGTGAGCAAAAAATGCTTGTTGCTGCTATGGTTTTAGGGCCGCTTTCAGCATGGCTTCTTAAGAAAATTCAAAATGCCTATGATGGACATGTAAAAAGTGGTTTTGAAATGCTTGTAAACAACTTTATTGCAGGATTTCTAGCCCTTGGTCTATCACTATTTGCTTATGTAGCTATCGCTCCAATAATGGAAGTATTACTAAATATACTTTCCACTGGGGTAGATTGGTTAGTTCAAAGACATTTATTGCCGTTAGTTCATATATTTGTAGAACCTGCCAAAATTTTATTTTTAAATAATGCCATTAACCACGGTATTTTATCTCCAATAGGATTAGACCAAGTAGAAAAAGCTGGTAAGTCAATGCTATTTATGATTGAGTCAAATCCGGGACCTGGTTTTGGTATCTTACTAGCTTATATGATAGCTGGTAAGAAAAATGAAAAAGCATCAGCTCTTGGTGCATCAGTTATTCAAGTATTTGGAGGTATTCATGAAATATACTTCCCATATGTACTAATGAATCCAAAATTAATAATTGCAGCTATCGTTGGGGGTATGAGTTCAACTTTCTTACTACAAATGTTTAATGGTGGGCTTGTAGCTTCACCATCTCCAGGATCACTTATATCTTGGATATTTTTAACTCCTAAAGGTTCATATTTTCCAACAATAATTGCTTTTGCAGCTTCATCAGTAGTTTCAATGGTTGTTGCACTTCCTATAATCAGAAATGCCAAAGATAATGGTAAATCCTTAGATGAAGCAACAAATGACATGAAAAATACAAAAGCAAACAAAACGTTAGCAAAAAGACCAGAAAATACAAATCTAGCTGACACAAAGAAAATTATTTTTGCATGTGATGCAGGTATGGGATCATCTGCTATGGGAGCTAGCATCTTAAAGAAAAAAGTTAAAGAGGCAGGACTTGATGATATTGAAGTAAGGAATGTAGCTATCCCACAAATCCCAGATGATGCTGATGTAGTAATCACCCACCAAGACTTAACAGAACGTGCAATTCAAAAAAATAATGCTGCCTACCACGTATCAGTTAAAAACTTTATGCAAGCACCAGAATATGATCAGTTAATAGCTGATATTAAAGATGCAAGAGAAAATAATGGTCCAACTTCTCCACAAAAAGAAGAAACCATTAATCAAGCATCAAACAATGAAGAAATAGAAACTGTAGTTTATAGCTCAGATGGAGAAAAAATTACAGAAGATAAAAAAGAAACTAATGCTTCGTCAGTTCTTAAAAAGGAAAATATTCTTTTAAATCAAAAATTTGACTCAAAAGAAGAAGTTATAAAAGAAGTTGGAAGAATCATGGAATCCTCAGGATATGTAGACCATGAGTACACAAATGGTATGCTACAAAGAGAAAATGAAGCACCAACCCACTTTGGCATAGGTCTTGCTATCCCACATGGTACAAATAAAACAAAATCTTCAATTAAAAAATCAGGCCTAGTAGTACTTACAATTCCAGAAGGTGTGAAATGGGATGATGAAATTGTAAAATTAGTTATTGGTATTGCAGGTGTTGGAGATGAACATTTGGCCATCTTATCAAATGTAGCAACAAAAATCGATAATGAAGAAATAGTAAATGACATTGTAGAAAATAAATCTAAAGATGAAATTTATGAAATTTTAACAAGCGAGGTTTAAAATGAAATTAGCTATTCAATTTGGAGCAGGAGCAATCGGTAGGGGACTTTTAGGAAAAGTCCTCCACGATTCAGATTATCATGTACTTTTTGTAGATGTTTATCAACCAATAGTTGATAGAATAAACGAAGATGGCTACTACATGGTAGAACTATCAGACCACGACTTTGAAAGCCAAAAAATCGATAATGTATCAGCCCTTTGCTCAACAAATGAAGAAGATTTAGAAAAAATCTATGAAAAAATTACTCAAGCTGAAATAATTACAACATCAGTAAGGGTAGAAAACTTAGATTCAACATCAAAAATAATTGCAAAAGGTCTTGAGCAAAAATATCCAGATGATAAAAAAGTAAATATCATGGCCTTTGAAAATGCTTATAGGGCAAGTGATATATTAAAAGAAGATATTATAAAAAACTCTTCCCTAAGTGCTGAACAAATTGAAGAAATTGCAACATTTCCAAATACAGTAACAGATAGAATTGTTCAAAATAAAGAAGTAGATGGAAAACCAGTTGTAGAAATTTCTGATGATTTTGAAGCGGTAATAGAGCAACCAAAACTTGCTGATCCATCTTCAAAACCAGTAAAAGATGCAGAATACACAGATGACATAGACAAGATGCTAGAACGTAAACTATTTTTAGTAAATGGTGCCCACGCTGCAACCAGCTATTTTGGTTACAACAAAGGCTACAAAATGATGAATGAAGCCTTTGAAGATGAAAAAATCCTAGCAGATGTCCAAAACCTAATGACAGAATCAGGCAATGTTTTAATAAAAGAACATGGCCTAGATAAAGATGAACTAGAAAACTTTAAAGAAAGCAAATTAAATAGATTTTTAAAAACAGCTTCCCACGATACAATCGAGAGAGTAGGACGTGATCCAGTTAGAAAACTTGGAGAAAATGATAGACTAGTAGCGCCTGCTATCAAAGCTTTTGACAATGATATGCCTTTTGATAATCTTGCCAAAGCTATCGCCTATGCCTTTAAATACGATGAAGCAAGTGATGACAAAGCGCTTGAAATCAAAGATTTTGTAAGTCAAAACTCAATTGAAGATGCCATCGAAAAATATACGGGTATAAAAGAAAACGATAGAAAAGAATTATTTGACAAAATTGTATCAGAGTATCAAAATATTAATTAGAATTTAATATTGAGGGGGAAAAATGAGAGTAATAGTAAGCAAAGATTACGATGAAATGAGCAGAAAAGCAGCGGACTTAGTAATAAGCCTGATGAAAGATAAACCACAAATCAAATTTGGTTTAGCAACAGGATCAACACCAGAAGGACTTTATAAAAATCTAATCGAGGCTAATAAAGAAGGTGAAATTGGATTTAAATATGCAAGCTCAGTTAACCTTGATGAGTACGTTGGTATTGATAAAGAAAATGATCAATCATATCAATATTTTATGAACGATAGATTATTTAACCACGTAGACATAGACAAAAGCAAAACCCACCTACCATTTGCCCCAGAAGCAGATGAAAAATATGCAAAAGAATATGACCAATTGTTAGATGAATTTGGACCACGTGATATCCAAGTTTTAGGAATAGGACCAAACGGTCACCTAGCCTTTAACGAACCAGATCAAAAACTTAACCAAAGAACATCTATCATCAAACTAACAGATGAAACTATAAAAGCAAACGCAAGATTTTTTGATAGCGAAGATGACGTGCCAAAATACGCAGTATCAATGGGAATGTCAGATGCATTCAATGCTAAAACACTAGTAGTAATGGCAAGTGGAAAAAATAAACACGATGCAGTAAAAAGACTACTAGAAGAAGATAAAATCTACCCAGAATTCCCAGCAAGCTTCCTACACCTACATCCAAATGTTTACCTATTTGTAGACGAAGAAGCTTACAATGGCTAGAAAATAAATCCTACCAGTCCGCTACTTTTTGGGCTGGTATTTTTTTGCTAAAATGTAGGTGAAAAAATGTTTTGGAGGTTGATTGGTGGAAAGTCAGAGATTAAAATTATTTTTTGTTACTATTATTTTTATACTTTTAAGCTTTTTTGCTGTAAAATTTTTTGCTCCCTTATTTTTATTTCTAGGGATAATTATTGTCGCAATTTATTTATTGATCAAAAACAAGGAGAAACTCACAAAAAAAGATTTGATAGTGGCCACGATTATGTCATCCCTTGGATCACTTAACATCATTTTTATAGAAAAATCTTTTCTTGCCATTGCCTTATTTGCCATTATTTTTATTACATATTTAGGATCTGTTACAGTTTTTAAAAACTTTTTAGGTTGGGATAAGCTTTTAAGCAAAAATTGGCAAAAAAGTTTGATAATTGCAATCGCAGTCGGCCTTATTCTAGGATTTATTAATTTAGGAGGGGCGGAAATTAAAATAAAGGACCCAACAATCACTCCACTTCTTATTGGCCTACAAGCGGGAGTCATGGAAGAAATCAGCTTTAGATTTATTTTTTATGCACTTAGCATTTATATTTTAAGAGGCATGGAAAAAAATATTGTAGATAAAATTTTGATTTACGCAATAATGACCCTACCCCATGCAATAGCCCATGGATTTAATATAAGAGGCTTGATTGGAGCTTGGCTTGTTTTTGCAATGCCTCTGGCAATCCTTCAAAAAAAATTAGACCTAACAAGTTCAATTACAACACACTTCATAATCGATTTGATAAGATTTGCTTGTCTTGGGAGATAAAAAAGCAAGGAATAATTTTCCTTGCTTTTTCGTTAGTTAGTTTTTAATTTTAGTAACTCTTCTAATAGTTGATTATTATTTTCAAATTTTGATAAGTTAATATAAAACTTATATTTTTGATTATCAATAGTTTGAATCCACAAATAAGTTTCAACATCTATTGAATATTGTTTTAAATAGAATTTTTTTATATTTTTATACTCAAAACTAGTCATCTTATCTTTTGAATAAAATTCTATAGACTTATCATTAAAGCATATTTTATATGGATGTTTTTTTCCTATAATCCTATTATAAAAATTGTATATTGAAACAATAAATGCTAAAATTGCTAAAAATAAATATATACGATTGATAATTAAAAATGAAGATATTATAGCAAATCCCAGATAAAAATATCCCATTATATAAATATCAAAGTTATAATTTTTTGGATTATAAATAAAGCACATAGTTAGTTATTTTCAATTGTGTTAGCTTCTTTAATAATTCTTTTTCTGTTCCAAAGTGCAAGAATTATTGAAAGTACAGCAGAGACTACAATACCAATTATTCCAAATTTATTTATGTTAACTAGTAGCCATGATAGAGGACTTGCACCATCACTAATGCATGAAATCATATTAGCTCCTTCCGGCATTTGAAAACCGACATTCATAGCAGCTTGTGTGATAAGAGGAGCTAAATCTGTTGATATATATAATCCAAAAATCAAGAAAATTATACCAATTAATAAAGTTCTAAATCCGTTATTATTTACTATAGGAGCTATCAAAAGAATCATAAATGGTAGTACAGATAAGTCTGTAAATGGCATAACCTTATTTCCTGGTAAAGCTACTGCTAAAATAAGGGCAAGAGGCATCAATAAATAAGCTATAGTTAAAGTTACTGGATGACCTACGCCTATAGCTGAGTCAAGGCCAATGTACATTTTACCTCTGTTAGAGAAGCGTTTTTTAATAAATTCACCTGCAGCTTCACTTATTGGCTCTAAGCCTTCCATAAGCATTGCTGCCATTTTTGGGATAAGAACTAATACAGCACCCAGTGAAACGCCAAGGCCTAGTATACCCGCAACATCATAACCAGCTACAACACCTATAGCAAGACCAATAATAGTACCAATCATCATTGGTTCACCTAGTATACCAATTTTTTCTCTTATTCTATCAAAGTTAATATCTATATCTCTTAATCCAGGTATTCTATCTATTATCCAGTTAAACGCCATTGCGATAGGCGCATATGCAGTAGAAAAACCATGTGGTAATGACACTCCAGGTATTCCTAGTGATTCTTCAACCTTATCTGCAGTTATGTCTGCTAAAACCATTATAATAATCATATTTATAATGGCTGCAATCATACCTATTGCAAAACTTCCTGTATAAATAGCTGTTAATGCACCAGTAAATGCAAAGTGCCAGTAGTTCCAAATATCAACATTAAGTGTTTGAGTTGTATTTGTTAAAAGCATTATAAAATTAACTAGGACTCCAACAGGTATTATCAAAACCCCTATTTGAGAACCCAAGGCAATAGCTGCAGCAGCAGGCCAACCAACGTCAATAACAGATAATGCCAAATTATATTTTTCAACCATTGTTTGAACAGCTGGTGATAAAGAAGTTCCCAATAATTCATTAATCACTAGATTTAATCCCACAAAGCCAATACCTACTGTAAGCCCTGCTTTTAAACTTTTTGAAAAACCTAATCCAAATATAAGCCCTAAGACAAGTATTACCAGGGGCATAAATACTGACACGCCTAAACTTTGTAGCCAGTCAAAAAATCCAACTATATAGGTCATATTCTGTCCTTATTTTTCCATTAAGTCTAAAATTTCTTTTTCTACAGCTTCTTTTCCCATTCCCGTTAAAAATGGCACTCCTGATACAAAGTCACAATTTAAATTGCCCGGCTTAGCTGTAGTTGAAACTAAGAAATCAGCACTATCAGATAATCCTGTAGCTTCACTTACTTTAATTTGCTTAATTGTATATTGATTTTGATAACCATTTGAATCCAAGAGATTTTTAATTTTTAAGATTACAGTTGTTGATGTTGCAATTCCCGCTCCACAAGCCACTAAGATTTTTTTCATTTTACATACTCTCCTTTAAATAATTTTTAAATGTTTTCTCTATTATATCATTATTTTGACATTCTAATAATATGTTAACCTTTTCTTTATCTTGGAATATTTCTATAAGTGCTTGCAGGTATGGGACTTGCTTTTCTTTATTTTTTATAGCAAGCATAACAATTATATTTACATCGGTATGTAAACCTTCCGTTCCCATTTGACCAAATCTTACTGGCTTATCTAAAATGTTTATTACCATAGCTTCTGAATTTACGTGCTCTGAATCAGTATGGGGTATGGCTATTGCATAGTTTTCAAATTCTAAGCCAGTTGGAAAAGTTTTTTCTCTTTTCCTTATAGCTTTTATATAAGAATCTTTTACCAATCCCATATCTAGTAACAATTGAGCAATGGAATCCAAAGCTTCGTTAGTATCTTTGTATTTATTTTCAGTTCTTTGTCCTATTATTTTTATTTCGTTATTATTTAACAAAACATAACCCCCTTAAAACAAAATTCTATAAGTAAGTATAACAAATACGGAGATATATTCATAAAAAAATGGCTTAGAATAATCTAAACCATTTATATAAAAATTATTAAATTGCCCAGTTTCCATTTTCAAATATAGGAAACTCATCATCGTTTTTATATCCTGTTATTTTTAAATCGCTTGCTCCTACCATGAAGTCTTCATGGATTAAAGAGTCGTTTATTCCTCTTTCTTTTAGTTTGCTTTCTTCTAAGTCTGCTCCACCTACTACGTTTGTTGGATAGGCTTTTCCTAATGCGAAGTGGCAGGAGGCGTTTTCGTCAAATAATGTGTTGTAAAACAGGATATTTGAGTTGCTAATTGGGCTATCGTAAGGTACTAGGGCAATTTCACCTAAGTTTTTGCTGCCTTCATCACTATCTAACATTTTTGCTAGTGTATCTTTGCCTTTTTTGGCATCAAAGTCAATTACTTTTCCATTTTCAAATTTGAAATTAAATTCATCTATAACTACACCATTGTAAACTAAAGGTTTTGTGGCAAAAAGTGTACCATCTACGTCGTCATATTGTGGGGCTGTGAATACTTCTTCTGTTGGCATATTTGGGATAAATGGATCACCTTTTTCATTTTTGGATCCTGCTGATGCCCAAATATGATCTTTTGGAAGTTTTACCCAAAGGTCTGTGCCGTTTGATGATTGGTAATGTAATTTGTCAAATTGGTGGTCATTTAAATAAGTTGCTTTTTCATTTAGGGTTTCAATGTGTTTTGTCCAATTTGCTTTTGTTTCTTCCCAAGATTCTTCTACGCGGCTTACTTCTAGAATTGTTTCCCATAATTTTTCGTAAGCCTCATCTTCGTTTAGGTCTGGGAAGACTTTTGCCGCCCATTTTTTGGTTGGCACTGAGATTACTAGCCAGCTTACAATATCGTTCATTGAATATTTTACAAATTCTTTGGTTTTTTTGGAATTTTCCTTGATTGCTTCTGAAATTTTGGCTTCATCTAGGCCATTTAATAGGTCTGGGTCTTCGGCATATATTGAAATTCTGTTTGATTTTTTATTTGCTATTTGATATCTTAATTTTTCTATTTTCCAGTCTGGCACTTCATTTAGTGTTTCTTGGTCTTGATATTCATAAGTTAGTCTTGTAATGGCATCATCTCGCCAATCTATTGATACATTTCTAGCACCCTTTTCATAGGCTGCTTTGGTTATAAGTCTTGCTAAATCTGGGTTTTCTACTGGAGCATTGATTACTACATCTTCACAAGCTTTTACATTTACTCCAAATTCTACTGCAAGTTTTGCAAAGTTTTCTATTCTTTTATCCATAAATTCCTCCTTTTGTCATTATACCTTTAGGATTTTTAGGGTAAAATAAAATACATATAAATGTATAAATAATTATTTAAGGAAGGTTATCATGAAAAAAAGACATGAAGTTGATATAAATGAAACTTGGGCTATAGAAGAACTTTTCGAAAGCGATGAAGTTTTTTTAGCTAGCCTTAATGATCTTAAAAATCTTTCTGATGATTTTGCAAATAAATACAAATCTTTAGACTCATCAGAAGAAATTTTTGAAGCTTTAGAAGCTTATAGCGAAATTGCAGCCTTAACTGATAGACTAAGTACTTTTGCAAGTATCACAACAGAAGTTGATACATCTGATGCGAAAGTTATGAAAAGATTTGCAAATTTTGTAAATGAAATGAGTAAGATCGATGCAAATTTAAGTTTTTTTGAATCAATGCTTGCAAAAGCTGATACAAACTTACTAGAAGAAGCAAAGAAAAACCATTCGGAATATAAATATTACTTAGATAGGGTAATTGAAAACTCAAAATATTTATTATCTGATGAAACAGAAAAAGTTTTAGCAAATCTTGTACCAACCTTTGATGCACCATACAAATCTTATGCAGACATCCGTTATGGAGATATGGCCTTTGAAGATTTTGAATATGAAGGCGAAGAAATAATCTTAAATCACAACACATTTGAAGAATTTTTGGAAGGAGATCCTAGGGATGATTTGCGCCGTGATGCCTTTAAAAGATATCATGATGTATTAAGAAAATACCAAAACTCAGATGCATCTGTCTATGTAACTCATGTTGAAAATGAAAAGCGTCTTTCAGACATCAGAGGCTATGATTCAGTTTTTGACTATTTATTATCACGCCAAGATGTAGATAAAGAAATTTATGAAAACCACATCGATACAATCATGTCAGAACTTGCTCCTCATATGAGAAAATATGCGAAAATTATTCAAAAAATCTATGGCTTAGATGAAATGACATATGCAGATTTAAAACTTTCTATAGATCCAGATTATGAACCAGAAGTATCTATTGATCAAGCTCGTGCCTATATAGTAGAAGGACTTTCAAATCTAGGTGAAGAATATGTAGAAGTTTTAAACCGTGCTTTTGATGAAAGATGGATTGACTATGCTCAAAATATCGGAAAAAGAACAGGAGCCTTTGCAGCAGGACCTTATGGATCACATCCATTTATAATGACAACTTACAATAACAAAATGAGCCAAGTAATGACCTTAGCCCACGAGCTAGGCCATGCTGGTCAATTTTATTATTCAAACAACAATCAAAATGCCCTAAACAACGATATGTCCATGTACTTTGTAGAAGCACCATCAACTGCAAATGAAATCACTATGGAGAGATTTTTGTTAAATAAAGCAAAAGATGATCGCGAAAAACTATGGGTTTTATCAACAATGATTTCAAAAACCTACTACCATAACTTTGTAACCCATTTTATAGAAGCAGCCTTCCAAAGAGAAGTGTATAGAAAAGTAGAAGCTGGTGAAAATCTAAGCACAGATGACTTAAACCAATTATTTACAGAAAAACTAGAAGAATTTTGGGGGGATTCTGTAAAATTAGTAGATGGAGCAGAGCTAACTTGGATGCGCCAACCACACTACTACATGGGACTTTACCCATACACATACTCAGCAGGACTAACAGTAGGAACAATTATTTCTGATAAAATTGTAAATGGTACAGACAAAGACCGTGAAAACTGGATAGAAGTCCTAAAACTAGGTGGGTCAATGAGTCCAATCGAACTTGCAAATGCAGCAGGAGTTGATATGACAAATACAGAAGCAATTTCACAAACAGTTGCATTTATCGGTTCCCTTATCGATCAAATTGATGAACTTGCTCAAAAATTAGGAATGTATAAATAATGTATATCAAAAAAGCAGAAGAATTTTTTGGTTATACAGTAGATATCCGCAGAAAAATCCACGAAAACCCCGAATTATCAGGTTTAGAAGACCAAACAATAGGACTTGTAAAATCAGAACTAGAAAGAATGAATATCGAGCATGTTGAAGTAAAAAACGGGGGAGTCCTTGGATTTATCGAGGGAAATAAAAAAAGTGATAATCCAAAAACCATAATCCTAAGGGCAGACCTTGATGCTCTGCCTTTTGATGAAACAGAAAAAAATTTAAAAAATGATCGTCTAGTAAAAAGCAAAAATATTGGAGCTATGCACGCCTGTGGCCATGATGGACATACGGCAATGGTATTAACCGCTGCCAGAATTTTAAATGAAAATAGAGATGATTTTTCAGGCAAAGTTATTTTATGTTTTGAACGTGGCGAAGAAACAGGTATGAATTATAAATACTTGATGGCATACATGGGTAAAAATGAAATAGAAATTGACTCAAGTTTTGCTATCCATGTTTCCCCAGAATATGAATCTGGAGTTATGGCAATAAAATCTGGGGGGATAAATGCTGGATCAATGATGTTTGATATTACCATAAAAGGAGAAAGTGGCCATGGATCACGACCTTATATAGCAAATAATCCCCTTGATTGTTTTGTAGATATTTATAACGAATTAAAATCGTTACGCATGAATAAATTCTCACCATTTGAACCTATGACCTACTCAATAGGGGTAGTAGACATGGGCAGTCAATTTAATCAAATCCCTGATAAACTTAGATTTAAAGGTAGTGTTAGATTTTTTGATCGCAAAGAAGTTGGATATAAATTCTATAGAGAGTTCCAATCTCTTATAATCAATAAGGTAAAAAATCACAACTGCAGGGTAGTATTTAATACCTACATGAGACCACATTTTCCAATAATAAACGATGAAAAATTAGCAAATTTAGCTAAAAATGTAATGGTAGATGAGCTTGGCGAGGATTTTGTAGCAAAGGCAAATCCATCTATGGGTTCAGATTCTTTTGCAGTTTATACTGCTCAATGGCCGGGACTTTACCTAATGCTTGGAATAAAAAATGAAGAATTTGGTTCAGGAGCACCTCTTCATAGTAGTAAATTCGATTTGGATGAAAACTCACTTAAAAATGGGGTGGCAGCTACCGTAAGATATGTGGTAGAATATTTAAATAGTGATATTGAAGTGGGAGATGGTCCTTATAAAAACAATATCAAAGGTCTATTTATAGAGGAAAATAGGTCACAAGAAGAAATAGAGGAGATTTATGACGACATCGCGTAAACGCACTTATGACCATAAGACGATTATTTATGCAATAATGGCAGGGGTAATGGTTGGTTTTGGTGGAACAGTTTTACTTTCTGTAGACAACCCTTATCTAGGAGCTTTTTTATTTGCTGGAGCACTTTTTATAATATTGAGTTTACAATATAGCTTATTTACTGGTATGGTAGGATATCTTTTCTATAATGATAGAAAAGAATATATAAAAAAGCTTATAATAGTTTTAATAGGTAACTTAATAGGAACATTTGTAATAGCTATGCTCATGCGCCAAACAAGATTTGGTCCAGCTCTAATTAATCAAGCGCAGTTAAAAGCAGGTGTTAAACTAAATGATACTCCACAATCATTATTTATTTTGGCGTTTTTCTGCAATATGTTCGTTACAAATGCAGTTCACCAATTTAAGTACAACCGCTATCAGGTAGGTAAATATCTAGCAATATTTATTTCGATTATGACCTTTGTATTATCAGGTTTTGAACATAGTATTGCAGATAGCTTTTTCTTCTTTTTAGCAGGAGAATTCAATCTACTAGCCCTAAGAAATTTCTTTTTAATCTTAGTAGCAAATATTTTGGGAGGCCTTGTAATACCGACATTGTCATTAATGTATGATGACACATTTAGTATTGCTGGATAGAAATGAAAACTAAATAAAAATACAAAAAAACTCATAGGTATAGAATTTATGCTATGAGTTTTTATTTTTTAATAATACTTTATAATCGTTCTAAATAGTTTGAAACTAAAGCAAACTTTATTACGATAATTACAAAAAGTTTTGCTTGTAAATTATTTATAAATCCTGTTATAATATAAACTGATTATATTAAAACTATAGATAAGATTTAATAATAAATCACTAAATTAAAAATAGGAGATAACAATGGAAGCTTTTAAAAAGATAACTGAAATCCTAAGTGATGGGATTTATACATGGATGCTTATACCCTTGCTTTTGGGTATAGGATTATTTTATACTTTTAAACTCAAAGCTGGGCAAATAGCAAATATTAACCATGCTCTAAAATTAATTACTTCTAAGCCAAAGGATGAGAAATCAATATCTCCCTTTAAAGCGTTTACAATTTCTGCTGCAAGCCACATAGGAACAGGAAATGTGGTTGGAGTTGCAGCTGCAATTGCAGTTGGAGGTCCCGGAGCAGTATTTTGGATGTGGATTACCGCTTTAATCGGAGGAGCATCTTCTTTTGTAGAAAACACCTTAGGACAAGTTTTTAAGGAAAGAAATGAAGATGGGTCTTTTAAGGGTGGTCCTGCATTTTACATAGATAAAACAATGAAAAAACCAGGGCTAGCAAATTTATTTTCAATAATAATATGTATTGTATATGGATTTATGTTTAATGCCATGCAAGCAAATACTATAGCATCAGGTTTTTCAAATTCCTTTAACTCTACAGCTTGGATTGTAGGATTAATAGTTGTAATTATTTCAGGTTTTGTAATATTTGGTGGCTTAAAAAGAATTACTGATATTACTTCTCTACTAGTACCTATTATGGCCTTAGCATATATTGGCCTTGTAATTTTTATTTTAATAACAAATATTACAAAAGTTCCACATATGTTTGCCTTGATTTTTGAACAAGCCTTTAATATGAAAGCAGGACTTGGTGGACTTTTTGGGACTGCAATTTTAAATGGTGTAAAAAGAGGACTTTTTTCAAATGAAGCTGGTATGGGAGCTGTGCCAAATGCATCTTCGGTTGCAGATGTTTCTCATCCAGCTAAGCAAGGATTAATTCAAGCGCTTGGTGTATATTTAGATACAATTTTAGTTTGTTCTGCCACTGCCTTTGTTATTATCATTGGCGGAGAAGAAATTTATTTAAATCCAAATTTAAAGGGGCTTGATATTACTCAAGCAGCCCTTGCAACAGAAATAGGACCTTGGGTCCAACATTTTTTAACCATTTGTGTTTTAATGTTTGCCTTCTCTTCAATCATAGGAAACTATTATTATGGGGAAAATAATATTTTAGCAATGGGTCTTGGAAATACTGGTCTTGCAATTTACAGGATTTTGGTATTGATATTTGTATTTTTAGGGGCAATTGGAGATTTTTCTGTGGTTTGGAATACAGGCGATATTTTTATGGGGATAATGGCTATTATAAATCTAATAATTTTAATGATTATTGGAAAAGTAGCTGTTGCTTGTTATTATGATTATATGAAGCAATTAAAATCTGGCAAAGATCCTGTTTTTAATCCATCAGCTATCGAGGAACTTTCCCCATACTTGGATGAAATCACAGCTTGGGATAACACAGAAAATAAAATAGACAATAGAATATGAGTTAAATCAAAAAAACTTATTGACAAAGTTGATTTTTAGAGTATACCGTGTTATACTTAAATAAGTTAAGTAGGGAAGGGAGTGTTATGCACTCCCTTTCATTATCTAAAATATATAAGAAAAATTATAAATTTTGAGAAAAGAAGGAGTTAACATGAGTGATGTTAGAGTAAGATTTGCTCCATCTCCAACCGGTTATTTACACATCGGTGGACTTAGAACTGCATTATTTAACTATTTATATGCAAGACACACAGATGGAACAATGATTTTAAGAATAGAAGATACCGATAGAACTAGATTTGTAGAAGGAGCTTTAGAAAACTTACTTAAAGCCCTTGACTGGTCAGGTGTCGAAATCGATGAAGGTGTTATGCTTGATGAAAATGGCAAAGTTACTGAAAAAGGTGAATACGGCCCATACATCCAATCTGATAGGGTAAAAGCAGGCATCTATAACGAATATATCGATAAATTAATAGAAGAAGACAAGGCTTACTACTGCTTCTGCTCTCAAGAAAGAATAGATAAAGTACGTGACCAACAAAAAGCTGATGGTCTTACACCAAAATATGATGGACTTTGCAGATCTATTCCACTAGAAGAAGCAAAACAAAGAGTAGCAAATGGTGAAGAGTATACAGTAAGACTAAAGCTACCAAAAAATCGTGATATTTCCTTTGAAGATAGAATTAAAGGAAAAATTACATTTAATACTGACGATATGGATGACCAAGTCCTTATCAAACGTGATGGCTATCCAACATATCACTTTGCAGTAGTTGTAGATGATAATGCAATGAAAATCACTCACGTAGTACGTGGAGATGAATGGATCTCATCAACTCCAAAACACGTTTACCTATACGAAGCATTTGGTTGGGATGCACCAGAATACATCCACCTACCAACTGTATTAAACGAAGATCATAAAAAATACTCAAAACGTAATGGCGATGGAATGGTAGAAGACTTTATAGAAGAAGGATACACACCAGAAGGACTAATAAATTTCCTAAGCTTATTAGGTTGGTCACCAGATAGTGAAGAAGAAATCTTTACTATGGAAGAATTAGCAAAACAATTTGACTTTGATAGGGTAAATAAAACTGGTGCTGTTTTTGATAAAAGAAAACTAGACTGGGTAAATGGACACTATGTTCGTGACCTTTCAGTAGAAGAATTAGCTGAAAAAATCAAACCGTTTATGGAAAATTCTGGACTAATTGATGAAAATTACCCAGAAGAAAACTTAAAACTCCTTGCAGAAACATGGCAATCAGCAATTGATAAATTCTCTGATGCACCAAAATTATCACAAAATTATTTCCTAGCAGATAATGAAATGGATTGGCAAGAAGAAGCTATCGAAGTATTAAAAGAAGAAGATAGCAAAAAATTAGTAGATGCTTATTTAGAAAAATTAGCTGAAGTAGACGAAATTGACGCTGACTTTGCAAAATCAATTATGAAAACTCTACAAAAAGAAACAGGCATCAAGGGTAAAAACCTATGGTTCCCAATTAGAGCAGCTATCACAGGATCAGTACACGGCCCAGATTTATCAAATGTAATGATTTTAATGGGCAAAGAAAAAATAGCAGAAAGATTAAATTACGTAAAGGAAAATTTTTAAATGAAAATTCATAACACGCTCACAAGAAAAACAGAAGAATTTGTACCAATAGAAAAAAACAAAATCAAAATGTATGTCTGTGGGCCCACTGTTTATGATTATATGCATATTGGAAATGCAAGACCTTTAGTAGTATTTGATACCTTTAGAAGATATGTAAGATACCGCGGCTATGACATTACTTATGTAGTAAACTTTACAGATGTTGATGATAAAATTATCAAAAAATCAATCGAAGAAAATATTTCTACAAAAGAAGTTACAGATAGATATATAGCTGCATTTATGGAAGATGCCAATGATTTAAACTTAGATGAAGCAAACACAATTCACCCACGCGCTACAGAAGTGATGGATGATATAATCGAATTTGTAAGTGAACTTATCAAAAAAGGCGCGGCTTACGAAGCAGATGGAGATGTGTACTTTAGAGTAGAAAAAGCAAATAATTATGGCAAACTTTCTGGAAAAAATGTAGAAGACTTAGTTCACGGAGCAAGCAATAGATTAGATAATAAAGAAGCTAGCAAAAAAGAAAGTCCAGTAGACTTTGCCCTTTGGAAAAAAACAAAGATTGACGGCGAAGTTTCTTGGGACTCACCATGGGGAGCTGGTCGTCCAGGTTGGCATATAGAATGCTCAACTATGAATAAAAAAATATTGGGAGAAACAATCGACATTCATGCTGGTGGAGAAGACTTAGAATTTCCTCACCATGAAAATGAAATCGCCCAATCAGAAACATTAAACGAAAAAACTTTTGCAAATTATTGGATGCACAACGGCATGATCCAAGTAGACGGTACGAAAATGAGTAAGTCACTTGGAAACTTCTTTACCCTTCACGATATTAAAAAAGAATATGATCTAATGGTGATTCGTTTCTGGCTACTTACAACCAATTACCATCAACCAATCAATTTTACTCGTGAAATCATAGAAGGTGCCAAAAATTCCTTAGATAGAATAAATAATGCTGTCTTTAGACTAGAAGATTTAGTAGAAAATGTTAGTGAAAATGAATTGTTTGATGATGAGCAAAATCTATTAAATGAACTTATAGATTTTGAAAATAAATTTATTGAAGTAATGGATGATGACTTAAACACAGCAGATGCCATTACAGTTTTATTTGAATTAGTAAAATTTGCAAATACAAAAGTTTCATCTGAAAATAGCAAAAAATTAATAAAATCTGTATTAGATAAGATTTTAGAACTAGAAGAAGTCTTGGGTATAGAAAACCGCCAAAAGGTAAATGCAGAAGTAGATGAGACAAAAATTTTAGATCTTATTGAGCAAAGAAATGCTGCCAAAAAGGAAAAAGACTTCGCAAAAGCAGATGCCATCCGTGATCAATTAAAAGAAATGGGAGTAGCAATCAAAGATACCCGCGAGGGTGTAAAATGGGAGCTAATCTAATGGATAAGATTTATGGCAGAAAACCAGTTTTAGAAACAATTGATGCAGGACTTACAATTCATAAGGCCTACATCATGGATCAAAAAACTCCAATAGTAGGCAAAATTGTTGATAAGCTTTCTAAAAACAATGTGCCTATCAAATACGTTGACAAGACTTTTTTTGAAAATGTTGATATGAACCACCAAGGTGTCATGATCGAGGTGGATGAATATAAGTACGCGAGCCTAGAAGATTTAAATAATGCAAATAGACTCATACTTTTAGATAAAATCGAAGACCCACACAATCTGGGAGCTATAATTCGTTCTGCAGAAAGCTTTGGTTTTGATGGAGTTATTATCCCAGAACACCGCTCAGCTAAGGTAAATCCAACAGTTTATAAAACAAGTGCTGGTGCTATAAATAATATAAAAGTAGTCATGGTAACAAATTTAAACCAAACTATGATAAGCTTAAAAGAAAATGGATTTTGGATCTATGGACTAGCTGGTGAAGCTAAAGAAACCATTGCCGATACAAATCTATCTGGCAAAGTTGCCCTAGTTGTAGGCAATGAAGGAGATGGACTTAGCAGACTTGTAAGAGAAAATTGCGATCTCCTAGTAAAAATCCCTATGCTTGGAAAAGTAAATTCTCTAAATGCATCAGTAGCATCAGCTTTAAGCATGTATGAGGTTTTAAGGCAAAATGGCTTTAAATAGGAGAAATATCACCATAATTGATGGTTATAATGTAATAAATGCATGGCCAAATCTATCTGATATTTCAAAATCATCCCTAGAATCTGCCAGAGAAAAATTAATCGATGAGCTTGCCGAATATAAGTCAATGTCAGGCGAAGAAATTATAATCGTATTTGATGCCTACAATCTAGATAGGCCCAAAGAGACAATATCTGAAAAATTTGGTATGAAGATTGTCTATACAAAAAGATTTCAAACCGCAGATACCTATATTGAAAAGCAAATCCTAAAAATATCTCAAAAGCACAATCTAAAAGTTGTCACAGATGATGGGCAAATCCAAATCCTAGCATCAAACAAAGGTGCTGTTAGGATGACATCAACAGAGCTTAAGTCAGAAATATATAACAATAGACGAAAAATAAATCGAAGAAAAAAACAAGATTTTAATAGAAATTTCGATTCATTTCCCTTATCCAAAGAAATGATAGAAAAAATTGACCAGATAAAAAATAATCTGGATAAAAAATAAAAAAACAAGGTAAAATAAATTCAAAATAAGGGTGACATATGGATAAAATAAATTTAAAAGATGAAAGGGTAGTTGAAAGGATACGCTCTTACTTCAATTCCCAGGATATGGGCAAGGAAGAAATTGCAAATGTCCTAGAAGAACTAACCGATGAGGAAAAAGAAGAATTAATTGACTTCATCGAGGATGAAGAGATCTTAGAAGATGAAGACTATGAAGAAAAAGATGACATCGAAGAAATCGATGATATTGATGAAGATGATGATGAAGATGAGCCAAAAATAAAAAGAAGCGAGTCCACAGCTATCACACCAATTACTCGTAGCGATATGATGAAGATGTCAGACTTAACTAACGAAGAAATTGTAGAACAATTTCAAAAAGGCAATCAAATTGCACTTGCAGCCTTGGTAGAAAAAAACCAAGGTTTAGTAAGAAGCAGGGCCTCATATTTTTATAGGTCTCATGGAAATGACTTGGACTTAGAAGATTTAGTCCAATCAGGAATGCTTGGTATGATTCGTGCAGCAGAAAAATTTGACCTAACCCTAGGCTACAAATTTACAACCTATGCCTACAAATGGATTGATAAGGCCATAAGAAAAGCTATAAACAAAGAAGGGCACACAATCCGTATCCCAGCTGGAAAATATTTGAAACTTAACAAATTAAAACAAATTCTAAAGGCAAATCCAGAAGCAAGTGATGAAGAAATTTATAAAATTTTGGAAAAAGAAGGTATAGATAAAAAACAAGCAGATGATTTGTTTTTAATCAACCGAAACCAAGTAAATTCTACATCTCTTAATATAAATCTAGATAGCGAAGACTCCACAGGAGATGAGCTGATGGATATGGTGGGAGATGAATCAACACCAGTAGATATGCTTATTTTAGAGCGTGATATGGAAAATTTCCTCATGCAAGCCCTAGAACAGCTTACAGAACGCGAGAGACAAATAATCATCTACCGCTACGGCCTAGATAACGAAAAACCAAAAACCCTAGAGGAAATTGGATCTATCTATGACTTATCTAGAGAGCGTATAAGACAAATAGAAAACCAAGCCCTAGGAAAACTTAAAGAATATTCAGATGCTGAAAACTAAAAAAGATGCGAGTTGATTCGCATCTTTTTTTATAAGGAAAGGGTAAAAATGGATAAAAATCGTAAGATAATGTTGATAATTTCCTTAGTTTATCTAGCTATATATGTATCATTTGAATTCTTAGTAGAAGATTCATACAAGTACTATAGATACTTTATGCTAGGATTTGCCCTTATATATCTAATAGATATAATAGTAAGCTCTAAAAATGAAAGTAAATAGCACCACAGAAAATTTATCCTGTGGTGTTTTTTATGAGCTTATTTAGTCTTAGATATGTATTTATAAACATATATTGGAGCAATTATTGTTCCTATAATACTATTAAATCTAAACAAAATCCCACTTAAAGATCTTTTTTCCAAAGTGGATATATGCAAGGCTGGAAATACATAAGGAAGTACTATTATAGATAGTATCCTTAAAAATATTGTAATATATGTATTTAAGTTTAATCTGTCAAATAAGACATTAAATAATCCGATAAATACTATAACTATTATCCAAGAAAATACAGTTCTCACATAATCGGAAGTTTTTGTTGGCTTTTCTATATATTGCCACAAGGCAACCTTTAGCATTTGCATATATTCTCCTTTCTTATATTATGTAAATCTATCTTCTAAGTACTTTACCCGATTGGTTAAAAAATAAATAATATATAAAGAAAATGGTAAAATTTTTTGGGCTTAGTATAGTAGAAAAAAAGTGAGGAATTATGGAATACGAAAAACCTTTTTTATATATAGATACAAATTTTGCGAAAGATGAGGCTCTTATGACTTATATGGCCTTTCAATCTTTTGATTTTGAAATTCTTGGTATGTCTACAGCTGATGGTAATGGTGAGATGAACCCAGTGCTTGCAGCAGAAAATATTGTAGGACTTTCTACTGAACAAGGACTATTTTTGCCAGTTGCTGCTGGCAAGCCTTTTAGTGATTACCATCACTTGGATAAGGAAATTTTTTCTACAACTAAGGATTATATAGAAAAAATGCCAGCCTATGAAAATATCATTGATAAGGCAGAAGATTGTGGAAGACTTGATATAATTGCAACAAGTGGACTTACAAATATTGCTAGAGCCTTGGAGGAAGCTCCAGAGATAGAAGATTTTATTTCTCATATTTTTATCCTAGGTGGAGAAACAGATGGAGAAGTTTCAGGAACTTTTATCGAAGATCCTGAATCTGTTGATAAAATACTAAATACCAGCATAGATTTATTTTTATTGCCTTTAGGGATAACAAATGAGCTTCTTCTTTCAGATGAAATGATTGCTAAACTTTATGGTAGAGATAAAAATCTAGACACTATTTTAGATGAATTTAAGAACAAACCTTTAGAAAATAGACTTTTAAAAGCGCCACTGCTTTTATACCTAACCCAGGCTCCAGAAGCCTTCATCTTTGAAGAATCAGGTTTTGGTGTTATCACCAGCGACCTTGAAGGAGAAGTGGGTAGCCTTTATAGGAGTAATAGCAGAAAGAAAAATTATAGGGTAAGCAGGGTAAATGAAGAATCCTTTTATGATTTTCTTCTAGGCAGCCTATGAAAATAAAAGCTCCAGGACTTAGGATAATTAAAACTTTTTTTGCAGTGACCCTTGCTATGCTAATCTCTTCCTATAGACCAGGGGAGGGTTTGCCTTTTTATAGTGCAATTGCTGCAATTATTTGTTTAAAATCAGATGTAGAGGGAAGTAGAGATATAGGTAAAAATAGGATAATTGGAACCATGCTTGGAGGTCTTTGTGGACTGATCTACCTTTTGATAGTACCGGCAAATACTTTACCAAAGGCTTTTGAGCTGATTTTAATTAGTTTTTTATCATCAATAATAATTTGGATAATGTCTATGGCCAATAAGCCAAAAGCAATTTCTATAATGGCCATAGTATTTTTATCAATAACAATTAACCACGGTAAGGAAGCAAATTTACCTTTTCTTTTTGCTTTCAATAGGACTTTTGACACTATGATTGGAGTAATTTCTGCAATCTTGGTAAACTGGTCAGACTTTGCCTTTAGAGAAAAATACAAAAATAAGAATAATTTATAAATTTAACAAGCTCCCAGATTTGGGAGTTTTTTTATATAAAAATCGAATAAAATCACTTTCTTGGGGTATAAGGATAAAGAAGATGTTAGTAGTTTTAAGTAAAAATCGCCATAAAAGCAGCTATAATAAAGGAGAAAATCATGAAAAATATTAAAAAAATGGCAGCACTAACTCTTGCTTTATCATTTTCATTTTTAGGGCAAGCAAGCCTAGTCAATCCAGTAAATAGCTATGCAAAAGAAGAAAGCCAGGCTAGCCAAATCGCCGATTTGGGGGTTGATAAGGGCAAAGGTAAATACATCGAAGAAACTGTAAACTTAAAACAAAGCCAAGATGAAATTGAATATTTCCTTAATGAGATTAGAGATATCCGTTCTAAGCTTTGGGATTCAAACATCCCTTACGTTAGTGTAAGTCCAGATGGAACAAAAAGTGAAAGCAAAAATTTGAGAGAATCAGCAGAAAAATCTGGATATACAACAATGAAAGACTATGCATTTGGGCTAAAATGGAGAACTGATTTAGAAAAAATAGCAATTCAAAGGGCTTTTGAACAAAAATACAGTGATTCATCAGATACTAGACCAGATGGATCTAATTTTAAATCAGCAACAATAAATGGTATCCACTCAGATGTTGAGATTGTCTCTAAAACAAATCTTAATGGTAATAAGATGAAGGCTTCAAGTCAATGGTCATTTGCGAATGATCAAACAGGTCAAAGCCAATATGATAAATTACTTGCAGCAAATGGGAAATTAACTCCTGAAAGTTTTGAGTTACACACTCTACTAAATCCAGGAATAAAATACATTGGTTATGCTCAACTAGCAGATGAAGAAACAAACACCCTCTATGAAGTAGTGGAATTGTCTTATGATATGAATTCAAAGATGGATTCAAGCAGCAATCAAATTACAAATCTAGTAGGTCCATACACATTATCAATAGGTGATAAAAATTATAAAAATGATAAAGATAATTCACAAAAAGATATGCTAGAGAAATTGAAAATCTCGTATTTAAATGCTCAAGAAACAATAAAGGGTGCAGAAATACTCAAAGAAACTATGCCAAATCTTTCTAGTGAAAACAGCGTAAAAATTACTGAATTAGTCAAGAAACAAAAAGAAGTTATCAAAAAAGCTGAAGCTATTTTAAAAGGCAAAGGCCTGATTTAAAAGATTAAATAATAATTAAAAGCTCAGTCCAAATATGGACTGGGTTTTTAGTTGTAAATAAAAAATATATAAAGTATATTTTATTTGTTCGTTTCTGATATGATATACTCATTGAAACGGAGGTAGTAATGATTGAAGTAAAAGATTTTACAAAAAGATACAAAACTGGAAAAACTGCAGTAGATAATATTAATTTTGAAGTAAGGGATGGGGAAATATTTGGTTTTTTAGGACCAAATGGTGCAGGCAAATCATCAACCATCAAGGCCATAGTTGGTATAAATACTCCAACAAGTGGTGAAATTACTATAAATGGTATAGATATAAAAGATGACCAAATTGCCTACAAAAAACAATTTTCTTATGTTCCGGATAACCCTGAACTTTTTGAATCTTATTCGGGATATGAATACATAAATTTTCTGGCAGACATCTATGGGATAGATGAAGCTACTCGCAAGCAAAGACTTGATTATTATTTAGAATTTTTTGACATAAAGGATGCAATGTCCGATCAAATCGAAACTTATTCCCATGGTATGGCCCAAAGGCTAGCCCTAATTGGTGCTTTGATAAATGATCCAGAAGTTTTAATTTTAGATGAGCCAATGGTAGGTCTTGATGCAAAATCTGCTTACAATCTAAAACAAATTTTAAAACAACGTGCAGCAAATGGCAAGGCAGTATTTTTCTCAACTCACGTTATGAGTGTTGCCCAAGAACTTTGCGATAGGATTGCAATTATAAATAGGGGCAAGATTATTGCCATGGGTAGTTTTGATGAGATCAAATCTCAATCAAATCATAAGGAAAATCTAGAAGCAGTTTTCTTGGAGCTTACTGATGAATAATATCAAAACTATTGCAAAATACTCTCTTTGGGAAGCATTTTTCCCATATATGAAAAGAAAAAAAGCAGCAAACTTACCAGAGAATTATTTTTTAAGAATCATTTACTTCATCTTTACTTACATATTTTTATCCTACATGGTTTATATGATTATGAATATGGTGGGGATGACTTTTCTTGGAAGAGAAAATGGCGATGTGCATTATTTTACTTATTTTGGCATAATAATGAGTCTTATGATAGTGATATTTTATATACCAACTATCATTTCCAACTTTTTTTCAGATAAAAAAACAGAAGTTTATAAGACCATGCCCATTAGCCAGGGGGAACTTTTTATTGGAAAAATCATAGGCAATGTAATTTCCTATGTAGATTTTATATTATTTTTCATAATAAGTCTTGTAATTTACACAATACACAAGGGTTTTGATATAAGTGTATTGGTCTTTGGGTTAATAAATTTTATAAGCCTAATTTTGATAGTATATTCTTTAATTACATTTGTAATACTTTTGCTAATGCGTTTTACAAGCATAAATAGGCACAGAAAATTATTTAAAACCCTCGGATATATCCTACTTTTTTCAGTAATTGGCCTTGCCTATGCCCTGCCATTAATTAGGGAAGAAAATCAAATTGGCCAAAACCTGGGGCAAATTAATAAGATTTTTGAAAACTTTTTAGGACTTAAGGACGTATTTTTTAATGCCAAATTTTTTGGGCTTGCTGTAGGTGGTGATTTGAAAAACAAAGTGATTTTTAGCTTAGTTTTATTTGCTATTTCAGCTTTGATTTTATATTTATCCTACAAGTTTGCTGATAAAAATTATTATAAGAGCTTAGAAGAGAAAACCACCCAAAAAACTGATAAAAAACAAGCTAAGAAAAACATAAATTTCAATCAAAAATCCCAAGTTTGGGCTATATTTAAAAGAGATATAAAAAATCTATTTTCAAATGTAGTTTTTATAGCTGGCGGCATACCAATGCTAATTATATTTGGATTTATGGGAGCTAGGATGGGTAAACAACTAAGTGCTGATTTGGGTAGTATGGCTTTTTTTGATCCTGAAATTAGATTTTGGGTTTTAGTGATTGGATTTTTATTGGGCCTACTAATTTGGTGCAATTCAAATATTACATCCACCGCTCTCTCCCGTGAACATACAAGTTTTTACCTATTCCAAACCCTGCCGATTGACCCTAAAAAACATTATTTCGCAAGATTATTTGCAGGCTTTTTTGCCTTTAGTATTTTTAATATTTTGCTGAGCTTAATATTTCTATATTTTGTTAGATTTGGAATTTCAAATGCTATCCTGTTTTTCCTAGGACTTAGCCTAGGATCGGTTTTAGCAAGTGCTTTTGGTCTTAGCTTGGGTAGCAAAAAAATTATTACAAATTGGAATAAGCCTGAAGAGCTCAGCAAGGGCGGAGTGATAAATATACTATATTATTTTTTAAGCCTAATTATTGTAGCTCTAATGGTGGGTCTGGGGGTATTTTTGACCCAGATATTTGCCGCAAATATATTTATAGCCTATGCAATTATGATTATAATAATGCTTGCTATGACACTATTTGTAAACGCTAGAGCTCTTAATGCCTACAAAAAAGGATTTTATAATATTAATGATTAGTCCTTAAATAAAAATGAATTTTCATATAAATCTTGCAAAAAAATTAGTGTATAATGTATATGTAATATATTATATTAGGAGATAAATATGAAAAGTTATAAAAAATTAGCCCTTTCTCTTGCCCTATCATTTGTTATATTGGGTGCAAATCCTGCATTTGGAGCAGAATCAAGACTTGATCTTGGTGTAGATACTGGAAAAGTTGCTTTTAGTGAAGGAACATTTAGCCTAAAGCAAGATGAAGCTTTAAAAAATGAAGTTTTATCTGAAATACGTGCCATAAGATCCAGATTATGGGATGAAAATATTTTCTACACTCTAGAAGGATCAAATAAAAATGGTGAGCGTCTTCAAGATGTAGCAAAAGCAAATGGATTTTCTAGCAAAGAAGCCTATGTAAATGGACTTACTTGGTCAAATAATCTAGAAAGAATTGCTATACAAAGAGCTTACGAACAAACCATTACTGGACTTTCTCATAATAGACCAGACGGATCAGATAATAGCACCGCTATAACAAAAAGCGGAATCTATGCGAGTGCAGAAATCCTAGCTTCAAGTACCCAAAAAGAAGACCCAAAAAAATCTTTTGCCCAATGGGCATTTGAACCGTCAAAAAGAAAAAATAATAAATCAGAATACCAATTATTGAAAGAATCAAAAGGGGTATCAAATTCTGATAATGGACACTTACACATCATTCTAGACCCAGAATTAAAACACATTGGCTATGCGGCATTAAATACAAATAGCAAATGGAATTACGGGGTAGGAGTATTTGACTTTAATATTTCAAATGTAAATGAAAACTCAGTAAATATTGTAGGAAATTATAATATCTATGCTGGAGATATAGCAGATGCACCAAAAGTCGAAAACAAAACAGCAAATCCAGTAAGATTAGATGAACTTTCTCCAGAAAGCATCCAAAAATTAAGAAACACAGTTACAAACTCAAAAGAAACTATAGCTGGAGCAAAACTTTTAATGAGAACTATGCCTCAATTTGTCGAAAAAAATGGAGATAAACTTAATGCATTAATAGAAAGTTCTCAAAAATTGATTGATAGAGCAGAAAAAATATTAGCTAATTATAAATAAAAGCAAAGGACAGAAGAAATTCTGTCTTTTTTTGTAGATAAATTGTGTTTTTTATTAAATTATGAGAAAATATCTATTAAAGATAATAATTTTAAAGGAGTAATTATGAAATACAAAAAATTATTAGTATCAGCATTATCAGCCTCAATATTATTTGGAGGACTCGCAAGTTCCGCTTCTGCAGATAACATTAATACAAATTCAGGTTTTTATAGGTCAAGAAGAACAAGACAAGCTTACTTGAATCTATCAGCGGATCAAAGAAGCGAAATAGATACTATTAATACCAACAATAACACTCAAATAACTCTTAAAGAAGTAAAAGCCCACGGTAAATATAGATTACCAATTGTAAAGGGGCAAAATTATTTATATGCATTTATGGATGATAGAAACAATAATGGCATGGTAGGAGAAAATGATATTTCTGCAATAGGAACAAGCCCTGTAAAAGCAGTAGAAACTATCGAAGAAATAGATGAAGATATTTCAAACCGTGATCAAGAAATTAATGAAGCAGTAGAAGAAATTATTGAAACAACTACTGAAGTTGAAAAACCAGTAGAGGAAGAAATAGAAATACAAGATCCTATTTCTAATATTTCAGAACAACAGCTAGATAAACTACAAAATGCAATTGATCAAGCAGAGGAGACCATAGCTGGAGCAAAAATTTTAATGGACACTATGCCACAATTAGCTGAAAAAAATGGTCCTGCCTTAAATCAATTAATTGAAAAACAAAATACAATTATCAGCAGAGCCAATGCCATTTTAAAGGCAAATGGTAGATAAAATTATTAAAAGCGGGGAAAAATCCTCGCTTTTATTTTTTGTTTAATTTTATTCTGGTTTTAAGTATTTATCTATTTCTAGAGAATCTTTTGCATCTATTAGTACAGTGATTTTATCACCTAATAAAATTTTATCCTCTGCATTTGGAACAAATTCATGATTATCGCGTTCTATAGACATTATTAAGATATGTCTTGGGAATTTTATTTCTTTTAGCTTTTTATCTATTACTTCAAGGCCATCAACTATTGTGTACTCAAGGATTGAGTAATTAGATAAATCTCTTTCTTGGGCTACTAATAAGTTTTTATCTTTTAACTGCCTTTCAAAAAGTGTGTCATAAATTGGATCAATTTTTAATATTTCAGCTACATAGTAAGAAACAATAACAACTACAGCTATAGATAATAAATGCTCAAAGCTTGATATCATCTCAGAAACTAAGATTACAGATAAAATTGGACTTCTGACAACTGATGCTAAGATACCAGACATGCCCAATATTATAAAGTTTATATAATATTGGTCTAAATTTATACCATTTTCAAGCATTGAAAAAATTAAAGCACCACATGATCCTCCAATGACAAGTACTGGTAGGAAAATACCGCCTTGGACTCCTGAACCATAGCAAAAAGTTGTATAAAATAATTTTATTACGAGTATTGCCAATAAATATTTTATAGGAAATCTAGTGTAGGCCATTTCTTCTAAAAGAGCATGCCCGCCACCTGTTATTTCAAAAAATGAAAATCCAATTATAATTGTAACACCCATTAGTAGGGCATATTTTAAAATATCTGAATTAATTTTCTTAAATAAGTCTTGAAATTTTATTATCATCACATTATAAAATCCGCCAACTATTCCAGTTAGAATACCAACTAATATTGCAATCCATATAAGCTTCATTGGAAGAGATTTTATAATTGCAAAGCTAAAAGATGATTCAGGACCCATGATTACAAAAGAAATATAATTTGCAATGATAGATGCTATAAATGCTGGGAGAAGAACAAATTTTGAATATGATTTATGTAGCTCTTCTATAGCAAAAATACAACCTGCCATAGGTGCATTAAATGCTGCGGCAAGTCCAGCAGCTGCACCAGCTGTAATCATATATTTTATTTCATCTGGTGGTCTTTTTAAAATCTTGCCTACAAACTTTGCACTTGCTCCACCCATTTGTATAGAAGGACCCTCTCTACCAAGTGAAAATCCCATGAGATTTCCAAGGCTACCACCTACAATTTTTGATATCATAGTTGGCCACTCATTCATTTTAAATTTTCCTAAGATTTCTCCACGGATTTGAGGGATACCACTTCCCCCGGATAGAGGAGCCCATTTTAATAATCTGTTTATAATAAATGAAATTATTACAGCCATAATTATTAAAATAAGCAAAGATTTAAAATCAAAGTTACTATATAAAACTTTTCTGTAAGTATCCATCTTTGAAATTATAAATCTATAAAGTACTGAAAAAAGGCCAGCGAAAGCCCCCACAATTATAGAATCTGTCAGTATTCTGAATATTAATTTTTTCTTTTTGTTAAAATCATTTTTCATCTTGTACCGACAAATTAATTTTTAGGATAAATACGATAGTTTATGCCATTTACCATCTCTACATCATATGGGCTATCAGCAAAATATCCTTTTAAAAACTCATAACGATAATCATGATATGAAGAATTTTCGCTTTTTAAATTTATATCATCATTATTAGAAACTTCAAAGCTCTCGTGATGATCATGATCGTGGCCACCGGCACAAACATTGTTCTTTGAATCTTCTGGATTTATATCTTGGTTTTCATATTTGCTATGAAGATTATTATTTGTAATCAGATATAAATCTCCTTTTTCATCGATTTGAGCAGACATACCCCTATCACAAGGCATACCATCCAGTAAGAGCATATTTAAATCTGTAAATACTCCGTTAAAATCAGAAAAATCTTTGCCTTTTGCATTTTCCTTACCAAATGCATACATTTTTTCTTTTGTATTTTCACTATGATTTAAGGCGTAGTTTAGCCTATTTTCTACTACATCAATTTTTGAATCAAGCCATCCGTGGATGTTGTCTTGATCGATAAGTTCTTCTAGTGGCTCAGTTGATACTGGATTATTTATTTTATCAACCTCACTTGTATTGCCATCTAGTAAGTAATTTGTTATCTTATCTTGAAATTTTATTTTGTCATACATCATAAAATGTATTGGACCTAAATTTTTACTCATTATATCACCTCATTTTTATTTTACTTGATATATATATGATATACTATTTAATTAGGAGGATTTATGAAAAATTTAACAACAAAAAAACTTACATACGTAGGACTTTTTGCAGCACTTACTTTTGTTTCAAATTACTTACAAATCCCTTTTGTAACTCCATTTGGCAATACCCGTTTTCATCTAGGAAATGTTTTTTGCTTACTTTCTGGAATTATTTTAGGACCTCTTTATGGTGGACTTGCTGCAGGTATAGGTCCAACTTTGTTTGATCTTTTTGATCCAGTATATTTTACATCTGCACCAACAACTTTTATAAACAAATTTGCTATGGCAGCGGTGGCTGGATATATATTTAACAAAGGATTTGATAGGGAGAATAAGACAAGACTTATCCTTGCATCTATCTTGGGTCAACTAACCTATATTATCTTGTATCTAGGCAAAACTTTTATAAAAAATTATTATATATTGAATCTAACTTTTGAAGCATCTATGGTAGAATTTGCCCAAAAAGCTGGTGTATCTTTGCTCAATGGTCTTATATCAGTAATATTTGCATCCATAATTGCGATCCCTCTCTTAAAAGCAGTCAAATTTGAATAGTTAGCTCATTATTGGGTATCTATTTTCCTAAGAGGTGACTTTATGGATTATAAGAGATTTGATGACAAAATAGTACTTAGATTAAAAAAAGGTGATAAGATTATAGAATCACTTGAAAAACTAGCCAATGAAGAAGATATTACAGGAGCTCATTTTCAAGGTATAGGTGCAGTAAATGAATTAAAAATCGGAGTCTTGCACCCGGGAAAAGATGATTATGATTGGGATATCTATAATGAAGATCTAGAAATTACTTCCCTTATTGGTAATATTACAATATTTGATCAAAAACCAATTGTACACACCCACATTACTTGTGCAGGAGAAGGCTCAAAAGTAATTGGCGGTCATTTGGGAGAGGCCACTTGCTCTTTTACAGCAGAAATTTTTGTAGACTTAATAGATGGTAAATTAGAAAAACAAGCTAATTCTGAGCTTGGCATCAATATTATAGAATTTTAGGTGGATTATGCAAACTAGAGAAAAAATATTTGGAATAACTTGCCCGGCTTGTGGCCATTCTTTTGAAAACGAAATGAATACAGCAGTTTTTTCTGCAACAAGTGATAGAGAACTAATATTGGCAAATCAATTTGCTATCCAACATTGTCCAAATTGCAATCACGAGTTTATTTTAAATTACAGATTTGCTTATACTGATGATGAAATCAAATTTATGCTTGTAAATGACCCACAATTTGTGGATAAAAAAGCAAGACTTGCCTTTAAATCAAGTCTTAGCCTACTAGATAGATTTCACAAAGAAGAGCAAGAAAAGTATCTTACAAGGATGACAAGTGATATTGAAGAACTTCGCGAAAAAATTGTTATTTTTGAAAATTACTTGTCAGATAAGGCAGTAGAGATCATGAAATACATCTTACTAGAAAGCAATGAACTAGCATTTGACCATGATGATGTGATTTCATTTAGATTAGTAGATGGAAACACATATTTAATAAAAACCACTGATGGTAAGGAATATACCCTAAGTTTTGTAAGAGAAGTATATAATAAAATAATTAGCCAGTACGATGGATTATTTGATGCGGAAAATGCTGAAAAAGTAGATAAAAATTGGGCTTATGAATTTTTAAAATAAAAAACAAAGCTAGCCATTTTGGCTAGTTTTTTTATAACTTTTTCACTTTATCATGATACTGGTGATTGTTATTAGTTGACTTTTCTTTATTTATGGTATAAAGTATAAATATATTTTTATATAAATTCATTTAATTGGAGGTATTATGGAAGATAAAAATAAAAGATCTCAAGCTAAAGAATCGGGATTCTTAGCCTGGGTAGAAAGAGTAGGAAATTCCCTGCCGCACCCTGCTATGATTTTTGTAATTATGATTGCAATTTTGGCAGTTATTGCACAAGTTTGTTATATGAATGGCGTTTCTGTAGATTTTTTTGATGCAGGAGAGGGAAAAATTGTTAAAATTTCAGCAGTTCCTCTTTTAAATGCAAAAGGAATCAGACACATTTTTAGCACAGCTGTAACGAATTTCACTGGATTTGCTCCACTTGGTACAGTTTTAGTGGCAATGCTTGGTGTTGGCGTTGCTGAATATGCTGGATTTTTTGATGCAGGTCTTAAAAAACTTTTATCAAATGTCCCATCACTTGTTCTGACTGCAACAGTAGTTTTTGTTGGAATTATCTCAAATATTGCATCTGATGCGGGATATGTAGTTGTAATCCCACTTGGTGCTTTGATTTTCCTAACAGCTGGCAAACACCCAATTGCAGGACTCGCTGCAGCTTTTGCCGGAGTATCGGGAGGATTTTCTGCAAACTTACTATTTGGACCTACAGATGCATTATTATCAGGACTTACAAATGAGGCATTAAGAGCAGCAAGTATTGATGCGACAGTTGATGTTACAGGCAACTGGTATTTCTTAATTTCTTCAACAATTATTTTAACTTGTATAGGAACTTTGGTGACAGAACTTGTAGTTATTCCAAATTTAGGTGAGTACAAATTAGCTAGCCAACACGAAGTAAAATCAGATGTAACAGAAGTAGAGAAAAAGGGTCTAAGAAATGCACTTATTGCCTTAGTTATTTATATAATTATCCTTGGACTTTTAATGTTTCCTGAAAATGCTATCTTAAAAGAGCCAGACAAATATGGCAAAATAAATATCAACAATTTCTTGGCTCATGGATTAATCCCAGCCTTATTTTTACTCTTCCTAATTCCAGGATTTGTTTATGGTAAAAGCGTTGGAACTATCAAAGATACGAATGATTTAGTAAAAGCAATGTCAAAATCTATGGAGTCAATGGGTGGATACCTTGTATTAGCTTTTTTTGCATCTCAATTTGTGGCTTTATTTGGATACACCAACCTAGGAACAATTCTTTCTGTAAATGGTGCAAACTTCTTAAATAATATAGGACTAAAGGGCATCCCATTAATAATTATATTTATTTTATTAACATCTTTTTTAAACTTATTTATGGGATCAGCATCTGCAAAATGGGCAATTATGGCTCCAATATTTGTGCCAATGTTCTTTGAAATGGGACTTTCACCAGAGCTTACACAAATAGCATACAGGATTGCCGATTCATCAACAAATATTATTAGTCCACTTATGAGCTATTTTGCAATGATTGTAGTATTTATGCAAAAATATGACAAAGAAAGCGGGCTTGGTACGCTGATTTCTACTATGCTGCCATATTCAATTTCATTTTTAGTATTTTGGACAGTGTGGCTAATAGCTTGGATGCTATTAAAATTACCACTAGGACCTGGTGCTGGACTTTATGTTTAATAATCAAACAGGCTTTCAATTTTGAAGGCCTGTTTTTGCGTATACAAAAAAAGTATAATTATCCCATGAAAATTTACTTAAGTGATGAAAATAAAAGAAAAATTGTATATGATATTTTAAATATTTTTTATGATGACAGACAGATAATTTTTTCTGATGAGGGAGAAATTGAAATATTAGATGAGAAAATTATTTTTCAAGGTCAAACTTATCCTTATAAAGATAATTATGAGTTAAAAGCCACATTGTATAAGCTACTCGTAGATATAAATGATTACAAATCTCCCTGGGGGATGCTGACTGGATCAAAACCATCAAAGCTTTTACAAAAATATAGTTCAACTGAAATAAAAGAAAAATATCTTCTTTCAGATGAAAAAATTAATTTGCTAGTAGATATTAAAAACGAGCAAGAAAAATTAGATTTTGATAAAGATAGTTTTAATTTATACATTAATATTCCATTTTGCCCAACTAGGTGCGATTATTGTTCTTATCCTACAATAATTGGACCCCACCATGATAAAAGTGAATATATTTCATATTTAATAAAAGAAATTAATAATATAAATTTGCCAAAAAACTTAGACACAATTTATATAGGAGGTGGGACTCCTTCCTATATCAGCCATAAGGATTTGGAAAAATTATTGGTTACAATAAATAATAAATTTTCCTACCAAGAATTTACTTTCGAAGCAGGTCGTGAAGATACTTTGGATAAAGAAAAATTAGAAATTCTAAAGAAAAATGGGGTTGGGAGGATTTCCCTAAATCCGCAGACATTTAACCAAAAAATTATAAAATCTGTTGGTAGAAGTCAAGATATGGATCATTTTCTAAAAATGTATGAAAAGGCTCGTGAATTAGGATTTATAATTAATATGGATTTTATAGTTGGACTTGTTGGAGAAGACGCAGAAACTTTTACAAAAAACTTTGAAGTCCTAGAAAAACTTCAGCCAGACAATATTACTTTTCATGCTTTAGCTAGTAAGTCTGGCAGTAAGTATAGGGAAGAGAATAAAAAAGGCTCTATAAAAGATGCTTTAAAGATTAATGAGAATATAAAAAACTTTACTAAAGCTAACAATTATAAAGCCTATTATCTTTACCGCCAAAAAAATATTATCAGCAATTTAGAAAATGTTGGCTATCAAAAAAGAAATACAGCCCAAAGATACAATATAATTATCAATGAAGAAATAGAAAATGTGATAGGCTTGGGTATGAATGCTAATAGCAAGCTTATGGATGGCAAAAAATACAGGAACGCTCGCAATATGAAAGACTATAGGGAAAATATTGAGAAAATAATTAGGGATAAAAATCAAATTATAAATGAATATAAAAGGTAAAAGTGAACCTAAGATTGGGTTCACTTTTACTTTATCAGCCAAATTTTAGCGATTTGATTAGAAATCTCATCATAAGACCAAGATTTTTGACTCTTGCGTATACTGTTTGGGTCGTTTATGACAAACTTTCCATCCTTATATGAGTCTATGACCATAATATGACCAAAAAGGGTGAAATACCCGCCATTTACAGAGACGATCAGAGGTCCCTGGTCTAAGGCATAGATCAATTCATATTCATCTAGGGGGATTTCACTAATAGTATAACCATATCGCTTGGCCTCATCTGAGAAAAAATCCCAGGAAATTCCTCCGTAGGTCATGTAGGCTTCTGCATCTTTGGCAACTATATCTGGAGTTATGGAAATATCTCCATTTAACCTAGCCAGGACCATGGCCATAGCTGTAGGGCCACAACCATAAAAACCTATATTTTTATCATCTAAGGCATTATAAGCCCACCTATTGTCCCATTGTAAAAAGTAGGGAGTCTTACGATCTAGTAAAACTGACTCGCCAGGGAAAAACTCGAAATTAGTAATGCCGTTTTGATAATTGTAAACAAAATCAATTGTATCGGAGTCATTGCCAGCAAGATAAATCAAAGCATCATCTAAATTATCAAAATTATCTACAATCCAACTTGCTTTATCATTACCACTATTTGCTTCTTTTTTTAAATTATTTTTAAGAATTCTCTTATCATCTGTTTTATATCCATCTGGGTCAAATCCTAGACCAAAATTAAATATTTCGCTTATACCATCAATTGGAGAATCTGAGTAGTAAGAAACTTCATTGTATCTTGTTTTTAAGAAATTGAGAATAAATATTAAAAAAACTATTATTAATAGAGTGGGTAAGCAGCCGAATTTTTTTCTTTTATGTACTTTCATATCTACCTCTTGTACCTATATTTAAATATATTATATCATAATTCATATTAATAAACAATATTGGCTACAAAAATAAATATATATAACTAAGAAATTAAATTTATTAAATATTGACAGTTGTTATCCTTTGTCTATAAAATAGTAGTAATAATAAATTAAGGGCTAAGGCCTATTATTAAAATTAAAGCAAACCCTTTGCCCCTAGGTCAATCAAACTTGGGGTTAATATCCAAAAGTTTAAAATAAATTGGGTATTAAATAATATAGGACTTAGTTAAATAGAAAAAGGAGATATAAATGGAAATTAAAGATTTAAAACCTGAACTTGTGTGGAAATTTTTTAGCGAATTAAGTGAAATTCCAAGAGGTTCTGGGGATGAAAAGGCTGTTTCTGATTATTTGGTAAATTTTGCTAAGGAAAGAAACTTAGAAGTACGCCAAGATGAAGCTTTAAATGTCATTTTCAAAAAAGATGCAAGTGCTGGATACGAAGATAAGCCAACTATTGCCCTACAAGGCCACATGGATATGGTATGTGTAAAAGAAGATAGTTCTGATCACGACTTTAGCAAAGATCCTATAAAATTAATTGTTGATGGTGATTGGGTTAGAGCTGATGGAACAACTTTAGGTGCTGATGATGGCATGGGAGTTGCATTTATCCTTGCAATTTTTGATGACAAAGATATAGCACACGGCCCACTTGAAGCTATCATTACAACTGGAGAAGAAACTTCAATGGTAGGTGCAAATGCACTAGATGCCTCAGATATTAAAGCCCAATACTTAATCAATATCGATACAGAAGAGGATGGTATCCTTACAATCGGTTGTGCTGGTGGATGCGATTTAGAAATTAGCTTTAAAAAAGAAAAAGAAGCCGCAAAGGGAGATTTCTTAAAACTTGATCTAAGAGGATTTGAAGGTGGCCATTCAGGAATGGAAATTGATAGGGCACGTCTAAATACTATAAAAACAATAGGTAGACTTTTAACTGATATTGATAACATTCAAATAGCGTCAATCAATGGTGGGGTAAAAAGAAATGCTATCGCTTCAACAGCAGAAGTTGTATTTGCAGTAGCTAATAAAGAAGATGCTAAAAAAGAAATTGAATCAAGAATTGCTGATATCCTAAATGAATCAAAAGATACAGATCCAAAAGGACAAATCACACTTAGTGATGCAAGTTTTGATGAAGATGTACTTACAACAGAACTTTCAGCAAATATTATAAATACACTTTATGCACTACCAGATGGTTTAGTTAAAAAACATGAAGGCGAAATCATCACATCTTCAAACATAGGTATCCTAGAAGAAGATGAAAACGAAGTAAAAATAATATCTATGGTTAGATCACAAATTGACTCTGCCAAATTTAACCGTGCAGCAATTGCTAAAAAAATAGCAGAACAATTTGGTGCTCATTGTGAGGTAAACAACCCTTACACAGGATGGCAAAGAGAAGAAACAAAACTAATTGACATTGCAAATGATATTTGGAAAGAGCAAACTGGATCAGAAATGACAGTAGAAACAACTCACGGTGGTCTAGAATGTGGACTATTTAAAGGAGTTATGCCAAATGTAGAAATGCTATCATTTGGTCCAACTATCGAGGGAGCTCACTCACCAAGCGAGAGAGTAAGCATAGAATCAACTGAGAAAAATTACAAATTCTTAGTAGAATTACTAAAAAGAATCTAAGAAACTAAACCACCCAAGCCATGGGTGGTTTTTTATTTAGATATTTATATGTAGTTTATAAAATTATAGTGGAAAATGTTTGCATTTTCATAAAAAATATTGTAATATAATTACATAAGAAAATATATAAAAAAAGGAGGTACTATGTACGAGCAAAAAGTCACACTAACTAATGAGATTGGCTTGCATGCAAGGCCTGCATCGATTTTTATCCGCGCTGCAGTAAAGTTTCCTTGCGATATTACAGTTGAAAAAAATGGCAGAAGCTATAATGCAAAGTCAATAATGTCAGTTCTTAGCATGAGTGCTTCTAATGGAGATGAGTTAACTTTAAAAGCAGAAGGAGACAAGGAAGAAGAAGCCATAAAAAGCCTTGTTGAAGTCATAGAAAGTAAGATTAATAATCAATAATATATATTCGCGAGCTTCGGCTCGTTTTTTTATTGGTCAAAAAAGGTACAATGAGCAAAGGAGTATAATTGATAATTCCTAGTAAAGTAGTATATTTTAATTGAAAATTTATTACTAAATTTAAAAGAAGAGGTAAAAATGTCTGAGTTATTAAAAATAGAAAATCTACATGTATCAGTTGAAGATACCGAGATTTTAAAAGGTATAGATTTAACAGTAAACAAAGGTGAAGTCCACGTTGTAATGGGATCAAATGGATCTGGTAAGTCAACACTTATGAATACAATCATGGCAAATCCTGTTTATGAAGTAACAGATGGAAAAATTTATTTTGAAGGTGAAGATATCACAGAAGAATCTGTAGATAAACGTGCTCGCCGCGGAATATTTATGTCCTTCCAACACCCTGATGAAATTCCAGGAGTAAAATTAAATGATTTCCTAAGAATTTCTGAAGAACAAATTACAGGCGAAAAACCACAAATGCTTGCATTTACAAAACAACTTACAAAAGAAATGGATAGCCTAAACCTATCTGAAGATTACGCAGGAAGATATGTAAATGTTGGGTTTTCAGGTGGTGAACGTAAAAAATCTGAAATTTTACAAATGAAGATGCTAAATCCAAAACTTGCTATGTTAGATGAAACAGACTCAGGTCTTGACGTTGATGCTGTAAGAATAGTAAGTAAGGGAATCGAAGATTATCTTTCAGAAGATAATGCAGTAATTATCATAACTCACCATAGAGAATTGCTAGAAAATATCAAAGCTGATTATGTTCATGTTATAAAAGACGGAAAGATTGCTCACGAAGGTGATGCAAGCCTAATGGATGAAATCGAAAAACGCGGATACGAATGGGTGTAAAATATGCCAAGCAACAATATAGAAGAAAAATTAAAAGAGCTTGATCGTGGGTTCTATGATTTTATAGATGAATTTACCTACGATAAGATAACAGAAAAAGGTATCAATGCTGATATAGTAAACGAAATCTCTCGTGAAAAAGGCGAACCAGATTGGATGAGAATTAGAAGATTAAAATCTCTAGAACTCTTTAACAAAATGGAAAATCCAACTTGGGGACCAGATTTATCAGAACTTGATGTTAACGATATAACAGCATATGTAAAACCAAAAACAGATAAAAAATCAAATTGGGAAGCTCTTCCTGAAGAAATCAAAGCAACATTTGATAGACTAGGAATCCCACAAGCAGAACAAGAATCTTTAGCTGGCGTAGGTGCTCAATACGATAGTGAGGAAGTATATTTCTCAATCCAAAAACACTTAGAAGACCAAGGTGTTATCTTTATGGACTTTGCAACAGCCCTAAAAGAACACGAAGACCTAGTTAAAGAATATTTCCAAAGAGCAATCCCACCAACCCTTCACAAATACGCAGCCCTACACGGTGCAGTATGGTCAGGTGGATCATTAATCTATGTACCAGAGGGAGTAAAAGTAGATATTCCTCTACAATCATATTATAGATTAAATGCTCCAGGAGCAGGACAATTTGAACACACAATGATAATTGCAGAAGATAATGCAAAAGTACACTTTATCGAAGGATGCTCAGCACCTAGATATAACGTTGTTAATTTACATGCAGGTTCTGTAGAAATTTTCGTTGGTAAAAATGCAGAAGTAAGATTTTCTACAATAGAAAACTGGTCAAGAAATATGTATAACCTAAATACCAAACGTGCTATCGTTGATGAAGGCGGAAAAGTGATTTGGGTTTCAGGATCATTTGGATCAAAAGTTTCTATGCTTTACCCAACATCAGTTTTAGCTGGTGAAGGCGCAAGTGCAGAATACACAGGAATTACTTTTGCGGCTGATGGTCAATATATTGACAATGGTTGCTCAATGATCCACCTTGCTCCAAACACATATTCAACAGCTCTTACAAAATCAATTACAGCCGGTACTGGTAAATCAATGACTAGATCTCTAGTTCAAATGAAGAAAAATGCCAAAGGCAGTCGTTCTACAGTAGACTGTGAAAACCTAATGCTAGGTGAAAATGCTCAATCAGATACAATTCCAGTATTAGACATTCGAAACGATGATGTAGACTGTGGTCACGAAGCTAAAATTGGTTCACTAAACCAATCACAAATATTTTATCTAATGAGTCGTGGTATTCCAGAAGATGAAGCAAAATCAATGATTGTTCGTGGATTTGCAGAACCAGTTAGCCGCGAGCTACCATTAGAATATGCAGTTGAAATGAACCACCTAATAGATATGGAACTAGAAGGAGCAAATGGTTAATGAGTAGACTAAATGAAATGAGAATGTACACTTGGAATTCTCAAGGGCTAAACTACGTAGACGCAAATCTTGGCCTAAAAGAAAGACAAGAGTACTTTAAAAATAGCGAAGGCGAATCAATCAAAGACTTAGAAGATGCTTTTAAAGCTTATGAATACGGCCTTTCTGAAGATACAAAAAAAGAAAACCAAGAATTTAGAAACTTTAGCATATACCGTGATGTAGAGGGTAAAAAAGATTTTGAATCTATCGAGCTAAAACTAGACAGTGAAAATAATATTTTAGTAGCAGGAATTGATATAAATGCACGTGAAAATTCAGAATCGTCATTCCTAATATCAGCCCTAGGTGAGGGAGAAAATCTATATTTAAACTCACAAGTAAGGGTAAATGTAGAAAAAAATGCTAAAGTAAAATTAGTTGTGGTAACAAACTTTGGTAAAAATTCTACAAACCTACAATCTATAAATACAATTGTAGGAGAAGATGCACTTTTGGATATTTCCTATATTGAAATTGGGGCTGATTACTCAATTGTAAATATAAAAAATATCCTAGCAGGAGATAGGGCTCACGTAATCGAAGATGGAATTTACTTTAAAGAAAAAGAACAATTCCTAGATATACTTGCAAACAATGACCATTATGGAAATCAAACTGATTCTGATGCTATGTTTAATGGAGCATTAAAAGATAGTGCCCACAAAAACTGGAAGGGTGTAGTTGACTTAAAACACGGTTGCTTTGAAGCAGATGGTAAAATTGGCGATTACTCAATGATGTTTTCTGACACTGTAAAAAACAAAACTGCTCCAATCCTTCTTTGTGCAGAAAAAGAAGTAGCAGGTAACCACGCAGCAAGTGTGGGTCGATTAAATAAAGAAATGTTATTTTACATCATGAGCCGTGGTTTTGATAAAAAACAAGCAGAATCAATGATGCTAGAAGCAACATTCTCAAAAGCCCTTGATAAAATTGAAGAAGAATCTTTAAGAGATGAACTAAAACAAAGAGTTCGCCAAATGAATACAAGGAATTAAAATGGATATAGAAAAAATTAGAGCTGATTTTCCTTACCTAGATAGCAAAAATCTAGGTAGGGAGGTCATCTACCTTGATACAGCAGCGACAAGTCAAAAACCAAAACAGGTTATTGAAGCTGTGGATAATTATTATAAATATCAAAATGCAAATCCTCACAGAGGAGCTCATTATTTAAGCTATGTAGCAACACAAGCTTACGAAAATTCTCGTGATTACATCAAGGAATACATAGGGGCAGCCCACCGTGAAGAGGTAATATTTACAAGAAATGCAACAGAAGCGCTTAACCTAATTGCTTATTCCTATGCTATGAATAATCTAAAAGCTGGTGATGAGATTTTAATTACTATCTTAGAACACCATGCAAATTTAGTTCCATGGCAAATGGTGGCCAAAAAAATTGGAGCAAAACTAGTTTATGCCTACCTAAACGATGATTATTCCCTTGATTATGATGATTTAAAATCAAAAATTAATGAGAATACCAAAATAGTTTCCTTTACTGGAGCAAGCAATGTAAATAGTGAGATTATAGATGTCAAAAAAATTGTAAAATGGGCTCACGAAGCTGGAGCCATTGCAATAGTTGATGGTGCTCAATTAATCCCTCACTTAAAAACAGATGTAGCAGACTTAGATTGTGATTTTTTAGTATTTTCTGGACATAAACTTCTTGCACCAATGGGCATCGGTGTACTTTATGGTAAAAAAGAAATATTAGAAAAAATGGAACCATTCAATACCGGTGGGGACATGATAGAATATGTTTACGAACAAGATGTAACTTTTGCAGAGCTTCCTTATAAATTTGGAGCAGGAACTCAAGATGTTGGTGGAGTTGTAGGGCTTGCGGAAGCAATAAAATATATGGAAAATATCGGAGTAGAAGAAATCTACAACTACGAGTCAGAATTAACCCGCTATGCCTATAATTTGATCAAAGATATTCCAAATATTAAAATATTTTATCCGGAAAATGTAAAAACTGGAGCAGTTTTATCATTTACCTTTGAAGATATCCACCCACATGATATTGCCTCTATCCTTGATAGTAAGGGAGTTGCAGTAAGAAGTGGACACCATTGTGCAATGCCGCTTCATAAATACTTAGGAGTCAGTGCAACAGCGCGTGCAAGTTTTTCTTTTTATAACACCAAAGAAGAAGCGGAAATCTTTGCAAAAGAACTCTTAAATGTAAGAAAGGTAATGGGTTTATAATATGAATATGGAAGAAATTTATAGCCAAATAATCCTAGATCATTCTAGAAATCAAGCCAACAAACACGAACTAGAAGATGCTGACATCAAAGAACCAGGCCACAATCCATCTTGTGGAGACGAAATAGTTTTAGAATTAAAAACAGATGGAGAAAAAATTGTAGATGCAGCTTTTACTGGCGATGGTTGTGCCATAAGCCAAGCCGCGACAAGTGTAATGTGTGATACAATCATTGGCAAAAGTAAAGAAGAAGCCAAAGAAATGGCAGACATTTATATCCGAATGATAAAAAGAGAAGAAGTAAGCGATGAAGAACTAGAAAAATTGGGCGATGCAGTAGCATTTATCAATATTCAAAATATGCCACAAAGAGTAAAATGCGCCCTACTTTCTTGGAAAACTCTAGATCAAGTTATCTAAAATGAATAAAAATAACTTAGAACAAATGGAATTTTTGACAAGCGCAATTACAACCTTGTTACTTGCAGCCCTTACTTTTTTACAATATCAAAAAAACCGCCCATATTGGTGGTTAATCTTAATAGTAACCATACTTATGGGGGCAAATGCTTATACCAAGTATAAAAAAATGAATAAAATATGATAGATAAAAGAGATCTTAAAGTTAGAAAACTACAGATCTCTTTTTAAATTAATTATTACTTAATTTTTTTCTTTTTTAGAATTATCCATAAACATATTTTTAAAACCACTATAAATTCTGTGAATAGAATATATAATTAATAAAGGTCTTATGGCAAGTAGGGAGTAGAAGTCACCATCTAAACTAAAGTAACTTACATTATTTACTTTCATTATAATATCACTTATGTACGATGAATTTATAAAGAAAAATGCAATTAATAGTCCACTAACTCCAAATACAAAATCTAAGTGCATTAATTTCTTATAATCTTTATCATTTACTTTATGCTCTTTCATATATCCTCCTTGGAATATGTTTACCTATGTTTATTATATCAGTAGAAATAATTAGAGATCAAGTTTAATATTTCTATGATTTGCTTAATTTCTTGGAAAACTTATTTTATTAAAAAATGAAATATCAATATTGATAAAAATTAGACTAATTTTTTAGTTTTTATATCAAATTTGATATAAAAGAGTGGAAATCGTTTTTATTATATGTTATACTTAGCATAGGCAAAAGCCAATGACAATTTTTTTAGGAGGAGTGGTATTTATAGCTCAGATTTTTATAATATTCAAAATTATTTAATTGTAGCCTAAAATTACATATTGTTATGGCTTTTTATTTTTTTGAATACATATAGAAATGATTAAATGAAGCTATTAATTTTGGTTTTTGCAAAAAAACAATTCAATACCTGGGAAATATTTAACAAATGGGTAGATATAATAGGAGAAGGTAAGCTAATCTTAGAATTTACGCCAAATATTTTTCATGGCATCTGGAGGTAATTAACTTAATGGATATCAAAAAATACTCACAAGCATCGGTCGATGTTATAAATCATGCGAATAAAATTGCAATTAGATATAGCAATTCGGAAGTCTCCGACTTACATTTACTCTATGCAATTTTACAAAATCCTGATAATCAGATAGCAGAGTTTTTGAAGGAATCAGCAGTTAATTTTCAACAACTTAAGGATGACGTGGAAAATGCACTGACTAAACTTAGAAGTGCAAAGGGTGTAACAAACCTTTATGTCAGCAGATCTTATCAAAAAGTTTTGCTAGTAGCTGAAGAGCTTTCAAGAAATCTATTTGAAGAAAAAGTTAAATTAGAACATATTTTTTTGGCTTTATTAAAAGAAACTGAAACAACTAGCTCCAAAATTATGGGTCAGCATAAACTTGACTATGATAGTTTTATGCAGTTTGTTTCAAGGAAATTTAATGAACAATTTTTAAATGGTATAGCCAAAGAAACCATTGCAAATCTTGAAAAATATGGTCGAAATCTAACCAAAGAAGCAATCGAAGCCAAACTTGACCCTGTAATAGGCAGGGATGAGGAAACTCGTAGTGCCATCCGTGTTTTATCCCGTAGGATAAAAAACAATCCAATCTTAATTGGTGAGGCGGGTGTTGGTAAAACTGCTATTGTAGAAGGAATTGTCCAAAGGATTGTTCAAGGGGATGTGCCAGATAATCTAAAAAATAGGATAGTTTTTTCGCTAGATATGACATCACTTGTAGCAGGAACAAAATACAGGGGTGACTTTGAAGATAGATTAAAGAAAATTCTTGAAGTAGTAAGGGATTCTGAGGGTAAAATCATCCTATTTATCGATGAAATCCACAATATTATCGGGGCTGGAAATACATCTGGAACTATGGATACTGCAAATATCCTAAAACCAATGCTTGCTCGTGGTGAAATCCTAACAATAGGTGCAACAACTATCGAAGAGTACAAAAAGTATATCGAACAAGATGGAGCCCTTGATCGTAGATTTCAAAAAATAATGGTAAATGAACCAAGTGTTGAAACATCAATCGCCATCCTGAGAGGTGTGAAAGGCAAATATGAAAAACATCATATGGTAAAAATTTCGGATACTGCTTTAGTAGAAGCTGTAAAGCTTTCAAAAAGATTTTTATCCTACAGAAAACTACCAGATGTTGCCATAGATGTCATCGATGAGGCTGCGGCATTAACGCGAATGACCAAAGATCAAAAACCTGTCGAAATAGACAACTTAAACCGCGCGCTAATCCAAGCTGAAATGGAAAAAATAGCCTTAAAGGATGAAACAGACAATATATCACGTGATAGGATTGTCGAAAAAGAAACAGAGATAGAAAATTTAAAAAACTCTTTGGAAGAAAAAACCAAGTTATACGAGCTTGAAAAAGAAAGACAAGAGCAAATTTTACTTTACGAAAAAGAACTTGATGACATTTTAGCTGACATAGAAATAGCTCAAAATGAACACAACATTAGCGAATTAGACGAAAAAATGAAGTCTAAAAAATTGGTAGAAGGAAAACTTGATAAATTAAATGATCAAGAAGCCTACTATCCACTTTCAACTAGTGTGACAAGTTCTGAAGTAAAAGAGATTATTTCTAAATTATCAGGCATGCCAAAGGTAAAATTACAACTAAATAAAATCGAAAACCTTGATCAAATCAGGGCAAATATGAAAGAAGAATTTGTAGGCAATGACAAAATGATTGATAAAATCATAGATACCTACCTAATTTCTGAGGGAGGTTTGTTTGAAAGAAGCAAACCAATTGGTAGTTTCCTAATTGCTGGAAAAGGCGCTGGCAAAAGTTATATAGCAGAGCTAACTTCAAAATATCTTTTTGATGGAGAAACTAGTCTTTTAAGATTTGATATGGGTGAGTTTACAGAAAAATCAGCCGTTACAAAACTTATAGGAGCTCCTCCAGGATATGTTGGCTATGAAGTAGGAGGCATCCTAACAGAAGCTATAAGAACAAAACCATATAGTGTAGTAGTATTTAACAATATAGAAAAGGCAAATGTAGAAATCCAAAGTTTGGTCTCACAAATTTTAAGTGCTGGCAAGCTAAAAGACAACAAGGGCCGCAATATTGATTTAAAAAATACTATGATTTTCCTAACCACTTCGGAAAATATTGAAGATAATAATTTAGAAAATGATATCTCGGGTATAACTAATGTAGTGGATTATGTTTTTTATCTAAAAGAACTAGAAAAAGACTCAATCGATAAATTAATAAAAATCAATCTAAACAAATTAGAAGATGATTTGGAAGGTAACCGTATCAGTCTTAGCTATGATGATCAGTTTATAAAAAAATTATCAGCATATGCAGTTAAATTAGATATGGATATCAGAGATATAAAGAAATTTATCGAGCAAGAAGTTTATCTAGAAATTTCTAAGAAGATTTTAGAAACTAAGTCAGATAATCCATTGCAAATTAAATTAGCATTTGAAGATGAAAAACTAAATCTGACAGCAAAAGAAAAAAATTGGAGGTAAAAATGGCTTTTCAAGTACCAGAATATGTTTGTCCAAACTTTTCAGATGAAAAGTTTCAAAACGCACAAGATGTAAAACTAGGTAAAGTTGAAAAAGATGGTGTAGCACCAGATGACTTTTATCTAACAACTTACATGCCAACTTACTACAAAAAAGATGGCGAATGGATCCTACCAGAACACACATCACTAAACTGTGTAGCAGTTGTAGAAGGTGATGATGTAGTTATCAAAGAAATCAGAGATCTTAAAGCAGGCGATCAAGTAGTTTTAAGAGGCAATGATGATGCTGAAAGCGGAATTTATGTAAATGCAGAAGGATTCCCAGAAGAAGTTTACTCAAAAGCAGGCAAATCAGTAGAAACATCATTCTCAAATGACTATGACAAACTATTTGAATTAATGGAACATGAACGTGATAGCGAAGATGGATACATAGTTTGGGTTCTAGGACCAAGTGTAGTATTTGACTATGATACAAGAAATGCTTTAAACAAACTTGCAGAAAATGGATATATTGATTCCTTACTTGCAGGAAATGCTATGTGTACTCACGACCTTGAAGGTGGATTCCTACAAACAGCTTTAGGACAAAATATTTATACTCAAGTTAACCAACCAATGGGTCACTACAACCACTTAGACTTACTAAACGAAGTAAGAGATGCAGGATCTATCAAAGAATTCATCGCTGGTGGTAATGTAAAAGATGGTATTATCAAAACTCTTTCTGATATGGATGTTCCATTTGTACTATCAGGATCAATCAGAGATGACGGTCCACTTCCAGAAGTACACGGAGATACAGATGATGCATTAAATGCTACAAAAAAAGAACTTGATAAAGCAACAATGGTTATTTGTATAGCAACAATGCTTCACAGCTTATCAGTTGCAAACATAACATCAAGCTACAAAAAAAGAACAGACGGAACAGTTTCTCCAGTTTATATGTACTCAATCGACGTTACAGAAAACGTAGTACACAAAGTTGGTGCAGCTAGAGAATACATGGGATTTGTACCAATGGTAACAAACGTACAAGACTTTGTAGTTAACTGTGAAAAAGCATTAGTTTCTCCAGCTCAAGGAGTACTTTCTGAAGATATGGAAATTCCAGAAACTGAACATGTACAAATAACAGGTAACAAAGCACAAAGCAAGGAGGAATTATAAGATGAAATTTGAAATGCCACAATATCATCATCCTGATTTTGATCAAGAGTTCTTAAAAAATGCCCCAAATGTTAAACTTGAAGAAGTAACACAAGAGGGTATCAGCCCACGTAACTACCACGCATTATCAGTATTCCCAGAATACTTCAAAGTTAATGATAAATGGGTACTTGCTACAGAATCAAGAATGGATACTGTTTGTGTAGTAAATGATACTCCAGGTGAAGAAAGCGTTGATATCGTTGAATTTAGAAACCTAAAAGTAGGAGACAAAGTAGCTATAGGTCGTACAGAAGATGCATCAGAAGGTATCTATGTATGGACACAAGGATTCCTAGCAGAAGGAGCAGAAAAAGATACATTTGCTTTCCGTTCAGGTCGTTCAAGAGAAACAGCTTTCTCAATGGATTATGATAACCTATATGAAGTATTAAAACACGAAAAAGAAAACAACGGCTATGTAACAATGGTAGTTGGTTCTGCAATTGCACTTGATAGAGATGCTAGACTTGCTTTACAAAGATTAATCGAAAACGGATTTATCAATGCAATCTTCTGTGGTACAGAAACAGCAGCGTTTGACCTTGAACGTGGATTATATGGTACATCTTGGGGACAAGAACACTTTGAAAAAGAACAAAACTCTACAAGAAATCTATTTGAAACAATAAACTTAGCTCGTAAATACGGTTCTACAAAAGCATTAGTAGAATCAGGCCAAGTTAAAGATGGTTTCATCAAAGCTTGTATTGAAAATGATGTTGACTTTGTAATCGCTGGTACAATCCGTGATAGATTTGGTCTTCCAGAAACAATCAACAACGTTTATGAAGCACAAGATGCTATGAGAGCTCACTCAAGAAAAACATCTACAATCATCATGCTTTCAGCAATTCTATTTACAATTGCTACAGGTAATATGACTCCATCATACAATGAATTTGATGGCGAAATCAGACCAGTTTACATGTACACAGTAGATATCCAAGAATTCGCTGTAAACAAACTTTCTGATAGAGGTACTGTAACTGCTGTATCAATGGTAACAAACACACAAGACTTCATCAGAAACGTAGATAGAGCTTTAAATAACTAATAAAATAAAAAAGGGCAAAAACCCATAAAAACATAATATAAAAGTATTTTGTAAAAATACTTTATAAAAATGATTCTCATAATTAGGCTGATTTTTACACTTTTTTGTAGAATCAGCCTTTTTTACGATAAAAATCATTAAGGAAAAGTCCTTTTCTATTTATGGATAATTATTAGTTTTTAACTAGGGATTATGCAAAAAAAGCTCAATATGATAAAATAAACTTGTAAATAGTCGATTATGCTACATATTTATTTTTAGGATGTGGCTTTATTATAGAAAGGATTTTTTATGGAAAATACAGTAACAAGCATTAGTGCAGAAAAAAAAGAAAAGCTAAATAGCATTATAAAAGAATTGCTAAATGAAAAAATGGTTTTAGCTTTTTCAGGTGGTGTAGATAGTACTCTTATCTTAAAATTAGCTTCAGAGCTTAGAGAAAATCGTGATGATATAGTTGCAATGACTTTCGTAACAGAATTTTCTCCAAAAGATGAGCTTGAAGAATGTGTAAGACTAGCAGAAGAAATGGATGTAGAATTAACAGTTGCAAATGTAAGTATCATGGACAATGAAAAACTACTAAACAACGTAAACTACAGATGCTACCACTGCAAGGGTGGACTTTTTGAAAATTGCTTTAATTTAAAAGATGAACTTGGATATGGATTTGTAGTTGATGGTACAAACTTAGATGATTATCAAGTATTTAGACCAGGCATCAAAGCCCTAAAAGATCTAGGGGCAAGATCTCCACTATATGAAGCAGGTCTTAGTAAAGCAGAAGTACGTGCTTACTCAAAAGAACTGGGTATAGAAACACACAAAAAACCTTCAAAACCATGTATGGCAACAAGATTCCCATACAACACTAGAATTGATATCGACAAATTCCCAATGATTGAAGAAGCAGAAAATTACTTAGAAAGTTTAGGTTTTACCGTAAACAGAGTAAGAATTTACGGAGATAACACAAGAATTGAAGTAGAAAAAGAAAAACTAGGCCAAGTATTTGAACATGCTGATGAAATTGTTAAAAAATTCAAAGATTTAGGATTTAAATACGTAAATATCGACCTAGAAGGATACAGATCTGGTTCTATGGATGAAGTTGTTGATGACAATTTAAAAACAGAAGTAAATCCATGGTTAGCTAATGAACAATAAAGAATTTTTAGAAAAAATAAAAAACAACGAGATATCTATAAATGAAGGTCTAGACTACCTAAAAGATTTTAACTACAAGGATCTAGACTTTGCAAAATTAGATTTTCAAAGAAAAGAACGTCGCGGTTTTGGCGAGACAATTTTTTGCGAGGGTAAGGAAGACTTTGCCCTTGCAGAAATTTATAAGTCTTTTAGCCAACGTAAGGAATCAGTAATTGGTACTAGGGCAACTCCTAGTCAATACGAAAGAGTCCTTGAACTTGTACCTGAGGCAAAATATGACCCAACTGGCAGGATTATTTCTCTTGTTTATGAAGAGAGTCCCAAAATAGGAAATATTGCCATTTGTACAGGTGGTACTGCAGATTTAAAAGTAGCAGAGGAAGCTAGAATAACCGCTGAATTTTTTGGTGCAAATGTTACTAAATTTTACGATGTTGGAGTTTCAGGACTACACAGACTCACATCAAAAATTGATGAGATTGCAAAAGCAAATGTAATAATTGCAATTGCTGGCATGGAGGGAGCTCTTCCTACAGTTATAGGAGGCTTGGTAAATAAGCCTATTATTGCGGTACCAACATCTATTGGTTACGGAGCAAATTTCAATGGACTTTCAGCTTTACTTACAATGCTAAATACCTGTGCTGAGGGTGTCAATGTTGTAAATATAGACAATGGATACAGCGCAGCCTATAATGCTTGTCAGATTAATAAATTGATTGAGGAGAAGTAAATGGATTTATATTTTGAAATGAACTCTGGAATAGCTGGAGATATGACAATTGCAGCCCTTTTAGATCTTGGAGCAAGCAAGGAAAAACTAGTGAATGCTATTGAATCCTTAGGGATAGATGGTTATGAATTGGTTTTTGATAGGAAAATAAAAAATAATATAGATGCAAATAATTTTGATGTTATTTTAACAAATCAAGATCACGACCACCATCATGAACAAGTAAAGGATGATCATAATCATTCACATGAGCATAAGGATGAAGATGGTAAAACCTTTACCCAAACTCATGAACATGTGGATGAAAATGGCAATACTTACACACATTCGCATTCAGAAGATCATCATGGCCACAGACATCTAAAAGAAATTACTGAATTAATCAACAAAGCAAATATTTCCGAAAGAGCAAAAAAAGATGCACTCGGTATCTTTGATATTATTGCAGATGCTGAATCTATAGCCCATGGTATTGACAAATCAGCAGTCCATTTCCACGAAGTCGGAGCAGTTGATTCTATAATAGATATCATCGGAACAGCTGTCCTTATAGATGATTTAAATGTTGAAAATATTTATTTCTCAGATCTTAGCGAGGGATATGGATATCAATATTCATCACACGGACAAATGCCAATTCCGGTGCCTGCAGTAATAAATATCCTTGCAGGTTCTGATATAAATCTAAAACTTCTAGATGAAGAAGGCGAACACGTAACTCCAACTGGTGCTGCTATTGTAAGATATTATGACAAAGGCGAAAAAGTTGAAAGTTTTAAGGTAAAAAATGTAGGTCTTGGAGCAGGCAATAAAGATTTTGCAAAATACACCAATATCTTGCGAGTAATGGAAATTGAAACTAGTAAAAAAAAACTCTAGAAATTCTGGAAACTAATATAGATGATAGTACAGGTGAGGTCTTAGGTTTTATAGTAGATGAATGTATGAGATACGCATTAGATGTATTTTATACACCAATTTTTATGAAAAAAAACCGCCCAGCCTATAAGCTGTCAGTAATTTGTGATTTGGAAAATGAGCAAGTAATTGAAGATATAATTTTTAAACATACCACAAGCATTGGCATTAGAAAAATTCCAATAGAGAGGGATATCCTAGATCGCAAAAAAGAATCACTTACTTATGAGGATAGTGAGTATGATTTTAAAATTGTTAGTCACAATGGCGAAGATTATGTATATCCCGAATTTGAATCAGCTAAGGACCTAGCAATTAAATATGATATGGGTTTAAAATCTGCCTTTGACATATTAAAAAATTTATATGATAAAAAGGAAGAGATATGAAATATTTTAAAACATTATTGCTATCTTTAATTTTAATTTTAGCTGGATGTACAAACAATCAGGGAGCAGAAACAAGTAAAAATACATCAACTGAAACAAAAGTTGAAGAAAACCAAAATAAAAGTGAAAAAGAAGAAACTTCTGAAAAAGTAAAAGAAGAAGCAAGTAGTGAAGAAAAAACAGATGGCAAAATAGTCGTAACAGACCTAGATGGCAATGAAATTACTTTAGACAAACCACTTGAAAAAGTAATCATTCAAGGCTCATCATCTGGTGGTCCATTTATGACCATGATGTATTTAGATAAGGATAATTTCTTATCAAAAATTGCAGCTATGGATGATAGTGTAAAAATAGACCGTAATGACTTTTATACACGTTTAGAAAAAGTAATGCCAGAAATCGAAGATGTGCCACGTATTGCAAATTTTATGGATAACGATTTTTCGTATGAAACTATCCTAAATACAGACGCAGATGGCATAATAGCACCAATTGGATTTAAAACTCAAATTGAAGCAATCCAAGAAAAAATCGACATTCCTGTTTTTTATGTGGACTACCATTCACAAGATTTTGATAAGCACATTGCATCTACAAAACTTATAGCAAAAGTAACTGGCCTTGATAAAAATTTGGATGAGCTTATTGATTTTTACACATCAAAAGTAAGCCCAATTATAGATAAAAAATATGATGAGGGCGAGAAACCAAAAGTTTATGTAGAGCATGGTTACGAAGGTGAGAAAGAATACGGAAATTCATATGGATCTAACAAGATGTGGGGCAAGATTGTAGAAGATTGTGGCGGCCACAACATAGGATCAGATGCCTTGGGATCAGATGAAGCGATTCCCCTATCAAGTGAGTTTGTATTATCTGAAGATCCAGAAAAAATTATCTTAACAGGATCCCAATGGTTAGAAAAACCACATTCCATGAAAATGGGCTATGACACAAGTGCGGATCAAATAAAAGAAAAAATTGATCTTTACAAAACCCGCCCAGCTTGGTCAGATCTTAAAGCTATGAAAAATAAAGAAATTTATGTAATTAGCCAACAACTAGTGCGCGATATGAGTGACTTTTATTCATATGAATTCATAGCAAAAACTCTACATCCAGAGGAATACAAAGATTTAGATCCAGAAAAGGATTTTGAAGAGTTTTACCAAAAATTTATGCCAATTGGCTTAGAAGGAACTTGGTCATATAAATATGAATAGAAATAAAAAAATAATTATTTCTACAATTTTATTAATAATAGCAGCTACAATCGATTTGTTTATAGGTGATAGCAAGATTGCCCTTAGTGATTTATCAAATCTAAGTGAGATTCAAAAAACAATTATATTGGATATCCGCTTACCTGAAGTACTTACTGCAAGTATTGTTGGTTTATCTTTGGGACTTGGTGGGGCAATTATGCAAACAATTTTAAATAATCCCTTAGCAGATCCCTTTACCTTAGGAATTTCATCGGCAGCAGGATTTGGAGCAAGCCTATTTTTACTCTTAGGCTTATCCCTTTCATATGTAGCCTTTGGATCTATAATATTTTCCCTAGTATCCATGTTTTTTGTATTTTACATTTCAAAAAAGAAATCCATGAATACTGAAGATATGATTTTGGCAGGTATAGCTGTAAAATTCTTTTTTGACTCACTAACATCATTACTGCAATATATAGCAACAGATGAAGCCTTGGCTTCCATTGTATTTTGGCTATTTGGAAATGTTACTAAAACTACAACTGTAGAAATTTTGATAATCCTAGCAGTTTTTCTTATTATTGTAATATTTTCACTAAAAGATGCATGGAAACTTACAGCTATGCGTTTTGGCGAAGATCGAGCAAAGGCAATGGGTGTTGATACAAAAATTTTAAAATTAAAAACATTTATTTTAGTGTCTATCCTTGCAGCAGTTTCTGTTTCTTATGTTGGTATTATAGGTTTTATTGGAATCTTGGCCCCACATTTTGCAAGGCGAATGGTGGGAGAAGATCAAAGATACTATCTGATTTTATCAGCAATTATTGGTGGCATACTTTTAGTAATTTCATCTATGGTTACAAAAGTGATTAAAACTGGTGTTGTGGTTCCCATCGGTATTATCTCATCACTTATAGGCTTACCACTTATATTTGTAATGCTTTTTGGAGTCAAAAATGATTGATATAAAAAATCTTACAATAAATTATGACAAAAAAGTTATAGATGATATAAGTTTTGCGATAGAGCCAGGAAAAGTCCATGTTCTTATGGGCCGAAATGGAGCTGGAAAATCCTCAATTCTAAATGCAATTAGTGGTTTGATAAGCTATGATGGAAATATCAGAGCAGATGGTAAAATCTCTTATCTAAATCAAAATGTAAATACAAAAGTTAATTTTACTGTTTTTGAAACAATCATTTTGGGCAAGGTAAAGAGTCTTAATTTTAAGCTTAGTGATGAAGATATTAATGATACTTATGAGATCATGGATCTTTTAAAACTTAGAAAATTTGAAAATAAAAAAATCTCAAAAATGAGCGGGGGAGAAGTTCAAAAAGTGCTTATAGCCCAAGCCTTGATTAGCAAACCGGATATTTTATTATTGGATGAGCCAGTAAACGCCTTGGATTTGCACAACCAGTATGAAATACTTGCTATAATAAAAAAGCTTACCCAGAAGTTAAACCTAACTACCCTAATTACCCTTCACCAAATGGAACTGATTGAAAGATACGCAGATAATATTATTTTAATAAATAACAATAAAATTTATGAAGTAGGCGATAAATACCAAATATTCACAAAAAAAATGTTTGATGAAGTTTACAACATAGATGCAAACATAAGCAAGGTGGATGATAACTTGTTATTCTTATTTAATATGAATAACAAGCAACAAATTAATGAATTTTAGTTTATAATCCATATATTTTGGATATATAAAATAAAAGGAGGAAATATGACTGAAAAAAAACAAACTCGCGATAAAAGTAAACTCGCCAAACTGGGATTACTTATTACAGCCATTCTTTGGGGAAGCTCACTAACAGTAGTAAAGGGTGCAGCAGATACCTTTAACCCAAACTTTATTCTTATGGTTAGATTTGCTTTATCTGCAATAATACTAGCAATTATTTTTAACAAAAAAGTTAGATCAGCGACAAAAGATGACATAAAATCTGGATTAATAGTAGGATTTTTCTTATTTATTGCATATTCGTCACAAACACTCGGTGTTACATACGCAGATCCAGGTAGAAGTGCATTCCTTTCCGCTTCATATTGTGTAATTGTACCATTCTTATCATGGGCAGTTACAAGACATAGACCTGATAAATATAATATTTGGGCGGCAATTATTGCCATTATTGGTATTTATTTAATTTCAAAATCAGGTGTTGAAAAAGGAACCTCAATATTTAATGCAAGCAAAGAGATGCTATTAGGTGATGGTCTTGCCTTACTAAGTGGTTTTTTATTTGCAGCACACATTGTAGCAGTAAACCAATTTACAAAAGGAAAAGACCCAATCCTTATGACTATCTTCCAATTTGCTTCAGCAGCGGTTTTAGCGGCAATCGTAACATTAATATTTGAAGATAACTCAAATATGGTAGTAAATTCATCAAGACCAATCTTTGAATTACTTTACCTAGCTATATTCTGTACAACAGTAGCTCTATTACTACAAAATATTGGACAAAAATACACAGACGAATCCTCAGCAGCAATTATTCTAGGATTTGAGTCAGTATTTGGTATTCTAATCCCAGTTTTACTAGGAATAGAAAGCCTAACACCACTTTCAATAGCAGGATTTGTACTAATGTTTGTGGCAATAATGATTTCAGAAACAAAACTATCATTCTTGCACAAAGACAAAGTTAAAACAGCAGCATAAAATAAACCCCAAAATCTTTTGCGGATTTTGGGGTTATTTTTATATCTAAAATTCATTGACAATATTTATCAAAGATGTTATTATATAGTTGATTAAAACGTTTTAATGGTGATGAAATGACAAATATAAAAGATGTTGCAAAATTAGCGGGTGTATCAATTACAACTGTGTCAATGGTTTTGAATAATACTGAAAATAAAATATCTGAACCCACTAGAAAAAAAGTTTTGGAAGCTGCCCAAAGATTAAATTATAATGCAAATAGCTATGCTAAGGCTCTTGCTAGCAAAAAAAGCAATATAATCATGACTGTTGTTCCAGATCTTTCTAATCCATTTTTTTCTGAATTAGTAAAAGAACTAAGCCAATTTGCAGAAAAATCTTCATATTTTTTATATATACATAATACAAACAACAAAAAAATTGAAAGAGAAGAATTTTTAAGTTTGCTGACCAACAATTTTTTTGCAGCAAGCTTAGTGGTGGATAGAAATGTAAATACCTTAGATGAAAAAGATATAGAAAATCACAAAATTATATTTCTTGATGAAGTGGATTTTAACAATAGAAATACCCAAATTGTTACAGGAAATAATGAAATGGGTGGATATATTGGCATGGAATATTTGATTAAACGTGGATTTAGAAATATAGGAATTTTAATAGGACCAAGGTCAACTGCAAATTCATCTAGGAGACTTTCCGGTGCCATAAAAGCAGCTATGAACTATGATATTTATATTGATCAAAAAAATATTATCCATGGTGATTATTCTTACGAAGAAGGCTATAAGGCTGCAAAACTTTTTGCTAAAAGAAATGTAGATGCTATTTTTTCTTTTGCAGATATGTCATCTTATGGTCTTTTAAATTATTTTGCTGAATCAAATATTAAAATTCCGGAAGATATTTCTGTAATAAGCTATGATAACTTATTTTTAAATAAAATAGTCACACCTAAACTGACATCCATTGACCAAAACTTAAGACAAATAGCTGAAAAATCTATCGAGGTGGCAGATCAGTTGATTAAAAATAATAAAAGTCCTGAAAAAATATTGATCGAACCACGAATTATTGAAGCGGAAAGTGTAGGTTTTAAAAAATGAAAATAATTAATTTTGGATCACTAAATATAGATATCTTCTTTAGAGTAAATCATATTGTAAGACCTGGTGAAACAATAAGTGCTCAAAGCATAGAAAAAAGAGCTGGTGGAAAGGGTCTTAATCAATCAGTGGCTTTGGCAAAAGTTTTTGATAAGGTCTACCACGCAGGTAGTATTGGTATGGATGGAGCTTTTTTAAAAGATTACTTAACCAGAGAAGGGATTAATACCAGATTCATAAGAGAATCGGATATACCAACAGGAAATGCAATTATCCAAGTAGATGATAATGGAGAAAACTCTATTGTTTTATACAAGGGTGCAAATTTTGATAATGATAAAGAATATATCGATGAAGTTTTGTCAAATTTTGATAAAAACGATATTCTTATTTTGCAAAACGAAATAAACAATATGGATTACATAATTAAAAAAGGTTCTGAAAAAGAAATGAAATTAGTTTTAAATCCTTCTCCAATCACCGAAGAAATTAAGAATTTTGATTTTAATAAGATAGATTTACTTTTGGTAAACGAAACTGAGGCAAAAGAAATTTCTAACTGTGATGATGTAGAAAAGTGTATTGACTACTTTAGAGAAAATTATCCAAATTTAAAGATTGTTATAACTTTAGGTGAGCGCGGATCAATTTTTGTAAGCAAGGATAGTAAAGTTTGTCAAAACGCCTATAAGGTAGAGGCTGTGGATAGCACAGGAGCAGGTGATACATTTACTGGATTTTTTGTAGCAGAATTTTATCAAAACAATGATATTAAAAAATGCTTAGAATTTGCAACTAAAGCTTCTGCATTATCAGTAACTAAACAAGGTGCTAGCATTTCTATACCATCTATGAAAGAAGTAGAAAAGTTTAATGGAGATATATTATGAAAGAGAATGGCATATTAAATAGTGAAATTTCAAAGAGATTATCAGATTTGGGCCATACTGATTTAATTGCTATTGGCGATTGTGGTTTACCAATAGATTCAGAGAAAAAAATTGATATAGCCTTAAAACTTGGTCAACCAAAGTTTATTGACGTCCTAGAGGTCTTACTAGAAGATTTTGGATGCGAGCATTATATATTAGCAAGCGAAATAAAGGAAAAAAATCCAGACCAAGAAATCGATATAAAAAATCTTTTGGATGGTGTAAGCAGCGAATACATATCTCATGAAGATTTTAAGAAAAAACTAGACCAAGTAAAATTTGTAATAAGAACTGGAGAAAATACCCCATATTCTAATATAATCTTGCAGTCAAAAAACATTTTTTAGGAGTGATTATGAATATTGAAATGAAAGATATCTACAAGTCATTTGGGAAAAATGAAGTATTAAAGGGTGTAGATTTTAATCTTGGCCAGGGAGAAATTCACGCTTTGGTGGGTGAAAATGGGGCTGGAAAATCTACTTTAATGAATATTTTATCTGGAGTTTTAAATAAAGATTCTGGGAAAATTTTGATTGACGGCATGGAAGTAGATATAGCTAATACAAATATTGCCAAAGAATATGGTATAAGTTTTATCCACCAAGAACTAAGCGATTGGCCAGAACTAAGTGTTATGGACAATATTTTTATGAATAATGAAATCAACAATGGCTGGTTTTTAGATAGAAAATTCATGCGTCAAAAGTGTATGGATTTATTAAAAAGATTTGATTTAAATATTGATCCAGACACTAAGCTAGCAAAATTATCAGTTGGTCAAAGGCAAATGATAGAGATAGCCAAGGCAAATTTAGATAAGATAAATGTTTTGATTTTGGATGAGCCAACAAGTGCCTTGACTAATAATGAAATTGATAAATTGTTTTTACTTATTAAAAAATTAAAAACTGAAAATGTATCTATGATTTATATCTCCCACCGTATGGAGGAAATATTTTCCCTAACAGACAAGATTACAGTCATGCGTGATGGAAAGTCTGTTGCTGTGATAAATACTAGTCAAACTAACGAAAAAGAAGTGGTTTCTCATATGGTTGGTAGGGACATAGGAGATTTTTACCCAGAAATGGATGCTAAAGTTTCAGATGTTAAAATAGAGCTTAAAAACTTTTCAAAGGCTGATTTTTTTGAAAATATAAATATAAGTGCAAAAAAAGGTGAAGTTCTGGGCATATCTGGGCTTATGGGAGCAGGTAGATCAGAAATAATGCGCTCTCTTTTTGGATTAGATCCCAAAGATAGTGGGGAAATTTACATAGATGGCAAAAGGGTTGAAATTACAAAACCAATTGATGCCATTAACAATAAAATCGGATTTGTAACTGAAAATAGACAAGAAGAGGGCCTAGTCCTTGATGAATCCATCAGAGAAAATATTTCCTTACTAAATTTTAACAAATTTACAGAAAGAACATTTATAGACAAGAAAAAAGAAAAAGACTTATCAAACTCTCTGATCGATTCTTTTAGGGTCAAAAGCACATCTGCAGAAAATAAAGTTCGTGATTTATCAGGCGGAAATCAGCAAAAAGTTGTTTTTGCAAAATGGTATGCAATAGATCCAGAAATTTTAATCCTAGATGAACCTACAAAGGGTGTAGATGTTGGTGCAAAAAGAGAAATTTACGATTTAATAAAGCAATTGACCTACAAGGAAGTATGTATAATTTTAATTTCAAGCGATCTTCCTGAATTACTTTCTCTTTCAGACCGCATATATGTAATTCATGAAGGAAAAGTAAATGGAGAGCTATTAAGAGAAGAAGCTGACCAAGAAAAAGTAATGACTCTTGCCACTGGAGGAAAACTATGAGTAACTTTAAAACAAAAATAAAAGAAAACCAGAATCTGGGCACAATTCTTGCCCTAATTATCCTAATGGTTTTTGTAAGTATCCTAAATCCCGCATTTTTGCATGCAAATAACCTAATGAATCTGATGAGGCAGCTAATAATAAATGGATTTATTGCCCTAGGAATGACTTTTGTAATCCTAACTGGAGGCATTGACCTATCAGTAGGTTCTACTTTAGCAGTGACATCTGCAATTTTTGCAGGTCTCTTACAAAATGGTATGAATACAATCCTTGCAATTTTAATTACCCTAGGTCTTGGACTAATTTTGGGCTTGATAAATGGATTTTTAATTACCAAAGGCAAACTTGCGCCATTTATTGTAACCCTAGCCACAATGACTATTTTTAGAGGTTTGACCCTAGTTTATACAGATGGGAGACCTATAGCTGGGCCAAAAGATAATTTTGCTTTCAAGTTTTTAGGAAAGGGCCAATTTTTAGGTATTCCTTTCCAAGTAATCTTATTTTCCCTTGCATTTTTGATTTTATGGACTATTTTAAATAAAACTGCTCTGGGGCGCAAAATATACGCTGTTGGAGGCAATGAAAAAGCAAGCTTTATTTCAGGGATTAATATAGATAAGGTAAAAATCAGTGTCTATGTAATTTCATCACTTATGGCTGTATTGTCAGGTTTGGTTTTAACTTCTAGATTAAATTCTGCTCAACCCACAGCTGGATCTGCATACGAAATGGATGCTATCGCTGCAGTTGTACTTGGAGGGACGAGTATGACAGGAGGTAGCGGATCGCTTACTGGAACCCTAATCGGTATTTTGATTTTAGGTGTACTTAATAATGGTCTTAATTTATTGGGAGTATCAAGTTTTTATCAGCAAATCGTAAAGGGGATTGTAATTTTAATTGCAGTTCTAATTGACCGCAAAAGAAACAAATAGGAGAGTTTTATGAAAACAATTAAAAAATATTTATCACTAGCACTTGTTGCATTATTTGCATTTACTGCTTGTAGTCTAGAGGGAGAAAACAACAGTAAAGAAACAGAAAATAAAACACAAACAAGCGAAACAGCAGAGAATACAAAAACAGAAGGAAAAATGAAAGTGGGAGTTTCCCTTTCAACACTTAACAACCCATTTTTCGTATCAATTAGAGAGGGTATAGAAGAAGGTGCGGGGGAAGATGTAGAAACAATCATTTCCGATGCACAAAACGATTCTTCAACACAAAGTAACCAAGTAGAAGATTTAATAACTCAGGGTGTTGATTTAATAATAATTAATCCAGTAGACTCAACAGCAATTGCACCATCAGTAGAAAAAGCAAATGAAGCAAATATTCCGGTTATTTGTGTCGACAGAGGAACAGATTCAGGAGAAATCGTAAGCTTTATTGCAAGCAACAACATTGAAGGTGGTAAGATGGCAGGAGAATTTATCCTAGAAAAAGTTGGAGAAAATGCAGAAGTTATCCAATTAGAAGGAATACCTGGAGCAAGCTCAACTCGTGAAAGAGGAGAAGGATTTAAAGAAGCGACAGATGGTAAAATTAATCTTGTTGCAAGCCAAACAGCTAACTTTGATAGGGCAGAAGGACTAACAGTTATGGAAAACTTATTACAAGCTCATCCAGATGTAAAAGCAGTATTTTGTCAAAATGATGAAATGGCACTAGGAGCTAGTGAAGCTATAAAAACAAGTGGAAAAGATATTGTAATAGTTGGTTTTGACGGGAATGAAGATGCAATAAATGCAGTAAAAGATGGAACACTTTCAGCAACAGTTGCCCAACAACCAAAAGAAATGGGTAAACTAGCTATAAAAACAGCTATCAACCATCTAAAAGGTGAAACAATAGAAGAACAAGTAGATTCACCACTTGAACTAATTAAATAATTTAAAAGCAAAATCCCAATAAATCCCATAAAAAAGTTGCAGAGATCTTTCTGCAACTTTTCTTTTTATTCTTCAATAAGTTCTTGAACAAAGTCTACTTTCTCTCCATCTACAACCCTAGATGGGATTCCGATTCTAGATTCTTCTCTTACGTCTTTGTAACCATCTAGATTATCACGGTATTTTAACAATCTTTTTAGATTTGGCAAGCTTTCAGAAATATTAATTATTTCTATACCATCATATTTTTCTGGATTTGCTTCATAGTCTTTAAAAACTCTTTGGCAATGTGGGCATTTGTCGCTTACAAAAATTTCTGTTTTACTCACTATCTCCTCCTATAAGTTACATAAGAAAACTCAATTCCGTTTTCCTCATATATTTGAGATTCTTTTATAATCTCAAAATCTGGATCTTGGTCAAAATTGTGCAGATAGGTATCAGCATCTTTTTTTGCCTTTATTTTTGTAATGATAGCTTGATTGCAATAAGGCAAGAAAATTTCTACAATCTTTGCTCCGCCTATTACAAAAACTTCTTTTTTACTATCCTTTATATAATTTAAGACTTGATCTGGGTTTTGAAAAATTTTTGCATTTTCTGCCTTAAAATCCGGATTTTTTGATAAAATAATATTTTCCCTATCTGGTAAAGATTGACCCATTGATTCATAAGTATTTCTACCCATTATTACGATGTTTTTAGTAGTTATATCCTTAAAATGTTTTAAATCTTTTTTGATATGAAAAAGCATTTCATTATCTTTGCCAATGCCCCAATTTTCATCTACTGCTAAAATAATTTTCATATTTTCACCTCGTCTACTTATAATACCCATAAGAACTGGGTAAAATACTAGAAAAGGAGTGCAAATGTTTTATAAAGCAAATTATATTATTTTAGAAGATAAAGTTTTAGAAAATTATTATATGGAAGTAAAGAAAGGCAAAATAAAGTCGTTTTCTAAAGAAAAACCAGAAACTTATGAAGATTTAGGAGAAATTATTGCTCCAGGTTTGGTAGACACCCACATCCATGGCTATCATGGAGAAGATATCATGAATGCCAAAAAAGGTGCTTTGGAAATTATTTCCAAGGGACTTTTAGAAATGGGAGTAACAAGCTTTTTACCAACTACACTTACAGATTCGACAGAAAAATTAAATGAAGCCTGTCGAGTAGTAGGTGAAGAGTATAAAGATGTTAGCGGTGCAAAGGTGAGAGGAATCTTTTTAGAAGGCCCATTTTTCACAGAAAAATATAAGGGCGCACAAAATGAAAAATATATGTCAGATCCAGACATTGAAAAGCTTAGAAAATGGAAAGAATTATCAGATGGATTAGTAAATAAAATTGCAATTGCCCCAGAGCGAGAAGGAGTAGCGGATTTTATTCACAAGGCAAATGCAATGGGAGTTGCAGTAGCCCTTGGCCATTCAGACGCAAGTTATGAAGATGCAATGAGTGCAGTAAATGAAGGAGCAAATATTTTTGTCCATACCTATAACGGCATGAGCGGACTTCACCACAGAAATCCGGGCATGGTAGGTGCAGCAATGAATTCAAATGCCATTAGCGAATTAATTTGCGATGGTCATCACGTAAACCCAGCCAGTGCAAATGTTTTGATGAATGCAAAAGGTAGAGATAGAATTGCCCTAATAACAGACTGCATGTCAGCAGGAGGCATGGCAGATGGAGATTACAAACTAGGAGAATTTGATGTAATTGTAGAAAATGGCACCGCAAGACTAAAAGAAGGCGGTAACCTAGCAGGCTCAATTCTAAAACTAAAAGATGCAGTGAAAAATGTAGTAGACTGGCAAATAGCAGATGTTTTTGAAGCAATCCAAATGGCCAGCCTAATCCCAGCAAAATCTGTAGGTATAGATAATGTGTGCGGGAAATTGAAAGTGGGTTATGATGCTGATTTTATAGTTTTAGATGATGATTTGGATTTAAAAGCTACTTTCATAGATGGAGAAAAATTATTTGGATAAGAATAAAAAGCTGTTACAAAAAAGTAACAGCTTTTTTTATTTGCCATGATTTCTATCATAAAATTTAGAAGTAAGATGCTTATCAAAAAATGAAACAATAGGGCCCATTAAAAAAGCATTTATAACAGTACCTACACCAAGGACTGCTCTTCCTATATATCCCATAATTACAGAAATAACATCACATATTATTCTAGAATATTTATATTGTAGCGACTTGATTTTATTAGTCATTATTAATTGAATTGCATCATAAGCTCCACCAACTGCAATACCATCTATAATCACACCAAAAAGCCCCATTAATAGCATGGTGATAAATTTTTCTTTATTCCTCATAATTCCTTTTTATTAAAAATTTCACTAAATACTTATACCTGTTTAATACATAAGTGTAATCTTAAATGAATAATTATAATAAAAAGTGAATTTTAAAACACTATAATTATTAGAAAATCAATCATACAAGTTAATGACTTATTATATTTCTGCTATGGAGAAAAAGTTAATATTAATTTATGTGAATGATGCATCTATAATAATACTAGGAGGCAACAATGTGGGAGAGCTTAGATGATAGAAAAACTCTTATGCTGTCTGCTCTTGAGAAAAGCAATGTAAGCATAATTGACTTATCAAATGCGCTGTCGGTTTCGGAGAAAACTATAAAAAATGAAATACAAGTTCTTAATCATGAATTAAAAGACGGAGCCTATATTTATATAAAAAATGGAGTGATATCGTTATTTATCTATAATTTTGATATATATAACTCTATTAAAAAGAAAAATGTTGTTTCATCTACAGATTTTACTAATCTCAAAATTAGGATTTTATATATCGTAAAAAGACTTTTAAATGAAAAAAAATTACAGTTGGATCAATTAGCCGATGAAATGAATATATCTAAATCAACTCTAACAAAAGATATAAAATTGGCCAATGAAGGTCTATCTAGTTATCAATTAAATATATATGGAAAACCAAATGTTGGAATAAATTTAATAGGTGCTGAACTGGATAAACGTTATTTTATTCTAGAAAATGGCTATGATTATATGCTAGATAATTCAAAATTCGATGATCAATATAATGAATTTTTACAAAAATTATTAGTAAGCTTTTTCATAAATGAAGATACTTGTAAGGGTGTAACAAGATTTTTTCATACTACAATGTACAGAATCAGGAATGGTAATTTTCTTATAAAAGAATCAAAGGATTATTCTTTCTATGAGAATAAAGAATATATGGATATTTCATATCAAATAAAAGATTTTGTAATTAAATTAGAAGAAATTGAATTATCAGATACGGAGTTAAATTTCATATTAATCCCATTAATGGGAATGAGAACATCCTCTCATTTAAAAGATAGTTTTAATTCTGCTCAGTTAGATGAAATAAGAATATTAACAAATAAAATCTTTGAAAGAATAAAAACTCAGATGGATATCAATGTAGACTTGGGAGAAATAACCGAGAATTTTAATTATCATATTTATTATCTGTTAAATAGAATAAGTTTAAATTACAATATTAAAAATCCACTTAGTGAAAATATTAAAAATGAATATAAAGTTGCATATAAAATGAGTGATATAGCTTCGGATGTAATATTTGAACAAAAGAAAAAATTAATTAATGAATCTGAAAAAAGTTATCTAGCATCATATTTTCAAATATATCTATTCGATAAGTTAAATTCATCTCCAATAAATAAATTTAAAGTTGGTATTATAAATAAAAATAAGGATGAAGCTGTACAAATTATCCCTTTGGTACAAGAGAGGTTTTCAAATATTAACGCAATAGACTATTTTGAAGATACTAGTCAACTCAACTTAAAAGAGAATTACGATTTAATAATTAGCTCGCAAGCAGTTAATCTAGAAAATGCTTTATTCTTACCAGATGGTTTTAAAAATAAAAAGTTAATTCAAAAAGAATTGGATAATTTTTATTTTAAACAAAATATTTTTCGAAAAGAAAGAGCACTGAAATCGCTTATTTTTACCGAGCTAAGAGAAGAAACACTTTTTATTGGTAATTATAATGAATATGAAACAAACTTAGTTAAAATGCTAGAATATTTGGAAAATAAAAAAATTATTGATGTAGAGTTTACTAATTCAATATTATTAAGAGAAACTCAATCCTCAACGAAATTCTCCGACAAAGTAGCCTTTCCTCATATCAAGAATGAGAAATTTATTTTAAGCATGGGAATATTCCCTAATTCAGATATAAAGGTCATATTTATTGTAGGAGTGCCTAATGATGATGACACTTTAATTATTAATTTATATGATGAAATTGTGAGTGTATCATCAGATAGTGATTTCTTAAATCATGTTGAAAAGGTAGAAAATTACAGGGAACTAATGGAAGTAATAATTAAAGAAACTGAATTATTTAGATAGGAGCAAAAATGGAAAAGTCTTATATATTTATAATTTTATTTCTAGGAGCAATGTTTATTATTCAATATTTTCTAACATTTTTGCAAATGAACTCATTTAAAGAATATTTTAGAAAATTTATTAAAGAAGGCAAGGTTGCTATAGGAATAAAAAAAGGAGGATTTAGGTCTGGATCGATAGTTATGTTCTGTGTTGATGAAAACGGAATTATTAGAAATGCCGCTTTCATAAATGGGATAACAGTATTTGCCAGATTTAAAGAAAATTGTGACTTTAACAATATCAATATAAAAGATATTGATAAAGAAGTGTTGGCCGGAACAAAATTTCCTAAAAGTTTAAAGCAAGCTATATTAAATTCTAAAGAAAATTATCTAAGAGCAGAAAGAGGAGAAGAAATCCCAATGGCAAAATCTCCACTTCAAAAATTTAGCGGGCTGATAAGAAAAGAAGCAGCATAATTATAAGGAGAAATTATGGATTTTTTAGTTAATTTAGCACAAGGTTTTATCCATTTATTTGAATTGGGTGGAGAAACATTCGTAAGTTGGGTTGGAGGAATTATACCAAAAGTGCTTCTACTTTTAGTGTTTATGAACTCACTTATTGCAATCATTGGACCAGAAAAAATAAATAAATTTGGTAAGATAGCATCAAAAAATAAATTATTAGCATACGGAATACTACCATTTGTATCAGCTTTTATGCTTGGTAACCCAATGGCTCTTTCTATGGGTAAGTTTTTACCAGAATATCAAAAGCCATCTTATTACGCATCTGGAGCTTATCACTGCCATACCAACAATGGTATTTTCCCTCACATAAACCCTGGTGAATTATTCGTATGGCTAGGAATTGCACAAGGAGTTGAGGCGTTAGGTCTAGATACAACACCACTTGCAATTAGATACCTTTTAGTAGGTCTAGTTATGAACTTCTTTGCAGGATGGATAACTGACTTTACAACTGTATATGTTGAAAAACAGCAAAATAAAAAATTAAGTAGAACATTAAAAGTGGAGGCATAAAATGGCAAAAATAAAAGTAGTTAAAGGATCCGCTGGATATGGAGGCCCATTAGTTATAGGTCCTGAAGGTGACAAAAACGTTTTATTATATATCACAGGCGGTGGAGCAAAACCACCAGTTGTAGATACAATAAAAGAACTAACAGGATGTGAAATTGTAAATGGTTTTAAAACTTCTATTCCAGAAGAAAGAATTTTTGCGGTAGTGATTGACTGTGGTGGGACATTAAGATGTGGAATATATCCTAAAAAAGGAATTCCAACATTAAATATAAAACCAACTGGAAAATCCGGCCCACTTGCTCAGTATATAAATGAAACAATCTATGTATCAGATGTCGGTCCTAAACAAGTATCGCTTGTTGAAGGAGAAGCAGAATCTATAAATACATCTGCAAAAGAAAGTGATACAGAAAAAGTTTATGAAGCAAGTGAATCAACTGAAGCTAAAGAAGAAAAAATAACATATACAAAAGATAAAAAAGTTTCTCAAACACTTGCAGAACAAAGCAATAATACCTTTATCCAAAAAGTAGGTATGGGTGCAGGAAGAGTCATAGATATATTCTTCCAAGCGGGTAGAGATGCTGTTCAAACAATGATTAATACTATAATTCCATTTATGGCCTTTGTAGCAATGCTAATTGGTATTATTCAGGGATCAGGATTTGGTGATTGGTTTGCAAGACTTCTTATCCCACTTACAGGAAATGTAGTTGGTTTAGTAATTTTAGGATTTATTTGCTCTATTCCAGTTTTATCAGCACTTTTAGGACCTGGAGCTGTAATTGCTCAAGTAATAGGTACCTTAATTGGATCAGAAATTGCAAGAGGAAATATTGCTCCAAGCTTAGCGCTTCCAGCATTATTTGCAATTAACACTCAGAATGCTTGCGATTTTATACCAGTTGGTCTTGGACTTGCTGAAGCAGAAGCAGAGACTGTAGAAGTTGGTGTAGTATCAGTTATGTATTCAAGATTTTTAATTGGAGTACCAAGAGTATTAGTAGCTTATTTTGCAAGTATAGGGCTATATGCTTAGAAAAAAGGAAGGTTTAGTAATGAAAACAATTTATGAAAATACAGTAAATAATATTGGAAATTCAGTTGATGAATTTGGCAATGAGATAATAATTTTCTTTGGAGATAACGCACTAGAAGAACTAAGAGATTATTGCTATTCATTAGAATTAAAAGATGTCGATGGATATATAGAAGTTGGGGATTATGTAGATATTGACGGGGTAAAAGCTAAAATCCTAGCAGTAGGAGATGAAGCGCAAGCTAATTTAGAAGGATTGGCTCACTTAACTGTAAATTTAAGTGGAAATGTAGAAGATCTACTACCAGGGGCAGTTATAACAGAAAACGTAGAAATTCCTGAAATAAATGTGGGAACTGAATTCAAAATATTGGAGGCATAAAATGACATGGTTAGGATTAGAAGATAAGGTTGTTTTAGTAACAGGAGCTGCATCTGGTATTGGTAAATCAGTTGTTGAAGGATTGTTAGAAGCTGGGTCAAATGTTATTGCTACAGATATCAACGATAATAAACCAGAGTATAAAGATGAAAGCGCTGATAATTTATTGTATGTACACTTGGATGTAACTAATAAAGAAAACATCAAAACTGCAATCAATGAATCAGTTAAAAAATTTGGACACCTAGATGCTATTGTAAATAATGCAGGAATAAACATCCCAAGATTACTTGTTGACCCTAAAGACCCTTATGGAAAATACGAACTTGATGACAGAGTAATTGATTTAGTAACAGATATTAATTTCAAGGGCCTAATCTACTGTGCCCAAGAAGCAGCGAGAGTTTTTGTAGACCAAGGTCAAGGTGTTATCATAAATATGTCAAGTGAATCAGGATTAGAAGGTAGCGAAGGCCAATCAATATATGCCGCAACAAAAAATGCAGTAAACTCCTTAACTAGAAGTTGGGCAAAAGAACTTGGAAAACATAATGTAAGAGTTGTGGGTGTTGCTCCCGGAATTTTAGAAGCTACAGGTCTTAGAACTTTAGAATATGAAGAATCCTTATCTTACACAAGAGATATTACAGTCGAAAAACTTAGAGAAGGTTATGAAAGTACCAAAACTACTCCACTTGGTAGAAGTGGAAAACTTACAGAAGTAGCAAATTTGGTTTGCTTCTTAGTAAGTGATCGTTCATCATATATCCATGGTGTTACTATAAATGTAGCTGGTGGAAAAACTAGAGGTTAATATGAAATTATTAATAGATGATGCAAATATAAAGAATATAAAATATCTATACGAATATTTTCCAGTATCTGGGGTAACAACTAATCCCAGCATACTTTTTAAAAATAAAAAAGACCCTATAGAAACTTTAACAGAAATTAGAGAATTCATTGGGGATGATCAGCTCCATATTCAAGCTTTATCTGACAATGCTGATAATATTGTAAAAGAAGCTAGGCTTTTAAAAGAAAAGTTTGGGGAAAATACTTTTATCAAAGTACCTACAGATAAAGAAGGTTTAAAAGCTATGAGACTATTAAAAAATGAGAAAACTAAAATAACAGCAACAGCAATTTATAGTCCAACTCAAGCCTTTTTAGCTTCTTTAGCTGGTGCGGATTACCTAGCTCCATATGTAAATAGAATTGATAATTTAGGATATGATGGCATTGAAACAACGATAAAAATTCAAAATATCTTAGATGAGACTAATCCAAATACAAAAGTTCTTGCATCTAGTTTTAAAAGTACAAATCAAGTTTTAAAATTAGCGGAATATGGTATTGACACAGCAACATGTTCTTATGAAATATTTGAGAAATTTCTAGATGATAGTAATGTCAGAAAGGCTGTGGAAGTTTTTGTAAATGACTTCAAATCTATAAATGAAAGCAAAATCTCTTGGATTGACTATTTAAAATAAATTATTTACGTTTTCATATAATTCCTATCATGGTATAATAAATCTAGAATCTTTTTAAAGGAGTTTAACCATGAAATTTTTCTTAGATACTGCAAATATTGATGAGATTAAAAGAATTAATGACTTAGGGCTTGTTGATGGGGTTACTACTAATCCTTCTTTGATTAACAAAGAGGGGCGTGATTTTAAGGAAGTTATTTCTGAAATTTCTGATTTAATTGATGGGCCTGTTTCTGCTGAGGTTACTAGCTATGATTATGAGGGTATGGTTGAGCAAGCTCGTGATCTTGCTAAGTGGGCTGAGAACGTTGTCGTAAAAGTTCCTATGACTGAAGAGGGGCTTAAGGCTATACATACTTTGAGCAAGGAGGGAATTAAAACCAACTGCACATTGATTTTCTCTGTTTCTCAAGGAATTATGGCTATGAAGGCTGGAGCTACTTTTATTTCTCCATTTATGGGTAGAGTGGATGATATGGGTGAAGATGGAGCTAGATTAATTGCTGAACTTCGTGATGTTATTGATATTTACGGTTATGAATCAGAAATCATAGCTGCAAGTATCAGACACATCAACCACCTTGAAAAAGCTGCCCTAGCTGGTGCTCACATTGCGACTATCCCTGGTTCTCTTTTTGAAAAATTGTGGACACATCCTCTTACAACAGCTGGTATTGCAGCATTTGTTAAAGACTGGGATGCTTTTGAGGCTAGAAATAAATAATAAATTTTGGGTGGGTCCCTAGGCCCTCCCTATTTTTATTTAATTATGTTTTATGGTATTATTTTTATAGAAAGATAAGGAGTGATTATGTTTAACAAAAATGATGAACGTGCAATTAGTGCTATTCGTGCACTTTCTATTGCTCAAATTGAAGCTGCTAATAGTGGGCATCCTGGTCTTCCAATGGGAGCGGCTCCTATGGCTTATGTTTTGTGGAATAAGTATTTAAAGGCAAACCCTAAAAATGCTAACTGGTTTAACCGTGACAGATTTGTTTTATCAGCTGGCCATGGGTCTTCTATGCTTTATTCACTTTTACATCTAGCAGGTTATGATGTAAGTATTGATGATCTAAGAGATTTTAGACAACTCGGAGCAAAAACTGCAGGTCACCCTGAACGTGGCCACATTGAAGGTGTGGAAGTTACTACTGGACCTTTAGGTCAAGGTTTTGCCCAAGCTGTTGGGATTGCTATGGCAGAAAAACACCTTGCAGCTATCTATAACAAAGATGATGCACAAATTATTGATCACTACACTTACGTACTTTGTGGTGATGGCGACCTTATGGAAGGTATTTCCTATGAAGCTATGAGTCTAGCAGGACATTTAAACCTTTCAAAATTAATCGTTTTGTATGATTCAAATGACATTTGCTTAGATGGTGCGACTAATACAACTTTCTCAGAAGATATTAAAAAACGTGCTGAATCTTTAAATTGGAATTACATCAAAGTTAAAGATGGAAGAGATCTTGATCAAATTTATGAAGCAATTAATCATGCTAAGGGTAATTTCCACGGTCCAACTCTTATCGAAGTAAAAACAATTATAGGTTATGGATCAACTAACCAAGGAACAAACAAAGTTCACGGTGCCCCAATCGGAGCTGAAGAATTTATGAAAGCAAAAGAAATTTATGAATGGACTGAGGATGACTTTAATGTCCCAGATGATATTTACGAAACTTTTGCTGATGGAATCGGTAGAACAGGTGAGAAAGAAAACCAAAAATGGGATGAGCTTTTAAAAACCTATGAAGAAAAATACCCAGAAGATTACAAAAATCTTATGGCAGGTATAAACCGCGAATTACCAGAAAATTTTATGGATGAAGTTAAAAAATACACTGCAGATGATAAAGCAATAGCAACTCGTGCATCAAATGGAGAAATCATCCAAGATCTTGCAAAAAATAATCCAAACTTCTGGGGAGGATCTGCAGATTTATTCTCATCAAATAAAACAAATATTAAAGACACAGTTGCATTTACAGACAGAAGTCCAGAAGGACGCAATGTTTGGTATGGTGTACGTGAATTTTCAATGGCTGCAATAGGAAATGGTATCATTGCCCACGGCGGAACATGGCACCATGTTTCAACATTCTTTGTATTTACAGATTATCTAAAACCCGCTATTAGATTATCTGCATTATCAAAATTACCTTTAACATATGTAATGACTCATGATTCAATTGCAGTTGGTGAAGATGGTCCTACCCATGAACCAATTGAGCAGCTCGCAATGATAAGATCTATACCAGATACTATTATGTTAAGACCAGCTGATGCAAATGAAACAAGACTTGCTTGGAAACTTGCCCTTGAGTCAAAAGAAAAACCAGTTGTAATGGCTCTAACTCGTCAAAATGTAGGAAATCTTGCTGAAACAGAAAATATTAGCGATATCAATAAGGGTGCATATGTAATATCTGACAGTGAAGGAAAAACTGATGCAATAATTATTGCAACAGGTTCAGAAGTAGAACTTGCCCTAGAAACTAAGAAAATATTAGCAGAAAATGGCAAAAACATCCGTGTAGTTTCAATGCCATCTATGGAATTATTTAGAGATCAAGATGAAGCTTACAAAGAAGAAGTTTTACCAAAAGAAGTTACAAACAAAATCTCTCTTGAAATGGGATCTACTTTTGGATGGACAGAGTGGACTGGTACTGATGGATTAAATATCGGAATTGATAACTTTGGTCTATCTGGAAAAGGCGATGAAGTTACTGCTGAATACGGATTTACTCCAGAAAAAGTAGCTCAAAAAATCAATGAAAAATATTTTAACTAGAAATATTAATTAATAAACTATATCCTCAAATTAATGCAATTTGAGGATATTTTTTGTCTAATTTGAAAGTTTTTATGATATTATATTAATTAGATAAATAGAAATGAGGAATTGATGCAAAAAGAGAAAAACTTATGGGATTTGTTTAAGTCAACCCTTTACTTGTCAGCCTTTACCTTTGGTGGAGGATATGTGATTTTATCGCTGATGAAGGAAACATTTGTAGAAAAATTAGGATGGATTAGCAAGGAAGAGATGCTAGATATGACTGCAATTGCCCAATCAGCACCAGGAGCAGTTGCAGTAAATGCATCTGTAGTAGTGGGTTTTGAAACACTTGGTTTTCCGGGTATGCTTGTTGCAATCTTAGGAACAATTATCCCGCCACTTGTAATAATTTCTTTAATATCAATGGCCTATCAGGCTTTTATAACAAATCAATATATTGCTTTGTTTTTAAAGGGAATGCAAGCTGGAGTTGGGGCGTTGATTATAAAAGTTGTAATTGATATGGCCAAAGATTTGCTAAAGTCAAAGTCAAAAATCATCCCACTTATTATGATTTCAAGCTTTGTTTTAGGATTTTTCTTCGATATAAATGTTGTTTATATAATTGCAGCTCTTATTGTAATTGGTGTAATTTACACATTTGTGAAAAGGGGACAAGATGCTAATTAAATTGTTTATAAGTTTTTTAAAAATTGGACTTTTTTCCTTTGGTGGCGGATATGCGGCTCTACCTATTATTCAAGAAGAAGTTGTTGATTTAAATAATTGGTTAACTTTAAGTGAGTTTAATGATTTGATTACCATCTCCCAAATGACTCCGGGGCCTATTGCAATAAATTCTGCAACTTTTGTAGGAACACGATTAGCAGGATTTCCTGGGGCTTTGGCAGCAACATTAGGTTGTGTTTTGCCTTCAGCAATTATTGTCGGGTCTATTTCCTATTTTTATAAAAAATATAAAAATCTCGATGCCATGACAAATATCCTATATTTTTTAAGACCGGCAATCGTGTCAATGATTTTGATAGCAGGTGTGCAAATTTTAAGAACAGCGTTTTTTGATACAAATACCATTGCTATTTCAAATATAGATTATTTGATGGTAATAATTTTTGGTGCTGCACTTTTTGCAATGTTTAAATTTAAAACCGACCCGATAAAGATTATGCTAGCAAGTGGAGCGGTTTACTTACTCATTTCTCTAGTAATTTTTTAAGGAGATTTTATGCTAGAAATACTAAAAGATAAAAAAACTGCTATTATTTTTACACTTTTTGCTATGCTTTTGTGGGGATCAGCTGTACCAACTATCAAAACAACTTATGCTGAAATGAATGTGACAGCTGCTAATACAGGCGCACAAATATTACTTGCAGGAATCAGATTTTTTCTTGCAGGAGTATTAGCCTTTGTTTACTATCTGACATTTAACAAAAATAGAGTAAATAAAAAGTCAATCGACTGGAAATATATAATTGTCCTATCTCTAATTCAAACCATGGTCCAATACTTAATTTATTACATTGGAATGATAAATACAACTGGTATAAAAGCTTCTATAATTCAGGCTATGAATTCATTTATAGTTGTAATTCTTTCTGCTATAATGCTGCCAAAGGAAAAAATAAATAAAGCAACTATATTTGCAATAATTATTGGAACTTTTGGAATTGTTATAGCAAATGGTGGTTTTGGAAATGTAGGTACAGGATTTACCCTGCTTGGTGAAGGTTTTATCTTACTTGCAACAACATTTAATGCACTTTCTGCAGTTTATGTTAGAAAATACGGGGCAAATCAAAATGAATTTTTTGTAACTGCAGCCCAATTTGTAATTGGATCTATTCCGCTAATAATAATTGGTCTAATTATGAATAAGACAAAACTAACTTTTTCGCCCCTTGCAATAGTTTTGCTAATCTATGGGGCCTTTATCTCAGCAACTGCCTATATAACTTGGAATACAGTTTTAAAATATCACGCAGCGGGAGAAATGGGCATGTACAAATTATTTATCCCAATATTTGGATCCATGCTTTCAGTCCTAATTCTTAAAGAAAATTTCACAATTAACCTTTTAATAGGACTTATACTTGTAATTTTTGGTTCTATAATTTTAAAACTTAATAAGAGATATGTTAGAAGAAAAATTTAGAATAAAAAAGCTCTACTTTGCTAAACCAAGTAGAGCTTTACTTTTTATTTTATAAAATCATTTAGTTTTACAAAAACAGGCATGCCATTTTCATAATTTTGCTCAATACTACCTTCTATAAGGGGAAGGATGTAGGCGGTGATTTTTTCTTCTAAAGTTTTTTTATCAAATAGCCAATCTTTAGGGATTTTCATTTCCTTATTTGCTATTTCTTCTGGGCTTACAGATTCGTAGTAAACTTCATATCCATCAACATATTTTCTTTTTAATACAGGCACAAGATTTGTATTGTCAATGCCAAGTTTTGCTGCCTTATAGCCTAATTTATATGCTTCATTTGCATCAGTTTTGCTAATTAGATTGCTTGTTCTTTGTACGATAGAAAGTTCTACTGCACGTGATTTGATTTCAAGTTTATTTCTCACCAAATCTGCTAGCCTACTAGCAACTCCAGATACGATTTTGTGTCCAAAGGCATCATTTTGGTTAGAAAAACTTTCTTCATCTAATTTATTGTCTTTATCTCTAAAACCCTCTGCAAGGGCAACTATTAAATTGTTTTCGTACTTTAAAGCTTCTTTTATTTCCTCAAATACTTGTTCCAAGGATTTTTGATCCTCTGGTAGATAAACCAAATTTACTACTTCTTTGTCCATTCCATAATTTGCACTAAGTGCTGATGCAGCCAGCCAGCCAGCGTGTCTGCCCATAATTTCAACAAAGGTAACTGATTTTAAGTCATAAATATCAACATCGGTTCTAAGAGTTCTTAAGGTAGAAGCTATGTATTTTGCAGCAGATCCAAATCCTGGAGAATGATCCATTCCCATTAGGTCATTGTCTATAGTTTTTGGACAGCCAATGATATTTATATCATTAATATTATGTGATTTCATATACTCATTAAGCTTCATAACAGTATCCATAGAGTCATTTCCACCTATATAGACGAAAGTTGATATTTGATAAGCTTTTAAAGTTTCAAAAATTTTCTCATAAATTTCATCATCTAAAGATGCCGGTAGCTTAAAACGACATGAACCTAAGATAGAAGAAGGCCTAGCCATTAACTTTTCTTTTATATTTTTATTTATATACTTTTCCTTATCCACCTCAGCAATTTCATCATTTATTATCCCCTCAATGCCATGGAGGCTAAGATAAATTTTATCAAAATCATTTTCAATCCCAGCAGAAATCACTCCGGCAAGGGAAGAATTGATAACACTAGTAGGACCACCAGACTGCGCAACTATAATATTCATTAATTAATCTCCTTATATTCTACTACTAATACCTTACTATAATTCTTAGGTTTTATCTTACTATATAAGATAAATAAAAAAACTAGCTTGATGTAAAGCTAGTTTTTAAATATCACTTAAAAAATCAAATATCTTCCTGTAATAAATATCTGCATCATAAAGTTTGCTTTCGGCATGTCCTGCGCCTTTTGCTATATGTATATCCTTTTTCCCCTTGTGGGCAGTGTAGAGTTTTTTGCACATTTCTACTGGTACTAAGTGGTCTTTTGCACCATTTATAAATAGGGTGGGTATTTGGGTTTTTTGTATGGATTCTATGTTTGATTTAAATAAATCCGCGCCAATTACTGGCTTTATGAACAAATTGGCTAGAAGTCCTATTGGTTTAGCTAAAAATTTTAATCTTTTTGGGAATTGATTGGCATACATTTCAAAATAACTAGTGTATCCGCAATCTTCAACACATGCTATGACATCTTTTGGATTTTCTGCTATTAGAAACATTGCTGATGCAGCTCCTAATGATTCGCCTTGCAAAACTATCTTTGCATCTGGATAAGATTTTTTTATCCAATTTATCCGTGATTTTATATCTTCCTTTTCTTTTATACCGTATGTAGTAAAAATACCAGCACTGTTGCCATGGCCTCTTAAATTTGGAGCTAAAATTGAGAAACCTCTTTTGTAATATTCATCGGCAATGGTAAACATCGTTTTGTTTGTTGCAGTGTAGCCGTGGATTAATATTGCCCAAAGATCTGTATCTTCTCCTAAAAGATAGGAGCCGCCAAGACTGGTGTTATCATAAGAATTTATAAATATATCATCCATAATCTTAGCGTAATGGTTTACAGTTTTAAAAACTATATCTCTATCTTCAAAGTGATGCTCGCCGGCATGTTTGTCTATATTTTCTTTTATGTCAGGCCTATAATCCATGTTGCCCATTTTTGCATTTAGCCGAGTGTTTAACTTGGCAATGTGGCTTGTTGTTACAAAAATTGCTGAAACTACAATTATTGCAAGTAATATTTTTATTATTTTCATAAGCCTCTCCTAAAGACTTAATTTAGTACAAATTTCTCCAAATAAGCAGCTATCCCATCTTCATCATTTGATAATGTAACATAGTCTGCGATTTCTTTTATTTTTTCTACTGCATTGCCCATGGCTACACCAGTGCCAGCAATTTCAATCATAGTTTCATCGTTTAGCTCATCTCCAAAGGCAATTATATCTTTTTGGTCAATACCATAATATTTTGCTATTTCTAAAAGACTATTTCCTTTTGAAAGGCCTTTTGGCATGATTTCGTAATAAAATCTTTGGCTTCTGACTTGGGCTGTACTTTCTCCATAAGTATCAAATAAATAATCTAGATGTTCTTCAAGTATCTCAGGATCATTTGCAAAGATTATTTTGTTTGGGGCAAAGTCAATATTATCCCTAAGTCCTTCTATAGCTTCTACATCTATTTTTAGTAAATCTCTTTCAATATCCAGATATTTATTTTCTGAATCAGAAATAACTTTATCCCCACTTGGGATAAGTATTTCTAAGGGTAGGTCTTTTGTTTTAGCTAAGATTTCCTTGGCTAAATCTAAATCAAGTGTGTTATTTGAGATTACTTCGCCGGTTTTAAAATCGGTTATTGATCCACCGTTATAATTTGAAAGTAGTCCTCCATATTTTTCGAATTCCAATTCTTTTGCAAGATATCCTACCCCTGATGTTGGACGTCCAGTAACTATGGCAACTTTGTGGCCGGTCTCTCCTGCTCTGATTAAGGCATCTTTAGTTTTTGGGGAGATTTCATTTTTGCTATTTAAAAGAGTCCCGTCTACATCTACTGCAATTAATTTCATAATCTTGCCTTTATTTAGCCTCGATTAGCTCATCGCCATGATTCACATTGCCAGTTTTTAGGACAGAAATTTCATAATTATCTGGATTTGTAATAATAACTGGTGACTGGGTAGATTTTCCGCTTGATTTTATTTTTTCAATATCAAATTCTAAAAGTAAATCACCTTTTTTTATATCTTGGTCTTGGCTTGCTATTATATTAAATGGATCGCCATTGAGCTCTACTGTATCAAGACCGATATGGATTAATATTTCCAAACCATTTGTAGATGTAATGCCTACTGCATGTCCTGTATCAGCAATCATTGAAATTTTCCCATCTACTGGCGCATAAAGTTTTCCTTCACTTGGAATGATCATAGTACCCTTGCCCACAATCTCATCGGCAAAAACTGGGTCTTCACACTCTCCTATATTTTTAGCTTCACCAGTCATTGGTGCATAAATTATATTTGAATTTTCATTATTTTTTGTTTTAAATCTATCAAAAAATCCCATATTATCCTCCTAAATTTGTTAACTTTTTTATATTATACCCATAAATTTTTATACATTTATGGTAAAAAAAATCGTATTTGTAACATATGTTACCGATTTTTAATTTTACATGTCCTATAATAAGACCATAAGAGATATTTAACATTTGAATTTACAAAAGGAGTAATATATGTTTTGTTATCAATGTCAAGAAACTGCTAAAAACGAAGGATGTACTATCCAAGGTGTTTGTGGTAAAAAAGAAGATACTGCAAATAGCCAAGATTTATTAATATATGTAACAAAAGGACTTGCTGAAGTTGCTAATAAACTAGGCGAGGATAATGAAAAAGTTTATGAAAAAATTTCAAAAAACTTATTCGTAACTATTACAAATGCAAACTTTGATACAGAAGCTATCTTTAAAATAGTTAAAGAAACTATCAAAATGAAAGATGAGCTATTAGAAAAAATTGAAGATAAAGAAGGTCTATCAGACTTTGCTCTTTTCTCAACAATGGATGATAGCGAATTAGAAAAAAAAGCTATTGAAGTTGGCGTTTTAAATATCTTAAATGAAGACGAAAGAAGTCTTACAGAACTTACTACATACGGTCTAAAAGGAATGGCTGCTTATAACCACCACGCAAATGTATTAGGTTATAGGGATGTGGAAGTTGATAGATTTATCGCTAAAGCACTTGAAGAAACAACAAAATCTGACAAAGAAATACCAAATCTAATTGATCTTGTAATGGCAACTGGTGAACACGGTGTAAAAGCTATGGCTCTTTTAGATAAAGCAAATACAACAAGCTACGGTAACCCAGAAATTACAGAAGTAGACTATTCTGCAGGTAACAAACCAGGAATTCTTATTTCAGGCCACGACCTACACGATATGAAAATGCTACTTGAACAAAGTAAAGACAGCGGAGTAGAAATTTATACTCACTCAGAAATGCTACCTGCAAACTACTATCCAGAATTTAAACAATACGACCACTTCCACGGAAATTATGGTTCTAGTTGGTGGCACCAAAATGAAGAATTTGAAGCTTTCAATGGTCCAATCTTAATGACAACTAACTGTATTGTACCAATGAAAAAAGACAATACTTACCAAGATAAGATGTTTACATCTGGCCAAGCAGGATATCCAGGTTGCAAACACATTGAAGCTGATGAAAATGGCTACAAAGACTTCTCTGAAATCATTGAATTAGCTAAAACTTGTGAAGCTCCAACAAATCTTGAAGATTTAAAAGTAGTAGGTGGTTTTGCTCACAATCAAGTTATCCAATTAGCTGATAAAGTTGTAGAAGAAGTTAAAGCTGGAAATATCAAAAAATTCGTAGTAATGGGTGGATGTGACGGTAGATTTAAAGAAAGAAATTACTATTCAGAATTTGCCCAAGGACTTCCAGAAGATCACGTAATCCTAACAGCAGGTTGTGCAAAATATAGATACAACAAATTAGGACTTGGAGATATAAATGGTATCCCAAGAGTACTAGATGCTGGTCAATGTAACGACTCATACTCATTAGTACAAATTGCACTAGCATTAAAAGATGCTTTTGGATTAGATGATATAAATGATTTACCAATTGAATATAACATAGCTTGGTATGAACAAAAAGCAGTAATAGTTTTACTATCTTTACTAAGCCTAGGAGTAAAAAATATTCACCTAGGACCAACACTACCAGCATTCCTATCTCCTACAGTTGTAGACTTCTTAGTAGAAAACTTTGGCATTGCTCCAATCTCAACAGTAGAAGAAGATTTAGCAACAATGACAGCTTAATAAATATTTACAAATCAGGTCCTCAAAGGGGCCTGATTTTTTTATACAAAAAGATTTTCTATAATATAGCTTAAAATTATATGAAAACCTTTGCCAATTATAAAAAATTTTAATATAATTATGGTGAAAGGGGATATTTTATGGATGATGTTCAAAGAGAATTGATAAACATAGTTGGGGAAGACTCTACAAAAGCTATTGGATGCACAGAGCCAGTAGCTGTTGCCTATGCGGCAAATATTGCTAGTAACTATTTAAATAAAGATGAAATTACAAAAATAAATTTAAAAGTAAGTAATAATATATATAAAAATGGTAAATCTGTAAAAATCCCCAAGACTGGAGATCATGGCTTAGAACTTGCGGCAAGTTTGGGTGCATTTACCAAAAAAACTGATAAAGCATTTTTGATTTTTTCAAATCTTAGTGATGATGAAATAAAAAAAGCTAGAGAATTTGTTAGTAATAATTTAGTTGTAAATATTAGAGATTTATCTAATGAATATTTCAATGAAGATTTACCAGATATATACATAGAAGTTACCTTGATGACGAAAAAAGATATGGTAACAACAATTATCTCACATTCTCACTCCCATATAAGCAAAATCATAAAAAATGGCCATGTTATTTTGGATAATCCATTTGTAAAAAAAGACAAGTCAGACTTTGATATAAAAGAAATGGATTTTGCAGATTTAGAAAAAATTGTAAGATCGATGGATATTAAAGATATAAATTTTGTCCTAGAAGGAGTGGATGTAAACCTAAAGGCAGCTGAAGAAGGCCTAAAAGGCTATGGTATGGGTCTTGGTAAAAAATTAAATGAGCTTAAGGAAAATAAAATTTTGCCGGATAATTTTATAAGTCAAACTAGGATTTTAACCGCAGCTGCAGCTGATATGCGTATGGGTGGTGGACCATTACCAGTTATGACATCAGGTGGCAGCGGCAATCAAGGTGTAGGAATTATTTTGCCAGTATATATGGTAGCTAAACATGAAAAATTGGATGATGAAATTTTAGCTCGTGCTTTATTTTTTGCTCATATAATCAATCGTTATGTAAAAGAATACGCTGGAAAACTTTGCGGAATCTGTGGTTGTGCTATCGGGGCAGCTATTGGATCAACAGCAGCTATAGCCTTTATGCTTGGAGGTAGTCAAAAAGAAATTGCAGGGGCTTGTACAAATGTTTTTGCAAATCTTACTGGTATGCTTTGTGATGGAGCCAAAGAATCCTGCTCTATGAAACTTTCTACCAGTGCCGAGGAAGCAATAATTGCAGCCTACCTTTCATTAAATGGTATTGTAAGCGAAGCAAATGTTGGTGTAGTAGGAGAAAATATTGAACAAACTATTGCAAATGTTGGTAAACTTTCCCACCAAGGCTTTAAGTCAGCAGATAAGACAATACTTGAGATAATAGAAAAATAAAACATAAGACGCATTGAAAAATATTGCGTCTTTTTTTATACTTAAATTGAGGTGAAATATGAATTTAAGAGAAATTTCTATTTTTAAAGACTTATCTGATGAAGATTTAAAAATATTGACCCAAAAAACAAAATTTGAAGAAAAAATCTATCCTAAGAATTCACAAATATTTACAGTTGGCGAGGTAACAGGAGCAATGTATTACCTAGTAGAAGGTAGTATTTTAGTTTATAAAATCGATCCAAATGGCAAAAGATTTATAATTAGAAAATTTAATAAGCCAGCTATATTTGGAGAAGTTTACTCCTATTTAGACGAACCCTTTGATTTTTCTGCCCAAGCAGAAACTGATTCAAAAGTCCTGTTAATCCATGATTTTAAAAAACTTTTTGCGACTGATACACCTAAGGATTTTTTAATTGCTTACACAAAATTAGTCTCTAAAAAATGCTTGCAATTAAGCAGATCCAATCAAATTACATCCCAGCCAACCTTAAGGCAAAAAATAGCAAAATATTTGATAATAAATGAAGAAAATGGAGTGGTAAAAACTAATTTATCTCGCGAAGAGTGGGCGGATATTTTGGCAACAACAAGACCCTCCCTTTCACGTGAGCTTTCAAATATGGTAGATGATGGGTTGATTGAAATAAAGAATAAAACAATAAAAATAAAAAATCGAGCTCTTATAGCAGATATCATTTAGAAAAAATTGGGGTATCAAAGCATTAAGGAGAATAATATGGATTTAAATAAGAATTATCAAGCAAATTTTGATGATATAAGCAAATCAGATTTAAAGACAAGACTTGCAAGACTTTCAAGGATTTGTGAAAACTTGGAAATACCTGTACTTGTTATGATAGATGGTTTTGAGTCCTCAGGCAAGGGTTATGTAATCAATAATTTAGCTGAAGAGCTCAATCCAAAATACTTTGATGTTGAAGTTTTTGAAAAAGATGAGGAATATGACAAAAAATATCATTTTACAAAAAGATTTTTTGACAATATCCCCAAAAAAGGTCACATAAAAATTTTTGACAGGTCATTTTATTACAAATTATTTGATGATGTAAATATAGGCGATAAAGAACTAGAAAATAAGATAGAGTCTTTAGAAAAAGTTGAAAAAATCCTCTATGATGATCAGACAATAATTATAAAACTTTTTTTAAATGTAAGTGAAGATGAGCAGAAAAAACGAATTAAAGAATTAGAAAATAGCAATCAAAAAAGTTTTTATTTAACCCAATCTGATAAAGATCAAAATAAAAACTATAAAAAGTATCAAAGTCACTTTGAAAATATTTTAGAAAAAACAAATTTTGATTTTAGTCCTTGGACAATTATTGAAAGCGACAATTTGAAAAAAGCATCCAAACAAGCCCTTTATCAAATGTTAGAAGAACTTACAATAGGACTAGAGCGCGTATCAACTCAAAGAATTGATAGCAAAAATGAAGTAAGATCTTATAGCAATCCAGTTCAAGTAATTGAAAATTTAGACCTAAACAAAAATATTTCAGATGAAGAATATGAAGAGAAAAAAGAAAGCCTAGAAAAAGAAATCAAAGATGTTCTTTTTGAGTTTTATGAAAGAGATATATCGACCGTTTTAGTATTTGAAGGTGTAGATGCGGCTGGAAAAGATGGGGCTATTGAACGTTTGATAAAAAAAGTTGACCCAAGACTTTATACTGTTCATGCTATCTCAGCACCAAGCAAAGAAGAAAATGAATATAATTATCTATGGAGATTTTATAATAAATTACCAGAAGATGGTTATATAGGGATTTTCTCTAGATCATGGTATGGAAGAGTGATGGTTGAAAGAGTAGAAGGATTTGCGAGTACAAATGAATGGGCTAGAGCCTATGATGAAATTCTAGGGTTTGAAAAACAAATTGCTGAGCATGGATCATTAATTTTGAAATTTTTTGTAGTAATAGATAAAGATACCCAATATCAAAGATTTATGGATCGAGAGAACAATCCTGATAAAAACTACAAAATTACAGATGAAGATTGGCGCAATCGTGATAAATGGAGTGAATATATAAATGCTATGGATGAGATGTTATATCGAACAAATGTCGACTATGCTCCATGGATAATTGTGGAAGGTAATCAGAAACATTATGCACGAATTAAAGTAATGGAAGAGTTTTTATTAAGGGCTAAAGCTCATTTAAAAGAATATGATAAGAACAATAATAAATAAATTTTTATTTTTAAAAATAATAGTATAATTATCCTTGTATCAAAAAGGGGAGAGGTTATGAAAAATAAAAAATATTTATCACTAGCTTTGATTTTAGCTTTATTAACACCACTTATAGCTTGTGGCAATACAAGGCCAGCGGAAGAAAAACCGGCTAATGAAGTTAGCGAAGAAGTAAAAGAAGCTGAAAAAACAGAAGATGTAGCAGTAGAACCAGATCCTGCAAGTGAAGTAGAAAACAAAGACTCTGGAGAAAAAGGAATCTATGATCTAGAATTCGGATATCTACCAGAAAAATTTGTAGAAAATTTTAAAGATGAAAAAAAGGATTTGAGAACTGTAGAATATATGGCAGAAAATAATCCTGCTAAAAAAATTACAATTCAAATCACACCAAAAGATGAAAGATTAGAAGAAATTGTAACAATTCCAGATGATGTAGAGGAAATCACAATTGGCGAAAATTCAGGCAAATTCTGGGATGATGGATCATTTAATTATATCGTAATCAAAGATGGCCAAAATCATATCTACACAAGAAGTACTCTTGAAAAAGAAGAAGCTGTAAAAGTTATTGAAGAAATAAAATAAATTTGTAAAATTACTCTTAAGAAGCAATTCTTAGGAGTTTTTTATTAGGAGTTAATATGTTAAATGCTTATTATATAATTTATTTTTTTATATATGCAATAATTGGTTGGGCCATGGAAGTTACATATAATGGCATTCGTCAGGGAAAATATATCAACTGTGGAGTTTTAAATGGCCCTTGGTGTCCCATATATGGATTTGCAGCCATTTCTATCTTATTTATGTTGGGAAAAGTAAATACATATAGCAAATTGTTTTTATTTTTTGCATCCATGCTTGTGGCCTCAGTTATTGAACTAGTTACAGGATTTATATTAGAGAAAGTTTTTCACAAAAAATGGTGGGATTACACAGACAAAAAGTTTAATATAGGTGGATATATTTGTGCAGAATATTCACTAATTTGGGGAGCCCTTTGCTTTATCCTCTATGAAGCAATCCACCCGATGATAGTAAAATTTGTATCAGCCTTTCCAGTGAAGATATTAATAATTGTAAATATTATTATTGCTATAATTTTCCTTATAGACCTAATAGCAACAGTAAATACTATCTTAGGCATCAATAAGAAATTTAGGGAGATTGAAAAATCAAAACAAAAACTAGGAGAAGTTACAACAGATATTGGAGAAAAAATTGCTCAAAGAGGCATAGAAAGAGCAGAAAAAACCAGTGAAAAACGCAAAGAATTTGATGAACGTAGTCAAGAATTTAAAGATAACTTCCAAGAATACGGAGAAAAACGTCTGCTAAAGGCCTTTCCTAACCTAATCCATGATCTGGAAGATAGGGGATATGATTTTGAAAATTTGAAAAACAAAATAAGTAAGAAATAATAAGCCGTCCTTGGGGCGGTTTTATTTTTTGATTTTTAACTTATAATTATAGTTAAGAAAGCAGGTAATTATGGATCCTATAAAAGTATATATAGTTGAAGATGATGACGTTATTTTAAAGGCCTTAAAAAAGTTTTTGCAAAACTGGTCCTATGAAGTTCATACTCCTGACGACTTTTCCACAGTCTATGAAAAATTTGAAAAAGTAAATCCAGACTTGGTTTTGCTTGATGTTTCCTTGCCTTTTTTTAATGGTTATTATTGGTGTGAGCAGATTCGAAAATCTTCAAATGTTCCCATTATTTTTATCTCTTCTGCAGATGAAAATCTAAATAAAATTATGGCCATGAATATGGGAGCGGATGATTATATTACAAAACCCTTTGATTTGGAACTGCTCCTTGCAAAGATAAAGGCAATTTTAAGACGTACTTTTGAATATAGTGAGTCTACTAATAATATTTCCTACAAGGATGTAATTATTGACAGGGATAGGATGGTTTTAAAATTTGCTAATGAGGAAATATCTTTATCAAAAAATGAGTATTTGATTTTGGAAATGATGTTTGAATACCCGGAAAAAGTTTTTAGGCGTGAAGAATTTATGGATAAAATTTGGCAGACTGATGAGTTTATCGATGATAATACTCTCACTGTAAATATTATGAGACTAAGAAAAAAACTAGAAGATATAGGCCTTAAGGATTTGATAAAAACAAAGAAAAAGGTGGGTTATTATATTGAAAGAGATGTCTAAATTTATAAAAATCAAAGGCCATAGTCTGATATTATTTGTAATTTTCATCCTTGCCTTACTAGCAAGCATTACTTTTGGTTTCGACAAAAATTACATATCATATATTTGCCTTATATCGGTATTTTTATTTTTAATTGACCTTGTAATCTCTTATAGAAATTTTAAGAGATTTTCAAATGAAATTACATATTGGACAAATGATTTTGAATCCAAAGCTCCATTTTTAATAGAAAATACCAAGGCTTTTGAAAATATTAATAATATTTACAAGTCGAATAAGCAAATGGAAAATTTTTTTGAAATAAAAATGGCAGAATTCAAAGAATATGTAAGTATGTGGACCCACCAGGTAAAAACTCCACTTTTTTCCTTAAATCTAATCCTCAAAGACCACCCTGTAGATGATCATGCAGCAAAAGCCGAGGTGTTTGAGATAGAAGAATACATCGAAACCCTCTTATCCTATATGAGATTGGAATCACTATCTACTGACTTTGTATTTGAACAAGCAGACCTTGATGAGCTTATAAGTTCATCTATCAAAAAATATTCAAAAGTATTTATTAAAAAGAAAAACAAGGTTAATTTTGTTCCTACTAATCTAAAGCTAACTACAGATAGAAAGTGGTTTGCTCTTATTCTCGACCAAATTTTATCAAACTCCAACAAATATACCCAAGAAGGAGAAATTTCTTTTTATATAGATGATAAAAATCTTATCATCGAAGATACTGGAATCGGTATTAGAAAAGAAGATTTGCCTAGGGTTTTTGATAAGTCCTATACGGGATATAACGGGCGCATTTACAAAAAATCTACTGGTATTGGTTTAAATTTAGTCAAAACTGCAGCAGAAAATTTGTCCATAGATGTTAGCATAGAATCAAAAGTAGATGTAGGAACAAAAGTAATATTAAATCTTAGTCGAGTTTTAAAATAACAAATTGTCACTTTAAGGAAAAAATTGTTATTTTAATCGAGGGATTTTTATTTTTTTATCTTGTAATATATAGACAAAGATAAGAAAGGAAAGTGATAATATGTTATTAGAAGTATCAAATTTAGAAAAAATATATAAGTCAAGATTATCAACAAACCAAGTTCACGCCTTAAACAATGTGAATTTTTCGGTAGAAGAAGGAGAATACATAGCTATAATGGGGGAATCTGGTTCCGGAAAAACTACCTTGCTTAACCTATTAGCTCTCTTAGATAAGCCTAGTAAAGGGAATATAGTTTTAGAAGGTAAAGACTTATCGACCATAAGTGATTCTGAGATTTCAAAATTTAGACGTGACCACCTAGGATTTGTATTCCAAGATTTTAACTTACTCGATACCCTTACTTTAAAAGAAAATATTTTGCTACCACTTATATTAGCAGAAGATGACCCCAAAAATTTTGATAAAAAACTCTTGCAAGTGGCTAAGCCACTAAGGATAGATGAGATTTTAAACAAATATCCTTATGAAGTATCTGGAGGGCAAAAACAACGCTGCGCAGTAGCAAGAGCCCTTATTACAAATCCAAAATTACTTCTAGCAGATGAACCAACAGGCGCTTTGGATTCGAATTCATCAAGGGAATTGATGGAAGTTTTCAAATACTTAAATGAAAATGGACAAACTGTAATAATGGTAACCCATTCCATCCAGGCAGCCTCTGAAGCAAAGAGAGTATTGTTTATCAAAGACGGCAAAATCTTCCACCAGCTTTATAATTCTGGTTTTTCAAAATATGAAATGGGCGAAAAGATTGCTGATACTATGCAAATGCTTCAAAGGGGTGAGATCAGATGAAATCACTCTACCACAGACTAGCCATAGATGGGATCAAAAGACATAAAAGGCTCTATATACCATTTATAGGTACAACAGTATTTTTCATAGTTTTAATAAATATATGCTTATCAATAAGCGCAGATCCATTGACAAAAAACTTTTTCGGACAAACAACCATAAGAACTTTGATGAATTTGGGTTCTATAATATTGTTGATATTTGCACTATTAACAATTTTGACCAACTATAATTTTATACAGAAAAATAAAGCGGAAGAATCTGCCCTATATTTGACTTTGGGTATGGAAAAAAAGCATTTGGTAAAAATCTATATCTATGAGTTAATCAACCTATATATAAAGTCAATAATTATTGGAACTATAATTTCAGCTATTATATATAAACTAGTTTTTGCCGGATTTTTGCAAATTCTAGATACAGATATGAATGTTCTAGAAACTGGTATATTTCCTACAATCCAGCCCCTCTTACTCACAGCCCTTATATTTTTTATAATATTTGCCTTATTATTAGCTAGGCAAATATTTAAAAGTAGGAACTTTAGCCCTATGTCTTTCAGATACCAAGCAAAGGCTGGGCAAAAAACTCCAAAATATCCAATAGCTACAGGTATATTTGGAATTTTGTGCATTGGGGCAGGATATTATATTAGCCTTACAACACAAAATCCCATGGATGCTTTCAAACTATTTTTCCTTGCCGTAATGCTAGTAATTGTAGGAACCTACGCAGCATTTTCAGTTATAGTATCAGGTGTACTAAAACTCCTCCAACAAAAGAAGAACTTTTATTATAAAAAATCAAATTTTACAGCAGTTTCTGGGCTTATCTATAGGGTAAAAAATAGTGCAAAAACCCTTGCTAGTATTGCCATACTATCTACTATGGTAATCATAGTCTTAACTTCTGGTTTTTCCCTCTACTTTGCAACAAGTGAAGTCCAAGAACAAATGTTTGCAACTGACTATAAGTTATCATTTCCAAATACCAATGACATTGATTTGTTCAGAGATGAAGTAGATAGGATTTTAAAAGAAAACAATAAAACAGGATACATTTGGACCTACGAGAGTGCAGTACTTCCAGTCGATAGAGATGGAACTATTTTAAAAAAGAAAATTACAGATGACCAATCTATGGATGGCAGTCAGATTGATATGGTATTTTTTGTCCTAGATCACGATTCTGCTTATGACTTTAAAGACAATGATGTTATCTTTTTACAAAGTAATGACAAAAGGCAAATAGAAAAAATAGAGGGTATGGATTTAAAGATAAAAAAAGAATTGGCAGAAAATTATCCTACTCCTATATCCATAGCTGATATATCTATCAATGACAAAGACCAGCTTATCTTTAAAGATGCTCAAATCTTTGAAAAAGTTGTACGTGGCTTCACCCCTGAATGGTATGGTGGTGGCTATGAGACTGTAAATAATGTGAACTTTGATGTAGATGGAAATTATGATCCGGATTTAAGAGATAAATTATGGGATGAACTAAAAGACAATATGGATAATGATTGGTTTTCCTTACAAGATAGCCAAGTTGATAGAAATGACCTTCTAGCAGTATATGCCGGCATATTCTTTGTGGGTATTATCCTAGGCCTAGGATTTTTGGTATCCACAGTTCTTGCCATATATTATAAGCAACTTTCAGAAGGTATGGAAGATAAGGCTAGATTTAAAACCATGCGACAACTTGGGATGACAGATAGGGAAGCTAAAAAGTCAATTTCAAAGCAAATGGGACTAGTATTTTTCTTACCCCTGATATTTGCCTTCGCCCATTCATTATTTGCTATCCCTATCATAACTAAGTTTTTACAAATACTAAGTTTAAATAATGTTAGATTATATCTAATGTGTTTAATTTCTGTATTTATAGCCTATATCATTTTTTACCTACTAACATTTAAATCGACAGAAAAAACTTATAATGAGATAGTTTTAGAATAAAAAACTGCAGGACTAACTTTCCTGCAGTTTTTCTTATATTGAATTTAAAATTAAAACCATAAGTGGCATTAAAATAACTGTCACAATTCCAGCTACGGCTATGGATAAGCCTGCCATGGCTCCTTGAACATTACCCATATCGCGGGCTTTTGTTGTACCTAGGGCGTGGGCAGCTGTTCCAAGGCCTATACCTTGGGCAACTGGATTATAAATTTTAAACACTTTTATAATTATAGGTGCGATTATTATGCCAATAATTCCGCGAATAATTACTGCGATTGCAGCAAGAGCAGCGATACCACCGTATTCTTCAGCAAGACCTACGGCTATGGCAGTTGTTACTGATTCAGGAAGCATGGTGATAATCATCATATCATCAACACCCATAACTTTTGAAAGTAGGGCGGTAACAAGCATTGAAACAAAGCTTCCAACAAAAATACCAATCATAATCGCAGCAAAATTTTTCTTTAATATATGTATGTTATCATAAAGACTTACCATTAAGGCTACTGTTGCAGGGCCTATAAAAAATGATATTAGTGACCCTCCTAAGTTATAATCTTGATAAGAAATACCAGCGACAGATAGGATAATGGATATTACAATTATTGAAATTAAAAGTGGATTTAGGATAGATCTTAGAATACCGTTATGTATTTTGTTTGTTAATTTTTTTGATAATTGGAATATAACAAATGATAAGACAATACCAAAATATGCATTACTAAACATGTTTGCTCCTTTTTTGTACAAATTCAACTACAATCATAGTTACTGCCATTGCAACAGTACAAGCTATTATGGTAACTACAAACATAGCAACAAAATTTTGGGTAAATAAATCAAAGTTTTCGATGATACCAACCCCAACAGGTACAAATAAAAAGCTCATATTATCTAAAATTACATTTGAAGCTCTTCTTACATCATCAGTTTTTATTTTCTTTGTGATAAATAAAATAAATAGTATCGCCATACCGTAGATTGTATCAGGAATAGGTAATGGGATAAGATACTTTAGAATGCTGCCAATGAGTAAACAAGCGCATAGGATTACAAATTCTTTTAAGATTTTCATTCTTCTCCTCATATTCTTTCTATATATTATATAGTTTCTATTATAATTTAAATAAAATATTTTACAAATTTTCATTTGACATAGGCTAATTAGCCGGTATATTAATGAAACGTTGCAAAAGAAATGCTGGAAAACTCAGGTTTATAGAAGCTATTTAGCAATATTTATAAATTTATATAAAATATTGTAAAATGTTTACTTTACACTTGATTTTATGGTGTTTTTATTGTATTATTATATGGTGCTTTGAAGCAAGATGTTGCTTGTGACTTAGGCCAAAATCACAAGGGAACTTTTGCCTAGCAAGTTTAGAAATCATTCTAAGCGGTTTCCACACATATCAAACGCCCGGAGGCGTGGTAAAGAAAGAGAGAGGAAAAATGGCTAATCAACAAAAAATCAGAATTAGATTAAGAGCTTACGATCATGAAGTAATCGATAGCTCAGCAGAAAAAATCGTAGAAGCGGTTAAAAGAAGCGGAGCAGAAGTATCTGGACCAATTCCACTTCCAACAGAAGTAGAAAAAATTACAATTTTAAGAGCGGTTCACAAATACAAAGACTCTAGAGAACAGTTTGAACAAAGAACACACAAAAGATTAATCGATATCTTAGGCCCAAATGCTAAAACACTAGATGCACTTAAGAAATTAAACTTACCTGCAGGTGTTGATATCGAAATTAAGTTATAATAACTGTAATTAGAATGATTGGATAATCAATCCGCTGTAATTAAGGAGGTACTCATGAAGAGTATATTTACAACAAAAGTAGGCATGACTCAAGTCATCGATGAAGATGGAGTTATCACTCCAGTTACTGTTCTAAAAGCTGATGAAAATGTAGTTGTACAAATTAAAACAGACGAAACAGACGGTTACAACGCAGTACAAATCGGTTATATGGACAAAAAAGAAAAAAATGTTAAAAAACCTATCAAAGGACATTTTGACAAAGCAGGCGCATCTTACAAAAGATATTTAAAAGAAGTTAACTACGGAAATGACCCAATCGACCTAGTAGTTGGTGATAAAGTAGCAGTAGACATCTTTGAAGAAGGCGAAATCGTAGACGTTGTTGCAACAAGCAAGGGTAAAGGTACCCAAGGTGCTATCAAAAGATGGAACTATGGTAGAGGTCCACAATCTCACGGTTCTAAATCTCACAGAGTAGCAGGTGCTCGTGCAGCAGGTTCAGATCCAGCAAGAGTATTCAAAGGTAGAAAAGGCTCAGGAAAAATGGGAAATGAAAGAGTTACAATCCAAAATTTACAAGTAGTTAAAGTAAATACAGAAGACTCTTACATCCTAGTTAAAGGTGCGGTTCCAGGACCTAAAGGCGGACTTGTTCAAATTAAACAAGCAGTCAAAGGCCAAAACTAAGGAGGAGTTAGATGCCTAAAGTTAATGTTTTAAACATAAAAGGAGAAAATGTTGGAGAATTAGAGTTAAACGAAACTCTATTTAACACTGAAATTAGCGAACACGCTGTGTACGAAGTAGTTAAAAACCAACTTGCAAATAAAAGACAAGGTACACAATCTGCTAGAACACGTGCTGAAGTACGTGGAGGTGGACGTAAACCATTTAGACAAAAAGGAACAGGTAGAGCTCGTCAAGGTTCAATTAGAGCACCACACTATACAGGCGGTGGAGTTGTATTTGCACCAAAACCAAGAGACTACAGCTATCAAGTTCCTAAAAAACTAAGAAGAAAAGCACTTTACTCAGTTCTTACTTCAAAAGTAAACGAAAATGAATTAATCGTTTTAGATAGCCTATCATTTGAAGCTCCTAAAACAAAAGAAGCAGCAAACATCTTAAATGCAATCGAAGCTGGTAAAAAAGCTTATGTAGTAACAGCAGAAAATGATAACTTAGTTTATAGATCATTTAGAAATATCGAAGGTGTAGATGTATCAGCTGCAAACCTAATCAATGTTTATGACTTAGTAAGACACAACAAGCTAGTAATTACAAAAGATGCAATTGCTAAACTTGAGGAGGTATTTATATAATGAAATCACCTTATGAAATAATTAAAAGACCAATTATTACAGAAAAATCAATGAGCTTACTTGATGAAAACAAATACACTTTTGAAGTAGACAAAAATGCAAATAAACCAGAAATCAAAGCTGCAATCGAACAAATCTTTGATGGCGTAAAAGTTCAAAAAGTTAGAACAATGAATTACGAAGGTAAAAAAGTAAGAACACGTCATGGTATCGGTAAAAAAGCTGACTGGAAAAAAGCTGTAGTTACTTTAACAGCAGACAGTGCAGAAATTGAATACTTCGAAGGTTTATAAGGAGGATTTAAATGCCTATTAGAAAATTAAAACCAACCTCAAACGGCCATAGAAATATGTCTGTTTCAACATTCGAAGAAATCACAACAAATAAACCTGAAAAATCACTTTTAACAGACCTAAAAAGCAAAGGTGGACGTAACAATACAGGTAGAACAACTGTTCGCTTTAGAGGCGGCGGAGTAAAAAGAAAATACAGAATCATCGACTTTAAAAGAAACAAAGACGATATCCCAGCAACAGTAAAAACTATCGAATACGATCCAAACAGATCAGCAAATATCGCTCTACTTGCATATGCAGATGGAGAAAAAAGATATATCCTAGCACCAAGAGGACTTAAAGTTAACGATAAAGTTATCTCAGGAGAAAATGCAGATATCAAACCAGGTAATGCATTAGAACTTAAAGATATCCCAGTAGGTACAACAGTTCACAATATCGAAATGAGACCAGGACAAGGTGGTGTCCTTGTAAGATCAGCAGGAACTGGTGCACAACTAATGGCTAAAGAAGGTAACTTTGCAACATTAAGACTACCAAGTGGTGAAGTTAGACTTATCCACTTAAACTGTAAAGCAACAATAGGTGTTGTAGGAAACCAAGAACACGAATTAATCAGACTAGGAAAAGCTGGTAAATCTAGATATCTAGGACGTAGACCACACGTAAGAGGTTCTGTAATGAACCCAGTAGATCACCCACACGGTGGTGGTGAAGGTAGAACACCAATCGGTCGTCCATCACCAATGACACCATGGGGTAAAAAAGCTATCGGTGTTAAAACACGTAATAAGAAAAAAGCTTCTACACAATACATTGTAAGAAGAAGAGACGAAAAATAGGGGGATATAATGGCTAGATCACTTAAAAAAGGACCATTTGTCGATGATCATTTAATGAAAAAAATTGACGAATTAAATGAAAAAAATGAGAAAAAAGTTGTAAAAACTTGGTCAAGACGTTCTACAATATTCCCTGAATTTGTAGAACATACAATAGCAGTTCACGATGGTAGAAAACACGTGCCAATCTATATCACAGAAGATATGGTAGGACACAAAATAGGTGAATTTGTACCAACAAGAACTTTCAGAGGCCATGCTAAAAAAGCTACTGAAATGAAATCAAAAATGCGTTAGGAGATGACAATGGAAGTAAAAGCAACAGCTAAATATCAAAGAATATCTCCTCTTAAAGTAAACTATATTTGCAAAGAAATTAGAGGTAAACAAGTAGACGAAGCACTAAATATTTTAAGATTTACAAACAAAAAAGGTGCAAGATTACTTGAAGATGTACTAAAAAGCGCTATCGCAAATGCAGAAAACAACAACGGACTTGACAGAGAAGACTTGTTTGTTAAAAACGCATTTGCTAATGATGCCCCAACAATGAAAAGATGGCATCCAAAAGCTAAAGGTGCAGCATACCCAATACTAAAAAGAAGCAGCCACATCGGTGTTGTTCTTGAAAATATAGAGGCATAGGAGGAAAAGATGGGCCAAAAAGTAAACCCAAAAGGATTTAGAGTTGGTGTTATTAAAGATTGGGATTCAAAATGGTTTGCAGACAAAGAAGAATTCTCAGATCTTTTAGTAGAAGACTATAACATCAGAAAAGTAATAAAAAAAGAAGTTTATGATGCAGGTATTGCAGATATCGAAATCGAAAGAGCTGTAAACAACCTTAAAATCACCATCTATGCTGGAAAACCAGGAATGGTAATCGGTAAAGGTGGAGCTGGTATTGAAGAACTTAAGAAAAAAATCGAAAAAGTTGCACCAGGTAAAAGAACAATCATAAACGTTGAAGAAATCAAATACCAAGACCTAAATGCACAACTAGTAGCAGAAAATATTGCATCAGCACTAGAAAATAGGGTTGCATTTAGACGTGCTATGAAACAACCAATCCAAAGAACAATGAGAGCTGGAGCAAAAGGTATCAAAACTATGGTATCAGGTAGACTTGGTGGAGCTGATATGGCAAGAAGCGAAGGATATTCAGAAGGAACAATTCCACTTCAAACACTAAGAGCAGACATTGACTACGGATTTGCAGAAGCAGATACAGAATACGGTAAAATTGGTTGTAAAGTTTGGATCTACAAAGGCGAAATCCTACCAGGAGAAAAGGCAGTTCGCGAACCAAAAATGAAACAAAGACCAAACAACAGAAACAACAAAAAAAGAAGAAACAATAACAGACGTCCTAACAGAAACGCAAACGAAAATACTAACAAATAGTATTTGAATAAGGAGAAAAACTTATGTTAATGCCTAAAAGAGTTAAATATCGTAGACAACATAGGGGCAGAATGAAAGGTGAAGCTCAAAGAGGAAACCAACTAGCTTACGGTGAATACGGTTTACAAGCCCTTGAAGCTACTTGGATGACAGCTAACCAAATCGAGGCTGCTCGTCGTGCGATGACAAGATATATCAAAAGAGGTGGTCAAATCTGGATTAAAGTATTCCCAGATAAACCAGTATCTAAAAAACCTGCAGAAGTAAGAATGGGTTCTGGTAAAGGTGCTCCAGAATATTGGGTAGCAGTAATCAAACCAGGCCGTGTACTATTTGAAATGAGTGGGGTTAGCGAAGAAGTTGCAAGAGAAGCAATGAGACTTGCTGCAAACAAACTTCCAGTAAAAACCAAATTCATACAAAGACTTGAAGTTACAGGTACGGAGGAATAATAATGAAAGCAAAAGAAATCAGAAATTTATCAGACCATGATTTAGATAAACAATTATATGATTTACAAAGTGAGCTTTTTAATCTTCGTTTCAGACTTGCAACTGGACAATTAGAAAATCCATCAGCAATTGGAAATGTCAAAAAAGACATCGCAAGAGTTAAAACAATTCAAACTGAAAGAAAGCTTAATATAAATAGGGAGGCTTAAATTTCATGGAAAGAAACAGTAGAAGAGTAGAACGTGGTGTTGTAGTATCTGATGCGATGGATAAAACAATTACAGTTTTAGTTGAAGAAAAAATTTCACACCCAGTTTACAAAAAAAGAATCAACAGAAGTAAAAAATATAAAGCTCATGATGAAAAAAATGAAGCTAAAGTAGGCGATACAGTAGTAATTATGGAAACTCGTCCTCTATCAAAAACAAAAAGATGGAGACTTGTAAGAGTAGCCGAAGCTGCTGAAATTGTTTAATAAGTTAAGGAGATATTCATGATACAACAAGAAACTCGCATGAGAGTTGCAGATAACTCCGGAGCACGTGAATTATTAGTAATCAAAGTTCTAGGCGGAACTGGAAGTAGATATGCAAACATCGGTGATGTTGTTACTTGTTCAGTAAAAAGTGCAACACCCGGCGGAGCGGTAAAAAAAGGTGACGTTGTAAAAGCTGTAATCGTTAGAAGCAAAAGAGGATTAAAAAGAGCTGACGGATCAAAAATCAACTTTGACGAAAACGCAGCAGTAATCATTAAAGAAGACAAATCACCAGTAGGAACTCGTATATTTGGACCAGTAACTAGAGAATTAAGAGGGGAAGGATTCATGAGAATTATATCCCTAGCTCCAGAAGTATTATAGGAGGAAGTTATGCACGTTAAAAAAGGCGATAAAGTTCAAATTATATCAGGCTCATACAAGGGTCATGTTGGAGAAGTAATCGAAGCTTATCCAAGAGAAAATAAAGTAGTAGTTCAAGGTGCTAATGTAAGAATCAAACACCAAAAAGCAACACAAATGGGCGAAGAAAGCGGAAGAATCGAAAAAGAATGCCCAATTGATGCTTCAAAAGTACTTTTATACTCAGAAGAACTTAAAAAAGGTGTAAGAACAAGCAAAGTACTTGAAGATGGCAGAAAAATCAGAGTAAGCCATAAAACAAACGAAAAATTCGATTGAGTTTAAGGAGAAATTATGGCAAACAGCAGACTAAGAGAAAAATACGAAAATGAAGTAGTAAAAGCATTAATAGATAAATTTGGCTATGAAAATGTAATGCAAGTACCAAAACTTGAAAAAATCGTAATTAACGTTGGTCTTGGAGAAGCAAAAGATAACCAAAATCTATTAAACGCAGTTAAAAATGAACTTGCATTAATTACAGGTCAACAACCTATTGAAGCAAAAGCTAAAAAATCAGTAGCTAACTTCAAACTTAGAGAAGGCCAAGCAATTGGTGCAAAAGTAACATTAAGACGTGAAAAAATGTATGATTTCCTAGATAAACTAATCTCAATTTCACTACCACGTGTTAGAGACTTTAGAGGAATTAATCCAAACTCATTTGATGGACGTGGAAACTATTCACTAGGAATTAAAGAACAATTAATTTTCCCAGAAATCAAATACGATGATGTAGATTTCCTACACGGAATGGATATAACAATAGTTACTACAGCAAACACAGATGAAGAAGCTAAAGCATTCTTACAATTAATGGGAATGCCATTTACAAAATAAAGGAGCGCTTAATGGCTAGAAAGTCAATGATAGCTAAACAAAAAAGACATCACAAATATTCAACACAAGAATATAGCAGATGTAAAATTTGTGGTAGACCACACGGCTACCTTAGAAAATATGGAATTTGCCGTATTTGCTTTAGAGAATTAGCAAATGAAGGAAAAATTCCAGGAGTTAGAAAATCAAGCTGGTAATTAGGGAGGATATTAATTATGATGACAGATCCAATAGCGGATATGCTAACAAGAATTAGAAATGCAGTAAAAGCTAACCACAAATCAGTAAGCTTACCATCTTCTAATGAAAAAAAAGCTATTGCACAAATTCTTCTTGATGAAGGCTTCATAAACGGATTTAATGTTGAAGAAGACAACAAACAAGGAATTCTTACAATAGACTTAAAATATACTGAAAACGGTGAGAGAGTAATCTCAGGACTAAGAAGAATAAGTAAACCAGGCCTAAGAGTTTATGTAAAATCAAACGAAGTACCAAAAGTACTAAACGGTCTAGGAACAGCAATTATTTCAACATCAAAAGGACTTTTAACTGACAAAGCTGCAAGAACAGAAAATGTAGGTGGCGAAGTTATTTGTTACGTATGGTAAGGAGAAATATATGTCAAGAATAGGTAAACAACCAATTGAAATACCAAACGGAGTTTCAGTTGTTATTGATGGACAAAATATCAGAGTAGAAGGCCCAAAAGGTAACCTAACTCAAGATTTTCCAAAAACAATTGAAGTAGTTGAAGAAGATAATCAAATCCTAATCAACATTCCAGAAAATTATACAAAACAACAAAACATCGACCACGGTTTATTTAGATCACTTATTGCAAATATGGTAGCAGGTGTAACTGAAGGATTTAGCAAAACACTTCAAATCGAAGGTACAGGTTACAGAGCAAGCAAACAAGGGAATAACTTAGTTATGAACCTAGGCTTCTCACACCAAGTAACTATGGAAGATCCTGAAGGTATCGAAACTGAAGTACCAAATGATAGAACAATAATCGTAAAAGGTATCGATAAACAATTAGTAGGCTTACACGCAGCTAATATCAGAAAATGGAGAAAACCAGAACCTTACAAAGGTAAAGGTATCAGATATGAAGGCGAATATGTAAGACGTAAAGTTGGTAAGACAGGTAAGTAGGAGATATAAATGGCTAAAGATAATAAAAAACAAAGACTTCAAACTCGTAAAAGAAGAGTTAGAGCAAAAATCAGCGGTACTCCTGAAAGACCAAGACTTTCCGTATACAAATCAAATGCTAACATTTACGCTCAAATTATTGATGATGTAAATGGTCTAACACTAGCAAGTGCAAACACACTACAAAGTGATATAGCAGACGGACTAGAAAGCAAATCAAATATCGATGCAGCAAGCAAAGTTGGCGAAGCTATTGCAAAAAGAGCGATCGATGCTGGTATAACAGAAGTTGCCTTTGATAGAAATGGTAACCTATACCACGGAAAAGTTAAAGCTTTAGCAGAGGCAGCAAGAGAAGCTGGTCTTAAGTTTTAATAGGAGGTATTAGATGAATTATTTATTAAGAAGTGAAGTAGAAAAACTAAACCTCGAAGATAGAGTAGTTGCTATTAACAGAGTTGCTAAAACTGTAAAAGGTGGACGTAACATGAGATTTGCAGCACTTGTAGTAGTTGGTGATTCTAACGGAGTAGTTGGAGTTGGAACAGGAAAAGCTACAGAAGTACCAGAAGCAATCAGAAAAGCAACAGAAGATGCAAAAAAACACATGATCCACGTTCCACTAGTAGGAACAACAATTCCTCACAGAGTTCAAGGACAAAAAGGAGCAGGTCATGTATTACTAATGCCTGCAGTAGAAGGTACAGGAGTTATCGCTGGAGGTCCAGTACGTGCTATCTGTGAACTTGCAGGGTATAAAGACATTAGAGCTAAAAACCTAGGTTCAAGTAACCCTAGAAATATCATCAATGCATGTCTAGATGCATTTTCTAACATGAAAACTGTAGAAGAAGTTGCTAAACTTCGTGGTAAATCGGTAGAAGAATTCGATTATTAAGGAGAGAGTATGGCACAATTAGAAATCAAACTTAAAAGATCTTTTATCGGTAGAAAAGATGATCAAATTGCAACAGCAAAAGCCCTTGGACTTAAAAAAATCGGCCAAAGCGTTGTAAAAGAAGATAATCCAGCAGTAAGAGGAATGATCAATAAAATTCCATTTATGCTAGAAGTAAAAGAATTAAACTAGGAGTGTAAGATGAAATTACATGAATTACAACCTAATCAACCTCTAAAAAAGAGAAAAAGAAAAGGTAGAGGTCCAGGTTCAGGAAATGGTACTCGCGCAGGTCGTGGTCAAGATGGTCAAAACTCAAGAAGCGGCGGTGGCGTAAGACCAGGTTTTGAAGGTGGACAAATGCCACTATACAGACGTCTTCCAAAAAGAGGATTTAAAAATATCAACAAAAAACAATACGAAGTTATCAATGTTGAAACATTAAATGCTTTTGAAGATGGTACAGAAGTAACACCAGAATTACTATTTGAAAACGGAATATTAAATAAAAATAAAGCAAAAGATGGAGTTAAAATCCTTGGTGATGGAGAACTTACATCAAAACTAACGGTTAAAGCTCACAAATTCACAGCAAGTGCAAAAGAAAAAATTGAGGCTGCTGGTGGATCAGTAGAAGAAATTGAAGTTAAAAAATGGGTAAAACCATCTAAGAAAGAAACTACACAAGAAAATTAAGAAGGTGAGCAATGCTAGAAACAATAAAAAAAGCATCTAAAGAGCCAGAGATTAGGAAGAGATTTTGGTTTACTATCCTAATGCTAGTTATCTATAGACTTGGAAATAATATTCCAATACCATTTATAGATCAAGAAACTCTTAGAAATGCTTACTCATCTGTTGAAGGAACCCTAGTTGACTACCTAAATATGCTAACAGGTGGTGGACTATCAACCCTTTCAATATTTGCCCTAGGAGTACAACCTTACATTACATCTAGTATCGTAATGCAGCTTTTAACAGTTGTAATACCAAGACTGGAAGAGTTAACCCGTGAAGGTGAGCAAGGACGTAAACAAATCCAAAAATACACTAGATATGTAACAATCATTCTTGCAATATTCCAAGCAGTAGCAGTAACAAACGGTTTATACGGAGCAGCACTTGCAAATGCAACAGGATTTCAAAAACTTGCAATGAATGTCATACTAATCGGCGGAACAATGTTTGTAACTTGGATGGGTGAAACCATAACAGAAAAAGGACTGGGAAATGGAACAAGTCTTTTAATATTTATGGGTATTATAGCATCCTTCCCAAGAACAATTGCAAGATGGGGTGATCAAGTTCACTATGGATTAGTAAACTACCTACCAATTATCATCATGGTTATACTAATAATCTTAATTGTAATGGCAGTAGTACTAATCTCAGAAGGTGAACGTAAAATTCCAATCCAATATGCAAAAAGAGTTGTAGGACGCAAAATGTATGGTGGCCAATCAACTCACATCCCAGTTAAAGTAAACATGGGTGGAGTAATGCCAATAGTATTTGCATCAGCAGTACTTGCAATACCATCAACAATTGGACTTTTCTTTGGAAACGGTGGAAAAAGTGGGATAACAGATTTCTTCCAAAATACAACTGGAGGATTTATCCTATACTTAATTATCCAATCAGCGTTAATCTTAATATTTGCATATTTTTATAACCAAATCCAATTTAATACTGTAGAATACGCTAAGCAATTACAACAAAATGGTGGATTTATCCCAGGCATTAGACCAGGAAAACCAACTAGTGAGTATTTGGCAAAAGTTGCAACAAGAATAACCTTTATAGGATCAATTGCACTAGCTCTACTAACAATCATTCCAGCAATTGCATCAAAATTATTAGGATTATCCCTATCATTTGGTGGTTCATCAGTAATCATCGTAGTAGGAGTAATAATCGAGACAATTAAACAATTAGAAGCAATGATGACAATGAAGCAATACAAAGGGTTTTTAAATAGGTAAAAGATGAATATTATATTGTTAGGACCCCCAGGAGCAGGTAAGGGTACACTTTCAAAAAAAATTATAGAAAACTTAAATGCAGTTCAAATTTCCACAGGAGACATTTTTAGATACAATATCAAAAATGAAACTCCTCTAGGACTTAAAGCAAAAGGATATATGGACAAGGGTGATCTTGTTCCAGATGAAGTAACCATCGACCTACTTTGGGATTATTTTGATAAATTAGAAAATAACGAAGATAGCGAACTAATCGTATTATTTGATGGATTCCCAAGAACAATCAATCAAGCAAAATCGCTTGATAGCGGAATGGATCAAAGAAATCAAAAAATAGATGGCGTAATCTACTTTGATGTTGACTATGATACACTTATCAAAAGAACAACAGGTAGACGTGTATGCCCAAACTGTGGAGCAACATATCATATAGAAAATCATCCACCAAAAGTGGAAGGCATCTGTGATAAATGCGATACAGAATTAATTCAAAGAAAAGACGATAAACTAGAAACAGTAAAAAACAGAATCGATGTTTACAACGAACAAACCGCAGTACTTATTGATTATTACACCCAAAAAGGTATATTAAAGAGTATTGACGGCACAAAATCTGTTGATGAAATATTTGATGAATTTAACAATAAATTAGGAGAATTTAACTAATTTATGGTTAAAAAAAGAGAAAATAAAGAATCTCTTTAGGCCAATATGTCTTAAAAAAGAGATGAACGTTGCTAAACAAGACATATTAGATAAGATAAGGAGGTTCTATATATGTCAAAAAAAGATGCTATAGAAGTTACAGGAGTAGTAAAAGAAGCACTCCCAAATGCAATATTTAAAGTAGAACTAGAAAATGGACACGAAATCCAAGCCCATATCTCAGGAAAACTACGCATGAACAGCATAAGAATATTAGAAGGAGATAAAGTAACAGTAGAACTATCTCCATATGACCTTACACAGGGAAGAATTACTTGGCGACGCAAGTAGACAAGGAGAAATAAATGAAAGTTAGAGCATCAGTAAAAAAAATGTGCGATAAATGCAAAATTATCAAAAGAAACGGAAAAGTTATGGTAATTTGCGAAAATCCAAAACATAAACAAAGACAAGGTTAGGAGGGTTTAATGCCAAGATTAGCTGGTATAGATTTACCTAGAGAAAAAAGAGCAGAAATAGGCCTTACTTATATTTACGGAATCGGCCGTGCAACTGCTAATGAAATATTAAAAAACACAGGAATCAATCCTGATACAAAAATGAAAGATCTTACTGAAGAAGAATTAGGTCAAATTCGTGAACAACTAAATCAATATACAATCGAAGGTGATTTACGTCGTGAAACATCAATGAATATTAGAGCTCTTCGCGAAATTAACTCATACAGAGGAAACAGACACAAAGCAGGCCTTCCAGTAAGAGGACAAAATACTAAAAACAACGCAAGAACAAGAAAAGGAAGAAAGGGTTAAGGAGAATAAATGGCACCAAGAGGCAAACAAACTTCTAGAAGAAGAAGAGTTAAGAAAAATGTTGAACGTGGCCAAGCTCACATTAACTCAACATTCAATAACACAATGGTGACAATTACTGATATGCAAGGTAATGCATTATCATGGGCTTCAGCAGGTCAATTAGGATTTAGAGGAAGCAGAAAATCTACACCATTTGCAGCTCAAGAAGCAGCAGAAACAGCAGCTAAAAAAGCAATCGATCATGGTTTAAAAACTGTAGAAGTTTACGTAAAAGGACCAGGTAGCGGACGTGAATCAGCTATCAGAAGCTTACAAGCTGCAGGACTTGAAGTAACAATGATTAAAGATGTTACACCAATTCCTCACAATGGATGTAGACCACCAAAAAGAAGAAGAGTTTAATAAGGAGAAATTATGGCAGTATCAAAAGATCCAGTTTATAAAAGAGCAAGAGCTTTAGGAATTTCTCCAGCATACCTAGGTTACACAGGTGAATCAAAAAGACAATTACCACAAAGACGTGGAAAAATGTCAGATTACGGTATGCAACAAAGAGAAAAACAAAAAGCTAAATTCATCTATGGCGTAAGCGAAAAACAATTTAGAGGCTACTATGAAAAAGCTACTAAAATTGAAGGTCAAACAGGTGAACAATTAATCGTTCTTTGCGAAAGAAGACTTGATAACATAGCATTTAGATCAGGCCTTGCAAGAACAAGAAGAGAAGCAAGACAAATTGTAACTCACGGACACTTATTAGTAAATGGTAAACAAGTAGACATCCCATCATACCTAGTAGAAGTTGGCGATGTTATCGAAGTACGTGAAAAATCTAGAAATAAAGCTTTATTTAAAACTATCAAAGAAACAAATGCTACATTTGGAGTAGTTGAATGGATGAGCTCAGATCTAGAAAACCTAAAAGTAACTATTGATAGACTTCCAACAAGAGAAGAAATTGATATCCCAGTAGAAGAACGTATGATCGTAGAGTTCTACTCTAAATAATTAAGAACTAAAAAGTTAGAACTAAGGAGTTACCATGATCGAAAAATTAGATACAAATATAGAAATACTCGATATAAACGAAGGCGATCATTATGGCAAATTTGCCCTATATCCACTCGAACGAGGCTATGGTACAACCATAGGAAACAGTATTAGAAGGGTGCTTTTATCATCCTTACCTGGTTCTAGCGTCTCAAAAATTCTAATTGAAGGAGTCCTTCATGAATTTTCCACTATAGATGGAGTAGTAGAAGACGTTCCTGAAATAATTTTAAACTTAAAAGGCCTTGACATCAAAAAACATGGTGATGAAGATGTTACCCTATTTTTAGATATTCAAGGACCAAAAATTGTAACAGCAAAAGATATTAGCAAAGATAGCTCTATCGAAATTGCAAACCCAGATCATTACATTGCAACAGTAAATGATAAAGCAAATCTATTTATCTCTCTTGAAGTTACAAATGGTAAGGGATACCAATTATCAGACCAAAACAAATCTGAATCAGATCCAATAGGTACTATTGCTATAGATTCATCATTTACACCAGTAGAAAAAGTAAACTACTTTGTAGAAAATACTAGAGTAGGTGAGGCTACTGACTATGATAAATTAATCATAGAAGTGTGGACAAATGGAACTATATCACCACAAGAAGCTCTTTCTGAAGGAGCAAATATCTTAATTAATGACTTTAAATACTTTAGAGACCTTCCAAATGTGTCATTCGTAGAAGAAGAAGTTAAAGAAGAAAACGAAGAAGTTGTTGTTGAAGATAATACAGACCAACAACTAGAAAAAACAATCGAAGAAATGGACCTATCCCTACGTTCATTTAACTGTCTAAAAAGAGCAGGATTCGATACAGTAAGTGATATAGTAGAAAAATCTGAATCAGAATTAAAATCAATTAAAAACTTTGGTAAAAAATCACTAGAAGAAGTAAAAGACAAAGTTCATGAAATGGGACTAAGTCTTAAAGATGAATAGGAGGTAAAAATGGCTAATAAAAGAAAACTTGGCAGAAGAACTGACCATAGAAATGCCATGCTTAGAAATCAAGTGACTTCTTTATTCGAAAACGGTAGAATTGAAACTACAGTTACAAGAGCTAAAGAAACACAAAAAATGGCTGAAAAAATGATCACTCTTGGCAAAGATGGCTCACTTCATGCAAGAAGACAAGCTGCAAGCTACATTTACAAACCATCTACAGTTCAAAAATTATTTGATGAAATAGCACCAGAATATGAAGAACGTAACGGTGGTTACACAAGAGTACTAAAAATGGGACCAAGAAGAGGCGACGGCTCAGAAAGAGCTATACTTGAACTTGTTTAATAACAAGGATAATAAAAAACTTATGTGTAGATTATCTAGAGTACCCACAGTAAATTTTAGCTCTAAAAACTAAATTCACAACAGGTATTACCCTGTGAAAGGATCACTTTCAGGTAAAACACAGAGAGAATCAATATAGCATATAAGTTAAAAAATCCAACCCATAATAAAATCAATTAATAAATTAATAATAAAACTTCTAGCATCTTTGAGCGTGTACAAAGGTGCTTTTTTGTTTGCCAAAAATAGGGTAAGAAAGCATAGAAATATAAAGGAGTAGATTATGTCTTATAAATTAGTAATATTTGATATGGATGGACTGATGTTAGATACAGAAAAATTTTATTATGAGTCATGGTTTAAGTTTAGTGAAGAATATGGCTTTGAATATAATAATGAAAAGAGAAAGCAACTTGCAGGCATGAACGGTAAGAAAATAAAAGAAATTATTGCAAAAGAAATTGGTAGCAAGCAAAAAGCAAGCGAATTAAGAAATAAATTAACAGAATATCGCAATGAATATTTTTTAAATTATAAGGGTGATATGAAAAAAGAGGGACTAGTTAATTTATTAGAATTTTTAAAAGAAAATAATATTAAAGCTTGTGTAGCCTCATCAAGTTCTAGAGAAAAAATCTCATATTTGCTCAAGAATCAAGATATAGATCACTACTTTGATTTTTATGTGTCCGGTCATGAACTAGAAAATGGAAAACCACATCCGGATATATTTTTAAAGGCTTTAGAAGAATCTGGACTAAAAAAAGATGGAGCTCTTATATTAGAAGATTCATTTAACGGCTATAAGGCGGCCAAGGCAAGTGGTATTGATTATTTAATAATTCATGATAATAGTTTTAAAAAAGATTTTGATGCTGATAAAGAAGCTAGTAATCTAAATGAAGTAATTTCATATTTGAATAATAAAATAAATATTTACTAAATCAAAATAATGATTGAAATATTTATTTATAATGATATAATAGTTTTAAGAAAAGCTTTTCACAAAAGAGGTGTTTATGGATTATTTAATAAAAATAAATCAAAGAAAGTCTGAATTTACACCATCTGACAGAAAAATTTCGGATTTTATGGTTGATAATCCTAGATTGGTTTTAAATAGCAATACTCAGCAATTAGCTAGTTTGATTGAAACAAGCCAATCAGCCATTATTAGATTTGTAAAAAAAATAGGTTATAGGGGATATGTTGATTTGAAAGTTGATATTGCCAAATCCCTTGAAACAGATACTAATCAGCTTAAAGATGAGGTTATTAGAGGTGGTGAACCTACTCCAAGCATTGTTTCTAAAAGCAAAAACAATGTCTTATCAGCTGTAGAAAAGACCTTTGCTTTGTTAGATGACGAAATTATAGAAAAATCAACAAAATATTTAGTAGAAGCAAATGATATATACCTAGCAGGAGTAGGAAGCTCTGGACTGGTATGCGAAGATTTTTTATATAAACTTCAAAGAGCTGGGCAAAAAGCTTATTATCAAAGAGATGCCCATACTAATTTGGCCTTGATTGCAAATATAAAAAAAGATGATGTTTTGGTATGTATAAGCTATTCTGGAAATACTAAGGAAGTAATAATTGCAGCAGACTTTGCTAAAAGTATTAGTGCAAAAGTTATAACTATAACTAAGGGTGCAAATACTAGCTTATCCAAGCTTTCAGATGAGGTTTTGTTAATACCTGAAATTGAAAAAGAAATGAGATTTGGGGCTGTATCATCTAGATTATCATCACAAATAGTAACTGATATCTTATATTATGGATATTTGGCTGAAAACATGGATGCTGTTACTGATAATTTAAAAATTTCTAAGCAGTTAACCAATAATTTAAAGGATAAATAAAATGTTAGGTTTTTCCATTTACTTTGAGAAAGATATTGATATAGAAAAAGAAATAGAAAAAAATAAGGATTTTGACTTAGTATTTACTTCCCTTCACTATCCGACCAGTGATGAAAGTTATAGGCAATTCTTAGAATTATATAATTTGTGCAAAGATTATAGTATTAGGATTTGTGTAGATATCAATAATGAAACTTTAAACAATCATCCAGAACTTATTGATATGGATTTGATTTTAAGGCTTGATTTTGGCTTTACTTATGAAGAGATATCTAAGCTTTCACATAAAAAATCTTTAGCTATTAATGCATCCACTGTTAATAATGACTTTTTATCTAAGCTTAAATTAGCAAATACAAAAATGGATAATATAATTGCTATTCATAATTTTTATCCCTTAGAATATAGTGGACTATCTGAAGATTATTTTATTAAGCAAAACAGTCTTATAAAATCTTATGGATTAAACTTAGGAGGATTTATTCCTGGAAATGGAAATTTAAGAGGTCCAGTCTATAAGGGACTTCCTACTTTGGAAAATGATAGATACAAAAATCCTTATAGTACTTTTATAAAATTTGAAAGAAAATATAAACTAGATTTAATAGTCTTATCAGAAGATGTAAAAACTTTGGATAAGGAATATATTTCTAAATTTAACAATGAAAAGATTGTGACCTTACCAGTTTCATTTTTAGAGGATTCTAAATATATAGAAAAAATAAAAGTAAGAGCTGACATAAGTGACTATTTAATTAGAAATGAAAGGGAAAAGAGAGATGTAGATCCTCAAAATCCTACATTTATTAAACGCGGCGATATAGTTATGTTAAATAATTTATCTGGTCGTTATAGAGGTGAAATTGAGATTATTAAAAAAGATTTAGGAGTAAGTCCAGAAAGAAACGTGATTGGTAGAGTAAAAGATGATTATCTAGAAATTGTAGATTATATAAAAGGAGGCGATTTAGTTGAGTTCAACAGAAGATAGAAATCCTAGAAGCTATGATTTGGATATAAAATCGACTAGAGAAATACTAGAGATTATAAACCAAGAAGACCAAACTATAGCAAAAAAAGTATATGAAGCTATGGATCAAATAGAGCCTCTTGTAGATAAAGTTATCGAAACTTTTACAAATGGGGGCAGATTATTTTATCTAGGAGCAGGTACCAGTGGTAGGCTTGGAGTATTAGATGCATCAGAGACAGTCCCAACATTTTCAGTAGATCCTAAAATGGTAACAGGACTTATAGCAGGCGGAGATGATGCTCTAAGAAATCCTATTGAAAACGCAGAAGACTCTAAGGAAGCTGCCAAAGAAGATTTACAAAAAGAAAATCTTACAGAAAATGATTTTGTAATAGGAATTGCTGCCAGTGGTCGTACGCCATATTCTATAGGAGCAGTAGAATATGCTAAAGAATTAGGAGCTAGCACAGGATCTATTGCTTGTAATAAAAATGCAAAAATTTCTTCATATGTAGATTTTCCAATCGAGATTGAAACAGGTGCAGAAGTTTTAAGTGGTTCAACTCGCATGAAAGCAGGAACAGCCACAAAGCTCGTTTTAAATATGATTACTACTACTGCCATGATTAAGATAGGAAAAGTTTATGACAATCTGATGGTAGATGTTAGACCTACAAATGAAAAATTGGTAGATAGGGCTACAAAAATTATTAGCGAAATAAGTGGTTGTGATTATGATAGATCAAATAAACTACTAAAAGAAGCTAATAACAATGTAAAGGCAGCTATAATAATGGCTATAAAAGATGTGGATTATGAAAAAGCAAGTGAAATCTTGGAAAAAAATAAAGGCTTTATAAGAGAGGAAATATAAATGGATAATAATCAATTAGCTAAAATTTTAATTGATGACTTTGGAGGTAGCTCTAACCTTAATGAAGTTATTAATTGTATGACAAGGGTCAGGGTAAAAGTAAAAGATGATAGCAAAGTTAACTATGATGCTATAAAATCTCGTGAAGGAGTAATGGGAGTAGTTGAAGGCGATCAAATCCAAGTAGTCTTAGGACCAGGTAAAAGCGAAAAGGTAGCAAAGGCTATGGCAGAAATTTCTAATACAAAATTATCTGAAGAAGTAGGAGCAACAAAAAGCCAAGAAACAGATAAAGAAAGACTAGAAAGAAGGACAAAAGAAAATAAAGAAGCTTACAAATCTAAACAAAAACAAAGTGGATTTAAGAAATTTACAGTATCTATAGCCTCAATATTTGTCCCATTAATTCCTGCTTTCGTAGGTGCAGGTCTTATAGGTGGTATAGCTTCAGTCCTTTCAAATATGGCAACAGCAGGAACTCTTACTGGTGATAATATAAATAATTTCATTCAAATTTTAAATGTAATGAAAAGTGGACTTTATGCTTATCTAAACATCTTTATAGGAATCAATGCAGCCAAAGTATTTGGTGCAAATGAAGGACTCGGTGGAGTTGTAGGTGGCATGGTTTATCTAACAGGAATGAATCCAGATATGCCAATTAATAATATATTCTTAGGATCACCACTTGCGGCAGGACAAGGTGGAGTAATAGGTGTACTATTATCAGTTTATATTCTCTCAAAAATAGAAAACGCCCTTCATAGAGTAATACCAGATTCTTTAGATATTATTTTAGTACCAATGCTATCATTACTTGCAGTAGGTATATTGACAATGTTTATCATAATGCCTTTTGCCGGGGTAATTTCTAATGGATTAATTGGATTTATAAATGCTGTAATAAATATGGGTGGAGCAGTTTCTGGATTTATCCTAGGCGCAGTATTTTTACCAATGGTAATGCTAGGACTTCATCAGATATTAACACCAATCCATGTAGCGATGATCGAGCAACAAGGTGCAACATATTTACTTCCAATTCTTGCTATGGCAGGAGCTGGCCAAGTTGGTGCAGCTTTAGCAATCCTTGTTAAATGTAGAAAAAATAAACAAATCACAACTATAGCAAAAGGTGGACTTCCAGTAGGATTTTTAGGTATTGGAGAACCATTAATTTACGCTTTAACCTTACCGATGGGTAAAGCCTTTATAACAGCTTGCCTAGGTGGAGGTATCGGTGGTGCAGTGATTGGTTTATTTGGAGGTATTGGTGCAACTGCAATTGGACCTTCAGGTATAGCCTTAATCCCACTTATTTATAAAAGTAGATGGATAGGATATCTAGCAGGTCTAATTGCTGGATATATCGGTGGCTTTGTATTAACATATTTCTTTGGCGTAGATGAAAAATATGTAAATGGAGCAGAACTAGATAATTCAAATAAATTTGAATTTAGATAGCAGAAAGTAAATTTAAAAATAAAAATTAAAAGGCCAAAACATATTTTATATGTGGGCCTTTTATTTATTAAAGCAAAAAATATAAAAATGTTTAAATTTTAAAGTTAAGGGAACGTCCTTCTCTTTTTTTGTTTCCTAATTTAAAATATATTGTTAATAAACGTTAAAATTTCAAGCTTTAGTACATTCGGATTTATTTGCCAATTAAATAATTAAATGATATAGTTATAAGAAAGAAAGTTTAGCTTATTAAACAAAAAGGGATGGATTTTATGGGAAAAACACTCGTAGATAGACTGCAAGAAACAAATTTTGCAGTATTAAATTCAATGGATGATTGGGTTCGTATTGTCGATCCTAGCGGTGCGACCATTTTTATTAATCAATCCTTAGCTGAAGCAAAAAACAATTCTAAGGACTTAGAAATATATTTAAATGAAAATCTTCCCCTTAATTTATCTTCCGAAAATGAAGCCATTAGAGATACGACAGTTGTCGAAGAAAAACTTATTTCCAATAGATATTACAGTATCAAGGCTTCTCCTATTTTTATGAACAATACTTATACTGGCATAGTTGAAGTTTTCCGTGATATTACCCGTGAGACGATGATGAAAATCGAACTTTTTGATGCAAATAGATCTATGCTTGATGATGTAAGATTTGTAAGAAAAGTGCAAACATCAATCCTACCTAAGGATAAAGTATACGGAAATATTGATCTTTCGGGTATTTATACTCCAAGTGCAAATGTCTCTGGTGACCTTTATGATATAGTAAAAATCGATGATGACAAATATGCTTTTTACATAGCAGATGTGATGGGCCATGGTGTTAAAGCATCTATTATGACTATGTTTATAAAAGTTTCTGTATTTTCTATTTTTGATAAACGTCCAGATTTTACACCCTCTGAGGCTCTTTTAAAACTTCGTGAGAGATTTTATGAGCTAGAAATGGATTCTTCGCAGTATTTTACAGCTTGGCTGGGTATATTTGATTTTAAGGAAAATACACTAACTTATTCAAATGCAGGTCATAATTGCCCGCCTATGATTTATAAAAATCACAGTGGAGAGTGCGCGTATTTGCATGGTAACGGCAGGATGATTTCAAATATAATCGAGCCTGATGTCTATAATGAAATAAACATAAAATTAAAGAGTGACGATAAGATTTTATTTTTCACAGATGGAGCTATAGAAGCAACCAATGAAGATAAAAGGGAATATGGACTTGCTAGACTTGAAGAATCTTTTTGTAAGCACAGGGACTTAGAAAAAGTTTACAAGGAAATTAATGATTACAGCTGGGGTGAGCAACAAGATGATATCACTCTAGCTATGATTTCATATAAGGAGAATTAAATGCAATTAAACAGACTAATTGACCATACAAATTTAAAAGCTGATGCGACAAAAGCTGATATTAAAAAACTAGTAGATGAAGCAATAGAACACGATTTTTTTAGTGTATGTGTCAACTCATCTTTTGTAAAATTTATCAAAGAATACAATGACCAAGTAAAAATTGCGACAGTAGTAGGTTTTCCGTTAGGAGCAATGTCTACACGTGCAAAGGCCTATGAAACAAAATGTGCTATCGAAGATGGGGCAAGTGAAATAGATATGGTTATTGAAATTGGTCGTTTAAAAGAAGGCAATTACGACTATGTCCTAGAAGATATAAAGGCTGTAAAAGAAGCTTGTGGGGATAATGTTTTAAAAGTTATTATTGAAACATGCTTATTAAATGAAGAAGAAATTGTAAAAGCTTGTGAACTATCAGTAGAAGCTGGTGCAGAATTTGTAAAAACATCAACTGGATTTTCAACAGCTGGTGCAAAAGCATCTGATATTGCCCTAATGAGAAAAACAGTTGGACCAGACATTGGAGTAAAAGCATCTGGTGGCATTCATACAAAAGAAGAAGCACTGGAAATGGTAGAAAATGGTGCAACAAGAATAGGTGCAAGCAAATCAATTGATATTTGTAAATAGGAATTACTATGGCAAATGAAGTTATGATGCAATCTTTCGAGTGGGATACTTGGGGAGATGGCAGTTTTTATAAAAATTTAAGTAAAAATGCTAAAAAATTAAAAGAAAATGGAATAGATGCCCTATGGCTACCACCAATGACAAAAGGTGGATCAGATATGGATGTAGGCTATGGAGCCTATGACCTTTGGGATTTGGGTGAGTTTGACCAAAAGGGAACCGTTCGTACAAAATACGGAACCAAAGAAGAACTTCACCAAGCAATTGATTCCCTTCATAAAGCAGGTATAAAATGCTATGCCGATGTAGTTTTAAATCATAAGGGTAATGGAGATGAAAAAGAAAAATTCCAAGCGGTGATGGTTGATCAAAATAATCGAACAAATGATGTTTCTGATCCATATGACATTGAAGCTTGGACACATTTTACATTTCCAGGACGAGCTGGCAAATATTCTGAAATGCAATGGCACTGGTATCACTTTACTGGAGTTGACTATGATGATTTATCAGGTACATCAGCTGTTTATAGGATAGTTGGAGATGGCAAATACTGGGATGACGATGTTTCAAATGAAAAAGGTAATTTTGACTATTTGATGAACAATGACATCGACCACGATCATCCAGAAGTGCGCGAAGAATTATTTAAATGGGCTGATTGGTTTATTGATGAAACAAAAGTAGATGGCTTCCGATACGATGCCCTAAAACATATCTCTGAAGAATTTATCCGTGATTTATCCTGCCACATTACAGATGAACGCGGAATTGATAACTTTTATTTATTTGGCGAGTTTTGGCAATACTCTAAAGAATCTATGGAAGAATATTTAGAATCCACATCCTATCAAGTAGATTTATTTGATGTGCCATTACATTTTCATATGGAAGAAGCCAGCAAGTCTATGGGCAATTACGATATGAGAAAAATATTTGATAATACTATCGTAAAAGATTTTCCAGAACAAGCTGTAACTTTTGTAGACAACCACGACAGTCAACCAGGCCAAGGCTTAGAATCTTGGGTAGAAGATTGGTTTAAAGAAATTGCCTACGCACTAATATTATTTAGAAAAGATGGATATCCTTGTATCTTTGCAGGTGATTACTATGGTCTATGTGGGCCGGTAAAAACCGATCCATTAGAAGAAATGATAAATAATATGCTAAGTGTTCGCAAAAACTACAATTACGGTGACCAAGATGATTATTTTGATGATCCTTCAGTAATTGGTTGGGTAAGACGTGGAGATGATGAACACAAACCACTTGCAGTCCTAATCTCTATCAAGGATATGGCAGAAAAACAAATGCATGTGGGAGAATCTGAGGCGGGGGCAACTTACGTAGATCTTTCTGGAAAAAATGAAGATGTAACAATCGATGAAGAGGGAAACGGAGTATTCACAGTTGGTCCAGGTCAAGTAACATATTGGGCAAACAAAGAAACATTATGAAATATTACGCAGTAAAAAAAGGCAGAAATCCTGGGATATACACATCCTGGGATTCTTGTTTAGAAGAAGTAAAAGGATATAGCGGCGCAATTTACAAATCATTTAAGACCCTAGAAGATGCAAATGAATTTATGACAGGGATTAAGGAAGAATTAGAAATTGGAGAAAATGCTGCAATAGCCTATGTTGATGGTTCCTACAACCAGAAATTAAAAGTATATGGGGCAGGAGTGGTGTATATCTCAGAAGGTGATGAGATAGAACTAATGAAATCATTTGATGATGACTATCACATCCACAGAAATGTAGCTGGAGAAGTAAAAGCAAGCGAGCTTGCTATATCAAAGGCTATAAAAGATAAAAAAAAGCAAATAGTAATCTACCATGACTACCAAGGCATAGCATCATGGGCCACAGGAGATTGGAAAACAAATAATGCTTTGACAAAGTCATATAAAAAATTTATAGATGATGCTAAAAAAATCATTGAAATTGACTTTGTAAAAGTAAAGGGTCACTCCAATGATAAATATAATGATAGGGCAGATGGGCTTGCTAAACAGGCATGCGGTATAGAATAAATGATGGAGGGACATTTGTCTCCTCCATCATTTATATTTTTACAGTAAATAATAAAAATAATATATTAGTTTATAACTTATAAATATGTACTTAATTTATTTCTTACTTACAAATTTGTTAAATTTTCAGATTGATTGTTTATCTTAACTTAAGACTTTTACTAAAATAATAGATACGATTATAAAAGTGTAAAAATCAAGTGTGCTGATATTCCTGCCACAATTCCTCCAATTGTGTGAGATAAAATTGCTGGACCTGTTAATTCTTTTGCACCAATAGCATCCATCATTGCAACGTGAGTTGATAGATATCCTGACCAGCACATACAAATAGAAGTAAAAACTGCTAAATCGTTTGCAGTTGCAAGATTGTCTGCTACTAAGTTTTTTACAAGCCCCATTGATGCTCCGGCAGATCCTAAAGCAGTTATTGGTACGGCAATAGATTCTGAATGAGAGAATCCAAATAAAGGATTTAGGATAAATGATAACTTATCACCAATCCATGGCAAAACAGGAACTCCTTCATTGGCAGCACCCGTATAAACGCCATTTGGACCAACTGAATTTGTCAGTAGCATTATTATAGTACAAATTCCTATTACACCAGGGATAATAGAAAGTCCCATATCTACTCCAGTTTTCCCACCATCTAATAAAGCTTCAATAAATCTACGTCCGAAAGATCCATCTCTTACTACTCTTGTATTTTTTGGGATATCTTTTAAACTTTCTACTTCTACCATTTCTTCTGTATTATATACTTTTTTAGTAAAGATTTGCATAATCCTAACACTAGCAATAGATCCAATAAAGGCTCCAAGGGTACCAATTAGGGCAGCTTTTCCAGCACCGTCAAGAGGCAGAGATCCTAAAGTTGTAGTAACTATAAGCCCCATACCAAATGATGTGCCCAGATTGGTTAAAGAAGGCAGCTGGTATTTTTTAAATAAGGCCTTAAAGTTATCTTCATGCGCTAGTGGAAGGATAGATGGGTTATCAGATAAATAACAATTTATAATTCCTAGAGATGCCGCTCCAGGTAGATTATAAATAGGTTTCATGATTTTAGATAAGATTAAATCGACCAAAGATATGAAACCAAATTCTGAAAATATTGCTGACAGAGCACCTGTCAAAACTGATATAGCCATTATGAACAGGCAAGTGTTAATTAACAAGTCATAGGCTCCGTTCATCATAGTAGATATCATATTAGAAACGCCCATTACCCTACCAATTGAAGCAAAGATACCAAAAAATATTAAGGCAAACAGCCAGTTTTCTGCTCCAATTTTCTTTACATATTTCTTATTCATGTTATTCTCCTTAAAATCTATAAGTTGAATAAACTACTATATTTTAATTATAGGAAAATAAAAAAATATTGTCAAATAATAATTGAAAAACTTTATAATGTTAGTATAATAGTAGACGTATTTTTATAAAAATTTAAGGGGGGGGTTATGTTAAACGATATTGCTATTATCTTTATATTGGGCATTTTTATGGCGCTGATTTTTGAAAAAATAGGGCTTGCTCCAATTATTGGCATGCTTATAGCAGGTATTATTATTAGTCCCAATCAAATGAATTTAGTAAGTGAGGATATTATAAATCTTTCTTCTGACCTTAGGCAAATTGCCCTTGTCACAATCTTAACTCGAGCGGGTCTTGCTTTAAGTTTTGAAAAACTAAAGAAAGTTGGCCGACCAGCTATTTTACTTAGTTTTTTGCCTGCTTCTATTGAAATGCTTGCTATTATTTTCTGTGCTCAGAGATTTTTTTCAATTGATGTAATTGATGCTGGAATTATGGCAGCAGTCCTAGCTGCAGTTAGCCCTGCCATTGTCGTACCTCGTATGATAAAATTAATCGATGAAGCTTATGGGGTAGATAAAAATATTCCTGAAATGATTTTAGCTGGGGCTAGTGTGGATGATGTTTTTGTGATTGTATTTTTCTCATCGTTTTTATCCTTAAAAACTGGTGGACACTTATCAGCTATGAGTTTTTTGAATGTACCAATTTCTATTATTACTGGTATAATTTTTGGAATTATATATGGGAGAATTCTTTCTGCTTTATTTAAACAAATAAATATAAATGAGATCTATAAGACAATGATTTTTATAGGTATTTCATTTTTGGCATTAGACCTTCAAAAACTAATCGAATCTTATATTGGATTTTCTGCTCTTATTGCTATAATGACTGCGGGAATGACGATCAATAAGCAAAATCCAAAATTAGCTGAAGAATTATTATTTTCTTACAATCGTTTATGGAAAGTATTTGAATTATTTTTATTTGTCCTAGTAGGTATATCTGTAGACTTAGCCTATGTAAAAGAAGCTGGATTTTTAGCGGTTATTTTAATTTTTATTGGACTCATTTTTAGAATGCTAGGGGTAAATTTAGCACTTATTAGAACAAAGTTAAATAAAAAAGAAAGACTTTTTACATCTTTAGCATATCTGCCAAAGGCGACTGTCCAAGCAGCTATAGGTCCAGTTGCCCTACAAATGGGACTTGCATCTGGAAATTTAATCCTATCCGTATCTGTAATTGCAATTTTAATTACAGCTCCCTTAGGAGCTATTTTGACCGATAAATCATATAAAAAGTTATTAAAAAAGAGTTAGCTATTGCTAACTCTTAATTATTTTCGATTTCTACTCTTTTTATTTCTTCAGCTAATTTTTCGTAATAATCTTTTGCTACTTCTAGCTCAAATAGGCTTGAGTCATCAAAATATGCTTGCATTTCATCGATTAGTTTAGTTAGTTTTTCGTCTTCACCGTATTGGTCTTTTAAGATTGATGCTCTTTCTACTAGGGCATTTATTCTGTGAATTAAGCCCATCATTTTGCCTTCGCGATCATTTTCTGTTAATAGTTCTCTTAAAGTCCACTTTATATTATTTTCAGTTTCTCCAGCCTTATGTTGTATAGCTAGACCGGCTTGTCTCATTTCGTCTAAGAAACTAAATAATTGATCGCGTTCAAAATTTTCAAATAGGATAAAAGGAAAATCAAGGCTTGGATCCTCCTCAAGCTTTTCATCTCTTTTTTCGTAGCCTTCATGTCCTACTAGATATCCTACGTATTGGTCAATATCTTCTTTTTCTGCACGGACAATTTGAATCTTGTTTTTTATTGCAAGTATTTCAAATTTTTCTAGGTCATAATCTTCTTTAATATTATATAATAAAACTTTTGCCATAATTCCTCACTTTTTAAATCACTATACTAAATATTTACTTGATAAACAAACTTATAATTTGGGTATAAATGTTAAAAATAGATAGCGAAATATTCGTATACGGAGGGACTATGGCAATTAAGACAACAAATCTTTATCAAAGAGAAGATTATAAATTAAAATTAAAACAAGTTGAAGCATTACTAAGACAAGCTAAGGATGTTGAGAGTTTATTATCTAGAGCAGAAAGCAAAATAAATGGCAAATATGACTTTTCATCACACCAAGTTTTAAGAGGAAACTTTTTAGGTAATTTGCTAAGAGGCAATAAAGTTAGTGCGGTAAATAACAATATAGATCGTGCCCAACAAGCCCTATTAGATTTTCATGCAAATTTATTGTTATTTGATGAAAAATTAGCAAATAAAATTTCTTTACCTAGCAAAATGAGTGAATTTTCTTCTGCTAATGGCAAGGCAAGTGATATTGCAATTAGAACAAATATGCGTTTAAAAGAATTTGATATTACAAAAGCAAAACGTAGTATGCAAGCTATTGTTAGAAGACTTGAAAGCGAAAGAAAAAAGGCTTTTTACGAAATATCCAAAGAAAAAGAATTATTTGAATACGCAAAAGATAAAAATAAAGGCGCATTATAGAAAAAAACTGCAAGATTTCTTGCAGTTTTTATTTATATATTTCTAGATTATTGGCCAAAAGTTTTTCTATGGCATAGCCCACACCAGATTGTAAATTGTTTTTGGTTATATAATCAGCATGGATTTTAAGTTCAGGGACCGCATTTGCCATAGCAACAGCAAAACCTGCTTGCTCCAACATTGGAATATCATTTTTTTCATTTCCAATGCTCATTATTTCATCTTGATTGATGTCAAGGTCCTGGGCCATTACAGAAATTGCATAACCCTTATTAGTATTTTTGTTCATAACCTCAATTAAAAAAGGAGCGGTTTTTACTGCATAATAGTTATCCACTAATTCCTGGGGCATATTTTTATATAGTCTATCCATTTCGGATTTTTTGCCCATGATTAAAATTCTGCCAAAAGTTTTATCATCGGCAAAGTCATCATATTGGATAACTTGTAGAGGAAGTTTTGAAATCTTTGCATCTATTTTGGTATAGATATTTGGTTTAGTATGGCGAGTATAGAAGCTCTCGTGATCCATGGCCGATATCTGTACATTAAAATCTTTTAAAAGATCATCAATTATTTTTAAATCGATAGGATTTTGAAAGGTACCAGATAGAGGTTTATGGGTATAATTATCAAAAATATAAGACCCATTTTGGCAAACGGAAAAATTACCCTGCTGATTTAAATTTAATCTTTCAACTAAAGGCTTCATTCCAGAATAAGGCCTACCTGATGCCAAAGCTATATGTACACCGGCTTTTTTGGCTTTTTCAATGGCTAAAATATTTGCTTTTGTTAGTCTTTTTAGTGGAGTGACCAAAGTCCCGTCCACATCTATGGTAATAAGTTTTATCATAAAATTATTATATTATATTATTTAATTTAGTAAATGTTAAAAGTTAGATTTAAATAAAAAATAGTAATTTATAATTGTAAACTAAAATTTACATATGAATACTATTTCCTAAAAATTATATATACTTAAAAATAGCTAAATATTCGCATATTATAAGTTATTTTTATTTTTTTGCAATAAATGTTTGACAACGATTTGCAAAGGATTTATAATGTACATAGAGATACAAAAGAAAAAGAAAATTGCGATTTGTATCTAAACTTTTTGCAAATATAATAGGAGGAAATTATTATGATTATTGGAGTACCTACAGAGATTAAAAATAACGAAAACCGTGTTTCTGCAACACCAGGTGCAGTATCTGAGTTCGTTAAAAATAATCACGAAGTTTATGTACAAAAAGGCGCAGGACTAGGTTCTGGTATTACTGATGAAGAATACATAGAAGCTGGTGCGACAATCCTAGAAACAGCTGAAGAAGTTTGGGATAAAGCTGAAATGATCTACAAAGTTAAAGAACCAATCGAAAGCGAATACAAATATTTCAAAGAAGGTCAAATCATCTACACATACCTTCACTTATCAGCTGACCCAGAATTAACAAAACACTTAGTAGATAAAAAAGTAACAGGTGTTGCATTTGAAACAGTTCAACAAGGACGTTTACTTCCATTATTAAGACCAATGAGTGAAGTAGCTGGTAGAATGGCTGTTCAAGAAGGTGCAAAATTCCTATTAAAAACAAATGGTGGTAAAGGTAAATTATTAAACGGTGTTCCTGGAGTAGCTCCAGCATACGTAGTAATTATCGGTGCAGGTAACGTAGGATCTGCTGCTACACAAATTGCAGTTGGTATGGGAGCAAGAGTTAAAGTTCTTGATGTAAATATCGATGCACTTGCAAGACTTGAAGATGTATACGGATCAAAAATTGAAACAGAATACTCAAACCCATTAAACATCGAAAAAGCAGTTAAAGATGCTGACTTAGTAGTATCTACAGTACTAATCCCAGGACGTAAAGCTCCACAATTAGTAAAAGAATACATGGTTGAAGAAATGGAACCAGGTTCAGTAATCGTTGACGTTGCTATCGACCAAGGTGGTTCAACAGACCTTACAAAAGGTAGACCAACAACACACGATGACCCAGTATTTGTTGAACACGATGTAATCCACTACTCAGTAGCAAACATGCCAGGAGCAGCAGCACTTACATCAACATATGCTTTATCAAATGCTACAACAAAATATGGTGTACAAATCGCAAACTTAGGTACTCTTGAAGCAGCTAAAAAATTCCCAGAACTAATCCCAGGAATCAATACACACGATGGATACGTAACACTTGAAGGTGTAGCAGAGGACCTTGGTTACGAATACAAAGATCTTGGACTTAAATAAGAAATAAATTTAACTAGAAAAAATTAGCATTTAAAAAGACACGCATTAGTCGTGTCTTTTGTGCTAATTAGATATAAATAAAATATTCACAAAATATTATTGGAGGAAATATGAAAACGTTTATCGACATGGTCGGTTCACTAAGTGACTTTTTATGGGGTGTCCCTATGATTATAGTTATGTTACTTGGTGGATCATACTTAATTTATAGAACTCGAGCCTGGGTTTTTAGAAACTTTGGATATATATTTGAAAACACATTTGGTAAATTATTTAAAAAATCAGAAGCAACTGAAGCCGGTGAGAAATCGATTTCACCAGTTCAAGCTGTATCTACCGCACTTGCTGGTACAATTGGAGCTGGAAATATTGTAGGTGTGGCAACAGCCATCAAACTTGGTGGGCCAGGAGCTATTTTCTGGTTATGGATAGCTGCTTTAGTAAACATGACTACAAAATTTGCCGAAATCACACTTGCAGTTGCAACACGTGAGAAAAATGAAAAAGGTGAATTTTCAGGTGGGCCTATGTACTATCTAGAAAATGGTCTTAATAAAAGATGGCTAGCAATTATGTTCTCAATTTTTGGGGCGATAGCTATACTTGGAACGGGTTCTCTTGTTCAGTCAAACGCAATGGCAAACTCAATTCATACGATGACAGGTATAGATCTTAGGTTTATAGGTGTAGGAATTATGATTCTTATGGTAATAATTATTATCGGAGGTATCAAAAGAATTGGAGCCTTTGCAGAAAAAATTGTACCATTAATGAGTATCTTATATCTTGGTGCAACAATAGTTATATTAGTAATATATAGAAACGAATTACTTCCAACCCTTGGATACATAGTAAAAGATGCCTTTCAACCAACCGCAGCTGTGGGTGGATTTGCAGGTGCAACTGTACTACTAACTATCCGTCATGGACTTGCAAGAGGTATTTTTTCAAATGAAGCAGGACTAGGTTCTGCACCAATGGCACACGCCGCTGCACATACTGATCATCCTGTTCGTCAAGGAATGTGGGGGGCTATTGAAGTATTTGTATCATCAGTATTAATTTGTACCATGACTGCTCTTGTAATTATTTGCTCAGGCTTGTGGACAGATGGCAATATTGATGCAAACAAACTTACAGCAGCAGCCTTTGAAAAAGCCCTACCAGTCGGTGGAGAAATAATCGTAAGCCTTGGCCTTATGTTATTTGCTTTTACTACACTAGTTTCTTGGTATTATTATGGAGATAAATGTATTTCCTATATCAGTGAATCAAAAGTAGTACGTGGTATCTATAGGGCTGTATATATTATTTTCTCAGTAGTAGGCTCTTTAGGCGGACTTAAATTTGTTTGGTCAATTTCAGATGTGGCTAATGCTCTGATGGTAATACCAAACTTTATCGGTTTGATATTACTTTCAAAGCAATTAGTATGGCTTGTACGCGACTTTAATAAAAACTATAAAGACTCAGGTAAACTTGGTAATTACAATTGGACCTTTGACAATCACTGGGGAGCAGTTTTTGAAAAGCGTAAGAAAAGAGATACCCAAGTATTTGAACTATACGATTATGATAACTAGGGTATAATCTCCCTATGGAGCTTAATAAAAAGAGATATAGGGATTTAGATACTTACTATAAAATCATATACAATAAAAAAATTATTAAACTCCCACTCGATGGCGGATTTACCTGTCCCAATCGTGATGGGAGTTTGTCATTTAAAGGCTGCATCTATTGCTCAGATGATGGTGCAGGCGAATGGACTTACAATTCAGCCGGAGATATTAAAAATCAAATAGCATTTCAAAAAAAGAAACTATCAAAGCCCGGCCGAGAAGAAGCCTACATAGCATATTTTCAAAATTTTACCAATACCTATGGTAATGTAGAAAAGATGCGTCAGATGTTTTTTGCAGCAATAAATGAACCAGACATAGTGGGACTATCCATTGCAACCAGAGCAGATTGTCTACCTAATGAAGTTTTAAATTTGCTAGATGAATTAAATCAAATTACAGACCTTACAGTAGAACTTGGAATGCAAAGTGTAAATGAAAAAACTTTAGAATTTATAAATCGTGGATATGACCACAAAACATTTGATCAGGGGGTAGATAAATTAAACAAATTAGGCATAAAATACATTGCTCATATCATAGTAGGACTTCCAAATGAATACGAAAATGACTATATAAATAATATTTTATATATAAACAAAAAAAACTTTTGGGGAGTCAAAATTCACAATTTGTATATAGAAAATGACAGCTACTTAAAATACTATTATGAAAAAAACAAAATAAAATATACAATGAGTAAGGATGATTATGCAAATACAGTCGTAAAAATGCTTAGGTATCTAAATCCTAACACAGTAATAAATAGGCTAACGGGAGATGGAATTAATGATAATATTGCCTATCCAGGCTGGTCAAAAAACAAAGCAGCAGTGCTATCGACTATAGATAAGATCATGAAAAACAATATATATAGGCAGGGGGACTTATTTAGTTAAAACTAGATAAGTTTCTTTTTTTTTATTTAATAATTAGGTACACCTAAAATAATACTTTACAAATTGAAAATAAAGTATTATAATACACATAAAATAATTTAAGGAGGACATAATGTTCAAAAAAATATTATTATTTATGATTGCATTGCTAAGCTTTACAGCATGTAGTGCTAACAAAGAAGTAAGTGAAACTGAAAATGTCAGTAAAAATGAAGTAGAAAGTAAGGATGATAATAAGAAAAATATCACAGCTACAACTACTTTTATTGCTGATATGGTAAATGAACTAATAGCTGATAAGGCAAATGTAGATACGATAATCCCAGCGGGAGAAGACCCACATGTTTATGTGGCTAAGCCAGAAGATTATAACAAAATTACAGATGCTGATCTAGTTTTATATCATGGTTTACATTTTGAAGGAAAAATGGTGGATGCTCTTGAAAGTGCAGGATATGCAGTAGCGTCAACTTTTGATAAAAATAAATTAGGTGAAATGGAAGAAGATGAGGGGACAGTAACAGATCCACATTTTTGGTTTGATATTGATCTATACAAAGAAGCATTTACAAATACTGCAAATAAATTAAAAGAACTTTATGAATCGGATGATAAAATGCTTAAATTAATCGATGAGAATTATGACAGATATATCAAAGAACTTGATAGCTTAGATAAGTATATTGCAGAAAGACTCAATGAATTACCAGATGGAGATAAATATTTAGTCACTCCTCATGATGCTTTCAATTACTTTTCAAGAAGATATAATATATCAGTTATTGCCCCTCAAGGAGTAACAACTGAATCAGAAGTTTCAAACAAGGACTTGGAAGATACTGCACAATTTATAGCTGATAAAAAAATAAAAGCAATTTTTGCTGAATCTACTACCAATCCAGAAAGAATGGAAAAACTAGCAGATATTGTCAAATCAAAAGGATTTGAAACAAAGATTGTACAAGGAGACGGTAAAGAATTATTCTCTGACTCATTAGCTGAAAAAGGACAAAATGGAGATAATTTTATTGATATGTATAAGCACAATGTAGATTTGATTGTTGATAATCTAAAGTAGGAAATGATGAGAAATGCGATAGAAGTTAAGGATTTAAGTGTATCTTACGGAAAAAACAAAGTATTAGATAATGTGTTCTTAGATATTCCCCTACAATCTAGGACTGCAATAATCGGAGCTAATGGTGCTGGGAAATCCACTTTTATAAAAGCAATATTAGGCTTAATAAAAAAAGAAAAAGGTGATGTCAAGATTTTAGGCAATCACATAAAAAGCACAAAGCAAAATGTAGCCTATGTTCCACAAAAAGATTCAGTAAATTGGGACTTTCCAATAAGTGTTTATGATGTAGTTATGATGGGGAGATATCCCCACATGAAATCATTCGCAAAAGCTGATAAAAAAGATCATGATTGTGTAAGTGATGCTTTGAATGAAATGGGAATCTTAGACTTAAAAAATAGACAAATTTCAAATCTATCAGGTGGTCAAAAACAAAGGGTGTTTTTGGCCAGAGCCTTAGCTCAAGATGCTGCTATCTATATCCTTGATGAACCCCTAACGGGAGTAGATGTAAAAACTGAAGATATTATAGCTGATGAATTTAAAAAAATGCAAGAGATGGGAAAGACTGTCCTTGCAGTCCACCATAATATATATACACTAGAAAAGTACTTTGATAATTTGGTGGTTTTAAACAAAGATATAAAATATTCTGGCAGCCTTTACATTGATAATATAAAAGATGAAATTGATAAGGGATTTAGGAGTTAGATATGATTGATCTATTTAAGCTATACTCCTTTCAAATAGTTGTCGTAGGAATCACACTTCTAGCTTTAGCATCATCTCTTATTGGAACTATTAATATTTACAAGAATCAATCACTAATAGGGGATGCCCTAGGTCATTCTACTTTACCAGGTATCATAATAGCCTTTATGCTAACTTACAAAAAAGATCCTATTACTCTCCTTTTTGGATCTGTAATAAGTGCAGCAATAAGTTATTTTTTGATAGATTACTCAAATAAAAATTCGAAAGTAGGTGCGGATGCTAATATGGCGATTTACTTATCTGGTTTCTTTGGATTGGGTTTGCTTTTAAAATCCTATATCCAAGCTAACCCTACCTTTGCCAATGCAAGTAAGGCGGGACTGGATAAATATATTTTTGGTCAGGCTGCATATCTAAGGGAGGCTGATATTTTTTTGATATTGTTAGCCTTTCTATTATGCTTAGGAATAATGATAATTTTCTATAGGGACATAAAGTGTTATTTGTTTGATAGACAATTTGCAAATCAAATCGGGATTAATACGAAATTCCTAGATTATCTACTATTGTTTTTGACTATCTTAGTAATTGGAGTTGGAATTAAAGCTGTAGGAGTAATTCTAATTAGTTCACTATTAATTATTCCTATAGTTACAGCAAAAAAAATCAGCAATAGCTTCTTAAAAGTTATCGGATTGTCAGCATTATTTTCAATAATAACATCCGTTTTGGGTAGCATGGTATCCACCACATACAAGGGTTTTTCTACAGGTCCATCAATAATAATTTTTCAAGGGCTAATTTTTGTTATAGTAACAATAGGGAAAACTTTATTAAAAGGAGCTGATACAAAATGATAATATCTCTATTACTATTAATATTAACATCCATATCTTGCTCTTTATTAGGCGTTTTCCTAGTGCTTAGAAGAGTATCAATGCTCACAGATGCGATTAGCCATACAGTATTACTAGGTATAGTTTTGGCTTTTTTTATAATACCAGACTTGTCATCTCCAATCCTGATATTAGGTGCATCGGCTATGGGATTTCTCACAGTATTTCTAGTTGAAATTCTAGGTTCAAAAGGCTTGAGTAAATATGATGAAGCAATTGGCGTAGTATTTCCAATACTATTTTCTGCTGCGATTATTTTGATAAGCATATTCTTTAGAAATGTTCATTTGGATTCAGATATGGTTTTAGATGGAGAAGTATTATTTGCATCCTTAGTAAAGATAGATATATTAGGATTTAAGTTAACACAGGCGATTTTTTATCAAGTAATTTTACTTGTAGTTATATTAATTTTTATAATATCCCAATTTAAAAAATTACAAATTTCAACTTTTGATTCAGAATTTGCATATTTGATTGGCGTGCCTACTACACTTATATTTTATATGTTGATGGCATTTACATCATTATCTGCAGTGACATCCTTTACTAGTGTTGGGGCTATACTTGTCATCTCCTTTTTTATAGGACCAAGCTCAACTGCTCTTTTATTTAGTAAAACATTAAAGCAAACTCTAATATTCAGCAGCCTTATTGGAAGCATAAACGCAGCAATAGGATTTTATTTAGCATTAAGTTTAAATGTATCTATAGCAGGTACTGTAGCTGCTGTGAATATGTTAGTCTATCTAGTCCTACTAAGCATAAAGAAGTATACTATTGTTAACAAACTTAACAAGAAAGTTAATGCTAGTAAGGACATGGTAGTAAATGAGAACTTTAAATCCACAAAAAGACGAATATCTAATAACAATATTTAAATTAATGGGAGAATCTGAGAAGGTTACTAATAAATCAATTAGCACACATTTAGACCTGGCTCCTTCTTCTGTAACTGAAATGCTAAAAAAATTGAAAAAAGAAGGCCTGGTAAGCGATGACAAAGATAATATGCTTACAAAAAAGGGTCTAAAATACACAAAAAAATTACTCTCCAAGCATCGACTATGGGAATATTTTTTGGAAAAAGAACTGAAATTTTCACGGAAAGAGGTTCACCCAATAGCTAGTAGTTTGCAATCAGTAACAAATGAAAATCTTCTAAATAAATTAAATACGTATTTAGGATATCCTGATTATTGTCCTCACGGATCAATAATTTATATAAATAATGAAGAAACTTCAAAAGATTTTATAAAAATGAGCCAAGCAACTCCTGGCAAGGTATATATAATTAGAAGAATTAGAGATGATAATGAATTATTAACCTATTGCGAAGCTATGAAAATGGATATAGGTGATAAAATAAAATTTATAGGTTTTGATAGCTTTGATGATACAGCTATTATAAGCTTTGACAAAGAAGAAAAAAGAATTTCTCCAAAAGCTTGTAAAGATATATATTTAAAAGAAATAGAATAACTGCTGTTTATTTTAAAGTATAATTTTATTATATAAATACAAGGGGGACTTATGGAAAGAAAATTAGACGATAAATATTTTGTAAACACTTTTGATCAAGAAAGCGGAATCTATAGCAAAAAAGAAAACACACTTTTGCTAGTAATAGATGAACAACCAAGATTAATGAAGGCTCTAGAAAATGGAGAAGAGGTAATATTAAATACCCTTACCTTAATAGAAGCCTTTAAAAAATATGAAATGCCAATCATTGCAACCGAACAATATCCAAAAGGTCTTGGCAATACAGATGAAAGAATACTAGAAAAAATAGACCAAGATAATATTTTTGAAAAAACTATATTTGATGCAGCAATAGCAGAAGTTTTAAAATTTATAAAGCAAAATGATATTAAAAAAGTAGTAATAACAGGAGCAGAAGCCCACATTTGTGTATACCAAACCACAAGAAGCCTTTTAAATTTAGGCATAAACGTGTTCTTACCAAAAGACGCCCTAGCAAGCTTTAAAGAAAGCCAAAAAGAAGAAGCATTAAAAACACTAAGAGAAATGGGAGCAGTAAGAACAGAAACAGAAACAATCCTATTTGACCTAGCCCGTGATTCTAAAGATCCTAATTTTAAATTTATTTCAGGACTTGTTAAGGAGATGAGGGTAAGGAGTTAAAAAAGAGACACAGCTCTCTTTTTTTTATTGTTTAAGGAAACGTTTTCTGAAATGTACTTAAAATCATTTATAGGTTCAAAATTCGCTCCAAAATCCAACGTTATTTATGATACTATATTTATGAAAACATTTTAAGGAGGAGGTAAATGCAAGAAGGTATTCAAAATATTGAAAGTTTACAAATCATAAATCTTTTATGTAATATTTTAAATACTGAAGAATATGATCAATCAGATTATCAAATAGCAAAGTTTTTGATCAATCATTTATATGATCTTGAAAATTATAGTATTTATGAAATTGCAGAAGAAATTTCCGTATCAAGGTCAACTATCAGAAGATTTTGCATAAGAATGGGATATGAAAATTTTGCTGATTTAAAACAAACTTTAATGGAAGATTATAATCTTGGAATTTTAAGAAATCTTGATTACAAAGAATTAAATGAAGATGATTATAATAATCTTGCAAACGATTTATCGATATTAGCTAAATCTTTTTCTTATAAAAAATTTAAGTCTCACTTAGAAACTGCAGCATATTTGATTAAAAATTCTAAGAAATGTACGATTTTATCAACAGGCATGCAATTAGCATTTTTACAAGGATATCAAGTCTCCATGGCAACGATAGGAAAAGTTATTTGCTTAATGGACATCAATGAACGAAATGAGGAGTATCTTTCAAGGCACAATGAAGATGACTTAATATTTGTAATATCATGGACTGGTAAATTCCTAAATCTGATGCAAAATCAAATAAATTTTTCTAACAGCAAATATTGCTTGGTAACTTTCGAAGACACAAATGTAAACGAAAAAGAATTTTATAAGATATTTAGAATACCCAAAATAGAGGGTCTAAGTGGCAAGGATATATTTAGACTTAGAATAAGTTATGAAGCTGATATATCAATTAGGTATGTCATGCCTTTTATTTGTAACTTAGTAAGCGATATCTATTTTGAAATTAGCAGAAAGGAATTATTAAATGAAATTGATAGTTAATGCAGATGATTTTGGCTATAGTCCAGGTGTAAATGCTGGAATTGTAGATGCGTATAAAAATGGAATAGTATCATCAACTACCATGATGGCAAATATGTATGGATTTGAGGATGCTCTTAAACTTCATAAAGAATATCCTGGGCTTGGAGTTGGAGCACATTTAGTTTTGACAAGTGGAAAACCTTTAACTAATCTTCCGAAAGAATTTTTGGATGATAATAGTGAATTTTTAAGAAGACCTATTTATTTAGACGATCAAAATGAATCTATAGAGAGAGCTTGGCTGGAGGGTGAACTTATATATAAAGAATGGAAAGCGCAGCTAGATAAAATACTTGATGCTGGTTTTAATGTAGATCACATAGATAGCCACCATCACATGCACACCCATGAACAAACAAGAGCTGCTGCTAAAAAAATTAGTGAAGAATATAAATTGCCGGTTAGGAGTAGTTATTTAGACGAAAAATATTTTAATTCACCTGATTTTGTAAAACTTGATGGTGATGGACTACTATCAAACAAAAATACAGATAAACAAAAATTTGTAGAACTTTTTGATCATATTACAAGTTTCGAAACTGTAGAGCTTATGGTTCATCCCGCTTATGTAGATTTTTATTTGATGGATAACTCGTCTTTTAATACAGCGAGGGTTTATGAACATATGTGGTTGACAAGTGATTATATTAAAGGGCTTGTAAAAGAAAGAAACATTGAACTTGTAACATATAAACAATTCAAATGAGGAGATAAATATGAATAGATTTTTTCAGAGATTAGGTAAGGCAATGCTTCTAGCAGTTATAGTAATGCCGATTGCTGGTATATTACTTAGAATTGCATCAGAAGATTTATTAAACATTCCTATATTAGGCGCAGCAGGTAATGCTGTTTTTGGTAACTTGGATATTTTATTTGCAATTGGTGTTGCAATGGGATTTGTAAGTGCAAAAGATCGTGGTAAACCTGCCATGCTTGCAGTAGTTGCTATATTAACACTAAAAGAGGGATTAAAAGTAATGAATCCTGATATTAATATGGGTATATTTGGGGGAATTATTTCTGGTTTAGTATCAGCATATTGTTTTGATAAATTTAAAGAAGTAAAACTGCCATCAGCTTTATTCTTCTTTGCTGGCGAAAACTTCCCATTTTTGGTAGTCTTACTTGTACAAACTTTACTAGCCTTGATATTTGGTTTTATATGGCCAGTTTTCCAAAATGGGATAGATAGTTTTGCTCAAATGTTAGGTAGTATGGGAGCTATAGGAGTTGGCTTATTCGTATTCTTTAATAGATTGCTTCTTCCAACAGGGCTTCATCATGTTCTTAACACATATATTTATTTTGAAATGGGATCATTTACCAATGCAGCGGGAGAACAGGTTAAAGGTGAAATCGGTAGATATATTGCACAAGACCCAACTGCTGGATATTTCTTGGCACCATTTTTTGTAATTATGATGTTTGCTATACCTGCAATTTCTCTTGCAATTTACAAAGCAAGTTTCAAAGACCAAAGAGAAAATGCAAAGGGCCTTATCTCCAGTAGTGCTTTTACCTCATTTTTAACAGGTATTACAGAACCTGTTGAGTTTATGTTTATGTTTGCTTCACCAACTCTATATTTAATCCATGCAATTTTAGCGGGGATAGTTGGTGTAATATCTTATTTAATGAATATAAGAATAGGATTTGCAGCAGGCTCTGGATTTATAGATTATATATTGAACTTAGGCATATCAACAAATGGTTTAAAAGTACTTTTGCTTGGTATCATTACTTTTGTAGTTTATTATTTTGTATTCTATACTTTTATAACCAAAAAAGATGTTAAGCTTATTGGAAGAAATGAAAATAAGGTTGATTACTCAGAGCAAAATGTAGAAAAAGAATCAAAAGCTAGCTTAAAAACAAGCAATTATGGATATCTAGCAAAAACTTTATTAAAATCAGTTGGTGGCAAAGAAAATATTAAAGATTGTTATAATTGTATTACTAGATTAAGACTTGAAGTAAATGACTCATCACTTATTAATGAAGAGCAAATAAAAGCAACAAGTGTTGCAGGAGTTTACAGGCCATCACCAAATAATATTCAAATTATTATCGGACCAGAGGTAGAAAAAGTTTATAACGAGTTTGAAAAATTATTATAGGAGGAAATAATGGATAAAGTAAAAGTAACAATCGCTGGATCAGGAAGTGGATATACACCTGGAATAATCCTTTCATTATTAAATCATAAAGAATTAGATGTATCAGAAATTAGACTTTATGATATCGATAAAGAAAAAAATAGTGATATGGAAACCATAATAAAATTCCTAATAAAAAAAGGCGATTATGGTGTTAAATTAGTAAGAACTGAAAATCCAAAAGAAGGATTTAAAGGGGTAGATTTTATATTTTCTCAAATAAGAGTTGGTGGAATTAAAATGAGAGAATTAGATGAGAAAATCCCATTAAAACATGGTCTGGTTGGTCAGGAAACTTGTGGACTAGGTGGATTTGCTTATGCAATGAGATCTATGAAAGGTTTCTCCGAGATGGTAGATCTTATTCAAAAATTTAATAAAGAAGCCTGGATCTTAAACTATACTAATCCAGAAACAATAATTTCGGAAGTAGTTAGAAGAAAATACCCAGATGCAAAAATAATAAATGCATGTGATATGACAATTGCTATTGAAGAAATAATTGCACAAAGTTTTGGTTATAATAGACAAGATTGGATACCAACTTATTATGGGCTAAATCACTTTGGTTGGTATGAATCTATTTATGATAAAGCTCTAAAAAGAGATGTTATGCCAGAAATAATTGATAAAATTATAAACGAAGGTCTAAATACAGAGGGTGAAGATCCAAGCTGGGCAAGCACATGGAAGTCATATCAAAGCCTTATAAAAACTTTTCCAGATAGGCTTGCGAATAATTATTTACTTTATTATCTTTTCTCGGAACAAATGGTAGAAAAAGAAGACCCTAATTATACAAGAGCAAACCAAATTATGGATGGCCGCATTACAAAAATAAAAGATATTGTAAGAGAAATTAATGAAAATCCAAATTTAGAATCAATTGATTATGAGGGCAACCATCATGGTCAATATATTGTTGATATTGCAGCATCAATTTTACATGATAAAAATGACAGATTTATGCTTATAAAACCAAATAAAGGAGCAATTCCAAATCTAAGAAATGATGCATCAGTAGAAGTTCCATGCTATGTTGGAGCAAATGGTGCTGAGCCAATTTCGCTTAGAAATGATATACCAGATTTTCATAAAGGTTTGATGGAAGCGCAGGTGGCATCAGAAAAATTATTGGTAGATGCTTTTTTTGAAAATTCTTATTATAAGGCTTTACAAGCATTTACATTGAATCAAACTGTACCAAATGCAGTAGTAGCAAAAAAAGTTTTAGATGAACTTATTGAAGGTAATGGTGATTATTGGCCAGAATTACACTAAAAAAAGAGCCTTAGGGCTCTTTTTTATTATGATAAAACTTCTGGCCGTGATTTATTTAAAACATTCTTAGTTGAGCCAAAAGCCATCTTTGCAGCTTTATAAATGCCCATACTTAACAAATCATCTGAATTTACTTCTACACTTATAATTTGTGGATTTACGTTTGATTTTTTAATCATATCTACGAACCCTGAAGTATTATTTTGTCCGTGATTTGGAAGTAGTTTGTCATGCATAGATTCAGTTCTAAGGTAATCTTCTGCATAATATCTTTTATAGGAATCATTAAGTTGAATAGAAATTATTTTTTCTGATATTTCTTTTGGTAGTATTCCATCATAATTATGGTCAGATTTTACCCAATGCTAATTATCTAAAATTAAATAAGCATTATCCATTCCTGATTTTTTTATTATTTCATATCCATCTAAATAATCGTATATGCCACTATAGGGCATGGGCTCTAAAGCGATTTTTAAATCTCCTGCTCTTAAGCAGAGGCTTTTTAGTTTCTCTGATATATAATCTAGAGGGTATTCTTCTAGTAAAAATATATTAATATGATCTACATCAAAAAGTCTGCACATATGATAGCAAATTTGTTCTTTGTACTTCATCTCATAGGGCATATCATCATCAGCCCATTGGGTTATGCTTTCTACTTCTGTTACTTTTATTTGATATTTATCTAAAATTTCTAATAAATCCGCATCCCTTAATCTTGAATGGATGGCATCTATATAATTTTCAGCCCTTAATCCAATTCCATCAAATCCTGCTTGGCTTGCAGCTTTTACCCTTTGCTCAAATGTACATTCGTCTCCCAAGGTCCATGAGCTTAAAGTTAATGGTATATGTTTTGACATTTGTTTTTTTCCTTTATTTATAAAAAATAAATTTTACTATTGCTCCGCTCTTACTATCTTTTTGATAATTACCCAAATTTAGTCTTCCCTTATTAGATTTTAAAATCTCATCAACCATTACCAAACCCATGCCGTGCTTTATTTTATCGGTTTTGGTGGTTAGATTTTTTTGTGGGATCTTATCGAGGATTTCTTTTTTAAAACCTGGGCCTTGATCTTTTACTGTTATTTGGTAATAATTTTTTTGGTTTTCAAATGTTAGATAAATGTTACTATTTTTGGGACTGTGTTCTGTGGAATTTACTATTATATTTTGTATAGCTACTGCTATTTGTTCTCTATCTAGCTTTATCGTTGAAGGTTCTGATTTTGTTACTATTAGATTTATATTTGCGTTTTTACATATTGATTTTGCAATGTTTATCCAATAATTAATTGCGTTTTCATCTACTTTTTGTGGATTATTTGCTATGTTTCTTGAAAAATTATTTAGTTTTTCGATATAAATATTTAAGCGATCTATACCGGTTTCTATATCATTTATATATTCTAATTGATCAGGATTGCCTTCTTCTTTTAAAAGTTCCGTGTTTCCTTTTATTAGGGTAATAGGTGTGCGGATATCGTGGGTTATTGATTCTATTAGATTTTTTTGTTTTTGTTCTATCTGCCATTGGTCATGTAAGGATTTTTTTAAATCTAAGGCCATAGCATCTAAGGAATCTAATACTCCAGCAATCTCTGTATATTTGGAATCTTCTGATTTAAAATCTAGATTCATGTTTTTAATTTGCAGATTGGTTTTGGAAATTTTTTCTATTTCATTTTTTATTATTTTTATGGATTTTCTAACTAAAATGATGAATCCTAGAAGCCAGATTATAAATGCTAGAGAAATATAAAGAAGTTCTATATTATTTATTTTATGATATGCCTTTTCTGATGCTAAGATAGGGGATATTTGGTAGGATAAAATCAATGTTTCACTATCTTTGGTCAGTTTTTTAAAATATTTGTTATTAAAAGGCAAGTTTGAATTTGCTAATCCCGTTTTTTCTGCTTGGTCTACATAGTCTTTATATTTATTGTCAATAGTATTTGCTACTATTTCTCCATTTTTTAGATATTTATAATCAAAATAAAAGGGGATGCTTTTAGGACTAAAATCATTCTTTTCAAAACTTTCTTCAACTTTTGAGATGTTCATTTCTGCGTAATTTGCAGGATAAATATATCCTCTTCTTATTAATAAAGTAATGCTAATTAGAAAAAAGAGAAATACAAAAAAAGTATAAATTATCTCGAAAATTGCATATTTTGTTATAAGCCTACCTAAAGATTTTCTATTTCCCATTTATATCCTACTCCCCAAATAGTTTTTATAGGGTTTACCTTGTATTTTCCAAATTTATTTCTAATTAGTTTTATGCGTTCGGTTATTGAAGTTTGACTATCACCATCAGCATCATAGCCATAGACAGAGGTATAAATATTTTCTTTCGTAAAAACTTGGCCTTTATTTTTTATAAGTAACTGACATATATCATACTCACTTTTTGTTAGATGTATTTCATCTTCGTAGCAGTAAAATTTTTTTGCTAGTAAATCACAAGAAACAGGAAAATCTAGCAGGCGATTATGTTTTTCTCTTTTTTCTCGTCTTATATGCGCTCCTACCCTTGCTCGCAATTCTTTTATTGAAAATGGCTTTGTAATATAGTCATCTGCACCAAGGGCAAATCCTTCTAGTTTATCATTTTCAAAGTCCTTGGCTGTTAACAAGATGATTGGAACATCAATCATACCCCTATATTTTTCTAAAAACTCAAAACCATCCATATTTGGCATCATTATATCTAGGATAAGTAAGTTAAAATTTGTAAAAATATTTGGATTAATGGTCGATGCATCGTTACAAACTTCAATTTCATAGTCTTTTTTTAAGGTGTTCTTTATCAGATTTGTAAGATCTTTATCATCATCGATAAGTAAGATTTTCATTTAATCCTCCATTTTTGCGTACACATCCCATTTATTAAACCAGTTTGTGACAATGATTAGAAAAATAATGCTAATAATTATCCCAAGGCCAATAAATTTTAGGAAAACTTTTAAGGATACAGCACCTTGGGCCAACAAATATATTAATTTTATAGGCCACACAAAGGGCGAAAATTTCCAAATTAAAGCTCCTAGACCGGTTGTACCAAGTAAAATTGCTGCAAGGGTAAAAAAAATCCCGATCATAATAGATCCGCTTTGTCCATATTTTAGATTTAAATATTGGTAGATTGGAATAAGGGGGATGATTGTAAAAAATACTAGGGCCATTAATATCAAAAATTCACCTAAATTTATAGATTTGTTTTTAAATGCAATCCAAAACCCTAGAAAAATAACACTTGCTATTAAAATAATTAAAGCATACAATAACGCAATTAGCAAAAATTTTGCTACAAATGATTTTTTACGACTTATACCGAATTTTACATCATTGGTATAAAAACTTGCATTTTTATCTGCTTCATAAAGCATGGGTACAAAAAAACTTAAGGAAAAAGTGGCTAAGATAGCAAAAATTTCAAAAAAGGCATATATTTCTACACCTTTAAAGCTATTTGGGCCCATTGTATAAAGGGAAAATCCTAGGGCATATAATATTGGTGCAAGCAATAAAACCCACCTTATGGGCTGCCTTTTTGTTCTTAGCCAGTTAGATTTAATTATATTAAGCATTTTCCTTTTCCTTTCTATTTATAGATAAAACCATAAACAAAACATAAACACCAAGGCTTAGTACAATTCCTAGAGTGATTACACTTTTATCCCATAGGAGTGAATTGGTGTCTAAAAATGTTCCGTTTGGGTGAACTCCGATGATTGGTGCTAGCATCCTCAAACTATAAGACCAAGGATAAAATTTCCACAAATCTTTAACAGCTGGGTTTGGGGAGATGATTGATAAAATAAAGTTTAGAATTAGCAATACAAAAGCTTTGCTAGATAAACTCATTATAAAAAATGAAAATCCTACTAGAGGCATGACCCCTATAAATAAAACCACTCCTGCCTTTATAAGCATAGCAAGGCTTATATTTTCTTTTAAAATAAAATTAGCAACTAAATAAATTATAAGGATTGATACCATTACTATTGCAAAAACTTCTGTAAGTACTAGCAGAGATTTTGCTACTTTTATCTTTTTCCTATCCAAGCCCAAACTTTTTTGTAAATTTAATTGACTTTGTTTTTCTTTTGCCAATATATTTATAACAAGCAGGCTAATTACTATTGGTAATATAAGTAAGGGAAACCAATTAAAGGCAGTTGCTAGTAAAAAGCTTTTGCCCTCAGGACTTTTTCCCATAAGAACATTCATTAATAAATTAAATACTATAAAAATTATGGGTGTTAGTAAAAGTATTTTTGCATTTGCAGACCTTTTTTCTTTTAATATTTCAGCTTTTAAAATATTTGCCATATTAAAAACCTTCTTTCTTGATAATATCCATAAATAAATTCTCTAAGTAATCGCTTCCCTTATTATTTTCACCTTCATAGGCTAATTTTCCGTTTACAAGGATACCAACTTTATCGGCAACTTGGTCAATTTCACTTAAAATGTGGCTAGAAATAAGAACTGTTATGCCCTCATTTGTAAAAGATTTTATAAGTTCTCTAAGCTCTGCTATGCCCACTGGATCAAGGCCATTAGTTGGCTCATCTAAAATTAATAATTTTGGATTATTTATAAGAGCCATAGCTATTCCCAGTCTTTGTTTCATGCCTAGAGAAAATTCGCGGGCCAATTTATTTCCTGTGTTTGTAAGACCAGCTATTTTTAAGACTTTATTTATCCTTTCTTCTTCTATATTTAAAAGGGTAGTAAGTACTTTTAAATTTTCATAGGCTGTTAGATTTGGATAAATAGCTGGAGTTTCAATAATTGAGCCTATTTGAGATAAATCATTTTGACTTATTTCATGACCTCTAAAAATAATTTCGCCGTAGCTTGGCTTTATTATTTGGGTTATAAGTTTCAAAAAAGTTGATTTGCCGGCTCCATTTGGCCCCAAAAGACCATAAACTTTTCCTTCTTCAATATTTATTGAGACTTTGTCTAAGGCCTTAAAATCTTTATATTCTTTGGTTAAGTTTCTTGTTTCAATTATGTTTTTCATAATATGCCTCCCTTTATATTTGCTATTATAAAAGCAAAAAATAACTAAATTATAACCAAATCTATCCCGACTTTTTTACTTGTATTTAATTTCAAATATGGGGTAAAATATAAGTGTTAATCAAATAAGAAATAGAGTTAATTTATAGATTAATTTTTAATATAGATTAGAATAAGAAAGGCGTATTATGAATTTACATATGGGACTTGATGTAGGGTCTACTACTGTAAAAATTGTCATCACAGATGAGAATTTTAATACCATTCACCAAGTATATAGAAGACACAAATCTGATGTCAAAGAAACTGTAAAGAATGTTTTAACTGAGGCTTATGACCAGTTTAAGGATGATTATATAACTATAAATGTAACTGGATCTGGTGGGATGTTCCTAGAAAAATATATGGGCATCAATTTTGTCCAAGAGGTTATTGCAGAAACCGCTGCAATTAGGAAATTTATTCCAGAAACGGATGTGGTTATTGAGCTAGGCGGGGAAGATTCTAAGATTACATACTTATCAGGGTCGGTTGAACAAAGAATGAATTCTATTTGTGCAGGCGGTACTGGTGCGTTTATTGACCAAATGGCAGCACTTTTGGATACTGATGCCTCTGGTTTAAATGATTTAAGCCAAAATTATAAGAAAATCTACCCAATTGCCAGCCGTTGTGGTGTTTTTGCAAAAACTGACATCCAAGCCTTGATGAACCAAGGAGCAAGTCGTGAAGATATTGCAATTTCAGTTTTTCAATCAGTTGTTAACCAAACTATTTCAAATCTTGCCTGCGGGAGACCTATCCGAGGCAATGTTACATTTTTAGGTGGACCACTGCACTTCTTGCCAGCACTTCGCAATAGATTTGTCGAAACCTTAGGCCAAGATGGCAATACTTTCACAACCCCTGAAGATGCCCAACTTTACGTAGCAAAGGGTGCAGCTATCCTTTCAGCTGAGAATGACGATTATGTACTTTACAGTACTTTGATAAAAGAATTAGAAAAAGACGCTCCTGAAGACATGGAAATGACAAAAAAACTCGAACCTCTATTTACAAGCGAAGAAGAGTACGAGAACTTTGTCAAAGACCATAAAACAGATGAAGTAATTTACCAAGATATATCTACATATGAGGGACCTATATATGTCGGCATCGATGCTGGATCTACCACAAGCAAAATGGTGTGGATTACAGAAGATGCACACATTATCCATGAAGATTACAGGATGAACCTAGGTCGTCCTCTTGAAGTTGTTATAAATATGTTAAAAGATGCATATGCTAAGAAAAATCCTAAGGCCTACATAGCCTCATCTGGTATTTGCGGTTATGGGGAAGATTTTATAAAAAATGCCCTTCATGTTGACAATGGAGAAGTAGAAACCATTGCCCACTACCGTGCAGCTAAGTTTTTCAATCCAGATGTTGACTTTATTCTAGACATTGGTGGCCAAGATATGAAAGCCATGCATATCAGAGATGGCATTATTGACTCTATTCAGCTAAATGAAGCTTGCTCTTCAGGATGCGGGTCATTTTTATCAACCTTTGCAGCAAGTGTAGGTATGTCTGCAGCAGAATTCCAAGAAAAAGCACTATTTTCAAAAGAACCAGCAGATCTTGGTAGCCGCTGTACAGTTTTTATGAATTCAAAGGTAAAACAAGCCCAAAAAGAAGGATCTGAAGTAGCTGACATTGCAGCAGGTCTTTGCTATTCTGTAATTAAAAATGCTATCCAAAAGGTAATCAAAGTCCGTGATCCAAAATCTCTTGGAGACAATATAGTTGTCCAAGGAGGAACCTTCTACGGTGATGCAATTTTAAGAGCCTTTGAAAATATCACAGGCAGAAAAACAACCAGACCAGAAATTGCAGGACTTATGGGTGCTATGGGTATGGCCCTAATTTCTCGCGATAATTCTACTGGTCAATCAAGCTTATCTGATATTTCAGAACTAGAAAACTTTACTTATGAGCAAAAAAATGCAAGATGTGGTTTGTGCACCAACAACTGTGCTTTAATCATCAATGTTTTCCCAGATGGTACTCGTTATGTAACAGGCAATAGGTGTGAACGCGGTGCCGGAGTTAAAAAAGAAGAAACAATGGCAGATTTAAATATGTACAAGTTTAAAAATGACCTGCTATTTAATAGAAAAACTTTGGGAGATGCCGCTCGTATGGGCAAGGTTGGCTTGCCACGTGTATTAAATATGTACGAAGACTATCCATTCTGGCATAAATTCTTTACATCATTAGGATTTGACGTTGTTTTATCAGGCAAATCAGACAGAGAAATGTATGAAAAAGGAATTTCTTCTATTTCATCAGAAACTGCCTGTTATCCAGCAAAACTTGCCCACGGCCATATCGAAGACTTGGCAGCAAGAGATGATTTGGATTTGATTTTCTATCCAGCAATTTTTTACGAATACAAGCAATTTGACAAGGCCCAAAACCACATGAATTGCCCAGTTGTATCAGGATATCCCGATGTAATTAAAAATAATGTGGAGTCCTTAGCTGGCAAAAAATATATGAATCCATATCTTTCGCTAGAAAGTGAAAAAATAATTACAGATAGACTCATTGAAGAATTTGAAGGCTATGAGCACAATGGCAAGAAACTAAGTAAAAAAGAAATTAAAAACGCAACAGCTGCCGCTTGGAAGGAACTTCAAAATTACCACGATCAAATAAGAATCAGAGGCAAGGAAATTATTGATTATGTAAATAAAAATAATCTAAATGCAATTGTCCTTGCAGGTAGACCATATCATATTGACTCAGAAGTTAACCACGGAATTCCAGAACTTATCGAGTCTATGCATATACCAGTTATTTCTGAAGATGCAGTTGCCTACAATATCGAAGATGTAGACACAAAAGTCCGCGTCCTTGACCAATGGTCATACCACGCAAGACTTTACCGAGCAGCAGAATATGTAGCAGAAAATCCAAACCTACAATTAATCCAACTAAACTCCTTTGGATGTGGACTTGATGCGGTAACAACAGACCAAGTCCAAGATTTACTTGAAGCTTACGGCAAAATTTACACACTTCTTAAAATAGATGAAGTTTCAAATCTTGGTGCAATAAAAATTAGAATCAGATCTTTACTCCAAGCCCTAAATCAAAAGAAAATGGAGGGTATCGAGTTTAAAAAAGATTTGGATCGCCTAGATTATGAAACCCCAGAATTTACTAAGCAAATGGTAGAAGAAGGATACACAATTCTTGCTCCACAAATGGCAAGAGAACATTTTAGAATCTTAAGTCCAGTTTTCCATCACTTTGGCATGAATATTGAGTTTTTAGATACTGTAAATGACAAAGTCCTTGACCAAGGATTAAAATACGTAAATAATGACTCATGCTACCCATCAATTACAGTTGTGGGACAATTTATGGAAGCTGTTAATTCTGGTAGATATGATACAGATAAACTTGCAATTGTAATGACACAAACAGGTGGCGCCTGTCGTGCAAGTAACTATGTTGGATACATTAGAAAAGGTCTTCGTGATGCTGGATATCCAAATATTCCAGTAATTGCAATTTCTGCCCAAGGTATCGAAACAAACTCAGGCCTTGATTTAAGAAAACCATCCACAATTCCGTTTTTAAAAAGAGGAATCAAGGCAATAATTTTTGGTGACCTTATAAATCGAGTTGCAAATGCTACAAGACCTTATGAAGTGGAAAAGGGTGCAACTGATAAATTAAAAGAGGAATGGATTAACCGCCTAGAATCTAGCGCTCCAACCATGAATGATAGAGAATACAAAAAAGCTGTTAAAGAAATCGTAGAAGATTTTGATAATTTACTAGTAAAAGACATCAAAATTCCAAAAGCGGGGATTGTTGGAGAAATCCTAGTGAAATTCTTGCCAGAGGCAAATAATAACTTACAAAAAGTCCTTGAAGCAGAGGGAGCGGAAGTAATACTTCCAGACCTAACAGACTTTTTTATGTATTGCATGAAAAACTCAGAATTAAAAGCTGATCTGTACGGAAAAAGCAAAATGAGTGCCACAGTTGGTAAAATTGGTATAAGCATTGTCGAACAATATAGAAAACCAGTAAGAAAAGCTCTCCGTGAGTCAAAAAGATTTAATGAACCAGAATATATCGACCAAATTGCAGAATATGCAAAAGATGTGACAAGTCTTGGAAACCAAGCTGGTGAAGGTTGGCTACTAGCTGGAGAAATGGTAGAACTAATCCACGCTGATGCACCAAATATTGTCTGCATCCAGCCATTTGGTTGTCTTCCAAATCACATAACAGGAAAAGGTGTTATGAAAAAAATTAGAGAAGAATATCCACAAGCTAATATAGTAGCAATTGATTATGACCCAGGAGCAAGCGAGGTAAACCAAATTAACCGTGTAAAACTAATGATGAGCCAGGCTCGCGATGCCCTAAAACAAAAAGAATTACAAAAAATAGAAAATTAGGAGGAATATGTTAAACGAAAAATTTTATGAAGTTATAAGCCATGAGGGCAGCGTATCCATCACTTCTTGGACAAGTAAAGGAGCCCATGTAACTTGTACATGGAATACTTATCTACAAGTTATTGAAGATAATAAAATACTAATCCCAGCAGCAGGAATGACTTCAACAGAAAATGATGTTAAAGAAAATAATGAAGTTATCCTAACAATGGCAGCAAGAGAAGTAGAAGGATTTAACGGATATCAAGGAACAGGCTTTAGAATTACTGGAAGTGCAGAGTTTTTAGATGAAGGTGAATACTTTGATAAAGTACATGATAAATATCCTTTTGCCAACAGAGTCTTAGTAGTAGATGTAAAAGAAGCTAAACAACTATTATAAATTGAATAAATATATAAACTTTAGGGTGCAAGGTAAATTTCTTGCACCCTTTTTATGATAATGTAGAAATAAAATTTATAAAAATACATATCGATTTAAATTTTACATTTATAAACTTACAATTAATATATTTAGTCCCTAAAGTTTAAAATTTAAAACTTATCTTTTGATGGTATAATATTTTTTAATAAGAGAAGAGGTTTTATGAAAGCAAAAAGATTTTTTTTAAGCTTATTGGTTATACTTGTGGGCTTTTTTGGGACAAAATTTATCCTAGATAAGTTAGTAGAAAACCAAAAGGATTTAGCTTACAAAGACATACCAAATTACAATGATGACGCAGTGAAGACAGCCGACGGAGAATATTTAATACTCTTAGTTGGTGTAGACAAAAATGGAGATGATGACAAAAATACAGATTTTACCCGTACAGATACCATTATGCTTTTAAAGGCAGATACAAAAACGGGGAAAATGGATCTAATGAGTATTCCTCGTGATAGCAGGATAAAAATCCGTGACAAATTTGATAAGGTCAACCATGCCCATGCCTTTGGCGGTATAGAGCTAACCATGCAAACGTTAAGAAGTTTCTTGGGACTAGACATTGATTATTACGTGCAAATAAATTATCAAGCGCTGATAAATATAGTGGATGCTTTAGGTGGAGTAGATTATGAAGTTCCTGAAGGTATTAGTATCGATAAAGGAAAAGTTCAAATAAAACCAGGTTTAAACCATTTAGATGGCAACGAAGTGATGTGGTATTTAAGAACTAGAAATATCTACAACAATGGTGACATCGGTAGGGTAAATACCCAACAAGGATTTGTAAAAGCTATGGTAGATGAAATTGTCAAAAAATCAAAAAATATGAATATAATGACATTTATTTCAAACTATCTACAATATGTAAAAACAAATCTGCCAATGACGGCTATTATGGATTTAGCGGGAAATATAAATAATTTCTCATCCGATAAGATGGACACTCACATAGTACCAGGTATGGAGCAAACCATCGATGGTACCAGCTACTACATTCCTGATTTTGAAAAAACTTGGAAAATAGTTGATGAGGTTTTCCCAAACTTTAAGCTAAAAAATTGGGAAAAAGAAGATTCTGGCTATCAGGAATACGAACACTATGACGAAATCAAAGATGAGTCCACTGATAGGGGACTTCATGATGAGAATAAGCAAGAAGAAACAAAAACAGAAGAAGCACCACTACCAAAAACAAAAACAATTGAAGAAAAATCAGTAAACAATGGACAAAATCAAGGACAAACACAAACTCAAAGTCAAAATAATGAGCAAGATAGTTACACTGAAACCATAACTACTACAACGACCACTACAAACCAAGATATGTTAGATGAATCGCTAAATGCAGAACCAAGAGAGGAAAATGCGGATGAATAGTCAAAGACGTGAAAGAAAAGATGCTCATATCGAAAATTATTTAAAAAGTAAATCACGAGAATCCACTCTTTTAGAAAATGTCTATATAGAACACAACGCAGTTTCAGATGTTTCCCTTAATGAAATTGATACTAGCATTGAATTTATGGGCAGAAAAATTGCTATGCCCCTAATGGTAGATGCAATGACTGGTGGGGGATCTGCATCAGTAAATATAAATGAGGACCTATCATCCATTTGCGAATCGCTAAGTATACCAATGGCTGTAGGTAGCGAATCAATTGCCATAGCTGATGAAGAATCCCGTGATTCCTTTGAACTTGTAAAGTACAAGGAAAATTTATTTAGGATTGGAAATCTTGGATTTGAACGTGAGTACGAAGATTTTGTATTTGCAAGAGATCTAATCGATGCTAACGCCATGCAAGTCCACCTAAATCTTGCCCAAGAGCTTGTTATGAAAGAGGGAGATAATTCATACCACTCATCCCTTGATTTGATTGAAAAACTAATTAAAGAATTCTCATATCCAATAATTGTAAAAGAAACTGGATCTGGTATTTCAAAATCAGTTGCCCAAAAATTAGTAAATGTAGGTGTAAAATACATCGACGTTGCCGGCAAGGGCGGTACAAATTTTATAGAAATTGAGGATTTAAGAGACTTTGAAGTTGATTACTCCGATCTTTATGACTGGGGGATACCAACAGCAAAATCTATTATAGATGTAAGAAGTGTAGCAGATGATAGCTTTATAATCGCATCAGGTGGGATAAAAACTGCTATGGATATTGTAAAGTCAATAATAATTGGAGCTGATATGGCAGCAATGAGTGGAGAAGTGTTAAGCTACCTATTGCATGGTGGTTATGAGGCTTGCGAAAGCTTCCTAAAAGAAATAAATCTAAAAATAAAAATAATTATGGCCCTTCTTGGAGTAAGAAACATTGATGAGCTTAAAAAAGTTGATTACAAGCTAACAGGAGAGCTAAAAGAACTTATAGAAGGCTAGTTGTTACTAGCCTTTTTTGGTTTAAAATATTGATTTTTTAGCAATTTTATTAGATAATTGTCATAAGAAAAAAGAAAGGCGGAAAGTATGCTTGCAAATGATCTTATAATTGCCCTAAGTTTTGTACTGGCAGTTATTTTTGTGATTTCAATACTTTTCACAGAAAAAAAGGTTTTTTTTGGCATATTAGCATTGCTACTTTTTGGGTTTTTCTATTACCAAAACACCATATATAATGTAGCAGATAATATGACGATTTTAACCTTTATAATGGGAATCACTCTGCTTGCCCTAGAAATATTTATACCAAGTTTCGGGGTGATTGGCATAGTGGGTATCATTTTGACCATTTATTCTGTGATGGATAGTTTTGCCGATAGTCAAACAGGTATATTAATACTTGTTGTAAGCGCCCTTGCAATAGTTCTTACCGTAACTATTTATGTAAAATTAGGATTTGATAGAAATCTATTTGATAGATTTATCCTAACAAATACTAATTCATCCCTAAGGGGATATAATAGCAAAAATGATTACAGAAGTTTGATTGGCAAAATTGGAGTTACAAAAACTATTCTAAGGCCAACAGGTAGAATAGAGATAGAAGGGACTGCTTATGATGCAAAATCTAACAGTGATTTCATAGGTAAAGACAAAGATGTAGAAGTAGTTGCCATAAAAGATGGCCACATAATTGTAAAGGAGAAAGTATGGAATTCTTAGCACCAGCAATAATTATAATTGTACTTATAGTATTTTTCACAATGGTTCCAATAGGACTATGGATAACAGCAAGATTTTCTGGAGTAAATATTTCAATGGCATCCCTAGTTGCCATGCGTTTTAGAAGACTTAATCCACATGTAATTGTAAATGCCCTTATCAAATCTCACCAAGCAGGCATTCCAATTAGAACAGAAGACTTAGAAAGCCATTATCTTGCAGGAGGTAATATCAACCAAGTTGTTGATGCCCTAATCGCAGCAGAAAGAGCAAATATTGACTTGCCTTTTGAGCAAGCAGCAGCAATCGATCTTGCTGGACGTAATGTATTTGAAGCTGTACAAGTTTCTGTAACACCAAAAGTAATCAACACACCAGTTATTGCAGCAGTTGCAAAAAATGGTATTGAAGTAAAAGTAATTGCAAAAGTAACAGTAAGAGCAAATATAGATAGACTTGTAGGTGGAGCTGGCGAAGAAACAATTATCGCAAGAGTTGGGGAAGGTATTGTAACTACAGTAGGGTCTGCAAATTCCCACGCCCAAGTTTTAGAAAATCCAGATAATATTTCCCAAACAGTTTTAATGAAGGGACTTGATTCAGGAACAGCTTATGAGATTTTATCAATAGATATAGCTGATGTGGATGTAGGACGTAACGTTGGGGCAGAATTACAACGTGACCAAGCAGAAGCTGACAAAAATATTGCTCAAGCTAAAGCTGAAGAACGCCGTGCTCAAGCTATCGCTCTAGAACAAGAAAATAAAGCAAAAGTAGTAGAAGCAGAAGCGAGAATACCAGAAGCCATTGCTGATGCATTTGAAAGTGGAAACTTAGGAATCATGGACTATTATAATATGAAAAATATCAACGCAGATACAAAAATGCGCGAAAGCTTATCAGATGTAGATGCGGGTGATTTTGATGTCTAATAATAAGAAGAAAAAAACATCTTATGAATCCTTTGATTCTTGGATAAAGTCGGCAAAAAATTCTATAAATGAACTTATAGAAGAAGCTGAAAGAGAAGTCGAGGAAGAAGAGAGAAAGAAAAAACAAAGCTATCAATCTGGCAAAAAACCAACAGTGTTTAGAAAATTTTCTGACAATAAAGATGTAAAAGAGCTTTTTCCTAAAAAAGAATCAAATAATAAAAAAAGTGGGATGAATAAAAGATCTTATGAGGGAAATGTAAACTCAAAAGGTAGCATAAGTGGAAAATCCATGATGGGTTCTGAAGGAGATCCAGTAAATCCAGATTTAAGAAAAAGATTAGAAAAAAAAAGAGCTAAAGAACTTAGAGAAAAAAAACAGCAAAAATTATATAAAAAAGACATCCACTATAAGAGAAAAAGTGTAAAAGACGCAGAAAAACACGAAAAAATAGATTCTTACAAAAAAACTCTTAAAAACAAAGAGAATTTCAGAAAAGCAATCATTATGTCAGAAATACTGGCCCCTCCTTTGGCTAAGAGAAAAAAATTCTAAAAAAGGTATAATAAATACACACAAAAACAATCGGAGGGATTGATATTAATAGAACTATAGCAATTGAAAATCCAAATAATGTAAGAATTTTATTTGGTAATTTTGATAAAAATAGAAAATATATAGAAGAACGTTTCAATACCAAAATAAAACTTAAAGAAGATGGCCTAGAAGTAAGTGGTGAGGGTATAAACACAGAATTTGCCAAAGAACTTATTATAGAGCTATTAAATGAAGTTGATAAAAATGGTAGCCTGGAATTTCAAAAAATAAAATATTATGCAGATATGCTAGAGCGTGAAAACAAGGATGTAATCAAACAAGCCCTTGATGATTCAATTATCACAACTGCGACAGGAAAACCAATCAAACCAAAAACACTAGGCCAACAAGCCTATATTGAAAAAATAAAAAATAATGATGTGGTTTTTGGTATAGGTCCTGCTGGTACTGGTAAAACATATCTGGCTGTTGCTATGGCAGTAAGAAGCTTTAAGCAAGGCGAAGTAAATAGGATTATCCTTACTCGTCCAGCAGTAGAAGCTGGAGAAAGTCTAGGATTTTTACCAGGTGACTTACAAGATAAAGTGGATCCATATTTGCGCCCACTATATGACGGACTTTTTGAAATACTAGGATTTGAAACTTACCAAGGTTTGGTAGAAAAAGGAATGATTGAAGTTGCCCCTCTTGCTTACATGAGAGGACGTACTCTAGATAATGCTTTTGTAATCCTTGATGAGGCACAAAATACAACAAGTGAGCAGATGAAAATGTTTTTAACCCGTTTAGGTTACGGTTCAAAGGCAATCATCACTGGAGATAAAACCCAAGTTGATTTGCCTCGTGGCAAAAACAGTGGGCTTAGAACTGCTGAACGTATCCTAAAAGATGTCAAAGGCATTGGTTTTCAAAACTTCTCATCAGTAGATGTAGTTAGACATCCTCTTGTTCAAAGAATTATCGATGCTTACGATAAGGAAGATGCCAAAAATCAAGCACAAAGAGAAGAAAAACAAGCAAAAACAGACAAAGAAAAAGAACTTTAAGGATAGTGTATGAATCTCATAATTGCAAATGAAACTAATGAAAAAATTGACATGGATGAAAAGCTAAAAAGTGTTGTAAAAACAGTCCTAGAAACAGAGGGACTGCCATTAGAATACGAAGTTTCCATTACTTTTGTAGATATAGATGAGATTCACAAATTAAATAAAGAATTTAGGAATGTAGATAGGCCAACTGATGTCCTATCTTTTCCTATGGATGAGGACTTTTCTATTGAGGGTGTAGATACTATGCTTGGAGATATTGTAATTTCTATGGATGTGGCAAAGGAACAAGCAAAAGATTTTGGCCATTCACTAGATCGTGAAATTATGTATCTTACAGCCCACTCAATGCTACATTTATTAGGCTATGACCACATGGAAGATGAGGAAAAATCTGAAATGCGTGCTCGTGAAAAGGAAGTTATGAAAAAACTGGGAGTCTTTAAAAATGACTGAAAAAAATGAAAGAGAGACTCTTAAAGAAGAAATCAAAAAAGAAGTCCTCGAAGACTGGAGAAAAGAACAAGAACGCAAGGAAGCAGCCCGCCAAAAGTTAAATGATCGCAACTTTGAAAAAGAAGAACTCTCTCACGGACAAAAATTTTTAAAAGGATTTGATTACGCCTATGAGGGTTTGGTTTGGGCTATAAATCACGAAAAAAATATGAAATTTCACTTGCTTGCCCTGGCGATTTTATTAGTTGCATCTTTATTTTTTAATCTTTCTAGAATAGAGATGATAACTTTAGTGTTTGCGGTTAGCTTTGTATTAGGATTTGAATTATTAAATACAGCCTTAGAGCAAGCAGTAAATTTAGCCAGTGGTGGCAAATATTCTCCCTTTGCAAAGGCCAGCAAAGACATAGCTGCAGCTGCAGTTTTTATTTCAGCACTTAATGCGCTTTTTGTGGCCTATCTAATATTTTTTGATAAATTTATAGATTTTTATAATTCAGTAATTGTTAGGATTACTAGACAACCGTCACATTTAGCGGTTATTACACTTTCTTTAGCAATTGTAGTTACAATTTTCTTAAAAGGTGTATTCTATGAAGGTCACGGGACGGCTTTTAAGGGCGGATTTGTAAGTGGTCATACATCGCTAGGATTTTGCATTGCAACTATTGGTATTATGCAAAGTACAAATCCTCTTGTAAAACTTTTATTTTTAGGACTTGCAATTATTATTGCAGAAAGTAGGTATGAGGCAAATATTCACTCCATACCGGAAATTGTTAGAGGAGCCATCCTTGGAGCATCCATGGCCATGGCTATATTTGGGATATTTTCATGAAGGAAATACAAAATTTAATTGATATTGCAATAGCAAATAAGAAAAATTCATACTCGCCTTATTCAAACTTTAGGGTATCCTCAGTTGTAAAAACAAAGTCAGGAGCCATTTATAAGGGAGTAAATATAGAAAATGCTGCCTATTCTCCATGCCTTTGTGCAGAAAGATCAGCAATGAGCACTGCCATTAGCGAGGGAGAAATGGACTTTGCATATATAGTGATAACCGGCGATAGTCAAGATACATTCCCTTGTGGAGTGTGCAGGCAGTTTATAAAAGAATTTGCTGATGATGAAACTAAAATAGTGATAGCAAATAGTGTGGATGATTACAAGATATTCACCATAGATGATCTTTTGCCACACAGTTTTTCAAGTAAGGATTTAGAAAATAAATGAAATCAGGATTTATATCGGTAGTTGGCAGGGCAAATGTTGGAAAATCAACTCTTATGGAAAAGATTTTAAGAGAAAAGATATCTATTATTTCAAACAAACCCCAAACAACCAGAGATAAAATACAAATAATATATAATGATGAGGATAGCCAGATAATTTTTATCGATACACCAGGCATCCAAACTCCACAAAATAAGCTTCAAGAAAAACTTTTTGAATTTAGTGAGGAGTCATTAAAAGAGTCTGATATTGTCACCTTTATAGTGGACAATTCCCTAGAAATAGGCAGACTTGATAGAGAAATAATTGAAATGCTAAAACGCATCCATGTTCCTAAAATTTTACTTATTAACAAAACAGATTTGCTAAGCGAAGATGAATTTGAACAAATAAAAAATAAATTTGAGGATACGGAAATGTTTGAGCATATTATTGGTATTTCTGCCCTGGAAAATAAAAATATTGATCAATATATAGAAACCATAAAAGAAATGCTAGATGAGGGCCCAGCCTACTATGACAGGGATATGATCACTGATAAGTCAGAAAGATTTATCGTTTCAGAAATTATCCGTGAAAAGGCTCTAAATAATCTAAACGAAGAAGTCCCACACGGCATTGCTGTAAGAATTGATAATTTTAAACAAAGAGAAAATAAAAATCTTATCGATATCGATGCAACTATCATTGTTGAAAAAAATTCTCATAAGGAAATTGTTATCGGCAAGGGTGGATCTATGGTTAAGCAAATTGGCATAGAGGCCCGCAAAGAAATCGAAGTTTTCTTAGACAGCAAGGTCAATTTAAAACTTTGGGTCAAGGTCGAAAAAGACTGGCGCAAAAAAGAAAAATTGGTGGATAGGTTTGGCTACAAATGATCTTTCTGATGTGACAGGCTTTGTCCTAAGAGAATTCCCCTACAAGGAAACTAGCAAAATCTTAGAAGTTTTTAGCAAAGATTTTGGAAGAGTATCAATAATTGCAAAGGGTACTATGAACAAAAAATCTAAAACCCTGGCAGTTACTCAAAGATTTGTAAAAGCTTCCTACAACCTATATAAATCTGGCAAAGAATTTTATGGGATAAAGGAAGCAAGTCTTATAAAATCTTATTCAAAGTCAAATAAAAATTTTGATGTAATTTTATATAAATCAGCTATTTGTGATTTGCTTTTAAGAACTTATGATCAAATCCAGATCGATATTGTCTATAAACTTATTGAAAATACTTTTGAAGCCTTTGAAAATGCAGGAAGTAATCAAATAAACATTTTTTTGGCATTTTTATTAAAATATATTTCATTTTCAGGTTTTAAACCAAATTTGAGTACTTGCGGTGTTTGCGGTAAAAAAGTTATTAGTAGTGAAGTTTTTTTCTCAGAAAGCCAATCGTCATTGATTTGTGAAGATGATAAGTATATTATCCGTGATAAGATTTTTCTAGATAAAGAGGAATTTGCCTATCTTAAAGGACTTTTGTACACGAAATCAGAAGATTTAGAAAAACTAAATCCACCCGAAAATCATAATAAAATTACAAGATTAATTATTAACTACACCCTTGATAAGCTAGAAATTAGCAAATTTTCTTCCATAGATTGGGTGCTAAAAAACGCTAATGAAAGGAATTAGTATGTATTTTGAAGATTTAATACTAACTTTAGAAGAATACTGGAAAGAGCAGGGATGCTCTGTAATGTTTTCTTATGATACAGAAAAAGGTGCTGGAACTATGAACCCTCGCACTTTTTTAAGAGCTCTTGGACCAGAACCTTGGTCAGTAGTTTATGTGGAGCCATCAAGAAGACCAGCAGATGGTCGTTATGGAGAAAATCCAAACAGGCTATACCAACACCACCAATTACAAGTTTTACTAAAACCAAGCCCAGATAATATCCAAGATATTTATCTAAAATGCCTTGAAAGAATTGGTATCAATCCAAAAGAACATGATATTCGTTTTGTAGAAGACAACTGGGAATCACCAACCCTTGGTGCTTGGGGACTTGGTTGGGAAGTTTGGCTTGATGGGATGGAAATCACACAATTTACTTATTTCCAACAAGTAGGTGGTATCAACTGTGAGATTGAAAGTGGAGAGATCACAATCGGTCTTGAAAGAATTTGTATGTACCTTCAAGATGTAGACAATGTTTATGATATCAAATGGTCAGAAAATTTAACCTACGGTGATGTATTTAAACTTGCAGAGTACGAAAACTCCAAATACTCTTTCGAAGATGCAGATAATGAAGTTTTGATGAACTTATTTGATATTTACGAAAAAGAAGCAAACAGACTAATTGATCTTGATTTAGTTTATCCAGCCTATGACAATGTACTAAAAACAAGCCATACCTTTAACACTCTTGATGCCAAAGGGGCCATTTCTGTTTCAGAACGTAGCCACTACATAAAAAGAGTGCGTGATGTAAGCTCAAAAGTAGCTGAAAAATATATTGCAAAAAGAGAAGAGCAAGGATTTCCTCTTCTAAGAAAGGATAATGATGAGTAGATACTTATTAGAAATCGGTGTAGAAGAGATACCTTCAGATTATATAGAATCGACCAAAAAACAACTTAAAGAAAAATTTCAAAAATTAATTGATGATAACAAATTAACAGTAGATGAAATCAGAGTGGAATCAACACCAAGAAGATTTGCAATCTTTTTAGAAAATATAAATTCAAATCAATCAGATGTAACAATTTGTGTCAAAGGACCAAGTGCTGCTATTGCCTATGATGAAGATGGCAATCCAAACAAGCCACTTTTAGGATTTTTAAGAGGACAAGGTGCAGAACTTTCTGATGTAGTTATCAAAGATTATAATGGATCTGACTATGTTTATATAGAAAAAAAAGAAGAAAGCAAATCACTTGTACAAGTTTTAAAAGAAAATGTATATGATTTAGTAAAATCTATCAATTTCAAACGCTCCATGCGTTGGGGTGGTAAATCTATCCGCTGGGCAAGACCTATTAGATACTTTGTTTCTATCTTAGATGACAAAATCTTAGATTTTGATGCAGAAGGCATTACAGTTTCAAATGTGACCCGTGGTCATAGGACCCTAGGCAATGATAAAGTTGTTATAAATTCCATAGATGAATACGAAAATCTTTTAAAAGAAAATTTTGTAATCCTGCCATACAAAGACCGTCGCGATATCATTATCCGTGGATTAAATAAAATAAATATGGAAAAGGGTGGGGAGTATATGCACGATGAGGATTTACTTGATGAAGTAATAAATATCGTTGAGTATCCAACAGTGCTTGCTGGAGATATTGATACAAAATATTTGGAATTACCAAAAGAAGTTATCATTACTCCAATGAAAGACCACCAAAGATATTTCCCAGTTTTGGATGATAACGGCAACTTATTGCCATACTTTCTTTTAGTTAGAAATGGTGATGATAATCACGGTGAGAATGTAGTTTTAGGTAACAAAAAAGTATTAGTAGCAAGACTTGAAGATGCAAAATTCTTCTATGAAATAGATAGTGCAAAAGACCTAGAAGAGTATGTAGAAGATTTAAAATCACTTACATTCTTTGAAGGTCTTGGATCTATGTATCAAAAAACACAAAGACTTGTGGACTTAAGTGAGAGATATCAACAAGAATTAAAACTTGGTGAAGATATCAAGGAAGACTTAAAGCGTGCAGCATATCTTTCAAAAGCAGACCTTGTAACAAAAATGGTTATAGAATTTACCGAGCTTCAAGGTACCATGGGTAAAATCTATGCCCTAAATTCTGGCGAAAACGAAAGAGTAGCAAATGCTATAGAAGAACAGTACTTGCCAAGATCAGCTGGTGGAGCTCTACCAAAAACTATTACAGGTATAGTTTTATCAATTGCTGATAAAATCGATACAATTGTTGGACTTTATGCTATTGAAAAATATGTAACAGGAAGCCAAGACCCATTTGGATTACGTCGTTCTGCCCTAGGACTTATCAATATAATCTTGCAAAATAACATTGATGTTGATCTTAAGGATTTGATAAATGATGCTCTAATAGTTTATACAGAAGAAAATGGATTGCCATTTGATTATGACATTACAATGGAAAAAACTATTGAATTTATCAAAGATAGACTAAGAAATATGCTAATCGACGATGGATTTAGATATGATATTGTAAACTCAGTAATAAATGGAGATGATACAAATGTACTAAGAATCTATCATAGAGCTCAAGCTGTAAGCGAATTTTTAGCAGATGATGAAGAAGCTTTATCCTACTTTAATAGGATTAATAACCTAGCAAAAGAAGATATATCAGTTGACATTAACAAAGATTTATTTGAAAATGATCTTGAAAAAAGCTTTTATGATGAGATTAGAAATCTAGCAAATAGGGTCTTCCAATCAAGTGAAGACTACAAAAGTGAGCTAAAAAGTGTGGCTCTAACTGCAAATGTGGGTAATGAATACTTGGACAATACTATGATAAATGTTGAAGACGAGGTGGTAAAAAATAATAGACTTACCATGCTAAATGCCCTATCAAAAAGAATCAACAAAGTATTTGATGTCAGTCAAATAGTTAAATAGAGGAAAATTATGGATGATGCATTAACTATATTTATAATCAGCGACTCAACTGGAGAAACTGCCGAGACCTATTTAAAGTCAGTTACTACCCAGTTTCCTGATCTAAGCACTAGAGTCATAAGAAGACCAGATGTTAAAACAAAAGAAGAAATAGATGAAATTTTTAAGCAAATTCCTAAGTATTCGATAATTGTGCCAACAATGGCTGATAAAAACTTGGCAAATTACATTTGTGATTTGGCCAGAGAAAAGAATATAGAAGTGCTGGCAATCCTAGAAGAAGGCATTAGAGCCTTTGAAAAAGTCACAGGTCAAAAGGCAGTTAGGCAAGTAGGGCTTACAAGAGCCCTTTCTAAAGACTATTTTTCTATGATAGAGGCCATAGAATTTGCCATCCAATATGATGATGGCAAAGATCCTAGAGGATTTTTAAAATCTGATATAGTCTTGCTTGGAGTAAGTAGAACTAGCAAAACTCCAACAACTATGATTCTTGCAACCAAAAATTATAAGGTAAGCAATTTGCCTTTAGTGCCAGAATCAAGACTACCAAAAGAGATTTTTGATGTGGATTCCGATAGGCTAATTGGTCTAATAATAGATCCAGAAAAGCTTGTAAATATAAGAGAAGACCGCTCAAAAGAACTAGGTTTTGAAGGAGAATCAAAATATTCAAAACAAAACCGTATAAATGATGAGCTAGATTATGCAAAAGAAGTATTTAAAGACCTAGATTGCAAGGTTATAGATGTGACAAACAATACCATTGAGCAAACCGCAACACAGATAGTAGAATATTACAAATCCAAATTTGAAGATAAAAAGTAAAAGGGAGAGAAGATGAGTTTAAACAAAATTTTTGTACTAAATTTTGGTGGCCAAACCGACCAACTTATCGTAAGACGCGTGCGTGAACTAGGCGTTTACGCAGAGCTTCATCCATGCGATGTTAACTTGGACACACTTGATTTAGAGGGACTAGCAGGAATTATCCTAACAGGCGGCCCACAATCAGTAAATGATGAAAATTCTTTAAGAACAGACAGCAAATTATTTGACCTAGGAGTACCAATTTTAGGTATTTGCTATGGTTTACAATACATCAACCAATATTATGGTGGTCAAATCGAAACACCAAAAAACGGTGAGTACGGTAAAACACCACTATTAGTAGATAACAAAAGCGAAATATTTAAAAATGTACCACAAGAATCCACAATTTGGATGAACCACAGAGATAGGGTAAGCAAAATTGCTGATGGATTTAAGAAAACTGCATGGACACTTAACTGCCCAGTAGCAGGTATGGAAAACAAAGAAAAAAATATCTACGCAGTACAATTTCACCCAGAAGTAGTTCACTCAGAATACGGTAAAGAAATGCTAGAAAGTTTTGTAATAGACATCTGCCATGCAGAAAAAACATGGAAAATGGATGACTTTGCAGAAAGAATCATAGCAGACATCAAAGAAAAATATGCTGGAGAAAAGATGATTTGCGCACTTTCTGGTGGAGTAGACTCATCTGTAGCAGCAACCATTGTTTCAAAAGCAATAGGTGATGATCTTCAATGTATATTTGTAGACCACGGTCTCCTACGTAAAAACGAAGCAGATGAAGTTATGGAAACTTACAAAAACTTAGGACTAAATGTCAAAAAAGTAGACGCAAGTGCAGAATTTTTAGAAAAACTAAAAGGCGTAGATGATCCAGAAACAAAAAGAAAAATCATTGGTAACCACTTTATAGAAGTATTCGAACGCGAAGCCAAAGAATTTGGCGAAGCAAAATACCTAGTCCAAGGAACAATCTACCCAGACGTAATTGAATCAGGAAAAGATAAGGCAAGTGTAATCAAATCCCACCACAATGTAGGTGGTTTGCCAGAAGATATGCTTTTTGAAGGCCTAGTAGAACCATTGCGTGATTTATTTAAAGATGAAGTAAGAGAACTAGGAGAAGCAATCGGTGTACCACACGATATGGTATGGCGTCAACCATTCCCAGGACCAGGACTTGCAATCAGAGTGATCGGAGAAATCACAGAAGAAAGACTAGAAATAGTAAGAGAAACAGATGCAATCCTAAGAGAAGAAGTAAAAAACCACGGCCTAAACGAAGACATCTGGCAATATTTCACAATATGGACTCCAATAAAAACAGTAGGAGTAAAAGGCGATGCCAGAGTATACGAAAATGTAGTAGCAATCAGAGCAGTAGAAACAACTGACGCAATGAGCGTAGAAGCAGCAGAACTACCATTCGAACTACTACAAACCCTATCAAGCAGAATGATAAACGAAGTATCTGGAGTTGGTAGAGTAGTGTATGATATAACATCTAAACCACCTGGGACTATCGAATGGGAGTAATCCCATTCTTGTGGGTGGAAAATGCGAAGCATTTTTCATCTTTGAGATAAGCTAATGTGCAAAGCACGTTAGCGAATTCAGAGAACTAAGCGAAGAAACTCAAAAAAGAGTTTCTGAGAGGATTATATGTGGGATTAAAATTGGAACATTTGTAAAAAAGACTAAATTGAATAATAGTTCCAAGTGGTTTACATTTGGACAAAAGATTAGACCGTAGCTTTCTAGCTGCGGTCTTTTTGCGTACATATACTTATTTTGAAAATATAGATCTTATATATAATTATGTAGGTTGTTATAAATTAGATTGTTTATTAAGTAAAAAAATAGTGAAAATATATAAATACCATAACAGGATATTTGAGGAGACATTTAGATTATATAGTAAATAAGTAAATTATGCGACAATAAAATGTCGGTTTGAATAAGATTTATCAAAAAGAAAATAAGTACTTTGCAAAAATGTTGAGACACTGTTTTGGTTTATAGATACGTGGGAATTTTATATAGTGTATAGGGCTTGACTTGTCCGTTGGGGACCGTATTCTCCTTTAATCAAAGGAGGTAGATAGCCATGTTAAGAAGTGAAATTCAAAAAGAAATGGGGCTAACTAGGAAGGCAATAGAGTATTATGAGGATAAAGGACTTATCCATCCTCAGAAATCTGAGAATGGTTATAGAGACTATAGTACTAAGGATTTAGAAATTCTGAAAAAGATATTTATATTTAGAAAATTGGGAATGAGTATCTCAGATATTTATCAGTGTATATCGTCAGGTGGTGATAGTCTGTCTTCTGCTTTAAGGGAAAAACAACATCAATTGGACCTTGATGAAAAAAGGAAAGTAATACTAGAAATGATTGTTAAAGGAAAAAGCGATGAACTAATCAATGAGAAAGTTTCACTACTTGAGATGAAAGAAACTATCTATGAAAAACTAGAAATTGCTTTTCCAGGATATTTTGGACAAATGTTATTTGCTGCCTATCAACCGTTTTTAAATGAACCATTAGAAAATGATGGTAAGAATTCGTTTTTCAAATATATAGATTATCTTGATAGACTTCCTTCGTTTGAATTAACTGAAGAAGAGAAAAAATATATTTAGAAGATTAGCTCACCCTTTGATATGAAAATCTTAAAAGATGTAAATCAGGCTAAACTCGATGCTATTGAGAATCCAGAAAAGTGGATGCAAGATAATGAAGATGTAATTTCTCAATATGAAAAATATAAAAATAGTAAAGAGTATCAAAATAGCATGATGAAACAGATCCAGGAAAAGCTTAAAAACTTTATGAAGGAAAATCAATATTATGAAATAGCAATTCCACTTATTAGAAAATTTAGCAAGAGCTATGATAATTACTATAAGAAATTGCTAAAGGCAAATGAACAGTATCTAAATAATAAATATCAATAATCATAGGTAAGCACTTACTTGTACTTAGTAGGTGCTTTTTTTATGCCCAAATGTAAAGAGTTTCGGGGTTAAGAGAAATAGTTTAATTATATCAAAGACGGTTAGAAATTAGAAAAAAGAACCTAGTATTTTGAACGGTTTAAGATGTACCGTACATTTTAAAAGAAGAATGGGAGTAAAATTACCAGCATATAAAATAAAAACATTATTAATAAACATAAGAAATTAAGACCACTTACATTTTAATAAAAGTGCTCTTAATTTAATTATATAAGATATTCATTTCATATTTTATATTTTTCTTTTATGTATTGAGCAATATTATCAGAATCTGGGTATATAAATTTTCTATTTATACCTATATTATCTAGTTCATGAAGTATTTGTTTTTTATTACTTATTACAATCTCATATTCATAATCAATCTTCTGTACCACCTGCTTAATCCCATTAATATTTAAAGTGGAGCTTTGTTTAGACGAAGGTAAGTTTTTTTTCAGTACATAATTGATATAGAAATAAACCCTCTTGATTTTTCCGTCTATCAAATTTTATAGAAGATTTGTAAACTATTTTTGGGAATACGGGAAAGTTATAATCACGTATTTCATAAGCTATTATAAAGAGTATAATTAAAGGCTTATAATCTAATTTATTTATCCTATCAAGATAAGGGTTACCTTTATTAATATCGGTACATATAGTGATTTCTCTGACAAATTTTAGATAAAATTTCTCAAGTTCATTTCTGTCACTCGATTTATAATATTTATCTAACAGATTCATCAATTCTATTATTTTTTCTTCATTTTTATGTATATTATAATCTTCGTGTATAACTGTGTTCTTAAAGCCTTTTTCATGAGCTTCTAAGATATATTTACATAATTTTAATTTCGAATAAATATTATTACTACTTATATAAGCCTTATTGAGTGACGCTTGAGCTAAGAAGTCAATCACAATATTTTTAAAAAAAGTTGAATTTGGGATTTTTAAAATTTTTCCTCCAGTTTCTTGAAAATGGCTTCCTATATCCTTAAATTCACTATTTATAGAGACTATATCACTTTCTTTATTATACATTTTAGAAGTTAGTGGATCGGCTATACCTAGATCATTATTTATAGCATATATTATTCCATTAGAATCTATATCTTTTTCACAAGCGAAATATAGTGCTACTATTGGATTTTCAGTTATATCTAATAGTTCTGTTGGCAATCCATGATGTTGACAATAAGCTATAAAACTTTCTCTACTATCACTGTATAACATGTATCCAACTTCTCTAAAGTAATCTTTCCTTGCATATTGTAGCTTGCTTCTAAATTGTGTTTTTCTATAGCCGCTAGCTAATAAAGGCTTTTTGTACTTCGCGCCCTCTCCTCTAAAGAAAAATTTATTTCCATTTGATATTATTTCTTGAAGAACTTCCATAAAACTAATTAAGCCTGTTATTTCAAATTTTTTCATGTTATAATTATACCTTTTAATAATCTTTATAATACCTTATAGAATTGTTAGATAATGCATATTTTGTTTATATATTTTGATAATACAAACTAGTGTGTGCTTAAGTTAAGTAAAAATAATGTTCTAGAATTAATAATAAAGGCGTATGGATATACTTATAATCAAACCTATGAATTAAAGATTAGGACTTTATTATAAAAAACATTAAAAGCAGAAGTGATATAACAACAAATATTTGAACAATAATATAATATTAGATATTCTTCCTGGTTTGAATAATGTATATTAATTTATTTAGAATTCTAGATCAAAATAAAAATAAACAAGATTATTATTATTCTGATGAAATTTTAAAATGGTGAAACTCTGATGTAGAATTGTTTGAAAAAGAAAATATTATTCCATGAATGATTGAACAAATAATAATGATAGGTGATTATGATAACCGTAAATTGTTATTATAACTATGGATTTTAGTAAAAATATATTATGATTAGAGTAAGAGGTATAATTTAGAAATTATATCAGGAAATAAATCAACAGTAATTAAAATAAGAGTAATAGTGGGCACACTAATGAAAGGATAATAATGATAATAAAAGATATTGAGTATCCTGAATTATTGGTAGAAGCAATAAAAAATGATAAACTTGTGATTTTTTGTGGAGCGGGTATATCGATGAGTGAACCTACCAAACTACCTAGTTTTAATGAGCTTTCGGACAAAATAGCTGAACTGACTAATCAAGAAAAAAGAAATGATGAATCCGATGAGCAATACTTAGGAAGAGTTGAAAATTTAGGTCATGAGGCACGCACTTTAGTTTGTAATATACTTACTGGATCTGAACTTCAGCCTAATACAAATCATGAAGAATTGATTGATTTTTTTAAAAAAGACATTCGTATTGTAACAACGAATTATGATATTATGTTTTAAAGTGTGTTAGAAAAAAAGGATAGAAAAGCAAAAATATATTCATATCCTGCACTTCCTTATGGTGATCAATTTAGTGGAATTATTCATTTGCACGGTGACGTTAATTGTCCTTCAAATATAGTACTTTCAGATTCTGATTTTGGAAAATCTTATATGTATTATGGAAATGTAACATCATTTTTAAGAAGTCTATTTGAGTCAGAATTTACTGTACTTTTTATTGGCTATAGTTATAGTGATATTGTAATGAAGTATTTCACAAGGTCTTTACCAGACTTATCTGGTAAAAAAGATATATTTTTACAAGTAAAGACCAAGCTAGTAATTATAAATTACTGGGATTGACCCCTATAATTCATGAAAAAAACAATTATAAACAAATATATGATTCTTTACTTAGAATATCAAATTTAGTAACCAGAGATGGTAATAGCTGGAGCTTAAGAATTAAAGATATTTCGGAAGAAGTGCCTAATAAAATAAATGATGAGTTTGATTTTGAAATTAGAGAAATATTAAATAATATACATTACTCAAACCAATTTTTTGCAAAAATAAAGGGCAAGGAATGGCTTTCCAAAGAAATAGTTGTCAATGAAACTGGTTTGTTTATAAAGTTTTGCTACGATAAAAATTTTATATTGAACTATAAACTACAGATAGAAATTATAAAAATAATGTTTAATCAAAATACTAAACTTGAAAAAATAGAAAAATTAGTTAATTTAATCGATTTTAATAACTTAGAATTTATGAGTGTAAAGCACTTATTAGATATTTGCTATTTAAATATGCCCAAATTAGATTTTGTTGCAAGTAAAATTTATTCTTCGAGTTTATCATTCATATTAAATAAAAAAACAATTATCTCCGAAGAGAAAATAGATATAGATTTTAAATTCGATAACTATGAAAGTGAATGCTTGTGGAATAAGTACAAATTGTTTAGTAATAAATATTATATAAATATATTAAATAGTATCTCAAATCAACTTTATAACTTGAAAAGATATAAAACAATGGGATTTAATATCGAGGAATTTGATTTTATTTCTTTCTATCCAAGATTTGAAGAGTATATAAGCAATCTTCAACAATTTATTGTTATTTTCAAAGAGCTTTTATTATGTATGGATAATAAGGATAAAGAATATTAGTGTAAATCATATATTTCATCAGATATTCCTATATTGGTAAGATCTGCTTTATTAATTTTAAGGCACATTCCTAAGCTTACGGGTAAAGAGAAGCTAGAGTTATTAAAATCTAATAACATTAAAATCCTTGATATAAACTTTAAGGAAGAGTTATTTTGGTTATATACAGATATTTTTCCTTCATTAGATGATAACGATAAAAGAATATTTTTAGATGAAATAATGAATGAAGAAAAACTTGATGAAACTATAAAAAAATCTGGGCTCTCTCCTTTGATAGATAATTTGGAAGATGGTTTACATACAATAATTAAAGATGCTGGCTCAAACCTATCTGGAGGAGAGAGGCAAAGAATTGAAATCGCAAGGGCTCTTTATAAGGACAATCCGATTATCCTAATAAATGAAGTGACATCTGCCCTTGACCTTAAGATGGCACTTGATATCGAAGAAATTTTTGCAAGACTCGATAAGACAGTAGTTTCAATTTCCCACAGGAGGGATATTGATTATAGCAAATATCATGGAAAGATTATCGAAATAAAAGATAAAAAACCGATGAAGTTTTTGTAAATAAAATATAAAATAACCACCACAGGCAAATAAATTATCAAGTCAAAATCTGTGGTGGTTATAATTTTATTGGCTATTATTATGTCGTCCTATTGGAACAATCATAGGACTTTTGCTAACTGGGTCAGTTATTATTTTAGCTTCCATATTATATATATCTTTAATTAGTTTGTCATTTAATATATTTTCTGGTTTTCCTTCTGCTATAAGCTTGCCATTTTTTATTGCAAATAAATAATCGGCGTACCTACAAGAAAGATTAATATCGTGGAGCACCATGACAATTGTCGTAGAGTATTTTATATTGAGATCCGTTAGGATATCCAATACTTCGACTTGGTAGGCTATATCGAGATAAGTAGTTGGTTCATCCAAAAGTAGGATATCTGTATCTTGGGCAAGAGCCATAGCTATCCACACTCTTTGCCTCTGGCCGCCTGAAAGCTCATCTACAAACCTATCCGCCAAGTCGGTAATATTTGTCATCTCCATAGCTCTATTTATTACAGACAAATCTTCATTACTTAATGGTTTAAATGATTTTCTATATGGAAATCTACCCCTAGCTATGAGGTCAGCTACAGTGATTGATTCTGGAAGAATAGGAGATTGGGGTAAAAGCCCTAAATCTTTGGCGAGGTCTTTTAATTTGTAATCTTTTATGTTCTTATCATCTAAAGTAACTCTGCCATTTTGTATTTCAATAAGGTTGGCTATAGTTTTGAGAAGGGTAGATTTGCCACACCCATTAGATCCAATAATTACCGAAATTTTGCCTTTAGGAATAGACAAGTTAATATCTTTTAGGATTATTCTATTGTTATAGCCACTGGATAAGTTTATGGCTTTTAGTTCTTTCATATAGCACTCCTTTTGTTCATTTTTATTATAAGGTATAGGAGATATGGGGCTCCAATCAGTCCTGTTACTACACCTACAGGATACCTTGCAGGTAAGAAATTAGTACTTAGCAAATCTGAAGCAAGCACTAGGCATATCCCTACAAGTCCTGTAAGAATAGGGTCTTTCTTTTTACCTAGTCCTAGGGCAATAGGTCCTGATATAAAAGAAATGCACGCAATGGGACCGGTAACTGATGTTGAAAATGCAGTTAGACTCACACTCAATAGGATTAAAATCATCCTAGATAAGTCAGGGTTAATTCCTAAACATTGACTATAGCTATCTCCTAATTCTAAAATTTCAAGTCTTTTTTTGTAAGTAAGAATCATTATACTAATAATAAAACTTGTAATTACCATAAAAGAAAGGTCATTTAGCTTGGCATAGGATAGAGATCCATTAAGCCATCTCATAACTTCTCCAAGATCATATTTACTAGACTTAAGTAAAACGAAAGAAATCATTGCCCTAAGCATCGCCTGGAAACCAATCCCAATTAGAACTAGTTTGCTTGTAAAAAAGCCGTCTTTTTTTGATAAAAAGTATATTGCCAAAGCAACAGATATTCCAGCAATGGTAGAAATTAGACCAGTGGTATATTTATTAGTTTTTAAAAAAGCTATGCAAATAACAGCAGCAAGAGATGAGCCACTAGTGACGCCTATTATGTCTGGACTGGCAAGAGGATTCCTTAGCATGGTTTGAAAGACAAAACCTGCTAGCGCAAAGGAAAAACCGGCGCTAATTCCTGCTACAAGTCTTGGAATTCTTAATTCAAAAATAACAAAAGAAGCGAGATTATTAGTTTTATCTAAGCATATATTTATAAGTTGAGAAAAAGAATAGGTTTTATCTCCAAGACTTAGAATAAGGAAACTAGCCACAAGGATTAAGATTAAAAACAATAATCTTAGTAAACGGATTCTTCTATTTCTTTTTCTAATTCCCTGAAGAAGATTTTCCACCAAATCCCCCTTTCTTTTTTAGACAAACATATATTAGGATGGGACCACCAATAATAGCGGTGATAATTCCTACTTCAATTTCACTTGGTCTTGCAATTATCCTTGCTAGTATGTCACAGTATAATAGCAGCATAGAACCTGATATAGCTGATATGGGTATAGTGAAACTTAGGTTTGAACCAAACAATATCCTAACAAAATGTGGCACAATAAGCCCTACAAAGGAAATAGGGCCACCGATAGCAGTGCAGGATGCACACAAGATTACAGAGGCCAAGGAGCCTAAAAACCTACATAAGCCAACCCTTGCACCAAGTGACTTTGCAAGTTCATCTCCAAGTGATATGGCATTTAAACTAGGGCTTATTGCAAAGGCAATCAGATGTCCTATTGCTATAAATGGCAAGAGAATAAGTACTGACTTCATAGTTGCAGGACCAAGACTACCTACCTGCCAAAATCTAAATTGATCCATGATATTGTTGTTGGGCAGGAGAAGAAAACTAACAAGTGAAGATAGGGCAAGGCTTGTGGCAGTTCCTGAAAGAGCAAGTTTGACAGGAGTTAAGGCACTTTTTCCTGAGGATGCTATGGCATACACTAGACCAAAGGCCAAAAATCCACCAACTATAGCTGAACTAATATAAGCAATGGATGATGAAATACCAAAAAAACATAGACCTACTACAACTGCAAGACTTGCCCCAGTATTTATTCCCAGGATAGATGGGTCAGCTATTGGATTTCTACTAATAGTTTGCATTAGAGCTCCACTTACAGCAAGAGATGAACCAGCTAATATTGCAAAAATTGTTCTTGGGATTCTTTTTCTGATGACTGACACACCGAAATCATCAGCCTTATAATGTATATTAAAAGCAGATAGCAGCTCTTGAAAGCTGCTATCTCTGCTACCTAAGCTTAGTGATAAAAATATTCCCACTATTAAGCATAAGCTTATCAAAAAGATAAATCCAATATTTATTTTTTTACTTTGCATTTTTGCACGCATTGCCTAGTAAATCAAGATAATCATTTATTGCGTAAGCTATGGACAAAGGTGTTGGTATACATGATGCTGCAAGAGGGGTATTGTCAGGAATCACAGCTACAGCTCCATTTTTAACAGCCTTTAGTTTACCAAATAAGGGATCATCTTGGAGAGTTTTAAGGGTTGTGTCATCCCCATATGTTATTAAAATATCTGCATCATCAATTTTATTTGCTTCTTCACTGGATAACTCAGCAGTAAAACTATCATCTTTTTCAAATTCTTTAAGAGAAGATGGAAATTCTAAACCTAGGTCTAAAAGGTAAGCTACCCTAGGGTCTTTTGATGTAAAAATCCAAAATTTTGATGGGTCGGCTTGGTTAACCATAATAAATACTGCTTTTTTGCCCTTGATTTCTGGATGTTTTTCGACATTTTCGTTGATTAGTTTTTCAGTTTCGCCAATTAGCTCCTCGCCTTCTCTTTCCATACCCATAGCTTTAGAATCAATTTTTACCATATCTCTCCAAAGAGTTTGCCAAGGTTTATCAGGATAGGCTGCTACTGGAGCTATCTTTGAAAGAGTCTTATAGTCATCTTCTGTAATTCCAGAATAACCAGCAAGGATTACATCTGGTTTTGCATTTGAAATAGCTTCAAAATTTAGTCCATCAAGGTCATCGAAAATTTCTGGACTTCCATTAAGGTCTTTAATTTGTTTTTCTGCCCAAGGGAGAATATCCTTTCCCTTTTCTACTCCGTAATTTTCCTTAGAAAATCCAACAGGAACAATACCTAGGCTTAAAGGAACATCTTGATTTCCCCAACCGATGGTAGCTATTCTTTGAGGTCTTTTCTCTATTTTTGTTTCACCAAAAGCGTGTTTTAATACAATTTCAATAGGTTGACTATCGCTAGAATCGCTTTTATCGTCTTCCTTTTTAGCATCTTTATCATCTTGACTAGATGTTTGTTCAAATTTGTTTTCTGATTTTGTATCATCTTTATCATTAGCAGCTTGGTTTCCGCAAGCACTTAGGCTGAGAGATAATACTAGTGATATCAGAATAAATAATTTATTTCTCATTGATAATGATTTCCTTTCTCAATTATTTCGATTCCATTTTATCATTTTTACTTTTTATGTCAATAATTTTTTAATTTTAATTTTTTAATGTTAAAAGGTAAGTTTATATAAAGAAAAATGTTAGAAAAAATATTAAAAATAACATATAATGTAGTAATATTTAAAATTTGTTTTAAGTCTGATCTAATATTATAGAAAAGAGTATATATGGCACTTAATATAAATTGGTATTCTGGTCATATGAAAAAGACCAAGGAGGAGATTGAAAAAAACCTAAAGCTGGTTGATATAGTTTTAGAGATTATAGATGCGAGGATTCCAGAATCTTCGAGAAATCCGATGCTTGATGATATTTTAGCAGACAAGCCTAGGATGATTATCATGAATAAGTCAGACCTGGCAGACCCATTAGAAAATCAAAAGTGAATTAACAAGTTTAAAAACGAAGGGATTGTGGCCCTGCCAATGAATTCTAAGGAGCGAATCAACGTTGGCAAAATCTATGATATAGCTAGGGAAATTCTTTCTGATAAGTTTAAAAAACACGAGGAAAAGGACATTAACAATCCCCTTATTAGGATGATGATTGTGGGCGAGGATGATTTGATGTGGGATAGCCTTGCTATGGAAAATAAAATAAAGGAACAAAACCCTAAGGCAAAGATCTATTCTTATAAAGGAGCAGGGCATATATTTGCAGGCAATGGTATTTTAGATTTAGGAAAAATTAGAGTTGCGACAGGGTGAACAGCTGAAAGCAATGAAAAAGCAAAAAGTGAATCAAGAAAAACTATTGATGCTTTCTTAAAAGAAAACCATAAATAGAAAATTACTTGGGTATTTAAGGACGGTAGAAATTTAAAATCTATCGTCTTTTTTTGCTCTAAAAAGAAGGTAGGAAATGCAAGTAAATGATTTTAAGAATATACAAGAAGCTATAAAGTATGAAGTTTTGCAAGATGAAAATGAATATTTACAACTCTTAAAGGTTATAGGAAATAATCAGAAATATGATTTTTCTAGCCAACTAAGTATATTTAACAAGGAACCTGAAGCTAGAGCTTGTGCAACCTTTGATATGTGGAAGAAATATTTTGGAAGAGTTGTTATGAGGGGTCAAAAGGGAATTCCAATTTTAGTTGGAAGTGATGTAAACAAAAAAGTTTCATACATTTTCGATATTAGTCAAACCACATCAATGGATAGGAATATCAATGAGGTTAGCTTATGGCAGTTTGATCACGAAAATCATAACGAGGCTTTAAAAGAAATAATAAGAGATTATTCATTTGAAGATAGTGATTCACTCAATGAAAATATATTTTCTTTGAGTCGAATTTATGGAGATGAATATATTAACTTGGCTCTTGCTGATTTGAGAATAGATATAGAGGATAGACTTAGTTTTGAAAAGTTTATGAGAGACTCAATATCCTATACAGTAGCTAATAGGTTTATACAGTCTATCCTATGGATATGGAAAATTAAAAAAATAAATTTTCTAGGATTAATACAATTTCTTTAGAACAGATAGGTCTTGTAATATCAAGGGTTAGCGAAGATATTATAGATAGCACAATAGAAAAATCTAAGGAAATGGATCGTGCTAGGCTGCTGACAGAAAGGGCCGATGCCGACTATAATAAAGATATAGAAAATATAAATGAAGATAGAGGAGGTCAAGATGATTATTTGTTTGTAAAAAATAGATATCTGAAGTTCTTATATCATACACCTTTCATTAAATATATTTACTAACGCAAATCATAGAAAAGAGGAAATATGGTAAAAGTTGTTGTATTACTAATGTTAATTGTTCCAAGCTTTTATAACTTCATAGTCCAAAGAAAAAATAAAATTAGGGTAAAGAAGAATTCAAATCTATGGTTTATCTTAGCGATTTTTGCCTTTATTACGAGCATTTTCTGGTATAGGTTAGATAGGAGCCTTATGGGTTTTCTGATTCTGCTATCTGCAATCTTGCTTGCATACACTATAGAATTTTTACCAGGTATTGGCGAAGATGGTATCATTGTTTTAATGGGGTCTACTCCTATCTTAAAATTCATTAGCTTTAATCAGATAAAAGATGTAAGCTTTGTAGAAAATTATAATGACATTAAAATTAGCATAAATGCATTTGGAAATAAATATAAGCAAGTTTATGAATTGAAAGATAGGGATGAAATAATAAAAATCTTAGATAAAAATAGATTGATAAAAAGAGATATAGATGTTAGATAACAAGGGCTTTGACCTATGGGCGGATGATTACGACAAAAGCGTTGGCATATCAGACGATGACAATTCCTATCCTTTTGCAGGCTACAAGGAGATTTTAAATAAGATTTACAATGAGGTCCTCTCCATAGAAGCTAAAAATCTTTTGGATATTGGATTTGGTACTAGCCGACTTTATGAAAAAGGCATAGAGATATATGGCAAGATTTTTCAAAAGAGATGGTTGTTATTGCAAAAGAGAAAATGCCCGATGCGACTTTATATTTCAAGGATTTTTCAGAAGGGTTGGATGAAGAGCTTCTTGCAAATAAATATGATGCAATATTTGCAACATATTCCCTCCTCAAATAACACAAGCCGCATATAAGCTAAAAGAAAGTTATCATGGTGGAGTTAGCCAATTGCCAATTAGCTTAAACGAAGGCATTAATTATTTTCAGACTTAAGGCTTAAAGATTATAAAAAAGAAAATATTACAAATAATAATGAAGAGATTATAAGATTTGAGGACATAGCTCTAGCCTATGATTCTATAAAGGGAGATCCTAAAATAATCTTTGAAAGCTTAAATCTTTCTATAAAAAGAGGGGACAAGATAGCCTTGATAGGGTCAAATGGAGCTGGAAAGTCCACTCTAATGAAACTTCTAGTTGGACTAGTTAAAACTAGGGTGGGGAAAATTTCATTTAATAATAAAAATATTAATGAAATTGATGAAGAAGAAATAGCCAGGTATATTTCTCTGGTTTATCAAAATCCAGAAGAGATGTTTATTCAAGATAGCATTTACGAAGATATTGCCTTTGCTATGAAAGAGAGAGAAATAGCTGACTATGAGGAAAAGACTTCTGATTTAATTGACCGCTTCAGACTTTCTGACTTAAAGGATAGGGATGGCAGATTATTATCAGGTGGGCAGATGAGAAGGGCCAGTGTAGCTATAGGTATAGCCTTAAAACCTCAAGTTTTACTTTTGGATGAACCGACAGCTAACTTAGATATGGCTACTCGTACTGAAATAATAAAGGTATTGGAAGATATAAAGGCAGAAACTGAGACTGTTATTATAGCAACTCATGATATGCAGTTAGTATCCCAATGGGCAGACAGGGTGATTGTCTTACATGATGGTCAAGTAATAGCAGATGAATCAAAGGATAAGATCTTTGATAATGACTATGTCAAAAATACAATTTCTATCAGAGCTCCAGAAATATTTGACCTAGCCCAAGGCATTAATCCCAACACTTATGTTTATACAGTTGAAGACTTTTTAAATAATATAGATGAAAGCACAGGGATGAGTATATGATGAAAACTAGAAAATTAGATAATGTAATTGATAGCTTGCAAGATAAATTTTCTATAGATTATTTTAGAAACCAGGTTCTAAAAAATGCATATGGCAACGATGATACCCCTATAGCAAAATTAGATCCAAGGATTTTAATACTTTGGTATTTGTTTTTGGGTATTGTACCTTGGTTTTCCAACAATCTAATCTTTTTAGCATCTTGTTTTATACTAGTGGCCATCACTACAATGCTTGCCAAAGTAGCAGGCCTAGTATTATTTGTATTTTTACTAGGAGTTTTGGGGCAAACAGGATATATGCTAATTGCTGTATTAATTTTTGGTGGAAACCTATCTTCAGTCGGACCCTTATTAATTTTAACTCTTAAGGTTGCAACTGTGTCATTAGCATCAGTTACAGTTTTTTCAGGTATGGATCCGGATAATCTATCCAATGGCCTAATGTGGTTTGGAATTCCAGAACAGTTCACTTTTTCAATATCCTACGCCTATAGAATTTTGCCAATTTTGATGACAGAATTTCAAAATGTTTTGCTGTCTTTTAGGCTTAGGAGCAAGGCTCCATCCAAAGAAGGGTTTAAAGGAAAGATAAAATATATTTGGTATAGGATAAAAATTATTATGAACTCATTTTATCCACTAATATTAAACACAGCAAAAAAGACAAGAACAACAGTTGAAGCCTTGGAAATTAAGGGCTACAGATACGCAGCGAACAATAAAGAAGTTAAGAAGTTAAAACTAAAATCCTTGAAAGTAACTTATGATGATTTGATTTTCTTGTTAATATCATTCATTTGGATAATGGTTACTGTTTTAATTTCAGCAATGTTGAAAGGAAACTAATATGAATATTGATTTTCATACTCATGGTAAGCTTGCAAAAGGCTTCCCTTTTGATGAAAAATATCCTATTTGGATGTTTGAAGAATGTAAAAATACAGCTTTAGATGCAATTTGTTTGACAGAGCATTTTAATACCACCTCTTTTGAAGAATTCTATAACTTTGTATACGAGAATTCTGAAAAAGACGGAGACTGCCTTATTTTTAATGGACTAAAGATTTTCCCAGGCATGGAAGTAGATATACTGGAAAGAGCACATATACTTGTATTGGGAAAGTTTGCAGATATTATGGAAATAAATCGTAAATTAGAAAAAAATAAGGAAAAAACAACATTTCTTAACTTCGATAATTTGATGAACCTCCTAGATGATTATGATGTAATGATAGGCGCGGCTCATCCATTTAGATCAAATGGGGCCATACCAAAATTAAGTAAAGAACAACTAGTAAATTTTGATTTCATAGACCTAAATGGGAAAGACACTGCTCTTCAAGGTGAAAAAAATATAGAAATTATAAAAGAATTCGCATCTAGTATATCAAAACCAATATTAGCTGGATCTGATACTCATCAGGCTTTACAATACGCAAGTGTCTATAATCAATTTGAAAATGATATAAATACTTTTTCAGCTTTAAAAGAAGAAATTAAAAATAATAGATATCAAATCATAATTTCTGATACAATAGAAGAGAAAGTAAAATCAGCCACACTTCTAAAGAAAGCTTTAAAAAAAATCAATGCTCTAGGTGGAGACTACTTAGAAATACTTATGGCTAGCAAATAGGATCTTATATGAAAATAATAAATCAATCAGATGACTTAAAGTTGACTAAATCAGAAATTAAAATATTAGAATTTATTGAAACAAATCACGATGAGTTTCTATTTATGTCCATAATGGAACTAGCCCAAAAGCTAGGTGTTTCTGAGGCTACAATTTCGAGATTTGTTAGAAAGATTGGCGCAGATGATTTCAAAAGTTTTAAAAGCTTAATTTTAGACAAATCAAACTTCATGGCCGCCGAAAAGGTGAAAACAACATTAGATACATCTGAAGATTTACAATTGGATTCATATTTAAAAAGACAAATTGAAAATATAAACAAAACCCTAGATCATATTGATAAAAACGAGTTTCAAAATGCATGTGAATTGATTGCCAGACAAAGCAAAATATATGTCTATGCAAAGCATGCTAGTAAATCAATAGCATCATTGATTTATACAAGACTCAATCGAATTGGAATAGATGTTGAAATATTGCCTTCAGGTGGAACAGAGCTAGTAGAGTACTTATCAAAAATAAATAAAGATGATATCGTAATAGTGTTTTCTTTCTCAAAATCATCAACAGAATCTAAAATTATATTAGATTATAAAAAAGAAGCTAAATATAAGGTAATCCTATTTACAAGCAGGCTATATCATGATGAGGCAGACTCAGGAGATATCAACCTTTTTGCCTACAGGGGACAAAGAAACGAATATCATTCATTAACAAGCCCAATTGCCTTAGTTGATGCGATGATTGTAAAAGTTACAGAATTAAGGGGCAAAGAATCTTTGGATAGTCTTGAAAAAATTAAAGAATTAAAAACTAGGTATCAGGGTTATAAATAAAATTATTAAAATTTAATACTAAAAGTTAAATTGTATTAAGTTTTTTATTTTTGAAGGATAAGTTTTGGAGTTATTTTTTATTTGAAATTTAATTTTGAGATTTCTGATAAATAAATTCTTTTAATTCTACGAATTAATGGTATAATACAAAATAACGATTGAAACGGAGGTAAATTTACATTGATTTTATAAGCAATATGGAAATTTTGATACTACTTTTTAGCCTATTTAGGCTGTTTTAGTATGCCATATTGTGAATAAGATCTGTATGTTTATCTTAGGAGAGGTCTATTCACTTTTGTGAGTAGGCCTTTTTTATATTTTATTTTTGATATGGCATACATCCTTAAGGAGGATATATGCTTACTATGAAAGATTTAACTATTAATTTAAGAGATGATGATAGAATTGTTTTAAAAGATTTTGACTTTGTTTTAAATGATGGAGACAAGGTGGGGCTAATAGGTGAGGAAGGCAATGGCAAGTCTTTACTTTTGAAGGCCATTGTAAATAGAAAAGAGATTGAGAGTTACTGTGATGTAAGCGGTGATATTTATAAGAATAATGATATAATCGCTTATTTACCCCAATCTTTAGAAGAAAAATATTATAACTATACTACTAATGAGTATTTTTATGAAAGAGTTGATTTAAATTTACTAGACTATAATAACTTGTATAAGTATATAAGTGAGTTTGACTTACCGGAGGATATCTTATCAGATAACATAAAAATGAAAAATCTATCTGGTGGAGAAAAAATAAAGTTTATGCTCCTTATAGAAATTTTAAAAAATCCCACTATATTTCTCTTTGATGAACCTAGTAATGACCTTGATTATGATTCCTTAATCTGGCTTGAAAATTTTATGAAGAAATTGGATATTCCTTTAATATTTGTATCTCACGATAGAAAATTACTTTCAAATGTAGCTAATAGGATAATACATCTGGAGCAGATAAAAAGAAGAACTGAAGCAAAACACACTATTTCTAATAATTCCTATGAGGATTATGTCAAAAAAAGAGAAAATTTTATAGATACGGAGATAAATAAAGCTAATAAAGATAGGGAAGAGTTTGATAAAAAATTAGACAGATACAAGAAAGTTCATGATTCTGTTGAGCATAGCCTAAGATCTACAAAAAACGATGTGGAAGGTAGGTTGCTTAAAGAAAAAATGCACACGGTAAAATCTATAGGAAGGCGTCTGGAAAAAGAAGAAGCAAATCTTACAGAAAATCCTGATTATGAAGAAGCGATTGATATATTTTTTGATGATGATATAAAAGTGGCTAATGGTAAGCAAATATTAGATTTTAAACTCGGTGAATTAAAAGCTGGCGATAAAATATTAGCTAAAAATATAGAGCTTAAGGTAATTGGTCCTGAGAAAATATGTATAGTAGGTAAAAATGGTGCAGGAAAAAGCACTTTATTAAAAAAGATAAAAAGTGAATGTCAAGAATTAAACCTAAAAATAGGCTATATGCCCCAATCTTACTCTGATTTTGAAAAAGGTGATATAAATGCTATAGAATATTTAGCTGATTCTTTTGCGAAAGATGACCAAACCAAAGCTTCCAATCTTTTAGGAAGTCTAAACTTTAAAAGAGAAGAGATGTTTAGAAATATAGCTGATTTATCAGGAGGACAAAAGGCAAAACTATTTTTTGCAAAGATGAATCTGGATAAGGCAGAAGTTTTAATCCTAGATGAACCAACCCGAAACCTATCCCCACTATCTAAACCTGAGATAATATCAGCTCTTAAAAATTACAAAGGAGTATTAATTACAGTTTCTCACGATAGGGAATTTATAGACCAAGTTTTTGATAAGGTGTATGAGTTGGATAATCAAGTCTTAAATATAAAAACTAGAATATAAAAATATATAAAAATTCCCACACCAAAAGGATGTGGGAAAATTTTATATATTTATATAATCAGTAAACACAGGAGTCATGCCTATAGATTCTAAATCTTCTACTACATCATTTGTTGTTCTGATATCATCTATTTCAAATTGACTACCGCCGCTGTGTTGGTTGTTTTTTGATCTATGGCCTATGGATGTGTCTACTGATGCTGAGACTTTTGTTGCTGCGTATTTTACTGCTAGATTTCTAAAGTCTCTTGATTCTCTAGTGGATAGGGTGATGGATGCGTATGGTAAAAATATCCTGATTGCTAGCATGATTTGGAAAAATTCCCTATCTTCTACTAGATTTTTAAAGATTAAACTTTCATCTGCACCATGGGTTGGTCTTATTCTAGGCAGGGATATGGCTATTTCTGCTTCTGGATATTTTTTTTGAACTAGGCTTGCGTGGATTCCTAGTTTAAAAGCTTCTTCTATTGGATCTCCTAGTCCAAATAAGGTTCCGAAACCTACTCCTCGCATGCCTCCCATCATTGCTCTTTCTTGAGTATCTATTCTATAATTAAATGATCTTTTATGTCCTGCTGGGTGGTAAAAATCGTATGTTTCTTTATTGTATGATTCTTGAAAAACTGTTACAAAGTCTGCTCCAGCTTCTCTCAATTTTTCATAATCACTTACATTTGTAGGATATATTTCTATACCTATTACTTTAAAATATTTTTTTGCTATTTCACAAGCCTTTGCTATATAATCGATTGATGAAAATTTTGTGCTTTCTCCAGTAAGGATTAGCACATCTTCTATACCTGTTGCAGCAAGGGCTGCCATTTCTGCTTCTATTTCATCAAAGTCGAGTTTAGCTCTTTTTATATCACTTTGGGCCCTAAAACCACAATATTTGCAAGAGTTTTCGCAGTAGTTTGCTATATAAAGAGGGGAGAAGAGGGTTACATTGTTACCAAAGTATCTCATTCTTTTTTGAAGTGCCTTTTCTCCCATAGTTTCTAAAAATATACCGTCTTTGTCGTTTAATATATTATAGAAATCTTGGTAGGATAGGTTATCTTTGTCTAAAGATGACTTTATATCAGCATTTGTAACTTTAAAATTTTTAACTTCTTCATATATAGTATCGATTTCTTCCTTTATATCTGAATCGATTATATCCATTCCTGGAAAATATTCTTCTACATTTTTTATATTCATATTAATCAAAAAAATCCCTTAATGGACTTGATGGATCTGCTCCAGAGTCTAGTACACGTCCTGGTTTTGAAAGATATGCAAGTCTACCGCCTTGTATGCCTAATTTAAAGGCTTCTGCCATCATTGTTATATCTCCAGCACTTGCTATACCAGTATTTGCCATAATTGCAGCAGCTCCCATTTCCATTGCTTCGGCTGCTTGTGATGGAGTACCTATTCCAGCATCAACAATAATTGGTAGGTCGATTTCATCTATAATTATTTTTATAAAATCTTTTGTAGCAAGTCCCTTATTTGATCCGATAGGACTAGCAAGTGGCATTATTGATGCTGCACCGGCATCCCTTAGGTCACGAGCATAGTTTAAGTCTGGATACATATATGGTAATACTACAAATCCTTCTTTTGCTAAAATTTCAGTAGCTTTTAATGTTTCTTCATTATCTGGCAGTAAATATTTACTATCTCTCATGATTTCAATTTTTACAAAATCACCACAACCCATTTCGCGGGCAAGTCTTGCAATTCTGATAGCTTCGTCTGCATTACGCGCTCCTGATGTATTTGGAATGATTGTAACATCTTTTGGTATGTAATTTAATATATTTGCCACTTCTTTTGTGTTTGCTCTTCTTAATGCTACTGTTATCATTTGAGCTTCTGCACTTTTTATGGCAGCATCGATTAGTTCTGGGGAATATTTCCCGCTTCCTAGTATAAATCTTGATGTAAATTTCTTACCACCAAGCTCTAAGTAGTCTTTATTTTCCATTATAATCTCCTGTTAGAATTTTTATAGCTGTTAAGGCCTCAAGATTTGCTATGATTCCTACATAGGCAAGGTATAATCCTTGATCTGGATTTGAAGTAAAATCACCTATCAAAGTAACATTATCTATTTGCTTTATTTTTATATCGCTAAGCTCACCTAGACCCGATAACCCTGTACCTGTGATAAGATATTTATCTTTTCTGCCTACAAAGTAGTCAAATAGCATAGTTTTTGATTTCTTATTATCAAAGGCTTCTATAAATATATCTGTATTATCAACTATAGTGTTCATATTTTCATTTGTTAGATAGATATTTTGGTTGTGGCACTTTACATAGGGAAGAGTGGACTTAATTTTCTTTTTAGTTAAAAGAGCCTTATCTCCTCCTAGCTCATCAATGGTAAAATTTTGACGATTTAGATTAGAATATTCTATAGTATCAAAATCATAAAGGTAAAGCTCGCCCACACCAGCGCGGGCTAGGGTCATAGCAATATTTGACCCTAAACCACCACATCCTAGAACAGAAACCTTAGCATTTTTTAGCTTTTCGTTTACTTTTGGATCTTGTCTTTTTAAAACTTTTTCTCTAATATCATCCATTTTAACCTCCTCCAACAAATGAAAATACCTCGACTTTTGCTTTATCTTGTAAAAGAAAGTCTTTAAAGTTTTCTCTTTTTACTAACTTTTCGTCAACTTCTACAGCTACAAAGTCTGGGTTAAAGTTAGCACGCTCTAGCAAATCATATAGACTTTCATTTTCTAGAAAATCAAAGCTTTTAGAGTTTACTCTTATCATTTTTCACCTCCTCATCAAAAAAGCGCGAAGGAAATACCATACCCGTGGTGGTATGCCCCTTCGCGCTTAGTGCACTCTCAACTTTAAAAAATATTTAATTGTCTAAGAGACTTAAAAATTTATAAAATAAAAAAGACTCTACTGAGAGAGTCTTAAAACTTAGCTTAATAGTTAGCTTTCTTTCGTCGGTATTAGCCGCATCAAGTTTTAAGGGTTGACCAAAGTCTCTCAGCTATGAAGCACCCCTAGCTTCACCTACATTATAGGACATAGTTATAAAAATTGCAAGGATATTTTATATTTTTATGAAAGAAATATTATAAAATCAATATTTTAAATGTAGTATAATACATTTTAAGATATATAAAGAAGATTTATATGCGATTTTGGCATGAAGATTTAAAGAAAAATTTAACACAAAAGGAAATTGAAAATTGATGGGAAGATTAAAAATTTATAGAAATAAAATGATTTTGATATTTATATCTATATTTTTATTAACTAGCTGTGAAGGAGAAAAGAAAGAAACTCCAGATGTAGTAAATTTAGAAGAGAAAGAAGGCAAAGGACCGAGTTTAGAAGAGTTACAAAAATTCCTTTTTGAAAAGCTAAATGGCCAACAGCTTATAAGAAATTATGGTGAAGATACTGGCTGGACAGATCTAGAATTTACTGAGGATGGAAACTTCACTGGATCATATCTTGGTAAGATAGAAAATGATGGATTTGATGCAGGCTTTAGTGAATATGCTTGGAACTGGTATAGGGCAGAGGAAATCCATACATCTGACTTTAAGGGAAAATTTACTATAGTTGACCAGATAAATGATAATGTTTATAAGATGCATCTTAATGATTTTGAAATCACTTCAGATTATGGTCGCTATGATGATATCTATTTTAATGTAGATTTTGCTCTGGGTATAAAACCTGATGCGGATTACTATTTATATATCCCAGGTACACCAGCTTCTTTACTGCCTAATGAAGATAGTAGGCTTGATAATAATTATAAAAAAGAAGATATGGCAGAAGATAAGACCCAAGGATTTATAATTTGGAATAAGTATGAGGATGAGGTATTTAATCAGTTGGCTCTTTAAAGATAAAAAATAGAATTTAAATAAAAATCTAAAAATATTAATGTTACCCTGCGCAAAGGCATAGACTTTGAGCCGAAGAGGATTGTGATACTGCTAATTTCTAACTGGAGTTAATATTAATTTATGAGATCCTTCGACACGTTCGCTATGCTTACTTGCTCAGGATGACAGTTCGTGGGTTGAATTTTTAGTTGGCTTTTGTGGTTTGTGTAATGGCTGCGATTGGGGATGTTCTATTTAAGATAGATGTCTCAGCTGCGCTCGAGATGACAATGAGTTAATATAGACGCAGGTCTTTTTACTTGATTTAGAATTATTGAGCTTGAACGATTGGTATCTTAATAAATTACTATTACCTTATTGTCATTTCGACTGGAGCGTAGCGGAATGGAGAAATCTTTTTTAAAGGCTTGATTTCATCAAACGGCAGTTTGTTAGTCATTTTTATTATTTTAGTTAATACTAAGCTAGGAGATCCTTCGGCGCGTTCGTTTGTCTCTCTTGCTAAGAATGACAGACTTTGTTTTTTAAAAACTAATAAATAAAAGGCCCGCATATTGCGGACCTTTTTAAATCATATTTTCTTTTTTAAAATTCTCATTGCCCATAGGACTGCTATTATTGTAACTCCAACATCTCCAAATATTGCTGCCCACATACTTGCATATCCTAGTAGTCCTGCTATTAGGATTCCTATTTTGACAGCCATTATGAAAATCACGTTTTGCCTTACTGTCCTGTTGGTAAGGTCTGAGATTTTCATTAGCTTGCTCATCTGGCTAAACTCTCCGTTGACTACGAGTATATCGGATGATTCTATAGCAAGGTCAGATGCTGTTTCTCCCATTGATATACCAACATCTGCATTGGTAAGGACTGGGGCGTCGTTAATACCATCTCCTACAAAGACTGTAGGAATTCCTTTATCTTGGTAGCCTTTCATAATTTCTAGCTTCTGGTCTGGCATTACTTCTGCAAAGTAGTCATCTAGGCCAAGTTCTTTGGCTGTTTCTTCTACTGCTTTTTTGCCATCGCCTGATACTACAGCTATATTTTCAAAATGGTTGTGAAGATCTTCTATAGTTTCAAATGATTGGTCTTTGATTTCATCTTCGATTATTACTTTTGCAGCAAGCTTGTCATCTATAGATACATAGATTGCCCTGTCATTTTCTTCTCCATCATAGCCAATAAATCTAGCAGAACCTATCTTGATTAGGTCGCCATCCTTGCTAGTAGCTCTTACACCAAGGCCCTTTTCATTGATCACTTCTTCAAACAAATCATGTTTTTCATCACGGTCTAGACTTTTTACTATCCCTTTTGCGATAGGATGGGTACTCATTAGCTCGATATTGTATATATAATCGAGGATTTTTTCCCTATCATGGTCAGTAAAATATTCTATATCTTTTACTTTGAAATTCCCTGTAGTGAGGGTTCCGGTTTTGTCGGATAATAGGACTTTGGCATTCTTTAGTCCTTCAAAATACTGGCTTCCTTTTATAAGGATGCCATTTTCACTAGCTAGGCCAAGGCCTGACATAAAGCTTAGTGGGACTGATAGTACTAGGGCACATGGGCATGATATTACTAAAAATGTAGCTGCCAAGAATATAGACTCATACCAATCTCCTCCAAAAAATAGGGGAGGGATGATAGCTACTATAAGCGCAATAGCTACAACAATTGGGGTATAGATTCTGGCAAATCTTGTTACCATTTTTTCACTTTGAGATTTACTTTCTGCGGAATCCTCTATAATCTCCATAATCTTTGCTGCAACAGAATCATCAAATTCTTTCTTAGCTTCCATTTTGATAATCCCTTCAGTAAGAAGAGATGAAGATATAATCTCAGACCCTACTTCGGCTTCTACTGGCATGGATTCTCCAGTAACAGAGGATGTATCAAGTAGACCATGGCCTTCTATAACGACACCATCCACACCAATTTTCTCACCATCACGAACCAGGAGGATATCTCCTACTTCTACATCATCTAGGTCGATTTCTGTAGTAGAACCATCTGGGTTTACCTTATTGGCCACATCAGGCACTAAGTCTAGGAGTCCTTCTATGTTTTGGCGGGACTTATGGCTTGCTATATTTTCAAATAAATCACCAAAATTATAAAAAAGTATTACAGCAATTGCTTCTATATATTGGCCCAAGAGAAAGCCTGCAATTGATGCTATAGACAAAAGGAAGTTCTCATCCATGGCCTGGCCACGGATGATTCCCTTAAATCCTTTTATCAAAACATTCCATGCGGATAGCAAGTAGGCTAATAAAAACCCACCCACAATCCATATATTTTCACCTATAGTATTCCTTAATACTGCTAATATAGCAGTAAAAATACCTATAGCTATAAGTTTACTAAGCTCCTTTTTGTGAGCATCTGTCATAGACTCAAACATATCCTACCTCACTAAGACAGTCCCTGGCTCAAGCTTATCAGCAAGTCTATTAGCTTCATCAAAGATTTGATCTTCATTTGCACCATCTTCTAAATCCATTTTTAGTTTCAAAGTTAGGAATGATAGGTTAGCATCATTCACTCCATCTATTTTTTTAACAGCCTCTTCAATCTTTGCTGCACAATTTGGGCATAGGTCATCGCTTTTTACTTTGTATTTTACTTTCATTATATTCTCCTATTCATTAATATGTTCTAGTCCTGTCTTAAAAATTGTCTTTATATGATCATCGGCAAGTGAATAATATATAGACTTGCCATCTCGTTCTGATTTTACTAAGTTGCTATCCTTTAGATACTTAAGCTGGTGGCTAATAGCTGATTGGCTCATATCAAGAGCCTCTGCTATGACTCCTACACTTATAGGTCCATTAAAAAGCTTATGGAGGATCCTAAGTCTAGTAGAATCTGCAAAAACCTTAAAAAGGTCCGAAAGCTCCATTATATCCTCAAGTCTCGCACTTTTTATCGATTCATCCATGTTACCTCCTTACTAAATTTGAACATGTGTTCATATGAGCATTATATCATATATACACATTAAGTCAACTTAAAAAAGCCTAGCTAAGCTAGGCTATATTTCTTACATTTCAATAATTTGTCCAATATTTTTATTACTTGCTTCTTCTAAGATTTTTTGTCCAACAACTAGGTCTAAAACTGCTGATCCAGTTGTTTCAAAAAAAGTAATTTCATCAGTATTTTCACGGCCAGAAACTTTTCCTAAAAGTTTTTCTCCAAGCTCACCTGTAATATCTTCATCAGCGTTAAAAGTACCATTTTTAATTGGCTTTATAAAGTCTCCAGATTCACTTACTGCACCATCAAAGGTATCCACGTATATTTTATTTGCATGACTTATAATATATTCTGGGATTTCGCTCATATCAGGAGTATAGGAACCAACTCCATTTATATGGCAGCCTTTTTTTACTTTTGTGCCATCAAAAACAGGGTCCTTAGCGGTAGTTACTGTAGTAATTATATCTGCATTTTCTATTGCCTGGTCAGCAGAATCTACAGCCTTTATCTCAAAATCAAAACTATTTTCTAGTTTTTCCTTCATGTGCTTAGCAAAATCTTCTGCACGGTCTTTTGATAAATCAAAAACCCTTACTTCTTTTATATCACGTACGTTTAGTATTGCTTCTAGCTGAGTTTCCGCTTGTCCGCCTGTTCCAAAAAGAGCAAATATTTTGCTATCTTTATTTGCTAGCTCATCAGTAGCTGCTCCCGCTATGGCTCCGGTACGTAAACGAGTTAGATAGGTTCCATCTATTAGAGAATTTACCTCTCCTGTTTCGTTATTTAGGGTAACCATAGTTGCCGGAACAGAAGTTAGATTTTTGGCGATATTATCTGGATAAACTGAAACTATTTTAACACCCAAGGCATTTTCACTTGGCACATAGCCATACATATATAAAGATTGGCCATTGTGATCAGCAACATCTAAATTTGCACGTAGGGGTATATCAGCCCCGCCATTTGAATAAGCTTTTAAAGCATCTTTTGTAGCTTCAATAGCAGCCTTCATATCCATTACTTTTTTTATATCAGTTTCATTTAAAACACGAATTTGCATAAAAACTCCTTTCATAGAATTTGTATTATTTTGCCTTAATTATATAAAAATATTTTGTCAAAAACAATTTATTTTGAAAAATCGGGGTAAAAAAAGAACAAAAGGAGACTTGATATGGCTAATAAATTATTGGAAGTGAATAACTTAGAATCTTGGTATGAAACTGATAAAAATATTTTAGATGGCTGTAGTTTTTCTATCGAAGAAAATGAAATAGTTGCCCTTGTTGGTAGCAATGGTTCTGGAAAAACTACTTTGATAAAAACTATTACCGACATCCATCCTAAATTTGATGCAAATAGAATAAATTTCCGTGGAAATAACATTGATTTTTCAAATGAAGATTTTAAACTAAATCGAATTGCAGTTTTTTCTGAAGACAATAGTTTTAAATATTGGACTTTTCATGAGTACAATGAATTTTTGCATAAGGTTTACAATAGGGAAATTGATAAAGAATATCAAAATTATATGATAGAAAATTTTAATTTTACCCAGTACATAAATAAACCTGTAAAAGAACTTTCCATGGGTAATAAAAAGAAATTTTTTATAATTGCAGCCCTAGGCCTAAAACTGCCTTTGGTAATCTTAGATGAGCCAGTGGATGGCCTAGATTTTGAAGGATCAGTTTTTCTTTATAGAATTATGCATGAATACAAAAAATACGGGTCAATTTTTATGGCGAGTCATATTTTAGAATCCATTACAGAATCTTGCGATACATATGTTTTGTTAGATCACGGCAAATTGTCAGAAAAAACTACCGTTGATAGTGATCTAACATCTGAAAAAATTCTACAAACTTTTAAGGAGTAGGCTATGACAAAAGTTTTTTTAAAGGATATGCTCGATAGAAGAACAATCTTAAAATATTTTGTAGGCTTTGTTTTAATATATACAGGGATGGATTTTTTAATCAACAAAGACCCAAATCTACTAAGTATTAATTTTGACTTAAGATTAGTACTTTTTGTATGTCTTGCCCTGTTTACCACTATATTTTATTTTGCAAAAACCTATACCAGCACTGAAAATACCTTGATGTATTATCAGTTGCCAGTAAAACGCAAAGATGTTAATCTTTCATTTGTACTAAGTTTAATAATAGATTCGATAATTAGAAAATTTTTGCCACTTGCAGTTATAGCTTATGTTTTAAAGGCACCAGCCGAATTTTATCCCATAATTTTACTTATGCTGCCAATTATTTGTATGCTTGGATCCTTACCTAGTAGTAGCAATATTAGAGGGGATAAGAAATTAATTGTATGTTTGCTTTTGCTTGCCTCAATAGCCTTGATTTTGTTTTTATTTTATAAAACTAATTTAAGTATAGGAATTAAAACTTTAATATCAATACTGGCTATTTTTATATTAGTGATAATACTTAGTAAAATTTATTTAAATCAGGCTATATTTTCCCAACAAGAGATGGGATCTAGTAGGAAATTTAAGCTTTCTAATTATTTCTTAAAATTTATCCTAGCTGAGAATGTATATTTGATAAACACGGTGGGTATTATTTTAATGATAATATTTGTTTCGCTAATGATGCCAGGAGCAATTAAAATCCCACTTGCCCTAGCAATCGCAACGGTAAATACCCCTTTGCTTACGATTTTTTCAACGGATCAGGGGATTGCTACATACAAAAAAATGCTACCAAAGTCAAATAAATCCTTGGATAAGGATTATATAAAAATCTTATTTATATACTTTGCCTTGGTTCATTTAATAATTTTATTAGCAAATCTAGGTCAATTGTCAGCAAAACTTGTCATAAGCCTGATTGCTTTTACTATTTTTGATACACTTGTGGCATATTTTATGGAAAATAAATATCCGATAGTAGGCAAAAAAACCACAATGGCGGTCTGGAAGTCGCCTAGAAAATATATATTGGGTGCAGTTGTTTTTGTCTTGGCTTTTATAGTCTTTGTAATGATTTAAGGAGAAAATAATGAATAGAAAAGTTTTAAGAATTATCATAGGATTAATATGGATTGTTGTTGCAATTCTTTCTTACACAAGAAATGAGATACCTTTTACAATTATCAGTGCAATTGTAGGTATTGTATTTTTAGTATTTGCCTTTAAGACGGATGAAACTAACAACACTCGTAATAATTATTAGCTTAAAAAATCTCCCCCTGTGAACTGACCCCTTAAAGTTGGACCTAATCAACTTAAGGAGGTCAGTTTTTTATGGCAAAATATAGAACAGAATTCAAATATAAACTAGTTAAAAGATATTTAGAAGGTGACGAAAGTTATGAATCTTTAGCTAAATCATTCAATATTCCTGATAAATATCAACTAAGAGTATGGGTGAACGCATATCAAACACTAGGTTATGAAGGATTAAAAAGATCTAGAAATAAGAAGGATTACTCTACAGAATATAAATTAAAAGTAGTAAAGTTGTATTTAACAAGTGAAATGTCCTATCTAGACCTAGCCAATAATTTAAATATATCAAATCCATCTATGATATGTACATGGGTTGGCAAATATAGAAAATATGGGATTAAGGGACTGGAAGCTAAAAAACGAGGAAGGCCTTCAAGTATGACTAAAGAAGATAAAAAGGTTAGTAAATCAACAGATAAACAATATACTCAAGAAGAAAAAGATAGAATCAAAGAACTTGAAGATCAAGTATATTGGCTACAAATGGAAGTAGATTTCTTAAAAAAAAAGAGGGAATTCAGACAAAGGGACAAACTCAAAAAGAAGAAATAGCTAGGATAATACACGAACTTAGAGAAACATACAAATTGAAAGATTTACTAAATAAATTAAACTTTCCAAAATCAACATATATGTATTGGCAAAAAAGATTCGGTAGAACTAACAAAGATGCTGATTTAGAAGAAAAAATATTAAATATTAGAGCTAATCATAAAAACTATGGATATCGTAGAATATATGGACATTTAAGAAATCAAGGAATACTAATAAACAAAAAGAAAGTACAAAGATTAGTCCAAAAACTAAAACTACAAGTTACAAGCTTTGGAAGAAAATCTAAGTATTCATCATACAAAGGGCATATAGGAAAGTTATCAGACAACCTAATAAATCGTAATTTTAAATCAGACCTAGCTCATCAAAAGATAACAACAGATACATCAGAATTTAAATATTACGCCACTGATGATAAAGGTAATACTAGAATAGGTAAACTGTACTTAAATGCATTTCTAGATATGTATAATAGTGAGATAATATCATATTCCATAAGTAAAAGGCCAACAATAAAAGCAATCTTAACCCCACTAGAAGAAGCCATCAACATAACAAGTGACTGCAAAGAAAGAAGAATAATTCATTCAGATCAAGGATGGGGATACCAGATAAATCAGTACACAAAAAGACTTAAAGAATATGGAATAACTCAAAGTATGTCAAGGAAAGGTAATTGCTTAGATAATGCTCCAATGGAAAACTTCTTTGGAATACTAAAACAAGAAATGTATTATGGTCAAACTTACAAATCCTATGAACAACTAAAACAATCCATAGAAATGTATATCGAATACTATAATGAAGAAAGAATAAAAGAGAAATTAGGATACTTATCACCGGTAGAATATAGAAGAAGGAATGCTGCTTAAAAAATAGATTTTCCCCTAGGGGAAAGTACAAACAAAAACATCAGACACAGATATAAATCTATGCCTGATGTTAAGTCCAACTTTTTGGGGTCACCTTACTGGGGGGATTTTTTTATTTCGGGTATAATTTTATTAAATAAAATTAAGAAAGGAATTATTATGGAAACAGGAAAAATTGCAAAAATTATAGGAATCATTGCTATGCTATTCTCAGTATATATGTTTTTTGACAGCAGAGGAGGCAAGGGCTTTTTCGTACTATTAATCGGTGTAGCTATTTACGCATTTGGTAAAAAATCAGAAAACGACACAAACTACGTGCCTAGATAATTTTAAAAAATGAAATCTCCCGTAATTGGGAGGTTTTTTGTACATATTTTAATTGGGGAAATTGTTATGAGAAAAAATAAAATAGAAAGTATAATTGGCCTGGCTTTACTAATTTTATCCGTATTTATGTTCTTTAATAAAAGAGGTGGCTTAGGATTTTTTGTATTTCTTATAGGGCTTGGACTTTATATTTATAGTAGACGTGGCACTGATTATAAATCAATGTAATAAATAAAAAAGGACCTTTAAAGGTCCTTAAATTTTTATAATTATTTGTGAATGATGTCTCCAGTTTCAGCATCTAGTTCAACATCATCGCCATCTTCCACATCTATTTCATATACTAATTTTCCATCATCATTGTGGTCAATTTCGTATGATTTTACGTATCCTTTGTTGTTTTCTAAGGCTTTTTCCATTGCTTCTTTTGGAGAGATGATTTTTTCAAAATCGATTGCTACATCATCGTCTGAATCATCATTATCATGGTCATTTTCTTCTTCTTGGGCTAATACTTCTCCACTTTCAGCATCGATACTTGCTTCATATTCTTTGTTTTCTTTGAATCCTTCTATGTCGTAAGTGTATTTTCCGTCATCTTCGTCAAGCTCAACAGAAGAAATTTCTATGCTATCATCATCGAAAGCTTCTTTGAATTTTGCTACTGCATCATCAAGGCTTATTGCAAATTCTTTTTCCTCAATACCTGTTTTTAGGTCATCGATTTTTTCTTCTACATTTTCTTTTGTTTTATCAACCTCTTCTGTTACTGCTGCTTCTGTGTTGTTTGCAGCATCTTTTGCGTCTTCTTTAGCTTGTTGAGCATTCTCTCCACCACAAGCTGTTAGTACAGTTGCTAGTGCGATAGCTGATGCTCCTAATTTTAAGTTTTTAAATTTCATAATACCCTCCTTAATGAAATTGTTTTATTAATATACCCGTTTAATTTATTTAAACAACATCTTTAAAATACGAGCTATATTTATAATTAAATTTTAATATTTTAAAACAGTAGATAAATTAAAGAAAATTGTATTCTAAATACTTAATCCTGGATTCAATTGAATTTCCACCTAAAAATAGTATATTTTATGAGGAAGAGACATTAAAATAAAGGTCAGAGTTAGTCAAAAAAACTGGCCTATCATATATACATTTTTAAAGGCAAAATTAAATTTTAGCCTTTTTATTTAAGAAAGGATAAATCTTTGCAAAAATTTAAAATAAATTCTGATTATAAACCAAGGGGTGATCAGCCAGAGGCTATCAAAACCCTTGCAAATGGTTTAGAACAGGGCAAAAAACATCAAATCCTCCGTGGTGTTACAGGATCTGGTAAGACTTTCACCATGGCAAATATAATAGAAGAAGTCCAAAGGCCAACCTTGGTTTTAGCTCACAATAAAACCTTGGCCTATCAACTTTTTACAGAATTTAAAGAATTTTTCCCAGATAATGCTGTGGAGTATTTCGTTTCTTACTATGATTACTACCAACCAGAAGCATATGTGGCAGCAACTGATACTTATATTGCAAAAGACTCATCAATCAATGATGAGATTGATAAGATGCGCCACTCAGCAACTATGGCACTTTTTGAACGCCGCGATGTAATAATTGTAGCATCAGTTTCTTGTATTTATGGTTTGGGAGATCCGATAGATTATAAGGAACTTGTAGTTTCACTAAGACCTGGTCAAGAAATTGCTCCAGAAGAAGTTATGAGAAAACTTATCGATGTTCAATATGTGAGAAATGATATTGACTTTGATAGGGGTACTTTTAGAAAACGTGGAGACATCCTTGATGTATTTCCAGCAGGTTTTGACCAAAAGGCAATTCGTTTTGAGTTTTTTGGAGATGAAATCGAAGAAATATCTGAATTTGATTCTCTAACTGGTAAAGTAACTGCAAAATTATCCCACGCCTACATTTACCCTGCCAGCCACTATGCAACTACTAGTGAAAAAACAGAACGTGCTATTGTGACTATCGAGCAGGAACTAGAAGAACAGTTAAAATATTTTAACGAAAATAATAAATTATTAGAAGCCCAAAGGCTAGAACAAAGAACCAGATATGATATAGAAATGCTAAAAGAAATTGGTTTTTGTTCAGGCATTGAAAATTACTCTAGACATCTAAGTCAAAGGCCAGCGGGCAGTAGACCATACACATTAATCGATTATTTCCCAAAAGATTTTGTAATAATGGTCGATGAATCCCACGTGTCAATCCCTCAAGTTGGGGGTATGTATGAAGGAGACAGGGCTCGTAAACAAAACCTAGTTGATTATGGTTTTAGGTTGCCATCAGCCCTTGATAATAGACCATTAAAATTTAATGAGTTTGAGTCCTTAGTAAATCAAGCCATTTACGTTTCAGCAACTCCAGGCCCATATGAGATGGATAAGACTGGTGGAGAATTGGTTGAACAAATTATCCGTCCAACAGGACTACTTGATCCAATAGTTGAGGTCAGACCAACAGAAAATCAAATAGATGACTTGATTGAAGAAATCTATAAGACAACAAAAAAAGGCGACAGGGCCTTGGTTACAACCTTGACAAAAAAAATGGCCGAGGACTTAACTACTTATCTTACAGAAAATGGCATCAAGGTAAAATATCTGCACTCAGATATAAAAACGATAGAGCGATCTGAAATTATCCGTGAATTGCGTTTGGGAGAATTTGACGTCTTAGTCGGCATCAACCTTTTAAGAGAAGGTCTTGATATACCAGAGGTAAGTCTAATTGCAATCCTTGATGCTGATAAGGAAGGATTTTTACGTTCAGAAACATCCCTTATCCAAACCATCGGCCGTGCAGCTAGAAATAGCGAGGGTCATGTAATCATGTATGGGGATAATATTACAAAATCGATGAAAAAAGCCATGGATGAAACAGCCCGCCGCCGTGACATACAAATGAAATTTAATGAAGACCATAACATTACCCCACAAACTATTAGAAAAAATATTGGGGAAATGATTCAAGTTACAAAGGCAGCTGAAGAAGCTGAAATAGAAGAATTTAATAGAGAAGATATAGATACAATAATAATTAATCTTGAAAGTCAGATGTATAAGGCCGCAGAAGAGCTTGACTTTGAACGAGCTGCAAACATCCGAGATCAGATTAAACATATGAAAGAAAATTTCGTAGGAGCATAATTTGACTGAACACGACATAGTTATAAAAGGTGCCCGCACCAACAATTTAAAAAATGTCGACATCACCCTGCCACGTGATGAAATGATAGTTTTTACAGGGCTTTCCGGATCAGGAAAGTCCACTTTAGCCTTTGACACTATTTATGCAGAAGGGCAAAGGCGCTATGTAGAAAGTCTATCATCATATGCCAGACAATTTTTGGGCAATGTCGACAAACCAGATGTTGATAGTATAGAGGGACTTTCTCCTTCTATATCAATCGACCAAAAAACCACAAATAGAAATCCAAGATCTACGGTAGCAACAGTCACTGAGATTTACGATTACTATAGACTTTTATATGCAAGAATTGGAGATGCTTATTGTCCAGTCTGTGGCAAAAAAATCGAAGCCCAATCTATCGACCAAATGGTGGATAAAATCCTAGAATTACCTGAAAAAACAAGAATCCAAATCCTTGCCCCAATGATACGCGGCAAAAAAGGTCAACACAAAAAAGCCCTAGAAAACATCCAAAAACAAGGTTTTGTAAGGGTTGTAATAGATGGCGAACGCCACGACTTGGAAGAAGATATAGAGCTTTCAAAAACTAAAAAACACGACATTTCAATCATTGTAGATAGGATTGTCATAAAAGAAGGCATAGAATCAAGATTAACTGATTCCCTAGAAACAGCTCTAGGCCTTGCAGATGGAATAATTTTGATAGATGTAATTGATAGCGAGCCTTTCATGCTAAGTAGTAAACTTGCTTGCCCAGATGGCCACGTTTCACTTCCTGAAATTACACCAAATATGTTTTCATTTAACGCGCCACTTGGTATGTGCCCTGATTGTAATGGGCTTGGTTTTCATTTACAAATTGACCCAGAACTTGTAATTCCAGATTTAAATTTATCCATTAACCAGGATGCGGTAGATGCTTATAGTGGCTCTGCTAAAGATTCTTACTATTATGAAACCATCCGTGCCATAGCAGATCATTATGATTTTTCCTATGATGAACCTATAAAAAATGCACCAAAAGAAATGGTTGATGATATACTTTATGGAACAAATTATGACTTATCTTTTGTATTTGACTCAAGATTTTCTGGGAGAAAAAGATACAAGGGCAAATTTGAAGGAGCAGTTACTAACCTTGCTGACAGGTATGAGAGAACAAATTCTGAAACCCAAAGAAAAAGATTTAGAGAATTTATGGGTGAGGAAGAATGTAAAACCTGCCATGGTGACAGGCTAAAACCAGAAGTTTTATCAATCAAGGTTGATGATACAAATATAGCTGATCTTACAAAATTATCAGTAGAAAATTCTGTAAAATTCTTTAAGGACTTAGAATTATCAGAAATGAAAGCGAATATTGCAGAGCTTATTATAAGAGAAATAGAATCCCGCCTTAAATTTTTATATGATGTAGGTCTTGGATATTTAACACTAAGCCGTTCCGCATCAACCTTATCCGGGGGAGAAAGTCAACGTATCCGTCTTGCAACACAAATAGGTTCAGGACTTGTTGGAGTTTGCTATGTATTAGATGAGCCATCAATAGGTCTTCACCAAAGGGATAATGACAAATTGATAACTTCTCTTAGAAATCTAACAGATATTGGAAATACATTAATAGTTGTAGAACACGATGAAGATACCATCCGTGAAGCAGATTTTATAGTGGATATTGGTCCAAAAGCAGGTGTTAATGGTGGTAAGGTAGTTGCAAAGGGATCTGTTGATGATATTATAAAATCAAAAGAATCCATAACCGGAGATTATCTGTCAGGTAGAAAATATATCCCAATCCCAGCTGAGCGCAGAATTAGCGATAAATTTATCGAAATAAAGGGAGCTAGTGAAAATAACTTAAAAAATGTAGATGTAAAAATCCCGATAGGTGTTCTTACATCAGTAACGGGGGTATCAGGATCTGGTAAATCGTCACTAGTAAATGAGATCTTATACAAATCTGTAACTAAAAAATTAAATAAAACCAAGGTCCGTCCAGGAAAACACGACGAAATCCTAGGCCTAGACCAAATCGATAAGGTAATAGCCATTGATCAATCGCCAATAGGTCGTACACCTCGTTCAAACCCTGCAACTTACACAAAAGTTTTTGATAATATCCGTGATGTTTTTGCAATGACAAATGAAGCAAAGATGAAAGGATATACAAAGGGAAGATTTTCCTTTAACGTAAAGGGTGGTCGTTGTGAAGCTTGTAAGGGTGATGGGACTATAAAAGTTGATATGATGTTCTTACCTGATGTTTATGTCCCATGTGAAGTTTGTCATGGTAAACGCTACAACAGAGAAACTCTGGAGGTAAAATATAAGGGTAAGGATATATCAGAAGTTTTAGATATGACAGTGGAAGAAGGCATAGAATTTTTTGCAAACCACCCTCCAATTGTTAGAAAACTTCAAACCTTATATGATGTAGGACTTGGATATATAAAAATTGGCCAACCATCCACAGAATTATCTGGTGGGGAAGCCCAAAGGGTAAAACTTGCCACAGAGCTTGCAAAAGTAGGAACTGGCCAAACACTTTATATACTAGATGAACCAACAACAGGTCTTCATATGGCAGATGTGCATAAACTAATCGATGTTTTAAACAGACTAGTCGATCAAAACAACACAGTAGTTGTAATTGAGCACAACCTAGATGTGATAAAAGTTTCTGATTACCTAATAGATCTTGGCCCTGAAGGTGGAGATGGCGGTGGTACTCTAGTAGGCTGCGGCACTCCAGAAGAGATAGCAAAAAATAAAAAGTCTTATACAGGTAAGTATTTAAAGAAAATTTTAAGTGAAAATAAAAATTAGGAGCAAAAAATGAGTTTAGAAGAAAAAAGAGATAACAAGGTAGATACAAACAAAAACGGCAGACCAGTTAGTTTTTCAACTGGCGATGGCAATGATTTTGTAATCGACCTACCAGGATCTATTCCTGGGGAGGAAAATACAAATACAAATGATATGAATGATCAAGAAATTGAAGATTTAATTACTGAAATTGATTCCAACAATGCTGAAATCGAAGACCTGCTGCACGATATGGGGGTAAAAGATATCAATAAACTTCTTGAAGGAGATCTTTCTGACTTAGATCTTGAATAAATATTAACTGGTACAAATTAGTGCCAGTTTTTTTATATCTATTTTTTATAGTTTATTATTTTATAAATATATAAAATAATTCTAAAATGTGATATAATCTATTTGACTATAAAAATAGAAAGGAATTCCTATGATTGAGATTAAAAATGTATCAAAATCCTTTGGAAGCCTTAAAGCACTAGATGATGTTTCATTTAAGGTTGATAAAGGCGATGTTTTTGGTGTGATCGGTCAAAACGGTGCAGGAAAGTCGACACTATTTAGATCGATAATGAACTTTTTTGATGATTACGAAGGATCCATTACATATGAGGGAAGACCTATAAAGAGTGTTCCACTTGAAAAAATTGGATTCTTGCCTGAAGAAAGATCACTTTCACCAAAAAAAACTATTGAAGAAGAAATCAGGTACTTTGCAAAATTAAACCAAATGAACCGCATCCCAGATGAGGAGTTAAAAAGATGGTTTGATAGGTTCGAAATAAAGGGAAAACTAACTGACAAAATCAAATCCCTATCAAAGGGTAACCAGCAAAAAGTCCAACTATTGGCAGCTATTATCTATAAACCAGAATTTGTAATCCTAGATGAGCCACTTTCTGGACTTGACCCTTACAATATCAGACTTTTAGAAGACATCATCAAGGAGCTAAATGAGATGGGCATGACAATATTATTTTCATCTCATAACATGGAAAATGTGGAAGCCCTTTGTAATAAACTTGTGATGATTAAAAATGGGAAAATTGTCCTAAATGGTACACCAACAGAGATTAGAAATACCTTCCCAAGAGAGAAAGTTATTGTAGAAACTGATAAAGATTTACTTCCACTAATCGATGGAAAAGTGAAATCTTATACAAAATCTGGAGATCTATGGAATATTTATTTAAATGATCCAGAAGATAGCAGAGCTATTTATGAAGACATAAATAAAAATATTGGCTTTGTATCACAATTTAGCCAAGCTGCTCCAAACCTAAACGAAATCTTTGCAAAGGTGGTGGAAAGTCATGAGTAGAATAAAAATTGTAATGCAGGAAACCCTAAAAAATCACCTGAAATCTGGTACATTTTGGGCTATGATCTTACTGCCAGTTGTATTTGGAGTTATAAGTGGTCTTGCTGGCTACTTTGCTGCAGCACCTGAAGATAGCCATATGGGTATTGTTGCTAGTGAAGATTTAAAAACTTATTTTGATGATGATAAATATAAATTTGTAAACGAAGATGAGCTTGAAACATTGGTTGAAGAAAAGGAAATTTCTTCATATGCCAAAGTCAGGGAAGAAAATGGCCAGATAATTGCTGACTTTAATGAAGCTGATGCCTCTATGATAGAAATCCTAAAATTTCAAGAAATAGTAAATAATATCCAAAATCAATTAAATAGTAAAAATGCTGGCTTAGATCAAAATCAGGCACAAATCCTAGCAAAAACACCTCTAATTAACCAAATAACAGATGAAAAATCTGAAAATAAATTTATAGGCCAAGCCATATACTTTGTATTAATATTCTTAATGTACATGGTCTTAATGAGCTTTGTAAACCTAGTACTCGCTGAGATTGCCACAGAAAAAGGTACAAAGATGATTGAATTTATATTTTCATCTGTAAAACCTGGTGATTATTTTGCAGGCAAGATGCTGGGTAACTTTATTGCAGTATTTGTACAAATTTTCACCTATGTAATATTTGCCATAATAGGATACTTTATTGCAAAATCCAAGGGTCTTTTTGATAACCTAGATTTAAACTTTGCATTGACATCCGAATCATACGCAATGATTGCAGAAATAGTATTACTATTCATATTAGGAATATTTATTTTCCTAGTAATAGCAGGTATGCTAGGTTCCTTTGCTACAAAAGTAGAAGATGCAGGTAAAATGGGAACACCACTTATTTTAGTAACAGTAATACTATTTTTCCTTGCTATCAATCTCCAAAAAAGAGGGGATATTATGCTAACACAAGTCCTAAGCTATATACCACTAGCATCAACATTCTTTATGCCACTAAGGCTTTTAAATGGTTATGCAAGCCTAACAGAAGGGCTGATTTCAATAATTATCCTTATAGTAACTATATTCTTAGTTTATAGATTTGGAGAAAGAGTTTATAAGAGAAATATCCTAAACTATTCTACCGATAACTGGGTAACTAGAAGATTCAAAAAATAAATTTAAATGTAAAAGGGACGAGCGTATGCTCATCCCTTTTTATTATGCCTAGTCAAGTACCATAGCGATTATAACTTGCAAAAAGCTAGCAATTACAAATATTATCCAGCTAGCTTCCCAATTTCCAGTCCAAAAGCTGTATATAAAGAAAACACCAATGGCTGTTATCCAAAGCACACCTGATATCTTACCAATCTTTCCTTCTTTTTTCTGGATTTTTGGATCCCTATATTTTAATATATCCCTATATGATGAATATTTTATCATACTATATCCCATAAGGCTTGCGCCTATAGCAGTAAGTATCAAAAATAAATAGACAGGAATATTGTTTGTTACCCCTGCATTTATCGCTAATACATAAACTGCTGGGGATAGGATAAATATTGCGATTGCTAGGATTATATTTCTTTTAAGAATTGGTTGATATTGATCTAAATTTTTCTTAATAATCCCTTCAACTCCATAAGAAAAATTGTAAGGTTCTTTTTCTATAAACTCAAACTTGCTAGCACCAAAGCCAGAATTTATAAATAGCCCTACTGCTAAAGCAATCAGTGCCAAAAATATAATAACACCTAAACTTTCATTAATATTATCTAGGGTCATATAAGCTATAGGTGAAATTATGACAAGAATGGTTGCAAGGGATATAAGCCTAGCTATTTTTTCATATGCACCGTAATATTGATTGAGTAAATCTAGATCTACGAGCTTAGAAGTATCTTCTACCTTTTCGTCTACTATTATTTGCTCCATACCCAAATTATCATCTAGTAAAAAGTCTGTACTTACAGAAAATATTTGAGATAATTTAACTACCTTATCCAAGTCAGGCATAGCCATAGAGCTTTCCCATTTTGAAACTGATTGTCTACTTACACCAACAAGATTTGCCAAATCTTCTTGAGTCATTCCTTCTTTTTTTCTTAAACTTATAATTTTATCGGCCAGTATCATAGGTCCTCCTTTTATTTTTCTAAGTTCATTTTATAAAAATTTGCCTTAACATACCAGCAATTCGCTTTGGAAATTTGTCAACTGCCGGTTGCATTCGCATAAAATAGCGATTTTCATTTTAAAATAATTACCTTACTTTATTTATATCCCAAAGGTAAATTTTTCAAAAATATTGTATAATAGGTAAAAGGAGGGGTAATGATGAGAAAGTTTTTTTATATTATATTGATGATTTTATTGTCATCTTGTGGTCAAAAAGAATTAGAGCCGGCAAAAAAAATAGAGACTCTAGCCCCTTTAGAGATTAGTGAAAATGATTATGATACATTTTCTATAAATGGCATATCATATAGCTTACCTGCAAACTATACTGACTTTGAAAAAAATGGTATAAGCCTAAATGAAGACGAGTTTTACTATCAAAAAATTAGCAAAAATGGTCAAGCTATGGCAAATCTTAAAGGAAAGGCAAATGACTTGGGTGCCACCTTTAAAAACACTAGTTCCAAAGCCATGGATATTAAAGATTCTACAATAATAGAGCTTTACATAAATAATAATGATAAAAATAAAGATTTTTCTATAAATGGATTAAGATGGGGTGATTCCTACCAAAATGCAGTTAATTCCCTAAAGGATGTTCGTACGGAAGAAGCTAATATGAATAATGAAAAAACTTTAAATTATTATACCGACAAAAACTATGTTTCTTTGTATTTTAAAGAAGATAAACTAAGCTCAGCAGCCATATTTTCCAAAAGTTTTATGAGAGATGAGTCATATAGCAATGGAGAATTTGTAATATTTGGTCAAACAGTAATGTTTCCCCTTACTGTAAGAGATTTAGAAGATTTGCTAAATTCAAATATAAATATAGATCAAAATTATGATACGATAGGTCCAGGTGAGGTTATATCCCTTAGGATATATTCTCCATTATTTGAAAATAATGAACAAAATCCTAACGCTTATGGTGTAGATTTTGATATAAAAAATACAAGTCATAAGCCAATTTCTATAAAAGATGCTCAAATAATAAGCTTAACGTCGGAGAATAGTTCTGACCTATCAGTAGGAAATATTTATGTAGGCGCAAGCATTGATGAGCTAAAGAAAATGGATAAGAAAAATCAAAATCCGCGCAGATTAAATATTGAAGGCAAGATTGAGGATAATCTTATGAAATTTGTATTTAATGCAAAAAATGATACAGATTATATATTTCACACAGATGAAGAAGCTATAAAGCACATTAAAATTGTAAACAAAAAGGAGCAATAATGAATTTTACACAGGTAGAGTTATCAGATAAAAAATACTTAAATTTCATTTTCTTAAAAGCATCAGTAGGTGGAGAGCCTGTAACTCTTATGTTTGACACAAAAGGTAATAGTCTTTTGAAAAAATCAATTGCTGATAAAATTGACATTACTTATATAGATAGCAAGCCAATTGATGAAAAACGAGGCTGGAGAAGGGCTAGGGTAAATCTTAGACTCGGAGGTCTTGAAATAGGATCAGCTCCAATTATTGTAGCAAATGATGATTCCTTTGACCTGCCAAAAGACCCATCAGGTAATGAATATCCAGCTGACTTTATCCTAGGTTGGAATATTATTTCTCAATTGTGCTTTAGGGGAGATTTAAAAACCAATGATTTTCAGGTCCAAGTGGATGATTTTAGGGAAAATTCTAGTAAGGAATCTGATAATTTACCGATAATATATGTAGAATTTGAAGGAGAAAAAATCCTTGCGGGTCTAGATACCTCAAAGCCAATCACAACAGTTAGCCAAGATGTTTTTGATAAGATAATGAAAAATAAAGATGCAGCAAGCACAATAGAAATACTAGGCCTAGGCAATGAAAATTTGACCTATGAAACAAAGTTAACTTTTAAGATTGATGAAGATACTATAAGTCTGCCAAGTGCTAGCCTTAACCCAAATTTAGACGAGGGGGATGTAAAAATAGTATTTGGTGCAGATTTACTTCAAAACACAACATGGGCTATGTATTGTCCTATGAGATATATGAGAGCAAAGCAACTTTAGATTAGGGAGATTTATTCTCTCTATTTTTATTGGTCTAAATTTGATATTTTAAAACTATTAAGTCCGCAAATTTGAAGAGTCGAGTAGGCGAGGCTCCTAGCCCTAACCCCATCTCCGATTACTTATATAAAAAAATCGGGAAAGTCCTCCATATTTTTCTATATATAAGTAGAGCTTAGATAAAATTTGTCTTGTGGAAAATAATTAATTAGAAGTTATAATATACATATAAAAGCAAAGGAGTATTTATGAGAAAATTATTAGTTATCCAATCCGACTTTGGTTTGGGTGATGGGGCGGTTTCTGCTATGCATGGGGTGGCAAACATTGTCGATCCTACTATAAAAGTAGATGATCTTACTCATGACATCAAGCCATATAATATTTTTGAAGCATCCTATAGACTCATCCAAACTATTAGATATTGGCCAGAAAATACTGTTTTTGTATCAGTTGTGGATCCTGGCGTAGGATCTGATAGAAAAAGTATTGCTGTAAAAACTTCCACTGGCCATTTTGTTGTAACACCTGATAATGGAACGATTTCTCATATAAAAAAATATATTGGTATAGAGTCTGCAAAAATAATTGATGAAAATAATAATCGTCTGCCTTTCTCTGAAAAAAGTCACACTTTTCACGGAAGAGATGTATATTCATACAATGGGGCAAAGATTGCATCTGATATTTCATATTATGAAACACTAAAAGATTATGATGTAAATAAGATAGAAACTTTAGAAATCCAAGAGGCCTATGTAGAAAATGGTACAATCCATGGAACAGTTGATATTCTAGACATACGTTTTGGTTCCCTATGGACAAATATCCCCCAAGAAATGCTTGAGGAAAATGGATTTAATACTGGGGATACTATAAAAATTAAAATTTATTATAAAGATACAAAAAAATATGAAAACCAAATCATTTACGGACACAGCTTCTCAGATGTAAAACAAGGTGAAGTTATAGCTTATATAAATTCCCTTATAAATCTTGGAATTGCAATCAATCAAAGCAATTTTTCAGAAACTTATCAAATCGGTACTGGGTCATCATGGACTATTGAAGTAGAAAAGATTAATTAGGAGTAATAATGAATAAAAATCAATCAACCACAACTAAAATTGTAGCAGTAGGTATTGGCGCTGCAGTATTTTTTATCCTAGGCCGTTTTCTATCCATACCTATTGGAATACCAAACACTTCCCTTGAAACAACCTATCCATTTTTAGCATTAATGAGCGCTCTTTTTGGGCCAGTAGTTGGTGGACTAATAGGACTAATTGGACATGGAGTAAAAGATTTATTAACTTATGGCCTTTGGATTAGCTGGGTTATATCATCAGGTATCACAGGATTTGGATATGGATTAGCTGCAAAAAGAATAAATATTAGCAACGGCGTTTTTGAAAAAACTGATATTATCAAATTTAACATCGGACAATTTTTAACAAATATAGTTGCTTGGGCAGTAGTAGCTCCAGTTCTAGATATCCTTATTTATTCAGAACCAGCAAATAAAGTTTTTGTACAAGGAATTGTAGCAGCTCTTACAAACTCATTATCTGTGGCAATCCTAGGTACACTTTTAATCATTGCCTACACAAAAACACAAACAGCAGAAAATTCTTTAAGAAGAGATTAAATTGGAAAATAATAAACAAATCAAATTTGAAAACTTTACATTTAAATACAAATCCCAGCAAGAACCAACTTTAAAAAATATTAATTTTGAAGCTAAAAAAGGCGAAAAAATTGTTATCATTGGCCCAAGCGGGTCTGGCAAATCAACTCTAGCCAAGGCCATAAATAGCGAAATCCCAAATACTTTTGATGGAGACATTACTGGGAAAGTGAGCATACTAGATAAAGATATCAGAAATTCTTCGATTTTTGATATCTCTCTTTTAGTTGGAACAGTTTTGCAGGATACAGACGGGCAATTCGTGGGTCTGACTGTCGCAGAGGATATAGCATTTTCTCTAGAAAATGATAATGTAGACCAATACTTGATGAAAGATACAGTTTCAAAATGGGCTGACAGACTTGAAATTTCAAATCTTTTGGCACATAAACCAAATCAAATCTCAGGTGGTCAAAAACAACGTGTGTCACTAGCTGGAGTGCTAGTATCAGATACGCCAATTTTGTTACTTGATGAACCACTTGCAAACCTAGATCCTGCAAGTGGCTTGGCTACGATGAAGTTAATCGATGAGCTAAATCAAAAGTATAATTATACGATTATCGTCATAGAGCATAGACTAGAAGAAGCCCTAAACCTAAATCCAGACCGTATATTGGTAGTAGATGAGGGTCAAGTTTTGATAGATAGCAGTCCATCTGAAATTTTAAAATCTGATATTTTAGAAAAAATAGGGGTCAGAAAGCCTCTTTATATTAATGCCTTAGAATATGCTGGTATTGGATTATCAAATATCGAACACTTAGGATCCTTTGAAAATACGTACTTAAAACAAAATGAACTGTCCTTAGTAAAAGATTGGGTTGATAATATTGAAATTACAAATGAAGATAGAAAAAATAATCCGATCCTTACAGCAAAAGAATTGTCATTTGCCTATGATAAAAATAATCAAATTCTCCATGACGTCAATTTTTCAATCAATAAGGGAGAAGTAGTTAGCATAGTCGGCCCAAACGGGGCTGGCAAATCAACTTTAGCCAAGCTTCTTTGTGGATTTTTAAGATCGACTAGTGGACAAATTATTTTAAATAACAGAGATACAGCAAACTTATCAATAAAAGAAATTGCAGAAAAAATCGGCTACGTTTTGCAAAATCCAAATGCCATGATTTCAAAAACAAATATTAAAGAAGAAGTAGGATTTGGTTTAAAATTACGCGGTGCAAGTGATGAGGAAATAGAGAAAAAAACCGAGAAAGTTCTCAAAATATGTGGTCTATACCCCTTTAGAAATTGGCCAATAAATGCCCTTTCCTATGGGCAAAAACGTAGGGTAACTATTGCATCTATCTTAATCTTAAATCCAGAAATAATTATCCTAGATGAACCAACGGCAGGCCAAGATTATAGGCATTATACAGAAATTATGGAATTTATTCAAAAACTAAACCAGGAATATAAGCTTACAATCTTAATGATTTCCCATGATATGCACTTAATCCAAGAATATACACAAAGGACAATGGTTTTTGCCGATGGTACACTTTTGGCGGATACGAGTCCAAAGGAGCTATTTTCTAATGTTGAACTTTTAAAACATTCTTCACTAGCAGAAACTTCACTTTCAAAACTTGCAAGAAGCATTGATTATGACCCAGAAGAATTTATAGAGAAATTTATTAGCTATGAAAGGGGTAAACTATGAGTGAGAAAATCTTAGGTTACATAGAAAATGATACCATCATTCATAGGCTATCTGGAACTACAAAACTGATTTGTTTTCTCATGCTTTCTATCATTGTGATGACAAGCTATGATACAAGATTTTTACTTTTTGTGACAATCTTTTCTCTAATTTTATTTAAGTTAGCAGAAATTCCGTGGGATGCGGTTAGTTTTGTGGTCAAGTTTGTTCTGGTTTTTGCAATCCTAAATTTGCTTGCAATCTACATTTTTGAGCCAGAATATGGTGTAAATCTATACAATAGCAGAACTATCATTAGAGACGGATGGGGCAGGTATTCTCTAACAAAAGAACAGCTTTTTTATGAACTAAATGTAGCTATAAAATATTTTTCAACCATACCACTTGCATTAATATTCATTTTCACCACTAGTCCAAGCGAATTTGCATCAAGTCTAAATAAAATTGGTGTGTCTTATAAGATAAGCTATGCAGTTGCCTTGGCTCTTAGATATATACCAGACATACAAGAGTCATACAATGACATAAAACTAGCAAGCCAAGCTAGGGGGATAGAGATGAGTAAAAAAGCAAGCTTGATAGATAGGATAAAATCATCGTCAAATATTGTATGGCCTTTAATCTTTGATAGCCTAAACCGTATAGAAACCATTAGCCAAGCCATGGAACTTAGACGTTTTGGCAAAGAAAATTCAAGAACATGGTACTCATATAGGCCCTTTAGAAAAATAGATATATTTGCTATTGTGGTTTGTGCTTTGATTACAATGCTTGGCATATGCTTATTCTTTGTTAATGGAGGTAGGTTTTACAATCCCTTTGTCCATTAATGGTGAATTGATAAAACATTTACCAGAAATTAAAGGATTTTGAAACTCTGCAAAATATCTCTGGTCAAGTTTACAAACAAATAAATTTACTTTTATGCGGCGGTTTACGTCGCATTTTTTATAAATCATAAATTTCTCTTAAATTTTTGTTAAAAATATGTAAAATTCCTTAATTTTGTCGATTAAAAGTTCAGATATTAGGTATAATTGTAATAGAAAGACTTAAGGAGAACTTCTATGAAAAAAATATTCACTATTCTCTTATCGCTTATTATTTTGACCTCTTGTGGGGCAAATTCTGAGACTCCTAGCAATGCTGATTTTCAAAGCTCTTATAAAAGTGGAGAGCCTCTTCGTATAGTAGCAGGTTCAGAAAATAAGGAACTTGAGCCTATTATAGAGGAATATGCAAAGGCAAATAAGCAAAATATTGAGATTGACTATCTGGGATCTCTTGATATTATGAGGCTGATTGGCACAGAAGATATTACATATGATGCAGTTTGGCCAGCTTCCTCTATTTGGCTAAATTTGGGAGATACTAATCACATATTAAAATATGCAGAAACTACTTCCCAGTCTCCAGTTGTTTTTGGTATCAAAAAATCTTTAGCCCAAGACCTTGGTTTTATGGATAGAGATGTCGAAACTTCTGAGATTATAGACGCTATAAAATCTGGTAAACTCAAATTTACTATGACTTCAGCCACCCAATCAAACTCTGGGGCTAGTGCCTATCTAGGATTTCTAAATTCTCTAGCAAAAGAAAAAGAGGGCCTAACTAGCGAGGACCTAGCAGATGAAAACCTCAAAGAGCAAATCACCTCACTTTTATCAGGTGTGGAGCGTTCATCAGGGTCATCAAACTGGCTTGTGGACTTGTTTTTAAATGGTGATTATGATGCCATGGTCAACTACGAGCAACTAATTATTGCAACCAACCAAAAGCTAGAAGAAGAAGGCAAGGAGCCTTTGTACCTAGTTTATCCAACTGACGGCCTATCTATTTCTGATTCGCCATTAGCCTATGTTGACAAGGGTGATAGCCAAAAAGAAGAGGCCTTTAAAAAATTCCAAAATTATTTACTTAGCGATGAGGCCCAAATCAAGATTGAACAAACAGGCAAAAGATCAGCCTTTGGTACAGTACGCGAGACCAATAGAGCTGTCTATAAATCAGACTGGGGTATTGATTTGGATAAGACTTTAAGTCCTGTTAGACTTCCAAAAGCAGATGTTATTATGGAAGCCCTAAATATGTACCAAACTGAGTTTAAAAAACCAGCTTTTACAATCTATGTCCTAGATTATTCAGGATCTATGCATGATAATAACGGCTACACTCAAATGCTTGAAGCTATGAATCAAGTTTTGGTCCCTGAAAATGCAAAAGCCAACCTACTTTTAGGAACTGACAAAGACTACACAGTACTCATACCGTTTTCTGAAGAAATATTAGGCACAATTACAGCTGATGGCAATGGCGAGGATCTTAACAAAGTATATGAAGACCTTAAGGATAATTATGCGCCGGAGACATCAACTTATATGTATGAGGCTATAATAAAAGCAGTTAACATATTAAATGATAACAAAGCAAAACTTGATAATTACAGCCCAGCCATAGTTGTTTTATCGGATGGTAGACCAAATGGAGCCGCAACTTTCGATGACCTAGAAGCAGCCTACTCAGATTTAGATTACGATGTGCCAATATTTTCAATAATGTTTGGAGATGCTGAACAAAGCGATTTGGAAGAAATTGCAAATATGTCAAGGGCAAGAGTCTTTGACGGGAGGACAGATATGATTAAGGCCTTCCAAAATGTTAAAGGATACAATTAATGAATGACAGTAGAAGGGACTTTAGGGCACTTCTTGCAGCGCTAATAACTTTTTTTGGCCTACTAATTGGCGCAAAATGGCACTTTCTTATATCAGCCATTTTGGCCCTGGGGGTATATGCTGGAGTATATTTGATTAGCAAACCAAAGCTAATGATAGGCAATACCGATATCGAGGCCTTAGAAAATGCCGAAGAAATTAAAGCAATCTACCAAAAGCTACAAATAGACCAGAAAAAATTAAAAGAATCTGCAGCAAGCATTAAAGATACCAATATTAAAACAAAGGCAAACGAGCTTGCAAAAATAACCAATGATATAGAGTTTTACCTAGAAAACAATCCTAGAGAAATTAGCAAATCACGCCATTTTCTTGACTATTATCTAGGTACAGCGTGTGAAATAGTGGATAATTATAACGACTTAGATAGGGCAAATGTTAGTGCTGATAAATTTAATGATATCAAGGAAAAAACTAGCGAATCGCTAGACTTACTTATAAAAATATTTGTCAGCCAGAGGGATGCCTATCACAAGGATAAAATCAACAAACTTGAGGTAGAAACAGACTTATTAGAGCAAACTATCAAACTTGGAGGAGACATCAGATGAAAGAGAAAAAATGGGGATTATTAATACTTATTTTAGTAATAGTTGGTGCAGGCGGCTATATGTACTATCAAAGTCAGACTCCAAATGAAGTTGCTATAACGGGATTTATAGGTGGTGAGAAAATCCCAATGGTTGAAAATGAACAATTTAAGCAAAAGGCCAAAAAATCTTATGGCCTAAATATGGACTACAGAAAAGAAGGATCACTTGCCATGGCAAGTGTTGATACTAGTGATAAGGACTATTTGTGGCCATCTAGCCAATTAGCCTTAGAGCTTTTTAGGAAAAATGGCGGCAAGGACTTGCAAAATGAGATAGTATTTAACACCCCAATAGTCCTATATTCTAGAAAAATAGTAGTAGATGCCCTCATAGATCAAGGAGTAGTCCATGAAGAAAATGGCGTACACTTTGTCGATATGACAAAACTTGCAGGCCTTATGAAAGATAAAAAAACTTGGTCAGATATTGGCCTATACCAACTTTATGGGCCAATACTAGTAGATACCACAGATCCAAATGAGTCAAACTCAGGAAATATGTTCCTAGGACTTTTAGCAAATGCCCTAAATGATAACCAACCTGTTACAAGATCAAGTATTGATAATGTAAAAGAGGACATAAAACGCATTTACAATCAAATTGGCTATATGCAAACATCATCCATAGATATGTTTAACCAATTTCTCCGCCAAGGAGTGGGATCATTTCCAATCATAGCAGGCTACGAATCTCAATTATTAGAATTTTCTAAACAAGAGCCTGATATGTATGAGCAAATCAGAGATGACATCATAATCCTTTACCCAGAGCCAACAGTATGGTCATCCCATGTATATATTGCTCTCACTGAGACGGGAAAAGTAGGACTAAATGCCCTAATGGACAAAGATATCCAAGCACTCGCCTGGAAAGATCACGGATTTAGGACAATAGTATCAGGAACAGAAAACCCAGACGAATTTAATGTAAACGGAATGGCAGACCAAGTAACCAAAATAATGCAAATGCCAAATATAGATGTGATGTTAGAATTAATGGACGCAATAAAATAATTATTAAATTCCTTTATGTTTAAAAAAAGAATTCGCAAAGCGAACTTCTACTAATCTAATGCTCCACGCAGTGGCGGTGGGAGATAAAAGTCCATTGATTTTGGACTTTTATCCCGAAAACTTAACGTGGGAGCGTGAAGAAGTTTCGTAGAAACGTGTTTTCGTAGAAATGGGTTTAGGGGGTTTGGGGGAAAGGGAATAAGGGGTCTCCGCTACCCCTATGCCCTATCCTCCGAGTTCAATGAAAACATATATTGAAAGAAAATAGAGTTTAAAAATACGACAATACAATAATAAGGAGATATTACTATGCCAGATTATTCGCTAGACAACCTTATGGACAGCAAAGGGGCTGCCACAGATATAAGCCTTGATAAAAAGGAAATTGCAGAAGTAACTGAAAAAAGAGTTGAAAAAATCAGCCCAGAAGATAGGGCGAAGATTGACCAGATTAAAAATCAAATCGACCTTAGAAACTCACAACTATCATCAGTTTATGGGACAAATGCCCAAAAAGGTATAGCTCAATTCTCTGACCAAATCCTATCAGAAGTTAGAAGCAAGGACACTGGAGAGGTTGGAGAGCTGATGACTGACTTACTTGTAAAGGTAAATGATGTAGATATCCAAAATTTTGGAGAAAAATCATTATTTGATAAATTTTTTGGTGGACCAAAAAAACAAGTAGAAAGATATCTTGCAAAATACCAAAATATGGAAGCGCAAATAGATAAAATCTCTGCAAAACTTGAAAGTGCCCGCATGGAACTTTTAAAAGATATTGGTATATTTGATAAGCTTTACGAAGAAAATATCGACTATTTTAAGGAGCTAGAAAGATATATCATTGCTGGCGAAGAAGCAGTAGAGGAAATGAGAAAGGAAACCCTGCCAGCCCTATATAAGGATGCTGAAAGTTCTGATGAACCAATGGCAATGCAAGTAGTACGTGACTTTGAAGAAAATGTAAACCGTTTTGAAAAACGTATTTTTGATCTAAAAACTTCAAAGGCTGTTGCCCTACAAACTGCCCCACAAATTAAGCTTATCCAAAACAACGACCAACTATTGGTTGATAAAATCACAGACTCAATCAACAACACCATCCCACTTTGGAAATCTCAAGTAGTCATAGCTCTTGGCCTAAATCGTCAACAAGAGATAGTAAATATGCAAAAACAAGTCTCTAATACTACAAATGAATTGCTCCGCAGAAACTCAGAAAACCTTAGAAACTCGACAGTAGAAATTCAAAAAGAAGCTCAAAGATCAACTATAGATGTAGATACAATTAAGGAAGTAAATCAAAATCTTATTGCAACCATCAATGAATCAGTCCAAATCCAACGTGACGCTGCCAACCAAAGAAAGATAGCTGAAAAAGAACTTATAGACATTCAAAACGAATTAAGAGATGAGCTAGCAAAAACCTTGGATCCAGGCACAAGAGGCGAATGATTTTAGTTATATTGAGTTAATATACTAAATTATTGAAATTTATGATTATTTTTAATATAATAGTATGGATTTGGGGGACTCATGAAATATACTAATATCACAAAATATGCATACATGGCTCTATCTCTAGCAATAATTTTGCCAACTACAGCACAAGCAGCTGAGCCTACTGATAAAAATCAACTACCCTTAATAACAGAAGAACAAATAATGAATGATGTGACAGGTAAAGTTTCATCAGATATAACAACAAAGCTTGATGGGACAGGTAAAATAGCCTACTATACAATTAACATTGCAAATGCAAATGAAGATTTAAAAGGAGTTTTTTACCTACTAGATAGATCAAATCTTGAAAATCTAGAAATACCTCCAGATGAAAACATCTCAGTTGATTCAGTAAAAACAGAAGATATTACAGGTGGTAAAAAAATCACAGTTGACCTAAAAAATGCAAAAACTATAAATCTAAGAGCGAATATCAAAGAAGGCAAGGAAAATAATTTTGTTTTCGATTACATATTAGCAAATAATAGTGAAAGTAAAATTGCTAGCAAAAGAGTAGTTTCAGCTATAGAAACAGATGCACAGGGCAATAAAAACTTAAAAACTCAAGATATCTCAGGATTAGGCTCACTTATAAATGGTAAGTTTATAGATGAATCAAATATTGAGTGGTCTGATTTTCTAGTAAATCAATCTGATAAAAATATTTCAATAAATTATCCTATTAATCTTAGTGAAAACCAAAAGAATCCAGGTAAAATTAAAATCGAAACTCTTAGAGCAAGCAAAGATGGCTTTGTAAGTGAACAAACTTTCGATTTAGACTTTGGAGATATTCAAAACCTAGTAATTCCAGCAAATGGTGCTGCAAAAATCACATTCAATTCTCTAGTTGATAGTAAAGAAAGTACTTTTTCAGCAAATCAAGTTGAGTTAAAAAGAGACTTAGATGTGTCAGAGAGTGAAGACGTTGCTCAATTAACCAATACAATTGCAGCAAATGATTTAAAAATAAAAGAGCAGCTAAAAGCAATTGATAAGGATGTTGCTACACAAACAAAAGAGGCTCCAAAAATAGACACACAAGCAAACAATGATGTAGATGCCTTAACAAATGAAATAAAAGAAAGAAATGAACAAATCCTTTCACAAATGAAAGAAATAGATAAGGATCAAGCAGTAGCTTCAAGCGAAAATAAAAACACTACTAATGAAAGTCAGGATGTTAATATCGTTGTTCTAAAAGATGAGACTTCTGATAAAGTAACAAGAAATCTATTAACTAGCAATAGCCAAGAAGATATAGATAATGTAGATATCGAAGCATTAAGATTAGATATTGAAAATAGAAATACAGAAATCCTCAACACTCTTCAAGAAATTGATAAGGAATATCCAAGCCTTGTTACATTAGCAAACAACACAAATACATCTTATGAAAAGAGCTCAGATATTACTAGTCTTATAAAAGAAATCGAAGATAGAAACCAAACTATACAAGATGAACTAGTAAATATTTATGGTAAATACGCTGCAAACACAGTAATGGACCTAAGCAAATCAATCGATGATGAGACTTATAAATTGCTAACTCATATTGATAAAAATAACGAAAAGACCAGTAAAATCATTGACCAAATAAACTTATCAATAGAATCAAACAAAGCTTTAGATAATAAAGAGGAACTAGCAAATATAAAAGCTTTACTAGATAATATCGACAAATTAGAGAAAAACAACGAAAAAGCTCTACAAAAAGTTGATGATGCAAAAGTAATCAGAGAAACAAGTGAAAGCTTCAAAAATTTAGTACCAGGTTATTCAGAAAATGTCTACAATGATTTAGAAAAAGTAGTTACAATAACCCTAGATCCACTAAACAAAACAGCAAATACAGTTACTAATGAACAAGCACACAAAAATTATCCAACTATAGCAAAATACCTAGAAGATTTAAAACTATTACAAGAATTCCAAAAATAAGGAAATCTAAACTACGTAAAAACGCCAAGGCGAATAGCTGTGGCGTTTTTATATTTTATAGTAATATTTCTTCAAAATCTACTTTAAACTAGTAAAGTATTCATTTATATAGTGGAGTTTTAAACTGAACAAAATCTTTTAAAATTTAACAAATCTAATGTTTTAGTGTAATTGAAAAATATTTTTTCTAGTAATTTATTTTAAAGTACTCTATAACTCTATTAGTAGCACTAATATAGTAGTGTGATAAAATTATATATATATATAATATATATATTTAAGTATATTGAGAAAGATTTATCCACTCGCATCATAGATGCGCGGTCTAAACGGTAAGTTTTGGAGTTCAAAATAATTAGAGCATCTAAGCTTTACATCTCGACCAAACAAGCGTAAGCGTAGTGCGTGGAGAGTTCTGTTTCTAATCTTAATCCTGAGTAAAATACTAAAATATATTAGACAAGCACTCCTATTCATTGATATAATATTACTATGAAAAACTTTAAAAATACTACATATTACACAGACGAAGAGCTAAAAAATTGGATAGAAGATGAGTCTATGAATGAATGGTTGGCGGATACTGCCGATCGTATTCGTAGAGAGATTTACGGTGATGCCGTATATATCCGTGGACTTATTGAGTTTTCCAACTTTTGCAAAAACGACTGTTTATATTGCGGCATTCGCAAATCAAATAAAAATGTTGATCGTTACAGATTGACCCCAGAGGAAATAGTTCAATGCGCAGATGCTGGCTATATGCTTGGCTTTAGGACTTATGTTTTGCAAGGTGGGGAGGATACATATTATACAGACGATATGATTGTAGATATCATAAAGGAAATAAAAGCAAAACATCCGGACACAGCTATTACTCTTTCACTAGGTATAAAACCTTATGAGTCTTTCAAAAGATTTTATGAGGCCGGGGCAGATAGATATTTGTTACGCCAAGAAACATCCGACAGCGAACACTTTAAAAAACTTCACCCAGCTGGCATGACAATGGAAGAGCGTCACGAGGCCTTGTGGCAATTAAAAGAGATTGGATACCAAGTAGGCGGCGGATTTATGGTGGATAGTCCATATCAGACAACTGAGGATTTGATAAAAGACTTAAGATTTTTAGAAAAACTAGAACCAGACATGATAGGCATAGGCCCATTCTTAACCAGCCATGACACTCCGTTTAAAGATTTTCCAAACGGATCATATACAAAAACATTAAGATTGGTCTCAATTTTAAGAATCCTATTCCCATATGCACTGATACCAGCAACAACAGCCCTAGGAACAATCAACCCACTAGGACGAGAAATGGGACTAAAAGCAGGAGCAAACGTACTAATGCCAAACCTATCGCCAACTATGTATAGAAAACAATACCAACTTTACGACAATAAAATATGCACAGGAGATGAAGCAGCCGAATGCAAGGCTTGTCTAACAATGAGAGTAGATAGGGCGGGCTACGAGATTGTAACTGATAGGGGAGATGTGATTACTAGGAAGGCTGAGTTGGTTTATTAGTTTAGATAATTTTATAATTAGTTATTTTGTATCAAAAGTTAATCTTAATCTAGAAGATCCTTCGGCGACGGATTTGCACGTGCAAATCCTGCTCAGGATGACAATGGGATTCTTGGAGATAACATGTCTTTCACATTCTTTTCATACATAAAACCTAATTTGCACTCTGTCACCCTGAGCGTAGTCGAAGGGTTTTCTAGTATAACATTTTTCTAATTGCGGAGAACTTTATGTCTAAAGCATATTACGTTTACATTTTAGAAAGTAAATATGGTAGATCACCTTATATTTGTATCACAGGAAATATTATTAATCGTATGTTCCAGCATAAAAATCATTTGATTAATGGTTACACTGATAAATGCAACGCAACAAAATTAATCTACTTAGAAGAATTTGTGGATTCAAAAGAGGCGATAAAAAGAGAAAAGCAACTAAAGGGTTGGACGCGTTCGAAAAAATATGGATTGGTCGATAAGGTAAATCCTGATAGAAAGGACTTGTCGGAAAGTTGGGGGATTTCTATTTTAAGTCCAACAGAACGTAGGCTTTGGGTTGAGAATTATAGAAAGTTGAATGAAGAGAAGAAGAAAAATAATAATAAATATTAGCAATTACTGTCATCCATATTGTTACTCTCTTTGTCACCCTGAGCGGAGCAAAGCGCAGCCGAAGGGTCTCCTGGAAAATAATTATCTCCGTTTTCAAATAATACCAACCAAGGAGATCCTTCGATTCGTTCATTACATTCACTCACTCAGGATGACAGGCGAGGTTCTGGGGATAACATATCCTTATAATATTTTATGACAATAGACCCAATTTATTACACTTGTCACTATGAGCGCAGCAAAGCGTAGTCGATTGGTCTCCTTGACAGTAATTTTCCTATTTCCCTACAAAAAAACCACCAAGCTCACACCTGGTAGTCTATTTTGTCTATTATCCCTTGCAAATACGCGATTGTCATTCCGTAGTTTGTCATTGGGATATTTTTTTCTTTGAATTTTTTTACCCTATTCATAACACTTGTGCGGTTAAACATACATGATCCGCATTCTATGATTAGGTCGTATTTTTCAATATCGTGGAAGTCTTCGCCTCTGGCAAAGTCTATATTTAGATTAGGATATTTTTTTCTAAGCATTTTTGGTATTTTTACTGTGCCTATGTCTTCCTCGATAGGTGGATGGGTGCAGATTTCTGCTATTAGGATGTGTTTTACTTCATTGTCCAGTACTTTTACTGACTGTCTAAAGTATTCTACATCTCCCTTAAATCCACTCATTAGCACTGAAAAGCTTGTCAATTTGCTTTCTTTTGGACTTTTTTCGTAGACATCTTTAAAAACTTTTGAGTCTGTAATTATCAAATCTGGTGGATTTTTTAAAACATTTAGGGTATTTTCGAAATTTTCCAAACTTGTGCTGATACATACTGCATCTTTATCGATTAATTCTCTAATGGTCATCACTTGTGGTTTTATCAGCCTATCTTTTGGGGCAGCTTCATCTTGGGGCATTACCAAAACTACTGTGTCAGCTTTTTTTACCAATTTGCCGGTCAAAGTCAATGGGCCATCATTATTAACAACTTTTTTTATTTCTTCAAATAAATTGTACCTATCGTCTTTATTTACATTTATAGAAATAGGTTTTAGGTCCTTGAATTTTTCTACAATTTCTTGTCCAATTTCTAAATCTTGTTTTGGTGCGATAAATATAATTGGCTTATCTTTTGCCTTTAATTGGTCGATAAATTTTAAATCATCTTCTAAACTTAAGACATAAAGGAAAATATCTGCTTTTTCTAAAACGCCTAGAGATTTTGAGATTCTCTTATCAGATAGGTCTGTTGCGTCGTTTATTCCTGCTGTATCTATAAAAATTACCGGCCCAAGCCCGTGGATTTCCATGGGCTTATTTATTGGGTCGGTTGTTGTGCCGTGAGTTTCTGAAACTATGGCGGTTTCTTGGCCTGTAATGTAGTTTAAAAGAGTGGACTTGCCGGCATTTGTGTTACCAAATATGGCAATGTGCAATCTTTCTCCGCTAGAAGTTCTCATATATATAGGTCTCTTTTGCCATTTTCTACTGATGCTAGATTTTCTATGGTTTCTTTTCTGACTTCTTCATTTGGAATGGTGTTGATTTCGTGGCCTATTAGGGCATCGATGTCTGCTTTTGTTTTTGGGCTTGCGTAATCTTCGCCGTATTCTTTTAGAGTTACCAAAGCGTTTGGTTGGCAAATATTACCGATTCCAACATTTTTAACCATTTCCATAAATACTTCACCAGTTCTGCCTTTTCTGTAGCAAGCTGTGCAGAATGATGGAATGTGTTTTTTTTCTATTAGCCAGTCTACAACTTCATCAAGAGTTCTGTTGTCTGATAGTTCAAATTGGTCTGATCCTTCTGTGACATTTTCAGTGTATCCGCCTACAGATGTTTTTGATGCACCTGAGATTTGGCTGATACCAAGTTCTAGTAATCTGCCACGCATCTCTTCACTTTCACGAGTTGATACTATCATACCTGTGTATGGTGCTGCGATTCTGATACATGCTACTACTTTTTCAAATACATCGTCTGCCAATGCATTTTCAAAGTCTGCTACATCTACATCATCTCCTGGTTGGATACGTGGTACAGAAATTGTGTGTGGACCGACATTATATTTTGCTTCCAAGTGCTCAGCATGCATTAATTGGCCGATAAATTCGTATTCGTAAGAATCAAGTCCATATAAAACTCCAAGACCCACATCATCTATACCTGCATCCATAGCGCGGTCGTGAGCTGTGGTGTGGTAATCATAGTTTGATTTTGGACCGTAAGCGTGAAGATTTTCGTAATTTTCTTTATTATATGTTTCTTGGAATAGGATATATGTTCCTATTTCTGCATTGTGAAGTTTTTTGTAGTTTTCTGTGGTTGTTGCAGCAATATTTACATTTACCCTACGAATTGCACCGTTTTTGTGGTGAATATTGTAAATTGTGTCAATAGATTCTAGTATATAATCAATAGGGTTATTTCTAGGGTCTTCTCCTGCCTCTAGGGCAAGTCTTTTGTGTCCCATATCTTGAAGGGCAATTACTTGCTCGCGGATTTCCTCTTGGGTTAATTTTTTGCGAGGGATATGTTTGTTATGTCCGTGGTATGGGCAATATGTACATCCGTTGATACAGTAGTTTGATAAGTATAATGGGGCAAATAAAACTATACGGTTTGCATAAAACTTAAGTTTTAATTCTTTAGCAACCTTAAATATTTCCTCGTTTAGGTCATCTTCGTCACAAGATAAAAGCACAAAAGCTTCTTTGTGATCAAGGCCTTTAGCCTTTCTAGCCTTTTCTAATATATCTATGATAAGCGGTCTATTGTGTGCATTTTTGCGACCGTAGTCAATTGTTTCTAATATTTCTTCATGGTTTATAAACTCAGCTGGATCTGAGCTTTTTGGGTTATATTGTGCCATAAAATCTCCTTTCACATTTAATTATAATACTAATTTGATAGGATTTACAAGCCTAAAATCATATTTGTAAGCTTTTTAGTCGGGACACAGAATTCCTTATCAAGAAGCTGTAGATGATGGGGTTGCAAATGTCAAAAGACTAGCTCCAGACTTTTTACAATTATTCTTAATTCTTTTGCCAATTATGGCACTTTTATTAATAATTGTAATTAGAGAGCTCAGAAGAAAAAAAACACTAAGTACGGAGGTAAAAACAATTGAAGAATCGATTAAGACTTACAAAAAGTAGTACTATAGGTTACTTGCTAATCCTTTTAGGTTTGCTTTTTGTAACCATCCCGCTAATAAGAAGAACTTACAATGATTACTCAGCAATTGCCTCCAAGAAAAAATTTGAACAAGTGCAGGCAAAAAGATCTGATGATGAAGTTAATCAAGAAACAGAAAATGCAGAAGAATATAACGAAGTTGTAAAAAACTCTGATGTTACTGTTTCTGATCCATTTACAGCTGAAGATTATCAAATAAAGTATGAGAAATTTACCAAAACAAACACACCGTTTGCTTATCTATCAATACCAAAACTAGATAAACAATTGCCACTTTATCTTGATGCGACTCTAGATCACATTTCAAGGGGTGTTGCTCAAGTGGATGGAACAGCAATTCCTATTGGTGGTGCTGGCATGAGATCAGTCATTGCCGGCCACAGGGGCTGGTGGACAGACACTATGTTTTTATACGTAGACCAACTCCAAGCAGGAGACTATGTTTATGTAGAAAGGGATGAGCAAACCATGCGCTATGTTGTACATGATAAAGAAGTTATTGGACCATATGATTGGGAAAAACTTGCTCCACGAGGAGATGAAGACATATTAACACTGATGACTTGTAGTCCTTTTATGCCACCAAGACCAAATAGACTTTTGATAAACTGCTACCGCGATGAAAGTGCTATTGCAGAGAAATTCCAAATGCCAGGCAAGGAATTGCCTGCAAGTCAAAACGAACAAGCAGATAGTAAAACTGATAATATGGTAAAAATAACAAGAATAATAACCCTAGTATTTGCAATTCTAGGAACTATATTATTTATTTTGACCCTAATCAGATTTATAAGAAGATTAAAAGTAAATATCGACTACGCAAATAATTAGCACCCTTTGCATAAAAAGCAAAGGTTTTTTTATTTGAGGGGGGGTAAATATAAAATAAAGAAAGAGTGACAAAATAAATTTTTACAGTACAATTATAAAATATTATTTGAAAACCTACTAAAATACTAGGGTAAATGATTTCCTTTAATGTCATTGAAATTCCAACATTCTATATACTAAAAATCTCATAAAAATTTTGAAATTTGTTTGAAATATGTACAAAAAAACAGTACAATAATAACATTAAAATCAAAACAAGTTAAAAATAGTTTAAATATATTAAAATATATCACAGAAAAATTAAAGAAAGGGGGACTGTTAAGTTTGAAATATAAGTTAATGTCCGCAATAATGGCTTTTTCAATGCTAGTATCATCAACTATTGCTCCGCTTGCAGCAAGCAAATCCTATGCAAGTGCAGAAATAGAAGAAAATCCTACAGTAATGAACGAAAAAACCGATGAAGTAGGAAATGATGAGAAGTCAGCAGAAACTAGCGACACAAAACTTGATATTCCTGAAAAAGCTGAGGAAGTTAAAGAACAAACTCCAACAGAGCCAAAAGCTGAAGCGCAAGAATCAGAAATACAAGTAGAAAAAGAAGAAGATACAACAAAAGAAGAAACAGAAAAAATAATTGATAAATCTGTTGATGTGGAATTATACGAAGACAGTTCCTACGATACATTCTCCAATGAAGACATCGATATCAAAATCACAGGCAAAATGCCAGAGAATGGCACAATAAAAGCTTACGAAATCCAAAATGCAGTTACAGATATGGAAAAAGAAAATGTCCTAGCATTTGGATTTGAAATATTTGATAAAGACGACAATCTATACGATAAAAATCCTACAGATCAATATAAAATCGAAATCAAGTCAAGTAAAATTAGAGATTTAGATAAAATCTACCTTTACGAAAAAAATGAAAACGACATAAGATTTGCACAAACTACAGATTTTTCAAAGCTTTCTGACCAAGTAAAACTTGAAAGTAAAGCAGAAGAATTTTCTATTACAAAAGACTTAGAAAAAGAAGAGGAAGCGACTCCAAAAGAACAAACAAAGGATGAAGAAGTAAAATCTCCATTCTTAAGGAATGAATACAAAAAAGAAGATGCAGAAAAAAACTCAGCTCAAAAAGAAATTGTAAAACCAAAAGAGGTTCTAGATAGCTTAACAAATTCATTAGAAGAAAAACAAACTACAGAAGCTAACAATGAGAAAGCGACTGAAGAAAAAAATACAGAAACTGGAAAAGAAGATGAAAGACCATCTGCTGATACAGAACTAGTAGACTGGAAAAAAGATTTATTAGATGCTCTTGCTGGTAATTTAGAATATAAACAAGCAGAAGAAGAAAAAAATAGTGACGAAACATCTGATAATGAAGAAACATTAAAAGAAGACAAAGAAGCTGAAGAAATATCAGAAAAAGAGACAAAAGAAGAATCTACTAAAGAATCAGAAGATATTACTCCTGACTCACAAATATCTGATGAAAAAGAAGAAAACTCAGAAGATAAAACAGATACTACTACTGAAGATGCTGTCAAAAATGAAGACTTAGATAAACAAGCAAGTGAAGAAAATATCGAAAAGTCTGAAACTAATGAAGAAACCGAAGATTCTAAAGAGACAGAAGAAAAACTAACTTATCAACAAGTATTAGCAGATATCTACACAGATAGCTCTTATAGCCAAAAATCAAACGATCAGACAAGGATAAAACTTTCAGGCCGTCTACCAGGATTTACAAAAGTAAAAGCCTATCCAGTAGAAATCAAAATCGAAGGTAAAGAAATCCTTGCAGCTTACGATATAACAATCTTTGATGAAAATGATGAAGAATATAAAGTCACAGAAAAAAATGATATCAACGTTCAAATCACAAATCAAAAGATAAAAGAAGCTAAAGAGGTAGAAGTATACCACAAAAAAAGTGAGTTTACTCCAGAAGAAAAAGTTGATATAGAAAATAAAAATAGAGACACAGTATCATTTAAGGCAGAAAGCTTTTCTATTTATGCTGTTACAGAAGATGATAAGAATACGGTTACCGTTGTGTTTGTAAACAAAAATTATGAAAATGAAAAAGAACCGATTAGAGAAATATGGGATATACAAACACTACGTAACGGAGAATATGTGAAACAACCCGAGCTACCAATATTTTCTTACAAAGGTAAGTTTACCGGATGGTACTACTATAAATACGAAGATAGTATTGCAGCGGGTAAAGATATTTTTGGTGAAAAGTTTGACTTTAATCAACCTATTAAAGTTGATGAATTACGTAATAAATTTAAGGACGGGATTATATATCTTAAAGGACAGTATAAGGACGTAATTTATGTAGACTTCATTGATAAAAAAGAATACAAAGATAATGATGGTACTATAAAATATCAAGATGAGGTAGTAACAACTAGTGAAGTTTCAGTAGGTAATAAAATTCCAGCAGATGAAATATCAAGAGAATTAGGTGAACCAGGGTTTGTATTTTCTCACTGGTCACTTACACCAAATGGCGCTCCATATCCAATTAATGATCCAATTAGTAAAACTTCAGATGGAGTTAATAAAAAGGGTTACTACACAGAGCTAAAGCTTTATGCTGTTTATAAAAAAGCTTACACAGTGACTTTTGATTCCGATGGTGGTACCCCTGTTACTAAATTAGTGGTAAATGAGGGTGAAACCGCAAAATTTGGTGATCATACAAAACCTACTAAAGTAGGATATAAGTTTGATTATTGGTTAGATGAAAGTGGAAATAAATTTGATGAGAATACTGCCATCACTAAAAATAGAAGGCTAAAGGCCAAGTATACACCTCTAGCCAGTGAGTTTACTATAAACCATTGGGTACAAAATGCTAATGATGATGGTTATACATTGGAGTTAGATAAGATTGTGCCAGGACAAACAGGTACTCAAACTGGCATACCATCTTCTTATAAATTATCAGAACAAGAGATGGCAAATCGAGATATTATGTATGTCAAAAGTGACATAGAGAGTGAAAATCTTCCAAAAATCATTAGGGGAGATAAAAGTACAACTATAAATTTATATTACAACAGAAAAACATATACTTATAGAGTATATAGGGATCCGACTGATGCTGAAAAAAGTAGAGGCATTAGAAGTTCAATTGATGTAGTAAATAAGACGTTAAAACACGGGCAAGACACATCAAAATATTATGATGAGGCTAAGAAAAAGCTCGCTGAATTAAATCAAGGAGAATATAACTTGAAAATAGGTGGTTTGACTGGAGAAACAGTACCTAGAGATAAACCAATGCCTAAGGGTGATTTAACAATATATGCATATAATGTATCTACTGTAAAACCAACCTGGTATCTAAAAATCTATGATATAGACACAGGTAAGTTATTGAAAACTATTCCGAAATATACTGACACAGTTATTACCCAAACGTATAGTCAGAAAAATGACTATCCTGGTTATGAATTTCAGTACTTTGAAAAACCTGGAATAAATTCTGCTAGACCAAGTAAAAATTCACATGGAATAAACAATGAAACTACAGCAAATTATGAAGTATGGGCATATTACAAGAAGGGCAAGTATACTCTAAGTTATTTTATTGGAAACAGTCAAAGTTCGGCTTACTATTATGATATTGAATATGGAAAGCCATTATTGAATTATCCACCACCTAATTATATTGCTGGGAAAACAGTAATTAACAACAAGACGTTTCGAGGTTGGTATGACAATATGTCTGGAGCTGGTAGATCAATCGACATAAGTACAGATACTATGCCCGATAAGGACCTTACATTATATGCTAAATGGGATTCTCAAACTCATACAGTTGTTGCATATAAAGAAAGAAATAATCCAGCTGCCGGTATAATAAAAAAAGAAATTGATCATGGCGAGATATTAAACAGAGATGATTTTAAAATCGAAAAGCCACCTGCTTTGCAGGGTAGAGATGATGTGTTTTTAAAGTGGTATGCATTTATTAATGGCCAATTTGCAGAATATACATTCTCTTCTCCTGTTACCAGTGAGGTATACTTATATCCTGTATGGGTAGCCAGAGACCCAGAAAATCCTAATGAGTTTAGACAATTATCTACAATTCATAAAGTAACATATACAGCTTGGTTATCAGACGGCACACCACATTCCTATACTGATAAAAATGATTATGTAGATAATTCTGAAGCTATAGTATTAGCACCGTATACAGATAGAAAATATCAATTTCCTGATGGTAAAGAAATCCAAATGGGAAAAGATCAAGTATTTCAAGGTTGGCAAATTGATCCTGAAAGATCAGGCCCTAAGATAACTGAGGATATGCTAAATAAAATCTATCAGCCAGGAGACATTATAACTGTAATAGATGATATTGTATTTGAACCAGTAGTAAGTAAATTTCCACCTACTCATTTAAAATTAGTAGAAAAACGTCCTGTTAAGCTATCTGGAAATGACGGTGAAAGAATAATTGAAGGGCGTAAGTTTGCTACAAAACCTCCAATTCCTATAAATGCAGAAGATTATGGGTTTAGAGATCATAGAGATTTAGAGAACCAACATTTAAGAGACAATGATATAGTAGAACTCCCTGGTCCTGAGGTAGACGAAAACAAAAAGCTTATGATAGCTAATGAAGGATACACTTTTAAAGGATGGTATCGTGAATCTGATTTAAATAAACCTGATGCCATGCCATTTCAACCTGGTGATAATATCATGCTTACAAGTGATGGTGAGGAAAATATACTATATGGTATTTGGGAAGAAAAAACATTTAATCTAAATGTGAGAAATATTATAAATGGTAACCTTCTATATGGTGACGAAACAGTCAAACTGACAATTGAGTACACAGACACACTTGGAGAAATTCAATCTAAGGAATACGAATTAAAAAATGCTGACTCTATTGACAATATAACAGTCCCATATAGTGGATTTAAAATAACTACTGAATCATCATCGCCAATGAGTAAGACTACTTATCAAGCGCAAGTGTTAGATGAAAATGGAGATAAGATTGGAACTGATAACGGTAATGATATATATGACAAAGTGCCTGTGAACACTAATATAGATGTTACATTTACAACAACCATTACCATTCCTCCGCCAACAGGCTTAATTGATAACTTCACCCCAATGGCAATTATGCTTGGACTAGCCAGCATGGCCTTTGCATATAGATTATATAAAAGAAATAAACTGGCAGGGGGTATTGATGAATGAATTAGACAATATTGAAAAGTTTTTGAAAGATTTAAAATTTAAAAAGCAAACTATTGGCGGAGTGTCTGAGGCTGATGTGCTGGCGAAAGTTCAAAAACTTTCAGACCTCTATGCCGAGGCTTTTAAAAATCAACAAATCAAATATCAAAGTCTACTAGATGATAAGAATATAGAAATAAAAGCATTAAGAGAGAATAGCAATGAGTGAAAAAATAAAAGTAGCTCATGCGGATAGTAAAACCTCGCTAGACTTTGTCGATTTTACCAATATAAATAAAATCATCAGACAAAAGCGAGTTGATGTCTCAAATAAAAATGCAATTATAAGTTTTTTTAAAAAACTATTTCTAATCATCTTAGTATTATGGTTGTTGTTCACTTTCATTTTTGGATTCTTTGTAGTCTATAACGACGACATGTTTCCAAAGATGGTACCAAGTGATTTGTTGATGTACTACAGGCTTGATAGAAATTTCTATGTAGGCGATGTAGTAGTGGTAGGTAAGAATGATGCAGACTATGCGCTACGCTTAGTAGCAAGTGGTGGAGATGAAGTAGACATCTCCAAAGAAGGTCAGTTGATAGTAAACGGATCATATCAGGCAGAAACAAATATCTTTTATCCAACAGGAGAATATGACGAAACAGCAGAAGAAATCAAATTCCCACTAAAACTTAAAGAAAATGAAGTTTTTGCTCTAGGAGATATGAGAAGAGGAGCCAAAGATAGTAGATATTTTGGCCCAGTTGATAGAGATGAAATAAAGGGAAAAGTATTTGCCCTTTATAGAAGAAGTAAATTTTAATTGAAATTATCAATTACATGGAGAACTATCATCTGAGAATTTCGGTATATAACAAAGATTTTCAAAAAAAGATTTCTCCACTACGCTTCGCTCCGGTCGAAATGACAAACTAGTGAGCATGAGAAAGTTTTAAAGCATGTAAAAACGTATAATCCCACGCTGTCACCCTGAGCGCAGCGATAGCGGAGTAGAAGGGTCTCATAAATGAGATACCAATTAAGCTTAGGAAAAATAAAAATAGGAGAAAAAAATTAATGAATTTAAACAATATTTTTAAAAAAGTAACAGGCGTTGCACTAGCAGCAACATTATCATTTGGCGCATTTGCTGGTAATGCCTTTGCAGCAGAAACAGATCCAATAAACGGAGAAAACAGCACAAAAGCGTCAACTGAAGCACCAACTCTTAAGAAAACTGTTACAGGTGGTAACTACTTTGGTGGTGGTACTTTTAACTTTACAGTTACACCTGATAAAGCTCCGGATGGCACATATAAAGGTTACACATCTAGACCAGCTGCTAACTTCTTATCACTTCAAAATTCAGGTGCATTAACTTTACAACCTGGTGTTAAAGAGGGAGAACTTACAGTTAATATTGACCAAGCTGCTGTAAATAATGTACTGCCTGGTGTTTATAGATTTAACATAACAGAAAATGATACAACAATTGCTGGTATTACAAAAGATCCTAGTACAATGACTGTTGATGCATTTGTAACAACAACAAATGGTACTGATAGAAAAGTTGAATATTTCATAGTTTCTGAAAACGGTCAAAAAGCTAATTTGAATTTTGAGAACAAATTAGAAACTCAAGATATTACACTTACAAAAACAATCAGTGGTAACCAAGCCAACCTATCTGATAAGTTTACATTTAATATTGTAGTTAGTTCAGCTACAGACAAGACAGTATCTTATACAATAACAGATGCCTCTGGTACTGCAAAAACAGGCCAAGTAACCACAGGAAAAGGTATATCATCTACACAAATGACAAATGGTAGCACAATTAAAATTGAAGGTCTAGCTGCTGGAGATAAACTAGCGGTATCAGAAACTGATTCGAATAACTATGGCGGCTATGAAGCTACTGCAACTTACAATGGAGCCGATGTAATAAAAAATCAATCATTACCTGTAACTGATGCATCTTTTACTGTTGCAGCAGGTGGAGATACTATTCAATGGACAAACAGCAGAAAAGCTGAAATTCCAACAGGTCTTATCGAAAACATCGCACCATTTGTACTAGCAATTGCAGCAGCAGGAGTTATCTTCTTTGTATACTTCAATAGAGATAAAAACGAAGAAGAACAATACGCTTAAAACAAGCCTGGTCGGCTGAAGAAGGCCCCTCCATGGAATGGTCGGCACAGCCGAAACAATCTCGCCAGATTAAAAACGGCCCCTAGTCCCGGGAAGGGACTACCATACGATTAACTTTATATATAAAAACCAATAGCAAAGGATTAACAAATAAATCAATTCCAAAGAAAGGAGCAAGCAATTTGCAAACAGTAGCAAATATATCGCGCATTGGCGAGAAAATATTAGACCGTATAGTGGCAATAATTTTAATATTGGTCATGCTTTTTGCAGGCTACTCCCTTTGGAATTCATATATGCTTTTTAGGGGTGGATTTGCTGGGGATGATCTTTTAAAATATAAACCTCAAATCACAGAAGACGGCGAAAACCCTACTCTGTGGGATTTGATGAAGATTAATGAAGATGTAGTAGCTTGGGTTACTATCGATGATACAAATATCGATCATCCCGTAGTCCAAGGTGAAGACAATATGGAATATGTTAACAAGGATGTTTACAAAAACTTTGCCTTAAGCGGTTCCATATTTTTAGATTACAGAAATAATAAGGAATTCAAAGATCCATACTCCCTTTTATACGGTCACCATATGGACCAGGGTGGGATGTTTGGAGATGTGGTGCTTTTTGAAGATCAAAAGTATTTTGATAAGCACAAAACTGGCACTCTTTTCTTACCAAAAGAAACTTATAATATAGAGATATTTATGGTAAGCAAAATTGATGCCTATGATTCTGTTATATTTAACCCATCGTCAATCAGCACTATGGAGGGTAGGCAAAATCTTATTGAACACGCCCGAAAAACAAAACTTCACGAACGAGATATAAATATAGGAAATGACAGAATAATAGCCCTATCTACATGTGAAAAGGCAACGACAAATGGTAGAACGGTTATACTTGGTGTAATTAGACCAATGAATGGAGATAAATAATGAAAGCAATTAAAAAAATTAGAAATTTAATATTAATAGCAATGGTTATTATATTTCCATTTCTAAATACCAAAGCTGCAGGCGAAATTAAGATACCTATTTCTGTAGAGTGGTTTTATGAAGGGCAAAAGTGGGCGAGTAGTCCTCATTTTGCAAATGTAGTTATTGAGCCACAAGATGGTGCACCAGCGCCTAGCGTATCTTCTTTTAACTATCCGGGAGATTACAAAATAGAATTTACTGCACCAGAATTTAGCAAACCGGGCAAGTATAAATATCTTATTTATCAAAATAATAAGGATTTTGAGGAAGAGGGAAGGTCAGTTACTTACGGCAAGAACAAATACATTGTGATGTTCTTTGTTCAAAACGGAACTGATGGACTTAGCACATCTGTTTATTCCTTTGATGCTGATAAAGTAGATGAGAATGATAAAAATGCTAAAGAAACTGAAATTAAGTTTACAAATGATGATCCCCATATTCACAAAAACAATGGAGATATTGTAGATCCTAAGGATCCTTACCATCCTTTTCATCCGCAAAATCCATGGTATCCATATGATCCTATGGATCCTAAAAACCCATACCACCCAACAGAACCAAATAGACCAATTGATCCCACAAATCCAAATAGGAACGAAGAAAATACTCCAATATATCCAACAGAACCAGAGGATAAAACTAATCCAAACAAACCAATCAATCCTATAGATCCTCCAGTGCCAGGAAGAAATGAAGATTATTGGCCAGAGTACCCAAACCCTAAACCAACTGACCCAAATAATCCATCAAAGCCTGGAGATTCCGAAAATGAAAATGGCGGATGGCCCTGGTGGTGGCCAGAATGGCCTTGGAGTCCAGTAGATCCAAATGAACCTACTAATCCAAGCGATCCAGAAAATCCAATCACACCAAGCAATCCTCCAAAAGTTAAGGAAGGTGAAAAACCTTGGTGGTGGGATAAGATAAATCCTGATAAGTATTACAAACCAGAAAATCCACCAATAGATCCAACAGATCCACAAAATCCAACTAAACCGGTTGATACAACAAGGCCAGAACAACCTTGGTGGTGGGATATCTATTATCCAGAAAAAACATTTGACCCAGAAAATCCAGATAAGCCAGTAGAAAAACCACCGGCTGAGAAACCATGGTGGTGGGACAAACTATTCCCAGAAGTTCCTTATAATCCAGAAGATCCATATCATCCAAATGGTAAAAATCCATCAAAAACCGAAGATGACTCTACAAGTCCAGATAAAGGAAATAAAGAAGATGGAGAAATTGATAAGGGAGACGGTCAAAACAAGGACCACGAAAATGATTATGCATCAAGAAAAAATAGAAAAGATAATGAATCTGACTTATCAGAAAGCACAGTAAAATCTCCATCCTCAAATATCCAAGATGATAAACAAAATCAAGGTATCTTTGGCTGGGGAAGAAAGGGCAGCGATAGGTCATCAACTGGCCGTGTTAAAACTGGTATAGAAAGTGTTGGTATGTGGTTAATTATATTGTTAATTGCAGCATATGCACTTTATAAACTAGAAAAGCAAAAAAGAAAAAATCCACATAAAGACTAAACTCAAAGCTTTAGGGACATATCCCTAGAGCTTTTTTTGTAGAAAATTATATGGAGATCACTCAAAGTGAAAAATGTTGAAATTTAAACGTTTTATTTGAAATTATCAAGCTTATGATTTTGACAATATTTTCTAAAAATTGTATAATTTAAATAGCTATAATTAAGCAATAAGCTTAAATGGTAAGAGAAATTAGGAGCTAGAAATGAAAAATAAAAAACTATATGTAGGAACTATTGCTCTAGCACTATCTATCGGGGCAATCGCTCCAGTAGGAAACAATGTAATTAGTTCTGTAGCATATGCGACTGGAGCTGAAAACACTGATCCAAACAGTGAAGCAGCTTCGGAAGATAAAACTACAAAATTATATAAACTAAAAGATTTAACAAGTGAGAAATCAAGTGTTCAAAATTCAGCTCGTTACAAATTTGCTTCTGACTCTGAAAAGAAAGCATATGATGATGCTATCAGTGAAGGAGAAAAAGCAAACGATACAACTGAAGATAAAAAATTAGATGAACTAATTTCGAATATTCAACAAGCTAAAGAAGAATTAGGAACAGACTATTTGCCGACAAACGAACAACGCCAAGGCCTTAGTTCTACAATCGCTATTGCAGAAAAGTTATCAAAAACAATAGTAAATGATAGCAAGGTGACAAAAGCCGATAAGGATAAATTAACAAATGCAATAAATTCCGCTAAGTCTGACGAAGAAAATATAGCAAAAAGTGGAGCTGAAATCAATACAGCTAATAAAACATTAGCTCAAACTATCAATGATATCATTAGTAATAACAATCTAGATGCTAATAATGCAGCATTAACAAATGAAGAAATTGATAAAATCACTCCATCTGATAGTACATCTTATGGTAGAGCGTACAAAAATTTAATAGATCTAGATAAGAAAGCTTATGGTTATACAGAGTTAGACGAATTTAAAAATATTACAGATGCAAATATTAAAACTAATTTAAGTAATAGCCTAGATAAAGCAGAAGAAGTGTATAAAAATGTTTCATCAACAACAGATGAATTAAATACGGCATACAATAACTTAAATAAGGCCTATAATGATGCACTTACTGCAGCAAATTCAAAAAATACTGAAGCTAGTAGATTAAAGTCTCAAATTCAAAATGAAATTAATGCAAGTCCAGCTGGATTTGAAAATGCAGGTCAAACAGCAAGATTAACTTATAATATTGCAAAAGCGAATGCAAATGCAGTATTAAAAAAGGAAAATGCGACAGCTGATGAACTTAAAAAAGCTCTAAATAACCTAAACCTTGCAAAGCTTGCCTTAGCACCAATAAAAACAAAAGTTATTGACAGCACAGAAATCGAAAAGGCACCTAAGGATGTGCTTAAAGATTTAGTTGAAGCTGCACCAACTTATAAGACACAAGATCCATACAAATCAGCAAGTGATGCAGATAAAAAATCATATGATGATGCTATCACTGCTGCAAATGGAGTTCTTCAAAATAATAAAGCAAGTGTCGATGATTTAAATGCAGCTATACAAACTATAAAAGATGCTCAAAACAAAATAGCAAGTTCAAAAGAGACAGGCGACCAAAACTCCTATAACCAAGCAAAAGTATTATTGGATAGATTGGTAAGAAATAAAGAAGAAGTTACAAAAAGCACAGCTTATACAAGTGCCAATTCAGACAAAAAATCAGCTTATGATAAAGCTATATCTGATGCTAGCTTAGTATTAAAAGATATTGCAGATGGAAAAGTTATAAGTACTGAAAAAATTAATGAAAACATCAGTAAAATTGTAAATGCACTTACCGACCTAGGCTACAAAGATGTAGTAAAATATCCAAACACTTTAAAAGAACTAGTAGATGAGGCTCCTACATTTAGACAAACTTATGGCTATTATGTAAAAAATAATAGTAGCAAAGACTCTGATAAGTCATTGATAAAAACATACAATGATTTGATAAAATTAGTAAGCGAAAATTTAGATACTCTAAGTCAAGACACAGAACTATCACAAAAATATGTAGATCGTATTAATGAAATTAAAAGAAAAATTGTAGGCCAATCTAGCAATCCTGTAGCAGATGAAAATAAGGAGAGCCTACAAAATTTAATAGACTTAGCTACAAAAGTTCAAGCTCATCCAGATTATGTAAATGTAAAAGCTACTCAAAGCAAAAATTTAAATAAGGCAATTATAGCTGCTAGAAGAGCGCTAAATAGTGATAATGCATCTGATATTGAAGATGCTAGAACTTATCTAACAAATCAATTAAATCAAAGCGAAATAAAACCAATTGTTGCTAAAATAAATAACCAAAATGAATCAGAAGATCTAAAAGAACTTAGAAAATTAGCTGAATTAGCAACAAAAGTTACAAAACACAAAGAATACGCGAATGTTGATAAAGATTTAAAAGACAAACTGGAAGATGCGCTTGAAAAAGCAAATCTAACAATCCAAAGTAAGGATAAGACAAAGATAAAAGAAGCTAAGGATACCTTAAGCAATGTATTAGCTGATGATAAATTCAAAAAAATTATTGAAGATATTAATAAAAACGAAAAATCATCAAGACAAAATATTGAAGACTTTATCAAAGGTGACAAAAATTTAAGAGATTCAGTTAATTATAAAAAAGCTCAGAAAATATTAAGAGATGCTTATGATAAAGCTATCGAAGAAGGTAAAGCAATTCTTGAAAATAAAGATGCAAGCGAAGAGGATTTATCAGCAGTATCAGAAAAAATAATGCAAGCAGTAAATGCTCTAGATGGTAACCAATTTGCAGCAAGAGTAGAAAAGCTTAAAGAAAAATACAAAAAAGATGGATCTCAAATCACCAATGCAAATAAAAAAGCAGCGGTTGAAGCAAAACTAAAAGCTCTTGAAGATAAAAATGCAACTATGGATGATCTATTAGCAGCAGAAACAGAGCTTACAAATGCTTTAAAACTAAATGGTAGCAGCACTCCAGTAACAACTACGACAAATACAACAACAGTACCTCGTACAAGAGCAACAACTACACCAGTAACTACTACTAGACAAGTACCTTCTACAATTAATCCAGGATCTATTGTAAGAACGGGTATAAAATCTCTTGTAGGGGTAGGAGTACTATTAGTAGCAGCCATTGGAGCATATATTCTTACTGGCAAAAATAAAGAAAAAGATAAAAATAAAAATGTAAAAGCAAAAAGGAGAAAAGACAATGAAATTAAATAAAACACTAGCATCAGCACTACTATTAACAGTAACACTAACAGGATGCGACAACATGGTAAAAAATGAAAACAAAGATGCAAACGCACCAGTTGTAGAAGAAAACAAAGCAGATACTGCAAAGGAAAATCAAAACACAGCTGATGAAGCTAAAGCTCCAGAACAAACAGCTGAAAATAAAGCAGAAAATACAGAGGATACACAAAATTCAGCAGATACTAACGAAAATGCAGATGAAACTACTGACCAATCTCAAGATACATCAACAGCAGATATGTCAGCAGATCAAAAAATCGAAGCTTTAGAACAAGCAATCTTTGATAACAGATCAAGTGCACGTGCAGTAGAAATCCTATTTGAACTTTCACCAGAAACTGTAAGCGGACATGAAGATGAGCTAAACGAGTTACTAGAAACATCAAACTCACTACTAGAAAAAGCTCAAACAGCCCTTGACCAATTAAAAGCACAATAATTAAAGACCCTCCGGGGTCTTTTTTTAGTATAATTTTAAAAATACTTCATTAGGGTATAATGAAAACAAGAAATAATTCTAATAACTAAAGGAGTTATATATGAAAAATAAAATATTAAAAACAAGTGCCGTTCTTGCTCTAGGAACATTATTACTAGTACCAAGCACAAATAATGTTTACGCGGCAAGCACAGATACAACTGTTAGTACGGAAATGTCTGAAGTAGAAAAAGAATTTAGACAAAAATTAGAAGAAGTAAATCAAAAGATTGTCCAATACGATTCTGTATTGATGGGATATGAATTTAAAAATGCTGATGAAAAACCTCAATTACAATATACCAATGCCTTAAAAGGCCTAAAAGAGGGATATGAAAGTTTGATAAACTATAAAACAGAAAACGACGATTTTTATAGATTATACATCAATCAACTAAATAGTAGGGTAGAGTTAGTTGAAAACGCAAAAGCAAATCTAAACGGTAGAGAAGTTGACAAAAGTGAACTTATCAAACTAACTACAGAACAATCAAACTTCCAAGCAAGTGATGCATATAAAAATGCACCAAAAGAATTAAAAGAAAAATATGATGCTGCGGTACAAAATGCTTGGAAAACTGTAGGTGACAATGGACTTAACCTTACAAACCTACAAAACGAACTTGCAATAAATGCTGTTCAATCAGCAAAAAATGAAATAATTGCAAATGATGAGAGAAAAAAAGCTTTAGACAGCCTTAGAGAAGAAATTGCAAAAACAGCAGATATCAGAGCAGAAAAAGATATCTATACAGATAGCTCATATAATACTTATAACAATGCTGCAATCCTTGCAAAATCTACAATCGAAAATCCAAATTCAAGCTTAGATGAAATAAAATCAGCAAGAGACTTAGTTCAATCAGCAAGAAATAATCTAGCTAAAAAACAAACTCAAGGTGACATTGATAGACAAAAACAAATTGAAAGATTAGAAGAAGCTATAAGACAAAATAAGGAAACTAGAGAGTCAGTTTTATTAATCAAAAAAATTGCTCCAAATATTGCAACAAAAAATGCCAAATACTTAGACCAACTAATCAAAAGATCTGAAGATATAGTAGCTAGATCAACAAAAGTTTTAAACCAACTAAAGGGAATTAGAGGCTAAAACCAAACCTTAAGGAGGTATGATGAAATTTAAATCAAAAATATTAAAATCACTCTTATTAGTAAATATAGCATTTTTAAGTTTAGGTAGCCAAAGTGCTTTTGCAAACACAAATGATAGACAAGCAAATGTTGCTCAAAACTCAGAAGCACTTACCCGTAATCAAAATTTCACTGACCAAGCAAGACAATTACAATTGGCAGTAGATGACGAGGTTAATGTAGTAAATTCAAATGCATATTTCAATTATGCTAGTCAAGATGTAAAAGCAGAATATGAATCAGCAATCGCTGAAGCAAAATCTGTTTTGGCAAGACTTGATACAGCAAGCTATGATGAGCTTAGAAATGCCATGAATAGGATAAATCTTGCAAAGAGAAATATAAAAGCAGAGGTAAACAACAAGGCTCAAAATGAAAATAAAAAAAATCAGCTAAGAGCAGCTATACAAAGAAATCAAACTACTCTAGCGGCTGCAAAACAGCTTAAGCAAATAATGCCAAACTATGTTAAAAAGTTCGATAAACAACTAAATGCATTAATAGCAAGATCAGAAAATCTAATTGCAAGAGCAAATAAAATATTATCAACCCTCTAAAAATAAGCCTACAAGTACAGCTTGTAGGTCTTTTTTTGTGTCTAAAAGCCTTTAAAATGTGTCAAAAAAATGTATATTATATAGTGATACAATTTTAATTTAGAGAGGGTTTGCACTTTGAAAAAGAAATTATTTGGGTTTTCTTTGGCGATGATTTTGGCCATAAACCCGCTTATAAATACAAATATTAGACCAAACATTGCCTATGCTGCAGCTGATCAGGCAAAGTTAGATAAGCTTGATACAAGTTCACTCGAAAGTCAAATAAGGGCTGCAAAATATCTTATAGAAAATATGCCAAATATTATTAGCGGTGAAAATAGAAAAAAATTAGACGATTTGATAGTAAAAAGTGAAAATCTTATCGTTAGAATAAATAATTATAAGGCTAGTCTAGAGGTAAATGATAATTTAAATATCAGAGCAAAAAATATAGTTAGAGCAAATTTAGATAAGAGAAATACAAATTTCACTGTAAATATCAATGCTTACACTACAAACCAACAAATCCAATCATGGTTTTTAGAAACAGCTAAGGAAGACTGGTATTTCTTCTATAGTATGTATGGAAAAACCAATGTAAAAACAAAATACGATCCTAATAAAACAAAGGGAGATAAGGTATATGTGCAGTCTGCAACATTTACAGTAACTTTTAGAGAAGATCCAACTGTGGATGATCAAATAGATCTTTTTGCTAATGAATGGGTAAATCAAAATATAAATGCTTATGATAACGATCTAGAGAAAACTCAAAAAATCCACGATTTTATCGTTACTAAAAATCAATATAATAGGGGAGATGGCAACGATAGGAGCGGCGGATTTTCAATTTACCATCCTTCATCAATTATTTATGGAGAAGGTGGAGTGTGTAACGCCTATGCAACACTTTTTGACAAACTAGCAACAAAAGCAGGACTAGATGTTAGATATGCCACAGGACATTCTAAAAAAACAGGTGAGCCCCATATCTGGAATATGGTTAGGGTAAATGGAGTTTGGTATAACATAGACACAACATGGGATGATCCAACTATTAACTTTAATGAAGGATATGTAGAAAATATTGGAGATTTTGTAATATACGACTATTTCCTAAAAAGTGATGAAGAAATTAGCAAATCAAGAACAATAGATGATAATCCAGATAGTCCTGAAAGTAATTCTACTTTAAGGACTGGTTTAAAAAATACTACTATTCAACGAATTGATGGTGAATATAGGGTAGTAAATTAGAAAAAAAGAAAGACCTTTAAAAAAGGTCTTTTTATATTGTTTACTTATTGTATTTTATATATCACTTATGATAAAAGAACAAAGCCAATGACGTTATGATTATTCTACTGATTTCTCCTTAGGCTTTTTTATTTTTCTTCCTTTTTAAAAAAGCATTCTTTATATCATCAAATTCATCTACCTTTAACAAATAAATGATTCCTACATATATCACTCCAGCAAATGCAATTGTGACTAGCAACCATAGGTTTGATGGTCTTAATTGATAGAAATATTTTGCAAATATACCTAATACAGCTCCTGCTATTAGAATTTTGCCTATATTTTTTAGAATATATTTATTATCCAAACTGCCAAAAGTTCGTTTATACATTACAAAAGCCATTAATACTGATGAAAATTGGCTGATTGTTGTTGCCATTGCTAGTCCTACTAATCCGTATTTTACTGATAGGGCATAGTCTAGTAAGATATTTATTCCTAGCTGGATAAATGAAATTACCGTTGGTATTTTTGTATTTTGATTTGAGAAAAATGATAGATAAAGCAAATCTACTATGGCAGGACCTAGTAAATATAGGGTGTAGGTAAATAAAACCTTGCTTGTTGCAATCATATCATTGTAGGTAAATTCTCCACGGTAGTAGACAAATGAAATTATTGGCTCTGATAAAACCATCATCCCAATTATAGAAGGGATAAATAAAATCATTATTTTTACCAAGGTCTGGCTAGTTAATTTTTTCATACCATTTAAGTTATTATCAGCTACTAATTTTCCAATTATTGGATAGGCTGTAACTTGGAATGGGACGATAAATGTTGAACTAACTATCCTAAGGATTTTTAAGGCATAGTTTATAATAGAAACTCCACCGTCAGTTGCTACTAGAGAAGCAAATGATTGGTCGACTATGGTTGATATATAAACTGCAGCCATAGAAAAAGTTGTTGGTAGTGATAGGATTATAATTTTTTTGACATTTTCATCAAAGGAAAATTTAATCTTACCACGTTTAAAATCTGTTTTTCTAATGGCTCTTGGAAAAATTATAAATTGGACAAAGTAGGCCAAAAATATACCAATAGTCATTATGGTCACATTACCCTTTGATATTGCAACCGTGATTGCCAAAATTATATTTAATATAATTAATGGCAAAGCAGGAGTTATAAAATCTCCTTTAATTTGTAAGTATGCAGAAAAAATTGCTGCATAGATATTTGGATAAATGGTTAAAATTATTGCACGCATAAAACTTGATGCAATTTTTAATTTTTCTCCACTATAACCTGCTGCAAAAAGTTTTACAATAGCTGGTGCAAAAGCAAAACCTAATATCATAATTGTAGAGGTCAAAAATAGGGAGAAATTTAGAAGATTATTTGTAAATTTATCTCCTGATTCTTCTCCACCCTTTTTTAAAACTTCATTGTATGTTGGTATGTAAGTTTTGCTTAGGGCATAGGTGATTACAGAAAAAATCAGGGTAGCTGCGGTTGTCGATGTGTTAAAGGCATCGGTTATCGGACCGGTTCCATAAAAGAAAGAAAAAATCATCTCACGAAAAAATGAGAAGATTTTTCCTACTAAATTTAATATTATAAGTATCAGTGTATTGTTCATGATTTTTTGTTGGCATAACCCAATAGGAAATTGTCAATTGATTCAATTTCTAGGGTTATTAGCTCGTCTATTTTTATTTCAAATTGGTCAAATACTTGAGCATTTGCCTTATTTATTGCATCTATAATTACGACTTCATCATTGAAATCTCTAACTAAACCTGTTGATACATCATAGAAATTAAAACTTGTTGCAAGAGTTATGATTTTGTTGTGGTCTTTGGCATATTTTATCAAATCCCTAAAGTCAGGTTTTGATTGGTAGATTGCATTGTCGCTATCTCCAATGGAAATATTGCCCCAAAATCCCATGTATTTTTCAATTTTTTTCAGATATTCAGTATTTCTTTCTATGCCATCTATACTTGATTTATCAAACAAAAGATATCCGTCAAATTTGCCCTGGTCATCTACCAAGTGGGTAAATAATCTCTCTGTGTTTTGGTAAATGATGTATCCAACAGCAAAGGAATCTTCGTCTGATGAATAAATTTCTACTAAATCTTTCATTTATTCTCCTAGTTATTTAAAAATCTTGATAAGAATGTTCTAGTCCTGTTATGGGTAGGATTTTCAAAAATTTCTTTTGGAGATCCATCCTCTAAAATTATACCTTTATCCATAAATAAAACTCTAGTAGAAACATCACGGGCAAAATCCATTTCGTGAGTTACCACGATCATTGTAATTCCAGTTTTAGCAAGTTTGGTCATTACTTCCAAAACTTCACCAACCATTTCTGGGTCAAGGGCACTTGTTGGTTCATCAAAAAGCAGTACTTTTGGATTCATGCAAAGGGCACGAGCTATTGCTACTCTTTGTTTTTGTCCACCAGATAATTGGGAAGTTCTTGCGTGGATGAAATTTTGCATGCCTACATCTGACAAAAAGCTCATGGCAAGTTCTTCTGCCTCTTTTTTATTTTTATTAAGCACTAGTTCTTGGCCCAGAGTACAGTTTTCTAGAACATTTTTATTTTCAAAGAGGTTAAAGTTTTGGAAAACCATTCCTACTTGTGAACGATAGTGTCTTTCATCAAATTCATTTTCCAAGATATTCTTACCTTCATATAAGATTTCCCCACTTGTTGGTGTTTCAAGTAGATTTAGACATCTTAAGAGGGTAGATTTTCCAGATCCTGAGGAACCAATTATGGAGACAACTTCATTTTTTTCTACACTAAAATTCATATCTTTTAGGACCTTTAGGTCGCCAAAGCTTTTTTCTAGATTATTTACTTTAATTATTGACATTTTTTGCTCCTGTACTTGATTCTTTTATATATTCTCTGCCCATTAATCTGCGTTCAACTACTAAAAGGATTCTTGTAATTACAAATGTTAGGATGAAATATATTAGGGCTGTTATTAGGTAGGTTGGGAAATATTGGTAGGTAGATCCTGCTACTGACTTACTCATAAAGAATAATTCTGTCACTGATATTACGTTAAGTACTGATGTATCCTTAATGTTTATAACAAATTCGTTACCTAATGATGGCAATATTGTTCTTACAGTTTGTGGAATTATTACATTTTTCATAGTTTGCCAGTGGGTCATTCCTAAGGCCTTGCAGGCTTCAAATTGTCCCTTGTTAATTGAATTTATTCCACCGCGGACAACTTCAGATAAATACGCACCTGTATTAATTGATACGATTAAGATTGCCGCAAACATTGTTGATAGGTCGATACCAAAATATTGTTTTAATCCATAAAAAATAATTACTGATTGAACCATCATTGGTGTACCACGGAAAATTTCTACATAGGCACCCAGTAAAAAGTTCACTATTTTATAAATACCATAGCCAATTGGGTTTTTGATTTTGTTTACTTCAGTTTTTCTGATTATTGCTACAAGTAAACCAAGTAAAAATCCTAAAATTGTAGATACAATTGCAATAAATAAAGTATTTACAATCCCTTTTAAGAATAGGGAAGAATATCTAGACCAAATGGATTGCATTTCTTGAAAAAATGTTAAATTATCCTTGCTTTGATCTTCGCCAAAGCTTGCGATTTTTATCATATGATCCATAATATCGTCTTGTTCATCTTGAGAAATATTTTTCAAAGCATTATTTATATTATTTTTTAGAGGAGATCCTTTTTTTACACCTACGGCTATAGTTGTAAGCATAGGATCGATATCAAATCCTTCTTCAGGATTAAAATCTCTATAAGATAAATCTGTATTTGCATAAATGGCTATCATTGCACCGGACTTATCAGAAACATAGCCATCAATGGTGCCAGAAACTGTCGCAGTTATCATTGTTGGGAATGAATCAAGGGCCTGCTGTTTGCTTACTTCATCCATTTGATCTATTAGATCATAATGGAAAGTGCCAAGTTGGCCGGTAATTTTTGCATCCTTATAATCATTTATATCGTGAGCGTTAGAGTATTCGGAGTCCTTGCGAGTAACAATCCCGATTGTTGCATTATAATAACTATCTGTAAAATCGATTTGTTTTAATCTTTCTTCTGTTGGGCTCATGCCGGCAACAATTGCATCGATTTTTCCAGATGTAAGAGCAGGAATAAGTCCATCCCAATCAATTTTATAAATCTCAAGCTCCATACCAAGCTCATCTGCAATTCTTTTTGCAACAGCCACATCATAACCATTTGCATACTCACCAGGAGAATTTGAAACTGGAATGCCGCCATTTTGATCTTCTACTTCAGAAAAGTTAAATGGAGCATAATTTACTTCCATTCCAACTCTTAAAACTTTGCCATCCTCACTAGCAAAACTTACATTTGTAAAAGTCATTAATACTAGAAATAGGCTTAATAAAATCCTTCTTATTCTTTTCATCTCTTTTCCTTCCTTGGGTAAAATTTTACAAAAAAAATACACGCACACTTTCGCATTCTTGGGACGAAAGGCCGTGTTACCACCCAAATTCATGCACTTTTCACAAAGTACATCTCATTAAGTACCATCATACTCGTTTGCTGTAACGTGCAATCACGTCTTTGAATCAAATATCCTCAAAGAAACTCAAAGGCTTTTTTCACTAATCTTCCAAATATCCCTTTCCACCAACTGGGACTCTCTAGATTTTTCCAAATAGTTACTCTTCTTCTCATCGTTGTTGAAGATATAATACAAGATTTTGATAAAAAAGTCAAGAACAAAATGGTATAGTTAACAAAAGAGGTAAAGTATGAAACTTAGTGAAAGACAAAAAGAAATAATAAATGTTTTACAATCAAGTAATAATCCCATTTCAGGTGAAGTTTTGGGGGAAAAGTTTGGAGTATCCAGGCAAATAATTGTAAAAGATATAGGTGTATTAAAAGCATTTGGCATAGAAATAATTTCTACAAATAAAGGATACAAAATAGATAACAGCGAAAAGTTAACCCGCATTATAGAATCAAAACATGAGGATGTAGATATAAAAGATGAGCTAAATACAATTGTTGATAATGGTGGGATAATAATCGATGTTTTTATAAACCACTCAGTATATGGAGTTATAAAAAAAGATTTAGATATTCACTCCCGCAACGGGGTCAATAATTTCGTAAAGAATATGACGATTTCAACCCCTCTAAAAAATCTTACAGAAAATGTTCACTATCACACTATAAGTGCAAAGAATATAAAAACTCTAGATAATATTGAAAAGGCTCTAAAAGAAAAAGGATATTTAAACTAACTTCCCCACTGTATATACAATAAATATTTTTTGTGTTATACTTTAGTTAATAAAAACTAAGGAGTTATAATGAAAAAATATTTAGATCAACAGGGGATAAATATATCAGCCAGGGTTTATTTTATAGATGCTTTGGGAGCTATGGCCTTTGGGCTTTTTGCTTCATTGCTTGTAGGGACGATTTTAAATTCAATTGGTAATACATTTAATATTCCATTTTTAACAGAACGAATCTGGCCTTTGGTAGGTCAAGCAACAGGAGCTGCAATTGCAGTTTCAATAGCCTATGCGTTAAAAGCTCCAAATCTAGTTTTGTTTGCATCCACTATTGTAGGTCTAGGTGCCTATGAACTAGGAGGACCAGTCGGAGTATATATTGCAACAATATTTGGAGTGGAATTTGGAAAACTAGTATCAAAACGCACCAAACTAGATATAATCATAACTCCTGCTCTTACAATTTTAGTAGGTGTTTTAGTGGGAGATGTAATAGGACCAGGGGTATCTGCCTTTATGACAGGTCTTGGAAATATTATTATGAGGGCAACAGAACTACAACCATTTTTAATGGGTATAGTTGTTTCTGTTTTAGTTGGCATGGCCTTAACTCTACCAATTTCATCAGCTGCAATTTGCATGATGCTCTCTCTTTCAGGTCTTGCAGGTGGGGCCGCAACAGTTGGTTGTGCCGCACAAATGATTGGATTTGCAGTAATTTCCTATAAGGATAATGGTCTGGAGGGTTTGCTTGCCCAAGGACTAGGTACATCAATGTTTCAAGTACCAAACATTATCAAAAATCCATGGATATGGATCCCATCAACGCTTGCTGGAGCAATTTTAGGACCTATTTCAACTTTGGTTTTTAAAATGAAAAATACTCCCCTAGGTTCTGGCATGGGAACAAGTGGCCTAGTAGGGCAAATTTCAACCTTAAACACCATGGCCGATGGCAGAAGTATTTCGATTTTACTCATCCAAATTTTATTTTTACACTTTATCCTGCCAGCAATCCTTTCATATATAATTTATAATATAATGTATAAAAAAGGATTAATTAAAGATAATGATATGAAAATCAATTTTTAATGCCTAGAAATTAAGCTTTTTTAAGTCCTTTATGGCAATTTAATGAAAAATAGATATAATTATGGAAGAAGCATTAAATAAATAATGCTTTTTTCTTTTATAAAGGAGAGACCAATGGAAAAACAAAGAAATTTTGACCAATTTAAAGTTAACCTAAATGAAGGTTCTTCAGTTGGTAAAGTTATAGCAGTAATGAGTGGTAAGGGTGGAGTAGGTAAATCATCTGTAACCAGCATGCTAGCTAATAAATTAAATAAAAAAGGATACAAGGTAGCAGTTTTTGATGCCGACATCACAGGACCATCAATTCCGCAAGCTTTTGGTATAGATGAAAGCGTTACAGGTACCAAAGAAGGTATAATGTATCCAGGGGTAACACGCGATGGGATCAAAATCATTTCAGTAAATATGATCTTACCTAATAAAACTGACCCAGTAGTGTGGAGATCATCAATTGTAACAGGCGTTATTAAACAATTTTATACAGACGTAGACTGGGGCGAAATAGACTACATGCTTATAGATATGCCACCAGGAACAAGTGATGTGCCTTTAACAGTATTTCAATCACTACCAATAGATGGAATAGTTGCAGTAGCAACACCACAAGATTTAGTAGGTATGGTTGTAGAAAAATCATTAAAAATGGCAAAAATGATGGGCAAAAAAGTAATTGGTATTGTAGAAAATATGTCATACTTTAAATGCCCAGATTGTGGAACAGACCACAAAATTTTTGGAGATAGTCATGTAGAGGAAGTAGCTGGAAAATACGATATTGACACAATTGCCAAACTTCCTATAAATCCAGAAATAGCAAGTAAAATCGATGCAGGTCTTGTAGAAGACGTAAACTTAGAAGAATTAAATCCAATAATCGAGAAAATCGAATCATTATAGGAGGGTTTATGAAAAAGAGACTCTTAGCACTATTATGTGCCTTAAGTATTTTTGTACCATCGATAGCTTTTGCAGCAAATGATGCAAATAAAGATGCTGTAGTCTATGGTGCAGCTTTAAATAATGAACAAATTAGCCAAATGAACCAAGCCTTTGGTGTTAAAGAAAATGACCCAAATTTAAATTACAAAACAGCTACTGGAGAAGACCTACAAAAATATTTAGGCTATTATACTGATAATTCTAATATGATTTCATCAGTATATATCAAAAAACTTCCAGAAAATTCTGGTATTAAGGTAAATATAGTAACACCTGCAAATATTACATCTATTACCCAAGGTCAATACACGAATGCGGCCATTACAGCAGGAATTACAGATGCAGATATTTATGTAGCTAGTCCAAAACCAGTAACAGGTGAGTCAGCCCTAGTTGGTGTTTATGCAGCCCTTGCTAATTCTGGTAAAGACATATCCAGAAAGAGCAAAAGTTGCCCAAGAAGAGCTAGAAACTGTAAATGAAATTGCAGTAGAAAACAAAGATAAGGCAGAATTTGATCCAGCAGAATTAGATAAGGTCGTAATCGAGGTTAAGCAAAAACTTGCAGAACATAAGGAAGAAACAGGCCAAGCAGCTGATGCTAATCAAATAGGAATTTATATTCAAGACGCACTTAAAAATGTAAATCTTGAAAATGTGCTAAGTGATAATAACATAAATATCTTGATAAATTTCTTTGATAAATATCAAAATTCTTCAGCTATTGATAGTAAAGAAGTAAGAGATAATCTTATCAAATTTGGAAATGAATTAGCAGATAATGCTGGCAAATTTTACAATGAAAACAAAGAATCAATTGACAATATAGCAAAAGAAGCTCAAGATAGCGGGCTTTTGGATTCTATATTTAACTTCTTTAAATCAATTGTAAATTCATTTTTAAATATATTTGGTAATTCATCAAATAGTGAAAACAATAATTAAATTAAAAAAAGGAGCAGTTTTGCTCCTTTTTTTAATTTACAATTCTTCTAATTGATATAGGATTTCTAATAGGTCCTATAATTATTCCATAACGTGGGCTTGATGCGTGGATCATATTTCCGTTTCCATCCGCCATTCCTACGTGGGTTATATTATTTAAACTCGTTCCAAAAAATACTAAATCTCCAGCCTTTTCTTGGCCAAATGGAATTTCTACCCCGTATCTTTGCTGACTTTGGGCAAAGTGTGGGAGATTGATACCTAATTGACGGTAAGCTTGCATAGTAAATCCTGAACAATCTATACCACGAACTGGATCGATTCCACCCCAAACATATGGATTTCCAAGATATTGGGTGGCCCATTTATAAATCTCGTTACCAGTTTGACTTCCCGTAACTGGAACCATAACTGTGTCTGATTTTTGTGACTGACTGGTATTTGAGACTTGATTTTCTGATGTAGTTGTAGTCACATATGAAACTTCTGTAATTTCTCTGACAGCATTTTTAGCCGCCTCTTCACGGGCTTTTTGATCCTTAATGAAGTTATTCATTTCATTATAAGACTTGGTCATTTTTTCCAAATCACTAGGATCTTTTTTTGAAATTGCAAGATCTTCTAGTTTGACATAACCTTCTTTAATCTCTGAACTGTTATCATCATCTGAAGCTTCATCACTTGGAGTATTTGTATCAAGAGCCACAGTTTCAGGGCTTTCCTTTAAGGTCACTACACTAGGGATTTCTGTATTTTCTTTACCTAGAGTTACGGTTTGAACATCGTTTGTTTCATTTGTATCTGCTAGGTCATAGAGCAGCGAGCTATTTTCGAGTTCTTTTATGTCAACGGTATTTATTTTTTTGTTGTCTTTAAAGTCTTCATCATAGGATACTTTTACAAAATCACTGTCAGGGATAAACTCTAATATTGTGACTTTTGTTTTTTCTTTTAGTTTTTGATCAGTAAGATTATTTGAATCGCTATTAGCTTTTTCTTTTAGGTTTGTTTCTGCTAAAAGGCTAGTGTGATTTAATTTATAAAACCATTTTTTGGCCACATAACCCTTTTTGCCTTCAAATTCTATTTGGTACCAATCATTAGATTCATTTTTTATTTCATAAGCTGTAAAGTCTTCTATCCCACCAAGGATTTCGCTATTTACATCTTCTTTTACGCGCACATTTACCCCGTCAGTTGTGTTTTTGTTTAAAACTATAGAATCTGCGTGAGAAATTGCTGGATTTATAAAAAATTGAGAAAATATCAATGAAGTAATAAAGGCTTTTTGAAATATTTTTGCCACATTAATCTCCCTTGTAAAGTACTATAGTATAATTTTAAAAGAAATTGCATAGGTTGTCAATTTTAAGGGGGTAAGAGAATATTTTTGGAAAATCAAAGCAAAAATCTGGGTATATCTTTATATGAGGTGTAAATATGTTATATAACAGAGAATTTATTGATGAAAAAATAAAAAGTGTAATAAAAACTAGTGAGTCATGTATTGGTCAAGGTGAGCTTGCAAGTTATATACCTGAGCTTGCTAATGTTGATCCTGATAATTTTGCCTTAAGCATAACATCTGTAACTGGGGAGACATTCAATTATGGATCCTCTGATTATGAATTTTCCCTCCAATCTATATCAAAGGTCTTACTTTTAATAATGGCTCTTCATGATAATGATCCAGAAGCTGTTTTTAGCAAGGTTGGTAGTGAACCGACTAGTTATGAATTTAATTCTTTAGTTCCGATAACTGATAAGGCCGCAAATCCTTTTATAAATGCAGGGGCCATTACGACAGCTTCTATGATTTTAGGAACTAGTGTTGATGACAAATTTGAAAGGATCCTAGACTTTTATAAAAAACTATCCAAAAAAGAAAAAGCTTATCTAATGGATGAGGTCTATAAGTCAGAAATGGAGACTACTGACAGGAATAAGGCTATTTCTTACTATCTAAAAAGTAAGGAAATATTTGAAGATGATCCAGAAAAAGTCTTGGATTTATACATAAGAGCATGCTCAATTTCTACAAATGTGACAGATCTTTCTAAAATGGGTGCAGCCCTTGCAAATAGGGGATGTGATTTAGAAACCCATTACAATCTTTTATCAAAGTCGGAAGTACAAATTGTCCTAAGCCAAATGGCAACTTGTGGCATGTATGAAAATTCTGGAAGATATTTAATGAATGTGGGTATTCCGTCAAAATCTGGAGTTTCTGGAGGTATTTTAGGAGTAGTTCCGGGAGTGTGCGGCATAGGAGTTTATTCACCAAGGCTTGATGAAACTGGAAATAGCATTAGGGGCAAAGAAATTTTTAATATGTTAGGCCAAGAACTAGACTTATCAATATTTATAAATTAAAAATAGAGCAGAAATCCTGCTCTATTTTTATGACCTAATTTTGCTGGTTTCATATATATTTAAGATTAGCATTAGCCCGTAAATTACGCTAAAGGCAGCAAATGCAAGGGTTAGGGAATTAGTTTTTAAAAGCTCATTTACACCCTTTAGGAAAAATGGTGCAAGAAATCCGCCTACATTACAACCTATAAAAATAAGGTTGTTTGCAATTCTAGCATGGGATCCTTTTACAAATCTTGATACTTCTGTAAAAAGATAGGGGATACATAGGGATTGAGAAAATGCAATGAAAACCATACAAATTAAAAATATATACATATCATTTCCAAAAAAAGCTAGAACTAGATTTACTACTATATATACAAAAAGACCCAGCAAGATAGTTTTATGACGCAAAATACGATTTATAATACCAAATAAAAATCCAAAAATCATACCCGACATAGGCAGTATTATCATATATAAATTGGCATCAACTCCTAGACCTTTTTGATTGGTAGCAATGGTTGGAAAACGCACGCTTAAGGCTGATACATTCATAATCATTACCGCGGCAAAAAATATGTAGAAAAATATTTGTTTATTAATAGTAAATTTTCCAAGATCTGTATTATCATTTATATCTATTTCTGGAATGATTTTGTTAAAGTATACCATAGTGAAAAAAGCAAAAGAATAAACTAAAAATGCATACTTCCAGTGAATCTTAATAAAAAGTCCTGCTATAAATAAAAATACCATTTGTGAAATAAATTCTGTTGAGTTTCTTATACCATGGAGCCTATAGGCCTTATCACCCTCGTAAAATATATTTATATAATTTGCACTGTGACCATTAAACAAACCTACACCAGCTCCCATTATTAGTCGACTGATGAAAACGGAGGTATAAGTAGTTTTTATAATTGGCAAAATGGAAGATATACCTACTAAAAAAAGACCGATTAAAACACACTTTTTCATCCCTACTTTTTTAGTAAGTTTTTCACTTAGAAAAATGGTAATAATCGAGGTTATAGATGATAAAGTTATTAGTGATTCTGCATTGGTAATAGAAATCCCAAAGTCTTTTTGCATAAAAACAAGGGCACCGGATATGATACTATTGCTAGCAACATATAGGGCGATACTTAGGATTGCTATTTGTCTTTTTAAATCTTTTTTCAAAATTTTTCCTCATTATCTTTGGTTTTAAATATAATATCAAATGTAGAGGTTTTGGTAAAGATTTATTTTCCTTTTAAGCAGTAAAATAAGCACAAAAAAACTGAGGAGAATCCTCAGTTAACTTTATGCTCTTGCGTCAATATCACCGTATTTTTCTGGCTCTTCCTCAAACTTTTTAACTGCATATGAGCAAATTGGAAGAATTTTTTTGTAGTTGCCACGTGCTTGTTCACAAACTTTATCTACTAAGTCTTCAGCAACCCCTTTGCCCCTATATTCTTCATCTACAACTGTATGTGTAATTGCCCATGTACTATCAATTTTTTCTTCTACTTCGCAATAGCCTACTTGCTCATCTCCATCAAAGGCAAGTGCTTTTAGTTGGTCTTCATCAAATCTAATAATCATATTTATCACCTCTTAGTATACAATTACCCATCTTTGGGTAAGTTAATAACAATCAGATACATATGAGGGGGTGACTATGAATAGAGATTACAAGATAGGTCCTATTATTGGTGTTGTGATGTTGTCACTTATTATCCAAATTGTTTTACTTTTGATATATGAATCGGTCCTTGATAGCTCAGTGGTAGATTTAGGATATATATTTTTATCGACAATTATAATAATTGTAACAAGATACATAATTTCCTATGGTCTTATCCATAATAGGATGGGTAATTTTAAAGATTACTTACATAATATTAAACACCTAACTTTTAATTCTATAGGAGTTTTATTTTTCCTAGAACTTATTAAAGCTATATTTGAATTGATCAATGATAGTGATAATGCAATAGAATTTATATATTTACTATTTTCTGACTCACTCTTTTTAACAGGGATGGGGCTTATCATACATATTGTTTTATTAATAGTTTATTTAATTTTCTTGATATATATAAACTATAGATATTTTGTTGTAGCGGATAGGGACGATTTGCCATTCACATTTTTAATTAGACATATATTTAAAGTTGGTAAAGACTTAACTGGTCACACCATAAAAATATTTTTGAAGTATGTCCTATTACCAGGATTTGTTTTAGTACTCATTATTTTATCAGGATATCAAGGTTTTATAGATATTGGTGGCATTCCATTTTTAGCATTAATAATAGTTATATTAGGAGAGATTTGGGATATATTTATCACAATAAAATACTCAAATGTGTATCTAGATTACATAGGCAATGAGTCTATGGATGTAAAAAAGGAAGTATTTCCTAAAAAGGAAGAAACGGAAAAGGAGTAGATTTTGAAAAGAGATTATAAATTTTCTTCAGTATTTATTATCAATCTTATCATGATAGTAATTATTGCAATAATTAGCGTGATTTTGTCTCAAGCAAGTGCTGATTTAGAGGCAATGACTATATCGTTATCAGGTATTGTTTCCAATATATTAAGAACAGCAGTTTATGTTATATTTAATTTTATTATAGCTAGAGGACTGATTTCTAATAGGATGGGTACTGTTGGAGAATATTTTGATAATATAAACCATTTCAATTTTAAATCATTTTTCTTAGCATTTTTGATTTCAATAATTCTAACACTTGCAATTATTATTTTTGCTACTGGAATAGTAGCATCAATTGTGCTTAGTTTAGCCACTGGAAATGACCCCTCAGGTTTAGGGGCTGGTATAGGCGTATTTTTACTTTTGATACTTGCTTTGATTATTTATGGAGTTTTTATAAGCTATCAATTTTTTGTGATAGCGGATAATCCAAATTTAACTTTTGGAGAAATGTTTAAAAAAGTATTTAAAGTTGGTAAAGACTTGTTTGGTAAAACTATTATTACATTTTTAAAATGGATAATAGTACCAGTGTTTTTATTTATAGTTATATTATCAGCTATTTTTAATGGATTAGATGGTACGATTGCCATAGGACTTATATTAATAATTTTACTAGCTGCTTTAGTTTATGTTCTGATTGCACTTACCCTAGTAGTGGGAGAGCTTTCCGATCACTATTTAGATTATAAATCAAAAACTATCGATAATAATGAGAAAAAAGTTTATGAATCAAAGGGTATGAATAATATATAAGGGAGATGAATTATGATAAATGAAAAATTAAAAGAACTTATATATAATGATGAAGAAAAAATAATAGAACAAAGACGTAAGCTTCACCAAAATCCAGAATTATCCATGGAAGAAAAAGAAACCAATGACTTTATAAAAAAAGAATTGGAATCCTATGGACTAGAAGTAAAACAACTTGATCCAACCGGACTAATTGCGGAAATAAACCCAGAAAGTGAAGGAAAAACTGTTTTACTACGTGCAGATTTTGATGCTTTGCCAATCCAAGAGACAAATGATTTTGACTTTAAATCTAAAAATGCCGGCAAATCCCATGCTTGTGGCCACGATACCCATACAGCAATGTTACTTGCAGCAACTCGTGCACTTTTAGAAATAAAAGATGAATTACCAGGAACAGTTAGACTTTTATTCCAACCAGGAGAAGAAACTGGTGATGGTGGAAAAGCAGTTGTAAAGCAAGGCGTTACAAAAGGTGTTGATAGTGGATTTGCAATCCATATTTTCACAAACATTCCGCTTGGATATGCAGCTACTGGATATGACCAAGTAATGGCAGGAAATTATTTTTTTGAAGTAAACTTCAAGGGAAAATCTGCTCACGGCTCAACTCCATTTGAAGGACATGATGCAATTATGATGCTAAATACTTTTATAAATGGAGCAAATGGTGCAGTTGCTAGAAAAGTGGATGCCCTAAATGAACCAATAGTTTTAAATTATGGAACGATTTCTGGTGGATCAGTTGCAAATGCAGTGGCTAGTGAAGCTAAATTAGTCGGAAGTTTTAGATTTTTCTCAAATGAATCAGCGGATAAATTTTTAAATGAACTAAAAGAAATAGCTGACTTATCAGCAAAACTTTATGGGGGATCTTGCGAATTCACCTACAACCAAGGTGCAGGTCCAGTTATAAATGAAAAAACTTCTACAGACACAGCTGTAAAAGTTGCTAGAGATTTATTTGGTGAAGATAAAGTAATGACTGATATGAAAGTTGCTGGATCAGAAGATTTTGGATTTTTACTTGCAGGCTATGATGAATTTGAAGGAATGCCAGGAGCTTATATGTGTATTGGAGCAATGAATCCAGAGGATCCATCAACTTTTCCAATCAACCATGCTCAAGACTTTAACCCAGATGAAAAAGCATTTAAAGATGGAGCCTTATTACTAGCCCAATATGCTTATGAATTTTTAAAGCAAGACAATAAATAAAATTATAAAAAATTGAGGCCCTAGGCCTCTTTTTTTATTTCAATTATCCAATATTTGTTATAAAAACATAATTATATTAGAATGGACATATGATGAGAATAGTCATAATAGTGATAGGATCTGTCGAATCTTATATAGTTTTGATTCTAGCGGAAGAAGGCCATGATGTATTGATAATAGAAAAAGATCCAGATGTACTAGAATATGTTTTAGCAGATACATATTAATTGATAAAATAAATGTTAAAAAAACTTTTAATATCAAGGATGCCTTGACTCTAGTAGCTATATGTTGGATTTTTTATTCGCTATTTATAGCTATTCCATTATCATATATTAATATCTTTTGCAATGCTTTTAGGTAGACTAGAAATTTATCCTCTATTACTATTGTTAAGCCCTCCAACTTACAAAAAAATAAGTATTAAAATTACTAGCAAATAGAGTATAGTTTTTTCATATTTGATTTTAAATATAAAAGTGCTATACTGATTAGGCTTAGGAGGATTGTATGAATATTATAATTTTGGGAGCAGGAAAGGTGGGTTCCCATTTAACAAACGAATTATCCTTACAAGATCATAACATTTTATTAATTGACCATAATAAGGATGTATTAAACAGATTGCTTGAACAAAATGATGTAATGGCTTTGGTTGGTGATGGAACTGACCTTAATATTTTAAAAGAGGCAAATGTAGGTAATTGTGATTTATTTATAGCCCTTACTCGAGATGATGATACAAACTTAATATCAGCAGCTCTGGCAAGGTCTTTAGGTGCAAAAGAAATTATAACAAGACTTCGTGACCCAAAGTATATAAGCCACTTAGATCAAATCCGAGAAATATCTGGATCAAAGTTGATTATAAATCCAGAATATCTTGCAGCTAAAGAAATCCAAAGATCAATAAAATACTCCCATGCAAGAAATGTACAAAGCTTCCTCGAAGAAAGAGCATTGATTATTGAAATTACCATAAACTCAAATTCAAGATTAAACGGACTAAGACTAAAAGATGCTGATTCTTATTTGAATCAATTTGACGTTTTAATTGGTATGGTTATTGAAAATGAACAAGTTTATATACCTAATGGTGATTTTATCCTAGAAGCTGGGCAAAAGATTTATGTAATGGGTAGTAAAGATGATGTAGATTTATTCTATAAGGCTGAAATTCCTGAAAATATTAGGATGAAAGATATCCTAATTATTGGAGCAAGCAATATTACCCATCATTTAACTCATCTACTGCTTGAAAGACACTTTAATGTTACAATCATTGAAATTAATAGAGAAAAAGCCATTGATATCCAAGAAAAATACAGTGAAGCTATAGTAATAAATGCTGATGGTTCTGACCCAGACATCCTTGAAGAAGCAAGAATTGATAGTTTTGATGCAGTTATTTCACTAACAGGTATCGATGAAGAAAATATACTAATAGCTCTAATTGCCCAAAGATATGGTATTGATAAGATAATTTCAAAAGTAAATAGGACAAATTTACTAAAACTAACAGGAATATTAGATATTGATGCTACCTTTACTCCAAAGTCTGCAGCTAGTAATTATATTAACAGGATAATTAGATCTAGATATGATGCAAGAGGTCTTTCTTATTTAAACAATCTTTATAAACTTGAGGGAGACCAAGTTGAAGTCTTAGAATTTGAAGTTGGTGAAAATTCTAGAATATTTAATCAAAGACTAAAAGATGTAAATATAAGACCTGATACCTTAGTAGCTGTAATAGAACATAGCGAATTAAATGGTCAGATAGAAGTAGCAACTGGTAATTCGATAATCGATAGGGGAGATAGGGTAATGATTATTACAAAAAGTAAAAATATTACTCAAATCGATGATATATTGGAGTAAGTATGAATTTAAAAATAATAAATAATGCCATAGGTAGACTTTTACAAGTTTTAGCAGTACTGATGGTCTTACCTTTGATAGTAGCATTTATTTATAAAGAACCCACAAATGAAAAAATTAATTTTATAATTCCTATGATCATATCAGGCCTAGCTGGCACTATTTTAGTAAAATTAGGAAGTGAACAAGGCCACATTTTTACAAAAGAGGCTATGTTTACAACAGCCTTTTGCTGGGTGTTGTATTCTTTAATTGGAGCTATTCCCTTATATTTGACTCCATCAAATTATCCTTCTTTCATTGATGCATTTTTTGAAATGGCAAGTGGTTTTACTACTTGTGGAGCTTCGGTTGCATTAGATGTAGAACTTTTGCCACATTCTATAATTTTTTGGAGATCATTTTCCCATCTTATAGGCGGAATGGGTATTTTGGTATTTACTCTTGCAGTTTTGCCAATGGCAAATAAAGAATCAACCAATCTAATGCAAGCAGAAGTACCAGGGCCAACTTTTGGAAAAGTTACACCAAAACTTTCACACACTGCAAGAGTTTTGTATATTATATATTTGGTAATGACAGCAATTACAGTAATATTTTTACTTTTTGGCGGCATGAATTTGTTTGATAGCATAATTTATGCCTTTGGTGCAGCAGGAACTGGTGGTTTTGCAAATAGTGGTATTTCTGTTGGTTATTATGATTCTAGATATATTGAAATAGTCCTTGGTATAGCAATATTTTTATTTGGAGTAAACTTTAATCTTTATTATTATGCTATATTTAGATCTGTAAAAGATAGCTTTAAGTCAGAAGAATTAAAATGGTATGCTATAATAGTTGCCATCTCATCAATCCTAATTTTTATAAATATTTCAGGAATGTATGATGATAAGTTCTATGCTGGGGTAAACTCATTTTTTACAGTTAGCTCTATTATTACTACAACAGGATATGTATCCGCCCACTATGGAAAATGGCCAATGTTTTCTAGAAATATTTTAATTTTATTAATGTTTATAGGTGGGTCTGCAGGATCTACAGCTGGTGGTCTAAAAGTTTCAAGAATAACTATGTTATGTAAATCTGCAATAAATCAAGTCAAACAAACCATAAATCCAATGAGAGTTACTGTAAACAAACTAGACGGCAAAAAAGTAGATGATGAAGTTGAAAATTCTGTAAATAAATATTTACTAGTTTATTTATTAGTGTTTATAATATTTATGCTAATAGTGACATTAGAAACAAATGACCTAGAAACATCATTTACAGCAGTTGCAACCACATATAACAATGTTGGTCCAGGACTTGGGGAGTTTGGTCCTATAAATAGTTTTGTAAATTTAGGATACCTATCAAAATTTACTTTAACCCTTGCAATGCTATTTGGAAGACTAGAACTTTACCCAATGATATTATTATTTTCACCAGCAACCTATAAGAATATGAAAAATAAATAAATTGACAAAGAAAACTGAATTTTATACAATGAAAATATCAATGAAATATTTTAGTAAATATGGGGAGTTCTAAAATAGAACTATACCATCGGCCTTAGCTTATTTAGTTAATGGCAAAGTATAAATTTTAAATTTTGTAGTTTTAGAATACCCTAAGTGGTATTCTTTTTTTTATAAATTTAGGAGGAAAATAATGAAAACAGCTTTAACAATTGCAGGTTCAGATTCATCAGGTGGAGCAGGAATCCAAGCCGATCTTAAGGCCATGACTTTAAATGGGGTTTTTGCTATGTCTGCCATTACAGCTTTGACTGCCCAAAATACAACAGGTGTTACGGACATAATGGATGTAAGCCCAGAATTTTTAAAATCACAAATTGATGCAATTTTTACTGATATTTATCCAGATGCAGTAAAAATTGGTATGGTCTCTGATAAAGAATTAATTACTGCTATTGCAGAAAAATTAGAAGAATATCAAGCAAAAAACATAGTCCTAGATCCAGTAATGGTAGCAACAAGTGGGGCAAAGCTTTTAAAAGATGATGCAATTGATACTTTAAAAGAAAAATTAATTCCTCTAGCTGACCTTATTACACCAAATATCCCAGAGGCAGAAATATTAGCGAATATGCAAATAAAAAATGAAATAGATATGGAAGTAGCTGCTGAAAAAATGGCTAATGAACTGGGAGTAAGTGTGCTTGTAAAGGGTGGTCACTCAATAAATGATGCAAATGATGTATTATTTGAAATTGATTCACTAAATATTACATGGATTGAGGGGAAACGCATAAAAAACGAAAATACTCATGGAACTGGATGTACACTTTCATCAGCAATTGCTGCAAATCTTGCAAAAGATAAATCTCTAGAAGAATCTGTAAGAAATGCAAAAAAGTATCTAGAAGGCGCCTTAAAAGATGGACTAGATTTAGGTAAAGGCAGTGGACCTATGAACCATGCCTTTGATATAAAAGAAGCTTATAAAATTTAATTTTAAAATCAACTCTAAATATTTAAATTGCAATGATTATCACTATCAATTCCGTGTGTTAAACTAGTAAAATTTAGTTTGACATTTGAAATATTTAACCTTATAATTGGGGTAGTTACAATCTAATAAATTTAAAAATACATTAAGAACACCTGTGGGGTAAGAACTGGTGGGGCAACTCACATTTAGCCATACTTTAGACTCATTTATATGGTTAAAACTCACAACCACAGGGGGCAAATTGCCAAATCCTGATAATAAACTTCATACCTAGAGGGTTTAAATAATGAGTAAGTAGGTATGATTATAAAATCCTTGTTCAAAATAATGTGCAAGGACTTTTTTTGTCTAATTTTAAAAAAGGAGGAATTATGAAAAAGAAAATTTTTTTGATGGGATTTATCTTACTAATTTTAACATCATGCTCCAGCAAAGATAAAAATCAAGTTGTAGTTTTTAATGCTGGGGAGTATCTAGACATGGATTTGATACCAGAGTTTGAAAAAGAAACTGGCATTGATGTTGTCTATGAAACCTTTACATCTGATGAGGAAATGTTTATAAAGCTTTCCCAATCATCAAATAATTATGATGTAATAGTTCCAAGTGATTATATGGTAGAAAGACTATTAAAAAATGATATGTTGGAAAAAATTGATTTTTCAAATGTTCCTAACTTTAAATATATAAACGAAAAATATAAGGGGCTAGATTATGATCCAAAAAACGAGTACACAGTTCCGTATTTTGCCTCCCATTTTGGCATAGTTTACAATACCGATATTATAAAAGAACCTATCACAAAATGGGCCGACCTTTGGAATCCAAAATATAAGGGCGAAATAATAATGTATGATTTGCCAAGACTTTCCATGTCAGTTGCCTTGCAAAAATTAGGATATTCTATAAATACACAAGATATGGATCAACTAAATGAAGCAAAAAATGAATTGATCAAGCAAAAACCTTTGGTATATGCATATCTTACAGATGAGGCTCGTGATTTGGTGGTACAAGGTGATGCTGCAATTACTGTCATGTACTCTGGTGATGCACTCTTAATGAGAACTCAAAATGAAAACTTAAAATATGTTACTCCTGAAGAAGGGATGAATATGCAGGTTGATAATCTTGCCATACCAAAGGGCGCAAAAAACAAAAAAAATGCTGAAATATTTATAAATTATTTTACAGATCCAAAAGTGGCTACAGCAAATGCTGAGTGGATGGAAGGTTTTACTAGTGTTGTAGATGGAGTAAGGGAAAATCTCCCAGAATACATAGCAGAATCAGAAGAAGCATATCCAGACTTTTCAAAACATCCACAACCAGAAATGTTTAAAGACTTAGAAGATTATATGCAAGTGTACAACGACTTGTGGGTGGAAGTTCTTGCATCATATTAGGAGGATATAATGAGCGAAGTTTTACAATTAAGGAATATAGATAAATTTTATGATGAAAAACAAATACTAAAATCTATTGATTTAGATGTAGAAAGAGGCGAGTTTTTAACTCTAATTGGTCCATCAGGTTGTGGAAAAACAACTACTTTAAGAATTATCGGGGGATTTGAAAAACCAGACAGTGGAGAAGTAATTTTTGAGGGCAAGGATATATCAAAAATACCTCCGAATGAAAGAAATATAAATACAGTTTTTCAAAACTATGCACTTTTTCCTCATCTAAATGTATTTGACAATGTTGCATTTGGACTAAGAATCAAAAAAACAAATGAAAGTGAAATCAAAAAAAAGGTAGAAAAAGCTTTAGAATTAGTAGATTTAGCAAATTATGGCAATAGGGATATTTCAAGATTATCTGGTGGACAAAAACAAAGGGTTGCCATTGCTCGCGCCTTAGTAAATGAGCCAGAAATAATATTATTTGATGAGCCGTTAGGAGCCCTTGATTTAAAGCTTAGAAAAAGAATGCAAATAGAGCTAAAAAATATTCAAAAAGAAGTAGGAATTACCTTTATTTACGTAACCCACGATCAAGAAGAAGCATTGTCTATGTCAGATAAGATTGCAGTTATGAATAAGGGAGTTATAGAACAATTTGGAACTCCTCAATACATTTACGAAGAACCAGTTAATGCATTTGTAGCAAATTTCTTGGGAGATTCAAATATTTTTCGAGGCAAAATGGTCGACCGTTCCAAGGTAAATTTCTTAGGTCATGATTATCCTTGCGTTGATAAGGTAAAGCCTGGCAAAAATGTTAGCGTTATGCTTCGTCCAGAATATTTGTATCTAGCGGAAGATGCTAATTTAAAAGGAGTTGTTCAAAACTCAATGTTTAAAGGAACCTATTATGACATTCGTGTATGTGGGGATGATTTTGGGATAAATGTTCATCATCCAGAAGATGTTGCAATTGGCACAAATGTAGGTGTTGCAATTGATCCTGACGCCATCCATGTAATGGAAGAAAGATCAAGCACAGATGAGAGCGTATCAGCTTATGAGCCTGGAGGAAATCTTATATGAAAAAATATCTAAATATTTACCTAGTTTGGGCTGGAGTTTTTATAATTTTACCCCTGGTTTTGATTCTTCTTTACTCATTTAATGGGTCTGAATCCATAGCTTTTGATAATTTTTCCTTTAGTCTAAGAAACTACGCTAGATTTTTTGAACCTAGGTATTTAAAAATGCTTGGAATTACTCTACTTATATCTTTTTTAGCAACTCTTGGTTGTTTACTTATCGGTTATCCCGTTGCCTACATCATTTCAAGAATGGATGAGGCAGTAGCATCATCGTTAATTTTCGTTTTTATAATGCCGATGTGGATAAATCTTTTGCTTAGAACTTATGGATGGATTACTCTTTTAGGTAGAAATGGAGTTTTAAATAGATTTTTAGTTTCCATTGGCTATGAGCCACTTGGCATTATGTACACACCAACCGCTGTAATCCTAGGTATGATTTATGAATTTTTGCCATTTATGGTTATACAAATATATAATGCTCTAAAAAAAGTTGATAAAAACCTAATAGATGCTGCCCTAGATCTCGGGGCTGATATGAAAACTGTATTTAGAAAAGTAATATTTCCATTATCATTGCCCGGAGTTTATACTGGAATAATAATGGTATTTATCCCGGCGATCTCTACCTTTGTTGTTTCTAACCTATTAGGTGGTCAAAAAGTATATATGATAGGAAACTTAATTGATCAACAATTTACCTTTACTGGTGATTGGGGATTTGGTTCGGCAACTGCAATTATACTAATGCTGATATTATTTTTAGCCCTATTTATTCAAAGAAGATTTGGTCGTGATTTGGAAGGGGATATTGTATGAGAAAATTTTTAGAACGCCTTTATACAATAATTGTATTTTTGTTTTTGTATGCTCCAATTGTGGTGATGATAGTTTTTTCATTTAATGATAGTAAACTTCGTGGCCGTTGGGTAGGTTTTACAACTGATTGGTATACAGAACTTTTTTCAAATCCTGAGATAATTTCTGCAGTAAAAACAACTTTGATAGTGGCCGTTGTAGCGACTATTGTTGCGACAATTATCGGTACACTTTCAGCAATCGGTATTTCAGAACTACGTGGCAGAAAGAAAAATGCAATTTTAAATATAAATTATTTGCCAGTCTTAAATCCAGATATAATTACAGCCATTTCATTGATGGGTCTATATGGTTTTTTGAAGTTAAATTTGGGATATTTAACTATGATTTTATCCCATGTTATGTTTTGCATTCCCTATGTAGTTTTGACAGTGCTTCCAGCTGTAGAAGCCATGGATAAGAATATTATAGAAGCTGCCCTAGATCTTGGTGCAACACCTTCATATGCTGTCAGAAAAGTATTGATACCAAATATCAAAAATGGAATTTTTGCGGGAGCATTGATTTCTTTTACTCTTTCCTTAGATGATTTTGCAATTTCATACTTTACATCGGGAAATGGGGTTTCAAACCTTTCAATGACTATTTATTCCATGGCCCGCAGGGGGATAAATCCATCCATAAATGCACTTTCTGCAATAATATTTGTAGTGGTATTTATTTTCTTATTGATTCAAAATAGAAAAGTAATCTTTGGTAAGGAGAAAAATCCAACAACTTTTATGCATTAAATCCTTGACAAGGTCAAGAATTTATAGTAATATATAGCAGTCGACTATGAAGTTTCTTTTATGAAACTTTTCGATCAAATCGCGCTTCCTGTAAGCGATTTTAAAAATAAATGTCAGGACGAGTACAGCCGCCACCTATCAGCTGCGGTGTCTAAATATGATAGGCGAAAATTTTTATAGGAGGAATATTGATGAAATATCAAAAAACTTACACTCCAAGTGCAAACGACATCGAAAGAAAATGGTATGTTGTTGATGCAGAAGGAGCTGTATTAGGACGTCTTGCTACAGAAGTAGCAGCAATTTTAAGAGGTAAACACAAAGCTACATTTACTCCAAATATGGATATGGGAGATTATGTAATTGTTGTTAATGCTGATAAAGTTAGACTTACAGGTAACAAAGAAAACCAAAAAGAATACAAAAGATATTCAGGTTATACAGGTGGTTTAAAAATTACATCTTACAAAGATATGATGAATAAACACCCAGAAAGAATCGTTGAACATGCAGTTATCGGTATGCTTCCACACAACAAACTAGGTCGCCAAATGGCTAAAAAACTTAGAGTTGTAGCAGGCCCTGATCACAATCACGAAGCGCAAATGCCTGAAAAATTGGAATTAAAGTAAGGAGACTTAAATGGCAGATACAATTATTCAATCAACAGGACGTAGAAAATCCGCAGTTGCCAGAGTTACAATGAGACCAGGCAGCGGAAATATTGTAGTAAATGGTAGAAATATTGAAGAATATTTTGATTTCGAAACTTTAAGAATCGTTGCAAAAGCACCACTTGCTCTAACAGAAAATGAAAATAGCTTTGATATCAAAGTTAATGTAAACGGTGGTGGATACAACGGACAAGCGGGAGCTATCAGACACGCTATTGCTAGAGCCCTTCTTGAAGTAAACCCTGATTACAGACAAGCTCTAAAAAGAGCAGGATTTCTTACACGTGACCCACGTAAAAAAGAAAGATATAAACCAGGTCAAAAGAAAGCAAGAAAATCTTCACAATTCTCAAAAAGATAATATTACAGAAACTACAAGCACATATATCATATGTGCTTTTTTTATTTGAAATTTTAAAGGTATAATCATTTTTATGAATAATATAAACTACAATCTAGAAATGGAAAAAATAATAGATAAGAATAGAAAAGAAGGATTAAAACCAAAACTTCTTATGCAAGTATGCTGTGCTCCATGTTCGACAACAGTAATGCATAGGATAAAAGATGATTTTGATATAGATATGTATTTTTATAATCCTATGATATATCCAAGAACAGAATTAGAAAAAAGAAGTGATTATGTTGGTGTCTTGGCCAAAAGAATTGGCATAGATGGCAAAGTTATTGTCCCAGAAAATGATGTAAGAGACTTTTATGATGTAGCAAAAAAAAGAAAAGACTCAGCTGAAGGCGGAGAAGCTTGTTATGATTGCTATAAGCTAAGGCTAAGAGAAACTGCAAAATATGCCAAAGATCACGGCTATGATTATTTTTGCACAACACTCTCAATCTCTCCATACAAAAATTCTAAATGGATAAATGAAATAGGCAAGAAGCTAGAAGAAGAATATGGAGTAAAATATCTATATTCAGATTTTAAAAAACGCAATGGTTATCAAATGTCCATTGAGCTATCAAAAAAATATCAATTATATAGGCAGTCATATTGTGGATGTGTATTTTCATATAAGGAAATGAAAGAACATAGCGAAAAAATGGCAAAGGAGAACACAGGAGTATAATCCTGTGTTTTTTTTCTTTAATTGGGTATTTCTATAATATAAGAGTTATGAGGCTTGTTTATGAAAAATGTATCTTTAATCAAAAAAATTGAATATGAGGAGGATTTATCAAAAACTTATCCAGTAACCTTTGTCTTGGATTTTGATTTTGATAGGTCAATGGCAAAAGAAATTTTTAATGAAATTAAAGATCAATCATTACTTGCCCACAATAAAATAAATGTGGGCAATAATTCGTTTACAGTCGAGATTCCACTAAAAAGCATAGGCCAGATAACTAAAATCTTACTCAAAAATGACTTGGGTTTTTATGGGGTTTATGTTTTATATGACAATTTTTTAGAAATGAAAGAGGTATAAAAATGAGCAATGTATTGGATTTATTAAATGAACAAATGAACTTTGAATATGAGTCAGCTTATATATACAAAGCAATGAGCGCATACACAGATGACCTAGACTTAGATGGTTTTACTACATGGTTAGATATCCAAGTAGATGAAGAAATCATGCATGGAGAAGGTATGAGAAAATTCCTTCAATCTGTTGGATATAGACCACACTACAAAGCAATTTCTGAACCAAAAAGTGATTACGGTAGTATTTTAGAAGTATTAAAAACTGCCCTAGAACATGAAAAAGAAGTAACAAAAAGAATTATTGAAATCTCAGATAAAGCTCGTGAAGAAGATGCACGTGTATTTTCATTTATCCAATGGTATATAGATGAACAAGTAGAAGAAGAAGAGAACTTCACAAAAATGATTACCAGAATGGAAAGAGTAGGGGATGACTGGCACTCAATATATATGCTTGACCAAGATTTAGGCAAAAGACAACCTGCACAAGAGCCAGACATACAAAATATATGAAAATTAGCTTAAAAAATTCATTAGCAAGTTTAGAAGTGAATACAAATGGTGCATATATAGATAATTTTGAAGTTAAAGATATTCCAATATTTTTTTCCGAAAGTAATGGTTAAAATTGGGGATATTCTTAAAATTCGAGGTGGCATGCACGTTTGTGCTCCTAATTTTGGTGTAGATGATACATTAAACTCCCTTCCATCCCATGGATTTGGAAGGGATTTATTGTGGGAAGTTCTAGAACAAAGAGAAAGTTTTATAAAGTTAAGCCTAGAGGGTGTAGAATCCTACAAAGATGTTAAATTTACTGTAGTTTATGAGCTAGACGGGCCAAACTTACTTTTAAATCTTATGATAGAAAATGTTTCGGATGAAGAAAAACTAGTAGCACCCGGCTTTCATCCGTACTTTTATGCTCATGATCATTCAGTAGTAATAAATGATAGAAGCATCGATAAAAAAGAATTGCCAAATAGCATTTATGAAGATTCTTCAAATGAAAAATTTAAATTAAATGACAAACAAATTGAAATTATAGGCATAAAAAACATTAACAAATATGTCTTCTGGTCCGATTTTAAGGGGGACTACATTTGTATAGAGCCAACATATAATGGTAATGCCTTTGAAGATAAAGAGAAAGATATCTATCATTTGAAGCCTAATGAAATTTTTGAAATATCTTGTGAAATAAGAGTTAAACTTTAATATATTTAAAATTTAAATTAAAATATTTAATAATATGTTGAATTTGTTAAAATTGTGGTATAATATTATTAGAATAAATTAAAAGAAATTTGATGTCTTTCAGAAAGGAAAAGATTATGTTGACTACAATTTTTACATTTGCACTGGGAGCTTTTATATTTTCCCTAGTGTTTAAAATTATATTTGGTGTTTTAGGTTTAGTACTAAAATTAGTTGGAAAAGCCTTATTATTGCCATTTTTACTTATTGGTGGCATACTTTTCCTACCTTTAATTATTTTCGGTTTAGGAATTGGACTTATAGTTCAATTTTTGCCAGTCATCTTAGCTGGTGGAGCAATATATTTTGTTTATAAAAAATTTATTGATGATTCCGGAAAATATTGGTACAAATAAAAAGAGCTGACTTTCATTAGTCAGTTCTTTTTTATTTGTTATCAAATGCATATTTTTTAATTGCTTCTGCAACTGCGCCTTCTTCGTTGTCCGCATCAGTTACAAAATCTGCTACTTCTTTTACCTGCAAGTGGGCATTTGCTACAGCTACACCGATACCTGCAGCTTCAATCATTGCTACATCATTATAGTTATCACCGATTACCAAAGTATTTTCCATACCAAATCCATAATATTCGCAAACTTTTTTTAGGGCGGTTGCCTTATTTACATTTTTTGCATTTATTTCCATATATAAATCAGAAGAATAAGCTATTTCACAACTATAGTCAGTTATTTTAGCTACATCTACTTCTAATGAATGCAAGAAATCTATGTCATTATTTTTTATCAAGGCTTTTAGTAAAATTTCGTCTTTTAGAAAATCAATATTATCGCCTTGGATCTCCTCAACTCTGGTCTCGTTTGTATATTCGTTTGACTCTTCGATTGGGTCAAGGTTTATTGCGTATTTACGATCCAGAGTATAGACGAAAAACTGTAAATTGTTTTTGTATGCGAATTCAAAAACGTTCTTGGCATATTCAAATTCTAGTGGCATTGAGTCTACTATTTCACGGGTATCTGCCTTAAGAGTTATGGCACCGTTACAACAAATTATAAATCTGTCTTTGCCAGTAACTCCAGCTTGACTTGGGATTTGCCTTAATTCATATGGTCCACGGCCTGTAGCAAGCATTACTTTTATACCATTGTCTTCTGCTTTGGCTATTGCTCTGGTATTTACCTCTGGTACGTTTTTTAAATTGTCTACCAGGGTTTCGTCAATATCAGATGTTATTAATTTTATCATATTTGCTCCTTCTAAATATTATTCCCATTTGAGCAAAATTTATGACAGTTATTTATTTTCCCTTAAAAATTCTATGATATCATCTGATTCGTATAGGTATTCGCCATCGTGGTATAGGCATGGAACTTGTCTTTTACCACCATTTTCGATTAGATCACGCATAGCATCACGATTTTCTTCTATATTTACTACTTCAATTTTGATATCATTTTCTTTCATAAAGTTTTCTACTTTTTGGCAATATGGGCAAATTGTTCCTACAAATAATTTATAATCATTCATTGTTATATCTCCTTAAAATTTATTTTCATATTATCTTCATTATGGTATATTATACTAATAGTAACTAAATTTTAAAGGTGGTACGATGAAATCTAAAGTAATGAGTGTCGTTAGGTTTTTCCTAATTCTTATAATCCTTGCTTGTATTGCAATTTTAGGAAAAAGGCTACTAGATTACCGAACAAATTCAAATAATAATAAAGAGCTAGCAAATGTGGTTAAAGAAGTTGAGACAGAAATGCAGCATGAAAGTGATGAAAATTCTGATCAAAACTCAAGTGCTGACCCATGGGAGCAAAAACACCAACATTATTTAAAAGTAATGGACGCCCTAGCTAAAAAATACAATAACGAAGATATAGTAGGATTTATAGAAATTCCTGAAGTTGGAATAGCTTATCCTGTTTTACAAGGGTCGGATAATGATTTTTACCTTCGTCGAGGAATAAATAAAGAATACGACATAGCTGGATCTATATTTATAGATATGAATAATAAACCAGATTTTAATGATGATAATACAGTAATTTATGGTCACCACTTGGAAATAAACTCCATGTTTACACCGCTTGACCAATACAGAAAACAAGAATTTGCTGAAAAACATACAACTATCTATTTAGCAACAAAAACTGAACTTCGCGAATATCAAATATTCTCAGCATATGGTATACCAGCAGATTATGCTTATAGAACTCTTTATTTTACAAATAGAGATGACGTTGTTCCTTATTTTAACCAACTAAGAGGCAACTCTGAAGTTAGTCTACCAAATGTTACATTTAAACCTGATGATCAAATCATCACACTTTCAACATGCCAATACGACTATGCTGACCAAAGACTAGCAATTCATGCAGTTAGGGTTAAATAATGAGATATATCTTTAAAGAAAAAAATCAAATTAATATAAAAGAAACTAGTGATGGATTAGTTTTAAAACACGAATCATTCAATCCAACTCATATTTTTGAATGTGGACAATGTTTTAATTTTAATATCGAAGAAGATGGTTCATACACAGCAGTTCACCTGGGAAAAATCATAAATGTCCTAAAAAGAGAAGGTGATGTTTTGATTAGAAATATTTCTCTAGATGACTTTTATGAAATATTTTATGATTATTTTGATCTAGGTATTGATTATAGCGCAATTAAAAAACAATTATCAGAAAATGAGATTTTAAAAACAGCATCAGACTATGGTTATGGAATTAGAATTTTAAATCAAGAGATGTTTGAAACAGTAATTTCCTTTATAATTTCTGCAAATAATGGTATTACTAGGATAAAAAATTCTATAAGAATCATTAGTGAAAGATATGGAGATTATATAGGCGAATATATGGGACGCAAATATTATGGATTTCCAAGACCAGAAGTTTTAGCAAAGGTAGATCCATTAGAGCTTCGCGAATTTGCCAGAGTTGGTTTTCGTGATGTAAGAATAGTTCAAGCTAGCAAGATGGTTGCTGATGGATATTTAGATTTTGATAGCGATCAGACATTATCAACTGAAGAACTAAAAGAAAAATTAATGGAAATGCCAGGAATTGGTCCAAAAGTTGCGGATTGTATTTTACTTTTCACCTATCATAGGCGTGAAACATTCCCAGTGGATGTTTGGATAAAACGAGTTATGGAAACACTTTTTATAGGCCACGAGGTTCCGAAAAGATTAGTAGATGACTATGTTAGAGAGTATTTTGGTGAACTTGCAGGATATGCCCAACAATATTTATTTTATTATGGTAGGGAAGAAAAAATCGGAAAATAACCTTAAGTAAAGCTTAGGGTTATTTTTTTGGAAAAATTTAAAGTCGTATAATATACTTAAGGAGATTTGCATATGGAAAATTTAAAAAATATTAAAAATCAAACTAGAAATGCGATTGTTGAATTGATAGAAGAAGCAGATTTAAAAGAAAATGATATCTTAGTTTTAGGAGGTTCAACTAGTGAGATAAAAGGCGGGATGATTGGAAAAGATTCTAACTTAGAAATTGGAAACGCAGTAATAGAAACGGTATTAGAAATCCTTGATGAAAAAAATATAAAACTAGCTGTACAATGCTGTGAGCATTTAAATCGTGCAATTGTAATAGAAAAAGAAGTGGCCGATAAAAATAATTTTGATATCGTATCAGTAGTTCCCGCCCTACACGCAGGTGGTGCTATGAGTGTGGCAGCATTTAGCCAAATGAAAAATCCAGTAGTTATTGAACACGTGATAGCAAAAGCTGGCATTGACATTGGCGATACAGAAATAGCAATGCATGTAAAATTTGTCCAAGTACCACTTAGATTAAAAGAAAAATATATTGGAGATGCAAGGGTAACTGCTCTTAAATCACGTCCAAAACTTATTGGCGGAGTCCGAGCTATATATGAATAATAGCCTTGTCATTTATAATTAATATTGTATAGTACTCTAGGCAAATTTAGAGAAACGAGGCTTTTTATGGAAAATTATGACGTTATAGTAGTTGGCGCTGGGGCTGCTGGAGCCTTTATGGCCTACGAATTTAAAAGGCTAAATACTGATAAAAAAGTTTTAGTAATAGATGGTGGTAGGCAAGTAGCAAATAGATCTTGTCCAATTACAGATGGAAAAGTTGATCACTGTATTCACTGTAAACCTTGCAATATTATGTATGGATTTGGAGGAGCTGGTACACTTTCAGATGGTAAATACAATATTACGACAAGTTTTGGTGGAGACTTACATGAGTACATAGGTGAAGAAAAAGCCATGGAACTAATGGAATATGTGGATTCAGTTTTAATGGAATTTGATGGTGGAGACTTAGAATTATATTCTACTGATAAAAATGACCTAAAAACAAAATGTCTTCGACATGATTTGCACCTTTTGGATGCAAAAGTACGACATTTTGGTACAGAAAGAAACAAGATTATTCTACAAAAAATCTATGATTATGTAAAAGATCAAATAGATTTTAAATTTAGAACAATGGTAACAGATGTTTCTTATGAAAATAATACATATACTATAAAAACAAATGGTGGGGAGACTTTCACATGCAAGGATCTAGTTTTAGCTGCAGGCCGTTCTGGATCAAAATGGATATCAGAAGTTTGCGATAAATTTCAGGTAAATACTCACAAAAACCGTGTAGACATTGGTGTGCGTGTAGAAGTGCCAGCAGAAGTTTTTAAACACATTACAGATGATGTTTATGAAGCAAAAATTATGTATCAAACCAAGCAATATAATGATGTAGTTCGTACATTCTGTATGAATCCATACGGTCAAGTTGTAGTTGAAAATACAAATGGAATCCAAACAGTAAATGGCCACTCATTTACAGATCCTAATCTTCAATCACCAAACACAAACTTTGCTTTACTTGTAACAAATAAATTTACTGAGCCATTTGAAGATTCAAATGAATATGGTGAATCCATTGCAAAACTTTCAAATATGTTAGGTGGGGGTGTTTTGATGCAAAGATTTGGAGACTTAGTAAAAGGACGTCGTTCATCAGAAAGACGTATGACAAAATCATTTACAAAACCAACCTTAAATGCAACTGCCGGGGACCTATCACTAGTAATGCCTAAAAGACAGCTTGATGATATTATCGAAATGATTTATCAATTAGATAAGATTGCCCCAGGTATGGCAAATGATGATACACTTTTATATGGGATAGAAGTAAAATTCTATAATTCTGTAGTAGAGGTTGATAAAAACTTTGAAACCACTCAAAAAGGTCTATATTGCCTAGGCGATGGCTCAGGGGTGACCCACTCACTTTCTCAAGCATCAGCATCTGGTGTTGAAATGGCAAGAATATTAAATTCAAGAGCTTAATATGAAATATTTTTACGAACAAATATCAAAAAAAGACGGAATAATTTTAAGAGGTGTTATAAACACCCCTGATGACTTTGATGCGAGCAAAAAATATCCGGCTGTGATTTTCTACCATGGTTTTGGTGGAGATCGTAATGGTAGTGCATGGTTTCGAGGACAAAACTCACAATTTTTAACAGATAGGGGATATATCACAATGCGTTTTGATTTTTCTGGAACAAATGAGTCTGATGGCGATTTTTACGATATGACAGTAAGTCGTGAACAAGAAGAAGCCGTTATGATTTATGATTTTACAAGGCTTCGTAAATTTGTTGATAGAAATAGAATTTACCTTGTGGGACATTCCTTAGGTGGGGTAATATCGACCCTTATTGCACCAAAAATTAATCCAAAAGCCATGGTTCTTTTAGCCCCAGCAAGTGATATGAATAATCCTGATTATTTAAAAATAGCTGGAATGACCTATTTTGATCCAAAAACTGATAGGGAAAATCTTGAAAAGCTAGAAATAGCAAAAAAAGTAAGAGAAATAGAAGATGTGGATATAGGTGGAGTAAAACTTCACAAAAAATTCTTGATTGATTTTCTGCCAAAAGATATTTATGGACAAGCTCGCAAATATAGGGGTAATGTATTGATCTTGCGAGGAACTCAGGATGATTTGGTGTATAATGATGCCAACCAAAAGCTTGAAAAAGCTTATCCACATGCAAAATATGAGCAGATAATAGAAGCTGATCATTCATTTAAAAACTTTGATCATAGACAAATAGTTTTTGAAAAAATGTACAATTTCTTAGAAGAGAACAAATAATTAACCACCTACGGGTGGTTTTTATTGTTAATGACCAAAATACCTTAAAAATCAAGATGAAATATTAGTTTTTAAAGTTATAATAAAAGTATGACTAAATTTTTGATTACCACTAGTTTCGGTCTTGAAGCTCTTGTCAAAAGACAACTTTTGGATATGGGATTTGAAGATTTTGAAGTTAGTGATGGGATGATTAGTTTAAATACTGATTTATCTAATATTTCAAAACTAAATATAAATTTACATGAGGCCGATAGGGTCTATCTTGTTATTGATGAATTTAAGGCGCATGATTTCGATCAGCTTTTTGAAAAGGTTAAGCAAATTTCATGGCCAGATTTTTTGGCAAAAGATAGCAATTTTATAGTTTCTGCAAGGAGTCATAAGTCAAAATTATTTTCTATCCGCACTATTCAATCTGTCAGCGAAAAAGCTATTATCGAATCAATGAGAAAAAGATATAATATCAATCATTTTGAAAAAAATGGTCATAAAGTACAGGTAGAAGTAATGTTAAAAAATGATCTTGCAACAGTTGCTATCGATACTTCTGGAGAGGGACTTCATAAACGCGGATATCGCGAGGATACCGTAAAGGCACCACTTCGTGAAAATTTAGCAGCAGCTTTAGTTGACTTATCTTTTTATAATCCTGATAGATTTTTATTTGATGGATTTTGTGGGTCTGGCACTATTTTGATTGAGGCCGCCAGAAAAGCTCGTAATATTGCTCCTGGCATAGACCGAGATTTTGATTTTGAAAACTTTATTTTTATAGACAAAGACCATCATAAATTGGCAAAAAAAGAAGCACTAGAAGTAATTGACTATGACAAGAAACTAAATTTACTTGGCTCAGATATTTCTGGTAGAGCCATTTCTCTAGCTAAAAATAATGCGATTAATGCAGGGGTGGGCGAAGACATTTCATTTATAACTCGCGATATTACAAATGTAGCTATAAAAGATGATTTTGGAATTATGATTACAAACCCTCCCTATGGACAGCGACTATCACATGTTGATACAGATGAAATATACAAAAAAATAAATCAAAAGTTTAAAAATATGGAGACTTGGTCTTTTTATTTTATAACTAGTGATGAGAAATTTGATCAAAAATTTAAAAGAAAACTTTCAAAAAAAAGAAAGTTATATAACGGTGGTGAAAAAGTTGATTTTTACCAATATTTTGGAAAAAAGCCTGATAAAAATGGAGGAAATAATTGACGGAGACAAATAATAACAAAAATGGTAAAAGAATTGGACTTATAATTCTTTCAATTGTTGTTGCTATTTACTTGATAGGAACAATAATTTTTTCAAATATAGCCTTGCCAGGCACATATCTTAATGGCAAAGATATATCCTATGCATCAAAAAAGGAAGCCATAGCATCAGCACCAGAGGATTTTAGCTTAAATGTAAGCGGTCGATCTGATAAAAGCTTTAAAATTAATCCAGCAGACATAGACTACAAAGCAGAAGTGCCTAAGGATGCAAAAATAGATCAAAATCCGTTTACTTGGCCATCTGCCTTACTTAGTAATAAAAAACAAAAATTTGATGTTAACTACAAGGTATTTTATGACAAAGATAAGCTTGATAAAGTAATTGATAGCTCAAGTGTGATGAGCAATTTTACCGAGCCAGAAAATGCAAAAGTTGCGATGAAGGACGGAGACTTTTATATAGAAAAAGAAGTTTCCGGAGATAAAATTGATAAGGAAAAATTAAAAAAAGCAATAATAGATAACATAAATACTAAAAGCAATGATTTAGTTTTAGATGATAGTTATTATGTAAATCCAGAACTTACAAGTGATTCAAAACAAATTCAAGATGCCTTGGCTGATGCTCAAAGCTTAAAAGATATGTCAATTAAATTTAATTTTAATGGTTTTGACCTAAAACTTGAGGGAGATTCATTACTTGATTTATTTGATATGAATGATGAAGGCCCAGAACTAAATTATGATAAAGTATATGAGTATGCAAAATATCTTGCAAGCGAAACAGATACTTATGGAAAAAATCGTAAATTTAATGCTACAGGTATTGGAGAAATTGTGGTAGGTCCAGGAGTATATGGATTTAGACTAGATGTTGATGGCATGGTTGATAAAATCTATGAGCAAATAAACTCTAGACAAAGTGGAGATATTGAGCCAGTTTATGATAACATAGCTTTTGTTAGAACTGAAACTGGGGAAGATATTGGTGATACTTATGTAGAAGTAGACATTTCTCGTCAGCATTTATGGTTTTATAAAAATGGTAGCCTAATTTTAGAGTCTGACTTGGTTTCAGGAAGACCAGTTGATGGATGGGCTAGTAATGTCGGTGTTGGTCAAATCTTAAATAAAGCTGCTAATACAAAATTAAGAGGCTTAAATTTTGATGGACAAACATCATACGAAACACCAGTAGATTATTGGATGCCAATTGGATGGGACGGCGAAGGATTCCATGATGCGCCATGGAGATCTGCTTTTGGTGGACAATTATATTTACAAAGGGGATCACATGGTTGCTACAATCTGCCACCATCAGTTGCCAAAACTTTATTTGAAAATGTAGATTACCTAACACCAGTTGTGGTTTACGAATCAAGTACAAATAACTCGCCAGCAATGGCTTATTAAGAGAGAATATGATAAAAATTGAAAATCTAAGTTATGCTTATCCATCAAATGATGATGAAGAGTTACACTTTGCCCTAAATGGACTAAATCTTGATATTAATAAGGGAGATTTTGTTGCAGTTTTAGGGCATAATGGTTCTGGAAAATCAACCCTAGGGAAACTAATGAATGCACAGATTTTTCCGACAGAGGGCAATATTTGGATAGATGACTTAAATACTAAAGATGAAAATTTAATATGGGATGTGAGGGGCAAATGCTCCATGGTTTTTCAAAATCCAGATAATCAAATGGTTGCAACAACTGTCGAAGAAGAAGTAGCCTTTGGTGTAGAAAACTTACAAATCCCAAACCCAGAGCTGCGTGAAAGAGTAGATAATGCTATAGAATTAGTTGGTATGAATGATTTTAAAACAAGAAATCCAGCTAATCTATCAGGTGGACAAAAACAAAGAGTTTCCATAGCTGGTGTAATTGCAATGATGAGCGATTATATCATTTTTGATGAGCCGACAGCTATGCTTGACCCACAAGGTCGAAAAGATGTCATAAGGCTTGTAGAAGATTTAAACAAAAATTATGGTAAGACAATTATATATATAACACATTATATGGAAGAGGCTATAATTGCTGATAAAATAGTAGTTTTAGATAAAGGACAAAAGGCCCTGGAGGGATCTGCTCGTGAAGTTTTTTCTAAGGTTGATCAAATGAAGGACCTAGGTCTTTCTGTACCTCAAGTAACCGAGGTAGCTTATGAACTTAAACAAAAAGGTGTAAAATTTGATAGGTTACCATTGAGTATTGATGAATTTTTGGAGAGCATATGAATTTAGATATAAAAAATGTTGATTATATTTACAATCAGGGACTACCTTCTGAAGTATATGCTCTAAAAGATATCAATCTACACATAGGAAGCCACGAGATCATAGGTCTTATTGGTCAAACAGGATCAGGAAAGTCTACCCTAGTCCAATTACTTAATGGACTTTTAATTCCAAGTAATGGTGATGTTATAGTAGATGACGTAAATACAAAAGATAAGGAAAAACGCAGAGATATCAGATTTAAAGTGGGTTTGGTATTTCAATATCCAGAACACCAACTTTTTGAAGAATCCATTTCAAAAGACATTGCCTTTGGCCCTACAAATATGAAACTATCAGAAGATGAGATAGATTTAAGAGTTAAAGAAGCTATGGCAAAAGTAGGCCTTGATTATGAGAAATACAAGGATGTATCCCCATTTGAAGTTTCTGGTGGCCAGCAAAGAAGAGTCGCTGTTGCAGGAATCATTTCAATGAATCCAAAGGTTTTAGTTTTAGATGAGCTAACAGCAGGTCTAGACCCGGTAGGACGTGAAGAAATATTTAGAGAAATTATAAATATTTACGAAAACGACCCAGAACTTACTATTGTCCTAGTCAGCCATTCTATGGAAGATGTTGCAGAGTATGTAGATAGGGTCATTGTAATGAATAAGGGACAAATTTATAGCGACGTATCCACATATGATACATTTACGAAAGTAGATTTAGAAAAAATAGGCTTAGATGTGCCTCAAATTTCAAAATTTATGACAGCTTACAAAGAAAAGGGACATGATGTTCGCGATGATATTTACACAATAGAGGATGCAGTTAAAGAACTTAGTAGATATTTAGGAGTAGCCAATGAATAAAGTAACAATAGGCCAATATTTACCCTTTGATACCTTTATCCACAGGCTAGATCCTAGGGTAAAACTTATCGGAGTTTTTGCTTATATCATCACTATATTTTTTGTAGATGATATTATTAGCTTTATTCCATTTGCAATTTTGCTTTTTGCTATGCTTTTTGTAGCAAAGATTCCTATAAAAAATGTATTTAAATCTCTTAGACCCTTATTATTTATTATCATTGTAACTGCGCTTATAAATTTATTTACAGCCCCAGGAAATGTAATATTAAATGTAGGACCCCTAACAATTACCGATGAAGGGGTATATAGAACTGTTTTTACAGTCATAAGATTGATTTTAATTATTCTTACTACTTCAATATTAACGTATACAACAAGTCCTATGGAGTTAACTGATGGGTTAGAAAAGTTATTTTCTCCTCTAAAGAGATTTGGTTTTCCAGCAGGAGAGCTTGCAATGATGATAAGTATTTCCCTAAGATTTATCCCAACATTATTTGATGAAGCAAATAAAATAAGAATGGCACAAATGGCAAGAGGTGCAGACTTTGAGTCTGGAAACATTATAAATCGTGCCACAGCTATGATTCCGCTTTTGGTACCACTTTTTATAAATTCATTTAAAAGATCTGATGAGCTTGCAACTGCTATGGAAGCCAGAATGTACCGCATTGGGGAAGAACGTACTAAACTTAACGAAATCTTTATGGATAAAACAGATTATCTGACTCTCTTTTTATTCTTAGGATTTTGCGTATTTATGATAGTTAAAAAATATATATGGTAAAAAATATATTACTTAAAATCGGCTATGACGGAACTAATTTTCACGGTTTTCAGTACCAAGAAAATCTTAGAAATATTGAAAGTGAAGTAAAAAAAGCCATTCATAAGGTAACAAATGAAAATAATCGCATAATTGCAGCAGGCAGGACTGATGCAGGAGTCCATGCCTATGCTCAATATGTAAATTTTTTGACAGCTACAAATATCAATCCTAGGGCCTTTAAATTTCACATTGAGCCTTATCTACCAGATGATATTATTTCTTTAGAGTCAAAAGAAGTAGATTTGGGCTTTCATGCCCGATTTTCTGCAAAAAGTAAAACCTACCAGTATGTTATTTTTAGGGATAAAATAATGCATCCCATACATAGAAATTATATGGAACAAATTACATACCCTTTGGATTTGGATAAACTCCAAAAAGGACTTGATATACTAAAAGGTGAACACGATTTTAAAGCTTTTATGCGTATAGATAAGGATTTAGAAATAAACACTATCCGTAGTATTGAAGATGCATACTTTATTGAAAATGAAAGTAGATTAGAAATATATTTTAAAGCAAATAGTTTTTTGCACAATCAGGTAAGGATAATGTCTGGAGCCTTGATAGAGCTAGCTCGTGGCAAATTATCTTTAGATGATTTTAGAAATTTTTTTGATTCTAAAAATACAAAAAAAGCAAACCCAGCCCTTTCTGCAAGTGGGCTATATCTATGGAGTATTGATTATGAGTGATACAGAAACAAAAAAATCAAATTTTTTAAATGAATTTAAGGCCTTTGTCCTAATATTTATGACCATATTTGGTTTTTTTAATGTAGAAAATAAAAAAATGTTATATTTTATGATTCTAGCAAGTGTTTTGCTTATTGCTGTAGTAATATATATAAAAGAAAATGATTTAAAATTTACCAAACATTTTCTAAATATAATTATAGTATTTTATAATATAACTACACTCATATTTATGGTACAATATTTTATAGGCGGCATTGAAGAAAATAAGCTATTTGAAGTATTGCTTAAACCATTTTATGATGGAGAAATTTTTAATATTTCAGCAATAATTTGGATTTTTGTCCTAACTTTATTTTTGCAAATGCTACAAGTTAATTCAAATAGACCTAGTGGAGAAAACTATGGAAGATAATAACCAAAAAATAAAAGATGAAGAGCTTTACGATCCTGAGCTTGAAGAAATACTAAATGAAGAAGACCAAAGACCAGGCAAAAGAAAAAATAGATATAAAAATTTAAATCGCAGAAATTTACTTATCGGCCTACTTTTAATTATTTTAATAGCAGCTGCTCTTTACTTTGTAAATAAAAAACAAAATTCAACCAGTAAAGATATTCAAACATCTGAGTCCATCGATCAAAATTCTTACAATGAATCTACAATCATGAGGGTAGACTTAAATCAAATCAATAAAATCAATATTGATTTAAAAACAGCTGATGTCCGTATCCAACGTTCAAATACCAACCCTTACATCGAATACACCAATCTTAAAAGAGGAGATGAAGATGAATACACCATAGATGTTTCTTATGAAAATGGGGTATTGAATCTAAAATCAAACATTAAGGGTAAGGAATTAAATATGAAAAATAAGGTGCAAATCCTTAGAATTTTCTTGCCTATGGATAAAAATCTTGAAGAAATTAAAGCAAATATTAATGCAGGTGATGTAAAAGTAAGTGATTTAGAAGTTAGAAATCTAGACTTAAATGTAAAATCTGGTCATATTAGCTTTGAAAATTCATTTTTTGGTGGAAGTGTGACAAATGAAGCTGGTGACATTAAACTAGATAAATCTGAACTATTAAATACAAAACTTACAACAAATGCTGGAGATATCTTAATAAACGAAAGCAAACTGGGTACCAGATCAGATTTTACAACCCAAACTGGAGATATTATTATAAGCTCCCAAGATGGTTTAGATAATTACAATGTAAAAGCAAATCTTGAAGTAGGAAATTTCATACTTGGAAATATTTCTTATAGAAATATAAAAGATGGATTTAGCAAAAATAATAAAGCTCAAAAAGATATCAGCTTAAAAACTAAAGTTGGGGATATAACCTTTAATAAGGGTGAAGGAGCTATCCTAGAAGAGGAAGAATATATTACAAATAAAACTCCAACTGAAGATGACCAAGAAGATACAACATCAGAAGATGAAAATGAAGAAGAGCCTACCGACAATCCTGATTCAGATCTTCCTAAAGAAGAAGTAGATGAGGAAGCGGAAAGCCAAGACCAAGAAAATAATAATTAAGTTCTTAGGAGCTTAATTATTTTTTTTAGGATTTATTATGACAGAAAATTTACTGATTAAAAATTTAAAAAAATATTTTGGCTATGAAAGCTTTAGACCAGGCCAAGAAGAAATAATAAATAATATTTTAGACGGCAAAGATGTTTTAGGAGTCTTACCAACTGGGGGAGGTAAATCTATTTGCTATCAATTGCCCGCACTTATTATGGATGGCATTACCCTTGTGATTTCTCCCTTGATCTCACTGATGAAAGATCAAGTAGATGCTTTAAATGAAAATGGTATTAGTGCAAGCTTTATCAATTCATCTATGACAAGTGATGAATACAAAAATGCATTAAGTCAAATAAGTAGAGGCAGGATAAAACTTTTATATATATCCCCAGAAAGGTTAGAAAATAACTTTTTTATGGACTTTATAAAAACATTAGATATAAATTTTCTAGCAATAGATGAAGCTCACTGTATCAGTCAGTGGGGGCATGATTTTAGACCAGCCTATAAATTAATACCAAACATATATGAAGCACTAGGAGACATACCCGTTGCAGCATTTACTGCTACCGCTACCAAAGAAGTACGAGACGACATAATAAAAAATCTTGATTTAAAAGATCCATTTGTAAAAGTAACAGGATTTGATAGGGAAAATCTAAGCTATATCGTGGAAAAACCAAATGATAAACTCAAATTTCTAAAAAATTTTTTAAAAGATCATAACAATGAATCTGGTATAATCTATGCTTCAACTCGCAAAAAAGTAGACGAAGTTTACAAGTCACTTAAGAAGATAGGAATAGACGTAGCAAAATACCATGCAGGTCTTGCTGAAAAAACTAGAATTAAAAACCAAGATGACTTTATTTATGATAGAAAAAAAGTAATAGTTGCGACCAATGCCTTTGGCATGGGGATAGATAAAAGCAATGTCCGATTTGTAATTCATTATAATATGCCAAAAGATATGGAATCCTATTACCAAGAAGCTGGACGTGCAGGACGTGATGGGGAAAATGCGGAATGTATATTGCTTTACAATGCTCAAGATATTATTATTAACAAGTTTTTAATAAATCAAAGCAATAACCCTGCCTTCAAAAGGTATCAGCTAGAAAAACTTCAAATAATAATAAATTATGTAAATACCAGCAATTGTTTAAGGGGGTTTATACTAGATTATTTTGGTAGCCAGTCAATGGATTTTTGTGATAATTGTTCAAATTGCTTGTCAGATACAAAAAAAACTGATGCAACAATTGACAGTCAAAAAATCCTATCATGCATTTATAGATTAGATCAGAGATATGGATCAAAAACAATTGTCGATTGCTTAAAGGGCTCACAAAATAAAAATGCTCGTGAAAAAAAATTATCAGAAATTTCAACCTATGGTATTATGAAATCTAATGATGAAAAGTATATCAAAGACTTGATAGGCTCTCTTATTGCAGATGGATATATCAGAGTAAGCGGGGGCCAATATCCAATTTTAAAATTAACTGAAAAATCTAAGGACGTACTTTTTGAAGATGAAAAAGTATTTATAATCGAAAATAAAAAAGATCCTGTCAAAGAAAAAGAAAGAATTTCTAGGTCAATCGACCCTCGTGACTATGATGATAAACTATTTAATCATCTAAAAAAAGTAAGACTTGACTTATCAAAAGACAGAAACATTCCCCCATTTATAATCTTTTCTGATGCTTCACTAAAAGAAATGGCAACTATAAAACCTCAAAGTGAGGAAGTATTCTTAGAAGTTAAGGGTGTGGGAGATAAAAAATTAATCCAATATGGCGATATATTTATAGCTGAAATTTCAGAATTTCTATAATAATGTTACACCTTTATTTTCAAGGGTTTTTCTATAATCATCTGGCCAGTAAGAAACTTGCACTTCACCAATGTGAGCTTTTTGCAAGAAGAACATACAAATTCTTGATTGACCGATACCACCGCCAATAGTTTGAGGAAGTTTCCCATCTATTAGTAGTTTATGATATTCGTATTTTAATCTGTAAAGATTATCTGATTGTTTTAATTGCTCATTTAATCTATCTGGATTTACACGGATGCCCATGGAAGATAACTCTAATTGGTCATCCAAAACTGGATTATAAACTATAAGATCTCCATTTAATAACCAGTCATCATAATCAGGAGCCCTATTATCGTGTTTTTCACCATTTGAAAGAGTAGTTCCAATTTGCATTAAAAATATTGCACCGTATTCTTTTACTGCAAGTCTTTCGCGTTCTGTACTATCTTCTACATCTGGATATTTGTCAAGTAGCTCTTGACTAGTAATAAAGGTAATTTGATCTTTTAAAAGCTTGTGTCTTTGAGGAATAAGATTGCATAGATATTCATCTAAAGATTTTAAAGTGCGATAAATTACATTTACAACTCTTTTTAAGTATTCAACACTTCTCTCATCATCTTGCATAATAAACTCCCAGTCCCATTGATCGACATAAAATGAGTGGGTATTATCTGGTACTTCACAACGACGGATAGCATTCATGTCTGTGTATAGGCCCTCATGCATTTTAAAATTGTAGTTTTTTAGGGCATAGCGTTTCCATTTTGCAAGAGAATGTACTATTTCTAGCTCTTCATTGTTTGCTTCTGGCACGTCAAATACAACTGGTCCCTCAAAACCGTTTAGATTATCATTTAGACCTGAGTCTGTTGATACAAAAAGTGGAGCAGAAACTCTTTTTAAATTTAAGTTATTTGCTAAATTGATTTGAAAATAATCTTTTATTTCTTTTATTAATAGTTGTGTAGCGTATAAATCTGGATCTGATGTGTACCCTTCTGGTACTAAAATATTGCTCATGTAAAACCTCTTCTTTATATATAATTCTTTATAATTATAATTTTTTAACATTTCTTGTCAAGGATAACGTTTTTAGCTAAAGTATTTTATGTAAATTTATAATTTTACCAATTAATTTAAAATATTTACTGCTAAATTGTTATAAAATAAAATCATTATTCATTTAGGATGTTATTTAGTCAGTTGTTTCATTTTTTATGTTAAGGAGAGATAATGGATAAAAATTATTCTAATTTATTTACTGTAGAGGGTTCAGTTAGTTTAAAGCAATCATTGCCTTTAGCCTTTGAGCATCTTATTGCTATGATTGCAGGATGTATTGCACCAACATTAATTTTTGCAGGTGCTGCTGGACTAGACTATGCAGATTCTATACTTTTAGTGCAAATGTCATTAATTGGATCTGCGCTTACTACCCTTTTGATTATTTTAGCACCTATGCATCTTATAGGTAATAAGCTGCCTATGATTTATGGAGTAAGTTTTTCTTATGTACCTACTATGATAGCTTTGGCTAATCAATTTGAAAGTCTGGGTGCAAAAAATATTGTAGCAATTGTTTTAGGAGCACAATTAATTGCAGCTATTTTTTCATTTATATTTGGATATGCTCTTAAATATGTACTGCCATATTTCCCACCACTTGTAGCTGGTACTGTTGTATTGTCAATTGGACTTTCTTTATATCCAGTTGCTTTAAACTACATGGGTGGCGGTGGAGACTTAGCTATGGCTGGTTGGGGCTCTTGGCAATATTGGTTTATTGCAGCTGTAACCCTTCTTGCAAATATAATATTTACACATTTTGGCAAGGGGATGTTTTCTCTAGCTTCAGTTTTACTTTCTATGATTGTTGGTTATATATTAGCGTATTTTATGGGTTATGTAGATTTAAGCCCGGTTTCAGAAGCTGGATGGTTTTCTGTAGCAACTCCAATGTATTTTGGTATCAGATTTGAACCATCAGCAATTGCCGCATTTATAATTATTTTCATAGTCACCTGTATTGAGGGAATAGGTGATATGAGCTCGACTACCATTGGAGGAATGGATAGACCTGCAAGTGATGATGAGCTACGAGGTGGCATAATGGGCTTTTCTTTAGCAAATATTATAGGTTCATTTATAGGGACCTTACCAACAGCAACATTTTCACAAAATGCAGGAATTGTTTCTATTAATAAAGTAATAAATAAAAAAGTATTTATCACATCTTCAGTTATGATTTTAATAGCAGGGCTCGTTCCTAAGTTCTCTTCATTGTTGCTTACAATTCCATTTCCAGTTATAGGCGGAGCAACAATTTCAGTTTTTGCTGCCATAACTATGAATGGTATAAGAATGATAACTAGCCAACCACTATCTATGAGAAATACTTATATAGTAGGTGTTTCTGTAGCAATTGGTTTTGGATTTACTCAAGTAGTTACTGCAGCTCATAATGCTGGAGTAGTATTTATGCCACAAAGCCTTGAAGTAGCAATAGGTTCTTCACCTGTAGTCCTAACGACATTATTTGCATTTTTAATGAATATATTTATTCCTGAGAAAGATGAGGATAAGGCAAAATCAAATGTTTAAAATTTGTGTACTGGGTATATAGATAATGTAGGAGAGGCAGATTTTACATAAACTTTACAAATCTTTAAAATATTCTAAATAAAGTTTATGTAGAATGTACAAGAAAACAAATATATGAAAACTATAAGGAGATTTTTCATGACACTTAAAAATTCAAAAATTATTGCTGCAGCACTATCACTTGGATTAGTTCTAACAGCATGCGGTAATGATAACGCAAAAACAACTGAAGAAAAACCAGCTGATACAGCTCAAACTGAAACAGCTGATACAGCTGAAAAAACTGATGATGCAGCAAAAGATGATGCTGCAAAAGAAACAGAAACAGCTGACGATACAAAAGAAGAAAAAACAGAAGAAGCTGACACAGCTAACGCTGAAGACTATGACTTTACAGTAGTATCAAGAGAAGATGGTTCAGGTACAAGAGGAGCATTCATCGAACTTGTAGGACTTGAAGAAGAAAATGATGCTGGTGAAAAAGAAGATAAAACCACAGTTGACGCTGTAGTTCAAAACTCAACAAACGGAGTTATGACATCAGTAGCTCAAGATCCATCAGCTATCGGATACATCTCACTAGGTTCTCTAAATGATACAGTTAAACCTGTAAAAGTAGAAGGCGTAGAAGCAACAGAAGAAAACATCGAATCAGGAGATTACAAAATCTCAAGACCATTCAACCTTGCATATAAAGAAGAGGGTTTAGATGATATTTCTAAAGACTTCTTAAAATTCGCTCTTTCAAAACAAGCTCAAGACATCGTTAAAGAAGAAGGATATGTACCTTTAAAAGATACAGAAGAATATACAGCTGCTGAAGGACTAAGCGGTTCAATCACAGTTGCAGGTTCTACATCTGTTACTCCATTAATGGAAAAATTCATCGAAGCTTACCAAGAATTAAACCCAGAAGTAACAATTGAACTTCAATCTAACGGTTCATCAGCTGGTATCGAAGCTGCAATCGATGGAGCAGCACAAATCGCTATGGCTTCAAGAGAACTTAAAGATGAAGAAAAAGATCAACTTAAACCAGAAGTTATCGCTACAGACGGAATCGCTGTTATCGTAAACAAAGACAGCAAAGTTGAAGACTTAACTGTAGATCAATTAAAACAAATATTCGCTGGTAAAATCAAAAACACTGGAGAACTAAACTAGAAAAATGAAGAATACTAAGGAAAGATTTGGAGAAATCTTATTCCTTATATCAGCAGCAATGTCCGTAGTACTTATTTTATTAATTATATTCTTTATCTTTAGATCGGGAATAAATTTCGTAAGTAAATACGGACTTGTTCCGTTTATAACGGGAGATAAATGGGCGCCTACAGCAAAACCAGCAAGTTTCGGAATCTTGCCTATGATTGTAGGCTCTCTTATTGTAACTGCAGTATCTACACTGATAGCCCTACCTTTTGGGCTAGCAGTGTCTATATTTATGGCTTACTATGCTGATAAAAGTTATAACTTTCTTAAATCATTAATAAATTTATTGGCAGCTATCCCTTCAGTTGTATATGGTTTCTTTGCCATGGTAGTTCTTGCGCCAAGAATTGGTAAAATTTTCCATACTCAACAATACAATATGCTTACAGCATCTATATTACTTAGTATCATGATATTACCTACAATGGTTAATATCTCAGAAAACTCTCTTCGCCAAGTACCAAAAGTATTTTATACTGGATCTTTAGCACTTGGAGCTACAAAAGAAGAAACTATTCATCACGTTATGCTTCCTTACGCTAAAAGCGGTATCTTTTCTTCTATTATCCTTGCTATTGGTCGTGCTATTGGTGAAACTATGGCAGTTTACCTAGTAGTAGGTAACCAACCTAGAATGCCTCATAGTATTCTTAAAGGTGCGCGTACACTTACTACAAACATCGTTCTTGAAATGGGTTATGCATCAGGTATGCATAGAGAGTCACTTATAGCAACAGGAATGGTTTTATTCTTCTTTATTTTGATTATTAATATAATTTTCAATATTATAAGAGATAAAAGTGAATCGAAATATTAATTATTGACTAGGAGTATATATGACTACAGCTTATAAAATATTTGTATGGCTATTTACAGTGTTGGCATATGCTTTTGGTGGAATAATTATTCTTTACATCCTATTTCAAGGTATACCAAATATATCACCATCACTTTTTGAATGGAAATACACATCAACAAACGTTTCAATAATGCCGGCACTTATATCGACATTATTTACAATAATTTTAACCTTATTAATTACATTACCAATCGGAATTTTTACAGCAGTTTATTTGTCAAATTATGCTGAGAACAAATACTTTATAAAAGCAGTTAGGTTTGCAACAGAAATCCTATCATCAATCCCATCTATTGTATATGGTCTGTTTGGTTACTTATTTTTTGTAACAAATACAAACCTAGGTTTGGGTATGGGATACTCACTTATTGCAGGTTGTTTAACTGTGGCTATAATGATATTGCCAACTATTATTAGAACTACTGAAGAAGCAATTCTTACAGTAAATCCACTCCAAGCCCATGCGTCACTAGCACTTGGAGCAACAAAAATACAAACTATATTTAAAGTTGTAATTCCAGAGGCTATGGATGGTATTCTTGGTGGTATATTCCTAGCAACAGGAAGAATTGTTGGTGAATCAGCAGCTTTAATTTATACAATGGGAACCCAACCTTCTATTCCTAAAAACTTAGGAAACTCAGCAAGAACTTTAGCTGTACACATGTATATGCTTTCATCAGAAGGTTTCCATGTAGAAGAAGCTTATGCGACAGCTGTTTTACTATTGATATTTGTTATACTTATTAACTGGATATCAGCAAAAATTACTAAAACCTTAGTTAACTAAGAGGAGAAATAAATGGATAAAAAAACATTTGAGTCTGCTGATAACAGCACGACAAATACAAATGAAAATCTATCTACTAATAAAAAAGTTGTAAGCGAAGATGAAAAAACAACTGAAGTATCAAATGCTAAAGAAACTATTGATACTATTGAAAGTGAACAGGTAGATTTTGACAATAGAGATGGCTCTAGACAAGTTCATACTCTAGATCGTAAAAATAAATACTCAGATCTTGATACATCAATTTTAGTAAAAGACCTTGATTTATACTATGGAGATTTCCAAGCTCTTAAGGGAGTTAATATGGATATAAAAAAAGGTCAAGTAACTGCATTTATCGGACCATCAGGTTGTGGTAAATCAACTACACTAAAATGCTTTAATAGAATGAATGACCTAGTAAAATCTTGTAAGATTGATGGTCTTATAGAAATAAATGGAAAAGATATTTATCAACCAGGTGTAGATGTAGTAAATTTACGTCGTAATGTAGGTATGGTTTTCCAAACACCAAACCCATTTTCAAAATCTGTTTATGATAACTTAACTTATGGACCAAAACTAGATGGCATCAAAGATAAAGATACATTAGATGAAATTGTTGAAACATCTTTAAAGCAAGCTGCTATTTGGGATGAAGTTAAAGATAAGCTTGATCAAAATGCACTATCATTTTCTGGTGGACAACAACAAAGAATTTGTATTGCAAGAACACTTTCTGTAAAACCAGAAATTATATTAATGGATGAGCCTACATCAGCGCTAGACCCTATTTCTACATCATCCATAGAAGATTTGATGGAAGATTTAAAAGAACAATACACAATCGTAATTGTAACTCACAACATGCAACAAGCTGCACGTATCTCAGATCAAACTGCATTCTTCCTAACAGGAGAAGTTATTGAAATGGATGATACAACTAAAATCTTTGAAGATCCTAGAGATAAAAGAACAGAAGATTACATTACAGGAAGGTTTGGTTAGATTATGAGAACTAGGTATAGACAAGATCTTGATTCTGTAAGAAATATGAGTAATGAGCTTATGGAACTTGTCATACTATGTTACGATAAGCTCGACTTATACTTAGAAAATCATAATAACAAAAATCTTGAAGAAGTCATAGAACTAAATGATGACATTAGACGTAATGCTGCAGATGTAGAAAGATTTTGCTTTGAGCTTTTAGCTTTACAACAACCAGTTGCAAAAGACTTAAGATTTTTACAAATGAGCATAAAACTTGCTTCAACTTACAAAAGAATAGCTAGCCATTTAGCTCAAGCATCAATGATTATGATTGAGTATTCACTAAATGATGAAGAAGTTGACTTCATAAAAAGATTCATATCAAATCAAAAACAAATGTCAACAGATAGTATAGAAGCTTTCATCCATAATGACAATGATTTGGGTCTAAAAACTATAGAAGATGATGAAGTAAATAATAAGTTATTTGAAGAAGCGGTAAACTATATTGCAGATTTAAACAAAAACAATAGCATAGGTGCTATTGAGCTTTCTGAAAAAGTTCTACTTTATAAATATTTTGAAAGACTAGGAGATCGTCTAGCAAGAGTTGGCGATCTAGCTACGAGGCTTTAAGAATGATATATGTAGTTGAAGATGATAAGTCTATAAGAAATCTAGTAGACTATGCTTTAACTGAAAAAGGATATGAAGTAGCCACCTTTGAAGATGGCTTAGATATTGTAGAGCTTATTAAAAATAGAGGCGGCCAGCTTTTAATACTAGACATAATGTTGCCTGAAAAAGACGGTATAGAAATACTTGAAGAAATAAGAGAGTTTTCTGATATCCCTGTAATATTACTTACAGCTAGAACTGATGAATTTGATAAGGTTTTAGGCCTAGAATCAGGAGCAGATGACTACATTACAAAACCATTTTCTATCCTTGAACTAATATCCAGGGTAAAAGCAGTTTTGAGAAGATCAGTTAAAAAAGATAGTGATCATATAAATTATGAAGACATCTCTATAAATACTAGAAAAAGAACTGTAAAAGTTTCAGGCCATCTCATCGATTTAACTTTTAAAGAATTTGAAATGCTATTATTATTTATGAATAATATCGGCAATGTAATAACTAGAGAAGATTTTCTTTTAAAAATTTGGGGTTATGATTACGAAGGAGAAACTAGGACAGTTGATGTTCATATAGCATCCTTGCGTAACAAACTTCTTAACGAAGGAAAGCACATAAAAACCGTAAGAAACTTAGGATATAAGTTTGGAGAAATATGAAACAACTTGCAAGATACTCTATGAAAAGATTGGCAATGATACTTTTAATCCTATCTTTTCTAATCAGCAATGGTATTTCTTATAAAACAAGAGAAAAAGCTCAAAGTAATTTTGCTAAAAATGCTTTGAGCTTTCTTTTAATGGAAGAAAATAATGCTGATTTTTATAAAACTTTAGAAAAATTTAATAACAGTCATAGGGATTTGTCAGTAGTTTATATAGGAAAAGATAGCCAAACTTTATTTAATCCCGATAGGATAGAGATTAAAAACTATAGTAAATTTAATTTTGCCAATGAAAAATATGATTTTCATACAAGTTTATATGAATCTTTAACTAATCAAACAGTGTATGATCAAAAAGGAGAAAATGTTTTATTAATTTCATATATTCATAATATTGGTTTTTATATCAATGTTTTTCTATTGCTATTGCATATCTTATTAGCAATTTTAATAAAATATTTTATAGATAAATATGTATCAGATAAGCTGGATGATTATATCAAAGATATGTCATATAACAATTACGATATGATAATAAAAGATAGTCGTTATGAAGATATTAAATGGCCTCTAAAAACTTACGTAGATCAGATAAATACTTTAAGTTTAGAATCAGAAAATTTAAAGTCAAAATTATCAGAGTTTACAAACATAACCAGTAATATGAAAGAAGGATTTATCCTTTTTGACGGAGATGGAAATGTAGAGCTTATTAATAATTCGGCTAAAAAATATTTAGCAGCGGATGAAAAATCGCATATCACAAATCTTATCGACGATAGAGAATACAATTTGGCTCTAAGAGAAGCGTCAATCTTAAAACGTAGCAAGATTTTAGATATAAAACTAAATGGATATTATCTAAGAATATTTATCGATCCATTATCAACTAGCACACAAAAAGCTTATGCTATGATAATCATCGATAATTCTGAAGATATGAAGTCAGAAAAGATGCGCCGCGAGTTTTCTGCAAATGTCACCCATGAGTTAAAAAGTCCGCTTACATCTATAAATGGATATGCAGAATTAATTGCAACGGGCATAGCAAAGGAAGATGATGTTAACAAATTTGCAGAAATAATTTATAAAGAGGGTAACAGGCTCTTAGATATAATAGATGATATCCTAAAAATATCTAGACTAGATGAAAATAACTTTGATAAGGACTTTATAGAAGTTGATATATCTGAAGTTGTAAACGCAACTATAGAAAAATATCTAAGACTTACTGATAATAAAAATATAAAAGTCATTAGTAATATAAAACCATATAAAATCAAGACTTCAAAATCCCTATTTTATGATCTAGTTTCAAATATTTATGAAAATGCTATTAAATATAATAAAGTTGGTGGAGATATTACAGTTTCTTATGAGTTAGGAGAAAATTCTTATTTCTTATCAATAAGTGATAGTGGGATAGGAATTGCTCCAGCTGATACAAAAAGAATTTTTGAAAGATTTTATGTAGTTGATAAATCAAGAAAAAGAAATCAAAAATCAACGGGACTTGGATTATCTATTGTAAAACACATCATTAGCTATCTAGGATATGATATAAAAGTAGAGTCACAACTTAACGAAGGAACTACATTTATTATTGAAATCCCACTGGGATTAGACAGAAAAGATAGTTTATAATTAGTGATAAATTTTTATCATTGCTTATAAACTATTTCTTTGTTATAATTTAAATATAACTACTAAGGAGGTAACATGAAAGTTGTTATTTGTTCGTGTGCAAGATGCACCGCAGCAGGCAATGAGTTTCTACTAGACTCAGTTGAAGAAGTAAAAGCTGATTTACTTAAAGCTTATTCTTTTGATAAAATTGACAGAAAACCAGAAATAGAAGTAGAGTTTACAAACATAATGGATGATATAGAAGATCCAGACAATAGCGCTCCACTAGCAAAAGTAGATGATACATATTTAGAAAAAGTTAGGCCAGAAGAATTAATGGAGCATATCTTTAACGCACATACACCAAAAGAAGGGGCCAATTAATGAAAGAAACATACATAGACATATTAAACATAAGAAGAATGGCCTTTGAACATATAGCAAAAATTGCTTATGAAAATAGGCCAATCACGGATATAGGCCTTGAAGTATATGATATATTACCAGGCGAAGAAGCTCAATATAGAGAAAGTATCTTCTTAGATAGAGCAGTAATGGGTGAAAGACTAAGGATGGGAATAGGTCTTGATGCTAGAACTGCTGATAAAACTGATGCTATTACTGAGGGACTTGATAAGATGGATGTAAGCCACAGAATTTACAATCCACCACTAGTAAGTGTTATTAAAATTGCTTGCCAATCCTGTCCAGAAAATAAAGTTACAGTTACAGACCAATGTATGGCATGTATTGGCCATCCATGTGTAAATGTATGTCCTAAAAATGCAGTTACATATACAAGAGAAGGTTCTGTAATAGACCAAGATAAATGTATTAAATGTGGTAAGTGTGTTGAGGCTTGCCCTTACAATGCAATTACTCATCAAAAAAGACCATGTGCAGCTAGCTGTGGTGTAAATGCTATCCACTCTGATGAGCTAGGCCGTGCAGAAATTGATGCTGAAACTTGCGTAGCTTGTGGTAGATGTATTAGTACTTGTCCATTTGGGGCTATTTCTGATAAATCTGAGATTTACCAATTAGTAAAATCTATCCAATCAGAAAAGAAAACATATGCCATAGTAGCTCCATCATTTGTCGGACAATTTGGTCCAGATGTAAGCCCAGAGCAAACTAGAGAAGCTATTAAGCAATTAGGATTTGATGAGGTTATCGAAGTTGGTCTCGGTGCAGACCTTACAACTATGAATGAGGCTCACGAGTATCTAGAAAAAGTTCCTACTGGAGAATTTCCATTTATGGGTACATCTTGCTGCTTCTCATGGAAGATGATGGTAAGAAAAAAATTCCCAGAAATTAATGATTATATCTCAGAATCATCTACACCAATGATTTATACAGGTTTGCAACTTAAGAAAAGAGATCCAAACTGTGAAATTACATTCATAGGACCATGCATATCTAAAAAACTAGAAGCATTAGAACCAGAAGTTGCAGAAGTAATTGATTTTGTAATTACTTATGAAGAACTACTTGGTATGTTCCTTGCAAAAGGCATCGAGCCATCAGAAATAGAAGTAGATGGTGTAATGATGGATGCTTCAGAAACAGGTAGAAACTATGCAAACGGCGGTGGAGTTGCAGAAGCAGTTGTAAGACGTGCAAAAGAAATAAAACCAGGTATAGAAGTTGACGTAGAAGCTGCAGAAGGACTTGCAAACTGCGTAAAACTTGCACAAATGGCAAAATTAGGCCGTATGGATGGTAAACTTATCGAGGGTATGGCTTGCCAAGGTGGATGCGTTGGAGGCCCTGGAGTAGTAATTGCAGATAAGAAAACTTCAAAAGCTGTAAAAGCATTTTCAAAAGCATCTGACTTTAAATCACCAGCTGATAATATCAATATCCCAGCAGAAGACAGACCAGATGATACAAAATTACAATAGTATATAAATAAAAGAGAGATATGATTATCTCTCTTTTAATTTGCCTAAAAATAATAGTTGTATTTAATTTTTATTATAGATATAATAAATAGATGAAATAATAAGAGAGGTTATTATGGGTCAAACGACATTTATGCTTATGTTCATAACTATCATCTCAAAAGTCTTTGGATTTATTAGAGAAGCAGTTATGGCAAATTATATAGGGGCAGGTGAACTAAAATCCATCTATACAACTGCAAATACCCTTCCGGTAGTAGTAGCAAACTTTGTAGCAGTAGGTATAATTTCTGGTTTCATCCCTATTTATAATAGAGCGAAAAACGAAGAGGGTGAGGCTTCTGCAGAGAAGTTTACCTCAAATATATTTAATATCTTAATGGTATTTGCGACTGTTGCCCTAATATTTGGACTTATTTTTGCAAAACCATTTTCAAAAATACTTTCTCCAGACTTAGATGGCCACTGGCTAGATCTAGCTGCTGACTATACCAGAATAATGATGTTTGCAGTATATGCATACCTTTATTCAGCTGTATTTAGGGGCTATCTAAATATTAAGGGAGATTTCTTTAATCCAGCCATTACCGGTATTATAATGAATATTATAATTATTATATTTACCGTAGCTACTGGGAAAACAGGTAATGCTTATCTTTTAATAATAGGAGCTCTTTTGGGTAATATTTTGCAATATATATTGTTCCCAAGAGCAACTAAAAAGGCTGGATACCATCACGAAAAGGTTATTGATCTATCAAATAAATACGTAAGGCAGCTGATGATTATAGCTATACCAGTAATTGTATCATCGGCAGCTGGTGAGATTTCAATAATTGTAGATAACTCCATGGCTTCAGCATATTTTGGAAAGGCAGCTATTTCTAAGCTATTTTATGCAAAAACAATGCTTACTCTAATTACTGGGGTAATTACAGTTTCAGTAACAACAGCTCTTTTCCCTAAGATTGCAGAACTAGGACAATCTGGCAAAATCAATGCCATGAAAAAATCTATTTCCTCATCAGTAGTTACAACATTATTATTAGTAGTACCGGCAACTATTGGTATGTCAGTATTATCTCAGCCAATTATTGAGCTAGTTTTCCAAAGAAATGCATTTACGAAAGAAGATACTATAATCGTAGCAAGTTTATTATCATCCTATGCTCCATTTATCATTTTCCAATCTATATCGGATGTGGTAGATCGTGGATTTTATGCTGTGGGAGATTCCAAAACTCCTGTTATAATTGTAGTTATACAACAAGTTATAAATGTAATATTCAATATGATTTTGGTTAACTTTTTTGGTATAAATGGTCTAGCACTTTCGACAGTTGTATCCACTATTGTAGGATCAGCGCTTATGATTTATAAATTTAGGGAAAACTTTGGGTCATTTAATTTTAAAACTGCCCTTATTTCTATAATAAAAATTACAATTGCAACAGCCCTAATGGCACTTACAGCAAGCGGAATTTATAATGCAATTGCTGGCAAATTACCACATATACTTGCAATATTTATAGCAATTATCCTCGCAGCTCTTGTATATGGGTTTTTAATTTTAATTGCAAGAATCCCAGAAGTGATGAACTTAGTAAATATTATCTATCATAAGGTCTTTAAGAAAAGAAAGGCACAAAAACATATTCAAACACCAAATCAAAAAGGCGATACGCTTGGAGAATTTAATAGAAGAAAAAATTCATCAAGAAGGTCAAGGACAAAAAAATAAGCAGTAGGTAAAATGAGCTGAACCCCAAAATCCGGAATACGGATGGAGGGGTTTTTTCATGCCAAAATATACGAAAGAATTTAAAATTAAATTAGTACTAGAATACTTATCAGGTCAAACAGGTGGGCGACCTGCAATAGCAAACAAATACAATATACCTGATAGCACTCTAGAAAATTGGATTAACAAATATAACTCAGGAGGCTTTGGTAACTTAGCTAAAAAACAAACTAAGAATAAATTCACTAGTGAATTTAAACTATCTGTAATACAATATAGACAAAACAATAATATCTCATACAGGCAAACCGCAGAGCACTTTGATATCACTAATGGATCAGTAATATGTAACCGGGAGAAAGCATATCGAGAACGTGGTTTATCTGGATTAGAAGATAACAGAGGAAGGCCTAAGAAAGATATGTCTAAATCAAAAAAGAAATCAAAGAACGAAAAACCAATAGTTGAGTCTGAAAGAGAAGAACTAATAAGACTTAGAGAAGAAAATAAATATCTAAAGATGCAAATACTATTCGAAAAAAAGTTTCAAGCCTTGCTACTAGAAGAGGAAGCAGAAGCAAGGAAAAAACAAAGATAATACTTCATCTTCTTAAAGAACATCCTGAAACAAAAGCAAGTGAATGGATAAAAGTAGCTAAGCTTGCTAAATCTTCATACTATGAGTGGAAAATTAAATTAGAAAATCCAGAAGACAAAGATAAAGAAGTAAAAGAAGAAATTAAATTAGTAGTTAAAAAAACTAAAGGTAGATATGGCTACAGAAGAGTAAGTACAGTTCTAAGAAACAAAGGCTTAATAGTAAATCATAAAAGAGTTCTTAGAATCATGAAACAAGAAGGGTTACTCTGTACTAAATTTAAAACTAGGTCAAGAAAATACTCATCATACAAGGGTCAAGTAGGTAAAATAGCTTCTAACGTAGTTAATCGTAACTTTAAAGCCAGTAGACCTAATAGGCTATGGTTAACAGATATAACTGAATTTAGAATTAAAGGTCATGAAGATAGACTCTACCTATCACCAATACTAGATGCATACAATAGCGAGATAATTAGCTATACACTAAGTCATCACCCAACAATTAAACTGACCAACTCAATGTTAGACAAAGCAATAAAAGGTATTAGTTCTAAAGACAATTTAGCAATACACTCAGACCAAGGATTCCATTACCAACATAGTTCATGGTCTAGTAAACTAAGAAAACTAAATATAATACAAAGTATGTCAAGAAAAGGGAATTGTCTAGACAATTCTCCGATGGAAAACTTCTTTGGTATACTAAAACAAGAAATGTACTATGGTGTAGAATTTACAAGTTATGATCAATTAAGAAAAGAAATAGAATTATATATAAAATGGTACAACGAAGACAGGATTAAGACAAAATTAAACGGAATGTCCCCTGTTGATTACAGATTACATTCCGCTTAAAATATTATTAAGTTATTCCGTGTTTATGGGTTCAGCTCAAAAATCCTGCTGCTTTTTTAGTTTAATATTTGATTTTTCATAAAAATTGAAACAATTTTACTAAAATTTTCTAGATTTGTAATTCTTACAAAATCTCTATTATAGATGAGTTTTGCATTTTCTACATCTTCATCTTCGCCAGTGAAAACTCCAAGGACTGAAACATTATCATTTCTTAAATTCCTAATTTCAAAGGCTGTGTCATCAATTGCAATTTGTCCAGTGTATTGGTCTTTATCTTTAAGTTTTACTGTATTTATATTTGCCTTTTCATCATTCGGTTTTCCATCTGAAAGGACTATTACTATATGACGGGTATCTTCGTCTGGATCGATGAGATGGTGGAGTGTTCTAAAGGCTAGTCCATCGCGGTTTGATCCTGCTGCAAAAAAATTATATATTTCAGTATTTTTATGCTTTTCCTTATAGTCACGGAAAACATTAAAAATTGTATGATCGCGGAGGGTAGAAAAGCTTGTTACACGAATAGGAATTCCTACTTCATCCATTGATTTTGAAATAATATAAGCTTGATTGGCCACAATATGTTGACGTTCGATTTGGCTTGCTGATGCATCAAGGATTAAGTCCACCTTAAATTTTGTAATCTCATCGTTTTCTTGGTTTAAAAATACATCATAATCATGTATTACTGGAGCTCTCCATACTTTTGTAGGATCAATAATCCCGTAGTCCTTGCTTACATCTACAAAATCTTCAAAAGTAGCTAAAGAATTTTTTATAGCAAGGGAAAGCTCATTTATATTTCTGTGGTTGATTGCAAAATTATTTTCTATATAGCGTTTATTTCTTTCATATTGCTCGCGCCTATTTTCTTTATAAAATCTTGCATTTGGTTTTTGTGTGTATTCTCCCTTGGTAAAGTAAAGTTTTTTGTTGGAATGGATGCCAGTTGCAACTTCTTTTTCAATTTTTTCAATCTGACCTAAGGGTAAAATTGGTTTTCCAAAAAAATCTTCTATAAATTCGCTAGAAGAGTGGTAGTCATCATTTGAAGAATTCATAAACATCAAGTTTTTGTTCAAATCTTCTTTTCTATCTTCATAGTAGATTAATCCGGTAAATTCCGCTGCACCGATTCCAAACTGTTCATCTATATTTTCATCGCTATATTCTTTTGGGCTATCATCATCAGATTCAAACTCTTTTGGCTGATTTTCTTCTACCATTTTTTCAAAAAGCTCTTCGTCTTCTTTTGCTCTTTCAAAATTGAAATAAGTTTTAAAGACTTCGTTGAGCTCATCTATTAATACATTGGTATCAGTAGTATAGATTCTAAAAACAGCTTCGTAAATTGACCTAAAAACTGGTCCTTCCACAATAGGTTTATTAAAAACTTTGCCATAATATGCTTTTTCCATTTGCTCTATAAGATTATCAGGCTGGTGGAAGTTATATCTGTGTAGTTTTTTACGGGCATATTCTTTTTGCAAATCGTCAATGACTAAGTTTTGTTTACTAAGCTCTTTAAAAGCTATTTCTTCTATCAAGAGATTTGTTATAAATTTAAACTCTTCATAGAAAGGATTTTCTTTATTTAGATAAGCAAAAAAAGAGTTTAATATTTTTGTATCAAAAGTTTTGATAGTATATCCCAAAATGATATTTTTATAAAGTTCATCCATTGGATAGGACTTATTAGGTGTAAATCTATAGTTTTTTGCAAAATCCCAAATAATATTATATTCTCGGACCTTATCAAGAGATTCAGTCATTAAATACACTCTCTTCTATGCTTGGGGGTACTTTTGTTTTTATAGTATCAATTACTATTTGTCTTTCAAATTCATCGAAAGATTTATTAGCAAGTCCCATAAGAATTGCATCAAATGGATTTAATCCCACTTCCATAGTTTCAATTGCAGAAATCAATCCGCGAAGGTCAACAGATTTGGTAGATATTTCATTGTTTTCACTTTTAAATTGAAGTGAGATAAACATATCCAAAAATGCATTTCTATATTTTTCTTTGAGTTTTGGGAAAGTATCCATGAGCAATTGATCTAGGTTCTCGCGTGTAATATTTGGCATATTTATAATCATAAACCTTGAAGCAAGGGCTTCGTTTACCTCACGAGTGCCCACATATCCGTAGTTCATGGTTGCAATAAATCTGGTGTTTGGATCTAGATTTATTTTTTCGTAACCCGGAAGGTCAATAATTCTTCTATGATCCAGGGTTGCATGTAAAACAGAAATTGCTTCGTTTTTTGCCATATTTATCTCATCAAGTACTGCAAAGCCACCCTTTGTAGCTGCTTCATAGATAGGTCCTTTTCTAAATACAACTTCTCCATCCTTAAAGGTATCAGATCCAATTAGGGAATTAAAGTCCGTATTTACGTGAAAAGAAACATTCCAAGATGGTCTAGCAAATAAATAAGCCAAATTTGATGAAAGTACGTTTTTTCCTGTAGCTTTTGCACCTGTTAGCAAAATATTTTTACCAGCTAGTATTGCCGAAATAGCTTGCTCTAGTACTTCCTTACCATAGTATTTGAATTCTGGTTCGCTAACTCTTGGATCATCGAACAATCCATTTTTTTCTCTATATATTTCAACTTGTTTTATAAGATTTTTATCAACATTTTGTTTTTCTAAGTATTCAATCATTTTTACTCCTTTTAACCATAATATTATACAATTTATTTGCAAAAATTCACTTGACAAAGTCCATTTATAGACTATATTATATTAGTATTTATGAGGAGGTCTCAAATTGGACGAAAAAACATGCGAAATATTCGATATATTTTCCCTACTTAGAAAGATTAATGGTCTAAATAAACAAAGGGTAGAGAGTTTTGGTCTGAATAATCTTGAAAGCATCATCTTATTTCATATAGATAAGATAGATAATTTAACCCAAAAAGATTTGGTAAATAAGCTCCAAATACCCAAGCAAACCGTAAATAGTAAAATCTTAAATCTAAAAGAAAATGACCTTATTACTATGCAAGGGTCTACATCTGATAAAAGAATAAAAACTTTGGTTTTAACAAAAAAAGGAGAAGATGAAGTAAGAAAGATAAATGAAGCCTTATCTTTATCCAACCAAAAAATTTATGACGACTTGGGAGAAGAAAGCATACAATCGATAAAAGAAAATCTAAATCAATTAATCGTAACTTTAGAAAAAATATAAATTAGGAGGTAATATGAATAGCTTAAAAGAGTTTAATGATGCTTATTCCTATCTAAAGCAGTATTTAAACCAGTATAAGAAAAATAGATTAATTTCTATGCTGATGACAGTACTAGAAACTATTTTTGAACTTTTAATTCCTGCAGTAATGGGGATTATTTTAAATGAAGTAATTTATCAAAAAGATCCAAGGCAGGCTTTAAAATATGGTCTTATAATTATAGTTTTATCCCTGCTATGTATGTTTACAGGTATAAAAGCTTCAAAGAATGCAGGTCTTACATCTACTGGTCTTTCTAATAATGTTAGAAAGGCACAATTTAGAAAAATTCAAGATTTTGCCTTTGAGGATTTTGAATATTTTGGAGTGCCATCACTTTTAACAAGGTTAACAACAGATATGCAGTCCCTATCTCAATCAACTTTTATGACTACAAGATTTGTTATAAAAACAGTAGTAATGGCGATAGTTTCCTTTATCCTTGCCTTCAATACTAGCTCAAAATTATCAATTATATTCTTGATATTAATGCCAATATTAGTAATTATTTTATTAAGCATCACATCAAGAGCTATACCAAAATTTAGGCAAACTCGTAAGCAATATGATAAATTAAACCAAGTTATTGAAGAAAACTTAAACAATATGAGAGTTATAAAATCCTTTGTTAGAAAAAAATATGAAATAGAAAAATTTGCCGGGGCAAATGAAGAAATGTTTAAACTAGCTGATAGCTCAGAAGGATCCATTTCTTATGTTTTCCCAACAGCCAATGCAATTTTATATGCAGCTTTTGTTGCCTTAACTTGGTTTGGTGGGATTGAAATTATAAATGGAAGACTTGGAGTAGGAGACCTTGTTTCATTTAATATGTATGCCATGATGCTATTAGGTTCCCTAATTGGTTTATCAATGGTAATCACCATGTTAATGGCAGCATCACCGTCAGTAACCCGTGTAAAAGAAGTATTAACCAGAGAAATTTCTATGGATAATAGCGACAAAGTAGAAGGTCTTACATTAGATGATGGTTCTATTGATTTTGATAATGTAAGCTTTAAATACGAAGAAGATTCTGATGCTTACCAATTAAAAAATGTGAACTTACACATTAAATCTGGAGAGGTAATAGGTATCCTAGGGCCAACTGGTTCAGCAAAATCAACCCTTGTTCAGTTAATTCCAAGACTTTATGATATTACAGACGGTAATTTAAAAGTCGGAGGTCATGATATAAAAGATTATGATCTAAAAACTTTAAGAGATGCCGTAACCATAGTTTTACAAAAAAATACCCTATTTTCAGGAACAATTATCGACAACTTAAAATGGGGAGATCCAGATGCTAGTTTTGAAGAAGTAGTAGCAATGGCAAAAATCGCCCAAGCAGATGAATTTATCAACGAAAGAAATGATGGATACCAATCAGAGCTTGGTCAAGGTGGTACAGGAGTATCGGGTGGACAAAAGCAAAGATTAACCATAGCAAGATCACTACTTAAAAAACCAAAAATATTAATCCTTGATAACTCAACAAGTGCAGTTGATACCAAAACAGAAGCAAATCTTCTAGAAGGATTTAACAAACTAGATGAGGATATGACACAAATTATCATTTCTCAAAGACTTTCATCATTTGACCATGCAGATAGGATTGTAATCATGGACAATGGCCAAATATCTGATATTGGTACTGCTGATGAGCTTTATCAAAGAAATGAAATTTATAGGATGACTTATGATATACAACAAAAAGGAGGGGAAGATGAGTAAAGAAAATTTAGAAAACAAAACAAAAGAATTTAAAATGTCTACTGACAAAAAATCTCAAGGTTTTGACTGGGCTTCCCTAAAAAAACTTTTTGACTATTTATTTGATCACAAATGGCAATTAGTAGTAGTCTTCATATGTGTAATACTATCAGCAGTTACCCAAGTTTGGGGTATTTCTATGATGCAACCAATCATAGATAATAGCATTTTAAAAGCTGATATAAATGGACTAAGAGCTGGCGTAATAAAAATGGCTATTATTTACTTAATTTCAGTAGTAACAACATTTATTTACAACAGACTAATGATCCGTATAGGTCAAAGATCAATTAGAAATCTTAGAAATGATTTATTTATCAAGATTCAAAAGATGCCTATAAACTTTTTTGACACAAACCAACACGGTCAAATAATGAGTAGATTTACAAATGATACTGACACACTTTCTCAGTCACTATCATCAACATTACCAACTCTTATCAGATCAATTTTGATGATTATCGGTACAGTTGTGGTTATGATTAGCCTTTCTCCAATCCTTACTCTTGTAATGTTTGTGGGGCTGGTTATTATGGTCTTAGTTTTAAAAAATATTGTCAGCAAGACTGGAAGATTATTTAAAGAATCACAAAAAAATGTATCAATACTTCATGGTTTTGATGAAGAAATGCTATCTGATCAAAAAGTTATAAAAGTCTTTAATAAAGAAAATGACATAATTAATGAATTTGATCAAAAATCAGAAAATCTAAGATCATCTATGGCAGAAGCTATGGTAAATGCCGGAAAAATGATGCCATTTTTAGTAAACTCAATAAATATTATGTATGCTATTCTTGCGGTAATTGGAGTTGTGCTAACAATCAATGGTAATATAACAGTTGGTATTTTAGCAACATTTTTAACAACGGCTAGACAACTTCAAGCACCTATTTCAAATATATCCCAACAAGCAAATGCAGTATTTTCTGCTATGGCTGGAGCTGGCCGTATATTTGAAATAATCGATATGCCAATTGAAGAAGATACTGGTTATATCGAACTTATAAATGCTCGTATAGATGAAAATGGCAATGCTATTGAGTGTACAGGAGATAGATGCTATTCTTGGACATGGCTTGAAGATGGCAAGAGAGTTTATAAACAACTTGAGGGTAGAATTGACTTTGAACATGTAGATTTTTCTTACAATGGCAAAGATAAAATCTTAAAAGATGTAACATTTTATGCAAATCCAGGTGAAAAAATCGCCTTTGTAGGTTCAACTGGAGCTGGTAAAACAACCATTACAAATGTAATAACTAGATTTTATGAAATCGATGAAGGTTCAATAAAAATTGATGGCATTGATACAAGAAATATTAAAAAAGACCATCTAAGAAAAGCTTTTGGTATGGTGCTCCAAGATGTAAATTTATTTACAGAAAATGTTAATGAAAATATTAGATACGGAAAATTAGATGCAAGTTACGAAGAAATCCTAGATGCCGCAAAACGAGCTGGAGCAAATGGATTTATCAATAGACTTCCTGAAGGATATGAAACAGAAATTAATGGAGATGGATCTTCACTTTCAGATGGACAAAATCAATTAATATCTATATCTAGAGCAGCGGTTGCAAATCCTCCAATGCTTATTTTAGATGAAGCTACAAGCTCAATTGATACTACAACTGAAATTAAAGTTACAAAAGCTATGGATAAACTAATGGAAGGAGCAACTTCTATAGTCATTGCCCACAGACTTTCCACAATTCAAAATGCTGATGTAATCATGGTTATGGAGCAAGGTAGGATTATAGAAAGAGGTAACCACGACCAGTTAATGGAAAAACGTGGCACATACTATCAATTATATACCGGTGCTTTGGAACTGGACTAATCAGAACTACCAGCTTAGCTGGTAGTTTCCACAGCGCCTATAAGGCGCGAATACCGGCACGCCCCTACTGGGGCTCCGAGTATTCTCCACATGCAACACTATCCCAGCTACTGCTTAAGCAGTTATTTATTTGCTCTTTGGTACTGACTCACCCGTAAACGGGTCATAATATTCCTTTAAGCTGATTTGGTCTGAATAATAATCTTCTTTTAATTGATTTTGTATATATTCTTTTATCATCTTTTCATTTCGTCCTACTGTATCAACATAGTAACCTCTACACCAGAAATGTCTGTTTCCATATTTATATTTCAAATTGGCATGACGATCAAATATTATTAATGAACTTTTCCCTTTTAGATATCCCATTATTTCTGATATACTATATTTTGGTGGTACTTCTATCAACATATGAACATGATCTACACAAAGCTCAGCTTCTATTATATTTATTCCTTTACGTTGACATAATTCTCTAAGTATTTGACCTATATCTTTTTTTAGTTTTCCATATATTGCTTGCCTTCTGTATTTTGGTGCGAACACTACATGATATTTACATCTCCATTTGGTGTGTGATAAACTATTCTTGTCCATTAAATTCTCCTTGTTTTAATTGTGCATGTGGTTATCACAATTATATATCAAGCGAGAATTTTTTGGCTTGAAGCTAAAGCTAAATTCCTCCACCTGCATAGCAGGTGGTTTATTGTTTCACTCACATTCGTTCGTTCAACTCACTTAAGTGAACAATAAAAAAATCGCTCATATTGGGCGATTTTTTACATAAGTTTTATATTCTTTTTACCATAATTTTACTTAATCATTGTTTAATTAGGTTATATAAATAATGTAAGGACAAAGAATTTCGCAACCCTATGACTTACATAAAAAGAGCACCATTGGGTGCTCTTTTGTGATTTTATTTATCATTTGCCACTAATTGGCATTGGTCGTTAAAGAATCTTTTGTAACCAAGACGTAAGAAGAAGAATACGCAAATGGTTACAGAACTTAAGATTGCAGTCATAATTGCAATTTGGTATCTAATAGCAATTAGAGGTGAGACTCCACCTAAGATTTGACCGGTCATCATACCAGGTAGGGTAATAATTCCCATATTTTTTATACCATTTAGACTTGGAGTGATGGCTGTATCAAATGAATCTTGAATAATATTATCCATAGCCATACGAGGAGAGGCTCCAAGCATCAAAGCTCCTTCTATATTTACTCTTTTATTTTCAATTGATCTTAGCATTTGATTTAGAGCAAGATTTATACCAGTCATCGAGTTTCCTATAATCATTCCCCCAAGTGGTATTAGATATTGTGGGTCATAAATAGGATCTGGTCTTACTACAATTAGTAGGAAAAATACTAGGGTGAAAATTGTACCTATTAGTTGGGCAATAACTATAGCTCTGATTAAGCCTTTTGATAATTGCCCTTTTTTTGATGAAACAATATTAAAGATTGCAAAAAATTCCATTAAAAGAATCATCAGTGTTGATAAAATAATAGATGAGCTGTCAAAAATATAAACTAAAACAAAACCAGCTATAAATAGCTGCACGGTCATTCTAACAGTACCGATTATAAATTCTTTATTTCGATTTAGTCCGTTAAAAGAAGTAATAATCATGGCAAGTATTACAAAAACGTAAGTTAAAAGCATTTGGCTATTGCTCAAATTTATTACAGAATTATCCATTATTAACTATCCCATCTACAATTTTTATAACTCTGTCGCTATATTTTTCAGCCATAGAGTTTGAGTGTGTAACATAAATAATAGTTTTATTTTGAGATTTAGCCATATCAACCATTGATTTTATAACAAAATCTTCTGTGATATCATCAAGAGCAGAAGAAGGTTCATCTAGCAAGAAAATATCAGAATCTAAAAGCATAAGACGGGCAATAGAAACTCTTTGTTGCTCACCACCAGATAAATTTTCGATATTTTTATCAAGGGGTTCATCAAGGTTAACTTTATCCAAGGCATTTTGAAGATCACTATCGCTTACTTCATTTTTTCCTTGAAATTTTCTTCCCATTAGAAGATTATCACGAATGCTTCCTGGAAAGCTTACAGGACTTTGAGAAAGCATAGGAACTTTTCTTCTATATTCAACTGAGTTCATATTTGCAATATTTTCCCCATTTAGACTGATGATGCCTGTTGTTGGAGAAATTAATTTATTAATAAGTCTAAGCAAAGTTGACTTGCCAGACCCGCTGGGTCCTATGATACAAGTAACCTCACCGAGATTGATAGTCAGATCATCAATATCGATGATGTCATTATATTTAACATGTTCAAATTTAAACATAATATCCTCAATTCATTTATAATATTTATCTAATATATTGTATAATAATCAAGGCGAAATGCAAGAATAGAATTTGACAAATAATCTTAAAAAGCTTAGAATAAATTAGTATTCAAATTTAAGAAAACATCAAATTTAAATTAAGAAAAAATAAAAAAAACTTTACAAAATAAAATTTTAGATGTATAATGTAGCAGTACATGCGGATGTGGCTCAGTGGTAGAGCATCGCCTTGCCAAGGCGAGGGTCGCGAGTTCGAATCTCGTCATCCGCTCCAATTTGCGCCAAATGGCGCTCGATATTTTATTAAAAGTAGAATATCAATTTAATCGAAAATACCAGGTGGCGTTAATTGTTCTTTTACTAGAATAATTGCTCGTTTCTTGGTTGTTTTTGTTTTTAAAAGAAGATAGTCCTTAACTAGGTAAATGGGCTTTCGTGCTTTGCACGACCATTCCATGGAGGGTCCTCAACTAGCCGGACGGGCTTGTACGGCGCCATAGCCAAGTGGTAAGGCAGAGGTCTGCAACACCTTTACCCCCAGTTCAAATCTGGGTGGCGCCTCCAAAACATAACTCTCATTTTAATTAATGAGAGTTTTTTTATTGAGGAGTTTTATGTTTATTATTAGTCACAAATCTACAATTGAATTCAAAGATTTTTTACATAAGAATAATTTTAACTTTATTGAAACTATTGATAATCCAAATCTGGATCCTAGGATTGCTGATCATCCTGATTTGTCTATTTTTAATCTCGATGGTGAAAATATGGTTATTGATAAGTCTGTATTTGTTTATTATCAGGAAAGCTTACTAATATAAATCTCATTGCTGGTGAGAGTGTAGAAACTAAATATCCTTATGATTCTCTTTACAATATTTATAAGGGGACTGATTTTTATATTCACAACGAATTTACGGAAAAAAATATATCTACTTATTTAAAAAATAAAAATATCAAACATTATCTTATAAAACAAGGATATACTAGGTGTTCTCTTGTACCCATGAGGGATAAAGTATTGACTGCTGATTATGGGATTTTTAAGGCTTTGAAAGATAAAATTGATATTGTTTTACTAAAGGAGGAAAACATTGCTCTTGATGGCTTTGATAATGGATTTTTAGGTGGGACTTGTGGATTTTTTGATGATACTTTGATTTTTAATGGTAATATTGAAAAGCTTAATAGCTTTGATATTATAAGAAATGAAGCTAATAAGTCTGGAATTAAGCTTTTGTATCCTACTAACTCAAAACTTTTGGATACTGGATCTATTTTATTTTCCAATTAATAGATAATTATAAAAATAAAAGTATAATTATAAATAGTTTTATAATTATAGGAGTTTTATTTTGGATATTTTATTTATAGGATTTGCATTATTTTCTTTATTTTTTGGAGCAGGAAATTTAATTTTTCCACCTTTTTTAGGTAGAACTTATGGGTCAAATTGGCTTATTGCAAGCATTGGGTTTATATTAACTGGTGTTGGACTTGCTTCTGTTGCTGTTTATTCTATGGCTAAGAAAAACGGGGATATCAAAGAATTTACAAAAGTTGGTGGAGAAAAATTAGGAAATCTTGTTTTATTAATTATTTCAGTTGTAATTGGTCCACTAGGTGCAATACCGCGTACGGCTGCTACTAGTGGGGAAGTTATGATAGCTTCTGGGATAAATATTTCCTATAATTTATTTATCATTTTATTTTTTGGTCTTACTTTAATATTTATACTGACAGACAATAAATTAATTGACTTAATAGGAAAATATTTAACACCACTTTTACTAGTTGTTTTATTTTTTATGATCATTTCTGAAATTGTCAATCCAATTGGAAATCCATCCATAAGTTCAATGACAAAGGTACATACATTTACAAAATCAGTTGTTGAAGGCTATAACACTATGGATGCCTTGGCTTCAATTGTTTTTGCACCAATTGTGATTAAGTTTTTGATAGAAAAAGGCTATGAAAATGATATTAGAAGAAAAACGGTTCAAGTAATTTTAGTTGCTGCGACAGGATTAGTTTTAGTTTACCTCTCCCTTACATATTTAGGAGCAACAAGTACAGAGTCTCACAATGATATTAATTCGCGTGTTCAACTTTTAATCATCCTTGCTAGATCAATTTTAGGATCATTTGGAAAATATATTTTGGCAGCTATTATAGTTTTAGCGTGTTTTACAACATCTGTTGGCCTTACAAGTTCAATTTCAGATATGTTTACTAAAATTTTTGATGACAAGATTTCCTACAATACCACCGCTATTATTGTAATAATAATTTCAATTATCCTGTCAATGGTTGGAGTGGACGGGATAATTAACTTAACAATGCCCCTTTTAACCTTTATTTATCCCATAGTTTTGGTGATGATTATACTAAATCTGCTAAATTATAATTTAAGTAAATCTTATCGTAAAATTATATTGGGATTAACTGGAACAATTTCCTTAATACAAAGTCTTAGCATGTACATTTCAATGCTAAGTTCAAGTATGGGTTCTGATTTTGAGAAATTAATAGCCTGGTTGCCACTTTATGATTATGGTTTTCCATGGCTAGTACCCTTTATATTTTTATTTGTAATAGGACTTTTTAATAGAGAAAAAAGCTCGACTTTAGTCTAATAATCATTTATGTTATAATTGTAAAAAAGCTTAGGAGAGAATAGATGGATATTATTAAACCTTCAACAATTGCTGGAGTTATGGAGTTACTTCCTGACGAGCAAGCAGTTTTTGACAGGATGAAAAATACAATAGAAGACACATTTAAAGATTTTGGATTTTCAGCAATCGACACACCTGCAATAGAAAAAAATGAAATTTTATTTGCAAAAGGTGGAGGGGAAACTGAAAAGCAAATTTTTGAAATAGCAAGTGATTCAAAAGATATGAGCTTACGTTTTGATCTTACAGTTCCACTTGCAAGATATGTTTCAGAACATTTATCAGATCTAAATTTCCCTTTTAAACGCTATCAAATTGGCAAAGTGTACCGTGGTGAGCGTAACCAAAAAGGTAGATATAAAGAATTTTATCAAGCAGATATTGATATTATAGGTCATAATGATCTTTCTATTTATAATGATGCATTGCTTGCTAGAGTTATCTTTGAAGCCTTTAATAGAATAAATTTTCCAAATATTACCTTTCATATCAATAATAGAAAATTATTAAATGGATTTTTCAAATCTCTTGAAATCGAGGATAGCACTGAGGTTTTAAGAACTATTGATAAAAAAGATAAGATTGGTATAGATAAAACCAAGACACTTCTTACAGAAATAATTGGCGAAGATAAGGCTAATAAAACCCTAGAATTTATAAATGCAGATAATCAAAATACTGAGATTTTAGATAATCTAGCAGGTTTTGCTGATAATGATTTATTTAAAGAAGGCCTGGAAGAATTAAAAACCGTTTATGATTACATGATCAAATTTGGAATAGATGATAAAAATATCAAAATTGACCTTTCTATCACACGTGGCCTTGATTATTATACATCCACAGTTTATGAAACATTTATAAATGGTTACGAATCAATTGGATCAGTTTGCTCTGGTGGTAGATATGAAAATCTTGCTAGAAACTTCACCAAACAAAACTTGCCAGGTGTAGGAATGTCTATTGGGCTTACAAGATTATTTTATCAACTTCAAGAACTTGGCTTGGTTGAAGAAGAAAAATCATCAAAGATTGATTATCTAATCCTACCAATGGATAAAGAATATCATTTTTATGCTATAGATGTCCTACACAAGCTTAAAGCACAAGGCAAAAAAGCAGATATATTCTTAGAAGATGGTAAATTTAAGAAGAAAATTAATTATGCAGATAAGGTAAATGCTAAGTATGCTGTCATAATTGGTGAAGAAGAAGCTTCCAAAAATGAAGTATCTATCAAAAATATGGAGACTGGTGAACAATTTAATAAAAATATCGAGGATTTGGACTTTTAATCATTGATTTTATTTCAAATTCTTGATATATTTGTTATAGATAATGTTTTATCAAAAAAATTTGGAGGTACATATGAGTAAATTAACAGAAACAGTACAAACTGGTGATTGGGCAAGCGAAAAACACGTTCCAGAAATTGATTTCGAAAACGTTGAAAATGGCAAAGTAAGAATCAGAGCAGCAGTTGGTAGTGAAATCGAACACCCAAATACTTTAGAACACCACATTGCATGGATTAAAGTTTTCTTCAAAGCTGAAGGATCACAATTCCCAGTTGAAATTGCTTCATCTGAATTTACAGCTCATGGAGAAGAAGATTTATTCACAATCCCATGTGCAACAGGATATATAAAAGCAGACAAAAAAGGTACAATCTACGCACTAAGCTATTGTAACATCCATGGTCTATGGGAAAATTCTGCAGAATTAAACTAATTTAGTTTTATCAGACAAGTTTATGCTTGTCTGATTTTTTATATAAAAAATCTTCCAAAGCTAATTTGATGGGAGATTTTTATTGATATTTGTAATAGTTTTTAAATTGCTTGAAAGATCATATATTGCTTTTACATTTGAATAATCTTTGGGGTTATTCTCTTTTATATAATCGCATAGGTCCATCATCCAAACTAAGATATATTTGTTAAGATAAAAGGCTTGGATACCATTTGCAAGAATCGATCTTCTGCCATTTATTACAATATCATTGCGAATTTCTTTAAAAAACTTGGTCCAATATTTATTTGATGCCTCATTTATAATTAAAGATTCGATTAAAGTTTTGAGGGCCATTATGTATTTTTCATCTATAGGATTAATATAAAAATCTATAACTCCATCATGGTTTAAAATTATATCCTCATTTGCTTTTAAGTTTTCATAGCTACTAAGATATTTTTCTCTATTAAATCCTTCAAAAAAATTTGGATAAAGTCCGTAGGGGAAATTTGAAATTTTAATTGTATCTTTTAAAAATTCTAATTCTTCATTTCCATTATCGAAACTCGCTATAAATATGGGTGATAAGGTAACTAAGAGTCTTAACCTATTATTATTCTCATCATTTTTAAAAGAAAATTTTATATAATCCGTATTTTTTTTAATATCAATCATTTTTTTGTATTACATCAAAAAATCGGCCACCGTTTGCTCTAGCTAAGTCTTCTGCTTTAAGTTTTATGCTATGGCCAACTTTGCCAGCAGATACTTTTATAAATTCGTGGTCTTTTGCACTCTCATCAATTACAACATCATAATCTTTTTTCATAGCAAGACTAGTTGTAGCTCCTCTTTCATAACCGATTTTGGATTTTAAATCTTTTAAAGGCAGCATTTCTAGAGATTTCACTCCAACACACTTACTAGCTTTTTTAAAGTCAATATTTTCAGCACCTGGGATTACAAAGATAAAAATATCATTTGTATTAGATACTGTGGCAAGAGTTTTATACACCACGCTTATGTCTTGGTGTGTTTCTTCTGTTAGGTCAATTGTAGATTTAAATTCACCTTCAAAACCATAATCTATATGTTCGTAAGCTATATTTAGATTGTCTAATGCGCGCATGGCGTTTGTTTTTACTTCTTTTTTCATAAAAATCACTTCCTTTTTTTCATTATACTCGAACATTACTATCTTTATGGGTATAAGTTTTTAAAGAATGGAGAATATTATGAAAGATGGAATTATAATTACTTATGTTTACCACTCTTGCTATACAGTAGAGACTAAAGATTTATTTATTATTTTTGATTATTACAAGGGTCTTTTAGACATTCCTGAAAATAAACAAGTGGTATTTATATCAACCCACGCACATAGCGACCACTACACATCAGAAATATTAAAAGTACCTGAGATGGAAGATAAGACTTATATACTAAGCTCAGATATTGGCAAATTGCCATCCAATGAAAATATTATATATATTAGAGACAATAAGCTTTCTATGGATCAGCTAAAGAGCCTTTACAATTCAAAAAATGTACAATTTGTAAATAAAAATAATACTTATAATATAAAACTTAACAATGGTCAAAATTTAAGGATTAAAACTTTTGGATCAACAGATAAGGGAATTTCAATTTTGCTTTATGTTGATGATATGACTATCTTCCATGCTGGTGATCTAAATTATTGGGCTTGGCCGAAAAATGATACTGAAACAATGCAAAAAGAATATGATGACTTTATGGTAGAAGTAGAAAAAATAAAAAAAGAACCAGTAGATATTGCATTTTTTCCAGTAGATCCAAGACTTGATGAAAATTATTACAAGGGTGGGGATATCTTTATAAAAGAAGTAGAACCTCAAATATTTTTCCCAATGCATTTTGCTGACAATTTTGAAATTAGCAAGAAATTTAAAGGAGATTTTTCTTATGAAAACACGGATGTTAGGGAGATAACTAAGGAAAATCAAAAATTTGTTATAGACACAGATAACTAGAAATAATATGATATAGTTATTGAACTTAAGGAGTATTATGGAAAAGATAGCAATATTAGCAGATACTGCATCCGATATCGATACAAAGCTTGCAGAAGAGATGGGAATATATCTTTTGCCTTTATATGTAAATTTGGATAGCAAGTATTATAAAGATAGAATAGAAATAAGTCCAGATGAATTTTATGATTGGATGAGAGATAGTGACTCTATTCCAAAAACCAGTACAGCTTCACCTGGGGAACTTCATGATATATTAGAACAAATTAAAAATGACGGTTATGAAAAAGTAATTGCCGTTAGTATTGGTGCCCATTTTTCATCAACTTACAACTTATTTAATATGATAAATATAGATGGGCTTAAGACCTACGTTTTTGATAGTGGAAATCTTACTTTATCAGAAGGTATTTTTGCTATCTATGCAAAAGAGTTAGTGGATGACGGATATGGATTTGATGAAATAATTGAAAAATTAAATGCTAAAAAGGATGATTCAAAAGTTTTTTTTGCTCTAGATACCTTTAAATATCTAGTAGCTGGAGGGCGAGTACCAAGGTCTTTTGGAAAGATTGGTGATGCCTTATCAGTTAAACCAATTATAACCATCAATCCAGAGGAAAGTATTTTTAAACTTTTTAAAATAACTAGGGGAGAGAAAAAAGTTTTAAATGAATTTAGAAAAATAGCAGAAAAAGAGCTTGAAAATGTAAAAGACTATTACTTTTATATTGGTCATGGTGGTTATGAAGGAGGAATAGAGAAATTAGAAGAATTATTTTCTGATATCATAGCTGGAGCAAAAAGAAATTTTGAAATCCAAATTTCCCCAACGCTTGGGGCAAATACGGGACCGGGTCTCTTTGGTTTTGGATTTTTCAAATTAGATTAAAATATAAATTAACTATTATATATAAAATTGTATTAATTATTAATTGACAGCAATTTATAAAAGTTAGTATAATAATAAAAAGTCGATATAAAAATCTGATAAATTGTTAGTAATAAAAAACGAAGATAAATATATTTTTAGATATTCATGGCCTCGGCCATGAGTATTTTTATTTGCAGATAAATATCATAATTTAAATACAATATATTTTATACATAAAGGAGATTTTATGGAAAAAATAGCCCTAATCACTGATTCTGGAGCTGACCTGTCAGAAGAGTTTATAAAAGAAAATAATATATATGTAGCTAACTTATATGTAGTAATAGATGATCAATTTTACGAAGATAGAGTTGCTATAAACCCAGCTGACTTAAATAAGAAAAATAATGAAAATTCTAAGTTTACTGCAAAAACTACATCGCCATCGCCAGCAGATTTTAGCGAAGTTTTTAAAAAAGTTGCTAATGATGGATTCAAGAAAGCAATTTATGTGGGACTTAATCCAAAATTATCATCTACTTTTTCAAATGCTGAGCTAGCAGAAAAGCATGGATTAGAAATAGCAATGGTAAATAGTGGGTCAGTAACCTTGCTTGAAGGTCTTATAGTAATTTATGCCAATGATTTGATAAAAGAAGGATTTACTTTTGAAAAGATAGTAGAAAAACTTAACAAAAATGTAGGTAATCAAAAAGCTTATGTTTGGTTTGATACTCTTAAGTATTTAAAAGCTGGAGGTCGACTTGGAAAAGTAGCCAAAAGAGCATCTTCAATATTAAACTTCAAACCTGTTTTATCACTAGATGGGCAGGGAGATTTTGATCTAATAAAATTAAAGGTCAAAAAAGAAAAATCCTGCGACATCATAGAAGAAAAAATCAGAGAAGATTTAGCAAATGTAAAAAAATACTATATGACCTATATATCTGGAACAGAAAGAAGCTTACTTAAAGATATAAAAAATAGACTAGAAGATATAGAAGAAAACGCTGAATCTGCACTAACAAGCCAATTTGGCTCTGCAATATCCGCTCATGCCGGTAGCAAGGCCTATTCTGTAGGATATCTAAAAATAATTGAATAAAATATTTGACAAAATCAAATAAAGCTAGTATTATATACGACATAGACAACAAAGAAGTACCCAGATACTCACCTGCCGATATAAATTTGTAGGTAAATAATTTTTAAAGACGAGATTTAAAAATTGGAACGGGTACTTTGTGCCCGCTTTTTTTATGTAATTATACATTGGAGGTATAACTATAAAAGATTTAAGAATAAATGATGAAATTAGAGCTGACCAAGTAAGATTAATCGATGAAAATGGTAACCAAGTTGGTATTACAAGCCTAAGAGATGCACAAAATCGTGCTGATGATGCAAAACTAGATTTAGTTTTGATGAGTCCAAATGCAAAACCACCTGTTACAAGAATCATGGATTATGGAAAGTTTAAATACGATCAAGAAAAAAAGGAAAAAGAAAATAAGAAAAAACAAAAAAATGCTCAATTAAAAGAGACAAGATTTTCCTTAAATATTGAAGACAATGATTTACAAACTAAGGCAAATCAAACCATTAAGTTCTTAAACAACGGGGATAAGGTAAAAGTTTCTATAAGATTTAGAGGTCGTGAACTTGGCCGTAAAGAACCAGGTTATGAATTGATGGATAAATTTAAAGAGATGCTAGGAGATAGCGCTGTGGTTGATAAAAAACCAAAAATGGAAGGTAGATCCCTAGTAATGTTTCTAGAACCAAAAGGAGAAGAAAATGGCAAATAAAAATAAAACAAGAAGAGCTGCTGCAAAAAGATTTAAAGTAACAGGCAGTGGAAAAGTCGTAAGAAGAAAAGCATACAAAGGTCACTTAACAGCAAAAAAATCACCAGCTAGAAAAAGAAATCTTAGAAAATCAACAGTAGTTTCTAAAGCTGATGAAAGAAATGTTAAACAATTATTAGGAATGTAATTAGGAGGCAAATAGAAAATGGCAAGAGTAAAAAGAGCAATCAACGCTAAGAAAAAACACAAAAAAGTATTAAGACAAGCAAAAGGATACTACGGTTCAAAAAGCCTTCTATATAAAACAGCTAACCAAGCTGTAATGAAATCTTTAAACTATGCTTACATTGGACGTAAACAAAGAAAAAGAGATTTCAGAAAACTTTGGATTGCAAGAATCAATGCTGCAGCAAGACTTAATGGTACAACATACTCAAAACTTATGGGTAATCTTAAAAAAGCAAACATTGATATCAACAGAAAAATGCTTGCAGAAATCGCTGTAGAAAATCCAGCAGAATTTAGCAAAATCGTAGAATTAGCTAGCCAAAACGCTTAATGGTTATAAACTCTACATCCAACCAAAAATTTAAATATATATCAAAACTTAAAAATAAAAAGTATAGGGATATAGAAGATAAATTTATTATAGAATCTAAAAAGTTAGTAGAAGAGGCCATCTCTTCTGCTGATGTAGATTTTATTTTTTTATCAGAAGCTAATAAGGATTATAAATGCAATCTTGAAAAAATAATATTTGATGACAGCCTTTTTAAAAAACTATCAAGCCTTAAATCCCCAGATGGATTTGCAGCAGTAGTTAAAAAGAAAAAGGAAAAAGAAATTTCATCAAAAAGAGTTTTACTATTAGATGGATTAAATGATCCAGGCAATATGGGAACTATAATCCGTTCTGCAGAAGCCTTTGGATTTGATGATATTTTGCTTGCCCCGAATACTGTTGATATATATAACGAAAAAACTTTAAGAGCCTCAATGGGCTCCATTTTTAGATTAAATATAAAACAAATTAGCTATGAAGATATAGATTTGTTAAAAAAATCTTACAAATTGGTAGCAGCCGACATGAGCGGGTATGATATTAATAATTGTAAGATAGAGGATGATATTATCCTTGCAATAGGAAATGAAGCAAATGGTTTATCTCAAACCATAAGATCAATGACAGATATATATGTGAAAATTCCTATGAAAGGACAAATAGAGTCCTTAAATGCAGCTATTGCAGCTAGCATTTTGATGAATAATCTTAGCTTATGATTCGGAAAAAACTTTAGCTATTCTTTACCAGAAAGAGGGAATGATGGAAGCCCTTAAAGTTACGGCTAAATATATTCACCGATGAAGCTTGATATGAAATTAGTAATTGATACGGTTTGCTGCGTTATAAGCTTTTAAGTGGGTTAATATAAACCAATTAAGGTGGTACCGCAGGTAAATTCTGTCCTTTTCTAGGGCGGAATTTTTTTATTACAAAAATTGAAAGGAATAGTAATGGAAGAAAATTTAAATCAAATTTTATCTAAGGCACAAAGTGAGATAGAAGCTGCAGATAGTCTTGATACTCTAGAAAAAATAAGAGTAGCTTACCTTGGAAAAAAAGGCGTGATAACAGATCAAAAGAAAAATATATCTAAACTGTCAAATGAAGAAAAACCAATGGCAGGAAAGCTTATAAATCAAACAAGTACAGAAATTGAAAATGCGCTTAGTGAAAAGTCTGAAACTGTTAAAAAAGAACTTTTAAAACAAAAAATCGCAGAAGAAACTATAGATGTAACAGCTCATTTTGAAAAACACGACAGTGGGCACTTGGCATTAATAAACCAAACATTAGAAGAACTTGAAACAATTTTCCAAAATATGGGATTTGATGTTGTAGAAGGGCCAGAGATAGATACGGTAAAAAATGTTTTTGATGATCTAAACTCACCAGCAGACCATCCAGCAAGGTCAACTAGTGATACTTTTTATATAACAGATGATATATTACTTCGCCCACACACTTCATCCATGCAAATTAGAGTTATGAATGAAGGAAAACTACCAATTAAAATGGTATCAGCAGGAAGAGTATTTAGAAATGATGAAGTAGATGCAACCCACTCACCAATGTTTCACCAATTAGAGTGCCTAGTTGTAGATGAAAATGTATCTATGGCAAATCTAAAGGCAACGCTTGAAACATTTATTAAAGAAATGTTTGGAGATGATATGGAACTAAGATACCGTCCACATCACTTCCCATTTACAGAACCATCTCTAGAAGTAGATGCTACTTGTCCAGTTTGCCGCGGTAAGGGTTGCCCAGCTTGTGGAAATACTGGTTGGTCCATGGAGCTTTTAGGTGGGGGAATGGTACATCCAAATGTATTAGAAGCTTGTGGAATCGATAGCGAAAAATATACTGGTTTTGCCTTTGGTCTTGGAGTAGACAGGATTGCCATGGTAAAATACGGCCTAGATGATATCAGATTACTATATGACAATGACAAAAGATTTTTGGAACAATTTTAGGAGAGATAATGTTAGTACCTTTAGTTTGGCAAAATAATTACGTAAAAATAGATGAAGATTTAAAAACTATTACAGATAGACTTTCAGAAACTGGATCTCACGTTGAGGAAGTAACAATTACAACAAGTCAATTAGAAAGTGTAGTTGTAGGTCATGTCCTAGAACAAGAAAAGCACCCTGATGCAGATAGATTACAAGTTTTAAAAATAGATATTGGAAAAGAAGATCCATCAACAATAATAACAGCAGCAAAAAACACAAAAAAAGGTGATTATTTATTTGTAATTACAAGTGGGACTACAATGGATAATGGAGATTGTATAGGAGACCATGACTTTTTTGGTATAAATTCTGAAGGCATGCTTACTTCATATGCAGAGCTTGGCTATCCTGATAATGTAATTCCAAAAGAATTTAAAGATGGAGTTATCATTTTAAATGAAGAATATAAACCGGGCACACCTGTAAGTGAAGTTTTATCTTCAAATACTCCAGTAATTGAATATGAAATCACACCAAATAGACCGGACTGCCTATCAATAATTGGTATGGCAAGAGAGACAGCAGCAAGCTTTGGCAAAAAAATTACTCTTCCTTCTGTTGACTACAAGGAAAATGACGAAGATATCAAAGATTACTTTAATGGAGTAAGTATCGAGTCAGAAAATTGTGCTAAATTTACCACAAGAGTGGCAAAAAATGTAAAAGTAGCTAAGTCACCTCAGTGGTTACAAAACTATCTGATTTTAGCAGGTATGCGTCCAATAAATAATATCGTAGATATTACAAACTTTGTTCTCCTTGAAACTGGCCAACCATTACACGCCTATGACTTGGATAAATTAGCTGATAAAAAATTAATAGCGCGCCAAGCCAAAGATGGAGAAGTTTTAAAAACTCTTGATAGAGAGGAAAGAAAGCTTGATTCTGATATGCTAATTATTGCCGATGGAGCAAATCCAGTTGGTATAGCAGGAGTGATGGGAGGATTTGATACAGAAGTTACTGATGAAACTACAAATATAGTTCTTGAAGCTGCAAATTTTGATGGAGCAAGTGTAAGAGAAACTTCTAAAAAACTTGCTTTACGTAGCGAATCATCAACACGATTTGAAAAAGGACTTCCACTTGAAATGGCAGATTTTGCAAGCCGCCGTGCTATGAAACTTATATCTGATTTAGGAATCGGTAAAGTTGTTGGTGGATTTATAGAAGAGGGCAAAGAAAATTCAGAAGAAAAAACTGTAGACCTTCGCATATCAAGATTAAATTCCCTAACAGGAGTAGATTTTTCAAAAGAAGAAGCTATCAAAAATCTAGAACTTTTAGAATTTGAAGTTGAAGATATAGATGACAATACAATCCGTGCCAAAGTACCATTCTTTAGAACAGATGTAGAAATAGAAGCAGACTTAATCGAAGAAATTGTAAGATTATACGGTATGGGCAAAATTGAACCAAAAGCACTTTACTCAAGCCTACAAAGAGGGCTTAGATCTGATGCAAGACTTTTAAGAGATGATTTAAAAAGAGAACTTACAGGCCAAAAATTTGCAGAACTTACTACTTATTCTTTCATCTCTCCAAGAGAATTTGACAGAATGGGAGTTTTAGAAGATTCTCACCTAAGAGAATATATAAAATTAACAAATCCACTAGGTGAGGACTTCTCAGTAATGAGAACAACTCAAATTTCAAATATGCTAGATGTAATTGCAAAAAACATAAACCGTGGACAAAAAGATTTAAGATTATTTGAGCTTGGTAAAACTTTTGTAAAAACTGATTCGAACTTACCAGATGAAGATGACACTTTAACTATGGGACTTTATGGAGCATATAATTTTTATGATCTAAAAGATATATTTGAAGTAGCTATGGCACGTGTTGGTTTTAATGGATTTACCTATAAGACACAAAAAGAAAATCCTATTTTCCATGCAGGAAGGTGTGCAGATATTTATTATGGTGATGAATTTATCGGAACTATGGGAGAAATTTCCTATGAAGTTCGCGATGAATACAATATCAAAAAGGGAGCTTTAATTTTAGAAATCAATCTTTCTCAAATAAGAGATCAAAGAATAAAGAATAAAAAATATACGGCTCTTCCAAAATACCCAGCAATTACCCGTGATTACTCATTTGTAACAGATAGAAATCTTGAATCTAAGTTTATTGAAGATACAATTATTAATAATGGGGGAGAACTTGTTAAAAATATCGAGTTATTTGATATTTATACAGGTGATCAAATTGAAAACGACAAAAAATCTATATCCTACAAGGTAGAATTTAGATCAGATGATAAGACCCTAAAAGAAGAAGACATAAAAGATATTGAAGAAAATATCTTAAATGATTTAGAAAAATCAAACATAGTTTTACGTAGTTAGGAGTAAAAGTGAGCGAGAAAAAAGTTCAAGTAGAAATCGATGGGGCAACATACACCCTAGTAACTGATGAAAATGAAGAACAAATCAAAGATATTGCCGATTATGTAAGTGGAAAAATTGCTGAGGTAAAATCGAATAAACTAAGTTATGACAGAGAACTGGTCTTAGCAAGTGTAAATATTGCCAACGATTTATATAATGTCGGCAATAGATATAAAAGACTTAGAGAAGAATCAAGTGAGGCTGTGGAAAAATATCCAGGTCTTATTGAAAATTACAAAAAATCAGTAGACCACAATGACGAATTAATCGCAAAAGTAGATGAGCTTTCAGCAGAAATTAGTCAGATAAGAGAAGAAAACGAATCATTAAATAAAAAACTAATAGTAAACGAAGAAAGTGATAAAACTATTGAAAAATTGAGAGCCGAACTTGAAAGATTACAAAAAGAAGTTGTGGCTCTTAAATCAGAAAATGACCAATTGAAAGGGTCTATTTAATGAAAAAACCTGAAATATTAGCTCCTGTCGGTAATTCTGGTATGCTTTTTGCAGGAATTGCCGCTGGAGCTGATAGTTTTTACTTAGCCATAGATGATTTTGGGGCCCGCGCATATGCAGAAAATTTCACTTTAGAAAATATAAAAGAAACTATCGACTACATCCATCTTTTTGGAAGACGTGTTTTTATCACTATGAATACGCTTATAAAAGATCACGAAATGCCGAAGGCTATTTCCTATGTAGAAAAATTTTATGAGTATGGAGTAGATGGTCTCATCATCCAAGATTTAGGATTTTTTTCAGTTATTAAAAATCAAGTCCCAGGAATGGAATTACATGCATCAACCCAAATGGCAGTTCGTGAATATTTCGGAGCAAAATACCTAGCGGACCTTGGTTTTGATAGAATTGTTATAGCTCGTGAAACACCAATAGAAGAAATAAGAAAAATTGCAAGCTTACCCGTTGAAACAGAAGTTTTTGTTCACGGGTCGCTTTGCGTTAGTTTTTCTGGAGAATGTCTGATGAGTTCTTATTTTGGAGGCAGATCAGCAAACAGGGGAAGATGTGCTGGTCCATGTAGACAAAAATATAAATTAATATCTAATGAAAAAATTTTAGGCGATGATTATTATTTAAATATGAAAGACCTAAATGCCATCGATAATCTAGATCAACTTTTAGAAATAGGAGTAGATTGTTTAAAAATCGAAGGACGTATGAAGACACCAGAATATGTATTTTCCGCAGTTAGCAATTACAAAAATAAAATAGAAAATGATTCTTATAACAAAAACGAAATGCTAGATAGCTCAAATAGAGGTTACACTAAAGGATTTATTTTTGGCCAAAACAAAGATTATATCAGCTTAAAAGATGATAATAAACATAGAAGTGTGGGCAAAGTTATAGACAGCAAAAATAAAAAATATTTTATCACAAATTCTATTTTATATATCGGAGATAATCTTGAAATCTTAACAGAAAAGGGCAAAAAATTACTATTTACAACTACTAGAGATTACCAAGTAGGAGAAAAAATATTACTTGAAAAATATCCTGATGCAAAAGTTGACTCACACGTGTTGATAGTAAATTCTAGCAAGCTAGCAAAAGATAAAGATCAAGCACTTAGCAATTATCGTAACCTTCCGGTAAATATTTATTTTAAGGCTAGACTTGGAGAAAATCCTCAAATAAAATTAAAAAATAAAAATGTTTCAGCAACTTATGTTCATAATGTAATTATTGAACAAGCAAAAAATATTGCGATTTCTGAAACTGATATTAGAGAAAATTTATCAAAATTCAATGATGAAATATTTACTCCAAGTCAAATCAATATTGAAATAGATGATGAACTTTTTCTTAGGAAAAAAGATATAAATGAGTGCCGTCGTATGGGAGTGGCAGCTTTGAAGGAAGCGATTTTAAATAATTATCACAGAAATGAAATCAAAATTAATTTGCCAGTCTTAGAAAAAAATCAAAATCATATAGTAGAAAAAAATATAGAATTGCTTAGTAATGATATTAGCCCAGAGCTTTTAACTGATTTTGACAATATCTATATTAGAAATTTTGATCCCAAATATGCTGGTCATAATTTGTATCTAAATTTGGATTCTCACGATGAATACGACATTATTAGTCTAATTGATCTTATAAAAGAAAATAAAATAAGGGGTATTATTTGCAATAATTATAGAGATCTTAGCTTTATCCATAAGTTTAAAGAAAATGATATAAAAATAAGGATAGGTAGAAGCTTAAATATTTTCAACTCCTATACGGCAGATTTTTATAAAGCTTTTGCAGAAAATATTTGTGTATCAACAGAGATTGGCTTAGATATTTTAAATAATATAAGCAAAAATCAAGCTGTAGAGGCCCTAGTTTATGGAAGGTCAGAATTGATGAATATGCGTCATTGTCCATTTTCCGTTATAAAAAAATGCGGATTATCAGGTTGTAAAACGTGTAGATTTAATAAGTCAGGATTAGAATCACATGATGGGGATAAAATGAAAGTTATTCGATATGGAGAATATTCAAAAATTTACCCAGACCAAGCTAGTATATTTATTCATGATGATTTTTCAGATAATGTATCACTTTTATATTCAGTGATGGATGATAAGGATATTTTAAATATAAATAATGCAAGAATCAGGGATTCTTATAAAAAAGGAGTGATTTAATGCAAGAGCGAACTTTAGAAGCTTTAGAATATGAGAAAATTTTAGAAAAAGTAGCAGGCCAAGCACGTTCAAGTGTTATAAAGAATAAAATTTTAAATCTAGCTCCTATGACAGATGCTGATGAGATTAAAGAAGAATTAGAAAATACAGCACAAATGGTAGGAGTTATTTCACGTTTTGGAAATATAGATTTATTTGGTCTTTATGATTTTTCTGCTATGATTGGCTATGTTAGAAAAAGAGGAATCCTAGAACCTTACGAGCTTTTACAAGTAAATGACCTTTTAAGAGTATCTGAGTATTTAAAAGATTATGGCAAAGACATAGAAGAGCCATATATTAAAGATTTATTCAATCGAATTTCAATCAATGATTTTATAAAAGATGAAATCGAAAGATCTATTATTAGCGAAGATGAAATAGCTGATAATGCTTCAAGTGAGCTTAGAAATATCCGTAGGCAAAAAGCTCGCAAGGAAGCTGATATAAAAGCAAAACTTAATTCCTATATTTCTAGTGACAGATATGATGATGCCTTGCAAGACAAGGTAGTATCTATCCGTGATGGCCGTTATGTAGTGCCAGTTAAAACTAATAAAAAATCTGTAATTGGTGGAATTATTCATGATAAGTCATCATCTGGTAATACTTTATTTGTAGAGCCAGCTGCTATTGTTGAGTTAAACAACCAGCTAAAAGATTTGGAACTTAAAGAAGAAGATGAAATTAGAAGAATCCTAGATAGATTATCTCGTTTTGTTGAAAAATTTGATGTAGAAATTTTAGAAAACCAAAAGATAATTGGACGCATAGATTTCCTAGCAGCCAAGGCTAAGTTTGCAATAAATAATGAATACACCAAGCCAAAGATAACTACTGATAAGATAATAAAACTAAATCAAGCCCGCCATCCGCTGCTAACTGGAAAAGTTGTGCCAATAGATGTTGTGATTGGTGGTGATTATAAAACTTTAATAATCACAGGACCAAATACTGGGGGTAAAACAGTGTCTTTAAAAACTGTTGGATTAATATCCCTTATGGCCCAAACTGGTTTTTTATACCAGCAGATGAAAATAGTATAGTAAATGTTTTTGATGATATTTTTGCAGATATAGGAGATACCCAGTCTCTAGAGATGAGTTTATCAACATTTTCAGCATCTCTTACAAAAATTGTAAATATATTAGAAAATGCATCAGATAAATCATTAGTCTTATTAGATGAGCTTGGATCTGGAACTGACCCTACAGAAGGCGCAGCCCTTGCTATTTCTATTCTAGATTATTTACGTAAAAAAGAAATAATGACCTTTGCAACAACCCACTACAGTGAACTAAAGTACTATGCAGTAGAAACTGATGGTGTGATGAATGCATCTGTAGAATTTGATGTAAATACTCTTTCTCCAACATATAAGCTAGAGATAGGTACTCCAGGAAAATCAAATGCCTTTGAGATTTCAAGACGACTTGGTCTTGATGAAGGTATTTTAAAAAATGCCCAAAATTTACTTGGTGAAGATACCAAAAATGTAAACAAAATCTTAGAAGAGATTGAGGAAAATAAAGAAAAAATCGAAGCGAAAAATGCTGAAATTGACCGTTACAAAAGAGAAATTCAGAAGGCTAAGAGAGATTTAGAAGAAAAATCCAAAGAAGTAGAAAAACAAAGAGCAGCTATCATCAGAGAAGCTGAAGATAAGGCAAATGAGATATTAGAAAAAGTAAATACAGAGTCTCAAGAAATGCTAAAAGAAGCTAAAAAATCTAAAAATGCCAACACTTCAGACATTGACCGCAGCTTAAATAATATTAGAAATAGATATAAGTCTAACAAAATTGAGAGGAAACAAAAAGGTCTTAGCATTGGAAGATCTGATGATGCTCCAGAAGACTTAAAGCTAGGTGATATTGTGATCATCGAGGGAATTAATGAACGCGCTGAGGTTATATCTGAGCCAGATGACAGAGGCAATATCAAGCTACAAATGGGCATTTTAAAGATGGATTCGAATATCAAAAACGTCACCAAAGTAGAAAGTGATAGCAAAACAGAAAAAAATATTCAAAAGGTGTATAATGCTAAAAAAGCAATGAATATTTCACCAACCCTTGATTTGCGTGGACAAAGATATGATGATGCTATGAGAAACCTTGATAAATATCTAGATGATGCAATGCTTTCAGGACTTTCAAAAGCAAAGATTATCCACGGAAAGGGAACTGGTGCTTTGATAAATGGAGTTACTGAAACTTTAAAAACAGACAAAAGAATTGCAGACTTTAGGCTAGGCGATGACAAAGAAGGCGGCTATGGAGTAACAATAGTTAGCTTTGAGTAGGGAGGATTAATGAAAGATTTTAAAGATATAATTGCAAAAAAATTGGAGAATGAGGATTTAAACTTATCCTATGATGAGATTTATAATCTAATCGAGATTCCACCACAAGATGATATGGGGGATTTTTCCTTTCCTTGCTTTACTCTAGCAAAAGTACTAAGAAAAAATCCAGCGCAAATTGCAAGTGATTTGGCAGAAAAATTAGAAATCGAAGAATTTGAAAAAATTACAAATCTAAATGCCTATTTAAACTTTTTCGTAGATAGAAATCTTTATGAAAACTCAGTGTTAAACGAGATTTTAGAAAAAAAAGAAGACTATGGAAAATCTGATGAAGGCAATGAGAAAAATATTGTAATTGACTTTTCATCAGTAAATATTGCCAAGCCTTTTCATATAGGTCACATTAGATCTACAGTTCAAGGTGATGCTATTAGAAATATCCACGAATTTTTAGGATACAATGTCATAGCAACAAACTACCTAGGTGATTACGGAACCCAATTTGGAACTATGATAGCAGCTTACAAGCTCTGGGGAGATGAAGATGCTATAAATAAAGATCCTATCAACGAACTTTTAAAACTTTATGTAAGATATAACGCCGAGGCTAGTGAAAATCAAGAAATGATGGATGCTGCTCGTGCGGAGTTTAAAAATTTAGAGGATGGCGACCCTGAAGCTACAAAATTATGGCAATGGTTTAAAGATATTTCTCTACGTGAATTTGAAAGAGTTTATGGGCTTCTTGATATCAAATTTGATGATTATAACGGGGAAAGTTACAATTCACAATTTATACCAGAAAGTATTGAGCTTTTAAAAGAGAAAAATCTTTTGGTAGAAAGCGATGGGGCACAAATAGTTGATTTAAGTCCATATGACTTAACTCCAGCAATCATTATAAAATCAAATGACTCTAGCTCATATATAACCCGTGATATAGGTACTGCTATAAACCGCAAAAGAAAATATAATTTTGAAGAAAACTTATACGTTGTAGCCACCCAACAAAACCTACATTACCAACAACTAAGAAAAATTTTAGAACTAATGGGCTATGAATGGTGGAATGATAATAAACATATTGCCTTTGGTATGGTAAGTCTAAAAGATCAAACCATGTCAACTCGTAAGGGCCAAGTAGTTTTCCTTGAGGATGTTTTAAATAAAGCAATTGATAAAACTAAATCAATTATGGAAAACCGCGGTGCGGATATAGAAGATATAGAAAAAACTGCAAAAATTGTAGGTATTGGTGCAGTAAAGTTCCAAGAATTATATAACAATCGCATTAAAGACTATGTTTTTGACTGGGATGAAGTTTTAAACTTCGATGGAGAAACTGGACCATATGTCCAATACACCTATGCACGCGCAAAATCTGTTTTAAGAAAAGCTGGAGTAGAAACTTTTGATGCTCTTGACTTTAAAAATATAAATACAGATGAAGAATTTGCCTTAGTAAAAACCTTAGCAGAATTTGGCAATGTAGTAGCAAAAGCTCGTGAAAAATACGAACCATCACTTCTTACAAGACACTTAACAGAAATTGCCAAAGCCTTTAACAAGTTCTACAATGCATCTCAAATAATGGTAGATGATGAAAATATTAAAAATGAACGTTTGGCTTTAACTTACGCAACTTCTATTGTTATCAAATCTGGACTTAGCCTATTAGGTATAAAAACAGTGGAGAAAATGTAATGAATGATAAATTAAAAGATTTTATGGAAGTGACATCCCAGGCTTTTAAGGAAAGTTTTAGCAAAATAAATAAAGTTTATGTAGCATTTATTGTTATTTTAATCAGAGCCTTTTTAATAAATTCTAGAGCGACCAGCATACTTGGTGGAGGATTTATTGGTGGTTTGATAAATTATTTTATTGAAGTCGCCCTACTTTGCTTTGTTGCCCAAGCCATGAGATCGGTTGTTGTTTATGGTAACACAGGTAAAAAATCCATAATGAATTCTATAAACAATTTTTGGCAACCAATCTTATCAGCATATTTCTTCTTTTATCTAATAGAAATGCTAATAAGCGGATTGCCAGGCTTATCTGACATAAAAATTATATTATATGTAGGATTTAATTTCCTTATGTCTGCCTTATTAGAAGAAATTTATATAAATGGCAATGCAGGATTTGATGCACTTAAAAAATCCGCCAAATTTGTCTGCGATAATTTCTTTACTTACGGATTATTTTCCTTAATTTGCATAATAATTATTACAAATTTAACATTTACAATCACTTATGGAATTTTAGGTCATGTAATTTATGTACTATTAATCGCAATAATTGATTTGATTTTCTACCTGGTTAGAGGACATTTATTTAAATATTTAGACAAACATTCCTACCGACAAAGAAAATTTATGAGAGGCTAAGATGAAACTTGATAATTATTTCATAAAATTTACAGAAAATCTTGCATACCTAGACCTAAAAGATTCATCGTCCTATCCGATTCTAGAGGATGTGCCACTACCAATATATGTAGATGACATCCAAAGCGGTATTATGACAGGCACTATGAGTGAGAAAATAGAGCTTGAAAATTTCCTGGATGGTATGATTATAAATATAGGTGCTGATAAGGATTTTTTACACAATGAAGAGTATAAGATTATTCTAACTAATTTTTTAGATGATATTAGCAAGTACGCATCAAGCAAGGCCATGGCCATTGCTGATAAGGATATAAATAAAGCTCTTTTACTTTTAAGGGGTGGCTATATTTTAAATCCTATAGATAATTACAATGCATATTTATATGCTAGATTTTTATGGCCACAAGCCTTTGAAGCAAAGGATAAGTTCAAAGAAGACTTTATAAGAGAGGCATTAAACATTTTACAAAATATTATTTCAAATGATGAAAACTTTGCTATTTCATATTATGAATTAGGGAATATTTACACAAATCTTGGCGAATATATTAAGGCACGCAGTTTTTATAACATTGCCTTACAAAAGACTGATTCAATAGAAGCTCAGGATGAAATCAGGGATAAACTTACTGAAATTAATGATAATGCAGAGATTGAAGAAGCCCTATATTTTATTGGCAAAAGTGATTACAATGGTGCAATCAAAAAATTGACAGGCCTGCTTTCAAATAAAAAACGAGCAGATGCCTATTATTATTTAGGAGTTGCCTACCAAAATGTAGGTCAATATGAAAATTCAATAATGGCTTTTGAAAATGCCCTAGATGCTGGTGCAGAATTTAGGGAGCTTTATAATGACTATGCTGTTTCACTATTCTTAAATGAAAGGCAAATCGATGCTTTAAATATAATCGAAGAAGGCTTAAGAAAATACCCCCAAGACCCAAGATTAGTTTATAATAAAATTCAGATAAATCTAACACTTGGGAATATTGGCAGGGCAAAAGAAGATATAGATGAGCTTTTGACTTATGATGATTTAAGCGATGAGATTAGGTCAAACTTACTAACAATTAAAGATCAATTCAAAATTTAAAGACCCATAGAGGTCTTTTAAAATGAGCAAAATGAAAGAGGCTTTATGATTATAATTAGAAATATCATTTTAGAATCAGATAATCCCGATAAACTAAGACAAAAAATATCCAAGCTAATTAATAAAAAAGACTTTGATTACGAGATTTATAGAAAGTCTATAGATTCCAGAAAAGGCATTAAATTCTCCTACCAGGTCCTGGTTGATATTAACCCAACTGACAAAGAATTAAAAAGAATAAAAAATGCTGATAGATTTGAATTTAGGCAATCAAATATAGAGATCAATCATCCTCCAAAAGAAGTTACAATCATTGGAGCTGGTCCCTCAGGCCTATTTACCGCCTACGTTCTTTCTCAAAATGGTGTAAAAGTAAAAGTTTATGAACGCGGCGAAGCCATTGAAGATAGGATAAAAACTATAGAAAAATTTAAAAATACCGGAAAGTTAAATCCTGAATCAAACATCCAATTTGGCGAAGGTGGTGCAGGAACTTATTCTGACGGCAAACTTACAGCCCGTAGCAAGGACCCAAGAGTGAGAATGGTTTTAGAAACTTTCCACAAACACGGAGCTCCAGATGATATTATGATAGATGCAAAGCCGCACATTGGTACAGATTTACTACGTGAAGTAATTATAAATATGCGCGAGGAAATAAAATCAAACGGGGGAGAGTTTTATTTTTCACACCACTTAGATGGTATAAATATAACTGATAAAAAAGTAAAAAACATCTCTATCAACGGAAATAATATTGAAAGCGGAGCCTATGTTATAGCCATCGGCCACTCGGCCCGTGATACATTCGAAATGCTAAGTGATAAAATTCCTATGGAAAATAAAAATTTTGCAGTTGGCTTTAGAATTGAACACAAAAGACAAACCATAAATAATTCTCAATATAATGGAAAAGACACAGATTTAGAGGGAAATCCATTACCAGCAGCTTCTTATAATCTTTCTTATAATGATAAAGAAAGTGGTCTATCTGCATATACATTTTGTATGTGCCCCGGTGGTTATGTGGTAAATGCCAGCAGTGAAGAAAACATGACATGTGTAAATGGGATGAGTTACCATGATAGAGATGGAGAAAATTCAAATGCTGCAATAATTGTGACTATAGGTGAAGAAATCTATGGAAATAATTTGCTAGATGGAATGAGATTTCAAAGAGAAATTGAAAAAAAGGCATTTAATTTAACTAAGGGAGATGTTCCAGTACAAAAATTTATAGACTTTAAAGAAAACATAGAAACAACAGATTTAGGTGATATAAAACCATCCATAGAATCTGCCTATAAATTATCAAATCTAAGGGGCATCTATCCAGCAGCAATTGATAAAATGGTTATACAAGCAGTAGATTACATGGGCAATAGACTATCAGGATTTTCAGATAATGATGCAATACTATCAGGAGTAGAAACCAGATCTTCATCACCTATTAGGATGCTAAGGGATGAAGAAAATAAATCTAAAGACATATCCAATCTATATGTAATAGGAGAAGGTAGCGGGCATTCAGGAGGAATAGTATCCTCAGCAGTAGACGGAATTAAAACAGCAGAGGCTATTTTATCTAGAAAATAAATCTAGAAAATAAATCTAGAAAATAAAATTTTGAAAAATTAGAAAAAAGATTTGACAAGGCAAAAAATAGGGTGTATACTTCTATAGTCACTACAAAAGAACTTGAGCTTTTAAAAAGATTTTTAAAAAAACTTCAAAAAACACTTGACAAGCTCAAAAAATAGTAGTACACTATAAAAGTCGTTACAAACAACGACAACATGAACCGGATGTTTAAATAGACATCTAAAATGAAATTTAATATCAATGATTATGTAAAACAAAAACATAATCAACCTATCAATAAATAACTAAAAAGTTATTGACAACTTTAACCAAGTTGATTCTTTTGATAAAAGGATGATTAACAGGCCAGTCCGGCCAGAAGATGACAAAGTGTGTCTCCACATCATGAGACCCACGGAGTGGTCGCAGGACGGAACGGCCGAGAAATAAATCACGCATTGATTAAAAAGATCAGTGTAAATGAAAAGAGCTTGAATCAAAAAGCTTTTATGAATTAGATTAAAAAACTACATTAAGATGTAGATAAAATTTTCATGAGAGTTTGATCCTGGCTCAGGATTAACGCTGGCGGCGTGCATAACACATGCAAGTCGAACGATGAAACTCATTAGATTTCTTCGGAATGAAAATGAATGGATTAGTGGCGAACGGGTGAGTAACGCGTGAGTAACCTGCCTTACACAAGGGGATAGCCTCTGGAAACGGAGAATAATACCCTATGAAACTAATAGCTTGCATAAGCTTTTAGTCAAAGTGCTTAGCGGTGTAAGATGGACTTGCGTCTGATTAGCTAGTTGGTGAGATAAAAGCTCACCAAGGCAACGATCAGTAGCCGGCTTGAGAGAGTGTACGGCCACATTGGGACTGAGACACGGCCCAGACTCCTACGGGAGGCAGCAGTGGGGAATTTTGCACAATGGGGGAAACCCTGATGCAGCGACGCCGCGTGATTTAGAAGGCCTTCGGGTTGTAAAAATCTTTTGTATAGGAAGAAAATGACAGTACTATACGAATAAGGTCCGGCTAATTACGTGCCAGCAGCCGCGGTAATACGTAAGGACCGAGCGTTGTCCGGAATCATTGGGCGTAAAGGGTACGTAGGCGGGTTTTTAAGTTAGAAGTCAAAGGCTATAGCTCAACTATAGTAAGCTTCTAAAACTGGGAACCTTGAGTAATGGAAGGGAAAGTGGAATTCCTAGTGTAGCGGTGGAATGCGCAGATATTAGGAGGAATACCAGTGGCGAAGGCGACTTTCTGGCCATTAACTGACGCTGAGGTACGAAAGCGTGGGTAGCAAACAGGATTAGATACCCTGGTAGTCCACGCCGTAAACGATGAGTGTTAGGTGTCTGGAGTAAATCTGGGTGCCGCAGCTAACGCATTAAACACTCCGCCTGGGGAGTACGCACGCAAGTGTGAAACTCAAAGGAATTGACGGGGACCCGCACAAGCAGCGGAGCATGTGGTTTAATTCGAAGCAACGCGAAGAACCTTACCAAGTCTTGACATATTACGGAGGGCATCTAGAGATAGATCCTTAGAGCTTCGGCTCACTGTAATACAGGTGGTGCATGGTTGTCGTCAGCTCGTGTCGTGAGATGTTGGGTTAAGTCCCATAACGAGCGCAACCCCTTTTGCTAGTTACCATCATTAAGTTGGGGACTCTAGCAATACTGCCGGTGACAAACCGGAGGAAGGTGGGGATGACGTCAAATCATCATGCCCTTTATGACTTGGGCTACACACGTGCTACAATGGCAGGTACAGAGGGAAGCTACAGAGTGATCTGATGCAAAACTCAAAAAGCCTGTCCCAGTTCGGATTGCACTCTGCAACTCGAGTGCATGAAGTTGGAGTTGCTAGTAATCGTGGATCAGAATGCCACGGTGAATGCGTTCCCGGGTCTTGTACACACCGCCCGTCACACCATGGAAGTTGGCAATACCCGAAGCCTGTGAGCTAACCTTTTAGGGAGCAGCAGTCGAAGGTAGGGTCAGTAACTGGGGTGAAGTCGTAACAAGGTAGCCGTATCGGAAGGTGCGGCTGGATCACCTCCTTTCTAAGGAAGCCCGGCCTGGTGGGTGGAAAGTGCAAAGCACTTTTCATCCTAGGCGAATGTTTTGCTTGCAAAACAGAGACTAGGACGCCTCTACAAAGAGGAAAGAAAATCCACTAGCCAGGCAGAGAATGATACGTTATTCTCTATCAATTAGAAACACAGACATAATCATTGATATAAATTAAATTTCAATAACCAACTATATAATATAAAAAGTAAATATGGGGATATAGCTCAGTTGGGAGAGCACCTGCCTTGCACGCAGGGGGTCAAGAGTTCGAATCTCTTTATCTCCACCAGCAAGACCTAACCCCATTTGCAAAGCAAATGGATGGTAGGTCGGCCGTCAGGATTTCCAAACGCGCGAAGCGGGTTTGCAGAAATCTACGACGTTAATAGTATAGATAAATAATCTGTACATTAGAAAATAAAATGAACCACTCATAAAAATGAGTAAAAAATTAAATAGCAAACAATATTTCCAGTCAAGAAACAAAGGGCTCAAGGTGGATGCCTTGGCACATGAAGACGATGAAGGACGTAAGTGAACGAAAACTAGGGCAAGCTCACAAAAAGCACTGACCCCTAGGTATCCGAATGGGGAAACCCGGCTGTGGAAGACACAGTCATCATAAAGTGAATACATAGCTTTATGAAGTAAGACCCTGCGAACTGAAACATCTAAGTAGCAGGAGGAAAAGAAAGAAAACTCGATTTTCCAAGTAGCGGCGAGCGAAAAGAAAACAGCCCAACCCAATAAGAAATATATTTTTTAGCAGAATCATTTGGGAAGATGAACCAAAGAAAGTGACAGTCTTGTAAGCAAAAGAAAATATATTGTGGGGGCAAGTAGCAGTGAACACGAGAAATTTGCTGTGAAGATAGGGGGCCCATCCCCTAAGGCTAAATACTAACATGTGACCGATAGCGAACAAGTACCGTGAGGGAAAGGTGAAAAGAACCCCGAAAGGGGAGTGAAAAAGAACCTGAAACCTTGAGCCTACAATCAGACAGAGCACAACAGTGTGATGTCGTACCTTTTGTAGAATGGGCCAGCAGTTATCGTACTTAGCAAGGTTAAGTCTTTAAGAGACGGAACCAAAGCGAAAGCGAGTCTTAATAGGGCGAAAGTTAAGTGCGATAGACCCGAAACCGGGTGATCTATCCATGGTCAGAGTGAAGGTGAAGTAAAATTCACTGGAGGCTCGAACCGGGTGCGGTTTAAAACGCATCGGATGAACTGTGGATAGGGGCGAAAAACCAAACGAACCCGGAGATAGCTGGTTCTCCTCGAAATAGCTTTAGGGCTAGCCTATGATTAAAGATTTGCGGAGGTAGAGCACTGACTGGCCTAGGGCGGCTTACCGTACCAAAGCCTATCAAACTCCGAATGCCAAAAAATCAGATCATGGAGTCAGACTTAGAGGGATAAGCTCCTAAGTCGAAAGGGAAACAGCCCAGACCGACAGCTAAGGTCCCAAAATCTGGATTAAGTGGAAAAGGATGTGAACCTACTAAGACAACCAGGACGTTGGCTTAGAAGCAGCCATACATTTAAAGAATGCGTAATAGCTCACTGGTCAAGTGGGTTTGCGCCGAAAATAAACGGGGCTAAAATTCAGTACCGAAGCTTCGGATTGATAGAGAATTTAAATCTATAATATAAAGGAAACCATTAAAAAAGGATAAAGAAAACTAAACTAGACTGAGAAATATTAAAATATACAATCAAGATAAAACGAGTTATCAACTAATTAATTACGCAAAATCACAAGTAAAAGGTAAGTTGGTCTGCACTTTGACAAATCACTCCTCCAAAAGCCGGAGGGGCTAATTTTGAAACAGTGAGACATTTGACCTACTAACAAATCAAAGATTTGAGTTAGGTCAAGATAACTACAAAAATCACTAGATTAAACAGTAAGATATATAAATAAAAAAATATATCAAAGTCTGGAAAAAAAGTATTCTAAAACCGATAAAAAGATGGTTACTTATGTATAGATTTAAATACTCTATCAGTGGTAGAGGAGCATTGTATTAGGGAAGAAGCCCAAGCGAAAGCAGGCGTGGACTTAATACAAGAGAGAATGCTGGCATGAGTAGCGAGAAGGGATGTGAGAATCATCCCCGTCGAAACCCCAAGGACTCCTGAGCAAGGCTCGTCCCCTCAGGGAAAGTCGGGACCTAAGGCGAGGCCAAAAGGCGTAGCCGATGGATAACAGGTTTATATTCCTGTACCGCTTAAAGTCGCTATTAGAGAAGTGATGACGCAAGAGGATAAGCTAAGCTGCCCGATGGATGGCAGTCTAAGCACAAAGGCTGATTAGTAGGCAAATCCGCTAATCAAAAAGCTAATGTGTGATAGGTATCGAAAACATGAGTAGAGAAGTAGCCGATTTCAAATTGCCAAGAAAAGTCACTATCGATGACCAAAGCGCCCGTACCAAAACCGACACAGGTAGGGAGGTAGAGAATACCAAGACGCGCGGAAGAACCTTTGTTAAGGAACTCGGCAAAATGTCCCCGTAACTTCGGGAGAAGGGGAGCCATAGCGATATGGCCACAGAAACCAGGCCCAAGCGACTGTTTACCAAAAACACAAGTTTCTGCAAAATCGTAAGATGAAGTATAGGAGCTGACACCTGCCCGGTGCTGGAAGGTTAAGGGGAAGGCTTAGCGCAAGCGAAGGCTAGAACTTAAGCCCCAGTAAACGGCGGCCGTAACTATAACGGTCCTAAGGTAGCGAAATTCCTTGTCGGGTAAGTTCCGACCCGCACGAAAGGTGTAACGATTTGGGCACTGTCTCAACAAAGGATCCGGTGAAATTGTAGTAGTCGTGAAGATGCGACTTACCCACGCTAGGACGGAAAGACCCCGTGGAGCTTTACTGTAGGCTGATATTGGATTTTGAGATTAGATGTACAGGATAGTTGGGAGGCGAAGACGCGTGTACGCCAGTATGTGCCAAGCCATCCTTGGGATACCAACCTTCTAATATCAGAATTCTAACATTGACCCTTAATCAGGGCAAAGGACATTGTCAGTTGGGCAGTTTGACTGGGGCGGTCGCCTCCTAAAAAGTAACGGAGGCGTTCAAAGGTTCGCTCAGAATGGACGGAAACCATTCGTAGAGTACAAAGGCAAAAGCGAGCTTAACTGCGAGAGATACAGCTCAAGCAGAGTAGAAATACGGACTTAGTGATCCGGTGGCACCGCATGGAAGGGCCATCGCTCAACGGATAAAAGCTACCCCGGGGATAACAGGCTTATCTCCCCCAAGAGTCCACATCGACGGGGAGGTTTGGCACCTCGATGTCGGCTCGTCTCATCCTGGGGCTGAAGTAGGTCCCAAGGGTTGGGCTGTTCGCCCATTAAAGAGGCACGCGAGCTGGGTTCAGAACGTCGTGAGACAGTTCGGTCCCTATCCAGCGTGGGCGTAAGAAATTTGCGAGGACCTGTCCTTAGTACGAGAGGACCGGGATGGACATACCACTGGTGTACCAGTTGTTCCGCCAGGAGCATAGCTGGGTAGCTAAGTATGGAATTGATAAGTACTGAAAGCATCTAAGTACGAAGCAACCCTCAAGATAAGATTTCTAAAAGTACGTAAAGAAAATACGTTTGATAGGTCCAAGGTGTAAGTGCAGCAATGTATTAAGCTAATGGATACTAAACTTTTAATCTTGACTGGAAATATTGATTGCTATTTAAAAGGTTCAAAATATAATATAGTAACGATAGCGTTGGGGATACACCTATATCCATACCGAACATAGAAGTTAAGCCCAACTACGCCGATGGTACTCGGAGGGTGACCTCCCGGTAGAGTAGGAAGTTGCTAAATGATTAAGAGCTAGTCAAATGACTAGTTCTTTTTTGTGCTTACAAAGCCACTATGATAAAACTCATAGTTTAGTTTATCCTATAGATTATGAAGTTTATTAGAAAATAAATTTTAAAGCTTTATACTAGAATTTTTGTTTCATTAATAAATACACCTGTACAAATTCTTTTTGTATGTTCTCTAATTAATATGTATTTTAATGATTACAACATTAGATTTGTAACACCTATAAAAATAATAATATTTGAAATATATCAATATATATCCTATAATAAAGCTATTAATGAAAGGAATATTTATGACTAGTTTTAAATATAAAATTTTGGGCATTAGTTTAGCTTTTTTTGTGCTCAATCCTGCAAGTGTTTTTGCTGCCGAAGTTATTAAGTATGATGATTCTGATTTAGACCAAGTTTTTGTGGATAATGATATTGAATATGATAAAAAAGCAGTTGAAGATCGTAAAGCTGAGTTTTTGTCTAATCCTAATAAGACTGTAGCACCTGATTATGAGGTTGAAAAAGTAATAATTACTGAAGAAATTACTGAAGAAGATGGAGAAATTGAAAAAACTGTGACAACTGAAACACATTTGAAAGATAAAAATCCTGCTCCAATTTATTCTAAAACACCTGTGTATAAAAGAGTGGTGGATATATCCGAGCACCAAAACCCTTCTAATATCAATTATGATAAATTTGCCAGTGACATTGATGGGGCAATACTTAGATCTTCAATAACAGATGCTGAAACTTTAGATATACGTAATGACTATCAAGTAAATAAACATTATAATGAGCTAAATAATCGCAAGGTACCTATTGGATTTTACCACTATTCTCGTGCAGTAAATCCCACAGAAGCTATAAAAGAAGCTAACTTCGTATATCAATTTATAAAAAATAAAAATGTTTTATTGCCTGTTTATATAGACATAGAAGATAATAAAAGACAAGCAAAGGCTGACAAAGGCGCTATTTCTGAAACTGCTGAGGCTTTTGTAACATTTATGCAATCAAAGGGTTATACTAGTGGAATTTATTCTTATCCTTGGTTTGCAGATAAATATTTGACTAGAGATGTAAAAAATAAATATGAATTTTGGATAGCAGATTATGATTCTAAAGACTTTACTTCTTACAATAAATCAGATTTTGCGTCATGGCAGTTTACCAATCAAGCTAGGGTAGATGGATATAATGGAAATGTTGATATGAGTGTGCTTTATAAAGATTATCCATATATGAAAACTGGTATTTCTAAAAAGCCAATGAGTGCTTTAGTGGAGGAAATAATTGCTGGCAAATGGGGAGTTGGAGCTGAAAGGCAAAAAAGACTTGTTTATGCTGGGTATAATTATGATATAATTCAAAAAGCTGTCAATCAAAGATTGGCAAATGCATAAAAAGGAGAATATAAATGGCTGAAATTAAATATGATATCGTTGAGACTCTTGGTGTACTTTCTGACAATGGAAAGGGATGGACCAAGGAATTAAATCTTGTAAGTTGGAACGAACGCGAGCCAAAGTTTGACATCCGTGATTGGAATGAAGATCATACAAGGATGAGAAAAGGCGTAACTCTTACAAATGAAGAAGCAGAAGTGCTTTTTAACGTATTAAGCGAAGAATTTGGAGAATAATAATTAGACCTTAAGAATTGATTTTCTTAAGGTTTTTTATTGTCTAAAGCTTTAAACATCAAGCTTTTGAAGTATATTTAAAAAAGGTGATATAATGATATATTTAGATAATGCAGCAACTGCAATAAAAAGAGAAGAAGTAATAAAATACATACTAGAACACACAAAAGAATTTGACGGAAATCCAGAAAGCACCCATGCAATGGGGAGAAATGCTAAGAAAGTTTTGGAAGATTCACGTAAAAAAATTGCTGATTCAATAGGGGCCAATCCTAAAAATGTCATATTTTTATCTGGGGCTACTGAAGCAAATAATACTGTAATCAATGCCTTTCGTAACAAGGAAATTATTACAAGTGCCATAGAACATGATTCGATTTTAAATAGTATTGCCAAAGAAAATGCTATTTTGCTCAAAGCGGATAAAAATGGGCAAATTTCTGTTGGTGATCTAAAAAGCAAAGTAAATGATAATACAAAACTAGTTGCAATTATGTATGTAAATAACGAAACTGGGACAATCCAGCCGGTAAAAGAAGTTGGAGACTACTTAGCAGATAAAGATATATGGTTTCATATAGATGCGGTCCAAGCTTACGGTCATGTTGATATTAACGTGGATGAATTAAATTGTGATTCACTAGCAATATCAGGCCATAAAATCGGTGGACTTAATGGATTTGGTGCACTTTTCTTAAGAGAAAATATTGATTCTTTTATGAAGGGTGGAGAACAAGAGAAAAATCGTAGAGCAGGCACATCCTTTGTGGCTGGGGCTTACTCAATGGCAGCTTCTTTTCCAAAAATGCTTGCAGAACGTGATCATATAAAAAAACTTAAATCGTATTTTATAGAAAGATTAAAAGAAACAAATATAAATTTTGAAATTAATGGTGATATAGAAAAATCTTCTGCCCATATTTTAAATATTTATTTTCCTGACCAAAAGTCAGATTTCTTGCTTACATATTTAGATATGAATGGCATTTGTGTTTCTGCTGGATCTGCTTGTAGGGCGGGTAGCTTTTTACCAAGCCATGTGATTTCAAATATGTATGATGAAAATCGAGCAGAACATTCGGTAAGATTTTCCTTTGGTTATCAAAATACAAAAGAAGAAATTGATAAAGTTATAGAAGTTTTATCAAATTTATAGAATCAGTCATATTGGCTGATTTTTTTGTGCCATTATTTAAGGAAGATTTAAGATTAGTTTAAGTTTAATCAAATGTTAGTATTTTATAATATCCATAAGGAGGAAGGGAAATGCTAACGATAAAAAACTTAAATAAAAAATTTGATAAAAAAATCATCTACGAAAACTTAGATTTAGAACTAAAAAAAGGAGAAATCTTTGCCCTAATAGGGCCAAATGGTATTGGAAAAACTACCCTTATTCGTATGATGCTAGAACTTGATACGGATTATGAAGGGGAAATTGATAAGGGACAGAATAAAATTTCTTATAGTCCAGAGTCTCCAAATTTTCCAGAAATATTGACAGGTAAAGAATTCTTAGAGCTTGTAAAATATCATCATGGATCAGATGATAATATTGATCAGTTAATGAAAAATGTTGGACTTGATCCGGATAATAAGACTAAAATTATAAATTATTCAAAGGGTATGCTACAAAGATTAGCAGTAGCCCAATCTCTAATTGGAAATCCCGACATAATTCTTTTGGATGAGCCATCAAGTGGTTTAGATTTTTTTGGACAAATGGCTATGCAAGATTTGATAAAAGGCTTAAAGACTTCAGACAAGGCAATACTATTAAACTCTCATTTGCTATATGATGTTGGAAAAATTGCAGATAGGGGAGTAATTATTATGGGTCCTAATAATTTCAAAAAGTTTTCTAAAGAGGATTTTAAGGAAAAATCACTGGCTCAGATATTTTTAGACTTTGCAAAGGAGATTGGCTATGAACCTCACTAAACTACATATAAAGGAAAATTTAAGTAAATCTTCATTTATTATTTTTGCTGTAATTGGATTAATAATTACATTTTTAGCTAGAGGGATGGAAGTTACTGCACCAGGAGTAAATACTAGTGGAGATTTTGGAAAATTCGGTGTCCAATGGACGATAATTAGCTTAATATCTGCCCTTGCCTGTGTAACATTAACAACTGGTAGTCTTAAAAAATATTTAAAAACTGACTTGCCAGATATACTAAAAGTGCATGGGCTAAGTTTAAATAGGCAAATTAATCAAATATTTAAGGCTGATGTAATTATAAGCATGATGATGGGTGCCCTGCTTTTAATAGGAATGCTTGTAAATATTATTATAGAAAGACCTAAAATTAGCCTAATAGGATTATTAATGGCTATTCTAATTTACCTTTTAACAATATTTGTTGTAAATTTGATAATGGGAATATTAAACCTAATATTTAATTCTGCGGCAGCATCATTGTTTGGAATATTTTTTGTAATTGTGGGTGCATTGAAAGGCATATTAACTTTTGTTTTGGAAATGCAAGGCGGACTATTTGCTGACATTTTGGTCAAAGTTTTATATATTTTCCCACCAATAAATGAATTTGGTAAAATTGCTCGCGATTTATTTTTAGGAGATTTTAATAATTTTGCATTAGTCGGTCAATGTTTGTTCTATGTTTGGATTTTGATTGGCTTATATTATCTAGTAAAGAGATGGAGGGTGGGAGATGAAAAATAAAATTATTTATTTTATTATTGGGCTAATATTAATTATATTTAATTACCAAAATCGTATTACAACTATTGATAATACTACCTTGCATTTGATTGAAGATGTAAATAATTATGATACAGAAAAATTATGGCCAGGATTTGAGAATAAGGACTATATGAAAGATATTAGGTATAATTCTAGCAAAGAGTTTAGGTATGATAAGGGAAATATTACTTTTAAAACTCCTGATCAACCAGTAGTGAGTATTGAAGCCTTAAAAGATGATAATGTTCCATTAATAAAAGCTGTTCCATTTGAAAAATTTAGAGACATTGCCGACCAAACTGGTTCATCAAGTGCAAATGTAGAAGCAAAATATAAGTCAGTAATAATCCATGAATCATTCCACTGCTTTCAAATGGAACATAGACTAAGTGAAGTAGCAGATATTAGTGATAATATTGATACAGAAGACCCAGATTATGAAAAATTTGTAGAAACTTGCAAAAAATTAAATCAAGATGATACATATAAAAAACTCTGGGAAGATGAATATAGATCTTTGCTATATTTATATGAAAATAATGATGCAAGCAAGTATAAAGAAGCTAAGAGCAAACGATTTTCATATGTAAAATCAAATTTTCCTGATGAATTTGATTATTTCAAAGAACTAGTTAGCTATAAAGAATTTATAGAAGGTAGTGCCAGATTTGTAGAGGAAAAATATATGGTAGACCTTTTAAATGACCCATATATCAATTATGAAGATAGGATTTTTTATAGTATTGATACTTCCTTATATTCAGAAGGGTCATTAAAGGCAAAGATACTCGATAAATATTATCCACAATGGAAAGAAAATATAGATTTTTCTAGGAATAATAATTTTGATAAGATGTTTAAAAAAGGAAATATTTTGTGAATGAAAAAATTTTAGTAGTCGATGACAATGATGAAATACGTGATATAGTTAGCCTCTATCTTAAAAATAGCAACTTTGAAGTTTATGAAGCTAAAAATGGAAAAGAGGCTTTGGATTTTTTAAAAAATAATAAAATTTCTTTGATGATTCTAGACATTATGATGCCAGAAGTAGATGGGATAGAGGTTTTAAAAGCTATTGGCAATGACAGAGATTTTCCTATAATATTTCTATCAGCAAAATCTAGTGTAAAAGATAAAATAGAAGGTCTATACCTTGGAGCGGATGATTATTTAGCAAAACCCTTTGACCCAGGAGAACTGGTGGCAAGGGTTATTGCACTTTTAAGAAGAAGTAATCGAAAGTTAGATAATAATATAGTAAAAATAGGAAATCTAAGTTGGGATAAGGACAAAAGACTTGTTTACAAAGATGATAATCTTTTGACTTTACGATCTAAAGAATATGAATTACTTACTTTGTTTATGACAACCCCTGGCAAGGTATTTACCAAGCAGGAAATTTACGAAAATCTTTGGCAGGAGTATTATTTCGAAGATGACAATACAATTATGGTTCATATATCAAATCTTAGAGAAAAAATAGAAGATAATTCAAAAAGTCCAGCAAAAATAATCACCATAAGGGGATTGGGCTATATGCTTAGGAAAGAATAATGAATACAAAAAAGAATATTTTTAAAAATACTATCATTTTTATATTAGTTTTTTTACTATCTACAATCATATTTTTTGCAAGTCTATTAAAGATTTTAGATGGAGGTCGTTTTGAAAATTTATTTGGTGAATATATGCCCGTATCTGATAATATTGATGAAAGTGAATTAGATTGGGAAAAAATCGCGGAGCTTGGAGGATCAGCATTTGTAGTAGATGGAAATAAGGTAATAAGATCTTATAATAAAAAATATAATAAAGAGTACAGCTATTCTCAGTTACTTGATTTTACTACGTTATATGAGGGGAATCAAAATACTTTTGTTTTCGATACCTATGATGGTAACAAATTATTTCTAAATTATCCAAGTGAAAAAGTTTCAACCATCATAAATTTTGATCTTAATAAGGGAGAAAGCTCACTTAAGAGTAACTTAATAGTTTTAATATTTATAATTATTGGTGCCTATATTTTAATAATATATTTGATAGTCCGTTGGCTCTCATATAAAATCAACAATGAATTGCTAGAAATACATAAAAAACAGGAAAAAGATAAGGATCTTTTATTTAAGGGTATAGCCCATGATGTAAAAACACCTTTGTCAGTGATATTATCTTATAGCAGGGCCATGGATGAAGATATAATTGCAAGTGATAAAAGAGAAGAATATTTAAAAACTATAGGAAGAAATGCAGAAGTTTTAAATCAAAGAGTAGATGAACTTCTAGAATTTTCAAGCCTTGATAGCTTTCATGTTAATAAAGAAAATAAAGATATTTTGGAACTTGTAAGAAGATACGTTGGAGATAATTACTCATATTTTTTAGATAATAATGCAAGTGTAGAAATACTTTTCGACGAAAATGATAAATATTTTGTCCGCGTGGATGAAAAATTATTTCAAAGAGTACTTCAAAATTTATTACAAAATTCAATAGACCATAATAAAGAAAATGTTGTAATTTCAATTGATTTTATAGATGATAAACTTATCATAAAGGATAATGGTAGGGGCATAGACCCTAAAAATATAGAAAATATTTTTGACCCACTTTTTACCGAAGATTCTAGTCGCCAGGGAGAAAAACTTCGTGGCATGGGTTTATCAAATGTTAAAAAAATTTGTGAGCTTCATAATTGGCAAGTTTACTATAAAAATGGCTTTGTAATCAGCTTTTAAAATAGTATAGTATTTTTCTGATATATAGGGAGGGTGCTAATGAAAGATAAAAAAGATACAAAAGTAGTAGTAGGTATCAGCGGCGGAGTAGATTCCTCAGTTGCAGCCCTGCTTTTAAAAGAAGAAGGCTATGATGTAGTCGGAATATTTATGAAAAACTGGGATGATACAGATGAAAATGGAGTGTGCACTGCAGAAGAAGATTTCGAAGATGCAGTAGCCATTGCAAATCAAATCGGTATTCCGTATTATTCGATAAATTTTGAAAAAGAATATTATGATAGAGTATTTACCTACTTTTTAGATGAATATAAAAAAGGAAGAACTCCAAATCCTGATATAATGTGCAATAAGGAAATAAAATTTAAGGCATTTTTAGATTATGCTAAAAATCTAGGAGCTGATTATGTAGCAACAGGCCACTATGCCAGAGTAGATAGATCTGGGGATGAAACAGTGATGCTACGTGGACTTGATAATAACAAAGACCAAACTTACTTTTTAAGTCAATTATCCCAAGATCAAATTAAAGATGTATTATTCCCAGTAGGAGAATTACAAAAATCTGAAGTAAGAGAGATAGCAAAAAAACACAATCTTGCAACAGCAAATAAAAAAGACTCCACAGGAATTTGTTTTATTGGAGAACGCGATTTTAATGAATTTTTAAGCAACTACATGCCAGCCCAACCGGGCGATATTGTTGATACAGACGGAAATGTTTTAGGAAAACACGATGGACTAATGTATCATACAATTGGTCAAAGACGTGGACTTGGTATCGGCGGAGATGGTGCAGCATGGTTTGTATGCGGCAAAGATTTAGAAAAAAATGAGCTTATAGTTTGCCAAGGAGCAGAAAATCCACTTTTATTTTCAAATAAGCTTTATGCTAGCGAATTTTCCACCTTTACAGACAAAAAAATCCCAACAGAGTTTGACTGCACAGCCAAATTTAGATATCGCCAAAAAGATATCAATGCCCATGTAAAAGTTTTAGATGACAATCATGTAGAAGTGACATATGATGATACAAAGGCAGTAACTCCTGGCCAAGCTGCAGTATTTTATATAGATGAAGTATGTATAGGATCTGCAATAATTGATGAAGTATATAATGGGGAAACTAAGCTAAAAGTTTAATTTTTTAGGAAGATTGATTTATGATAATAGACAATGATTACAGCTTTATTGGCTCAGATATCAGAAAAATTAGAGAATCAAAGGGTATTACTCGTAAGGAAATAGCAGAAAATCTTTATATTTCCGAGGAGACCATAAGGAGAATTGAAAAGGGTGATAATGACCCTAGAATATCTACTTTAGTGCCTATTTGTAACTATCTTGGTATTGATATCAAGGATTTTATAAATGATACAGAGTTTGAATACAAAAATTTATTATCATTAAGAAAAGAAATTGGAGACTTGTTAAATAATGATTCTATGGATAAAGCTAAGACACTTATAAAAAGTCTAGATAATTTTGATTTTTCTAAAAATATAGCTTATGAAAGAGAGCTCTATGCTACAAAACACTATTTTAATGGCTTGATAGGTATTAAAAATAATGCAAAGCTAGATAATTCCTCTGATGATCTTGAAAACGCTTTGTCAGATTTGAATTCTAGATTTAAAGTTAATAAGTTTAAGAATTATAAATACGATGATTTTTCGCTTAGAATTTTATTGGCGCTTGCCTTAAATGAATACAAAAAAGGAAATTTTGATTTATATAAGGATATCATGGCCGAAATGTCTGGCTATGTAAATTCTTCTATAGAAAATTATTTTGTATTTTGCTATAATCTGGCGGTCTTTTATGCAAGAATTGGAAAATATGAGCAATCTTTAAATGTATGCAACCAAGCTATAGGATCTGCAAAAATTGTAAAAGAAACAACATATTTAAATATGCTTTATTATGCAAAGGGGATTAATCATTTATACTTGCACGAATACGATAGGGCAAAAGAAAGTTTTGAATACTGTAAAGTTCTAACAAATATATTTGCATCAGATATTATAAAATCTAGTTTGTCGAATCAAATAGATAGTTTACTAGTAAAAAATAATTAATATAAAAAATAGGAATCCACACAAATGTGTATTTAAATCATTTATTATATATGCTACCATGTAATCAACAAGGAGGTAGTAATATGAAAAAAATTAAAAAAGCAATCGTTGTCGCATTTTTATTAATGCTAACATTTAACCTTAATCTAAATAAGAGCAATCTAGTCGCACTTGGTAGCCTTGACGAACACATAATCGATATATTTTACCTAGCATAAAAATTAGTATTGTAAATTAAGGCATATAGAAAGATGATTTATAGATAGAAGCTTAGAGATAAAATTATTTCGTTTACCTCCTTAGTAAATAGCTTCTATCTTAAGAAAACGCATATTGTAAGGAGATATTATGGAAAAAAATAAACTATTAGTTGGCGCATTATCAATTACCCTACTCACAAATACAATTTTACCAGCAACAAATATTGCTACAAAATTAAATACACCAATTACAAGTGTAGCATATGCAGCAAGCGATTCAAATGAATCAGGCGAAGCTATTGAAAAAATTAATTACTTAAAAGAAATAATTACTAGCATAGAAAATATAAATGGTGGCCTTGAAGGCAATCAATTAAACTGGTTAAAAGAATTAAATCATGCTGCTGAGCTAATGACAAAAATTGTAAAAAGTGGAATAAATAGTGCATCTGAATTAAGAGATAAAATTATCCCAAGAATTGACTTACTAATAAATGTAGCAGAAACAATTACAGCTGATGCAACAGAGTTAGCTGATAGTGAACAACAAGCTCATATAATAGTTGGATTTTCAGTAACTCGCGCTATACTTAAAGCAACAGATTTATTTGAAAATGCAGAGGGACTTAAGAAAGCATCAGAAGACTTGACTGCATCTCTTGAAAAGGCTCGCCAAGTTCCAAAACTAACTGAAAATTCAAAAAGAACTCACTACACTTTACAAAAACTAGATAAAGCAATTGCAAATGCTAAGAGAATAAGAAATAAAGAACTTAAAAATAAACTTGATCCAGCAGAACTAGCGGATGTAGATTTATTAATCAAAGAAGCACAAGAAGTAAGAAGAAATCCATCTGCAAAAGTATCTGAAGTAAATTCAATAACAGAAAAATTAAATTCAAAAATTGATGAAGCTATAAAAGCTATCCCAGAGGGAGAAAGAGCTGCAAACAAGGTTCAAAAAAGAGGTCTTGAAAAAGATATCCAAGCAGCTAAAAATCTTCGCGATTCTAGTTTAAAAGGAAAAGTTGACTTTAGTGTAATCAGAGAATTAAACAGAGAAATTACTCTAGCAACTAGAGTTTTAAATAGCACAAAATCTACACTAAATGAAGTAGAAGCAGCTGATCAAGCGATTGTAGCAGCTATGAATAATGCACTTTCAAAAGTAGAAGAAACAGAAACAAAAGATGAAGAAATCCCAACTGAAGAAATTACTCCAGAAGTAGAAGAAAATACAGATGACATAATCGAAGATGAAACTTCTGATGATTTAGAATCTGAAACTGAAGAAGAAACAGAAGAAGAATCTACTGAAAAAGTGGATGAAGAAATAGCAGATGAAACAAATGAAAGTGAAGCTGAGATAGTAGAAGCAGAGTAATAAAAACCAATCTTTCCTCATAAAAGAATATATATAAATTGATATACAAAACTGGTATACACAAAAAACCTCCTTAAACAATGAAAGGAGGTTTTTGTGTATAAATTTAAAAATAGAAAATTAATAAAAAAATTAACACGGTCTTAATATCAGATTTGTTAATATAAAAATACAAAAGGAGGTATATATGAAAAAATTAGCAACCTTAGCACTAGCTATGCTTGTAATTCCAAGTGTGAATTCATTTGCTGTTGGTGAAAATGAAAAAACGATTGATACTAATCAAAAAATGGAAATGAAAACTGAAACAAAAGAAGAAAAACAAAATCAAATGGACCGTTATGAAGTAATTGAGGTTTTTGATGATACAGTTACTTTAAGATTTATTGAAACATTAAATGGTAATCAAATTCCAACATACAATGGAGCAGAATTTAATGTAGCAAAAGAAAAATTTGCTGATAAGGATATAAAAGTAGGGGATATATATAAAATCACCCACGATGACATAGTCATGCCATCTAACCCAGCACAATTTGGCCAAATTTTCTCAATAGAGAAAGATGTTTCATCAAACAGCGAAGATAAAAACGCAAAAGAAGAAAAAGTTACACAAGAATTTGTTGTAGAAAAAGTAAATGAAGATGGATATACCATTTATGATTTGAATAACAAAGATAATAAATACATGATTAGCAAAAAAGATGCTAAAAATATGGATTTATTAGAGGGAGATACTATTGAAATTACTCATAATGGAGTAATTATGGAATCTAATCCAGCTCAATTTAATAAAATATTTGATATTAAAAAACTTCACAGCGATCATAAAGATGATGAAAAAGAAGATAGCAAAGAAGAAAAAATAACCGAAGTTTTTCTAGTAGATGAAGTAAATGAAGGTGGATATACAATTTCACCAAAAGAAAACAAAGATAATAAATATTCTATCAGCAAAGAAGATACAAAAGGCATGGATTTAGCAGTTGGGGACAAATTAGAAATAACCCACACAGGTCTTGCAACAAAATCAATCCCAGCTCAATTTGTAGGCGATATTGAAATACGCAAAGTGGATAATAAATCAGATGTAGATTTGCCAAGTGATGATAAAGATATGGCAGATAAAAACGATAAGTCAGATATTAAAAAAGAAAACGATATTAAGTCAAATAAGAAAAAAGAAATAGATAATGAAAAAATGGATACAATAAAAAAAGATGACAGTACATCTATAAAAAATAAAGTCGCTGGAGCTAATCCAAAAACTGGTGTCCTTTCATCAGTAGGGCTGATTGGATCAAGTGCAGTAGCAATTGCTATGGCAAAAAAAATTAGAAACTATTAAAAATAAACCCTTGTGTTAATTCTAAGGTGACCCCAAAAAGTTGGACTTAACATCAGACATAGATATATATTTATGTCTGATGTTTTTGTTTGTACTTTCCCCTAGGGGAAAGTCGATTTCTAAGCTGCATTCTTTTTTCTATATTCTACTGGTGATAAGTATCCTAATTTTTCTTTTATTCTTTCTTCGTTGTAATATTTTATATACACATCTATAGCTTGTTTTAATTGTTCATAGGTTTTGTAAGTTTGACCATAATACATTTCTTGTTTTAATATTCCAAAGAAGTTTTCCATTGGAGCATTATCTAAGCAATTGCCTTTTCTTGACATACTTTGGGTTATTCCATATTCTTTAAGTATTTTTGTGTATTGTTTTACCTGATATCCCCATCCTTGATCTGAATGAAATATTCTTTCTTTACAGTCTCTTGTTATCTCGATTGCTTCTTTTAGTGGAGTTAAAATCGCCTGCATTGTTGGTCTCTTACTTACGGAATATGATATTACCTCACCGTTATACATATCTAGAAATGCATTTAAGTACAAGTTTACCTATTCTAGTATTAGATTTGTCATCAGTAGTGTAATATTTAAATTCTGATGTATCTGTTGTTATCTTTTGATGGGGTAATGGTGATTTAAAATTACGTTTTATTAAGTTATCTGATAACTTTCCTATATGTCCTTTATATGATGAATACTTAGATTTTCTTCCAAAGCTTTTAACCTGTAGTTTTAACTTTTGTACTAATCTTTGTACTTTCTTTTTGTTTATGAGTATTCCTTGATTTCTTAATTGTCCATATATCCTACGATAACCATAGTTTTTATGATTAGCTCTAATATTTAATATTTTTTCTTCTAAATCAGCATCTTTGTTAGTTCTATCGAATCTTTTTTGCCAATACATGTATGTTGATTTTGGGAAGTTAAATTTACTTAGTAAATCTTTCAATTTGTATGTTGGTCTAAGTTCGTCTATTATTCTAGCTATTTCTTCTTTTTGAGTTTGCCCCTTTGTCTCAATTCTTTCTTTTTTTTTAAGAAATCTACTTCCATTTGTAGCCAATATACTTGATCTTCTAGTTCTTTGATTCTATCTTGTTCTTCTTTTGTATATTCTTTATCTTTTGATTTACTAGCTGTTTTATATTTTTTAGTCATATTTGAAGGCCTTCCTAGTTTTTTGGGTTCTAGTCCTTCAATTCCATGCTTTCTATATTTGCCAACCCAAGTACATATCATCGATGGATTTGTAATACCTAAATTGTTGGCTAAGTCTTGATAGGACCATTCTTCTGTTAAATACAACTTTACTGCATTTCTTTTAAATTCTACAGAGTATGATTGTTTTTTTCTAGATCTTTTTAAACCATCGTAACCGAGTGTTTGATATGCATTGACCCGAACTCTTATTAATTTGTTATCAGGGATATTAAATATCTTAGCTATGGACTCATAACTTTCGTTACCTTCTAAGTATCTTTCAACTACTTTATATTTAAATTCTGTACTATATTTTGCCATAAAAAACTGACCTCCTTAAGTTGGTTGGTCCAACTTTAAGGGGTCAGTTCATTCACAAGGGTTATATTTATATATTAATTTCTAAAACTATTGGGGTATGGTCTTGGCGTTTGCCAGAGTCAATCATATCTGAGCGGCTAACATTATCTTTTATTCTATCGCTTACTAAAAAGTAATCAATTCTCCAGCCAGAATTATTGATTTTGCTTGTTTTTACTCTTTGTGCCCACCAGGTGTATTTACCTTCTACATCCCCGTGTAGGTATCTAAATGTATCTGTAAATCCACGGCTAAGTATATAAGTAAAACCTTCACGTTCTTCATCGGTAAATCCTGCAGACATATGATTATTTTCTGGGTGAGCTAGGTCGATTTCTTCATGGGCCACGTTAAAATCTCCCGCTGCAATTACAGGTTTTTCCTTATCTAGTTTTACAATATAGTCAGAATATTTTCTATCCCATTTTTGCCTATCAGAAAGTCTTTTTAATTCTCCACCTGCATTTGGTGTATAAACTTGGGTAAAATAAAAATCATCAAATTCTAAAGTAACCATTCTTCCCTCAAGATCCATTGGTTCTGGAGCTTCGATAAACGGAAAATTGCTATTGCAATCCAATTCTTTTTTATAAAGAGTCATGCATCCTGCATAGGATTTACGTGCACCTTCTGCAGAATTTACATGGACATAATTATAGTCTGGAAAAAATTCTTCGAGTTTTTCTTTGTGCTTTTTAGAAAGCCCTGTTTGAGGTAATTTTGTTTCTTGAAGAGCTATCACATCAGGGTCTTCTTTTTTTATAGTTTCAAAAACTTCACGTGTCATAACTGCTCTGTTTGAATCACTAGTTAGAGCAGCATTTAGTGAGTCTATATTCCATGAAATAAATTTCAAATTAATCTCCTTTACTTGGGTCTATTTATAAAGTCATTATAAAATTTAATACCCTTTATTGCAAGGAGAAAAAAGTTTTAATATTATTTTTTTAATTGATCATATAATATGAACAGGAAATATTTGGCATGTTAAAACTTTTAAGGAGTTATTTATGGAAAGAACACATGGCGTTGAAGTAATATCTGACATTTATGATTATCTAAAAAAATTTAACTATATCATAGAGGAAATGTAAGATAAAGCCGAACCAGATAATGTTGCATCAGTATTTAGGCAAATGATTTTTGAATACCATTACATACTTTCACAAGATTTTGAAGATATAAAATTGGGGTTGGTAGAACCAATAGGAGATAACAAAATTATAGTTCACGTCTTAGTTGTGCTTAACGGAGACTATGTAGAGAAAAAATTCTTATTTGCAGGAAATGATGTTAAAAATCACACAGACATTACGGGAAAAGTATATAAATCAAAGCACTTTTAAGTGCTTTTTTTTATTTAAAATATCAATAAATTGGGTAATATATATAAAAGAATATTAAGGAGGATTTTATGAAAAATAAAATACTAGCATTAGGACTTAGTTTTACATTTTTATTTGCAATAAGTCCTAACACATACGCAAGCGAATCAGCAAATCCGAAACAAGAAGTAAATCAAGAAAATCAAAATGAAGAACATAGTTATGTTTTTAATGTAACTAATATTAGCGAAAATCAAGTAACTCTTTCCTATGCTGGAGAAATAAGAAACGATGCTCGTGAAATAACTATGGATGATAATTACAATAACCTTGTCCTTAGCCAAGATTTATTTGCTGAGGATGTAAGTTTAAAAGATGAATATCAAATCAAAACAACAAAAAATATTCATGAATTAAACAAGGATAATATTAAAAAAGAAGATTTAGAATTAATTCAAAAATACGAAAAACCAGTGAATATGCCAGTAGATCAACTTCCTGAAAATACTGATACAATTGAAGTAGAAGTAGGAGAAGTTTTTGCAAATGACCCTATAAATAAGGCAGCAAATGTATTTGAAGTAGGCAATAAAGATAATCTATACTCAATAAGCTTTGATGACTTAAGAGATGAAAATCCAAAAGTAGGAGATAAGTACAAAATTTATTGGGATGGCATTATCATGGAGTCATATCCAGGACAATTTGGTGAAATCTATAGAGTAGAAAAACTAGAAAGTAAGCCAGCAGAAAATTGGGACACAAGAGAATTTGAACTAGTTGAAATACGTGACACAAAAGATGGCAAAGAAGCAGTTCTTAAAGATTTAAAATTTAATAAAAAAACTTATTGGACATATCTGGATAAATTAAAAGATGAAAATGCCCAAGTTGGAGATAGATATTTAATCACCTTCAATGATAAGGGTGATGATGATATGACCCAAATACAAAAAGTTGAAAAATGGATGAAAAAGGAAGATCCAAAATCAGAAATAAATTATGATGAGCTTAACAAAGTGATTGATGAAGCATCAAAGATTGTATTGGGAGATCAAACATACACAAAAGAAAGTGCAGAGCATTTTCAAAATACATTTACTGATGCTAAAAATCTATTAAAAAAGCCAGATGCTAGTCAAGAAGAAGTAGATGAGGCTGCAAAAAAAGTAAGAAATGCAATTGATGGTCTTACAGAAGAAAAAGAACAAGCAGCACCAACAAAACCAGAAGACAAATCAAAATCAAACAAAAGCGATGAAAACACAAAAAATAAAAAAGAAAATACAAAAGCTGCTGGTGTAGAAGAGCCAAAAGAAGATAAAAAATCAGTATTTGGAAACCCAAGCACTGGTATCACTTCTATAGCTCCAATAGCAGTAACTGCTATCCTTGCTGGTGTAGGTTATGCTGCAAGTAAGAAAAATAAATAAGTAAACTAAAATGCAGGTAATTGCCTGCATTTTTTTGTGCAAAAATCTATGCTATAATAAAATTATGAAACTAGAAGCATTTGAAAATATTAGAATTGATAAATATATTTCCGATGAATTTGAAGAAATTCCTAGGGAAAAAATAAAAACATTTATCAAGGATGAAAAAATAAAAGTAAATGACAAAAAAATAAAACCAAGCTATAAATTAGAAATCGATGATGAGATTTATATAGATGATGAACTTTTTGAAGTCCCAGAAATAAAGCCTGAAGAAATGGATTTAAAAATAGTCTATGAAAATGAAGACTTTGCAATAATTGATAAGGATGAGGATGTCATAGTCCACCCAGCAGGCTCGATAATAACGGGTACTTTGGTAAATGCTTTGCTCTATAAGTACGGTTATGATGGACTTTCTCACATAGGTGGCGATGACAGACCAGGGATAGTTCATAGACTTGATAAGGATACAACAGGCCTAATGGTGATTGCAAAAAATAATGATTCTTACAAATATTTAAAAACTCTTTTTGAAACCAGAAAAGTAGATAAGGAGTATCTAGCCATTGTCCACGGTAATTTTGAGCAAAAAAAAGGCAGAATAGAGAACTTTATGGATAGGGATCCCAATAATCGTAGGAAAATGGCAGTGACTTCTAGTGGACGAGTTGCTATTAGTGAATATGAAGTTTTAAAAGAAGTGCAAGGATACTCACTTGTCAAAATTCATATAATCACCGGCCGAACTCATCAGATAAGGGTCCATATGACTGATATTAATCACCCCCTTGTTGGAGATCCGGTTTATGGTAATGTCAAAACCAATTTTAATTTAGACCACCAATTGCTACACTGCACTTATTTAGGATTTACAGATAAAAATGGAGAGTATTTAAGTTTTACTAAAAAGCCTCATAAAACTTTTTTAAAATATCAAAATATCTTAAGACTTGGAGAATAAAATGTACTCAAAAACAAACACTTGCTCACTTTTAGGCCTGGCTGGAAATTTGGTAGAAGTAGAAAGCGATATTACTTCTGGCCTGCCAGCTTTTTTAATAGTAGGTTTGCCTGACTCATCTATAAAAGAATCAAAGGAAAGAGTTAGAGTTGCAATAAGTAACTCTGGATATTCGTTTCCTCCTGGAAGAATCACAGTAAATTTATCCCCAGCAGATCTAAAAAAAGAAGGTACTCAGTTAGATTTACCAATTGCTATTTCACTTTTAAATTCTATGGGCATTATCACTTATCCTTATGAGGATTATGTATTTTTAGGAGAACTTGCCTTAGATGGTAGAATTTTACCAGTAAGAGGTGCTCTTGCCATGGTCATTTCCATGCGTGAACTAGGATTTAATAAATTTATAATTGCAGATGAAAATAAGGATGAATGCGCAATAATAAATGATGTAGAAATATTACCCTTTAAAAATTTAAATGACATAGTTGGATTTTTAAATAAAGAAAAAGAAATAAAAGCCTATAAGCTTGATTTATCCAAAGCAAACGAAGAGTTAGATTACGATTTGGATTTTAGAGATATAAAGGGTCAAGAAAGTTTAAAAAGAGCCTTACAAATTGCTGCAGCAGGCAATCACAATCTATTAATGATAGGCCCACCAGGTTCAGGAAAAACTTTTTCTGCCAAACACTTACCAACCATTCTTCCGGATATGAATTTTGATGAGAAAGTTGAAGTAACAAAAATCTACTCAATAATGGGACTTTTGGATAAGGGACGACTTGTAAATGAAAGACCATTTAGATCTCCCCACCACTCAGCAAGTGAAGTTGCACTTATAGGTGGCGGTCATTCTATACCAAAACCTGGAGAAATCTCTCTTGCCCATCGTGGAGTTTTGTTTTTAGATGAGTTTCCAGAATTTAACAAAAAAACTATAGAGGCCCTTAGGGAACCACTTGAAAATCGTGAGATAAATATATCCCGTGCCCAAGCAAGTTTAAAATATCCATCAGATTTTATTCTAATTGCAGCTATGAACCCTTGCCCATGTGGAAATTATGGAAATCCATTAAAAGAATGTACTTGCTCTCAAAATGAAATTAGAAGATATCTTAATAAAATTTCTGCCCCTATACTTGATAGGATTGATATCCATATTGAAATATCACCTGTAAAATATGAGGATTTAAGAAACAATGCTCATTCAAAGTCGTCTAAAGAATTAAAAAAGGAAGTAATTCTTGCAAGAAAAATCCAAGAAGACCGTTATAAAAACGAAAAAGTATCTACAAACTCACAGCTTTCTACAGCACAGATGAAAAAATACGTAAAATTAAGTCCAGAAGTAGAAAAAATAGCGAAAATGGCCTTTAATAAATACAATTTTTCGGTAAGAAGTTTTAATAAAATTATAAAAATGGCAAGAACTATTGCTGATTTAGATCAAAGTATTGAAATTGAACAAAAGCATTTGCTTGAAGCTGTCAGATATAGAACTTTAGATGGTAAATATTGGGGAGAATAATGCTTGATCAACGTGATATATTAGCAAATATTGATAAATTTATTTATGATTTATTTGACTATGCAATTTTTTATAAAGCAAGTGATATTCATATAGAAGCAGAAGAAAGTTACGGTCGTGTAAGACTTAGAATTGATGGTAAGCTTGATGAAATTTTAAGGATTACACGTAAAAATTATGAAATGCTCGTATCAAAATTAAAGCTTCTAGCAAATATGGATATCAGTGAGCATCGTAGACCCCAAGATGAAAATTTAAAACTTATTGCTTATCCAAATGTGGATTTTCGCGTATCTGTAATTGGAACAATTAATGGGGAAAAATTAGTAATCAGAATATTATCCTTGGGTGAATTTAAAGAAAATGCTAATTTGCTTGGTTTTAGCGAAAAATCAAAAAATATTTTAGAAAAAACACTTAAAAACAGATCTGGCATGATTATTTTCTCGGGTCCAACCGGATCTGGAAAGTCAACCTCACTTTATTCATTGCTAGAAGAGTTAAATAATGATTATGAAAATATAATCACAGTTGAAGATCCAGTCGAATACAATATCGAGGGCATAAATCAAATAAATATCAATGAAAAAATTGATTTTACATTTGCAAAAGCTTTAAGATCTATTTTAAGACAGGATCCGGATATAATTTTAATTGGGGAAATAAGAGATTATGAAACAGCACAAATTGCTGTAAGAGCAGCCATAACTGGACACTTAGTTTTAACTACCCTACATACTAATAATGCTTTGTCATCTATTATTAGATTAAAAGATTTAGGTGTCGAAAATTATTTATTATCCTCAGCAATAAATGCAGTTGCTAGTCAAAGGCTAGTTAGAAAACTTTGTGATTGCAAGATACCTGATAAAATGACAGATTTAGAATACAATTTAGCTAAAAAGTATATAGATGTTGATAGGAAAAAAGAAATTTATAGACCAAATGGCTGTCCAAATTGTAATGAAGGTTATAGGGGAAGGGAAGCTTGCGAAGAAGTTTTTATCCTTAACGATGAGTTTCGTGATATGGTAAGAGCGGATAAAATTGACTTGGTAAGTGTAAGTGAATTTGCCGAAGCTAATGATTTTGTTCCTATGGTTGCTAATGGACTTCAAAAAGTTTTTGATGGAACTACTAGCTTTGAAGAGTTAATAAATGTTATGTATGACCAAATATAAAATTACTAATTAATAAAGAAAAATAGATAAAGCATATAAATTTTATTAATTTAGTATGGTATAATTATAAGCGTATTTTTATTTTTGGAGGTTATATGACATTAAATGATATTATGGCGGCTTTGGGGGTTGTAATTAATGGGATCCCTCAAGCACTGTTAGCTTTATCTGTGGGTTTTGCAGCTTTTCCAACTTCACTTGGTTTTGCGGTTGGAGTTATAGCTTGTGCTATCTTACAATCACCTATTCCAATTTCTATGCAAGCTGAAACTATTGCATTAGCGGGAGCTTACGGTGATGATGTAAGCGAAAGATTGTCAGTTGTTTTTTGGGCTGGGATAATAATGACTATCCTAGGAGTTACTGGTAGTTTAAATTATATTGTGGATTTAGCTGGTGAGTATGTCCTAAATGGTATGATGGCAGGAGTTGGTTTAATTTTAGCGAAAATTGCTGTAGATGGATTAAAACTTGAAACAAAAATGGTAACATTAATTTCTATCCTGACAGCTTTTATCACTTATTTTATCTCAGGTAGAAATTTAGTTTATACCATAATTATTTCTGTAATCATCTCTTCAATTTATGCAAATATTAAAAAAATGGAAATAGGAAAAGATATAAAAGAAGAAGAAAGAAAACTTTCTATAAAAAAACCACCTTTAAATAAAAAAGTGGTGAGGGGAGGTCTTTCTCTATCATGTTTAACCATTGGGGCTAATATTGCTTTTGGGAACATTACTGCATCATTATCAGGTGGAAAAGTTGCTGCAAATATTGACCATCTAACAGTATACTCTGGAATTGCTGATGCAGTTTCTTCAATATTTGGAGGTGCGCCTGTGGAAGCTATTATTTCAGCAACAGGAGCAAGCGATAATCCAGTAAATTCAGGTATTTTAATGATGGCAATACTTGGAATAATTATGTTTATGGGACTTTTACCAAAGCTTGGGAAATATGTGCCAGGAGAATCAATTCATGGATTTTTATTTGTACTAGGAGCATTAGTAACCGTTCCTACAAATGCAAACATTGCTTTTGCGGCTGGTGGCGATGCAGCCTTAGTTGCAGGTATTGCTATGGCAACAACTGCAGCAAGTGATCCATTCATTGGACTTATAGCTGGAATTATTCTTAAGCTTATTATTTTATAGGAGGTTTTATGGATAAATATAAATTAAATGTATGTGGATTAGAAAAAGACTTACCTATTATACAAATATCAGAAAACTTAAAAATTGCATCCTTTGTTTTATTGGGAGATGCAGAACTAGCAGAAAAAGCAGGCTATGAATTAAGCAAAAAAATAAATTGTGATATTATCATCACAGCAGAAGCCAAGGGAATCCAACTTGCTCACGAAATTGCTAGAAACTTAGGTGAAAAATCATTTATCGTTGCTAGAAAATCAGAAAAAGCTTACATGAATGACCCAGTAAGTGTAGAAGTAAACTCAATAACTACTACAAATGTACAAAAATTATATCTCGATTCAAAAGATGCAGAAAAAATAAAAGGAAAAAAAGTAGCTCTTGTAGATGATGTAATATCTACTGGTCAATCTATAGCAGCTCTTGAAGCTTTAGTGGAAAAAGCAGGTGGTGAAGTTGTTCAAAAGCTTGCTATCCTTGCAGAAGGTGATGCTGCAAATAGGAAGGATATAATCTATCTAGAAAAGCTTCCTTTATTTGAAATATAAATTTTAAAACTTCCAAAGAAATGAACTGACCCCTTAAAGTTGGACCTAATCAACTTAAGGAGGTCAGTTTTTTATGGCAAAATATAGAACAGAATTCAAATATAAACTAGTTAAAAGATATTTAGAAGGTGACGAAAGTTATGAATCTTTAGCTAAATCATTCAATATTCCTGATAAATATCAACTAAGAGTATGGGTGAACGCATATCAAACACTAGGTTATGAAGGATTAAAAAGATCTAGAAATAAGAAGGATTACTCTACAGAATATAAATTAAAAGTAGTAAAGTTGTATTTAACAAGTGAAATGTCCTATCTAGACCTAGCCAATAATTTAAATATATCAAATCCATCTATGATATGTACATGGATTGGCAAATATAGAAAATATGGAATTAAGGGACTGGAAGCTAAAAAACGAGGAAGGCCTTCAAGTATGACTAAAGAAGATAAAAAAGTTAGTAAATCAACAGATAAACAATATACTCAAGAAGAAAAAGATAGAATCAAAGAACTTGAAGATCAAGTATATTGGCTACAAATGGAAGTAGATTTCTTAAAAAAAAAGAGGGAATTCAGACAAAGGGACAAACTCAAAAAGAAGAAATAGCTAGGATAATACACGAACTTAGAGAAACATACAAATTGAAAGATTTACTAAATAAATTAAACTTTCCAAAATCAACATATATGTATTGGCAAAAAAGATTCGGTAGAACTAACAAAGATGCTGATTTAGAAGAAAAAATATTAAATATTAGAGCTAATCATAAAAACTATGGATATCGTAGAATATATGGACATTTAAGAAATCAAGGAATACTAATAAACAAAAAGAAAGTACAAAGATTAGTCCAAAAACTAAAACTACAAGTTACAAGCTTTGCAAGAAAATCTAAGTATTCATCATACAAAGGGCATATAGGAAAGTTATCAGACAACCTAATAAATCGTAATTTTAAATCAGACCTAGCTCATCAAAAGATAACAACAGACACATCAGAATTTAAATATTACGCCACTGATGATAAAGGTAATACTAGAATAGGTAAACTGTACTTAAATGCATTTCTAGATATGTATAATAGTGAGATAATATCATATTCCATAAGTAAAAGGCCAACAATAAAAGCAATCTTAACCCCACTAGAAGAAGCCATCAACATAACAAGTGACTGCAAAGAAAGAAGAATAATTCATTCAGATCAAGGATGGGGATACCAGATAAATCAGTACACAAAAAGACTTAAAGAATATGGAATAACTCAAAGTATGTCAAGGAAAGGTAATTGCTTAGATAATGCTCCAATGGAAAACTTCTTTGGAATACTAAAACAAGAAATGTATTATGGTCAAACTTACAAATCCTATGAACAACTAAAACAATCCATAGAAATGTATATCGAATACTATAATGAAGAAAGAATAAAAGAGAAATTAGGATACTTATCACCGGTAGAATATAGAAGAAGGAATGCTGCTTAAAAATAGACTTTCCCCTAGGGGAAAGTACAAACAAAAACATCAGACACAGATATAAATCTATGCCTGATGTTAAGTCCAACTTTTTGGGGTCACCTTAGAAATTTGGGAGTTTTTTTAATGCCAAAATTAATATTAAAAATTTATAATGGTTCATTAACTTGATATTTTTTGGTAAAGATTGCTATATTGGGTATAGTAATTAATAATGATAATCAACGAAAAGAAAGGAATAATAATGAAAATTACAATAGGAGATTATATTCTTAAAAGACTTAAAGAATTAAATATAAAACACATTATCGGGGAACCAGGTGACTTTAACTTAGAATTCCTTGAGCAAATTTCAGAAGATAAAGACATAGAATTTGTAGGTATGTCTAATGAGTTAAATGCTGCATTTGCGGCCGATGGGTATGCAAATGAAAATGGAATTTCAGCTTTAATGACTACTTATAGTGTAGGGGACCTTAATGCTCTAGGTGGTATTGCAGGATCTGTTGCAGAACACAGACCAATTATAATTATTTCTGGTACTCCACCTCTATTTGCAATGAGAGAAAGAAAAATGACCCACCACACATTAGCCGATGGAGATTATGAAAATGTTCGTCGTGCTATGAATGAATTTGTGGATGATTCTGTTTTAATTACTCACGAAAATGCAAGATATGAAATTGATAGGTTAATTGAAAGAGCCGTAACATACAGCAAGTCTGTAAATATTGAGCTACCTTCAAATATTGCTTACCTTGATATTAAAATCGAAGATGATTTAAAACCAATTGAGAAAAAGAAAACTAAATCTGATGATGAAAGGCTAGATGCAGCGGCTAAAAAAATTGCAGAGAGATTTGTAAATGCTAAAAATCCAGTTGTTTTAATTGATGAAGCTGTTGATAGATATGATGTAGCTGACAAAGTGCTAGAATTAATCGAAAGATCCCAAGTACCATTTGCAGTTCTTGCAACAGCAAAAGCATATTATAATGAATCTCATCCGTTATATTTAGGGATCTATCAAGGTGAAGAATCAGATAAGGGTGTTCAAGAAAAGGTTGAAAATTCTGACTTTCTAATTTCAATTGAGCCAGTGTTTATGCAAGCAAATAATGGGGAATTTACATCAAAATTACCAGAAGATGCAATTATTATCAATGCAGATTATACAAAAGTAGGCGAAGAAATCTTTGAAGCGGTTTATGTAAATGACTTAGTAGAACTTGGTCTACAAAACATTACACAAAGAGAAAAAATCGAAAGTGTAAATAAGACAAAAGAAAAAGAATACAAATTTGAAGCTGATAAACTAATTATGCAAGAAGATTTCTATGCACAAATTGCAAGATACTTTAAAGAAAATGATGTTGTTTATGGAGAAACTGGTACAGCTAGTCATGGGCTTACAGAAATAAAAATTCCTGATGGAGTAAAACTTGTAAGAAGTCAAATTTGGGGATCAATCGGAGCCATGCTTCCAATGCAAATGGGTGGTATGCTAGCAAGTCCAGAAAAACGCCACATACTATTAATAGGAGATGGTTCCTTCCAAGTAAGTGCTCAAGCCCTATCAAGAATGATTTATAATAAACAAAATCCAATTATTTTCCTAATCGATAACGACGGATACACAATTGAACGTTATATCATGGGCATGAAAAGAGATTATAACGATATACCAAAATGGGATTACTCATTACTTCCACAAGCATTCAGTAAGGGTCAATCAAATATGAAAACTGCTGAGGCAAGAACACAAGGAGAACTTGAAGAAATTTTAAAAACACTTGATGATGTAAATGAAGGAATAATAATCACTGTTTATATGCACCAAGAAGATTCACCAGAAGTAATGGTAGATTATGGTAAAAACAAAGAAGAATTTAACTTTGGTGAAAGAGGACCTAAAAACCCAGAACCAGACTTTAAAGCTTAATAATAGTATTAAAAAACTGCAGATTAATTTCTGCAGTTTTTTATTAATTTAATTTATAAATTTTTTGTAAGCCGTAAAGTCCTAGATTTTCTATTATTTCAAAATTATAATTTTCTATATTTAAAATATCTACAAAAGGACCGGTAAGGATTATTTTTAACTTATCAACTTTTAATTTATTTTGGATGACTATTCTATCTATTATTCCATTTATAGAAAAATTATAAGAATGATAAATCCCGTTTTGTATTGCCTTTTTTGTAGAATTTCCTAAGACTTTATTACTTTTTAAAATTTCAACTTTTGGAAGCCTAGCGCTTTGTTCATTTAATGATTTTGCATATAAATCAATACCTGGTAAAATAACCCCGCCCAGAAATTGATTTTGGCTGTTGATAAAATCTATTGTGGTTATAGTTGCTGCAGAGATTATTATTAAATCATTTTCAAAATTATTTACTCCGACAGCTCTAATTATCCTATCAGATCCAACATCTTTTGGATTTTCACATTTTATGTTAAGACCGGTTTTAACGCCAGAAGAGATTAATATAGGTTTTTTTCCTGTAATATTTACAGCAATTTTTTCAAAAGTATATGCCATTTCTGGAACTACTGTTGAAATTATAATATCATCAATATCTATAAAATAAATATTATATTCATTTAACATCAACTTAATTAAGAGATTAAGCTCATCTACGGTTTTATCTTGATCGGTCTTAAAATTAAAATTTGCTATTAAACCTTCCTCATCAAATACCCCAAAACTAGTAAATTTATTATCTATGTCAATTGCAAGTAACATTTATCTCCTCGCTTTTAAAACTGCTTTTATTACTCCACTTGTAATAATTATTGATAAAAATGCTTCTGGCAAACCGGATGTGATAGATACACCAAGTATGGCTGACCTTGCATTTTCTAATGGGATATTTAAAGCTTCTACATATTTTTGAGCATAAATTAAATATATCCCAGTTAAAACTAATATAGTATTAGTCATTGATCCGACAAAGGCACCGATAGCTATAGGAAAATCTTTGGTTGCTGTTTTATTAGAATAATAAAATAGGCCTAAGCAAACTATAATTAAAATTATTACTAAAATAATATTTACTTTTGAAGCTCTGTTTTTAATATTTTTGTACAAAATAAAGGCTAAAAATATCAAAAGTAAGGACCAAAGTATCTTTGATGCAGTTTTTAAATTTTTATCATCAAACTTCTTAACAGATGTGTAAGCATAATAAGAAGTAATTCCTATCAAAATACGCGGAATGACTGAAATCAGTGGATTGTAAAATACAAAAGAAATAGGTGTTGGCCTTATTACTGCATTTATCAGAGAAAAGACTCCAAAAATAAGTCCGACAAGTCCCCCAACAACAGGACCTTCTACAATTGCTGCAATAATAACTGGAATATGCATTGTTGTTGCATTTATGATCCCTAAAGGAATAAGTCCAAGTGGGGTAAGTCCTAAAACAATAGTGATAGCACCAAGAACTGCAGCAGTAGTTAATTTTCTGCTGGATAGAGTTTTTTTATTCATTTTTTCCTCCTGATACGGTTCGATATAGATACCGTTCTATTCATAACTCTTGATTTTAATTTCTATACTAGCTAGGATCAAAGGTATCCTGCCTAAAAAATCTAAACCAATCCGATTATAACATAAGAAAAAATATTGGTAAATAATTGCAAAATGGATTCCAAATTTTGCTTTAAAAAATGGTATAATATTGCTAGACTTTTAGAAGAGGAAATTATGGATACTTTAAATACACCAAATCACCTTGCAATTATCTTAGATGGCAATGGACGCTGGGCTAAAAAACAAAATAAGCCAAGAACTTTTGGCCACAAAAACGGGGCGGAAAATGTCGTGGATATTGCAATTCATGCAAAAAAACGTGGGGTAAAATACCTTACTTTATATGCTTTTTCTACTGAAAACTGGAAAAGACCAGCTAGTGAAGTGGATTATTTAATGAAGCTGTTGATAAAATTTGTTGAAAAAAAGATAGATCAGCTTATGGAAGAAGATTGCAGAATTAATTTCTTGGGAGATTTGTCTGCCTTACCAGATGCAACACGTGATGCAGTTAACAAGGCATTAGAAAAAACAAAAAATAATAAGTCTTTGTTTATAAACATCGCCCTAAATTATGGGGGCAGGGATGAAATTGTCCATGCTGTAAAAAAAATTGTTGAAAAAGGATATAGACCAGATGAAATCACAGAAGATTTAATTTCTGAAAATCTTTATACTGCTAGTATCCCTGATCCAGATTTATTAATCAGACCGGGGGGAGAATTACGCATATCAAACTTTTTGATATATCAAATTGCCTATTCTGAATTATATTTTACTGATGTTTTGTGGCCGGATTTTGATGAAGACGAGCTTGACAAGGCTCTTGAGGCTTTTGCAAATAGAAATAGAAGATTTGGAGCACTTGATGAATCTAATTAAGAGAACTTTGGGTGGGGCTATAATCCTTCTTGTGTTATTTGCAATCACATATTTTGGCAAAATCAGTCTTGCAATTGGATTTACAATTTTTTCGCTAATTGCAATAAAAGAGCTAACAGATGCCTTTTGTAAAATAGGATTTAGATTTAATAAGCCCTTGCTTTATTTTTCTAATTTATTAATTATGGCAGCAAGTTTTGCCAAGGAAAGAGAACTTTTTGCAGTTAGTATCACCCTTTCATTTGCAATTATATTTGGCATATTAATCTTTGATGAAAGAAGAAATTTAGATGATATACTAGTTCATATATTTATTTTAATTTATGTGGCAGGACTTATAGGCTCTATTGTAAAAACCCATGATACAAGATATTTATGGATGCTATATCTTACTGCTTGGGGTTCTGATACCTTTGCTTATCTTACTGGATCTCTTGTTGGTAAAAGAAAAATTGAATCAGTAAGTCATATTAGTCCCAATAAAACCTTGGAAGGATCAATTGGCGGGATAATTGGGGCTGTGATTTTAAATTTAATTTATAATCACTATTCTGGACTTCATTTAGATATTAGTTTAGTAATTATATTTTCAGCACTAGGTGCTATACTATCGCAAATTGGTGATTTGGTAGCATCATATATAAAAAGAAAGACAGGAATAAAGGACTTTGGAAATCTTATTCCAGGTCATGGAGGGATCATGGATCGCTTTGACTCTATGATATTTATTGCTCCTTTATTTTATTTATTTTCTGTTTTGTAAGGAGGAGAAATGGGAACAATTATTATTGCCCTAATAATGTTTTTAGCCTTGGTAACCATCCATGAGTTTGGACATTTTATTGTGGCAAAATTATCAGATATTAAAGTAAATGAATTTGCTGTTGGCATGGGGCCTGAAATATTTAGCAAGCAAAATGGTGAAACAAAATATTCGCTACGTGCTTTGCCTATCGGTGGATACTGTGCCATGGAAGGTGAAGAAGAATCTTCGACTGATCCAAGAAGCTATGACAATGCGCCTGCATTCAAAAGATTTTTGACTATACTTGCAGGACCAGCCATGAATTTACTTTTAGCAATTATAGTTTTTACTATTGTAGTATTTAATACTGGAACAAGTACAAATTTTGTTGGGGGTTTTGCTGAAAATTCACCTGCAAAAGAAGCTGGAATCAGTGTTGATGATGAGATAGTCTCTATAGACAATAAGGAAATTAAGGAATTTACTGATATTTCAAATGTACTTAGAGATTATTATGCTAGCAACGCAAAAGACAAAGCAGTTGAAGTTAAAGTAAAAGATGCTAACAATGGGGAGACTAAAAATTATAATATTACACCAACTTTTGAAAATGATATAGCTCTTTTAGGTATCACTTCAAAAATGAGAAATGTTAATTTTCTAGAGGCCGTTGCTCTAGGAGTTAGTGAGACTTGGCGCAATTTCAAAATGATATTTAATATTTTAGGCATGCTTATAACTGGAAAGTTATCATTTGGTGCCTTATCAGGACCGGTGGGCGTAGTAAAGGAAATTGGCAACCAAGCTCAAAGTGGGATTATGAATGTTTTATATTTCTTATCCTACATTAGCGTAAACCTTGGTGTTTTCAATTTGATACCATTCCCAGCCCTTGATGGATCAAAGCTTGTAACCAATCTTTATGAGATGATTACTAAAAAAAGGGTTAACAAAAAAATTGAAGAAAGAGTTACTATTGTTGGTTTTATAATATTAATCAGTTTGATATTAATAATCACAGTTAAAGATATATTTACACTTTTTTAAGGAGATGTAATGAGAAAAGAAACTAGAAAAATTTATGTAGGAGATGTTGCAATTGGAGGTGACTCTCCTATTTCTATCCAATCAATGACCACTGCAAAAACAAGTGATATTGATGCTGTTGTCAGCCAAATAAATGCTTTAGAAGAAGCAGGATGTGATATTTCAAGGTCAGCCATAAATGATATGGATGATGCAAAAGCAATTAGTGAAATCAAAAAAAGAACTAATTTGCCATTTGTTGCTGATATCCAATTTGACTACAAACTTGCCCTAGCTGCAGTTGAAAATGGTTGTGATTGTCTAAGATACAATCCAGGAAATATTGGTAGCGAGGATAAGGTACGTGAAATTGTAGAAGCATGTAAAAGCAAAAATATTCCAATAAGAATTGGTGTAAATTCTGGTTCTATTTCCCGTGAAATAGTAGATAAATTTGGTGGAGTAAATGCAGATAGCCTAGTAGCTAGCGCTATAGAAGAGATAAAAATCCTAGAAGATATGGATTTTTATGATATGAAAATATCTGTAAAATCATCAGATGTAAATATCATGATAGATGCTTATAGAAAATTGTCTTCATTAGTAGATTATCCACTTCATTTAGGAGTGACAGAAGCAGGACCACTTTACCAAGCCCTTGTAAAATCATCAATAGGTATTGGATCTTTACTAAAAGATGGTATTGGAGATACAATCAGAGTTTCAATAACTGGCGATCCAGTTGAAGAAATCAAAGCTGGAAAAGCAATTCTAAAAGCTTTAAATTTACGTCGTGATGGTTTAGATATTGTATCTTGCCCAACTTGCTCAAGAACTACAGTTAACCTTGAAGAAATAGTAGCAGAAGTAGAAGAAAAAGCTTCTGGATTAAATATCGACGCCAAAGTAGCCATTATGGGTTGTCCAGTAAATGGACCTGGCGAAAGCAAGGAAGCCGATTATGGAATTTCTGCTGCAAATGGTATGGGTTTCTTATTTAAAGATGGAAAGACAATTAAAAAAGTAAAGGAAGATGAAATAGTAGATACACTTTTAGATGTATTAAAAGAAAGCTATAAGAATGAAGATTGATTTAAGCAGATTTGTTGACATCAAAGAAAATGAATACACTATTACAAATGCAATATACTATAAAAATACCAATGAATTAAAATTAACTGTTGAGTCAGACCTAGATCATTTTGATGATAAGGTAAGGGTAGAGCTTGATGATTTTTTATCCTTTGTAACACTCACAATTGAATTTGTAAACTTATCTCCAGATATTAATGAGGATGTATGTGGCAATGAAGTTGAGCCTGACATAAACGAGGTAGAAATTATCGAGGATAAGGACTTAGGTTCAAAACCAAAAGAGCTAGTAGAAAATATTTCTGAAAATTGTGAGCAAGATACTGTCTCAGATCTTCTAAATCAAAAAGAAAAAGATCTTCAGGCCCGTATAAGCCATGCTATAAACCTTAGCCATAAGGAAGAAAAAAAAGAAATCGAACCTGTTGATGGTCTTGATTATGGTGGCAAGATAAAAAATGATGTGATTCCTATAGCAGAAATTTATGATAAAAAGGGATTACGTGTTTCACTAATCGGTACTGTTTATAATCTTGATGTTTTTGAAACCAAAAATCATTATTTTATCTATACATTTGACCTAGAGGATAGCACTGATGCTATTTCTTGTAAGATATTCTCATCTGAAAAAAATAAAGAAAAACTAAGACTTTTAAGAGATGGCGTTGCTGTACAAGTTGAGGGTGTCCTAAATTATGATGATTATGCCCACGAAGAAATTTTTACAGCGAATATTTTAAAAGAAGCACTTATCAGCAAAAAAATAGATACCGCCTATGAAAAAAGAATTGAATTAGAAGTTCATACAAAGATGACAAATCTAGATGGTTTTGTAGACAATACTGATATTTTAAAAGTTTTAACAGATTGGGAATGGGATGCAATCGGTATTACAGATACAGAAACCTTGCAAGGCTTGCCAGACTTATACGATGCAATAAGTAAGACTGGAAAGAAAATGTTGCCGGGTGCTGAGCTTTTGCTTGTAGAAGATGAATTAAGAATTTTAACCAATCTTTCATCTAATCCTGTCCCAACTACAAAAGATATAAAAGACCAAGAATTTGTAGTATTTGACTTAGAAACTACAGGTCTTTCAAGGTTTGCCGATAAAATCACAGAAATAGGTGCTGTTAGAATAAAAAATGGAGAAATAACAGAAGAATTTAATGAGCTAGTAAATCCAGAACAATTAATCCCAGAAAAAGTTATTGAACTAACTGGTATTACAAATGAAATGGTAATGGATAAGCCAAAAATCGATGAGGTTTTGCCTAAATTTTTAGAATTTGCGGGTGATGCAATCCTAGTCGGACAAAACTCAGACTTTGATATTGGTTTTGTAAGAGAAAACGCTAGAAATTTAAGGCTAAATTTTGATCCTATTTATATGGATACTTTGCCTATGGCCAGAGCTCTCTTTGAAGATATGGGTAGATTTTCCCTAGATAAGATTGCTAAAAAATTAAATATTCCATCCTTTAACCACCACAGGGCAAGTGATGACGCAAGAGCTACAGCTCAAATTTTTATAAAAATGTATGAAATGATAATGAAGCAAGATCTTGATTTATCAACTATAAATAAGTTTGAAACTCATTATCCAAAGTCAAAATATGAAAACTTTTCTGCCCTTGTTTATGCAAAAAATGAAATCGGTCTAAAAAACTTATACAAGCTAATTTCAAAATCAAGGATGAAAAATTTTAATAATGAAGCAAAAACACCGATATCTATCTTAAAAGAGCATAGGGAAGGTCTTATAATTGGTAGTGGTGGACATGAAGGTATGTTTTTTAAGTATCTACTTGATGGCTATCCACAAGAAAAGATTGATGAATTAATAGAATTATTTGACTTTTTCCAAGTTGAACCACTTGGCATCTTTGCCGATGAAGTTTCTAAAGGTAGGGTTAGGAATCTTGACCAAGTCATAGATATAAATAAAAAAATAATTGAACTAGGAAAAGAAAACAATAAATTAGTGGCAGCTACAGGTGGGGTAAGATATTTTAAACCAGATGATTATATACTAAGAAATATCCTCCATAAAGGCCAATATTTTAGATATCATGAAAACAAACCCCTATATTATCTAAGAACTACAAATGAGATGTTGGAAGGTTTTTCATATTTGGATAAGGATACGCAAAGAGATATTGTAATTATCAATCCTAAAAAAATTGCTGATGAGATTGAGGATATCAGACCTATTCCTCCTGGTACTTTCCCACCAGTAATTGATGGGTCAGATGAAAAACTTCGAAATACTTGTTTTGAAAAAGCCTACTCAATCTATGGAAATCCACTGCCAAAAATTGTAGAAGATAGACTAAACAAAGAGCTTAATTCCATAATTTCAAATGGATATGCAGTTCTTTATATAATTGCAAAAGACCTAGTAGGAAAATCCAACGAAGACGGTTACTTAGTAGGATCTAGAGGATCGGTTGGTTCTTCTTTTGCGGCAACAATGGCAGATATTACAGAAGTAAATCCATTGTCGCCTCATTATGTTTGCCCAAACTGCAAACACAGTGAATTTTTTGAAGAAGATAGGTTAGGGGCCGGAATAGATTATCCAGATAAGGATTGTCCAAAATGTGGTACTCCTTTAAGAAAAGATGGGCACAATATCCCATTTGAAGTTTTCTTAGGATTTGAGGGAGATAAGGAGCCAGATATAGATTTAAACTTTGCTGGTGAATACCAACCAACCATCCATAGATTTACTGAAGAATTATTTGGTGAAGGCAAGGTATTTCGCGCAGGAACCATAGGAGCTATCCAAGATAATACTGCCTTTGGTTATATCAAAAAATATTCTGAAGAGTATAATGAAGAATTTACCAATGCTCAAATTAGAAAACTTCAAAGAGGGCTTAAAGATGTAAAAAGAACCACAGGCCAACACCCTGGCGGACTTATAGTCGTGCCAAATGATATAGATATCTTTGATATAACACCTATCCAGTATCCAGCAGATGATCCGGCAGGTGATATAAAGACAACCCATTTTACCTACAATATGATGCATGAAACTTTATTAAAGCTCGACTTACTAGGCCATGATGTGCCATCCATAATCCGTGCCTTACAAGATTTAACAGGTACAGATCCACTAAAAATAAAAATGGGTGACCCAAATGTAATGAAGATTTTCTCATCAACGGATCCCTTAGATATAAAACATGATTTTTCAAATAATGAAATAGGTACCTTGGGAATTCCAGAATTTGGTACAAATTTTGTAAGGGGAATGCTTAAAGAAACTTATCCAACAAAGTTTTCAGAAATGACCCGTATATCAGGGCTATCCCATGGTACAGATGTTTGGAATAATAATGCCAGAGACCTAATTATGGCAAAAACTACAAACTTTAATGAAATCATCTCAACCCGTGATGACATAATGAACTCCCTTATCCAGCAAGGTCTTGATAAGAAAAAGTCTTTCCAAATCATGGAAATTGTTAGAAAGGGTAGGACTTTATCAGAAGAACAAGTAGATTATATGAGAGATAACGGTGTACCTGAATGGTATATAGAATCTTGCCTAAAAATAAAATATCTATTCCCAAAAGCTCATGCTGTAGCCTATTGCTTGATGAGTTATAGAATAGCTTATTATAAGGTTTATTATCCAGCAGCATTTTATGCAACATACTTTAATACAAAAGTTAATGATTTTGTATATTCAATAATAATAAATGGTCTAGGATCTATCCAAACAGCTCTAAGTAGTTATAAAGAAAGATTTGACTTGACTGCAAGAGATGAAAATATCAGAAAAGTATTAGAAGTTGCAGAAGAAATGTATGCCAGAGATATTAAAATTGATAAGGCTGATTTGTACAAATCAGATGCTATAAAATTTATCTTAAACGAAGAAAATGGATATTTAATTCCACCTTTAAGTTCTGTAGACAATGTATCAGAGGCTATGGCTCTAGATATAGTAGAAGAACGAGAAAAGGGAGAGTTCATATCTATTGAAGATTTTAATAAAAGAACAAAAGTAAATAAAAATGCCCTAGAAAGCCTAAAAACTTTTGGAATTATAGATGGCATCCAAGAAGAAAATCAAATGAGCTTATTTGATGGGATGTTTTAGTTTTAAACTGCTATTTTTATAATAGCAGTTTTTTTGTTTTAATTTTTTTATTTAGAATTTCTAATATATATTTTGATAAAACTAAAAATGATTGACTCACTATAAGTAAGGTGTTATACTAAACATAACACACTAGTGCTATTGAATTTGGAGGTTATTATGAAAAGGAGTGCAAGTTACAAGTTACTTATAGTTTTGATAGTCATACAATCAATAATATTTGCTGTAGTAACAAGCCTTTATTTAGATCAAAAATATACGGAAAACTTTGATAATTTAGTTAGCGATTACAAAGAGATCTCTATAAATAATATTGATATAACTAAAGGCAATGAAGTAGGAGATTACATAGATGATTTTTTAAAGGAAAACCAGGCCTTAATGATAAAAAAAGTCGAAGGTACTGACTATACTGGAAAAAAATTAGTTCATGGCTATTGGATGAGTGGGAACTATGAGGCTAATAAAGAAAAATTAAATTTAAAGTTTTTGGATAAGCAATATGCTTCAGATAATAGTTTTAAAAATTTAGATAAGGGTGGGACTATTGGTCTGCTAGGAGGAGATTATAGTATGATAGAGTCCACTCCTAGATTTATTTTAGGGGATAGTTATTTTTTTATAAATTTAACCGGAACTGGAAAAATTGGAGGGTTTAATGGTGAATATAAGCTAGTTGGCCTAGACGATGAAGGTGTAAATAGATTTTATGAAGGATTATCTAAGGTAACCGGACTAAGTGTAGATGATATTAAAACCTCAAATGGTGGATCAGCTATAATGGGAGGTGGATCTTCCCTTACCTTTATAATTATTTATGCAGTATTAACTTTAATAATTATAACAATTTTAACTACTACAACAGTATCGTCTTTAAAGAATATGGGAGTTTACCTCCTTCAAGGTTGGTCTAAAAAATCTTATATAAAAAGTATATATGAACCTGTAAATAAAATAGCATATTTTTCACCACTTTTATTTATTCCCTATGGCTTTATCTTAACTATGGGAAGCTTTAATACTTTAAAATTTTACTCGGTATTTTTGCTAGCAGGGATAATAAATCTAGCTATATTTTTACTTTTTGAATTTTTAATATCACTAATCTTAAGAACTGTTAAGCCAATAAATGCTATCCATGGCAGGACATCAAAAAAAGGCTTACTTATTTTTGGCATAATTTTATTTATGATATTTAATACTTCAACAAGTTCCCTATCCTTTATGGATATAGATAATATGATAATCGAGCTAAAAGATCAGATAGTTACCAAAAACGAATGGGAGAATGTATCTGATTATTATGTAAGTACTTCTTTTTACGAAGGAGATGATTTTGAAGGTGACCACTCTCGAACTCCTATGAGTTTTCACAGAGATTTTTATAAATTTTATGAGTCTATAGAAAATGAGGATGGAGTTAAATTTATAAATACAGAATTTCAAAGGAAGAATTGGAATAAAGAAATGAAAGAAATGGGGCTATATAAGCATGCACCCGATTTTTCTTATCTCTTATTTACTGCTAATAAAAATTATATAGAAGATGATATGCAAGTAAAATTGACAGATGAAATGGAAAAATTTGCTAATGAAGGTTATAGAGTTTATCTGATACCAAAAAGTTTTTCAAAAGAAGATAGAAAGTCTTTAGAGATAGCTTTAAAAGAGATGGATGAAAAAATGTTTCTTGATGACACTGATGATAGCGATAGAGAAAATTTTGATATAAAGTTTAAAGGGATCAAGTTCTTTAACTATGACAATAATAAAGATTATTTTGCCTATCCAAGCAATATTGATGATGAAATGTTTGGTGAAGAATTTCCAACTACATCCAAAGAACCAGTTATAAACTACGTTAATACTAATAACATGAGTGTTCTTGAGATATTAAATTTAATAACTGGTGGAGAAACTAATTCAGAAATAAAGTTAAATCAAGAGGCCTATGATAAGTTTGTAAATAATGAATACTATAAAAAATATAATATTGATGATAATAAACCTGAATTTGTTCAAATAAGAGAACTTATAGGTGGCATGATTAGAAGTCTAACCCAAGCTATCTTTACATTTTTATTAGTTGGACTACTATTTTTTGGGATATCAGCAGCGATATTATCTGCACTCATAAACCTTTATAGGGAGATATACCTAGAAGAAGTAAATATCAAAAAGTTCTTAGGCTATGATAATAAAAAAATATATAAGCCAATTTATATAATGGTTATAGTTGCAAGTATTATAAACTTAATAATTGCAATATTTAATAGGTCAATATTTGGTATATGCTTTGGTATCATTTTTGCTTTAATTGAGCTTATACTATTAAGAAAGTTTACCAATAAAAATCAGTTTGAAATGTTAGTAGAGTTTTTAAAATAGGGGATAAAAATGAAACATATAGAATTAAATAATATTTCTAAGTCTTATGGTAATAGAAAAATAATAGATGATTTATCATTTTCAATAGATGAAAATGAGATAGTAGCGATAGTTGGAAAAAGTGGTTCAGGCAAATCAACTCTTTTAAATATGATTGGACTTTTAGAAACTTATGATAGTGGAAAGATCTTACTAAAGGGAGAAAAACTTCCTAATCTTAATAGTAAAGAAGCTACATCACTAAGGAGAAATGAAATAAATTATCTTTTTCAAACAAATGCTTTGATAAGTGAAAAAACTGTTAGAGAAAATCTTTTAATTTCTATGGAGTATGTAAGTATAAAAGATGAAGAAAAATCTAAAAAAATAAATGAAATTTTAGATAAGCTTGATATCTTAGATATAGTAGAGCAAAAAATAAATACTATATCTGGAGGAGAAGCCCAAAGAGTAGCCTTGGCTAGATGTGTACTAAAACCAGGAGATTTAATTTTGGCAGATGAGCCAACTGGATCTTTAGATCCTATTATGAGCGATGAGGTTTTTTCTCTACTTTTAAATTTAAGAAGTGCTTATAATAAAACTATTTTGATTGTAACCCATGATATGGATATAGCTAGAAGATGCGATAGGATTATAGATATAAATAAATAGCAAATAAAAAATTCCATTTTTTTTAAAAATGGAATTTTTTATGAATTTAAAGGTGAAAACTCAGTTGCAGTATAGAAACTTTTTCTATTTCCAATTCCAAAAACTGATATCTCTACTTGAGGACAATTGACTAGTAAGGATTCAAGTCTTGGGTCATAATAGGTTGTAACTAAATCAGAAACTTCTTTTTTATAATTTTCTTCATTACCACCTTTCTGACTGATTTTTAACTTTATAGATCCTAAATCACAGCAACCCATTCCGCGTTCGATATCTTCTCTTATAAAAATTTTTTTAATATTATTTTTATTTATATAATTTTTAGCTTTTTCACTATAAATAAATTTCATCTAAAATCCTTTAAAAAAATGAGGAGATTAAATCTCCTCAAATTTAATTGTTAGTTTAATATAATATTTGCAATTCTATCTTGATTTTTACGAGCTTTCCTAACTGTTAGAACAGCTATTACTAAACTGATAATTGCTCCTAAGATGTATGCAATATTATAATCAGCACCAAATCCTACTCCCTTATCAGAAATGATAAATGCAAATACTATGAATGCATAGAATAATTCTGGTATTAATGCAATCCAGTAATTGTTATGGTTATTTAATAGATAGCTTGTTGCAGTTGCTAGAGCAAAGATTGCTACTAATTGGTTTGTAAATCCGAAGTATCTCCACAATAAGTTGAATCCGTTTGGATCGTTTTTAGCCCAAACCAGGATTAAAATTGCTGGGATAAATAGTACTGCAGCAACAGCAATTCTTTTTACAGGAACTTTTTGATCGATATTTAATTCTTCAGCTACGATTAATCTTAATGATCTAAATGCAGTATCTCCAGATGTGATTGGAAGTACGATAACCCCGATAATTGCTAGAAGACCACCGATGTTACCCATGAAATATTTTGAAATTTCTCCTACCATTAAAGTAGCTCTTGTATCTAATGGAACAATTCCTTGTGAGAAGATTACCATAGCTCCAGCAGCCCAAATCATAGCAATTATTCCCTCAGCAATCATTGTTGAGTAGAATGTAGCTCTGTTTTCTCTTTCACTTGCAACTGTTCTTGAAACTAATGTTACTTGAGAACCATGGAAACCAGAAAGTATACCACAGGCAACAGTAATAAAGAATGCTGGTATAAATCTTTGGCCAAGTGGGTGTTCACTTAAATATCCTGCTCCTTGAAACTCTAGATGAGAAGCTCCTTTTGTAAGAACTCCAAATAAAACTCCAATAGCTGAAATAATTAAAAATGCACCAAATAATGGATAAATTCTACCGATAAGTTGGTCTATTGGAAGAACTGTAGAAAGTATGTAATACAAGAAAATAATTCCGTATATAATCCAAATTCCTTTTGAACCATCAGCAAAACCCATAACATCATTTGCAAGTAAGTCTCCAGGTGTATAAACGAAAACAGTACCTGTTAAAAGAAGTAAGATTCCTATAACTATATTATAAATTTTTCTAGTACCATTACCTAAGTATTTACCAACAAGTTTTGGAACTTGAGCTCCACCGTTTCTCATTGACATAGTACCAACTAAAAAGTCGTGAGTAGCACCTGCTATAACACAACCAATTGGAATTGCTAAAAAGGCAATTTTTCCAAAAAGGATACCTTGAATAGGTCCTAAAATTGGGCCAGTACCTGCAATATTTAATAGATTAATTAGCCAGTTTTTCCATTTTGGCATAGCAACAAAATCGATTCCATCAGCTTTAGAAACAGCTGGTGTTGGTCTATCATCTAAATCTAGTTGGCTTTCAACATATTTTGAATAAAAGTAACCACCAACTAGGAGGATGAAAATACCAATTAAGAATAATAACATATAAACCTCCTATCAAAATAATATGTATTATATAGCTATATTATAAACTTAATTAAGAGATAAAAGCAAATTTTTCGTAAAAAAATTATCAATAAAATCTGAGCTTCCATTAGCTTATATATTATTGAATAAAGTAAGCTTTGCAGTATAATATTTCTATCAAAGAGTGGGCAAGTTATCCGCTCTTTTAATATGTATAGGCAAAGGATGGTAAGATGGATTTAATAACAAACCTTAAAGAAACCTTTGAAGATGATATAAAAAACTTAGGATACGAATTAGTTGATATAGAATTTAAAACAACAAAGGATGGCAAAACCTTAACATTTTTTATCTATAATGAAAACGGCATTACAATCGATGATTGTGAAAAGGTAAGTACATTTTTAGATGAAAAATTGGATGAACTTGATTTAATAAAAGGCCAATACTATTTAGAAGTTTCATCCCAAGATTTATCAAGACCCCTAAAAACTGATAGGGACCTTGAAAGAAACGCTGGTGAGCTTTTAAAAGTAGTAATGAAAAATGGTGAAAGCTTTGTAGGCTATATAGATAAAATAAATGAAAAAACTTATGCATTTTCTTTAAATGAACAAGAGGAAATAGAAGTAGAAAAAGAAGATATAAAACAAATAAAAATTGAGATTGTGTTTTAAGGAGAACTGATGAATGAAGAGTTTATACTAGCCTTAGAGGAGCTAGAAAAAGATAAGAACATTGATAAGGATGTAATCTTAGATGCATTAGAAAAAGCCCTAGTAAAAAGTTATCAAAAAAATTATGATAACGCAGAAAATGTAGATGTTATAGTTGATAAACAAACTGGGGATATAGAGGTTTTTGCCTTAAGAGAAGTTGTAGATGATGTTAATGATAATATAAACGAAATTTCTCTAAAAGAAGCAAAAGAAGAAATTGATAGTAATTTAGAAATAGGGGATGTTGCAAGAATAAAAATTGCACCAAAAAACTTTGGAAGGGTTGCAGCCCAAACAGCTAGAAATATTGTCATCCAAAAAATTAGAGATGCACAAAGAGATTCTGTTTATGGAGAGTACCTAGATCGTGAAAACGAAATGATAACAGGAACTATCCAAAGACAAGATAACTACAATCTTTATGTAAACCTTGATAAAATCGAGGGCATCGTTCCAGTTAAGGAACAGGTGGTGAATGAAAAATATATTCCAAACGAGAGAATGAAATTTTTAATTAAAGATGTTAAAAATTCATCAAAAGAACCACAAATTATCCTTTCTCGTACAAGCGAAAATCTTGTAACAAGACTTTTTGAGCTAGAAGTGCCAGAAATTACAGAAGGAGTAATTGAAATTTACTCCATTGCTCGTGAAGCTGGTTCTCGTACAAAGATTGCAGTTTTCTCAAATGATGAAGCAATTGACCCAGTTGGTGCTTGTATAGGCTATAAGGGGGCTCGTGTAAATTCAATTGTAGAAGAGCTTCAAAATGAAAAAATAGATATCATAAACTATAACAAAGATATTGAAGAATTCATTTCAAATGCCTTATCTCCAGCAGATATCATAGAAGTTTTGACAAATGAAAAAAATAAACAATCACTAGTTGTAGTAAATGACCAACAACTATCACTTGCTATAGGCAAAGAAGGCCAAAACGCAAGACTTGCAGCAAGACTTACAGGTTGGAAAATAGATATAAAATCAAAAGAGGACTTCGATAATATGACTAATGAAGATATCGATGAAATTTTGGGTTTAAATCAAGAAATGGAAGATGAAGACATTATGATAGATGAAAATTTAGTAGAAAATCCAAACGAAATTACTGATGATATGTCAAGCGTTGACGAACAAATTATTGAAGATGCTAGTGATGATTTATCTGATGAACAGGTAGAAGACATCACAAGCGATACATTAGAAGAAATCTATGATGAAGAAAACGATGAACTTTCTAATCAAATCGATGTAGATGATAGTCAACTCAATGAAGTATATACTGATGAATCTGACCTTATCCCACACAGGGAAAGTGATAAAGAAGATGAGGATCAGTAGAAAATGAAAAAAACAAAAAAGATTCCCCAAAGAAAATGTATTAATTGCGGAAATCTTTACGATAAAAATGACCTCTTAAGAGTTGTAAACAACAAGGAATTAGGGGTTGTTATTGATGAAAGTGGCAAACTTAACGGACGAGGTGCTTATATTTGTAAAAACAGTGAGTGTCTTTCAGATGTTAGGAAAAATAATAAGCTTAATCGTGTATTTAAACAAAAAATAGATGACAAACTTTACGAGGAGTTAGAAGCTTATGAAGTAAAATGAGGTGAAATAGATGGCTGATAAAATAAGAGTTTACGAACTAGCAAAAGAACAAGGAATGCCAGCAAAAGAAATGGTTGAACTTTTGAATAAGGAATTTGGATTGGGAATTAAATCTCACATGTCAAATGTAAGTGGAGATAATCTTGAGTTGATTAAAGAATACTTTAATGAAAATTCTAAACCTGATAATAAAGAGAATTCAAAAGAAAAACCAAGAGTAGAAAATAAAGACAATAATACAGAACTTAAAAATAATCAAAAATCAAATAAGGCTACAGATAAAAAATCAAATATGAAAAATATCAATACTAGCAATAATGATAAGTACGATGATATGGATGAATACGATGATGATGAAAGCATGCACGGATCAAAACAAAAAATCGGAAAATCTAATAAATCAAAAAATCAAAAAAAATCAAAATCTAAGAAAAACTTTGAAAATGATGACAACGATGATTATGAAGTAAATAAACCTAACAAAAATCGTAAAAAGAAAAATAGAAAATCAAAATCAAACAAGTCTAATAACCAACAAGCTAAGAATAATGAAGCAAATGATAAAATAGAAATCCCTGAGGTTATCAATGTTGGAGCTTTTGCAGAAAAAATTGGCGAAAATCCAAATGCAGTTATAGGAAAATTAATTCAACTTGGTGTAATGGCAGGTCTAAATGACCCAATCGAATTTGAACAGGCAGAATTAATAGCAATGGATTTTGGAAAAGAAATTACTTTAGAACAAGAATATTCTGCAATTGAAGAACAAGCGATGGACCTAGATTATGAAGATAAAGAAGAAGATTTAATTACTCGTGCACCAGTAGTTTCAGTTATGGGACACGTAGACCATGGTAAAACTTCTATCCTTGATGCAATTAAAAACACACGCGTAACAAGCGGAGAAGCTGGTGGTATTACACAACATATCGGTGCTTATTCTGTAGATTTAGATGGCAGACCTATTACATTCTTAGATACTCCAGGCCACGAAGCATTTACTGAAATGAGAATGAGGGGTGCTCAATCAACAGATATTGCAATCTTAGTAGTAGCAGCTGATGATGGGGTTATGCCTCAAACTGTAGAAGCTATCAACCACGCAAAAGCTGCTGAAATTCCAATAGTTGTTGCAGTAAATAAAGTGGATAAAGAACAATCTGATCCAAATAGAGTAAAACAAGAGCTTATGGAATATGGATTAGTTTCAGAAGATTGGGGTGGGGACACCATCACAGTTGATGTTTCTGCAAAAACTGGCCAAGGAATCGAAGATTTACTAGAAATGGTTCTATTAGTAGCAGAAATGAGAGAACTAAAAGCAAACCCAGATAGAGATGCTGTTGGTCTTATCATCGAAGCTCAACTTGACAAAGCTCGTGGTCCAGTTGCAACAGTTCTAGTACAAAAAGGTACATTACATGCAAGTGACTATGTACTTACTGGATCAGCTTCAGGTAGGATCCGTGCTATGTTTGACTCAAAAGGAAATGCTATCAAAGAAGCAGGCCCATCTGTACCAGTACAAATCTTAGGTTTATCTGATGTAGCAGAAGCTGGAGATAAATTATTTGCAGTAGAAGATGAAAAAACTGCTAGGGCATATGCACAACGTGCTGAAGAACAAAAAAGAGAAGAACGTCTTATGGCAAAAGGTGCAAGCCTTGAAGATATATCAGGTGATGCAGCTGAAGGTGAGCTAAAAGACTTAAATATTATCGTAAAAACAGACGTAAAAGGTACTGTAGATGCCATGAGCCAATCACTTCTAAAACTTTCAAATGAAGAAGTAAAAGTTTCAGTAGTAGCTGGAGCTGTTGGTGGTATTACAGAATCAGACGTACTTTTAGCCCAAGCTTCAAATGCTATCATTATCGGATTTAACGTTCGTCCAACCCAAGGGGCAATGGAAAGAGCAAAAGATAATAGTATTGAAATTAGAACATATAGCGTAATCTATGAAGCAATAGAAGATGTAGAAAAAGCTATAAAAGGGATGCTTGATCCAGAATTTGTTGAAGAAGTCCTAGGTCGTGCAGAAGTACGTGATACATTTAGAGTACCAAGTGTCGGAACTATTGCCGGTGTTATGGTAACAAGTGGTTCAGTACCAAGAAGAGCAAAAATTAGACTTCTTCGTGACAACGTAGTTATCTTTGATGGGGATATCACATCAATGAAACGATTTAAAGATGATGCCAAAGAACTAGCAAATGGTTATGAAGGTGGTATCGGCTTAAACAGATTTAATGACATCAAAGTTGGAGATGTTATGGAAGCGTACGAAGTAGTCGAAAAAGAAAGAGAATAAGAATGAAAAAAATTAGAACTGAAAGAATTGGAGCAGAAATCCAAAAAGAATTATCAAAAATAATTAGAGATGATTTAAATGATCCAAGACTATCAGATACAGCAAGAGTTTCAGTAATAGAAGTAAGGGTCACAAATGACCTTTCTTTTGCTGATTGCTACATCTCTGTCCTAGGAGATACTAGCAAAAAAGATGATGTCCTAGACGCTCTTAACCAAGCAAAAGGCTACATCAAAATGCTAATTGGGGATAGAATGAGACTTCGTTCCATGCCAGAATTTAGATTCAAACTTGATGAATCGATAGAATATGGAGCTTACATGGAAAAATTAATCAAAGAAACCATCGCAAAAGATGAGAGGGCTCACCAAGAAAATGATAATTAGTAATGAAAATATCGAAAAACTTAAAAATCTAATAGATGATGCAGAGACAATCGGGGTTGTCTCCCACGTAAATCCAGATGGGGATAACCTAGGATCATCATTAGCATTTGCAAGAGCACTTAGAAATTATGGTAAAGATACACAAGTAGTAGGCCATGATACTATTGATAATTATTTGAAATTTTTACCAGATTTAGAATTTTATGAAAATAATTATAAAGATTCATATGACTTGCTTTTAATCCTTGATGCATCAGAGTTAGACCGAATAGGAGATGCTCAACCACTTGCATCAAAATCTAAAAAAACTGCAGTAGTTGACCACCACCTAGGTGGCAAAATTACTTCAGATTTAAATATTATCCATCCAGAAGCTCCTGCAACTTGCCAATTAATTTTTGAAATAATCGAAAGAATGGCTTTACCATTAGATGAAAAAACGGCAAACCTATTATTTACAGGCATAGTGACAGATACAGGTAGATTTATGTATTACGATACAAATCGTGAAACATTTGAAATTGCTGGAAAATTAATTGATTTAGGAGCAGATAAGGAAAAAATCTACTCAGCCCTATACCAAAATAAACCTATAGATGTTTTAAAATTTGAAACAGACCTTATTGCCAATGCAGAATTTATGGGAGATAGGGTTTTTGCCCTTGCATCAATTGACAAGGTAGATGAATATGGTGTGCAAATGGGTGATAGTGAACACATTGTAAATATCTTAAGAGATTTAGAGGGTATAAGCATTTCTATGCTTGTAAAAGAATATGGCAATGGAGAATATAAGGTGTCTATGAGATCAAAAGGCATTGATATTTCTAAAACTGCCAGAGAAAACGGCGGTGGTGGCCATGCCAATGCCAGTGGTTTTTCAATTTTCGATGATAGTCTTGAGTCGGCAGCCGCAAAGGCGCGTGAAATTTTACAAAATATATAGATGATAAGTGGAATTTTAAACATAAATAAAGAAGTAGGCATTTCTTCTAATAAATGCGTAAGCCTTGTAAAAAAGGCTCTTGATACAAGAAAAGTGGGCCATACTGGTACTTTGGATCTTGAAGCTAGCGGAGTTTTGCCAATTGTAATTGGAAAAGCTACTAGAGTTTCAGATTTTTTAATGGATGAGAAAAAAGAATATATTACAGAAGCCATTTTTGGAAAAAGAACTGATACTCTTGATTATGATGGGGAAGTTGTGGATACTTCTGATAAAGTTTTTTCTATCGAAGAATTAAAAAATGAGATGGAAAACTTCACTGGCAAAATTATACAAATCCCACCCATGTATTCAGCTTTAAAAGTAAATGGTCAAAAACTTTACGATTTGGCTAGAAAGGGAGTCGAAGTTGAAAGAAAAAAACGTGAAGTAAATATTTTTTCTTTTGAAATAATTGGCTTTGATTTTCCAAAAGCAATATTTAAGATTACTTGCTCAAAAGGCACTTACATTAGAACTCTTATTGATGATTTGGGAGAGGCTTTAGGTTCTTTTGCATATGTAAATAGTTTGACTCGTTCTAAAGTTGGTGATTTTTATATAGAAGATGCTATTAATTCCGAAGATTTACTTAAAATGAGCAAAGAGGAAATTTTAGATAAGCTAATGCCAGTAGACTATGCCTTAAAAGACTATCCAGAGATTGTTCTTGATAAATCATATCTTAAACAGGCTACAAATGGAATGACCATGCATATTGATAAGTGCCATTTTGATAAACTGATTAGAGTCTATGTTGAAGATGATTTTATAGGACTTGGCAAGACCCACAAAGATAACGACAAATATTTTCTAAAAATGGAGAAAGTATTTTATGAAAAATAATATTAAAATATATGATCTAGATAGGGGCATGACTGACTTTGAACCCAAGGCTATAGCCTTAGGTAATTTTGATGGTATCCACATAGGCCACCAAAAGCTCATAAAAAAAGATTTGGAGATTGCAAGACAACTTAATCTGGTCCCATCTGTTTTACTTTTTAAAGAAAATAGCAAGAAAACATTGCATGATGAAAAAGATTATTTGACAAGTTTAGATGATAAGATTGAAATACTTGCAAATATGGGCATGGATACCTTTTGCATCCTTGATTTTAATGAGGAATTTAGATCCCTAAGTCCTAAAGAATTTATCTCACAGATTTTATATAGAAAGCTTAATACCAAATATATTGTCATAGGTGAGGACTACCATTTTGGAAAGAATGCTGAAGGTGATATAAAAACCTTAGCTCGCTTTGAAGATGAGTTTGACTATGAGACATTAATTATAGATTTTGAACTTGTTAATGGTGAGAAAATATCATCAGGAAATATAAAAGAGCTTATAAAAAGTGGAAATATAAAAAAAGCAAATAAATATTTAGCAAGACCCTATAAAATAATAGGACATGTAGTGGATGGTCATAAAAGAGGTCGCACTTTAAATTTCCCAACTGCAAATCTTAAAATGAAATTTTCTTACACAATCCCAAAAGATGGAGTTTATCTAACTAGGGTAAATGTAAAGGGGAAAAATCACTTTGCTTTAAGCAATGTTGGGTCTAATCCTACTTTTGAAAATGATTATAGAAAAATAGAAACATATATCCTCGATTTTAATCAGGATATATATGGAAAAAATATAACAATTGAGTTTTTGGAATTTTTCCGTGATGATTTAAAATTTGATTCGGTTGATGAATTAATAAATCAGATGGAAATGGATAAAAAAAGAGCAATTGAAACCATAAACAATAAGTATTTGTAAGCTTTACAAATGCTTTTTTTATTGGTATAATACCTTAGGTACCTTGGCTTTGTAAATGCAACCTCGACTTTTACACGGTCAAAGGCAAATGCAACATATAGGAGGAAAAATTATGTTATCACAAGAAAAAAAGACAGAACTAATTAAAGAATATCAATTAAAAGAAGGAGATACAGGATCTCCAGAAGTTCAAATAGCTATTTTAAGCTATAGAATTAAAGATTTGACAGAACACTTAAAAGCTAATCCAAAAGACCACTCATCAAGAAGAGGACTTTTCAAAATGATTAGACGTAGAAAAGGGTTATTAAACTACTTAAGAGATAATGATATCGAAAGATATAGAGCTATTATCGAAAAAGTAGGCATCAGAGGTTAGTAGATTGGCGGGGTATATCCCGCCTTATTTTTTAGGAGAAAAGATGGAGAAAAATTATATTTATACATCAAATCATGGATATGAGCTTGATGTAACAATAGGAAAATTTGCAGAACAGGCTAATGGCGAATGTTACATAAAATGTGGTGATACCTCTCTTTTAGTAACAGCAGTAGCTAGTGAAAAACCAAGAGAAGGGATAGACTTTTTTCCACTAATTTGTGATTTTCAGGAAAAATTATATGCAGTTGGCAAAATCCCAGGTGGTTTTTTAAAAAGAGAAGGTAAAGCATCTGATGAAGCAACCCTAATTTCCCGCCAAATGGATAGACCTTTGCGTCCACTTTTCCCAGAAAATTATTACAATGATGTGCAAGTAATTGCTACAGTTCTATCAATGGATGAAGATAATCAGCCAGATTGCCTATCAACAATTGGGGCAAGTATTGCACTTGGGACTTCTGATATACCATTTAACGGTCCAGTGGGAGCTGTTTCTGTTGGATTTGTAGATGGTGAATTTGTTGTATTCCCAAATGAAGAACAAAGAAAAAAATCTGAATTAGATCTTACAGTTGCAGGTAGCAAAGAAGCTATAAACATGGTTGAGGCTGGTGCAAATGAGCTAACTGAAGCACAAATGCTTGAAGCAATGCTTATTGCCCATGAAGAAATTGGCCATATTTCTGACTTTATTCAAGGAATAATTGATGAGATCGGTAAAGAAAAAAATATGGTAGAAGTTATCGTGCCATCTGAGCTTGAAGAAAAAATTATAGCAGAATATGCTGAAGCTATTAAAGGATCTATCAGAACAACTGATAAAATGGAACGTGGCGAAGCTATGTTTAATATAGAAGAATCTGCAAAAGAGAGATTTTTACCAGATTATCCAGAAAGTGAAGATGAAATCCACAGAGTAATCGATAATATCATGAAACTTGAAGTACGTCGTATGATTTCAATTGATAAAATCAGACCAGATGGCCGTGATCTTAAAGAAATCAGACCGCTTTCAGCAGAAGCAGGACTTTTACCAAGAGTACATGGATCAGGTTTATTTAAACGTGGACAAACTCAAGTTTTATCAGTAACTACACTTGGTTCACCAGCTGATGTTCAAATTATTGATGGATTAAATCGAGAAGAAATTCAAAAAAGATATATGCACCAATATAACTTCCCACCATTTAGTGTAGGAGATGTAAAACCACTTCGTGCACCAGGACGTCGTGAAGTTGGTCATGGTCACTTAGCAGAAAGAGCATTAGTGCCAGTATTGCCAGTTGAAAGTGACTTCCCATATACAATTAGGGTTGTATCCGAAGTTTTAAGTTCAAATGGCTCAAGTTCTCAAGCTTCAATCTGTGGCTCTACACTTTCACTAATGGATGCAGGTGTTCCAATTAAAAAACCAGTAGCTGGTATTGCAATGGGACTTATTAAAGAAGATGAATCTATTTCAATTCTTACAGATATCCAAGGTCTTGAAGACCACTTAGGCGATATGGACTTTAAAGTAGCTGGAACACGTGATGGAATTACTGCCCTACAGATGGATATGAAAATTGCAGGAATTACTCGTGAAGTCTTAGAGGAATCACTCGATAATGCAAAAGAAGCCAGAATGCAAATCCTTGATTTAATCGAATCTACAATTGAAAAACCAAGAGAAGATATATCTGATTATGCACCAAGACTTTTCACAATTGATATTGATCCAGAAAAAGTCCGTGATGTAATAGGTTCAGGTGGTAAAACAATTAATAAAATTATCGATGAGACTGGTGTAACGATCGAGACAGAAGATGATGGACACATAACAGTAGCTTCAACTGATGGAGCAAGTGGTAAAAAGGCAATCGAAATGATTCGCGCAATTGTTACTGACCCACAAGTAGGAGATGTTTACACAGGAAAAGTTACTAGAATTATGAATTTTGGTGCCTTTATCGAAATTGCAATTGGAAAAGAAGGACTTCTTCACATTTCTCAAATTGACCATACAAGAACTGACAAGGTAGAAGATGTACTTTCTGTTGGCGATGAAGTTACTGTAAAGGTAACAGAAATCGACAAACAAGGCAGAATTAACCTATCAAGAAAAGCTCTTTTAGAAAAACCAGAAAGAGAAGAAAAAGAAGATTACAAAAACAATCCAAATGCTGGGGCATGGCCAGCTGATGAAGATCCAAGAAATAAATAATAAAAAAATAAATCGGTTATTAAGTAAAGCTTAATGCCGATTTTTTTGTATCCATTAAAAAATTGTAAAATTTATTTTATATATTAGATTAATTATAAAATGATGATATAATTTCCCTAGGAGGAGCCTATGGAAAATATAATTGAAATAAGAGGATTAGAAAAATCTTACAAAAAAATAAAAGCCATTGATAATCTGGATTTAAATGTGAAAAAAGGCAGGGTACTAGGACTTTTAGGCCCAAATGGATCTGGAAAATCAACAACTATAAATTGCCTTCTAGCCCTTATAAAAAAAGATAAAGGGTCAATTAAAGTTTATGGCAAAGAAATGACACCGGAATCCTATGATATAAAAGAAAAAATTGGTGCAGTATTTCAAGATGTAGGTGTATATGATGAGCTAAATGTCTATGAAAATATCGATTATTTTTGTGGCCTCTACATAAAAGATAAAGAGCAAAGAAAAAAAACTTATCAGCGAAACTATCGACTTAGTAGCTTTAAATGATTTTCTAAATTTCAAACCAAAGGAACTATCAGGTGGTTTACTAAGAAGGCTCAATATAGCTTGTGGTATAGCCCACAAACCAGAAATAATAATTTTTGATGAGCCAACAGTAGCTGTGGATCCTCAATCTAGAAATAATATTTTAGAAGGCATTAAAAAGTTAAACGAGAATGGGGCAACCATAATATATACATCTCACTACATGGATGAAGTCGAGGAATTATGCGATGATATAGTAATAATTGCCAGGGGCAAAGTCATTGCTAAAGGAAGCTCTGATAGTCTAAAAAATATAATTGCTATAAACGAAAAAGTTTCCTTTATTAGTGAAAATCTAGATGATTCTGTAATAAAGAAAATAAAATCAATGGAAACTCTTGTTAATTTTGAATCTAAGGACAATTTTTATCATCTAAGCTTTGGCCATGGAAAGGATAATTTAATAAAACTAATTAGTATTTTAAATGAAAATTCAGTGGTCTATGACAGTCTTACTAGCCAATCGCCATCACTTAATGATGTATTTTTATCACTAACTGGCAAAGAATTGAGGGACTAATATGTTTTTCCATGAATTTAAAAAGACATTTAGAGTCTTTGTTAGACAAAAATCTTTATTATTCTGGGCCTTAATATTTCCTTTAGTCCTTGGGGTGTTTTTTAAACTAGCACTTGGAAATATTGTAAATGCTGATGAATTTGAACCTATAAAAGTTGCAGTAAATGAAAAATTATTGGATGATCAAAATTTTAAGAACTTCACTGATAATATGATAGAAGAAGAAATATTAGATATTTTTCCAGTCGATGATGATAAGGATTTAGACAAGGAAGAAATCAAGGCCTACATCGATAAAAAAGATAAAGTTATTGTGAAGAAAAATGGGGTTTTTGAAAGTATCTTGGTAAGTTTATTAAGATATTATAATATGAGGGAATCAATGATAAAAACAATCCTTGAAAAAAATCCAAATCCTGATTTCGATACTATTCTAGAAGAAAAGTCCTACTTAAATATTAAGGGTCCTAGAAAAAAATTAGATCCAATGATGACATTTTTCTTTGCTTTGATTGCTTATCAATTAATATATGGCTATTCTTGGGGGCTTGAAATAATCCACCAATATGAAGCAAATCTATCTACAGTTGCAAAAAGAAATGCAATATCTCCAGTAAATAAAAAAGTAAGCTTATTTGCATCCATGTGTGTTGGATTTATTCTAAATTTTTTAATATCAATAGTAACTATAATAATTTTCAATAAAATATTAGGGGTTGATTTTTCTGAGAAATTAGTAGAACTATTGTTGATTACCGGCATAGGTGCCCTTTGTGGAGTATCTTTGGGTATGCTAATTGGTTCTAGCAATAAAGCTAATATTGAAATCAAATCTGGAATTGGTTTAGCTTTGTCATTATTAATGTCTTTTTTAGCTGGCATGATGGTTTCGAATGTCAAAGTAATGATTGCTGATAATGCTCCAATCATAAATAAATTAAATCCAGTTGCTCTTATTAGTGATGGGATATATTCCTTGTACTATTACGACACCTTTGACAGATTTTACAATAATATAGCTTGGCTTTTGGCAGTAACATTATCTTTTATAGTCCTAACATATATATTTACTAGAGGTAAGCAGTATGATAGTATTTAAAAATTATTTTAAGATATTAAAAAGTCATATTAAGTCACTCTTATTGTATTCGGTAATATTTTTAGTATTAATTTTTATATTTACAAAATCTGGTGATCCTGTTGATAAGTATAGTAATTTAAAATTGCCGATCTATGTAAATGATCAATCAAATGCTGATAGGTCTAAGGCTCTTGTAGATTTTATAGATAAAAATCACAATCTAGTAAAAATTGATGATGATAAGGTTGATGACAAATTGTTTTACGGAGAGATAGTTTGTGCTTTAACAATACCTCAAGATTTTGATGAGAATGGTAAGCTTGATTTTAAAGAAGTTTATGATGATTCCTATACACTTTATGCAAAAAATGAAATAAATTCATTTTTAAATCAAATTGTTTCATTTGAAAAAGCAGGATTTTCGACAAAAGAAGCTATAAAAAATGCAAAAGAAAATTTTGACAAAGATATCGATGTGGAAGTTAAATCGCTTGTAAAAAATCAAAAAGATAATGCACCATACTTTTTTAGGATGCTTGGATATGTAATTATGAGCCAGATCATAATGATGGTTGGTATTATAAGTCTTACTTATAATAAAGAAAGTACTAACAAAAGAAATTTAATATCTCCTCTTAAAAAATCTAAGCAAAATTTACAAATAATCCTTGGCCATATAGTTTGTGGTCTAGGGATTTGGTTAGTCTATATGATTTTTTATTGTATATTCTTTAAAGATTTCACGTTTTCAAAACCAACTATGCAAATGATGGCAAATGCACTATTATTTACAGCAACTATTGTATGTTTTGCAGTAATGATATCAAAACTAGCAAAAAATCAAAATACAATTACAGGAATAATGAATGTATTTTCTCTGGGATCATCATTTTTAACAGGAATATTTGTACCACAAGAACTATTAGGCGATTTCGCTAGTAAACTAGGAAAAATATTCCCTTCCTTTTACTATGTGGCAAATATTAAAAATATAAATACAGATTTAAATTACTCATTTTTCAATACTAATACCTTTATATTACTTGGATTTTCGATTGTTTTTATTATAATAACCATATTTACAAAAATGAATGTAGAAAAAACCAAGACTGAGTAATAAATTCTTTGGGCAGCTAAGTTTTACTAGCTGCCTTTTATCTTTACCAAGGTTTATTTTTTTAGTCATTTCATATATAATTTATAGTGAGGTAATTATGACAAACACTAAAAATGACAATAGAATAAGAAAAAAATCTACAAATAAGCCTCCAAAAAATAGAGCTAAGAAAAAGAGAGAATGGGCCTTTGATTTTAATGTATTTTCATTAGTAATGATGGGCCTATCTTTAGTTTTATTTATATTTATATTTTCATCAAATACAGGAAAAGTTGGAAATATTATAACCAATGCTTTTAAAGGAACATTTGGAAAATTTGCATTGGCTTTTCCAGTAGTTATCTTTGTAAGTTTTTTATTTGCTTATAGGGATAAGTACAAAGAAAATATTAAGAACTTTTTGTTTTTGTATTTACTTTTTATAATGACTTTATCATTTTTCTCAAAAGCTTTTGTCAGAAATGATTTAAGCTGGTCAATGGATTATAGCATCCAAAATGCATCTGACTCTGGAGGACTAATTGGTGGATTTTTTGCATATTATATAATTAGTTTTCTAGGAAGCCTGGGACTTGATATATTATTTGTACTTTCTATATTTTTATTTGTTATAGGGATTAGTCCTTTGACTTATGGAGAATTTATTAGAAAGTTAAGAGATGTTTTAATTCTAATTGGAACTAAGATTACAGAATTTTTTAATATACTAAAAGAAAAAAGACAGCTATCAAGAGAAAATACAGAAAATGCTGATACAAGTGATGAAGAAATTATTGTAGCTAATGACAACCACAATCTCGGACCAACCTTAGAAGAAAAAGCTATTACAGAAACTGATATATCCCAAAAGATTGATCATCCAATTGAAAGAGAAATAAAAGCAAAAAGAAAACCAATCAAAGCCTATGATTTTTCAGAAGATGATGAGATAGAAGTAAGAAGCTATAAGTCAAAGCAAATCGAGATGAAAGACTTAGATGATAGTTTTAAAAAAGAATTTGATAATTACAATTATCCACCAACTGATTTATTAGAAGATAGATCAAATGCAGGATCAATTGATGAGGGCGAAATAAAAGAAAAGGCCCTAGCCATAGAAGAAACTTTAGAAAGTTTTGGTATAGAAGCAAAAGTTGTTCAAATTGACATAGGACCTACAGTAACTTGCTATGAATTAAAACCACAAAGAGGGGTAAAGGTAAGTAAGATATTAAATCTTGCGGATGATTTGGCCTTATCTCTAGCAACTAGTGGAATTAGAATATTAGCCCCTATTCCTGGCAAGAGTCATGTGGGTATAGAAGTCCCAAATGATAGCAAAGAAATAGTAGGATTTAAGGAAATAATATCCACATCGAAATTTGCAAATGCTAAGTCAAAAATACCTTTTGCTATGGGTAAGTCAATTGCTGGTGACCCAGTGGTTTCTGGTATAGAAAGAATGCCACACTTACTTGTTTCTGGGGCAACTGGATCTGGTAAGTCAGTTTGTATCAATACTATCATAATGAGTATCTTGTACAAACATTCACCAGATGATATAAAATTATTGATGATAGATCCTAAAGTAGTTGAGCTTTCAGTTTATAATGGCATACCACATTTGATAATGCCAGTAATTACAGATCCAAAAAAGGCTAGTTCTTCGCTATTTTGGGCTATATCTGAGATGGAAAAAAGATATAAGGCCTTTCAAAAATATCACGTCCGTGATATAGAAGGTTATAAAAAAGCAGCTGAAACTGATGAATCTATGGAAAATTTACCATATATAGTAGTTATTATAGACGAGCTTGCTGATTTAATGATGACGGCCGCTAGTGAAGTGGAAGATTATATTATGCGTCTAGCTCAAAAATCTAGAGCCTGCGGAATCCACTTAGTAATTGCAACTCAAAGACCAACAGTTGATGTAATTACCGGTACAATTAAGGCAAATATTCCATCTAGAATTTCCTTTGCAGTTACAAGCCAAACTGACTCTAGAACAATACTGGATACATCTGGAGCAGAAAAGCTTCTAGGAAAGGGTGATATGCTCTATGCATCAAGTGATTCTATGAAGCCACTAAGAATCCAAGGAGCTTTTGTATCTGATACAGAAGTTTTAGATGTGGTTGATTATATAAAACAAGAAACCAAGGCTGATTACAATCAAGAAGCCATTGAAACAGTTGAAGAAAATTCTCAAGTAAAAGAAGTGGATGATGAAGATGAACTAATTGATGAGGCCACTAAAATAATTATAGACGAAAATACAGCCTCAGTTTCGCTTTTACAAAGAAAACTTAGAATTGGATATGCAAGAGCTGGTAGGATAATAGACCAGCTTGAAGCAAAAGGAATTGTAGGCCCATATGAGGGTAGCAAACCAAGAAAAGTCTTGGTAGATAGTTCTTATTTTGAAGGAGATTTAGGTGAATATAGCGAATAAAGTTACGGTTTTAAGATTACTTTTAATTCCGGTTTTTCTAGTTTTGTATTACATGTATGGTAGTACATATAATATTGCAGCAATAGTATTTGTAATTGCATCTTTAACAGATGCACTCGATGGCCACCTAGCTCGTAGCCGCAATCTAGTTACAACATTTGGTAAATTTGTTGATCCATTGGTAGATAAATTATTAACCGTGGCGGCATTTATAGTTTTGGTAGAAGGAAGTATAATTCCTGCTTGGGCGGTAATAATTATTATAGTAAGAGAACTAACTATAACAGGTTTTAGAACACTTGCAGCCGATAAGGGTATAACTATTGCAGCTAGCAAATGGGGAAAACTAAAAACAACCAGCCAAATGATAGCACTAGTTTTACTATTAGTAAACAATACTATTTTAAATAATATAGGAATATATGTATTTTATATAGCAGTTATACTAACGATTATTTCAGGACTTGATTATATAATCAAAAACAAAGAAGTTTTGGACTTAGAAAACATATAGGAGATTTTTATGGATGATAACAAACAAAAAGCATTAGACCAAGCCTTTAAAAATATTGAAAAAAAATATGGTAAAGGCTCAATAATGAAAATGGGCGAGGCTCCAAAAGTTGCAGTTTCAGCTATACCTACAGGTGCCATCAATCTTGATATTGCACTTGGAATAGGTGGTATCCCACGCGGTAGGGTTATAGAAATATTTGGTCCAGAATCATCTGGTAAAACAACCCTTGCCCTTCATATGATTGCAGAAGATCAAAAACAAGGCCATATGTGTGCATTTATAGATGCAGAACACGCAATGGATGCAGAATATGCTAGAAATTTAGGAGTAGATATTGATAATCTTATCCTATCCCAACCGGATACAGGTGAGCAAGGTTTAGACATTGCTGAATCTTTAGTGCGTTCGGGAGCTGTAGACTTAATTATTATTGACTCAGTGGCAGCTTTAGTACCAAGAGCAGAAATTGAAGGGGAAATGGGAGATAGCCATGTAGGTTTACAAGCTAGACTTATGAGTCAAGCTTTAAGAAGACTTACAGGTGTTATTGCAAAATCAAACACAACAGTAGTATTTATCAACCAATTAAGAGAAAAAGTTGGTGTAATGTTTGGATCTCCAGAAACCACAACAGGTGGACGTGCCCTTAAATTCTATTCATCAGTTAGACTTGATATTCGTAGAATAAAAACTATTACAGAAGGTGATAATTCTATCGGATCACGTACCCGTGTAAAAGTTGTAAAAAATAAGGTAGCACCACCATTTAAGGTAGTAGAATTTGATATCATGTATGGATCTGGTATTTCAAAGTCTGGGGTTATCCTAGATACAGCTGTAGAGATGGATATTGTTGATAAGGCTGGATCTTGGTTCTCCTACGGTGGAGAAAAGCTTGGTCAAGGTCGTGAAAATGTAAAAACATATCTTGAAGACAATCAAGATATCATGAATGAAATCGAAGGCAAAATAAGAGCATCATTAAGCCAATCAGAAGAAGGCGATTTGTTCGAAGAGGAAGATACTCAAGAAAGCCTAGATGTGTAAAATTAAAAAAAGTACTGGTTAAATCCAGTACTTTTTCTTTTATAAAAAAGATAATTGGTTACTATTGCGATTAGATAATTTGGATAGTGAGATGCCAATTAGCCTTATATATTCATTTTTGTAAACCTCGTTTAATAATTCGCTAGCTGATTTATATATATCCTCTCTTTTATAAATGGGCTCTTGGAGGGTTATAGCTCGTGTAATTGTTTTAAAATCACTATTTTTAAGTTTAAGATTTACTGTTTTGCCTTGCAGATCTTTTTTTTCTAAATCATTTTCGACTTTTTCAGATATTTCTTTTAGATACTGTTTAAGAATATTTATATCATTTGTATTTTCTCTAAAAGTACGTTCGCGACCAAGTGACTTTCGTTGACGGCTGGGATTTATTTCTCTATCATCTTCACCGCGGATGACCCCATAAATATAGGAACCATGTTTGCCAAAAAGACCTATTAGGAAGTCTTTATCAAGTCTTAGTAAATCTTTTATAGTATAAATTCCAATTTTTTTTAATTTTTCTACTCCGTGGCTACCAAGACCGTGGACTTTTTTTATATCAAGATCTAATAAGATTTCTGGAACATCTTTCCTAGATATTTCTTTTATGCCATGAGGCTTGTTCCAATCACTGGCAAGTTTTGCTAAAAATTTATTATACGATATACCTATAGAGACATTAATTTGAGTTTTTATAAAAACTTCATCTTGGATTTTTTTTGCAAGAGCAAATGGATTTTGGTTTTTTATCCTCAAATAGGCCTCATCTATAGAAACCTGTTCAAAATTAACCGCATATTTTTTAATTATATTAAATACCTCTTCAGATTTTTTTCTATAGTAAGGATGATCCACAGGTATTAAAATCAGATTTGGGCAAAGTTCTTTTGCCATAAAAACCGGCATTGCTGAGTGGATGCCAAATTTTCTTGCCTTATAGTTTGCAGTTGTAATAATTGATTTATTTGTAAGTCCGCCAACAGCTACAGGAAAATTTTTTAGCTTAGGATTTCTAATTTCTTCACAAGATGCATAAAAAGCATCGCAATCTATATGTAAAATATTATTCATATCATCACCATATTTACTATACTTTTAAAATTGTGGGTATAAATTAATAAACTGCGATGCGAAAGGATGATGTCACATGGAAACTTTAAATTTAAATGATGAATATTTAGAAAAGTTAAAAAATGGTGAAACTATTACTATTCCTCTTCATGAAGAGCGAATACGTGTAAAAAAAGAAAAAGTAGTTGTAGAAGAAATAGTTATTAAACGTGAAAAATATATAGAAATGCAAAAGATTACGGTACCAGTAAGAAGAGAAGTACTCAAGGTCGATGATTCCAAATTAAATTTTGAAGATATTGATAAACATATATAAATAACTGTAGAGTTAAAAAAAAAGTTTGATATTTATGTTTAATAATTTTTTCTAGGGGGTATATAGCTACTAGAACGATATAGACGAGAGTCTAAGAAGTTAAAAATAAAAAGGAGATATATAATGGCAAATTTTGAAACATTTAGAACAGAAGATGAATTACTAGCAAGAATTGACCAGCTAAGAGCTCAAGGTTTTAGCGACAGTGAACTTGAAGTTATTTCTGCTAACGAATTTGATAATGATAATTTAAGATACTATGGAATTTCTGATAGAGCAAATAGAGACACACTAGATCCAGACTACAACGGAATCTACGCTTACTACACAGGTGAAGATTTAGATCCAGCTTACTTTGGAGACTTCGGATTTGATAGAACAGTTTCTGATGAAGCTCTTGGAGCTGTTGAAAGTGGTAACTACGTACTAGCTATCGAAAGAGATGACTATTTAGAAGATCCAGAATATGTAGATACAGCTTATGAACAAAGAAAAGACTACATCGATGAAGATATACTAGAAAGAGATGACCTATCAAAAAGAGATAAAATCAGACTTCATGAAGAAAGATTAAGAGTTAACAAAGAAAAAGTTCAAACTGGTGAAATCGGACTTAAAAAAGAAGTTGTAACTGAAACTCAAGAAATCGAAGTACCAGTAGAAAAAGAAAGAGTAACAGTTGAAAGACATGCAGTAGATGGAACAGCTGCTGATGGATACCAATTTGATGAAACAGCTGAAGAAATTAGAATTCCAATTCACGAAGAAAAAGTATCTGTAGATAAAGAAGCTTACGTAACAGAAGAAGTAGATGTAAATACAGAAACAGTTACAGAAAACGAAAAAGTTTCTGATACAGTTAGAAAAGAAAGATTAGACGTTGTTGAATCTGGTGATGTTAAAGAAGTAGATTCAGAAGACGATAACTTACTATAAAAATAATCTTTTAAGCCCAGGCCATCCTGGGCTTTTATTTTTTTGCCTAGATATAAATCCTCCCTTATAGTAAAATTAAGCTATGAGAATAGATAAATTTTTAAAAAATGCAAGAATAATAAAACGTAGACAAGTAGCAAAAAAAGCTTGTGAAAATGGTAGAGTATCTATAAATGGAAATCTCGCAAAACCAGGTTCTGTGGTAGAAGAAGGCGACATAATCGAAATTGCATTTGGAAAGAGTAATTTAAAAATAAAAGTTATAGATCTAATAGATGGAGCTAAAAAAACAACTGCAGAAGAAATGTATGAGGTGATAGATGGCTAGGGCAAAATCTTATCAAAAAAAGAGAAAGGCTAAAAATAGGCGATTTTTATTAAGCATTTTTCTCATACTAATACTTAGCACTATTGCTTATGTATTTTTAAACAATATGATGAATGCAGAGATAAACACCCTTAATTCTGAGATAAATTCTACTAAGAAAAAATTAGATGCAGTAAATGAAGAAATAACATCGCTAGAAAGTGATTATGAGATTAGAAATACTGATCAATTTAAAGAAAAAATTGCGAAAGAAAGACTAGGAATGGTTAAGGGAAAGAAGCCTATACTGAATGAAGAAGAAAAAAATAACAAAGAAGATAAAGAAAAAACAGAAGAATTAGATCAAGAAACAAATAATGACAGTAACGAATAGATTTTTATCAAATATAAATAAATATAATTTAATAGATAAAAATGATACCATAATAATAGGTTCCAGTGGCGGACCAGATAGTCAATTTCTTATATATCTTCTGAATGAAATAAAAAATGAATATAATCTTACTATTATCCTCGCTCATCTAAACCACTTACACAGAAAAGAAGCCAGTTTTGATGAAAAATTAGTAATAGATACTGGAGAAAAGCTAGGGCTAAAGGTAGAAGTCAGAAAAGCGAGTATGGATGAGTTTGCAAAAGTAAATAAAATCTCCCCAGAAGATGCCGGCAGAAGGCTAAGATATGAATTTTTTAATGATATAGCAAGTTCTTATAGAAATTCAAAAATTGCCGTTGCTCACAATATGGACGATCAAGCAGAAACAATGCTATTTCGTATGGCACGTGGGACAGGATTAGATGGACTCGCTGGCATGGATTATAAAAATAAAAACATTATAAGACCAATTTTATCATTTAAAAAATCAGAAATTTTAGAATACCTAAAGCAAAATAATATTTCCTATGCCATTGATGCAACTAATTTAGAAAATGATTATAGTAGAAATTACATAAGAAATGAAATCTTTCCAAAAATTAGTGAGATTAACCCAAATGCAATAAATAACTTTTTTAATCTATCAGATATAATAAAAAATGATTTGGCTATTATAGATGAAGTTATTGATAAAAAGTATAAAGAAATAGTAATAAATGAAAAAGATTATTTTGTAAAATTTGATAAAGAAGAATTTGAAGACATATCTTATCCTATAAAAACTCGCTTAATTAGAATAGCAATTTTTAAGCTTACAGGAGATACTAAAAATATTTCTAAGGAGAATATAGAAGACTTCATAAATATAGAGAATCTTCAAACTGGAAAGAAAATTATAAAAGATAAACTAGTATTTCAAAAAAATTATAATAGCTATGAATTGATGGTTTTAAATCGTGAACAGAATGATAGTGTCATAAAAAAAATTAATTTGGATGAAGAAATAGTTTTTAATGGTAGAAAAATTAAAACGTCCATAGTTTTTGAAAAAAAAGAAAAATTAAAGAATATAGGATATTTTGATTTAGATAAAATTTCTTTTCCTCTTACAGTTAGAACAAGAGAAAATGGAGATAAATTTAGGCCGCTTGGCATGAATCACAAAAAAAAGTTAAAAGACTTTTTTATAGATGAAAAGATAGATAAAAGCATTAGGGATCAAATCCCTATAATTTTATCAAATGATGATATAATTTGGATAGCAGGATACAGAATTTCTGAACAATTTAAGGTCGATAGTGGTACAAAAAACATTTTAAAAATAGAGGTTGAAGATGATTAATGATACAAACGAAATTATAGAAAAAATTTTGATTGATGAAGAAAGCTTAAATATTCGAATCAAAAAATTAGCAACAAATATAAATGAGCATTACAAAGATGAGGATACTTTGATAATGGTTGCTATTTTAAAGGGTTCAGTTATGTTTATGTCAGAGCTTGCAAAACATATAAAGCTTGATATAAATTTAGAGTTTATGGCTGTTTCTTCATATGAAAGTGGGACTACTTCTAGTGGAAATGTTAAGATTTTAAAGGATTTAGATACTGATATTACCGATAAAAATGTATTGTTAGTTGAAGATATTATAGATACTGGAAATACACTTTTGAAACTTAAAAACAATTTAGAAAAAAGGGATCCAAAAGATATTAAGATTGTAACTTTGCTTGATAAACCAGAAAGAAGAGAAGTTAAGATAAAACCAGATTGGTATGGATTTAAAATACCAAATGAATTTGTTGTTGGATTTGGTCTTGATTATGATCAAAAATATAGAAACTTGCCATATATCGGCGTACTAAAAAGATCAGTTTATGAAGGATAGGTCAATGGATCTATTTTTTGTTAAGGAGATATTATGTTTAAGGGAAAAAATAATTTAGATAACTTTGTTTTGATAATGTATATTGCAATTATTGCATTTTTTATTTATAGAATTTATAAATCATTTAAAAATAAAAAGCTACTTGCAGGAGAAATTAATAAATTTGATAGACCATCTACCACTTTTGAATGGGTACTATTAGCCTTTTTACTTGCAACAGGAGTTTTTAACTTAATAGCAGGAATTAAACAAAATAACCAAAATGCTATCTATATGTCAGTAGTAATGGTTGTTCTAGCTATTGTATTCTTAGTGGCTCAGCAAAATAAATTATATGTTGCAGAAAATGGAATCTTAATTAATTCTACTTTTTATACCTACAAAGAGCTTAAAAAATGGGGATTTGATAAAGAAAAAAATGATTTTGTAATGGCAGTAAAAAAAGATAGGCAAGATACTAGTGAAGCAACAAAAGTAAAAAGTGAGGATATCAAGCCTCTTAATGATCTAATTAGAAAATATAAATTAGGTAAATAGCTTGAATATCACAAAAAATATCGTATCATATTAGGGTTAAATTTGATTATAAAACTCTAAGGGGAGAATAGATGCTTCTAGTAGTAGATATTGGAAATACCAACACTGTGCTTGGTGTTTTTAACAATGGTAAATTAGAATTCAGATATAGAGTGGCTACAAATTTAAAACGCACCAGCGACGAATTGGTAGCTACCCTTTTTAATATGTTCATAATTCATGAGATTAAAAAAAATTGCATTGAAGATACCATAATTTCTTCAGTAGTTCCAGATATCATGTATGCATGGCAATCGTGCAATAGAAAGATGTTTGGTAAAGATCCAATAATTATTGATTATAAAACCGATACTGGAATTATAAATGATTATGAATCACCAAAGGATGTTGGAGCTGACAGAATTGTAAATGCAGTTGCAACTTTTAACAAATACGGTGGTCCGGCGATAATTGTTGATATGGGTACAGCAATAACTTTTGATGTAATTACTAAAGAAGGAAAATACCTAGGTGGGTCGATAGCTCCGGGAATCCGAATTGCCCAAGATGGTCTTTTTGGAATGACTGCTCAATTACCAAAAATAGAACTTCGAAATCCAACAACAGCAATTGCAAGAACTACACCTGAAAGTATGAATGCAGGTATTGTGTATGGTTATATTTCGCTAATAGATGGAGTAATCGAACAAATAGAAAAAGATCTTGTAAATGATTATGAACTTTGTGGGAAAATAAATGTAATTGCAACTGGCGGATACTCAGAATTAATTGCTCATGAATCAAAATATATCGAATATATAGAACCTGATCTAATGCTAGATGGGCTAAAAATTATTTATGACCGAATTAAAAAATAAAGAGTTAATGCTAGCTCCCCTAGCAGGAGTTACTGATGTAGCCTTTAGGATAATTTGCGAAAAATACGGTGCTGATAAAACATTTACAGAAATGGCAAGTGTTAATGCCATGGTCTATGATAATAGGCAAACTGATGAGATACTTTTCATATCAGAAAAAGAAAAACACGCAAATGTCCAAATTTTTGGCAGAGATCCAGAAAAAATAGAAATGGCTATTAAAGATAAGATAAACCCACTTGAAAATATTACCGATTTAAGTTTTAATATGGGTTGTCCTGCACCCAAAATTTTTAAAAATGGGGAAGGCTCTGCCCTAATGAAAGAACCTGATCTAGTAGATAAGATTACAAAAACTTTAGTAAAATCAACTAATAAAAAAATAAATGTAAAATTTCGATCAGGCGTAGATGAATCTTTAAAAAATTATATTGAAATTGGTAAGATTTGCGAGGATAATGGAGTAGATTATGTCATCCTCCACGGCAGAACACGTGAACAACATTATAGTGGAATTGCAAATTGGGATGATATTAAAAAATTAAAAGAAGCTCTTACTATACCAGTAATTGCAAATGGTGATGTATTTACTGTAGATGATTTTAAAAATATTATCGAAAAGACAAATGCTGATGGCGTTATGCTTGCAAGAGGAGCAATGGGCAATCCATTTTTATTTAAATACATTAAGGAATATCTAGAAACTGGAGACTATACTCCAATAACTCCAAGTGAGATTATAGATCAGATTAGAGAGCAATACGATTTATCACTAGAATTTAAAGATCAAAGACTAGTAGTAAATCAAATGAGAAAGCATGTAGGCTGGTACATCAAAGGTTTACCAGATTCAAGTAAAGTTAGAGATGAAGTTAATAAATTAAAAACAAAAGAAGAGATTTTTGATTTATTAGATGAATATAAGAATGTTTTAGAGGGATGAAATGGCAGAAAATAAAGAAGTTATACTTTCTAAAGAATATTTAGAAAAATTAGAAGATGAATTAGAGTACTTAAAAACCAAAAGAAGACCAGAGATTGCAGAAAAAATCAAAATTGCAAGAAGTTTTGGTGACTTATCAGAAAATGCTGATTATGATGAAGCTAAAAATGAACAAGGTGAAATCGAAAGTCGTATAGCAAAAGTTGAAGATATGATAAGAAATGCAAAAACTATCGAAGTAGACTTAAATTCTGATGAAGTTGGGGTAGGAAATACAGTGACAGTATATGATGAAGAATTTGATGAAACTTTGGATTATAAAATCGTAGGAACAGCAGAATCTGATCCAATAAAAGGTTTCATATCAAATGAATCACCAGTTGGTGCTGCACTTTTAGGTAAAAAAGTCGAAGACAGAGTAGAAGTAGCTACTCCAAACGGCAAAATGTATTTCACTATTAAAGACATTAAATAAGGAGAAATGATGACTGATAACAACAAAGATTTAAATGAAATGCTTAAGATTAAAAGAGAAAAACTTGAAGAACTTAAGCAAGAAGGCAGAGATCCACACGAAATTGTAAACTTTAAGGACCGCACACCTGCAAATGAAATTAAAGATAATTTTGAAAATTACGATGGCAAGTCTGTAAGAATTGCTGGTCGTATAAGAGCAAAACGTGGTCACGGAAACATGAGCTTTATGGATATCCAAGATGAATCTGGAACAATCCAAATTGTAAATCGTAAAAATGTTATCGGTGATGAATTCAAACAAGTTAAAAAATACGATATTGGTGATATCGTAGGTATAGAGGGAAATGTATTTAAGACCAATCAAGGTGAAATTTCAATTGAAACACAAAATCCTCAATTACTAACAAAATCCTTACAAATATTGCCAGAAAAATGGCACGGACTAAAAGACCCTGACTTAAGATATAGACAAAGATACCTAGACCTTATTGTAAATCCAGAAGTAAAAGAAGTTTTCTACTTAAGAAGCAAAATCATTACTGAAATTAGAAAATTTTTAGACGGTAGAGGATTTATAGAAGTAGAAACTCCAATTCTTAATACAATTGCAGGGGGAGCTACAGCACGTCCATTTATAACCCACCACAACACTTTAGATATCGATATGTATCTAAGAATTGCAAACGAACTTTACCTAAAAAGACTAATTGTCGGTGGATTTGATAAAGTTTATGAAATGGGCAGAATGTTTAGAAACGAAGGAATGGATGCTACTCACAATCCTGAGTACACCGCAATGGAACTTTACCAAGCCTATGCTGATTACGAAGATATGATGGAAATTACCGAACATATGGTAGAAACAGTCGCAACAAATGTTTTGGGAAAAACCACTATCGAATATGATGGCCAAGAAATAGAATTAAAAGCTCCATGGGCTAGAATCCCTATGATTGATGCTATTAAAAATGAAATTGGTATCGACTTTAACGAAATCACATCCTATGAAGATGCAGTTGCAATTGCAAAAGAAAAAGGCGTTGAAGTAAAAGATACACGTGGAGAAATTATCGCAGAATTCTTCGAAGAATTTGTAGAAGATAAGCTAATCCAACCAACATTTATAATTGACTACCCAGTAGAAATCTCACCACTAGCTAAAAGAAAAAATGATGATAAATCATTAACATATAGATTTGAAGCATTTATTAATGGTAAAGAAGTAGCAAATGCCTTCTCAGAATTAAATGATGCTGCAGATCAAAGAGAAAGATTTGAAGCTCAAGTTGCTAAACGTGAAAAAGGTGATGATGAAGCACAAATGATGGATCACGATTTTGTAAATGCTCTAGAAGTAGGACTTCCTCCAACAGGTGGCCTTGGTATAGGTATTGATAGAGTGATAATGCTGCTTACTGGCCAACACTCAATCCGTGATGTCCTATTATTTCCAACTATGAAACCAACTGGCAAAAATGCTGTAGAAAGCAATGAAATAGCACCTACAAAAACAGTTGAAGAAACTAATGAAGTAATAGACTTTACAGGTGTAAAAACAGAAGATTTCTATGATGATATAGACTTTGATACATTTACAAAATCTGACTTTAGAGTTGTAAAAGTAACTGATTGTGAAGAAGTACCAAAATCAAACAAACTTCTTAAATTTACCCTTGATGATGGATCTGACACACCAAGAACAATCTTATCAGGTATCAAAAAACATTACACAGCAGAAGAGTTAATCGGCAAAAACTTAGTAGCCATAGTTAACCTACCACCAAGAGCAATGATGGGTGAGGAATCTCAAGGTATGATTCTATCAGCAGTACATGAGCAAAACGGTGAAGAAAAACTAAATGTCCTAATGGTAAGCAATAATATCCCAGCTGGGGCAAAATTATATTAATAGAAAATGTAGACTTCCTAAATCTCCTAGAGACTTAGGAAGTTTTTTTATTGAAATTAGAGTATTTTTAATAAATTTAATTGACAATCTAAATAGAGAGATTTTGTAACAAAATATATTAGTTCTTAATCTTGACTAGTTTACTAGGGTATGTTATACTTTTGCTAATGATAATCAGTATCATTAATAATATGTTTAAGGAGTATTTATGAAAAATACAAAAATCATGTCAATAGCAATACTTGCACTGGCTTTATCAGCTTGTGAAAATAATGTAGGCACCGAAAATACTAAAGCAGAAAATCCTGCCCCCAAAAGTGAAGTTAGTCAAGAGCTTGAAAAAGACTCGCCAAGTATTGATGAAAATTCAAAAGATACTGAATCAAGCATGGAAAAATCAGATATTATTACTATAACAGATGCCCATGGTGAAGTAGAAGTAGCCCGCAATCCAAAAAAAGTTGTTGCTCTTGATAGCAGAAACTTTGAAGTTTTAGAAGCAATGGGAGTTGATTTAGTAGCTGCACCAAAAGATGTTATGCCAAAGACATCTTCTTATTTAAAAGATGATAGTATAGAAAATATTGGCAACCACAGAGAACCAAATCTAGAGTTACTCGCAGCAACTGATCCAGACCTAGTAATAATTGGACAAAGATTTGCTGATTACTATGAGGATATTAAGGCTATCGTACCAAATGCTTCTGTAATTGATTTAGATACAGATGTCTCAGAAGAAGCAAATTCTCCAGGAAATAATCTTATAGAAGGATTTACAAATTCTACAATGATTTTAGGAGAAATCTTTTCTAAGGAAGATAAGGCAAATGAGCTAATAACAGACCTTGAAGAATCAATTGAAAAAGCAAAAGATGCCTACAAGGGTGGCAGTGTAATGGGAATGGTAGTTTCTGGTGGAGAAATTGGATATTCAGCTCCAAAATATGGAAGAGTTTGGGGTCCGGTTTATGAAATATTAGAACTAGAACCATCTTTAGATGTGAAAAATGATTCTTCAGACCATAAGGGAGATGATATTTCTGTAGAAGCAATTGCAGAATCAAAACCAGATTATCTAATGGTCTTAGACCGTGATGCCGGAGTAGCTAGCGAAGAAAATGCAAAACCTGCTATGGAAGTAATTGAAGGATCAGAAGCCTTAAAAGACCTTGAAGCTATAAAAAACAATAAGATTTATTACGCTCCAAATGATACCTACACCAACGAATCAATCATTACTTATACAAAGATATTTGATGGTTTAGCAGAATTGTTTAGCAAATAAGATGGAAAATACAAAAAGAAAAATATTTACAAAACCCTTTATTTTTGCACTAGGGATAGTAATAGTCCTTGCCATAGCTTCTGTTTTTACAGGAGCTTATGATATTTTTAAAGAGAACAATTCTATTGAAATGGTATTTATAACAAGAATTCCAAGGACCTTAGCCCTAATGCTTTCAGCAGTAGCCATGAGCCTATCGGGCATTGTCATGCAGCTAATATCACAAAATAAATTGGTAGAACCAACCACAACTGGAACTATTGAATGGGCTGGTCTAGGCCTTGTTTTAGTTTATATTTTAATTCCAAAGCCTAGCCTGCTTCAAAGAATGACAGGTGCAATCATAGCTTCATTTATTGGATCTATGGTTTTCTTTTATTTACTTAGAAATATAAAATTAAAATCATCCCTATTTGTGCCAATTGTTGGTATTATGCTAGGAGCAGTTGTTTCTGCAATTTCAACCTTTATTGGCCTAGAATTCAATATGACTCAGGTAATAGAAGTTTGGTTTCAAGGATCATTTGCCCCAGTCCAACGTGGTCGCTACGAATATTTATTTTTTATAATAATAATTACAATAGTTATTTATAGGTATGCTGATAAGCTGACAATTGCAGGGCTTGGAGAGGATATAACAACAAATCTTGGTCTCAATTATAATCAGATTATTTTAAGGGCTAATATTTTAGTTGCATTAGCTTGTGGGATAGTTTCTGCAGTGATTGGCAACATCCCATTTTTAGGTCTAATAGTGCCAAATATTGTCTCCATCTATAGAGGAGACAATCTAAGGGCAAATATTCCTTGGGTTTGTTTGGTATCCATGATGGTGATGCTAGCAGCAGATATTATTTCAAGGACGATTATTGCACCATTTGAAGTACCCGTATCACTTATTTTAGGAAGCGCAGGTTCAATTATATTTATAATTATTTTATTAAATATGAGGAGATTTAAGATATGAAAAGTAAATCTTCTTTTATAAGTAGTTTTAGATCAGAAAAAGAAAAAAAATCATATTTTATAGGTCTGGTAATTTTATCTTTGCTAGCTATTTTAACAACATATGGGCTCCTTGTTTATAAGAACCCAGTCCCAATTGATTCACCATCATTTTTACCAATTATTAAACGCAGGCAAAATGCTATTATTGCCATGGCAATAGCAGCTATCTGCCAATCAGTTGGAAGCATACTTTTTCAAAGTGTAACAAATAATAGGATAATAACTCCATCGATTTTAGGCTTTGAGGCTATATATTCCACAATAAATACAGCAATCATGTATTTTTTAGGAATAACAGGTTTTTTGGTCATAGGAGGTAAGGGTTATTTTATATTTCAAATCCTCCTTATGGTAGGCCTTTGTTTGCTCCTTTTTATGGGGATTTTTACAAAAAGAAATGGAAATATAGAGCTAATGCTTTTAATAGGAGTTATTTTAGGCCAAGGGCTTAGAGCAATATCAGCCTTTATGCGTAGGCTCCTTTCTCCATCAGAATTTGATATTTTGCAAGCAAAACTTTTTGCTTCTGTAAATAATTCTGATACAGAATATTTCCCCCTAGCAATTGGAATAATCTTTTTTGTGACACTGGGAGTATTTTTAAATATGAGAAAGCTAAATGTTTTAAGTCTTGGCAAGGATGTGGCTACAAATTTAGGTCTAAACCACAAAAAAGCAACTTTTCTATCATTGATAGCAGTTGCTATTTTAATTAGTATTTCAACAGCCCTTGTTGGCCCAATGACCTTTTATGGTTTTCTAGTAGCTACATTAACTTATGAACTAGCGAAAACTTATGACCATAAATACCTGATGATTATGGCAATACTACTTGCCTTTGATATATTAGCTGGTTCATATTTTATTATGAATCACATATTCAATGCAAACGGAGTGGTTTCAGTCTTGATTGAATTAATAGGAGGGATTTCATTCCTTATTTTAATATTTAAGGAAGAAAAATTATGATAAGTTTAGAGAATGTAGAAAAAAAATATAGCGATGAAGTTAGTATAGGTCCAGTTAGTCTTGATATAAAAACAAACGGTATAAACTCAATAATCGGCCCAAACGGTGCAGGCAAGTCTACCTTACTTATGATGATTGGTAGACTTTTGCCAAAGGATGCCGGAAAAATAAATGTAGGTGGTCTGGATATTGATAATACAAATCCAAATCAAATGGCAAAGACAATTTCAATTTTAAAACAAGAAAATAATTTTATCAGCAAATTAACCGTAAAGCAACTAGTAAGTTTTGGAAGATTTCCTTATAGCCAAGGCAGACTTACTAATGAAGATGTAAAAATAATTGAAAAATATATAGACTTTTTTGATTTAAGAGCTCTTGAAAATAGGTATTTGGATGAATTATCTGGAGGACAAAGACAAAGGGCCTATGTTGCAATGGTCCTAGCCCAAGAAACAGAATATGTTTTGCTAGATGAGCCGTTAAATAATCTTGATGTGGCAAGATCAGTTTCAATGATGAAACATCTAAGACGTGCTTGTGACACTTTGAAAAAAACTTTTGTTTTGGTAATCCATGACATAAATGTAGCAGCCCAATATTCAGATAGGATATTTGCTATGAAAAATGGAAAATTAGTCCTAGAAGGATCTGTAGACGAGGTAATGGATGGGGCTAAATTAACAAATATTTTTGATACAAGTATAAATATTGTAAATGGTCCCTATGGGAAAATTGCTGTCTATAATTAACTTTAGCAATCCATTGTGGGTATAAATCCATAAAGGAGATAATTATGAACGATAATTTTCAATCAGAATATAAGGACACCGAATCAGTTAGAAAATACGTAAATAGACAAAACATTTATTCACTACTTTTTGCCCTAGGTTTTTTTATAATTATTATATCAATAATTCCATATTTACTAATAACTTCTGAAAAGATAGAAGATAGGATATTACCATCTATTATAGTTTTCTTAATTGGTTTGATAATGGTAATTTCAAGTAATTTTTCCAAAAGAAAATTAAGAGACAAACAAGCCAATAAATATACTGTTGCTGCAAGTGAATTTATAGATTTAGAGACAGAATCGAGAAGGAAAATATTTAGAAAAGACCTTATAATTTCAATTTTATTAATAATTTTAGTTCCGATTATCTATTATTTAATCCACAAAAAAACATCGATGATTGCTACAAATTCAAATAAATATATAAATTCAATATTAATATTAATTATTGCCATAGCAGTATTTATTATTTTATATAGCAAGGGTAAAAAAGACGCATACAATAGCTTACATTAAAATGCACCTAGCAATGGGTGTTTTTTTATTGCTTTATTTTAAGCTTATAGGTTACAATGGATGTAGTATATATTTGGAGGGAATATGAAGTATATAAAAAGAACACTCGCCTTTATTTTTTCAATTTTACTACTTACTGCCTGTGGCCAAGAAGAGGTAAAGGAAGAAAGTAATGAGCCAATAAGAACTACTGACCTTATTGAAAATTTAAATTCAAATGATCTTGCAAAGCAAGATGATAAAGAAGTAGGTAAGGAAGTTGCCGCTGAAAATACTAAAAAATCAGAAGAAGTAGAAGAAAGTAAAGAAGAAAAAATCGAAACCATTACTTTAAAAGTCGGCGGAGACCTTATGGCAAATATGGGACAAACCCAATATGCCTACAACAAGGGTGGAGGTACTTATGATTTCTCTGACTCTTTTATGTATATATCAGATTTTATAAGCGATGCAGATATCGCAATTGCTAACTATGAGACAACGACAGATCCAAATGTTCCATATGCGGGTCATCCAAGATTTAATGCGCCAGCAGAATATTTGAATGCTATAAAAGAATCTGGATTTGATATTGTAACAACTGCTAACAATCACTCGCTAGACAATGATATTGAGGGAGTCAATACCACAATTGAAGCTATCCAAGATGCAGGACTAGACCATGTTGGTACACGTGCTGAGGATGATGATACTAGATTTATTATAAAAGAAGTAGGTAATATTAAACTTGCATTTTTATCCTACACCTTTGGTTGTAACGGGAAAGAAGATTTATTCCAAGTACGTGAGGAAGTTCCAGAAGTAAACTATTTACATGAAGATCAAATCAAGGATGACATCAAAAAAGCAAAAGCAAAGGGTGCTGATTTTGTTGTGGTATATCCTCATTGGGGCATAGAATTGCGTTCAAATGCAGATTCTAGCCAAATAGAATTAGGACGTAAGATGATTGAATGGGGAGCAGATCTTGTAATAGGAAATCATCCACATGTAGTAGAGCCTTATGAAGAATATGAAACTGAGGATGGGAGAAAAGGATTTATAGCTTATGCTTGCGGCAATTTCATTAGCATCCAAAATTTAGAAACGGTAAATGATATCAGAACAGAACAATCAGTTGCTTATAGTTTTAAGTTATCCAAAAATTTAGCTAACGGCACAACATCAATAGATGAAATCGAAGCATATCCACTCTGGGTTGGCATGACTTATAATGAATATGGCCGCAGTGTAAGAACTTACTTATGTGAAGATTTCCTAGAAGGTGGCAAATATTATGATGAAGTTGACGAGTCCCAAAGAGATAGGATACAAAAAGCCTATGATGCAACCATGGCGACTATTAACAGTGAGGTAGATTATTAATGCGGCCTTGGACTAGTTTTGAAATAGGAATTCTAGATGCGATTCATAAATTATCGACACCAGGCCTGGATAAGTTTATGGTAACTATAACAAATCTTGGAAATCTGTCTATAATTTGGATTGCATTTATTATAATTTTTATGTCAACAAAAGAGTACAAGTCTATGGCTAAGGTCATGGTAATAGGATTTATGCTAAATATAATTATAGTTAATCTTTTGCTAAAAAATATTTTTGCAAGAGTCAGACCCTTTGATTATGTTAATAATATTGAATTACTAGTACCTAAATTAAAAGATGGATCTTTTCCATCAGGGCACACATCATATGCCTTTACATTTTTTGCGATTATATTTTTTATGAGTAAATCAAAAATGATAAAAATATTCACTGGTATACTTGCCTTGCTCATAGCTTTAAGTAGACTATATTTATACGTTCACTTTCCAACAGATGTAATAGCAGGAGCTGTAATAGGATTTGCTATAGGGATCCTATCAATGAAAATCTATTTTGACAAAAACATAAGAAAAAAACTAGCCAATTGCAATTTGCAAAGAAAGTAAAAAGTGTTATAATTAATAGGTAACCATTGAGCCGGTGTGTTGGAATTGGCAGACGAGACAGACTCAAACTCTGTTGTCCACCAGGGCGTGTGGGTTCGAGTCCCACCACCGGCACCAATAAAGCCTATACGGTTAAAATAGGACCAAGAGTCTATAAAAATAATATATAAAAACCTCGTAGTCAATTAGATTACGAGGTTTTTTTATATGATTTCTTAAAAGACTTTACAAACCTATAAAATCATAAGCTATTTTAATCAAATCTTTAAAATATCCACATTTTACGTTATACTATAACTAAGGAGTGACAAATGAGTAAAACACTTATGCTAATTGATGGTTCTAGTTTGATTTTTAGGGCGTTTTTTGCTCTTCCAAACCTTACAAACAACGATGGGGTTATGACCAACGGTGTGTATGGTTTTTTAACTATGTACCAAAATGCTTTTGATAAATATAATCCAGATTCTGTACTTGTTGCCTTTGATAGGTCTAGCAAAACTTTCCGACATGAGGAGTTTAAAGATTATAAGGCAACTCGTGATAAGATGCCAAGCGAGCTTTCTTATCAGTTTGGAATTTTAAAAGATATACTTGATTCTATGAAAGTAGCCTATACTGACCTTGATGGTTTTGAAGCTGATGATATAGTTGGAACCTATGCTGATATGGGCCAAGATGCAGGTTATGAAGTTGTAATCATAACTGGAGACCGTGATTATTTACAGTTAGTTGATGAGCATATTACAGTTTATCTTACTAAAAAAGGCATTTCTGATATGGTTGAGTATAACTTATCAACTATAAAAGAAGAATATGGTTTGACACCCCAACAATTAATAGATGTTAAAGGTCTTCAAGGAGATAAATCTGATAACATTCCTGGTGTAGATGGAATTGGTCCCAAAAAAGCAGTGGGCTATATTCAAAAATACGGGTCCATTGAGGGATTATACGAACATATTGATGAAATTTCTGGTAAAAAAACCAAGCAAACTTTAATAGATAGCGAATCTATAGCCTACATGAGCAAAAAAATTGGAACAATAGTAAAAAATGCTCCAGTTGAAATAGCTTTATCTGACTTGCAATTAACCGATCCAGATTATCCAACTCTTAAAGAAAAGTTTTCAAAATATAATTTTAATAAGTTTTTAGAAAAAATAGAAGGTCATGTAGACCTAGCAGATACTGATAGAGAATTTGAGTTTACCGAAACTGATGATTATACTGATTTAATTGATGATATCAAAAAGAATAAAGAATTTGCTTTCAAATCATTGTATAATGGGGAAAATTACATCCATTCTGTGATTTATAAACTAGCTATAAAAACAGCCAATAGCAAAGCTTATATTATAAAAGCTGATGAGAATTTTATAACAAACTTTAAAGAAATTTTCGCAGACAAGACTATAATCAAAAATTCATTTGATATAAAAGAAGATGTAGTTTTATTGGATAAATTAGGAATTGATTTGGCGCTACCTTATAATGATGCTATGCTCATGCATTACCTAATTGACCCATCTAGGTCATCTTATGATGTAAAAACTTTAAGCCAAACTTATTCGGATTTTGAAGTGATAAATGAAGTGGATTTAATTGGCAAGGGTGCAAAAACTAAAAAATATGAAGACATTGACCAAGATGAGCTAAACTCATACATGGCATCAGTCCTTTATACAATAGAAAATTCAAAAGAAAAACTAGAAGAAGAATTAAAATCATATAAAATGTATGACCTTTACCAAGATATTGAAATCAAGCTTTCCAAAGTTTTAGCTAGCATGGAAATAGCTGGTTTTGTAACCGATATTAATGTTTTAGAAAAGCTGAAAGCTGAAATCGATGAGGTTTTAAAAGGACTTACAAGTGAAATTTATGAACTGGCTGGTTCTGAATTTAATATCAACTCTACAAAACAATTAGGAGAGGTTTTATTTAAAGATTTGGAATTGCCTGTTATTAAGAAAACTAAAACTGGATTTTCAACTGACGCTTCGGTTTTAGAAAAATTACGCGATGAACATCAAATAATCCCTAAAATTGAGCAATATAGGGAAATGTACAAATTGCGTTCAACTTACATCGAAGGTCTTGAAAGTGCAATCGATGAAGATGGAAGAATCAGATCGACTTTTAGACAAAGTATTGCATCTACTGGTAGACTCTCATCTACAGAGCCAAATTTACAAAACCTACCAATAAGAACAGAAGAAGGCAGAAAAATCAGAAAAGCATTTAAAGCAAGTCCCGGAAAAGTTTTGATAGATGCCGATTATTCTCAAATTGAGTTAAGAATCTTAGCTTCACTTTCAGAAGATGAAAATATGATAGATGCTTTCATAAATGGGGTTGATATTCATACAAAAACAGCATCAGAAGTTTTTAATAGACCGCTTGATGAAGTGACTAAAGTTGAAAGATACAATGCAAAGGCAGTAAATTTTGGTATAATTTATGGAATAAGTGATTATGGTTTGTCACAAAACTTAAACATTCCAAGACCTGTGGCAAAAGACTATATAGAAGGATTTTTTGAAGGATATCCAAATGTAAAAAAATATATGGATAATATAATCAAGCAAGCACGCGAAGATGGATTTACAGATACCTTATTTAACCGCAGAAGATATATACCAGAGATCACTTCAAAAAACTTTAATGTAAGAAGCTTTGGAGAAAGGGTTGCCCTAAATACTCCAATTCAAGGTACTGCAGCAGATATTATCAAAATTGCTATGATAAAGACAGACGAAAATCTAAAAAAAGCAAATCTTGATGCTCAAATCATCCTTCAGATTCACGATGAAATTATTCTTGAATCGTCTATTGAAGATAAAGAGAAGGCTATGGAAATTTTAAGAGAATCAATGGAATCAGCAGCAAATCTTAAAGTACCTTTATTAGTTGAAATAGACACTGGAGAAAGTATGTATGAGTCCAAATAAAATTGTGATCACTGGGACAATTGCATCTGGGAAGTCAACCTTGTGCAAGCTTTTAGAACAAATGAATTTTAAAGTTATATCTGCTGATGAGGTCAACAGAAACTTGCTAATTCCGGGAGCGAAAAATTTCGAAGCAATAAGAGCTTCAGATGAATTTGATGAAGCATTCAATAATGATAACTTAGATAAAAAAAAGCTAGCACAGATAATTTTTTCTGATAGAGAAAAGTTAAAAAAATTAAATCAACTAACTCACAGAAATATATTAAATGAGATTGAAAGACAAATAGAACTCCTAGATGAAAAAGTAGTTTTTATAGAAATTCCGCTTTTTTTTCAAATGGATGAAAGATTTGATGCAGATGAAGTCTGGTTAGTAGTTGCTGATTATCAAATTCAACTTGAAAGATTGATGCAAAGAGATAAAATCAGCCTTGAATATGCTAAATCAAAATTAGAAAGTCAAGAGCAATTACTAACCATGAAGGAAAATAGTGATGTAGTTTTTGATAATAGCACAAGTGTGGAGCATCTTACAAAAGAGCTCAAAAAAACCTTAAAGCAAAAGGATTTACTATGAAAGTATTAAAATTTATAGGAAAATTAATAGGATATATACTGCTAACAATACTATTAGCAATAGCTCTATCCTACGGAATAATAGCCTACCAAACTTCTCGTACACGAATTAACTATCAGGATCAAATCACAGAAATCTCAGATGAGGCTAATGTAGATCCTTTACTTACTGCAGCTATTGTAAAAGTAGAATCAGACTTTGACAATGATGCCCACAGTCATCAAGGTGCCCAAGGACTCATGCAACTTTTAGATGATACAGCAAGACACTCTGCAGAAGTAATTGATATGGACTATTATCCTGAAAAATTAAACGACATTGACTACAATCTAAAACTAGGCGTAGGATATTATGATTATCTAATGAAATATTACAATAATCGTAAGCTAGCTCTTGCAGCCTACAATGGGGGAGTAGGAAACGTTGATAAATGGATAAAAGAAGGAGTTTTGGATAAGGAAAATCCAGACATTTCAAAGATACCATTTGAAGAAACTAGACAATATGTCACAAAGGTAGAATCCACCTATGATGTTTATAAAACATTTTATAAGGATGGATTACCAACAAATTCTGAACTGTCAGATATTGGACAATTAAGCTATAATAATTTTATGACATTCATCAGCGAACTTTTATATAATATTGCATAATTGTTGATGAATGTCACAAATTCATTTATAATAGAAAAGAACAAAAAAATATTAAGGAGATGCATATGGCAGGAAATGCTTTGACATTTAAGAAAGGTGTGCACATTGATGAGTTTAAAGAACTCTCTGAAAACAGTGAACTTTACACCTTACCTACACCAAACGAGCTAGTGATTCCGCTTACTCAGCATATTGGTGCACCAAGTAAATGTCTTGTTAATAAAAAAGACGAAGTACATATTGGAGATTTAATCGGGCAAGCTGTTGGTAATTTCTCAGCAAACATCCATTCATCTGTAAATGGAGTTGTAAAAGACATAATCGATATACAAACAGCATCCGGTAAAAACGCTCAAGCAGTTGTGATAGATACAGAAGGCTACGATCAAGAAAAAGAGTACATACTTAACGAAAACGTTCGCTTAAATAAAGAAGAGATTGTAGAAAAAATTAAAGAAGCTGGAATTGTTGGTATGGGAGGAGCAGCTTTCCCAACTCATATTAAATATACACCGGCAAAAGAAGTCGATACAGTAATTGTAAATGGTGCTGAATGTGAACCATACGTTACTTGCGATGACTATATTCTAAAAAATAAACCGGAAAATATCGTAAAAGGCCTTGAGATATTAGTAGTAGCATCTGGTGCAAAACAAGGAATTATTGCAATTGAAGATAATAAACCAAAAGCCTTTGACGCAGTTTCAGCATTCTTAAATGAATACTCAAATAATGCTACAAATCTGCCAGATTTAAAAGTTGTAAAACTTGCTACAAAATATCCACAAGGGGATGAAAAGAGACTTATAGACGCTACTCTAAATAGAACTGTACCATCAGGTGGTTTACCAATGGATGCAGGTGTTATAGTTTCTAATGTTTCTACTGTAAATGCTGTTTATGAAGCAATCTACTATGACAAACCACTTTATGAAAGAGTAATGACAGTTACAGGTCATAATGTTAAAAATCCTCAAAATGTTCTAGTAAAAGTAGGTACATCTTTTAACTATGCAATAGATGCAGTTGGAGGATTAAATGGTGAAATTGGAAAACTAATTAGTGGTGGTCCAATGATGGGTATTGCCCAACCAAATTCAGGAAATCCAGTAGAAAAAGCAACAAACTGTATTTTAGTACAAACAAAAGAAGAAGCAATCCCAGCAGACATCGAACCATGTATCAGATGTTCTCGTTGCGTAAATGTTTGTCCAGTAAGTCTTCTTCCACTTTATATTCACAAATTTGCTTTAAATGAAAAATTTGAAAAGGCTGAAGATTATAGAATTATGGATTGTATAGAATGTGGATCTTGTTCTTATATTTGCCCATCTAAGAGACCTCTTGTTGAAGCAATTAGATTTGGTAAACGTCAAATAAGACAAGCAGGAAAGGGTAAGTAGGAGTAGATAAATGGAAAATAGAGAAAAATTATTAGTTACATCTTCTCCTCATGTGAGAAGTAAAAATACTATTCAAAGCGAGATGAGAGATGTAATTATCGCTTTAGTACCAGCAGGTATAGCTGCAGTATATTATTTTGGATACAGAGCCTTAATTTTAATATTAGCATCAGTATTAACATGTGTATTATCAGAGTATTTATTTAATAAGGCAACAAAAAGAAAACAAACAGTGAAAGATTTATCAGCAGTTGTAACAGGTATATTACTCGCTTACAATGTGCCATTTACACTACCTGTTTGGCAAATAGTTATAGGTGCGATTTTTGCAATTGTAGTTGCAAAAATGGCCTTTGGTGGAATTGGTCAAAATATTGTAAACCCAGCCTTAGCTGCAAGAGCATTTTTACTTGCTTCTTGGTCTGAGTCAATGTCAACATTTGTGCCACCACAAAGAGTAGCAACTTTAAAATCAGTTAGTACTATCTCGGCTCTTTCTGCTGCAACACCACTTTCAGAACCACAATCTTATTCTGTAATGGATTTATTTTTAGGAAATATTCCTGGATCTTTAGGTGAAGTTTCAGCCCTAGCCCTACTTTTAGGATGTGCTTACCTATTAATTAGAAGAGTTATTAATATCAAAATGCCACTTATTTACATAGCGACAGTTACAATTCTTTCAGGATTATTTACAGGTTTTGATAATATACTAAAAGATGTTTTATCAGGTGGTTTACTTCTTGGTGCAATATTTATGCTTACAGACTACACAACTAGCCCAGTAACTCCAAAGGGTCAAATTGTCTATGCAGTATTAGCAGGAATATTGACAGCAGTTATTAGAGCCTTTGGTGGTTATCCAGAAGGGGTAAGTTATTCTATCTTACTTGCAAACCTTGTAGTACCAATTATAGAAAAATATACAAGACCAAAAGTATTTGGGGTAGATTATAGCAAGAAAAAAGGAGTAGCAAATGAATAATTTTAAATTAGGTTTAAGATTATTTGTTATAACAGCAGTAGTAGCATTAGCTCTTGCATTTACAAATAGTCTGACAGCTCCAGTAGTTGCAGAAAATCAAGCACAAGAATTAAAAGAATCTCTATCTGTAGTTTATCCTGCAGATTCTTATGAAGAATTAGAAGTGGATAAACCAGAAACAATAGAAAATGTTTATAAAGCCGTTACAGCTGATGGAGAGGGATATGTATTCCAAATCAATTCTCCTGGTGGTTATGGTGGGGACATCGAATACCTAATTGGTGTCGATCCAGACCATAACATAACAGGATTTGCTCCATTAGTTCACTCAGAGTCACCAGGATTTGGTGCTGAAATGGAACAAGATTTCTTTAAAGAGGGAATGGTTGGAGTAAATATGGATAATGAAGTTGGCTATTCAGAAGCTGGTGGCGAGAATGAAATCGTAGGTATTTCTGGAGCAACATATTCAACTCAAACTATTGTAAATGGTATAAATGATGCTAGAGAAGTACTAGCTAGTCTAGAGTAGGAGTTATTATGGAACAACAAATAGACAGACCTCTTGTAGACGAAAATACAAAGGTAGATAGTAAAAGAAAACAAAAAGTAAGTCTTGGTAAGGTATTTTCCGATGGTATATTTAAAAATAATCCAGTCTTTGTACAATTAGTAGGAATGTGCTCAGTCCTAGGGGTTTCATCAACTATGCAAAATGCTATTGGTATGGGATTATCAGTTATATTTGTAACAGTGATGAGTAACCTAGTAGTATCCTTACTTAGAAATTTTATAAAAGATGAAATTAGAATCCCAGCTTTTATCGTAATTATTGCAGGATTTGTAACTATAGTTCAGTTAGTACTTAGGGCGTATGTACCTTCTTTATATAAATCTTTAGGTATATTTATCCCGCTAATTGTAGTAAACTGTGTAATCCTTGCTCGTGCAGAAGGATTTGCTTCAAAAAATGGTCCTATCGCATCTATTGTGGATGGACTTAGTCAAGGACTTGGTTATACTCTTGCTATCTCAGTTTTAGCTTTTGTAAGAGAATTATTAGGAGCAGGAACAGTATTTGGAAAAACTATTATTCCAGCAGAATACACAATTGGATTCTTACAACAACCAGCATCATCATTTATAGTTTTAGGTTTATTATTTGCAGCATATGCAGCTTATACTAACAAAAAAGAACGTAAAGCTGCTTTAGCTAAATAGGAGAGCATATGACAGATTTAATATCAATAATAATTGGTGCAATATTTGTATCAAACTATGTATTAGGACAATTCTTAGGAATTTGCCCTACTTTAGGGGTAACCAGTAAAGTTGAAACAGCTCGTGGTATGAGTTTCGCAGTTATATTTGTAATTACTTTATCATCAATAGTAACCTGGTTTATTCAATACTACTTACTTGAGCCATTACATATAGAATATTTACAAACAGTTGTATTTATCTTAGTAATTGCATCTTTAGTACAATCAGTAGAGACTGTAATGAAGAAAAATATGCCTAGCTTATATGGAGCTTTGGGTGTGTTCTTACCACTAATTACAACTAACTGTGTAGTACTAGGTGTAGCTATAAAAACAATTACAAACCAATATGATTTGCTTCAAACTATTGTTTATGCCCTAGCAGCATCATTAGGATTTATGCTAGCTATGATGATCCTATCATACATAAGAGAAAGAATTGCAGAAAATGATACTCCAGAAGCCTTTAAAGGTGCGCCAATGAGTCTAATCACACTTGGACTAATGTCAATTGCATTTATGGGCTTTCAAGGTTTATAGGAGTAATTTATGAATAGTATTTTATTACCAGTTTTAGTTCTAGGAGCATTAGGATTTTTATTTGCTGTAGCTCTAGGACTTATAAGTACAAAATTTAAAGTAGAAACATCTGTAACAGAAGAAGCGGTCAGAAATGCACTTCCAGGTGCAAACTGTGGTGCTTGTGGCTATCCAGGTTGTGATGGTTGTGCAGCAGCAATTGCAAAAGGAGAAGCACCTGTAAGTGCTTGTGTAATTGGTGGACCAACTACAACAGAAGCAGTTGCAAAAGCTATGGGAGTTGAAGCAGTTGCAAATGATGATAGACAAGTAGCAGTTGTAAAATGTAATGGAGATTGCGAAAGTGCAAAAGATTTATTTGAGTACTCTGGTCTTGATGATTGTAGAGCTCAAATAGCACTTTTTGGTGGTAAGAAGGAATGTAACTACGGATGTATAGGCTGTGGTACTTGTGAAAAAACTTGTCCTTTTGATGCAATTCACGTACATAATGGTGTAGCAAAAGTTGATCGTGATAAATGTGTAGCTTGTGGTAAATGTGTTGAGGCTTGTCCAAAAGACATTATCACACTAGTACCATATGCACAAAAGGCAGTTGTTTTATGTTCAAATCAAGAAAAAGGTAAAGATGCACGTAAAAAATGTGATAAAGCATGTATAGCATGTACACTTTGTGCAAAAACTTATCCAGAAGGATTTGAAATGAAGAAAAACTTATCAGTTGAAAATATTAATCCTGATCTTGATGTTGAATTATTACAACAAGCAGCTGATAAATGTCCAAATAAATGTATAGAAGTTTTTAATTAAAGAAATTTTTAATTGATAAATGATAAACCGGTAAAGCCGGTTTATTTTTTTGCCATCCACAATTTGGCCTAAATTGACAATAAAAACTATAAAATGTAAACTCATATAATGAGGTATTTTTATGAAAATTAAAAAAGGTGACATTATAATTTCACTGGGACTTTTAGTATTAAGCATGCTAATGGCCTTTGGAATATCAAATATGAATACAAAATCTGGAGGGCAGATTTTAAGAATTGAAAAGGATTCTAAATTATATGGAGAATTTCCTCTAAACGTGGATAGAGAAATAGTTATAGATGATGATGCTCACTATAATAAAGTAATTATTAAAGATGGAAAAGCTTATATGCAAGAGGCAAATTGTAGAGACCAAATTTGTACACATATGCAAGAAATTAGCATCAATGGAGAAACAATAATATGTCTTCCAAATAGAGTTTTTCTAGAAGTAATAGACACTTCAAATCAAGACGATGGGATAGATAAGGTGAATAGGTAAGCTATGCGAGATATAAAAAAAATTACAAATATAGGACTACTTACTGCTATGGCCCTTGCCATTTCGTTAATTGAACATATGATTCCAATTCCAGTTCCAATACCTGGAGCAAAACTTGGTTTTTCAAATATGATTATTTTGCTAACCCTATATTTTTACGGTTTGAAATCAGCACTTTTAGTAGGAATACTAAAATCTTTTTTACTAATGCTTATTACTGGATCTGTGACTGCATTTTTCTATTCATTTGCTGGAGCGATCTTAGCATCCATTTCTATGGGACTTTCTTTGAAACTTTTAAATAAATTTTCATCATTTATCGGTATTTCTGAAATTGGAGCATTTTTTCATAATCTTGGTCAAATACTAGTTGCCGCAGTTTTTATGGGCAATATAAAGATGCTAATATATTTTCCAGCTTTAGTAATGATGGGTGTTTTCACAAGTTTTTTTGTAGGTCTTAGCGTAAATTATGTTGCAAGTCATATGGATAAATTAAATATCGGAGATATTAAAAATGAAAAAGGCAATTAAGGATTTTGATGTAGACGATAGACCAAGGGAGAAATTAATCAGCAAGGGTGCAAATAGCTTAACAGATGAGGAGCTTCTTGCTATCATTATTTCTACTGGTACTAAGGAAAAAAATGTAATCGAACTTTCTAGAGAAATTTTAGAAACTTTTTCTTATGAAAATTTAGCCGATATTGAAGTCAGTGAACTTACAAAAATTAAAGGGATAAAGTCAGCAAAAGCAAGCTCAATTGTAGCATCCCTTCGTTTTGGGCAGAGGGTTGCCCAAAAAACTATTGAAAAAAAGATTACAAAAATAAAAAATAGTGATGATATCTATCAATATTTAAAAAATGAGCTTCAAGAAAAGAAAAATGAATACTTTTATGCTATCCTTTTAGATACTAAAAATGTTATAATATCTAAAGAAGTAATTAGTATAGGCATACTAGATGCATCAATTGTTCATCCTAGGGAAGCCTTTAAAACTGCTATCAAAAAATCAGCAAAATCAATTATTTTTGCTCATAATCATCCAAGTGGAGATTTTACACCATCAAAAGATGATTTTAAAACAACCCAAAGACTATTTGAAGCAGGCGAGATATTAGATATAGAAGTCTTAGACCATATAATTATTGGTAAGGACGGATACTATAGTTTTAAAAAAGAAAATTTTATATAGGAGCAAATGTAGATGAATTTAAGAATGGTTGCCACAGATTTTGCTATAGATCTGGGCACTAGCAATATTTTAGTTTATAAAAAAAATGAGGGTGTAATTATAAATGAACCTTCGATGATAGTTTTAGATCAACATAATACTAAGGTTTTGGCCATTGGACAGGAAGCTAAAGATATGATTGGTAAAACCCCATCAAGTATTCATGTTGTAAAACCAATAGAAAATGGAGTGATTACTGACTTTAACCTCACTGAAGCAATGCTAAAACATTTTTTTAATCAAGTAAATCCAGGTACATCTATTTTCCAGCCAAAAGTTGTAATTTGCGTACCAAGTGGAATTACAGACATTGAATCACGCGCCATAGAAGATGCAGCTCTTCATGCTGGCAGCCGTGATATTATTTTAGTTGACGAATCATTAGCAGCAGCATTCGGTATGGGACTTACTCCAGAAGATCCTAAAGGGATTATGCTTTTAAATTTAGGAGCAGGAACTAGCGAAGTAAGCGTAATTTCTCTAAATGGTGTAGTTACAAGTAAAACCATTAATAAAGGTGGGGATTACATAGATGATGCAATCATTGATTTATTTAGAGATAAAAAACGTCTAGACATAGGCAGGCAAACAGCTGAAGATATAAAAATAAATCTTTTAAGCCTGAGGATAAAAGATGGGGAAACATCAATAACTGTTGATGGTAGAGATTTATTATCCGCTGCACCAAAGACTGTAGATGTCAAAAGCAAAGACCTAGTAGAATGCATAATGCCTTATGCTGATGAAATTGTAAACATGATATATGAAGTTTTAGAAAAAGTACCACCAGAACTTACAGCTGACATCAAAAAAGATGGATTTGGTTTAACTGGTGGACTAAGTCAAATACGTGGACTTCGAGAGTATATCGAACACAAACTAAATCTATCTTCCTATATATCTGATAATCTAGAGACAGATGCTATCCTTGGTGCTGGTAAAATCTTGGAAGATCCAGATAGATTTTTTAAATATCGTAAGTAGGTAAAAATGGCATATAGAAGAATTAAAAAATCCAACAAATCTTTTATAATTACAGTCCTAGCGCTCTTAATAGTAATGGGAGTTTCTTCACAAACTGATGCTCTTTCAGGTGCTGGATCAAATATTGCAAATACAATATTTAAACCAATAGAGGGTGTTACATACTCGGTATCATCAGAAATAATGAATCAAATTGAAAGAACAGTTGGTTCTAAAGAAACCAGAGCAGAAGTAATGAGACTTGAAGCGGAGAATAGATCGCTAGTAATGGAAAATGCTAGACTTACATCTGTAATAAATAAAGAGGACTTTTTGAAAAATGAGGCAGAGGCTGTAGATAGTTCAAAAAATGAATACATTAAAGCAAATGTTGTAAACTCTGATGTAAGTTCTCTAACCAGCAATTTTACAATAGATAAGGGGAAAAAAGATGGTATTAAACAAAATGATATTATCTTACAAGCTATTGGAGATAGTAAATATTACACAGGATTAGTAGGTAAAGTTACTGAAGTATTTGAAAGTACAGCTCGTGTTGAAACAATTAATAATCAAGCAAATGACGTATCCTTTATAAACACCAGAAGTGGTGACTATGGGGTTATTGATAAATTTACATCAAGAACTATTCAAGGATATATGCTAGATGTAGAAAGTGAAGCAAAAAATTCTGATGTAGTAATGACAAGTGGTCTAGGTGGAGTATATCCATATGGTATATATATTGGGACAATCAGTAATGTTTCAATGAGTCAAGATTCACTTAGAAAAAATATTACAGTAGATTCACCAGTAGATTTTTCACATGTTTATAGAGTTTTAGTACTTAAAGGCAATAATTCTTATGAAATAGATGAAAAAGCTAATGGAGTAGAGGAGGAGAATATAAGTGAATAAATTTAAAACTTTTTTAGTATTTTTAATATCTTTTATTCTCCAAACAACAATTTTTTCTAAAATTGATATTTTTGGAGCTAATATTAACATTATGATTCCAGCAATAGTTGCTCTTTCACAAATATTGGGCAATAAAATTGGACCATATGGGGCGATGATTACAGGATTAATTGAAGATTTTCTATTTACTAACCTAGTAGGTCCTAGAGCCTTATCATATTTTTTGGTAGGATCATTTGTTTCAAGTGATAGACTTAATTTAGCAAAAGATAAACCAACAGGTCTTGTCATGACATTTTTTGCAAGTATTTTTAACTTCTTGCTTTTAACATTAATTTATTTTATATTTACTGGACAAAATAATTTGATGAATTACTTGCCAACACCTTTACTAGTTGAATCTATATTAAATACACTTATTTACTTTATTTACTATTATATAGTTAAGAAAATAATGTATATACCAACATATAGGATTTAGGAGTTTTTAAAGTGAGGAAGATAAAGGAAAGACGATTAGTATTTATTCAAATTCTTGTAATTCTCCTAATGGCCGTTATAATCGGTAGGCTATTTACAGTTATGATTGGCCAGGGAGATTATTATAGAGACTTATCAGATAATAGAAAAGTAAAAGAGGTAGATGAAATTGCAAGCCGTGGTAATATTTATGATAGAAATGGGAAAATACTTGCAACAAGTATCCCATCTTTTGCTGTTCAAATTTATAAGGACCAACTTCAAGAAGTAGAAGAAAAAGACAGAATAAAAAATTTAGGAAAACTTGTTAATATCCTAGAGGCTGATGGAGTAAATTATACAGATGATTTTGCTTTAAAATTAAATTCATTTGTATATAAAAGAAAAGAAGATTATTTTATCTTAGGCCAAATGCCTACAGAAGTAGCAGTATCAACAATAATAGACAATGATCTTGTAAGAGACTTTTTAACTACTGTATACAAAGATGAAAATATTGAATATGAAACTATGAGCACAGCCTTGCTTGCACTAAAAAAACGTGGAATTGATATTCCAGCAAATGTTAGTCAAGAAGATGGTCAACTAAAAATGGCTTATAGGAAAAATTCAAAAAACAAACTTAAAGCAGTCGGATATAGCGAAGACCAAGCTCCTATAGATGTTGTAGTTGATGCTGTAGGAAACGATAGATCAGTCTTGCTTTCAATTTTACAAAATTCAAATGCTAGAAGGTTGGCATATGATCTTCTCAAAAATGCTAATTTACTAGGAAGCATTGAAATGGAACCATATGTTGTAAAAGCAAATGAAGATATGATTGAAAAAAAGGCTAAATTATCAAAAGTATATCCAGAAGTTACACTAAAAAGTGAACCAAGTAACGATTTTTACGAGATAGTAAAAACTTCAACGATAAATGATGTTCTTAGCCAAGCTAGTGTAAAAGATGATGGATCTTATGTCATTCCAGCTGATATGCTTATTCAACAGCTAGAAAATCTAGGGATTTATGCAAACTTTGAGACTGAAGTTATTACGGAAACAAAAGATGAAAAAAATACCTATAAGGTAAATATTAATTTTAAAAATCCACAAGCGGGATCACCAGTAGATGAGCTTGCTAGAATTGCCGATGAAAATAATTTGCTAAAACCACTTATTTTATCTGAAGATATAAAATATATGGCACAAAATGCAAACACACAAAACAATATTTATCCATCCATAGATATTTCTGAAGATGATCCAGATGATTGGGACTATACATTTAATATCGAAAAAAATAATTTTTATACTTATTATGCAGGAAAAGATAAGATAAATGACCTTGATAAAGTTGTTTCAATACTTGAAAATGAACAAGACGCTAAGGAAATCTTAAATTATCTAAAGAAAATCAATGGTCTAGAAAATTATTCTGATCTTGAAGCACTAGGTATCCTAACTATAGACAATAAAATTAATCGTCAAGGAAACTTTGGATATCGACCAATCAACTTAGTTTATAATATTGACGAATCCACAGTTTTAAAAATAGAAGAGAATATTGATTCGACTGCGGGCATCCAAGTAGATACCATACCAATTAGATCTTATCCAAATAGATATTTAGCAAGTCATATCCTAGGATATATGGGACCAATTGCGACAGCTGAAGAAGTAGATAAGTATGTAAATGAACGTGATTATTTACGTGATGAAATCATTGGTAAGACAGGTATCGAAGAATCATATCAAGATAACTTAAAGGGTAAAAACGGTAAATCATTAGTAACTGTAGATTCAGCAGGAAATAGAAAACAAACTATATCTCAAACGCCTTCAGAACCGGGTGATGATTTATATTTATCAATTGATGCTGATCTTCAAGAACAAGCTGAGAAATCATTAGAAGGTGTTTTGGAAGCAATAAGTAAAGGCTACCAATATGAATCAGATTATGGAAGCTTTATGCCACTTAGACAGGCTCCTCACGCATCAAGTGGTGCAGTTGTAGTGTCAAATGTAAAAACTGGGGAAGTCTTAGCTATGGCTTCTTTCCCAGATTATGATCCAAATTTATTTTCTACTGGTATTTCTCAATCAGACTGGGAAAGTTTACAGGTAGAAGAAGATAGTGGGCCACTTGTGCCTCGTCCAATGCTAAATATTGCAACACAAACTGCCGTTATGCCTGGATCAACATTTAAATTAGTAACAGCACTAGCAGCATTAGAAAGTGGATTAGATCCACAAGCAGTAATTACAGACTATGGTTATGTAGAAGTAGGTAACCAGAGATTTAATAACTTAGCTTGGACAGAATATGGTATAACTCAAGGTGAAGAAAATTTATATGGGGCAATTAGAGATTCTAATAACTATTATTTCTATGTTTTAGCTCTTGGGGAAAATCCGCATGATGGTAAGTCCATAGGTACAAAACTAGACTTAAATGATATTAGGATTGCAGCAGAAAAACTAGGACTCGATCAACCGACAGGTATTGAGGTGAATATACCAAAAGAAACAACTGGAAATATACCATCAGTTGGTAAAAAAGTTGAAATTACTAAGATGATGCTACAAAGTTATCTAGAAGAAAAATTGCCAGTATATCTAAAGGATGGAGTAAAAAAATCTAGAAGCGAATTTGAAAGTGATGTCCTAGAAATTGTAAAAATGACTGCAAATCCAAGCCAATGGACTCGTAAAAATATAATTGAGTTTTTAGATGAAAAAGGTTATGACGCAGAGATAGCAAAAGGTGAAGACAGAGCAGGTCTTACTGATACTATTAAATACACATATTTAAACCAAGCTGAATGGGATATTACAGATATGCTAAACATTGTAATCGGCCAAGGGCAAAATTCTTACACCCCGATTCAGATGAATAGGGCTATTGCTACTCTTACAAATGGTGGTTATTTAAATAAATTTACCCTAGTAGATAAGGTTACAAATCATGATTCTGGGGATATATTGTTTAACAATGTACCTGAAAGATCAAGGATAGATATAAAGGATAAAAAATATCTTGAAGATATTAAATACGGTACACTTTTAGTATCTCAAAATAACAAAATATTAAATCAAATGCCGGTAGATATAGGTATCAAAACAGGTACAGCAGAAGTAGAAGGTAAAAACCTAGATGGAACAGACTATGATTCTTATGCATGGCTGGTAGGTTTTGCACCATATGATGACCCAGAAATTTCAATAAGTATAGTCCTCACTCAAGGTGATACATCATACAATGCAACTCCAATTATGAGAGATGTAATTTCCAAATATTTTGACCTAGACGTTTATCTTACAAATTCCGGAGATACTCCAAATGATGCAGATATTGCAGAACTTGGTGATTCTGTAGCAGATGATCAGCAAGGATTGCCTGAAGATAATCAAAATAAAGAAGATAAAGATATAAAAGAAGATAATGATAGTGCCGATGGTACTCCAAACTAAAGGAAGAAAAATGAAAGTTTATATTATAAATGGTCCAAAAGCTATTGGAAAAACTGATTTTTCAGTAAATTTAGCTGAGCACTTACAAGAAAATAATAAAGTTTTATTACTCCAAGGAAAGCGCGCCACAAGCTCAAACATTGAAGATTATTTTCAAAAAGATGGGATGATTACTTATGATTTGGCAGATTATTTCACAGGGCTAGCACCACTTGAAACAGTGCTAGTTCATGAAAATGATAATCTAGACTTTATGATAAGCCCTCTTTTAGAAGATAAATATGAAATCAAAGGGGAAGATATTAATAATCTCTTAAATGATATTTCATATGATTATGTTGTCATCGATGGAGTAGATAAAAACTTAATTTCAAATAAGACTTCAGTAGACATTATTGGAGAAAATGATTTGGGATTAGTAAATGATAGCGATACATTTTTTATAAATAAAACATCAGATAATTTTGATATCAGAAACCATAAAGATACTATCGATGGCAAATCATCAAGATATCTTGGATCTGTAAAAACAGGAGAATATTTTAAAAATGTTATTGATAATCTAATTTCTGAAAGAGAAGTAGAAATTCCAAAACTAGGATTTTTTGAAAAATTGAAGGCTAGTTTTAGAAGATAAAAATAAGGACTAAGTTAGATTAAAATTTCTAACTAAGTCCTCTTTTTTTGCCTTTGATAATTTTTTTATTGCAATTTCTCTCTTTAAAGCCTCAGATTTATTAGATATTTCTTCATAATAAACTAATTTGCAGGGTCTTTTTGATCTGGTATATTTTGCGCCCTTTCCAGAATTATGTAAGGCTAATCTCTTTTTTACATCAACACACCATCCAGTATACAATGAGTCATCCTTGCATCTTAAAATATATACATAACCATAAGTCATTTAAAAAGTTCACCAACTACTTTATTAATGATATCAAATTCAAAACCCTTGCCCGCTAAATATCTATATACTTTTTGTTTATTTTCAATTGAAAAATCATCTCTAGCTTTTTTAAAAGCAAAATTGTAGGCGTTTTCGTATTCTTCGTCATAATTTATTTTTTCTATATAAGTATCTATCAATTCATCACTAATTCTTTTAGATTTTAGAGAATAACGTATTTTATTTTTACCCCATCTAGCAATATTGTGTTTATCAGCTACATAGGATTTTACGAAAAGATCATCATTTAAGATTCCATATTCATTTAGAAAATCTATTGTTTTTTGAATTGCTTCATTAGAAAAGTCATTATCTTTTAATAATTTTTCTATTTCAAAACTAGTTTTTTGAGCGTAGGATATTTTTCCAAGTGCAAAGTTTTTTGCTCTATTAAACTCATCGTCATTTAAAATTTCTTTATATATATCAAAATCAAGCTCATCATCTATATTTAATTGTAAGTCATTGTATAAATCATATGATATATTAAAATTCTCACCAGATATGGTTAGGATTACTAAGTTATATTTATCAGAATAATCTATAGCCTCTATAATCATAGACCAGCAAATGAAGCATAAGCACTATACAAAATAGGGGCAACCATGGCAATGGCAATAATTACTGCAAATATTTTTAGTATTGTTTTATTATTTTTCATCTAATTCACCTCTCATATATTCTACTATATATCTTGTAAAATACACTTTCAGAAAGTTTTTTAAAAAAAATCAAAAAAAGCTTGACAAGCTATGGGTAAAAGTATTATAATTATTTTTACAGTTAAGAATGCATGGATGGCCTTTAATTATGCAGATAAATCTTATGTAAAGTAAATGTAAAAATTATATTAAAAAAACTTGACATAAATTTTATATAGTGTATAATAGTAAGGGTAATGACCTGGTGGGTATGGTCCAGTTGGTTAAGACACCTGGTTGTGGCCCAGGAGGCCGTGAGTTCGAATCTCACTACTCACCCCATGCGGGATTGGCGGAATTGGCAGACGCGCTAGACTTAGGATCTAGTGAGAATTTCTCGTGAAGGTTCAACTCCTTTATCCCGCACCAATAAATATTTAAGCCGTTGTTAGTTCAACGGTTTATTTTTTTGTCTAAAAATGTATTTCTTAATATTTATATAAATTTTAAAGCCCCTATGTTAAAATTTTCTAAAATAGGTTATAATTTATATTAATAGGAGGCAGTTTTGCAAAAATTTAAAAGAGTTGTATTAAAATTAAGTGGTGAGGCCCTCGCAGGTACCAAGGGCTTTGGATTTGATGATGAAGTTATAGAAAACATTTGTGCATCTATCAAAAAAGTTCATATGCTTGATGTTGAGATAGCAATTGTAGTTGGTGGTGGTAATTTTTGGAGGGGTCGTTCTGGAGCTCAAATAGAAAGAGCTAGCTCAGATACTATTGGTATGCTCGGTACTGTTATGAATGGTTTAAGGATCCAAGGCAGTCTTGAAGAGATGGGTATGGATACTAGACTTATGACAGCCATAGATATGAAAGAAGTTGCTGAACCATATATAAGACGCAGGGCTATAAGACATTTAGAGAAAAATCGTATAGTAATTTTTTCTGCAGGAACTGGATTACCATATTTTTCAACAGATACTACAGCTAGCCTACGTGCTCTAGAAATTGATGCAGATGTAATCCTTCTAGGAAAAACAGGTACTGATGGAATATATGATAAAGATCCAAATCTTTTTGATGATGCAGTTAAATATGACAAATTAACATATAAAGAAATATTGCAACAAGAAATCAAAATCATGGATACCACAGCAACTAGTCTTGCTATGGATAATACTATGCCACTTATTGCGTTTGGAATAGATGACCCTAGCAATATGGTAAAAATTTTCACGGATGAACAAGCTATCGGTACAATTGTAAAGGAGAAATTTTAAATGAATTATGAAGAAATTAAATCATCAGCTGATAAAGATATGAAACAGGCTGTTGAGTCATTCGAAAGTAGAATAGCAAATATTAAAGCTGGACGTGCTTCAGAAGCAGTTTTAGATGGTATTACTTTTTCATATTTTGGAAACGAAACTCCAATTAATCAAGCTGCGACAATAACTATTCCAGAGGCTAGACTTTTAGTTATCAAACCTTGGGATAAAACAAATGTTGGACCAATCGAAAAAGCTATTATTAAAGCAGATATTGGTATCAACCCACAAAACGATGGAGAAGTTATCAGACTACCATTCCCAGCTCTTACTGAAGAAAGACGTAAAGAATACACAAAAGAAGTAGGAAAATACGCAGAAGATGCAAAAGTTTCTATCAGAAATAAAAGACGTGATGCAATGGATGAAGTGAAAAAAAGTGAAAAATCTGGGGATATCACAGAAGATGATAGATTCTCACTTGAAGAAGAACTTCAAAATCTGACAGACAAACGTATCGAAGAAGTAGAACAATTAGCTGATAAGAAAAATAATGAATTATTAACAGTTTAATGTGGCTAATTTAAATTTAAATAAAATAAAAGAATTTTTAAATAAGGATATATCCTCTAGCAAGATTGATAGCAGGATTATGTCCTTATTTTTAAAACAATTATCTTTACTAATTGGGGCAGGTGTTCCACTTGATAGGAGTTTAAAGATAATTGAACAACAAAAGCTAGATAAAAAACTCAGCAATGCTCTCCACCAAATAAATTTCGACTTATCAAAGGGACTATCAATAAACGATGCCTTTAATCGCAACAAGAAATTTTTTAATCCCATGTTAGTAGCTTTTATAAAAAGTGGAGATCAGAGTGGGCGAATGGCAGAAGTTCTTGATGAACTATCTACCTACATAAACGAAGAAAGCAAAAATAAAAATATAATCAAACAAGCACTTACATATCCCATTATGCTTTTATTTGTTATGATTATCATAATTGTAATCATAATGAATTTTGTTTTGCCAACTTTTGAAGGGGTATTCGAATCTTTCGGCAAAGATTTACCAACATCTACAAAAATTTTGTTGGAAATTTCGAGATTTATTTCTAATTATGGATTTTATATAATAATATTTCTTCTTGCAATTGTATTTAGTATTTTAATTTTAAGAAAAGATAATGAAACTAAGCTTAAGATAGATAAATTTGGTTTCTTAAAATTACCATTTTTTAAGTACAGAAGATTAAGCTTGGAATATCAACTTACATCCTTACTTTATATTCTAAAAGCTGGAGATGTCGATATAGTAACTAGTTTAGATATTATAAAAGAATCATTTAAAAATCAATTTGTTAAACAAATCTTCAATGAAATAATAATTGATCTAAAAAAAGGATTTAGTCTTAGTTCTAGTTTATCTAGTAAAAAAATATTTTCACCTCTATTGATATCAATGATAAAGATTGGTGAAGATAGTGGAGAGATGAGATCAGCCTTAGAGAAATCAAGTGAATATTTTGCCACAGATTATATTTATAAGCTTCGTCATATTTCATCTCTTGCAGAACCTGTGATGATAATTGTGATGAGTATAGTAGTTGCTTTTGTAGTTTTTGCCATAGCATTGCCAATATTTGAATCGGTAAATGGGGTTGGATTTTAGGAGTGAAAATGAAAAATAAAAAGAAAAAAGGATTTACTTTAATTGAATTAGTAATTGTAATAGCAATTATAGGAATTTTGGCTGCAGTAGCCCTTCCAAAATATAATAATTCAAGACTTGCTGCTGCTGAGGCTGCTCATAAAAGTAATGTGCAAATGTTAAAGTCTGCTGCGCTTTTAAGAAGAAATGAGATGAGCAATGCAGATAAAGAAATTAATTGGAATGAAGGAGATTCCGATCATAAAAACTATGTAGAAAAATGGCCGAAAATTCCTGTTGGGTTAAAGGATTCTAGTGGAAATACTCCAAATGGATATACTGTTACAATTTCACCTCAGTCCATTATTGTTAGTCCAGAGGAAGATTATTTTAAATCAAATAATTAATTGTGGTCTATATTTTATTATTTTTCCTAGGAGCGATTTTTGGATCATTTGCAAATCTAGTTATAAATCGCACAATCAAAGAAGAAAGCATAATAAGTCCTCCCAGCCATTGTGACAATTGTGGCCACAGATTACAAGCCTGGGATTTAGTTCCTATATTAAGTTTTATATTTTTAAAAGGTAGATGTAGATATTGCAAGGGTAAAATTTCAATAGATAACTTAATATTAGAATTCATATCAGGATTGTTTGCTATTATATTCTTCAATCCATTTGAAATAATTAAATCAGGCTTGATTTTTTTGGTAATATTACTTTCACTTATAATAGCAGTTATAGATTTAAAAACTTTTGATATCTATATGAATCAAATTGGGATTTTAGCATTATTAGGCATAATATACAGGTATAATTTCTTAACATTTGATTTAGAGTTTTTTAAAATCACATTTTTATTTATAATTGCATATGTAATAATATATTTGGCATCAAACAAGGGATTGGGAGATGGTGATATTTATTATTATCTAACGCTATTTTTAATATTGCCTAATCAAAAAATTATTTATTTTATACTAATATCAATCTGGCTTGGTGCTATTTCAGGATTAGCTATCGCTTACAAAAATAGAACGCTAAAATCACAAATACCATTTTGTATTTATATATTTATGTCATTTTTAATTTTAAATTTGCCTGGAGTTTAAGTAAATGAAAAAGCGTGGGTTTACTTTAATCGAATTAATAGTAGTTTTAGCTATAATGTCTGCTATACTAGCCATCGGTTTTTTTCGATTTTCAAGCTTACATAAAATAAAATCTGAAATTGAAGTTCAAACTTTGATTAACGATATCCAATATGCAAAAACTAAATCACAAACAACGGGTGATACATCCTACATATCTTTTAATAGGACTAATTACAGAATTGATTCGGGAATTAATTACAAGAAAAGTCGCAAATTAGAGTATATTGAGATGCAAACTTATAACAATCAGCAAGTAAGTTTTTACTCAACAGGGAGTGTTGGTGGCTCGGACACTATTTATTTAAAATATAAGTTTGATCCATTAGACAAAAACAGATATAAGTTAATTATTGCGCCGGTAGGGGGACGAACTAGAATTGAAAAAACATAAAAAGGGTTTCACTTTGATTGAAACCATACTAGCATTAGGGATACTTGCTTTAATCGCTACTTTTCTATTACCATCCTTACAAACTCTTATTAATTCTTCTGATGAATTAAAAGAAGATCCACAAATAATATTTGCTCTTGAAGAGGCCCTAGAAGCTGAGAAATCAAATACAAATCCAAGCTATAATTCAAAAGTAATATATGTAAATGGATATGAAATAACAATTACAAGGTCTATTTATAATAAAGATTTAGATAGAATAATAGTAAAACGAGATAAATATGAGCTTGAACTTTTAGAGGAAAATTATGAGAAAAAAAGGCTTTACTCTAATTGAATTACTAACATCACTAGCTATTGCATCTATCTTAATCTTAACTTCATACATGATTTTTGGAACGAGCATTAATGCTTCAAAAAAAACTTTCACTAACGAGCTCGAATTCAAATCAACATCGGTTGGATTTACATATATAGAAAATATAATTAGAAACTCTTATAAAATAGAAATTACAGAGGATAATGGAGAGAGTAATTGCAAATTTTACATAATTAATAAAGCACAGCCAAATAGTGATCAAGAAATTTCTACATACAGATTTTTGACAGATATTAGCAAATCATCTAATGAAAAAACTTTATTTGCTGAAATAACAAATATCTCAAATCAAGGCTTACGAAATACAAAAGTGCCAATATCAAAATGCGATGACCTTTACTTATATTTTGACGTAGAAAATGAAAGGGTAAAAATTATCATAAATAAGGACAATCCTAGGCTTAGATATGAAACTTTAATAAATGTTGGTAAAAGATTATGAAAAAGGGATTTGTATCAATATTGACTCTATTTGTACTTTTAGTTTTATCCCTTACAATTACATTTGTTTATAGGCAAAATGAAAATACAAATGAGTACATAAGAGATTTGTATAGTAAAAAACAATCTATTTATTTAGCTGAGTCTGTGATGAATAGATTTTTAGTTGAAAATTATGATGAATTAAAGGATATAATCTTAGATGATAATTCTAAGCTTGATAAGAAAAATACAGATAATTATGAGTTAGATAAGTCAAGAAATGTATATTATGAAAATCAAAGATACTATATTAGAATTTGGCACTACAATAATAATGATGAATCGAAGTTACAAAATGTATATAAAGTAACAGTAGATAATGTAAGAGTAGGAAGTAGTAAAGCTAATTCTGAAGCTTGGTTTAAGCTAGTAGAAAATAATGATGATTTGGAAAAAGATAGCAAAAGTATTAAAATGATTATTAGACGTACCTATTGATTTTAAATTTTAGAGGGTACAGGTATAATGTATGTATAAAAATATAAGGAGATAAAATGAAAATATTAGTAATAAATTGCGGAAGTTCATCACTTAAATACCAACTTTTCAACATGGAAAATGAAGAAGTAATGGTAAAAGGACTTGTAGAGAGAATTGGAATTGAAGGAAGCCGTTTAGTTCAAAAAAACAACGGAGATGAATTTGTAATCGAAGAAGCTATGGAAAATCACACACAAGCAGTATCACATGTATTTGATGCACTTGTTGATAGCGAAAATGGAGTAATTAATAGCCTTGATGAAATTGATGCTGTAGGACATAGATTTGTTCACGGTGGAGAGAAAATGACAAAATCTGCCCTTATCACAGATGAAGTTAAAGATGCTATTAACGAAGCAGCTAAATTTGCTCCACTTCACAATCCTGCAAACTTAATGGGACTTAAAGCTTGTGAAGAATTACTACCAAATGTACCTAATGTAGCAGTATTTGATACAGCTTTCCATCAAACAATGCCTGCAAAAACTTATCTTTACGGTATTGACTATAAATACTATGAAGAAGATGCTATTAGAAAATATGGTTTCCACGGAACAAGCCACAATTATATTACAAATAGAGCAGCTGATCTTCTAGGAAAATCAGTTGAAGAAACAAACATCATTTCAGCTCACTTAGGAAATGGATCATCAATTACAGCTGTTAAAGAAGGTAAATCATTTGATACATCAATGGGTCTTACTCCACTTGAAGGACTAGTAATGGGAACAAGATCAGGAGATTTAGATCCAGCAGTAGTAACATACATTGAACAAAAAGATGGAGTTTCTGCTGAAGATATGAGCAACATCTTAAACAAAGAATCAGGTGTACTTGGAGTATCAGGTGTAAGCTCAGACTTTAGAGATCTTGAAGATGCAGCTAAGAATGGAAACGAAAGAGCTCAATATGCCCTTGATATGTTTACTACAAGAACAAAAAGATATATCGCAGGATATATGGCAGAAATTGAAAAAGTAGATGCTATTGTATTTACAGGTGGTATCGGTGAAAACTCAATCGAAATGAGAGAAGAAATCCTAAAAGGATTTGAACAATTTGGTATCAAAATCGACCCAGAAGCAAACAATATCCGTGGCGGCGAACACGTAATTTCTACAGAAGATTCTAAAGTAAAAGTTATGGTAATTGCTACAAACGAAGAGCTAATGATTGCAAGGGATACACAAGATTTAGTAAAATAAAAACCTTGACATATGGGATATCTCAATATATAATATAAAAGATTGCTAAAACTGATAAGAGGAGGTGTAACGATGGCAGTACCAAAAAGAAGAACATCTAAAACTAGAAAAAATAAAAGAAGAGCCTCAGCTTATACTTTGAACAGATCAAACTATGTTGAGTGTCCAAATTGCCACGAGCCAAAACTTCAACACAGAGTTTGCCCAAACTGTGGAGAATATAAAGGCGAAGCAATAATTGATGTAGAATAAGATAGTGTTTAAGCACTATCTTTTTTTATACAAAAAATGAGGAAAATTATGAGAATATTAATAGATACTTATGGAGCAGATGCTGGTGCAAAGCCAATTATCGATGGTACAGTAAAAGCACTTGGAAAACGTGATTTTATACCTGTTTTTGTAGGAAATGATAGGGAAATAAAACTTTTAGTTCACGATAGAATAAAAAATTACGAAATAATTCCTACAAATGAATTTATTTCAAATGATGAAGACCCAGTAAGAGCCATTAGGAAGAAAAAAGATGCTTCCATAGTTTTAGCTTATGAAAAGAGTAAAGAAGAAGGATATGATGGAGTAATTTCTGCAGGGTCTACTGGAGCCTTGCTTGCTGGCGGATTGTTTATTGCAGGAAGAATCCCGGGCATAAAAAGAGCTTGTCTTGCTGCAAACATCCCATCTTTAAATGAAGAAATAACTCTATTGATGGATACTGGTGCAAATATGGATTGCAAGCCAGAATTTTTATATGAGTTTGCCCTAATGGGGAGGGTATATCTTGAAAATGTAATGCACATAACTAATCCTAAAATAGGGCTTTTAAATGTTGGCGTTGAAGAACATAAGGGAAATGCTCTTACAAAAGAGGCTTACAAACTTCTTAAAGAATCTAATATGAATTTCACAGGAAATATTGAAGCCCGTGATTTATTAACTGGAAAAGTAAATGTAATTGTGGCAGATGGATTTGATGGAAATATTGCAATAAAAACAACAGAAGGCGTTTTAAAAAGTTTTGGATCTGAACTTAAAAAATTAATATATTCATCTCCTAAAAATAAAATTGCAGGTGCAATACTTAAAAATGATATAAAATCTCTGGCAAACAAATTTAGTCCAGATGAAGTTGGAGGAGCGCCACTTCTTGGGGTAAAATCTTATGTATACAAGGCCCATGGCAGCACAAATGACATAGCATTTTCAAATGCAATCCTAGGCCTAATAGAATATATAGAAATGAATGTTATAGAAAAAATCGAAGGAGAATTAAATGGTAATTGATGAATTAATCAAACTAGCAAATGATAATCTTGACATAGATTTTAATGATTTAGACATGAATACAAAATTATCAGATCTTGATATTGATTCTATTGATATGCTTGATTTTATAATGCTTATAGAAGAAAAATACGACATAGAATTTGAAGAAGATGAGCTAGATGAAATCGAAAGTTTAGATGATATAGCAAGTCTTATAGAAAGTAAAATTTGATGATAACACAATTAAGACTCGAACAAATAAAAGAATTTGAAGATAAGATTGGCTACACATTCAATGACAAATCGTTGATAGATGTAGCCTTTACTCATTCTTCCTATACAAATGAAGCAAAGACAAATGTAAAAAGCAACGAACGCTTGGAATTTTTGGGAGATAGCGTTTTGGATTTGGTTGTAAGTGAAGTTTTATTTAAAAATTTCAATAACAAACCAGAAGGATGGCTTACAAAAACAAGATCTAGATTAGTATGCACAGATTCTTTTGCAAAAGCCAGTGAAAAATATGACTTAACAAGTTATTTAAATTTTGGAAAAGGTGAAAAGCAACACGGTGGGGGACTAAAAAAACACGTAAAAGCAGATACTTTTGAAGCAGTTTGTGCGGCAATTTATCTTGACGCAGGTTTTGATTATTTGTATGAATTTTTAGTCAAAAATTATACTGATGCTGCTAAGAAAATTATTGAAGACGACTCCATGTTTAATGATTACAAAACAAGGCTTCAAGAATATCACAATGCACATGATAAAAAAATCCTAAAATACACATTGATTAATCAAGAAGGCCCAGAGCATGATAAAATTTTTACTATGCAAGTAAAGGCTGGAGATAAAATTTTGGCAACTGGTGTTGGTAAAAATAAGAAAAAAGCTGAGCAAGATGCAGCTAAAAATGCCTACGAAAGAATAAAAAATGACTAAAAAAGAATATATTATCCCAATTTTTATACCATTTTTAGGCTGCCCACATGATTGTGCCTTTTGCAATCAAATAAAAATTACCAATTATAAAGACAAAATGGATCCTAGCAAAGTAATTGGCGAGATCGAGAAAAATTTAGAATATTTTCCGGACAATGATAATATAAAGGAAATTGCATTTTTTGGTGGATCTTTTACTGGACTTGACCCAGATGTAATGATTGGATATTTAGAAATTGCAAAAGAATACAAAGAGAAGGGAATTATTGATAGAATCAGACTTTCTACTAGACCTGATTATATAAATAATTCTATTCTTGATATACTAAAAGATTACAAAGTTGATATCATAGAGCTTGGAATTCAATCCTTGACCCAGAAAGTTTTGGATGCTAATGAGAGAGGGCACAGTGTAGAGGCAAGTTATGAAGCATCAAAAATGATAAAAAAATATGGTTTTACCCTAGGCCATCAAATAATGCCTGGACTTTTTAACGATACTTTTGATAAAACTATAGAAACTGTTATAAAATCCATAAAATTTGGGCCAGATATTGTAAGGATTTATCCTACACTTGTAATTAAAGATACAAAGCTTGAAATGCTTTATAATGCAGGAATTTATAAACCACTTACTATTAATGAAGCAGTAAAAGTTTCTGCTGAAGCTGCTATGCTTTATAAATTCGCTGATATAAATATTATAAGGATAGGCCTTCAGCCAACAGAAAATATAAATGAAGGTGCAGATGTAGTGGCGGGACCATTTCACCCAGCCTTTAGACAATTGGTAGAAGCTGAAATTTATAAAAAATATCTTGAAGAAATTATAAATAAAAATCATATTGAAAATGAATTTACAATTTATACTAACAATCGCAATATTTCTTTGATAGCTGGAAATAATAAGGCCAACAAGAAGTATTTTTATGATAGATACAAAATAAATCTAAAATTCCAAAATAGTTATGAAGATTTTATTTTATATAATGATAAGAAACTAGAATTCAATATCGACAAATTTATAGAAAATTATGTAAGAAAAAACTACGGCGGTGATTTACTATTAGACTCGAAAGCATAGAACTTAAAGGATTTAAATCCTTTGCAAATAAAACAATAATACCATTTGAAAAACAAATCACAGCCATAGTGGGCCCAAATGGTTCTGGAAAATCAAATATTTCCGATGCTATTAGATGGGTTTTGGGAGAGCAATCTGTAAAATCCCTCCGTGGCGCAAAAATGAATGATGTCATTTTCCAAGGAGCAGAGGGAAAAAATTCATTAAATCTTGCTGAAGTTAATTTAATATTTGACAACCAAGATAAATCTTTGCCTACAGAATACGAGAAAGTTGTAATTTCCAGACGAATCTACCGTGATGGAGAAAATGAATACAAAATTAATGGCAAAAAAGTAAGGCTAAAGGATGTTCGAGAATTATTTTTGGATACCGGCATTGGTAAAGAAGGATATTCACTAATCGGACAAGGAAGAATAGATGAGATAATTAGCTCATCAAACTTTGAGAGAAGAGCCCTTTTTGAAGAAGCAAGTGGTATATCAAAACACAAATATAGACGAGATGAGGCAGGTAAAAAGCTTACAAAAGTAAGCAATGACTTAGAAATTATCGAGAGAGAGTGGGAATATAAATTTAAAGACCTAGAAAAATTATCTAATGAAGCAAAAAATTATGAAAAATGGCAAGAGTTAAGTGCTGATTTGGATAAAAAAGCCTATGGGTATTTAAAAGAAAAATCTGCTAGTCTAATACAAACTAAAGACAAACTAGCTGGTGAAATTAAGGGAATTTCAAAAGATTTAGATGATAAAAATAATAAACTAGAAAAGCTTGGCAAAGACCTAAACCCATTTAACAAACACTTCGAAGAGTTATCCCGCTCTATCGAAGATTTAGAGAAAAATTTATCTAAATCAAAAAAAGTTATTGAGAATAATAAAAATAAAATCGAATTAAATGATAAAGAATTGACCTACAATAAAAAAGATTTAGATAGAATCAGCCAAAACATTTTTACAAATGATGAAAAGTCAAAAAGTTTAAATGAAAAATTAGCTTATGATGATAAAAATCTAAAAGCAAAGTCTGATGAAATAAATAAATCTAAAGATGAAATAAGTAGTTTAAATGATAAGATTAATGACTTAGTTGATGCTAATAAAAAATTAAATACTGATATAAAAATTATAAAATCAGAAGATAAAAATCTATCTGAGCAAATTTATGATTTAGAAATAAATACAAAGACAAATGAACTACTTAAAGAAAAGCACGCAGCGGAAATCAGTGAAAAGCAAGAAAAAATTAAGTCTTTGGATCTTGAAATAAAAGCTATCAATGAAAAAATCGATCGACTTTCTGCGAAAAAAATAGAAAATCTAGAAGTTAGCAAAAATTTAAGTGAGAAAAAAGAAAAGATAGAAAGTCATTTAATAAATATAGAAAATGATATAAATAACTCACAAAAAAGATTAAATAATAACAATATTGAGCTAAAAACATCGATAAATGAATATAAGTTTAATAAAAATCTTATAGATTCTAATGAGGGCTACTTTTATTCTGTTCAGAACTTTTTAAATAAAACTAAGGCAAATAATTTAGACCATTTATATGAAGATACCCTAGCAAATCTTATTAGTGTTAAAAGTGGCTATGAAGAAATAATTGATAATCTAATGGGTCAAGCTGTGCAAAACATAGTAACTAGAACAAAAGATGATAGTAAGACTTTGATAAATTTTGTAAACAAAAATAATATTGGCCGCATCACATTTTTACCGATTGATTCTATAAATTCTTTTGAAAAAGCAAAGCCAAATGAGCCAGAAGTAATTGCAATGGCTAATGAATTGCTAGACTTTGATTCAAAATATAAGTCAATCATAAATCATTTTTTAGGGTCAACTGTCATTGTAAAAAACATTGATGATGCAACAAATTTATCCAAAAAAATTAAGGGATACAGAATTATAACTTTAAATCTAGATGTTATAAATAGTTGGGGATCCATGGTTGCAGGTTCCAATAAAAATAAAAAAACAAATACAGGTATCCTTAATCGCAATAAAAAGTTAGAGCAAAATAAAGAAAAAATAACTGATTTAAAAAAGGTAAATGCAGAAATAAGAAATAAATTAAATGAACTTTTAAATACTAGAAATAATTTATCTACAGAAAATAAAAATGTTCAAGAAAAATTTGAACAAACAAAAATAATAATAAATGATATAAATAATGAAATTTCAAATATATCTTATAAACTGCAAAACCTTAATTTACAAAAAGAGGACTTAAACAAAAATTTAAACATAGTAGAAAATGAAAATTTTGATTTAAATTTAGATGACTTAAAAACTAAAAAAATTAAATATGAAAATTTATTGGCTGAAAATCAGAAAAAAGTAAGCCAGAACGAAGAACAAATAAAAGAATTGCAAGCTAATTTAATTAAAAATCAAAACAGAGTTGAGATTTTAAGTCGAGATATCAATATGATAGAAAATGCTATTTCTGGATTTAAAGCGGAATTATCAAATATATTTGAGAGTAAAAAGATTGAAAGTAAATTAAAAATAGAAACTGAAAATCTAATTACAAGTAAAGAAGCTGAGAATGAAAAATTAAATAGTCAAATAGAAAAATTATCTGCTGAAATAACTGACTTAGAAAAAGAATTAACTAATAAAAAGCAAATCCTAAGTGAAAGTAAGTCAGAAAATGAAAAATTAATAACAATTGCAAAAAAACTTGAAGAAGACTTAAATAAATTAAATATTAAAAAAGTAGAGTTATCATATAAATACGAGTCAGTTATAAAAGATTACGATAATCTTATAGACGAAATAAAACCGTTTTTATCAAAAGAAATTGATGAACTTGATAAGGATTACAAAGACACAAAATTTGAAAAGATAAATAAAACTGATTTGATAAATCTACAAAAAAGTATAAATAATATTGGATATTTTACAGCTGATTCATTAAATAACTACAATGATACAAAAAAAGAGTTTGACTTTATTGATAGCCAAGTAAAAGACTTAAAGCAATCAAAAATAAATATTGAAAAGCTAATTAAAAGTCTAGAAGATGAAATGAAAGATGAGTTTAAGAAAAACTTTGACATAATCAATAACAGATTTACTGAAATATTTAAAGTCTTATTTATGGGTGGAAATGCTAGGCTAAAACTCGACAGCGATGATGAGTTATTAGCAGGTGTAGAAATCGAAGCTCGTCCACCATCAAAATCTTTAAAATCCATATCATTATTATCAGGTGGGGAGAAAGCCCTAACGGCAGTTGCACTTTTATTTGCAATTTTTGAAACAAATCCAGCACCATTTGCAATACTTGATGAAATCGATGCAGCACTTGATGAGACAAATATAAAAAGATATATAGAATACCTAACATCACTATCAAAAAATTCTCAATTTATAATGATAACTCATAGGCAAACAACCATGCAGCTTGCAGAAAAAATCCATGGAGTTACTATTGGTGATGATGGTATAAGTAAGGTATACTCAATAGACTTTGATGAAAATTGATTAAATACTTGGCAAAAAGTAAAATATGAGTAAATAGGAGGACTTATGGCTATTAGAAATATAAGAATTGAAGGCGATCCTATACTTAGAAAGGTATGTAGGGAAGTCCCAGAGATAACAGACAGAATTAAAATTTTATTAGAAGATATGGGCCAAACAATGTACCATGCTGATGGAGTTGGTCTTGCAGCCCCTCAAGTTGGTATTTTAAAACGTATTATAGTAGTAGATCCACGCGATGAAGAAACTGGACTTGTAAAACTAATCAATCCAGAAATTATAGAAGCTGATGGAGAACAAGTAGGTGTAGAAGGTTGTCTTTCTATACCAAATTTTAACGCAACTGTAAAAAGACCAGAGCACGTTAAAGTTAAATATTTAGATGAAAATGGTAAAGAACAAATCTGGGATGCTCATGGTTTCCCAGCAGTAATTTTATCTCACGAAATCGACCACCTAAACGGAGTACTTTTCAGAGATAAATATATAGATGAGATAAATTATGATGTCGAAAATGCTTAATATTTGTTTTATGGGCAATCCAAAGTTTGCGGTGCAGACTTTGGATGTTCTTTATAAGGAAGAAAATATTGATGTAAAACTAGTGGTTTCATCAAAAGATAAGAAAAGATCTAGAAATAAAGTAACACCAACACCTATAAAGCAATATGCTTTAGACAATGATATACCAGTAGATACTCCAGATTCTGTAAATACAGAAGAATTTGTAAATCAACTAAAAGGTCTTGAAATTGATTTCATAGTTGTTGTTGCCTTTGGTCAGCTAATCGGTGATTTACTATTAAAAGAGTTTAAAGACCGAATTATAAATCTACATCCATCCATACTTCCAAAATATAGGGGAGCAGCCCCAATGCAATTTACATTATTGAATGGGGATACAAAAACCGCACCTACTACCATGCTTATAGAAAAAGGTATGGATAGTGGTGATATTTTAATGCAAAATATTGTTGATGTTGATTTAAAAGATGATTACTACAGTCTAGAAGAAAAAATGTCTGACTTAGGTTCACAAGCTATACGTGATACACTTTTAAACTTTGATATAGTTTACCAAAATCGTACAAAGCAAGACGATGATAAAGCAACATTTACCTCTAAAATTAGCAAAGAAATGGGAAAAATAGATTGGGAGAAATCTAGTTTTGAGATTTATAATCAAATTAGGGCTCTAATTGATTTTCCAAAAGCTTATTTTGTTTATGAGGGAGAAAATGTAAAAGTACTAGAAGCTGAGATTTTAGAAAATTATGATTCTAAACCAGGATATATTTATGAGGCTGATAGCAAAAATAATATCATCATAGGTACTGGAAATGGGGCAATAAAAATAAATAAATTGCAATTTCCTGGTAAAAAAGCTATGGAAACAAAGGCTTTTCTGATGGGGAATGAATTTAAAAAAGGAATTATCCTTGATGACTGATTTAGAATTAAGCTTTGAAATTCTTGATAGGGTTATAAATAAAGAAGCAAAATCAAATGATGAAATAAATAAGATTGCAGATACTGCAAATAATTTAGGATTTGTGACCAAAAATGTCTATGGAGTCTTAGAAAATAAAATTTATCTTGACTACATGATCAGAAAACTTTCTACAATAAGACTTAAAAAAATCCACCCTTCAGTGTTAATTATTTTAGAAATTGGTATATACAATATCCATTTTTTAAATACAAAAGATTATGCAATTGTAAATCAGCTAGTAGACTTAACAAAGCAAAAAAACAAAAGATCAGCTGGTTTTGTAAATGCAATTTTAAGAAATTTTATAAGAGATGAAGAAAAAATTGCAAAGATTAAAGAAAGCGATGATATAAAATCCCTTTCCATTAGGTATTCACTACCGGAGGAATTAACCCGCTATATATTTAATAATTATGGTATGGAATATACCAAAAATTTCTTAAGGTATATTAATAGCGAGCAAACAATATCTATCAGGGTAAATAATTTAAAAACTGATAAGGATACCCTAAAAAAATCTCTAGAAGATAAAGGTTATAAGGTAGAAAATGGAAATCTATCAGTAAATGCTCTTAAAATTTTAAATCCATCTGGACTAGTAAATACTGATGAGTTTAAAAATGGATTTTTTACCATCCAACAAGAAGGATCTATGAAAACTATAGAAATCCTAGATCCTAAAGAAAATTCTAAAATCTTAGATTTGTGTGCTGCTCCAGGCACAAAAACTTCCTATATAGGAGAGTATGTTAAAAATAATGGAGAAATAATTGCAAATGATATATCAGAAGATAAATTACCTTTGATAAAAGAAAATATTGATAGATTGGGCCTAGAAAATATAAAATTAACTAGCTTTGATGCTAGTATTTTAAAAAAAGAATATGAGGATCAATTTGATTATGTCCTTATTGATGCACCTTGCTCAGGACTGGGTGTTATGGGAAGAAAGCCAGAAATACGCTATAATAGAAGCATGGATGATATAAAAATATTGGCAGAATTACAAAAAGAAATTTTAAAAAATGCTATAAAATATTTGAAAAAAGACGGAGTTCTGGTTTACTCAACTTGTACCATAGGTGATATTGAAAATAAGGAAAATTTTTTATATTTATCATCTGACGATAATTTGGAAATCATGTCAATTGATGGCAAAGATTACATAGAATATGTAAATTACATCGACAAAACTGATGGATTTTTTATAAGTAAATTTAAGAAGATTTAATATGAAACAAACTATAAATGATAAGACAATTAAAGAAATAGAAGATATTTTTACAAAACTTGGTTTTCAAAAATTTAGGGCAAAGCAAGTCTATCGTCAAATACATGTTAATAAAATTAATGATTTTGACCAAATGACAGACCTGCCTTTAGATATGAGAGAGAAACTATCTAATGATTTTGAGATTCAAAAGGTAAAATTATTAGAAACTTACGAATTAAAAATAGATTCTACAAAAAAATATCTTTTTGAACTAAATGATGGCAATATTATAGAAGCAGTTTTTATGGAATATGATGATCGCAAGACTATTTGCATATCATCTCAAGTAGGATGCAGAATGGGCTGTACTTTTTGTGCGTCAACTAAAAATGGTCTTGTAAGACATCTTAGCTCATCAGAAATAATTGATGAAGTTTATGAACTTGAAAGGCTAAATGGCGATATAAATAATATTGTAATCATGGGAATAGGTGAGCCCTTAGATAATTTTAAAAATATAACAAAATTCATAGAAATTATCACAGACGAAAAGGGTAGAAATCTTTCCCATAGATCAATCACACTTTCAACATCTGGACTAACACCTAAGATCTATGAGCTCGCTGATACAGGTCTTGATGTAAATCTTGCCGTAAGCTTACATTATGCTACAGATGAACAAAGAAAAGAATATATGCCTGTTGCAAGAAAATACAATATAAATGGACTTTTAAAGGCAACTGATTATTATCTTGATAAAACTAAAAGACGTGTGTCATTTGAATATGTTGTAATAGATGGTGTAAATAATAGGGACACTGATATTGAGAATCTAACAAAACTTATGCGTGGAAAAAACATACACATCAATTTAATACCATTAAATCCAATTGAAGAATTTAAGCATGGAAAAACTAGCAAAAAAGTTATACATGATTTTAAGGATAAACTTATAAGCAAAGGATTAAATGCTACAATCAGATATTCCATGGGTCAAGACATAGATGCTAGCTGTGGTCAGCTAAGAAATAATTATGCGAGGTAGTAATGAAATTTTCTTCTATATCTAACATTGGTAAACTTAGAGAAACCAATGAAGATTTTTATAGCAATGTTTCAATTGATAATTATGATTTTTTTATAGTAGCAGATGGCATGGGTGGCCACAGTGATGGAGAGTTGGCTAGTTCTATGGCTAGCAAAAGCTTTACAGAATTTATAGAAAGTAAAAACCTAAAGGACTTTGATTCAATCACAGATTTTCAAGAAAGTGCAATAAGATATGCAAATGAAAAAGTATTTGACATTGCATGCGAAAAACAAGAGAAAATAGGAACTACTGTAGTTTGTCTGTGCTTAGATTATAATGAAAACCTATATCACATAAGTCATATCGGGGATTCTAGATTATATTTATATCGCAAAGGTGAAATTACCCAGCTTACAAAAGATCATTCATTGGTAAATGAACTTATTGAAAGTGGAGCTTTAAAAGAAGATGAAGCTGAAAACTTTATCAATAAAAGTGCAATAACCAGAGCTGTCGGTATAGCTGCTGATGTAAATATTGATAGCAAAACTATCGATATGGAAGATAGTGATGTGATTTTAATAGTAACAGATGGCTTAACAAATGAAGTAAGCACTGATGATATAAAAAAAATTATTAGTGAAAATTCAGATGTTTACGACATTTCAAATAAGCTTGTTGAAGCTGCCAATCAATCAGGTGGTAGAGACAATATAACAGTAACAACCGTGAAGATTTAAGAGGGTATTATGGAAAAAATAATTTTGGACGATAGGTACGAGATTATCGAACAGATCGGCGTAGGAGGTATGGCAAAGGTTTATAAGGCCAAAGATAAACTCCTAGATAGATTTGTAGCTATCAAAATACTCAAAGACCAATACGCTGAAGATATCGAATTTCTTAAAAAATTTAATAATGAGGCACAATCAGCTGCCAAACTTTCTCATATAAATATTGTAAATGTATTTGATATAGGTGAAGACCTTTATAAGGGAGAGCGCATCTATTATATAGTAATGGAATATGTAAATGGGCAGACCTTAAAAGACTTGATTGTAAAAGAAGGAAGACTTTCAAATCCTGATATAATAGATTATTCAGTACAAATTGCTCAAGCTTTAAAAACAGCTCACCAGGCAGGGATTATCCATAGAGATATCAAACCACAAAATATTTTGATAGATAATTATGGATTGTTAAAAGTAACTGATTTTGGGATTGCAAGGGTTTCATCAAATGCAACTATCACATATACAAGTTCCATATTAGGAACAGTTCATTACATTTCGCCAGAACAAGCAAAGGGAAAAATTGTGGATGAAAAATCTGATTTATACTCCTTAGGTGCTGTAATGTATGAAATGGCTACAGGAAAAGTTCCTTTTGATGCTGATAATTCAGTAGGAATTGCTGTTATGCATATTCAAGATGAACCAGAACCCGCAAAAAATCTAAATCCAAATCTTTCTGATCATTTAAATTACATTATCATGAAACTTTTGGATAAAGATCCTGCTAATAGATTCTTAAATGCAAAAGAGTTAATAGATGCCTTAGAAGATCAAAATTTTATACAGGAGGAAGAGGATTTAACAGATACTGCAAGAATACCAATCGTAGTTCCTCAAGAACGTTCATATCAAAAAGTTTATAACGATCAAGCTCAGATGGAACGTAAAGAGGAAGAAGAAAAAAAAGAAGCAGTCTATGTTTCAAACTCTGATAAAAAAGTAAAAAGCAAACACAAAAAGCCTGACAAAAAAATTTGGCCATTGTTATTACTTGCTTTAGTTTTAGTGTCTGCAGTTTATTTTCTAAGTGGCAGGGCAAATAGTAAGGAAACTATTGAAGTCCCTATGCTATTAAATCTTGATCAAGAGCAAGCAGTAAATGAGCTTGAAAGAAGAGGTCTTAAAGCAAATATATCTAGAACTGAAGAAAGTGATGAGTATGAGATTGGTAAAGTCATGAGTCAAGACCCAGAGCAAAATACAAAGGTAGATCGAGGTACGACTGTAAATCTTGTTATAAGTGGTGGCCGTGAGGTAGAGGTACCAGATTTAAGAAATATGACATTATCTCAAGCAGATGAAACATTAAAAGAGGTTGGACTAAGGCTAGGTAGAACAAATCCACAATCTAGTGACAATGTAGAAAAAGACTTAATCTTAAGTCAAACACCAAGATCATATTCAAAACTACAAGCAGGTAGCGAAGTAGATGTTGTAGTAAGTACCGGTCCAGATCAGAGAGTAAGTACAGTAGAAGTACCTAATCTTATTGGTAAAAGTGAGCAAGATGCAAAAGCTGTTATAAATCAATACGGTTTAAACTTACGTGATGTAAAATATCAAAATAGCTCAAGTATAGAAAAAGGTTTTGTAATTAGTCAGTCTATTGCAAAGGGTACTCAAGTTGCAAATAATTCAAATATAGATTTAGTGGTTAGCATAGGAGCTGAAGAAGATACAGAAGAAGAAACTCCTGATCAAAATCAAGATCAAAATACTGATACAAACGGTCTTAGAAATGTTGTTCTAAGAGTAAACCTACCAGAACAAAAAGATCAATTCAGGGTAATGGTGTTTGATATAGTAGATGGACAAAGAAATCAAGCTATTATAAATCAAACTATGACAAGTGCAGATTTAAATAGTGATGGTAGATTAATATTAAATGTAAAAGCAAGGTATGGAGCAAGTCTTGAAGTAATAGTAGATGATGAAACCTTAGGAGTGTATAAAGTAGAGTAATGAATGGCAAGATAATCAAAGCTCAAAAAGAATTATATTATGTAGAAACCGGTGATAATATATACATGGCAAAGGCACGTGGCAATTTCCGCAAAAAAGGTATCAAGCCCTTAGTGGGAGATAATGTAGTTATTGATATCCAAGATGAAAATAATGCCTACATTACAGAAATTTTGGAAAGAAGAAACACCATAAAAAGACCAAATATTGCAAATGTAGATCAAATGCTGGTATTTGTTACCATTACTGACCCACCACTTAATTTATATAATCTAGATAAATACTTATCCATGTGTGAATACGAAAATATCAATGTGGTTATAGTATTATCGAAAAAAGACTTGGCAACTAGTGAAAAAATTAATAATTTAACCGATATTTATCAAAAAATTGATTATACTATCCTTACTTTGGATAATTACAATAATTTCCCAGAAGAAGAAATAAAAGAAATCTTAAAGGAAAAAACTTCTGCAGTCTCAGGAGCATCAGGAGTTGGAAAATCAACTTTCTTAAATAATCTTGTTGAAAATAATTTAGAAATTGGTGAGATTTCAGAAAAATTAAAAAGAGGAAAAAATACTACCCGCCATACAGAAATATTTACTATAGAAAATAATACTTACATTTTTGATACTCCGGGTTTTGATAGCTTTGACTTTGATTTTCTAGAAGATGAAAATAATTTAAAATATACTTTTAGAGAAATGTCTGATACGAATTGTAGATTTAAAAACTGCAACCACATAAATGAGCCAGATTGTGAAGTAAAGGAAAAACTAGCCAATGGAGAAATAGCAAAATCAAGATATGAAAATTATCTAATGATATTTAATGAATTAAAAGATAGGAGAGAAAACAAATGGTAGAACTAGCCCCATCAATTTTATCTTGTGACTTTTCAAATTTACAAAGAGATTTGGACCAAACAAAGGGTACAGATTTAAAAATGATCCACATCGACGTAATGGATGGGATTTTTGTACCAAATATATCTTTTGGTTTTAAGGTTATAAAAGATATCAGATATAAAAATGATTATTTTTTTGATACTCATGCTATGATTGTTGAACCAATAAAGTACATTGAAGAATTTAAAAACTCAGGAGTAGATAGACTTACAATTCATTACGAAGCTTGCGAAAATCTTGATCAAACAATAAAAGAAATTAAAGAAAGCGGAATGGAAGTAGGACTTACATTTAAGCCAGCAACTGACATTAATTTAATAATCCCATATCTTGATAAAATTGATTTAGTTTTAGTAATGAGTGTTGAGCCTGGTTTTGGCGGACAAAAATTTATGGAAGATTCTGTTGAAAAAATCAAAATTCTAAGAGCTTATATTGATGAAAATAATCTGGATGTTAAAATTCAAGTAGATGGTGGAATAAAAACAACAAATGTAGAAAAAGTTATTGATGCGGGTGCAGATGAAATTGTATCAGGATCTGATGTATTTGGCAAAGATATAAAAGAACAAATAAATAAATACTATGAAATATTTAAAGAAAAGTCACTTTAAAAGTGGCTTTTTTTTATTTGAGGGTATGTATATACAGACGTAATGTTAAAATAATTTAAAGGAGATAACAATGGCAAAAAAACAAGACAATAAAAACGAGCATGATTTTAAAAAAGCTCTCCTAACTCCTCCAGATATAGATAAAGTAGAGCAAGTTGCAGATAATGCTAAGCAAAAAGACTTAGAAAAAAATAAAGTTGATAATAAAAATCAAGCATTTACTACAAACAAAGGCCTTAAAATGGCTGAAGATGAATTTTCATTAAAAGCTGGCAGACGTGGCCCAACTCTTATTGAAGACTTCCATTTAAGAGAAAAGATAATGCACTTTGACCATGAAAGAATTCCTGAAAGAATCGTTCACGCTCGTGGTGTAGGTGCTCATGGTGTATTTAAATGTACAAAAGATATGAGTGAATATACAAAAGCATCTATTTTTACAGAGGAGGGAAAAGAAACTCCATTATTTACTAGAATTTCTACAGTAGCAGGTTTTAGAGGATCAACAGATACACCTCGTGATGTACGTGGATTTGCTCTAAAATTCTACACTGAAGAAGGAAACTACGATATAGTAGGTAATAATATCCCAGTATTCTTTATCCAAGATGCAATCAAATTCCCTGATTTCGTACACGCAGTAAAACCAGAACCAGATACAGAAGTACCACAAGCACAATCAGCTCACGATACTTTCTGGGATTTTGTAAGCCGCAACCAAGAATCAGCACACATGACAATGTGGGCAATGAGTGACAGAGCAATTCCTTTAAGTCTTAGAATGATGGATGGATTTGCTGTTCATACATTTAGATTTGTAAATGAAGAGGGAAAAGGAACATTTGTAAGATTCCAATGGAACCCACAACTAGGTGTACATTCAAGAGTATGGGATGAAACATTAAAAGTTTCTGGTAACGATCCAGATAGTCAAAGAAAAGACTTATACGATTCAATTGATGAAGGAAACTATCCTGTTTGGGACTTCTGCGTACAATTATTGCCAGAAGAAAAAGAATTTGACTTCTCATTTGATATTCTTGACCCAACAAAAGTTTGGCCAGAAGACCAAATCGAAAAAATTAAAATTGGTGAAATTACATTAAATAGAAATGTAGACAACTTCTTTGCAGAAACAGAACAAGTTGCCTTTAACCCAGGAAATGTAATTCCAGGTATTGATTTTACAAATGATCCACTATTACAAGGAAGACTTTTCTCATACACAGATACACAATTGCTAAGACTTGGTGGACCAAACTTTGCACAAATCCCTATCAATAGACCGATTTCTGAAGTTCACAATAACCAAAGAGATGGTTGGCACCAACATATGATTAACAAAGGACCTGTTTCTTACCACAAATCAGCTATTGATGACCAATCACCATACTACGAATCAGCAGAAAATGGCGGATATGAACACTATCAAGAAAAAATTGATGGAGTGGTTATAAAAGATCGTGATGATAGCTTTAGGGATCACTTTAGCCAAGCAACAGCATTCTATAAATCATTAAGCGAAGTAGAACAAAAACATATTAAAGATGCATTTTCATTCGAACTATCTAAAGTAAGAAGACCAGAAATAAGACAAAATGTTGTTGATATGTTTGCAAATGTAGATGAAAAATTAGCAGAAGAAATTGCAAAAAATGTTGGAGCAGATAAACCAAATGCGGAAAGAGGATTTGATCCAGCAGGAATAAAAGCAAGCAAAGAAGCCCAAGAAGTAAAAATGCCAGAATTTTCACAAGAAAATACAATCTTTAAGGCAGATACTCTAAAAGTAGGCATCTACTCTGACAACAACGATGACTTTGATTTCAAAGCTCTTGTAAATGCGATTAAAGAAAATAAAGCAAAAGCAGAAATCATACAAGGCGACCTTCAAGATACAAAAGATGGCTCTGTGGTAAAACATAGATACGAAACAATTCACCCAGTTCTAGAAGATGCGCTAATCGTAGTTGTACCAGAAAAACCAAGCCATGAATTTAGCAAAAATGTTGGTGAATTTGTTGATGAAACATTTAAACACTACAAACCAATTTGGGTAATTGGTGAAGCTAGCGATATCCTAACTAGCGAGCAAGAAAAAGCAGACGGTGTAATGGTAACAAAGGATAGTAAAGATATTGATAAATTTATTGAAAATTTAGCAAAACAAAGATTCTGGGACAGAGATGGCTCAAACTAGGCAAAAAAAGACCACTAGGAAATTTCCTAGTGGTTTTATTTTGAATTCAAAATAAAAAAAGCACTCGATTATGCTTTTTGTACTCTTCCAGATTTTAAACATTTAGTACATACGTTGATTGATTTTGGAGATCCATCTACTATAGCTCTTACTCTATGCACATTTGGTTTAAAAGTTCTGCTGTTGATTTTGTGTGAGAAAGTAACAGTTTTACCTGCTTTTGTACCTTTACCACAAATTTCGCATGTTTTTGCCATATAAACACCTCCTAGCTTTTTACAATTAATCTTTATTATTTTACCAAACCTTCGGCCAAATTACAAATTTTTTTATCATAAACAAAGAAAACAAATTAGAGTATAATAAAATAATAGAAAACTTTGATTTAATTTATTAAATCTAGGAGGATATATGGATTACAAATCTATTTATGAGGGAAAGAGATTTGGAGAAATACTTTTTGACGAACCCTTAAAAGATTACACAACTTGGGGCATAGGCGGACCGGCAGATGTGCTTATCAAACCAAGTAATGAAGAAGAATTAAAAAGCTTATTAAAATTTAACAATGAAAACAAAATCCCAACCACAGTTATAGGACTAGGCTCAAACCTGCTTATTACAGATAAGGGTATCCGAGGATGCGTTTTAGTTTTATCAGATAATTATGATGACATAACAATAGATGGAACTAGAATTACAGTTCTAGCTGGTACCTCATTAAACAAAGCTGCTACAACTTCTATTGCAAATCATCTTACAGGCATGGAAGAAATTTCTGGCATACCAGGAACAGTTGGTGGTGCAGTAGCTATGAATGCTGGTGCATATGGTAGAGAAATAAAAGATGTTTGCATAGGTGTAAAAGCTTTTGATTTTGCTGGTAATGAGTACAACTTTACAAATGAAGAAATGAATTTTTCATATAGACATTCAAAAATTTTTGAACAAGATTTAATAGTATCATCAGCAGTATTTGAACTTATGCCAGATACCTTAAATGAAGCACTTAGCAAATATGAAGATTATACAAATCGACGTGAAACCAAGCAGCCTCTTGATAAAAAATCCGCTGGATCCACATTCAAAAGACCTGAAGGCTCTTATGCATCAAAATTAATTGATGAATGTGGTCTAAGAGGATATAGAATTGGTGATTGCCAGGTAAGTGAAAAACACTGTGGATTTATAATTAATGCGGGTAATGCAACTTGTGCCGAAATGTTAGAATTTATCGATGAAGTTGCAAAAATTGTCTATAACAAAACAGGATTTACTTTAGAACGCGAGGTTAAATTAATCGGAGAATTATAAATGAAACTTAAAATAATTACTGGTTTAAGTGGTTCTGGAAAAACTACAACTTTGAGGGCGTATGAAGATATGGGTTATTATGCTATGGACAACTCACCAGCATATTTAATAGAGAAGTTTATAGAACTTAACGAAACCCAAGAAAAGCCAATTGATAAAATGGCTGTTGTAATTGATTTTAGGTCCCACAATCTTGATAGTAATATGTATGAGTCCTTTAAATCTTTAAAAGAGAAAAATGCTGACACTGAAATAATATATGTATATTGCAATGATAGCATAATTTTAAAAAGGTACAACGAACTACGTCGCCCACATCCATTGGGAGAATTTGGGAATGTTTCTGATGGAATAGAAAAAGAAAAAATATTTCTAGAAGATATAAGAAAAATATCTGATAGATTTATAGATACCAGTAATTATACAGCCAAGGAACTAAAAAAAGTTATAGAAGATTCTTTGGAAAAAAAAGATTCCATGATAGTAAATGTCCTATCATTTGGTTATAAAAATGGGATTAGCGAGGATTTTGATTATGTATTTGATATGAGATTTCTCCCAAATCCATTCTATATACAAGAATTAAAACCATTAAATGGGACAGATAAAAAGCTTAAAAAATACTTGGATGAATTTGAAATTATAGATGATTTTGCCGATGATGTTTATAAAATGATTAATTATCTAATCCCAGAATTTAAAAATCAAGGCAAAAATACAGTTACGATAGCCTTTGGTTGTACAGGTGGCAAACATCGTTCAGTTTATATGGCAGAAAGAATGTATAAAAGACTTAAAAACGAAGATTACATAGTTGTAAAAAAACATAGAGATAAGGAAAAGTGGTGAAATGCAGTATTATAAAAGATTACCTTTTGAAAATATAAAAAATGCAAGAGAAATAGGAGGGGTGCCAACCGTAGATGGTAAAGTAACTCAATGGAAAAACTTTTTAAGAACTGCAAATCTAGATGACATTAGCATTGAAGAAATAAATATATTAAAAGAATATGGGGTTGAATCAATTATTGATCTAAGGCGTGAAAGAGAAATCCCATTTGATAGCGAAAGTCACAAAAAAATTGCTAATAATTTTAATTTCTATAATATTTCCCTTGCACCAAATGATGAGTTTCGAAAAGAAGAAATAGAACAGATAATAAATAGAGAAGTGTCTATTGGATCGACTTATAGAAATTTAATAGATAATTTTACAAAAATTAAAGAAATAATGGAAGTTTTTGCAAATACTAAGGGAGCAACACTTTTTCATTGTCAAGAAGGCAAGGACCGCACAGGAATCGTATCTATGATACTGATGGGTCTTGCAAATGTAGGGCGTGCTGATATAATAGCAGATTATGAAATCTCTTCAGCATATCTTGGATATATTGAAAGATATGACGAGGAAGAACCATATTCTGTATTTAGAATTACCAACCCATATGCAATGAAAGAAGCTTATGAGTATATAGAACGCAAATATAAAAGCTTTGAAGAATATTTGCTCTATGCAAAAGTTGACCAAGATACAATTGATAAGGTGAAAAATAAATTAATTAACTAGGTGATACTATGTCTTTTTCAAAAAGATGTAAAAAAGAAGTCTTAAAAAAGGACCCAATCAATCCATTGGCAGAACTTATGTGTGTTGTAGATTTTATTGGATCGATAAGGATTTCTAATGGCGGCTACAAGATAGTTTTTAAAACTTATTCAAACACTGAAGCTAGATACATTTACAATATAATAAAGTCTGCTTATAGCTACTCCTCAACATTTGAGATAAAAGATTTGGCCAATGATGAGAGATTATTTACAGTTATTATTGAAGAAAGTGAAATATCTGAAGATATAATTGATAAAAGTAGCAAGTTTTTTATAAACAATTCGATAGATTTAGAAGATGTGTCCTTTGACGAAATAAAAGCTTTTTTAAAAACAGCTTTTGTTTTTAAAGGATCAGTAAATGACCCACAAAGGGGATATAATCTTGAAATAGGCTCAAATGAAGAATCTGGGGCTGATTTAATAAAAAAATCAATGGAAATATTTTCACTAAATCCAAAAGTAAATGTAAAAAAAGATAGTTTTGTGGTATATCTAAAAGATAGCGATAAAATTTCTGATTTTTTGGCAATTATTGAAGCCAACAAGTCATTGTTTGAACTAGAAAATGTCAGAGCCATGAGATCCATTCGAAATGATATCAATAGACAAACAAATTTTGACAAGGCAAATATTGATAGAACTGTTAATGCATCGTTAAAACAGGTTGATGCAATAAATTATTTGATAAAGCAAAATGAATTTCAAAAACTATCTAATGATATGATTGAAATTGGTAACTTAAGACTCGAAAATCCCTACGCATCCATAGAGGAACTAGGGTCTATGGTTAATCCACCTATGAGCAAATCAAAAGTAAACTATAGGTTACAAAAATTTATAAAATTGGCTGAAGATTTGTGATAAGCAAATCTTTTTATTTGGAGACATATGATGGAAAATAAATTTACTCACTTACACTTGCATACTGAATATTCTTTGCTGGATGGCTTTTCTAGAATCGATGAATTAATTGAAAAAGCCAAGTCCTTTGGCATGGATTCTCTAGCTATTACTGATCATGGACAAATGTATGGAGTAATTGAATTTTACAAAAAAGCTACAGCAGCTGGGATAAAACCAATTATAGGTTGCGAGGTCTATGTAACTGAAAAAGACCATTTAATAAAAGATCCTACAAATAAGCGCTATTACCATCTTATTTTGCTTGCAAAAAATAATAATGGCTACCAAAATCTTTTAAAAATAGTTTCTGAAGGATATGTAAATGGATATTATTACAAACCTAGAGTTGACCTAGATTTTATTGAAAAATATTCAGAAGATATCATAGCCTTAAGTGCTTGCCTAAGTGGAGAAGTAAATCAAAGAATTTTAGAAAATGATATAGATGCTGCATATGAAACAGCAAAAAAATATGCAGAAGTTTTTGGTAGGGAAAATTATTACTTAGAGTTACAAAACCATGGACTTCCTGAGCAAAGAAGAGTCAATGAAATTTTGGTAAAAATGCATAATGATTTGGATATAGAACTTATTGTCACAAATGATGTTCACTACATAAACAGGGAAGATAGTTTTTATCAAGATGTTCTTTTATGTATACAAACAGGGGCGCTATTAAAAGATGAAGACAGGATGAAGATGCCATGTGATGAGTTTTATTTAAAATCTCCTGATGAAATGTATGCTATCTTTAAAGATTATGAGCGTGCCTTAGAAAATACAAATAAAATTGCAGAAATGTGCAATGTTGAAATAGAGTTTCATCATCCACACTTGCCGTATTTTTCAAAATTACCGGATAATATGACAAACTTAGACTATCTAACTCAATTAGTTGATGAGGGACTGGACAGAAAATATGAAAATGTGGATGAGGAGATAAGAGCTCGTGCCCTTAAGGAAATAAATGTAATCAATAATATGGGCTACATTGATTATTTCCTTATTGTTTGGGATTTTGTGCGTTTTGCAAAAGAAAATGATATAGCAGTTGGCCCAGGCCGTGGTTCCGCTGCTGGATCTTTGGTTTCTTATGCCCTAGATATTACCCAAATTGATCCCTTAAAATACGATTTGATTTTCGAAAGATTTTTAAATCCTGAAAGGGTATCCATGCCTGATATCGATATTGATTTTGATTATGTAAGGCGTGATGAAGTTGTAGAATATGTAAACGAACTATATGGTCGAGATCATGTATCGCAAATTGTGACCTTTGGTAGGATGCAAGCTAGAAATGCCATACGTGATGTTGGACGTGTTTTAGATATTTCCTATGGAAAAGTTGATAAAATTGCAAAATTAGTACCTGCAGTTATAAATATGACACTGGACCGTGCCTTAGAAGAATCGGATAAATTTAAAGAGGCTTATGAAAGTGATGCGGAGAGTAAAAGATTAATAGATACAGCAAGAAAAGTAGAAGCCTTACCTAGACACACTTCAATTCATGCTGCAGGTGTGGTGATGAGTAAGGAAATTTTGACAGATATTGTTCCACTTGCCTTATCCAATGACCAAGTTGTTACTCAGTTTAATATGACAGAAATTGAAGAACTGGGCCTTTTAAAAATGGACTTTTTGGGCCTTCGAAATCTTACTGTCATAAAAGATACTATAAAAGATGTCAAAGAAAATCACGGCATAGATGTTGATATTGAAAATATCGATGAAAATGACCCCAATATTATCGACCAATTTAACAAGGCCAAAACAATAGGTCTTTTCCAATTTGAATCACCAGGGATGAGAAATTTTCTAAAAAATTTAAAGCCAACCGTATTTGATGACTTGGTTGCAGCAAACTCATTATTTAGACCAGGGCCAATGGATGAGATCCCAACCTACATCCACAACAAAAATAATCCAGAGGATGTATCATTTTTAGATGAAAAACTAAAGCCTATTTTGGGAGTTACTTATGGAATTATAGTTTACCAAGAGCAGGTAATGCAAATTGTTCAACAGCTAGGAGGTTTTTCTCTCGGGGAAGCTGACAATTTAAGGCGCGCCATGAGTAAGAAAAAAATGGATGTTATGGAGGCAAACAGGGATATTTTTGTAAATGGGAAAGTAGATGAAAATGGAGAAGTCATAATACCAGGCTGCATCCGTAATGGAGTAAGTAAAAAGGCAGCAAATAAAATCTATGATGAGATGATTTCCTTTGCAAAATATGCCTTTAATAAATCTCACTCTGCCGCTTATTCCTTGGTGGCAGTACAAACTGCATATTTAAAACACTATTTCCCTGAAGAATACATGGCCAATCTTATTTCATCAGTTATGGACAGTGCATCAAAACTTTACTTATATGTTAGTGAAGCAAAATCTATGGGAATAGATGTAATCGCCCCAAATGTTAATTTGTCATACCAGAAATTTTTTGCCAAAGATGGCAAGATTATTTTTGGTCTTTCAGGAATTAAAAATTTGGGAATTAACTTTATAAATGCCATTATAGCTGCAAGGCAAAAAGATGGTGAGTTTTTAAATTTTAAAGACTTCTTAGAAAGAGTTGAAGCTGTTGATAGTAGAGCCTTAAACAAAAAGGTATTAGAATCGCTAATAAAGGCTGGTGCTTTTGATTCTATGGGATATGCTAGGTCAAAACTTATGGCTGTTTATGAAAAAGCCATGACAAACGTCCACGAGGGTCAAAAAGTAAATGTAAAAGGTCAAATGAATTTGCTAGACATGACTGGGGAAACAAATGAAAATTCAACTGAGGATATAACATTTCCTGATGTGAGCGAATATCCCAAAAAAGTAAAATTATCCTTAGAAAAGGATGTACTAGGATTTTATATTTCTGATCACCCGCTAAGCGAAGCCACTGACAAACTTAAAAATACCATTACATTTAGGACAAACTATAAAGATCAGATGACTGATCCGGAAATAGCAAGACTTGATAATCAATTTGTAACTATGGCTGGTATAATTACTGGCAAGTCAGAAATAATGACAAAGAAAAGAAGTCTAATGGCCTTTGCAAATATTGAAGACTTGCATGGTTCGATAGAAATGGTAATATTTCCAGAAACTTACAAAAAATATAGAAATTTAATAGAAGATGATAATGTTGTGCTTGTTAAGGGTAAATTACAAGTGGATGATGAAGATATAAAACTTTTAAGTCAAGAATTTATTGACATAGAAAGTTTAGATTTAAGAACATTATACTTAAAAACAAGGTATAATAAGTATAATAATCTACGAGAAGTATTAAAGGAGCACAGTGGTAAAACACCTGTTGTGGTATATTTTGAAGATCGCAAAAAATCCTTTAAGCTTGATCAAAGGTTGTGGGTTGATGCTAACGACCACAATATTAGTAGATTAGAACAATTTTTAGGAAAAGAAAATGTTAAGTTAAATTAAGGAGTTTATATGAATACTATAGGTATTTTAACAAGCGGTGGCGATGCACCTGGTATGAACTCAACCATAAGAGCGGCAGTGAGAACAGCTTTAAATAATGGGATGAGAATAAAGGGCATCAGAAATGGATATGATGGCTTGATGAAAGGTGACATTTATGAAATGAATGTATCATCAGTTGCTGATATTATCCACAAGGGTGGTACCATCCTTGGTACTGCAAGGTCCACAGAATTTACAAACGAAGAGGCCAAAAAAGAGGAGCTCAAATTTTATCTGATTATGGTATTGAAGGGCTAATCGTTATTGGCGGAGATGGATCATTTAAGGGAGCAAAGGCTCTTTCAGATTTAGGTATTAAAACAATTGGTATACCTGGAACTATCGATAATGATATGGGTTATACTGATTTTACAATTGGATTTTTTACAGCAATGGAGACAGTAAGCGATGCTATCGGTAAACTAAGAGATACATCTAGCTCACATGGGCGAGCTGTTGTGATTGAAGTTATGGGTAGACACTGTGGAGACTTAGGTCTTTACTCAGGTCTTGCTGGTGGTGCAGAGTCAATAATTGTGCCAGAACATGAGTTTTCTATTGAAGATATAGTGGAAAAAATGGAACATGGTAGAAAAAGAGGAAAACTTCACCATCTTATTACCCTTGCAGAAGGTGTCGGCGATCCATATTCTATTGCAAAAGAGTTAGAAGAAAAAACAGGAATTGAGACAAAAGTAACAATTCTGGGCCATGTTCAAAGGGGTGGTTCACCATCAGTTGTAGATAGACTTTTAGGATCTACTATGGGAGCACACGCTGTAGAACTGCTTTCAGAAGAAAAAACTAATCTTGCGATTGGATATGTAAATGGAAAACTTATTGAAGTTAGCATTGATGAAGCTGTAAACACAAAATCTCAATTTGATGAACATTTATACGAATTAGCAAATAACTTATCAAAGTAGAAAGGAAGTTATAAATGAATCAAGTACCTGATATACTTAAAAAGACCAAAATAGTTTGTACAATTGGACCAGCATCTGAATCTCCAGAAATATTAGAAGAACTAATCAAAAATGGAATGAACGTTGCTAGATTAAACTTCTCACACGGAACTCATGAAGAACATCTTGAAAAAATAAAAACAATCAAAAAAATTAGAAGAAAATTAAATGAACCAATTGCAATTATGCTTGATACAAAGGGACCAGAAATTAGAACTGGTAACTTTACTGTAGATGAAATATTCCTAAAACCAGATGATATATTTACACTTACAACTCGTGATGTAGAGGGAACACAAGATATAGTTTCAGTATCATACGAAGGCCTTCCAAATGATGTTGAAAAGGGATCATATATTTATATCGATGATGGTTTAGTACAACTTGAAGTTATAGAAATAAAAGATGGTACAGATGTAATATGTAGGGCAATCAATAATGGTGTGCTTTCTGACCATAAGGGTGTAAACTTGCCAGGTCGTCAAACAAATCTACCGTCATTAACACCAAAAGATATTGATGATATCAAATTTGGTATTGAAAATGATATTGACTTTATAGCAGCATCATTCGTTCGTAAAAAAGAAGACGTATATGATATTAGACGTGTGCTAGAAGACCACGGTGGAGAGCATATCAAAATCTTCTCTAAGATCGAAAGCCAAGAGGGTGTAGATAACCTTGATGAAATCATAGATGCAAGTGACGGTATCATGATTGCTCGTGGTGACTTAGGTATAGAAATCAGAACAGAGCTAATCCCAATTGTTCAAAAAGAAATGATTAGAAAAACAAATCTAGCTGCAAAACCAGTTATAACAGCAACCCAAATGCTAGATTCTATGATCAGAAATCCAAGACCAACCAGAGCAGAAACTACAGACGTTGCTAATGCCATTATTGATGGAACCGACTGTGTAATGCTTTCAGGAGAAACTGCCGGTGGTAAATATCCAGTTGAAGCAGTTCGTACTATGAGAGATATTTGTATTACAACAGAATTATCTGATGACTTTAGAGAAAATATTTACGAAACAGATATTACTTCATCTAATACAACAACAAATGCTATTGCGAAAAATACTTGTCAATTAGCAAAACAACTAGATGCAAAAGCTATCATTTCTTGTACATCAAGTGGTAATACTTCAAAAATAATTTCAAAATTCAAACCACAAACAAATTCTATAGCAGCGACTACCACAGAAAGAGTAGCTCGTCAATTATCAGTAGTTTGGGGAGTATATCCAATAGTAATCCAAGAAGCAGGAGAAACAGATGAACTTATCGATCGCGCAATATTTGGAGCAATTGATAATGGATTTGTATCAGAAGGAGACCTTACAGTAGTAACAGCAGGTATACCACTAGGTATTTCTGGAAATTCAAATTTAATCAAAGTTCATATCATAGGTGATATCATTACAAGTGGTACGGGCATAGGAACAAAATCTGTTTCAGGTAAAGTATGCCTCGCTTCAACTAAAAAAGAACTCGAAGAAAAATTTGAAGAAGGCGACATTATCGTGGCTAAATTTACAGATGCTGATATTACAGAATACATTCAAAAATCAAAAGCTATTGTCACAGAAGAAGGTGGACTAACAAGTCATACAGCAATTGCGGCAGTTCACTTTGGACTTCCAGCAGTAGTTGGAGCATTTAATATTAGAAATCTAGTAAAAGATGGCGATACAATAACAGTAGACCCAATCGGTGGCGTAATTTATAAAGGGGAAGCAAAAGTTATCTAATGATTATAAAAAATATTAAGATAATTGATATCCTACAAGATGGCAGAGGTGTAGCCCGCACAGAAGGCAAAACAGTATTTGTAGAAAATGCTATTTATGGCGAAACTTTAGATGCCGAAATCCTTGCTGAAAAGAAAAATTTCTTAGAAGCTAGAAAAATAAATACAAAAATAAAAAGTGATTATCAAAGAAAACCTCCATGTCCATATTTTTATGAATGTGGAGGTTGTTCTATAATGGATATCAATTATGAAACACAAATAGACTTAAAACAGAATCTTATAAAAAATGCAATCAAAAAATCCACAGGCATTAACTTAGAAGATATTGAAATTATTGAAAGTCCAGAATTTAGCTATAGAAACAAAATTCGTTTGCATGTAGACAAAGAAGGTGGATTGAATTATCTGGAAATATATTCTAAAAAATTAGTAAAAATAAATGATTGTCTAATTGCAAATGAAAAAATATCTGAAAATCTAGTTGGAATTGAAAAAATAACCAGAGATATCAATCAAAAATTCATAGGCATTATAGAAGAAATCTCCATAAGGGCAAGCGAAAAAAATATATTATTAAATCTACAAGGAAACTTTGATAGTAAAGCTATTGCATACATAAAAGAAAGATATTCAAATAGTATTTATAATATCAACTTATTATTTGGTAGAGATTTAATAATTATCAGTGGGGAAGGGTATCTTGATTATAAAATTGGTAAAAAAAAATTTAAAATAAGTGCCAATGATTTTTACCAGGTAAATGACTATCAGATAGAAAAATTATATAGTGTGGCCAAAGAATTTTTAGGAGAAAATCAAAAACTTCTAGACCTCTACTGCGGATCTGCAACTAGCTCCATGTCAATAAATAATGATAATATAGTAGGTGTAGAAATAAATAAAAATGCTATAAAAGATGCAAAAGAAAATGCAAAAAGAAATGGACTTCGTGACTATAAACTTATAGCAAAAAACGCAAAATTTATAGATAGTAAATTTATAAAAAAAGAAAAAATAGATGCAGTAACAGTAGACCCACCAAGAGCCGGCCTAGATAAAGAAGTAGTAAAGACAATAGCAAATGCCGGCATGGAAAAAATAGTCTACATATCCTGCAACCCTCAAACCTTAGCCCGTGATATAAAAAGATTTATGGATAGGGGATATAAACTAGAAAAAATAAAAGCGGTAGATATGTTTTCTCAGACTATGCATGTGGAGAGCGTGGTATTGATGTCAAGAAAATAGAGTGAGTTAGGAGGAAATATTATGGCGATTGCAAATATTAAAGTCACGTTATTGTGTCCCATTGAAGAAGTATGGAACAAGATAACCAATCTTCATGATTTTTCATGGAGAAGTGATTTGCAGAATGTAAAGATTATAGACGAAAATAATTTTGTAGAGATTAGTAAAAATGGAATTGAAACACATTTTGAAGTTACAGATTTTTTGAAATACAAGTGCTGGGCTTTCAAAATAGAAAATGAAAATATTGTTGGAACCTGGGTTGGAAAATTTTATTACCTTGGAAATAAAATAACTTTGGATTTTACTGAAGATATAGTTTCTAAAAACTTCATTTTTAAACCATTTATAGGCTCTTATATTCGTAAGCAGCAGAGACGTTACTTTAAAGATTTAAAGAAAGAACTTAATTGCGAGGAAGCTAGTTTTATTCAAAAATTATAAATATATATTAGTAAAAAATAGTACCCGACACGCCTCTTATTATAATGCGGACCAAGTCGGGTCTTTTGATTGCATAAAATTAGCCCCATCACTATGGTAAGGTCTTGTGCATTAAGTATTATATCGTAAAGATAAAAATATAGAACAATAAACGACAAAACACTTGAATAGAAGCTAGATATGTACTTGAATGAATTACGGATAAATACACGAACAAAAAATGGACAAATGCTTGAATAACTGATAAAATTTACTTAAGTAATGAGTATGGAGGCAATCATGAAAGAATATTTACCCAGAATTGCAGATAAATTGTTAAAGGAACGATTAGACGCAAAGGGAGCGGTTTTAATTGAAGGTCCTAAATGGTGTGGAAAGACAACAACAGCGAAACAAAAGGCTAAAAGTTTAATATCTATGGACCAACCTGATATGACTAGACAGTATCAGCAAATGGCAGAGATTTCTCCTAATACTTTGCTAGAAGGAGAAACGCCAAGACTAATTGATGAGTGGCAAATTGCACCTAATTTATGGAATGCTGTGCGCTATGAGGTTGATAATAGGGATGAATTTGGTCAATTTATTTTGACAGGTTCAGCAGTACCCAATGAATTTGATGATTCTATGCATACAGGTACAGGAAGAATTTCTAGGCTTTTAATGAGACCTATGAGTTTATATGAATCAAAAGATTCCAGCGGTGAAATATCTCTAAAAGATTTATTTGAAGGTAAAAATATCTCAGCCATTGATGAAACGGGTCTTGAAGAAGTTGCTTTTCTAATTTGTAGAGGTGGATGGCCAAAAGCAATTGGATTAGATGAGAAACCAGCATTATTCCAAGCTATAGATTATTTTGATGCAGTTGTGTCTACTGATATTAGTAGAGTGGATTCGGTAAAGAGAGACAAAGAAAAAGCTAAAAGATTACTTAAATCCTATGCAAGACATGTAGGTACGCAAAGTTCGTTAGAAACGATTAGGCAAGATATGTTAGTAAATCAGTCAGATACATTTGATCAGGTAACACTTTATTCTTACCTGGATGCTTTAAGAAAAATATTTGTTATAGAGGATTCTCCAGCATGGAATCCAAACTTAAGGTCAAAAACATCAATACGAACAACGGATACCAGATACTTTTCAGATCCATCTATTGCAACGGCATCATTGGGTGTAGGCCCTAAGGATTTACTAGATGATTTAAATACAATGGGGTTTTTATTTGAAAACTTGTGCGTTCGTGACTTAAGAATTTATACAGATTACTTAAATGGAACGGTTTATCATTATAGAGATAGGAACGGTTTAGAATGTGATGCAGTGATTCATCTAAGAAATGGAGATTATGGTCTAGTTGAAATTAAACTTGGTGGAGATAAGTTAATTGAGGAAGGTGCTGAAACTTTAAAAGATTTAGCATCTAAAGTTGACACAAAAAACATGTCCAAACCCTCATTTATGGTGGTATTATGTGCCAAAGCCCCTTTTGCTTATAAAAGAGATGATGATGTTTACGTATTACCTATTACGGCTTTAAGACCTTAATAGTATTAGCATTTATTAACATATTTACCCATACGAGGCTTTTGAAAAACTTGGAAATTTATCCATACTGATCCCTCAAGCCATGTGGAGACTGTGGTATTTATGTCACTAGAAATTTAGATTTAAATAATGGGAAAATAACTTTAGATTTAAATGGAAGATTAACTGGAGATTTACTGAGCTATGGTGATGAAATTGAAAAAATATATGGATACTTAAGTGATAATCTGTACGTGGCCTTGAAAAATTCTATCTTACTAACACTAGTATTATTTCTGATGGATATAATGTAGAGAAGTATGTTTCAAATTACGCATCTTTAATTTCATTAAGTAGTAATGATGTCTCAGTATTTAAAAATCAAGAAGTTTATGCAACTAGAATTAAATTTATATTTTCTTATATTGAGGATTGGTCTAATATTAATCTGCTTATATTATTTAGTGCTCAAGATAGTGAAGAATATTTTTTAAAAAAGTATATTTATAAATTTTCTGATAAAATAGCTTTATATTTTAGATGATGAATTTACCATAAAAATAAAGATAGATATTAGAACTATTTGCATATTTAATGAAGGCCCTATCTTAAAAATATATTATTACATAGAGGTTATATCTGATAATTAAGAAAGAAGTGTTAGGGATGTCTATGAAATCTCACAAGGGTTTATGAAACAGATTGAATATTTAACTTAATCTACAAAGAAGGTTTTTATACATTGAATTCTATCTATAATATTAAGACCAATAATAGATTTGTATCTAGAATGTTTCTCTATGATAAGTTAGATGAGAGAGATTATATTAACATTGTGTACCAAATGAGTGTCAAAAAAACGGAAAGCAAGAACAATTGATTTATAATCAATTTTAGAAAATATTTCCAAACAACAAGATAATAGGATGACAGACTAGTTTTTAATATAACAGTCTTATTAAATATAAAAAAAGTAAATTAGTAATAATTTTAACAGGTAATAAAAATGTTTAACAACTATATATGGCAACTTTATTTGAATGGACCAGGCAAGGAAGCTATAAAAATTTTCAAGGAAAATCTACAGAATACCTATACAGATAATTACAAAGATTTTATATATAAACTTCATAAAGAATACTGTCCAAGTGAAGTAATTAGCAAAGATATACAATTTCAGCTAGATGAACTTTTGATAGATTTAAATGAATATATAAGATTTTTTATGTCAGAAAGCTATAATTTTAAAGAGGCATCAAAATATATTCAGCAAACTTTTCTGAGAGATTTTAATAATAATGGAAAAAAAGCCTTTGAGCATTTTTCATATTGGATGGAATACTACACTACATATTTTTCAATAGAACTACCTGAGTTATTTATCCCTTATTATTTTAAATGT
>NZ_CP175954.1:0-932500 GCF_047936775.1 Anaerococcus sp. AH8042_DFU013_CI05 | reverse complement strand
ATAAGTAAATTTAGATTTAGAGATAATTTAAAACATAAGAAATATACTTATGGATATATTCTCACATGCGTCGCTTACTTAAAATATTAAAATTTATCCATACTGACCATTCAAGCCATGTGGAGACTGTGGTATTGATGTCACTAGTGAATTAGAGTATATCTCTATTTATTAAAAACTTGCAAGGAATTTTTGTGATGTTAGATTCTTATAGGCTAGATAATAAAAATATATTAAAAGGTAAGTGGGCTATTTCTTTAAATGAGTTAATTTCAGATGATGGATTATATCCAATAAAGCTATATCGGGTAATTTAGAATTAAATAATGGAAAAATAACTTTAGATTTAAATGGTAGATTAACTGGAGTATCATTGAGCCTTTTTGATGAAATTGAAAAAATATATGGGTAATTAAGTAATAATCTGTACGTAGTCTTAGAAAAGTACTACCTTATTAATCCAACCATTATTCCTGATGGATATAATGTAGAAAGGTATGTTTCAAATTATGCATATATAATTTCATTACCTAATAATGATGTTTCAGTACTTAAAAATCAAGAAGTTTATGCAACTAGAGCTAAGTTTAGCTTTTCTTATCTTAATGATTGGTATAATATTGACCATCCTATATTAAATGATGAGATGAGCAAAGACTCTTTTTCTATAAAATATATTAATAAATTTTCCAATGAGAATAGTTTTAATATTTTAGATAATAAATTTACTATAAAAATAAAGAGAGATATTAGAGCGATTAATGAATTTAATAAAGGTGCTAGTGCTAAAATGGATTATTATATAGAAGTTATATCTAATAATTACGAAGTAAAAAGTGTTAGAGAGTTCTATGAAATTTCACAATGGTTTATGAAACTGATTGATTTTTTAACCCAATCTAAAAAAAGATTTTCATACATCAAATTCTATCTAGAAGATGAAAATAATAAATTTCAATCTAAATCTTTAGACAATGGAGACTATGATTATAAGTATCCAATATACTATGGTCGGTTTATATTTCGTCAATTAGATGAGCAAGCGCAAGAATTCAAATATAATTCATTGAGGTTGAGTTATATAAAAGAAGATTTAGAAACTATAATTTGTAATTGGTTTAAATATAAAGAAAAACTAAAACCAGTAATTGATTTATATACCCAAAATTATATTCCTACCTTAGATATAGAAAGTATTCTCGTAAAACAAACAGAGATGATGGAAAGGCTTTACGATAACTTTTTTAACAGTGCAAGAGAAACACAAAATTGTGATGATTCAAATTTAGACAATACTATTTTAGAAATTAAAGATTATCTAGATAAAAATAACATAGAAATTTCTATTAAAGAAGAAATAACTAGGAGACTAGTTAATGATAAAAAAAATCGTCCTACTTTAAGAGAGAAACTAACTGTTATTTTAGAGAATATACCTGATCAGCTAAAAAATATTTTTTATTTAGTAGATAAAAATTGGAAAAATGATTCGAATTTTGAAAAAAACTTTGCTAATAGATTGAAAGATACAAGAAATTATAACACGCATGGACCGGGAAATAATAAGAATAAATCACGTCTAAAAGCTTTTAAAGAATTAAATAATGCTAATGCTGTTTTAGAATATATAATTTATTATCATGTTATACATCAATTAGGAATAACAGATGATAAATTATTAAATTATCCATTCCTCAGAAGAAAAATACATTAATAGTAGGAGGAAAACTATTCAGTTAATAAAGATTAGTATAAGGCAAATCATAAGGATAAATGTATAAAAAAAATTTAAATTTTAATTATAAGTGTTTCTTTTTATAATTATATATATAGTTTATGGGACCTTATCATCATTAACCATATTAAGATATTTATGATTACTTTAATAATTTAAAAAAAATATGATGAGGTGAAGGGTTAATAAGGAGTAGTTATGGATACTTGGTTTACAATAGAAAAGATAGATTCTCAAACATTTGCATTAAGTGAATACAAACACTGGGAAGAGACTCATTGCTACTTATTATGTGGAGAGAATAAGGCACTCTTAATAGACACAGGACTCGGTGTATCAAATATTAAAGAAGTTGTAGAAGAATTAACAGATTTACCAGTTGCAGTTTTTACTACACATGTTCATTGGGATCACATTGGTGGCCATAGATATTTTGATTGTATTGGTGTTCACAAAGAAGAAAAAGAATGGCTTTCAAAAAAATTTCCTCTTCCATTAGAAGTTGTAAAAAAGCAATTAACAGAGAAAGTACACAATTTTCCTTGTGATTTTAATATTGATGACTATAAGATTTTCCAAGTAAAGCCACAAATAGTTTTTCAAGATAGCTATACATTTGATTTAGGCGGGAGAACTATTGAGGTTATACATACACCGGGACATTCTCCTGGTCATTGTTGTTTTTATGAACATGAAAGGAAATATTTATATTCTGGAGATTTAATTTATAAAGGATGTCTATACGCTTTTTATCCTACAACTGATCCTAAATTATTTTATAAATCAATAAAAAAGATACAAAAATATGATATTAAAAGAGTTTTGCCTGGTCATCATGATTTAAATATTACAAGCTCATTAATTAATGAGATAGAGGATGGTTTTAGATTATTAGAATCAAGAGGAGATTTGAAACAGGGAAAAGGGATATTCAATTTCGGTAACTATCAAATTCAGATTTGATCCTTAAATTATATTAGATATATTCCATATATGCTGGTTTAAAAAATCAAATGTTTTCCATAATTATCACTCAAGTCTGTAATATTGACGTCAATAAATTAAATACTTGAATAAATCTTAAATCTACATAATTAAACTAAAAACATCTTATGGTAAAATATAAATTAGATATTTATGTAGTTGAATAAAAAGTAATTCAAGGTATATATTTTAAAAGTAAGTAGGCCTGTACCAATTTTGGTGCAGGCCATTTTATTGGTCTTAATTAATGTAGACTTTCCTTATAGTTAATAAAAATAAAATAAGTATACTAATAGTTTCTTGATAGTTTATTAAATAAAATGATAGGATACAAATAAAGGAGGAGATAATATGGACTTTATTAGAGAATTTTTTCCTGTTCTTTTACCTATTGTTATCTTGGAGATTATACTTATGATTTATGCTTTAAGTCATGTTTTAAAACACGATAGATACAAATTTGGCAGTAGAACCATGTGGATTTTAATTGTTATTTTTATTCAAATTATTGGACCTATTTTATACTTAACAATAGGTAGGGAGGAAGAATGATGAAAGCACTTAAAATTGAAAATCTTCATAAATCTTTCGGGAAAAACACGATTATTAATGGCTTATCCATGTCGATTCCTGAAAATACAATCTTTGGGTTTTTAGGTAAAAATGGTGCTGGAAAAACTACGACAATGAAAATGATTTTAGGATTTTTGAAAATTAATGAAGGCTCCATTGAAGTGTTTGGAGAAAAAGTTAGCTTTGGTCAGTCAAAAACCAATCGATTTATCGGATATCTTCCAGATGTACCTGAATTTTATGGCTATATGACTTCAAAAGAATATCTCAATTTATGTGGATCTATAACTGGTCTTAAAAAAAATGAAATTAAAAACAAGAGCGAGGAACTTTTAGAATTGGTGGGATTAAGGGATGTCAATAAAAGAATTAGTGGCTATTCTAGAGGCATGAAACAGCGCTTGGGTATAGCCCAAGCCTTGTTAAATAGTCCCAAATTATTAATATGTGATGAACCAACTTCCGCCCTTGATCCACTTGGAAGAAAAGAGATATTAGACATCATATTAAAGATAAAAGACTCTACAACTGTTATTTTTTCCACACATATTTTATCGGATGTTGAAGCAATCTGCGATCATGTTGTGGTGCTTGATAAAGGAAAAAATGTACTAGAAGGTTCGATAGATGAGCTAAAAAATATAAAGAGAAAAAATACAATTAAAATCAGGTTTAAGTCGAACAAAGAGCTAAAGGTATTTAAGTCACTAGATAAATTTTCAAATCTTGTAACGAATGAAAAAGGAGATATTTTATACCTTACAGACGAAGACAATAAAATAAAAGATATTGATATTTTATATGAGCTATATAAGCTAAACATATTTCCTCTAGAAATAAAAATAGAAGAACCTACATTAGAAAATATTTTTATGGAGGTGACGAAAGCATGAGGATATTTTTATCTCTATTGAAGAAAGAAGCTATTGAAGGTTCAAGGACTAAAAAAATGATTTCTACCTTTATCCTGTTCTTGTTTATAGGGTTAATAAGTCCTTTGACAGCGAAATTAACTCCCATGATACTTCAATCCATAGCTACAGGCAATATAGATATTAACGCAGTACCACCATCAGAAATTGACTCTTGGACACAATTCTTTAAAAACATTAGTCAAATAGGTATGCTTGGCTTAGCCATTATACTAAGTACACAAATGGCAAATGAATTCCAAAAGGGAACCTTAATTAATTTGTTATCTAAGGGACTGCCAAGGTATCAAGTAGTGCTATCGAAGATTTTTTATAATTTCATTTTGTGGTTTATTGCTTACTTTGGTTCTTTTATACTTACTTATTTCTATACAAAGTACTTTTTCGGGATTTCCTTCCCTATAAAAAATATACTTATGGCAGCCTTGCTTCCTTTTATATTTGGTTTATTTTTAATAGCATTAGAGATATTGGCTGGAGTGATTTCAGGAAATGTTATAGGAACATTAATATTAACGACCGCTGGGATTGTGATTCAACTTATATTATCCATTCGAGATGAAATTGTTAAATACATGCCTATTGCATTAATAGGAAAGCCTGTGAATCTTATAAAAGGAATTGGATATGATGACTACTATGTACCGATTATTACAGGCAGCATTTTGGTTATAATCTGTATCGTAATTTCGATTGCTGTAATAAACAAAAAACAAATCAGTTAGGAGGTAAAATATAATGCTAAAAATTGGAGGAAATATTCTTCAGAAACGAAAAGAAAGAGGTATAACTCAGGAGGAATTAGCAGAATTCATGATGGTAACAAAAGCGTCCGTATCAAAATGGGAGACAGGTCAAAGCCATCCAGATATTTTACTTCTACCAAAACTTGCCACTTTTTTCAATATAAGTGTGGATGAATTAATAGGATATGACCCAGATTTATCTTCAGCTCAAATAAAAAAAATTTATATAGACTTAGAGAACCGTGTCTTAGATGCAGGTATGGATAGTATCGTAGAAGATATAGAAATTAAAATAAAACAATATTATTCTTGTTTTGAACTTCTTTATTACATGGCTTTGTTTATTTTGAACCATTGTGATTTAGCAACTGATGATGTGAAAAAAGAAGAATATCTCGAATACGTAAATAATATATTAAAAAGAGTGTGTGAAGATTCGAAAGATCCTATACTTAAAGATCAATCATTGAGCTTAAGGGCAGCCTGTTTAATTAGTTTAGGAAAACCGGAAGAAGCATTAAATATTTTGCCTTCTTCTGACATGCTATCTATATCAAAAGATTGCTTGGTGGCTTCAGCTTATTTAAAAACGAAGGAAGAAAATAAAGTAGATCAAAAACTTCAAGTAATGATTTATAAGAACATAATTGATTTAATCACCCTTCTTATGATGAAGAGTAGTTTGCATGATGACGATCGGGTCGAAACATTGGAAAGAGTGGAAGATTTAATAGAAACTTTTAATCTCATTGAAATAAATGTTTCTATTGTTTTAAATTTCTATTTATCCTTGGCAACTCATTATATTGAATATAATAACCTAAAACTCTCTATTCAATATGTAGAAAAATTACTCAACCTACTAATAAAAGGCAAGGAAAAATCTTTTAATATAAGAGGAGATGAGTATTTTGATCAAATAGATAAATGGATTGATGAAAATTTATTATTATCTGCTAAGCCAAATAGAAGTGACGATATGATTGCTCGTTCTTATATAGGATTATTAACTAATAATGAGAGTTTTAAAGATATTATTATTCAGGAAAAAATAAAGCTATTAGTTGATAAGGTTAAAGAAATCTATTCATTCTAATTAAAAGTCTATTGTAAAAATAAAAGCTTATAATTTTCATAAACTATAAGCTTTTATTTTTTGTTTCTATCATTAAGAATAAAAAAATTACTCAAAAACATCATTTCATACGAATGAATATAGGAAATAAAAAAATAGAGTAAGGTTAAAAATTGATCTTATTGATATGTCCATGATATATCAGATTGAAATAAATGTATTTATTTATATAAAATAAGCATATAAATAAAAAAAGTTTCATTAATGTAGTTTGAAAAATAAATTTCATTCTAAAATTGGGTATAATTTTGTTAAGATTAGGAGGATTTAATAAATGAAAAAGATTTTAAAAAGAACTTTTTTCATAGCATTGGGTTTATTTGCTATAATTTTTGTAGTGAGAGTCTATAATGACTACAAGTACAAAGATTCTAATAATGTGGAAACTCCTGAATATTACAAGGATGTAAGAAATATTAGTCTTTACCCAACAGACATTGAAGGTGTAGATGTTAGATATGTTGATGAGGGAAGCTTGCAGGGATTTCAATTTACTCCTAAAAAGAAACTGTATAATGGTGTAGTACTTTGTTTTGGAGGATCTGAGGGCAGCCCAAATTTTGAAACTGCACAAAAGTTATCTCAAAAAGGTTTTGAAACATTTGCAATATTTATGTTCGGTATGAAGAATCAGCAAGATACATTGGTAAGAATACCATTAGAACAATTTGAAGATATACTAGCTTATCTACACAAGACTATTGATGATCAAGTTCCGATAAGTATTATAGCAGCATCAAAAGGAGCTGAATATGTCCTTAATCTAGCAAGTAAATATCCAGAAATTTCAAATTTAGTTTTGATTGCTCCATCAAGTTATAATTTTGCAGGGCTAGACTTTAATGATTATGGCTCTTCTTGGACATATAAGGGAGAAGAACTTCCCTATATAGATATAAAAAAAGGATCTTTTGGCTCTTTCTTAAAAAATATTGTTTTATCTTCAATTGTAAACGCACCAATTTCTTACAAAGATACATATACAAGTGCAGTAGAATCTGACTCAAATAGAGAAGAAAAAATGATACCGATAAAAGATGTAAAGGCAAATATTTTGATGATTGCGGGAGTTGAGGACGCTATGTGGGACAGCTTAAATATGGCAAATATCATTAAGAATCAATCACCTCATGCAAAGCTACTTTCCTATGAAGGTGCTGGACATATTTTTGGAGCTAACGGTATATTAAATTTGGAGAATATGAGAATAAAAACAGGTGGAAATTTAAAAGCAAATCAAAAGGCTCAAGTAGAGTCAGAAGAAGCTATTGAAAACTTTTTGAAAGATCAACATAAATAATCCACTATTTTTAAATTAAATATTATTTAAGTTCATTATTTGTTTATTTTACGCATTAAAGATGGCCGAGAAATTAGTATGTATATAATTTGATTAAGATTTTATCAAAGAATTCTATACTATAATTATTAGATAGTAGATATGAAATTATACATAGATTGGGGGTTATTTATAGTGAAAATTTTTGAGTTATTAAAACAAAATTTTCATTTTATATTAATATTTATCGGGTTGATACTCTTTTCCTATTCATTAGTTGCTAAAAATGAATTGAACAAAAATACAAGAAAAATCTATAAAATAATAGGAATTGCAATTACTATAATAGGATGTATAATTCATTATTTTAAGTGAAAAAAGTATGTAACTTTTTATTTTTCAATTCAAATTTCTACAAATGAGAAAATTATCCTTTATAAAGATTTTCTAGCATCTATAACAACAGGTGCTATTTTATTGTTTAAATTTAGGATATGAGCTGACGATAATTTCATGAATATGGTTAAGTTATAAGTAGTTTTTATTTTATATTATTCTTTATTTACTAGCAATTTATAAAGTTACTGACTGAAACTTGACTATTATATCTTATAATAAAATAAAGGTGATAAAAATAATAGTGGGTGATTTTAATTAGAGTGAAAGCTTTAAGAGTTATAAGAATTACAAATATAATATTAACAAGTTATAAATGCTATAATATTTGTATTAATATTATTGAGTATAAATTAACAAATCCTTGTACAATTTAAATGAAAGGTGGTGGGAATGTGGATATAATGAAATCTTTTAACTTAGCAATAGACTATATTGAAGATAACTTAACTGAAGAACTTGATGAGAAAGAGATAACACGGATAACAGGATATTCATTTCCAATGTTTTCAAGAATATTTTCAATCATATCAGGATATTCATTATCTGAATATATAAGGTTAAGAAAGATGACAAATGCTGCAATTGATTTAAAAAATTCAGATAAAAGAATTATAGATATAGCAATAAAATATGGCTATAATTCTCAAGATTCTTTTGCCTTAGCTTTTAAAAGTTTTCATAAGCTAACTCCAGGACAAGTAAAAAGAGGAAAAAAGTATCAATATTTCCCAAGAATCTACTTTTCAATTTCAGTTCAAGGAGGAAATCAAATGGATATTAAAATTGAGAAAAAGAAAGCATTTAAAGTAGCTGGTATTAAATCAGATGTAACTAAGAGTTCAAATTTTCCAAAAGTTTGGGATAGACTAGTTGAAATAGTACCAAGAGAAAAATTTAAAGAGTTTGGTAGTGGTCAAATTTATGGTGTTGGATATGATTATTTAATGGATGAAGAAGATTCATTTACATATTTAGCTGGTTTTGATTTGACGGATGAGGTAAAAGCTAAGGAATTAGGATTAGATACACTCAGTATTCCTGAAAAAGAGTATGCTATTGTAAGCTTAGAAGGTCCTATACCAAAATGCATTCACGAAGGATGGAAGTATATTATTTCATATTTCTTCCCAAAAGAAGGATATAGACATGATGAAAGTCCCGATTTTGAAGTATATGGAGATGGAGACCCTAATTCAAAAGATTATCAAATGGAATTATGGGTTCCAATAGTAAAAGAATAAGATAGCATTAACAGATTTGAAAGCATCTATCAAAATGATAGGTGCTTTTTTGATGCCTAAAATTAAGGAGTAATCTTGACATATGATATTAGATTTTTGGAAAACATAGTCTATGTAACGGCAAAACATGGAGATAAATCTGTGCCAGATAGTCCAGAAGAAAGGTTGGATAATTTCTCAACTTTTTCAATTTATCAAATTCTACCTCAGCTAATTGAGTTATGGGGACTTAATATAAAATCGGAAGAAGTTCCTAAAAAAAGTAAGACCAACAGAAAGACCAATGACTACACCCTTGTTTTTACTAAGGGCAGTGGAACTTGGTCTTTCTGTTTCTGATTTATCTCTACTAACAATTGGACTTATAAATGATATGTTTACAGAAAAGAATAACGATGATTATAAATATAAGGAAGTGGCTACACAAGAAGACTTTGATAAGTTTTAATAACAATGCAAATATATTTGCAATATAAAAAGAAATATATTATAATAGAGTTAAATTAAGAATGTTAGATAGGTAGGTTCAAAATACTTTGGAAAATAGTATAAGACAAATTAGGAAAGAAAAAGAATTAACCCAAGAACAATTAGCTGATGGGCTTAGTGTAACAAGACAATTTATTAGTCTTTTGGAACGTGGAGAGGCTCAAGCCACAATTTCAGTAGGAATAGAAATTGCAAACAAACTAGACACATGTGTTTATACATTATTTGGTTTTGATAAGTTTGAGTGTGAGCAGTGTCATGAAGGTGCAGGAGGAAATTAAATGGTATATTTAAATCCACAAAGGTATAAGAATGGTGATTGAGAAGATGATATTTTGGTTTTAGATTAAGATTGGTAGTTAAAACATGAAGTATCTAAATTCTATAAGGTAGAAATAGTACTAAATAGCGTAATCTAGGAGACTAGAAAAAGAAGGATGAAGAGGTTGTTAACATTAGTGATAGCATTAGTAATGATGCTACCAGTTTTATCGTCGAGGTCTATTGCAGCTAATGAAGGTGAGCAACCGGATGTAAAAGAATTATATTTAGTTTCCGATAAGGTTAATGAGAATCATATTACATATGCTAATAGCGAAAAAGAGAACGTGCTAATGGCTTTAAAAGATGTAATATCTCTAGATGGATTTGTTTTGGAAGACATGATTTCATTTGGGAAACCATTTAATTTAAACGAATCAACATATATACCAATCATAATAGATAATAAAATAGTAGCATTGATGGCTGTATCGGATTTCGAAGGAGAATTATGATGGACTCTGTCAAAGGATTTTTCTGATGGCTTAAATCAAATTTCTGAACTTACAAGTCTCGAATCACCTGCTTTTTTATATACAGTGAAGGGAAATGTCTTTGCAACTATTTCGGGTAAAGAAATACAGTTGACTTTTTATCCTGAACTGGAAGTATCTAGTGATTCAAAATTATATAATGAGACTGAAATTCCTTCAAAAAATGCAGTAAATATAATGGAAATCGAAAACTTAGAGGATAGCTATAGACTAGATAATATGGTTTATGAACCAAGGTCTTCGAGTAGTAAATATATTGATTTAGATCTAGCAGAAACTCAAGGGGATCAGTCTTGGTGTTCGGCTTTTGCTGGTGCTCAAATTTTAAGACAAAGAGGAAAAGGAAAGATTTATGCAATCAATATAATGAGATATTTCTATCCAAATGTTAGTTATGCCGATTTAAAGAAAAAATCTATTTCACATAAGCAACTAATTAAATATGCTAATAACAAAAAGTCATATCCATCAGAAAGTACAGGAACTTTAAGTCTATATTCAGTAAAAAAGCAAATCATGCCCTTGTCTTAAGAGGTTACAACACAAGAAGCAACACGTATTCTGTATGGAATCCTTGGAATGCTAGTTATGTCAGTATGTCCATATCAAGTAAGAGTATATCTGTAAATGGTGGCAAGTTTGTATGGAGTTCGACAATTTATGGATGGTAGATATAAAAAAATCTTTGCTTCTATATTATTACTAATTACTGTAATAGGAGGAATATATATAGCAAAGAATACAAGTAAAGATGATATTGATGCTAATTATAAACCTATGATAAAAGTAGAAGACAAAATTTATTATTGGTCCAAAGATCTAGAGGATATTAGTCTAAAAGATTTTACCTTGATAGGAGAAGTAAAAAAATCATATAATTCTGGATCCAAGTCAATAGATGAAGGAAGTGAAAATTACTCAAGTAATGTATTTCCTACAGGGTCGAAACTTTATCTTTATGATAAAACTAGTATTATTGTTGAGACCAATAGTGGAGTCAGCCTATGTGTTGAAGGAAAATAACTTTTTTCTATGGGACTACAAACAACAAAATTTTAAAATTTGATACCTAATAAAAATTAAAAAATCAAGATTGTTTATATAGAATAGCGTGAACACAGAAGCCATGTTTTGTGGAATTAGTAGTGAAGTTAGTAACCAACAAATGAAGGCATCTAGAAAAAATCTAGGTGCCTTTTTCATGTCTACTTTTAGGATAAATGACAATAAAAGAAGTAGCTACGCAAGAAGACTTTGATAAATTTTAAGTCATTACGAATGATATTGACAAATTATAATTATTGTTTTACAATAATAATCAAAGATAATTATCGTTTTACAATAATTCGATAGGGAGGATTATCATGAGAAAAAGATTTTTAATAATGGCTATTTTTCTTGTTTTTTCTATAGTTTTAACTTCTTGTAGTCCAAATACTACAACAGAACAAACTAGTAGTAAAAAAGAAGAAAAGATTGAAATATTTGATACTAACAGTAAAAAAATTGTAGAAACAGAAGAACAAGAAGTTCTAGACTGTTTTAGTAATTTGACAGGAATGAGTGTAGAAAATATTAATGATAAAAACTTCGACGATTATTTTAAAGAAATACCAGATGATGCAATAGTGTCCTACCACTTCTTATTAACCAGCAAGAGAAAGGATAAAAAAGCTACAAAGATAGATTTTTATATTTATGAAAATTATCCATATATTACAATGGATGGAATGCCCTTGATGTCATCTTCATTAACCTGGGAACTTTCTAAAGAAGATTTAAATGATCTGAAAGATAGAGTACAAGAAAGGAAAGATGTAGATGATAAGAGATAAAGCGAAAGTGTTGAGGAAGAGTTATGAAAAATTTTATTTTTAAAATAGCGATTATATTATCTAAGGTTTTAAGATATATTTCATATTTGGGAGCAGCTTTTACCTTACTTGGAAGTGTATTAACTCTGATTTTTAAAGATGATGTAATACAAGTAGTAGAATCTCAACAATTTAATCTACAAGAAGTTTCACTTCCTTTTATTATTTATTCATGCTTGAGTGCTCTTATGATATTTATTGTGGCTGGTTTTTCATTGGATAAATTCGAGAAGATTTTAGTGAATTTAGAGAAGAAAGATTATTTTTCAGACTTAAACTCAAAATATTCGAAAAACATTTTAATAGCTATTCTAATTTTGACAATTTGCCAAATTATTTCTAAGCTAGTTTTCAATTATTTTAAAGTGGACAATATTAGCAGTGTTTTTAATTTCACTATTAAGGATTATTTAACGAATATAATTTTGATGGTTATAGCATTTTCATCAATGATGATATTTAATTCAGGAAAATCCTTAAAAGAAGATTCGGAAAGTATAATTTGAAAATGAAGGATCAAATAATTATAAATCTGGATCAAGTATTAAAAAAGAAAAATATGACATCAAAAGAGCTCGCAGGCAGGATAGGAATAACTGAAGCAAACTTATCAATACTAAAAACAGGAAAAGCCAAAGGTATTAGATTTAATACTTTAGCTGCCATTTGTAAAGAACTTGATTGTCAACCTGGGGATATCTTAGAGTACGTTAATACAAATTAATAATTATAAATGTAAATAATAAAAAAGTTAGAACAAATTTTTTTAAGAAATTTACAGCGTATTGACTACGAATTTTTTATCATTTTTTATTATTTTTATATTTTGATTAATAATAATTAAGATATGAAAACAAGATAAATTATCAGCATGAGGAACTGTTATGAAAAAAATATTAATCATAGAGGATAACGAAGAAATTGCTCTACAGATAAAAAGGTACTTATCAAAAAATGGCTATGAAGTAGATCTTGCGTCTTCATATTATGAAGCTTTATATAAGATGGATATAAATTTCGATTGTGCACTTCTAGATATAAATCTACCAGACAAAGATGGTCAGTATTTGATTGAAAAGTTAAAAGACAAAGACATCAGAGTGATAGTTACTACTGTAAAAAACGATGAAGATTTTATAATTGCATCTCTTGATCAGGGTGCGGATGATTACTTAACCAAGCCATTTTCCCTTGCTATTCTTAGGGCGAGAATTGATGCGGTTTTAAGAACTATACCACTAAGCCAGGATAAAACTATTACTTACAAAGATATCAAAATAGACTTAACTGAATCAAAAGTATATTTTAAAGAGAAAGAAGTAGATTTGACAGCACTTGAATATGAAATTCTTTTATTATTTATAAAAAATCCTCACAGAGTCTATACAAGAGGTCAACTTTTAGAAATGTTTTGGGAAGATAGGGATAAGTTTGTAAACGATAATACTCTAACTTCAACCATTAAAAGAATTAGGGAAAAAATTGATAGGGAAGTTATCGCTACTGTTAGAGGAATAGGATATAGGATGGATTAGATGATATATGTATTTTGGCTATTAAGCCTTTGCTTTCTATATTATTTCCTAGAGTCTAGAAAGAAAACTAGAGTAAATGAGCTTATAGATCTAATCGATAATATGAAAAATCAAAATTATAAAATGCCTATGAAACAAGATGATTTTTCTATACTTGAAGATAAAATCTATAAGCTTTTTATTGAAATAGTAGAAGCTAAAGAAACAAGCACTAAAAATAGCGAAAAGCAAATAGAATATTTAGAAGATATAGCCCATCAAATAAAAACACCGATTACATCTATGCTTTTTTCTGTAGAAAATTTGGGAGAAGATTATCCCAAAGATGAAAATGTTGAAATTTTGAAAAGACAACTTATGAGATTAAACTCCCTATCAGATATTTTACTTAAACTTTCAAGCCTTGATGCAAATAAAGGTCTTATGAAAAAAGAAGAAGTGTCATTATATGAATTGGTGACTTATGCTTTAGACAGTTTAGACTTAAAAAGATCTACTAATGTAGAAATAGCGGAAAGCTTAAAAGAAAATATTATTTGTGGAGACTTTTATTGGATTGCAGAGGCTATTATAAATATTTTAAAAAATGCAAATAACAGACCTCTTTGCGACAAAATTTCAATTCAATCTCACAAAAATCCTTTATACACAACTCTTGTCATTGAAGACAATGGTGGAGGGATAGAAAAAGAGAATATTAAAAAGATCTTTAAACGTTTTTATAAAACTCCCGATTCTAAGGGATTTGGCATAGGCCTTGCTATGGCAAAAACAATAGTAGAGAAAAATAATGGAGAAATTTCTGTGACAAATACAAGTCAAGGAGCAAGTTTTGAAATTAAATTCTACAATGTCACCTAAAAATCACTTTACTTTTATATACTTACCTTAAAATAAGGAGGAAGTATGGAAATTTTAAAAGTAGAAAGTTTAAGAAAAGAGTATGTAGACGTAAATAATAAGGTCATTGCCTTAGATGGAGTGGATTTACAAATAGAAAGAGGAGAATTTGTAGCTATAGTCGGACCAAGTGGATCTGGAAAATCAACATTATTACATATAATAGGCGGAGTTGACAGTCCAAATGATGGAAAAGTTTATATAGATGGTAATGACATCTCTCAATATTCTTCAAAAGAACTTGCTTATTTTCGAAGAAGAAAAGTAGGTCTTATATATCAATTCTATAACTTAATACCAAATTTAACAGTTAGACACAACATAGAACTTCCATTAAAACTTGATAAGAGAGAAATAAATGAAGAGGAACTATTAGATATAGTTAAAAAATTAGGTATTGAAAGTAAACTAAATTCTTTCCCAAGTGAATTATCAGGAGGTCAACAGCAAAGAGTAGCTATAGCAAGAAGCTTAATTTATAGTCCATCAATTATTCTAGCCGATGAACCTACAGGAAATCTAGATAGGAAAAATTCTAAAGAAATAATAGATATATTCAAATACTTTAATAAGACTTTAAAACAAACAATTATAATCATAACTCATGATGAAGAAGTTGCTCTAGAAGCTAGTCGTATTATAACTATAGTTGACGGCAAAATTGTAGGAGATGAAAGAAATGAATAAGAAAAACTTTCCGATTTTTATCTCACTTTTGATTGTCAGTTTATTTTTTACTGTGGTTTTTTATTACGGTTATATAAATAAACAAGCCAACTATGGATATGCCATGTCAAATAATTTTTATCATGCTGAGATTAAAGATGAGTTATCAAATGAAGAAGTAGAAAAACTAAGATCTATTGAAGATATCAAATTAATTGGAAAAATGTCACTTAATCCAGATAATGCTAAATATAATAATGACTTAATAGTCATTAATTATCAAGATAAAGCCATAAATGAAATGAAGGATTATTCAAGACTTCAAGTGGGAAGATTTGCTGAAAAAGAAGATGAAATTGTATTATCAGAAAGCTTTGTAAAGAAAAATAATATTAATTTGGGTAATGAAATAAAACTTGAAATAGGTAAGAGATTTATAGATGGAGAAGAAATAGGTCCTACTAGTGCAAATACTGATAAGGAAAAATTTAAAAAAGATTCTACTAAATCCTTTACTGTAGTAGGAGTTTATGGAGACGTTTATAACAAATATAGTAAATTAAATTTAGCTTTAGGATTACAAGAAAAGATGTCATCCTTTAAAACATATGTGAAGTTTGATTCATTTGAAAAAGCTTATAAAAAGAAAGAAAATATTCTGACAGATATAAATAATAAACTTGGTAAGGATGTAGAACTAGAATTTTCTGATGGCTTAATAAATTATTACGGTATAGAAAGGGATCTTTTACAAAATATTATGAGTAAAGCGGTTATCGTATTATCTATACTCGGATGTATAGTCGTCTTTATATTTTTTATAAAAAATATCTTTTGGGTTTGGGGTCTTCGAAAAATTAGAGAGCTATCTATATATAAATCTATAGGATCAACTAATGGTCAAATTTATTTGATGCTTTTAAAGGAAGGTTTAATTATATCAGCCATTCCAATACTTTTAGGTCACATAGCAGGTTTTTTCTTTATATATTATTTGTATAGTAATATACAAAAAGGTGAGGGAGTAAGTGCATTTGAAGTAGTAAGATTTAATCCATTATTAAGTTTAGCTATACTATTTGTTTCTTTTATAATTGTTGCCTTGGCTATAAAATCTCCTGCAAAAAAGATTTCAAAGATAAATATAATAGATGGCATCAGAGGAAATATAGATTTTTCTAAGTCTAAGAAAAAGAAAGCCGAGAGTTTATGGCAGGAGTTAAGAATTAATAACTTGGCTTCAATAAAATCACAAAGATTTATTTCAGCTATTGGAATTCTTATCATTTCAGTATTTGTAATTGTAATAGGAATTGGAAATTATCTTAGAGACTATTCATATTATGATAATGGATATAACTTTTCTGTGGATTATTATAGTGATAAGGATGAAGTGCCATCGGTACTAAAAGAAATTGATAAAAAAATTTCTAATGAAAAATCCTATATTTCCAAACAAAAATATGTAATAGTTGAAAATAATAAAGATTTTTCAAAAGAAGCTAGGAATGCAAACCTAGATAAAGAGGCTGAAAAAAATATTGAAAAATATAATGCGGAAGGAATGAATGGATTTTTAATAGCCTTAGAAGAAGAAGACTTAAAAGAGCTTGGAGGAAATAAGGGAGAGTTTCTAATTTATAACATGATCCAAGAAGATTCTTCCATACCTATATCTAAAGCAAAGAAAATTCCATATTTTGAGAATCCAACCAGTCTGGATATAAGTATCGGGGATGATTACCAAACAAGTATTAAGATTTCAAAGTCAATAAAAGATTTTGGGAAATTTAAGTCCAGAACGATGCCTTTTGATGTGAAAATTTACACCGACTTTGATACATTTTTCAATCTAATGAAAGAAGCAGGCGATGAAAAATATAGAAATTATCCTTATACTTTGAATATGAAAGTAAGTGACTCCGGTGTAAAAGATGCACAAGAGTATTCGGAAACATTAATTAGGGAACAAATTTTACCTGAAGATAGGTTTGATATCATTGTAGGAGAAGAGCTAGAAAGGAAAGAATTTGAAAGTTTACAGAGCCTAATGAAAATTGTGTTAGGTATAGGATTAATAATATTGGTTTTAAATATTACAAATGGATATTCATCTATAAATCTAAGCTTGATGAGTAGAAAAAAAGAAATAGGAAGCCTTTATTCTTGTGGAATGGATTTGGATGAACTTAAAAGGGTTTATGAAAAAGAATATATAAATGAGCAGATAAAATCATTACTTATAGTTGTATTGACCAGTATAGGTATAATGTTTATTATTTCTATATTCTCATCTAGATTGACTTTTTTAAATTTACTTAAATATTATGATTACAAAATTTTCCTAGGATTTTCGATAGTAGTATATTGTATAAATTTATTAATCTACCACTTTTCTTTAATGAGAATATTAGATAGACCAACAATTGATTTAATTAGAACCATATAATTATTTTTTAGAATCATAAAAAAAGAAAAAAGGTTTCGAAATCTTTGCAATATTTATATTTGGCATGAAAAATCAACAAAAGTATTGAAAAGAATACTATTTGAACAATTTTAGTATGTACTAATTTATCTTTATAGGACCATGATTAATTAGTTTCCAATAAACCTAATTGCGGCTTCGAAATAGGCTAAGTATACTCTAAATTTATTTATATAAATATTTGACACTGACAAAAAATTGGTATAAGATACTTACAAATATAAAAACAAGGAGGCTAATATGTACTGCATTAATTCAAATAACAAAATGATGATGGGTATGATGCACATGATGGATTCATGGGCAGGCTTTCTTGTACCCAAAAATCGTTAATTTTGGGACTAGACTACGAGGAGCCTTGCTGCTCCTCTTTTTTTTATGGATTGGAGTTTGTTATGAAATATGAAAAAATTCTAAGGAGCTTCAGATCCACCCTTTGGGATGAGCGAATGTATCTCCTTATTATTTAAAAAATTGAAAGAAATGAACATATATTATAAATATTAAAAAGTAAATTTAAGGAGAAAATTATCATGACCAAAGAATTTAATCAAGCAAAATTTGAAACCCTAGCCTTACACATTGGACAAGAAGAAGCAGATCCAACTACAGGAGCTCGTGCAGTTCCTATATATCAAACAACTTCATATGTGTTTAAAGATACTAATCAAGCCCAAGGACGCTTTGCTCTAACAGATGCAGGAAACATATATGGTAGATTAACAAACCCAACTGAAGATGTTTTAGAAAAACGACTTGCAGTATTAGAAGGTGGGAGTTCTGCTTTAGCTGTTGCAAGTGGTGCAGCTGCTACAGCTTATGTATTCCAAACTCTGGCTCAAAAAGGTGATCACATCGTATCAGCAGAAACTATTTATGGAGGAACCTATAACTATTTACGCCATACATTTCCTAACTACGGTGTGGATACTACTTTTGTAGACCCATCCAAAGTAGAAAACTTTGAAGCAGCTATAAAAGAAAATACAAAGCTTATATTTATCGAAACTTTAGGAAATCCAAATTCTAATATAATAAATATAAAAAAAGTTGCTGAAATTGCTCATAAGCATAATATTCCTCTAGTTATTGATAGTACTTTTGCTACACCTTATTTGATTCGTCCTATAGATCATGGAGCTGATGTAGTAATCCACTCAGCTACAAAATTTATTGGAGGACACGGAACAACCCTAGGTGGCATCATTGTAGAAAATGGAACTTTTGATTATGCATCAAGTGGAAAATTTAAAAACCTTTCTGAGCCTAATGATTCCTACCACGGAGTATCCTTTACAGAAGCAGCAGCTCAAGGACCACTAACAACCTACATTCGCGCAATTTTACTTAGAGATACAGGAGCATCTATCTCGCCATTTAATGCATTTTTATTATTACAAGGAGTAGAAACTCTTTCATTAAGAGTAGAGCGCCATGTAGAAAATGCGCTAAAGGTAGTGGAATACTTAGATAATCACGAAAAAGTTACAAAGATAAACCACCCATCATTAAAAGACCATCCTGACCATGAGCTATACAAAGAATATTTTCCAAATGGGGCAGGAAGTATCTTTACTTTTGATGTAAAAGGTGGCGAAGAAGATGCCCGTGCATTTATAGATAATCTAAAAATATTTTCAAACCTAGCCAACGTAGCCGACGTAAAAAGCTTAGTAATTCACCCAGCGACTACAACTCACTCTCAATTAAATGATGAAGAATTAGAAAGCCAAGGTATAGGAAAGACAACAGTACGTTTATCGATTGGGACTGAGCATATTGATGATATTATAGGGGATATAGAACAAGCCTTTGATGCTATTTAAAATTTAAAGATTTATCAATTAAAAATATAAACAATATCCGACTTTATATCTATGTAAAATAGTCGGGTATTTTTTATTTTTAAATAATTTGATATATATCGAGTATCGATATATAATATAAGTATCGATACTCGATATTTAAAGGAGGTTTATAGATGTTTAAATTAAGATATTTAACTTACTCAAACTTTGGCTTAATAGAGAAATGGTATGAAGATATGGCTAAGAAGGGTTGGCAAATTGATAAAATACCTCTTCCTTTTATTCATAAGTTTAAGAAGTCTAAAGCAGAGGATATAGACTATAAGATATCTTTAGCTCAAAATGAAAGCTACTTTTCATCCTTTACTAAAAGTGAACTTTATGACTTTGATAAAATGTCTGAAGAATTTGGTTGGAAATTAGTAGATAGATCTTTTAATATGAACTTATATAAATTAGAAAAAGGTGCAGCTGAATCTCTTTATAATGATGATGTAGAAGAATTAAAAATTCTAAATAAGGGAATAAAGGGTGAGCTAATTACGCTTATTTTAACAGGACTTGTTTTATTACTCAATTTCTTTTTTATTAGTGCAAGTTTTCATTCTCCTGAGATATTTTATTCTAACTTGATATTATTTTTGTATCCTGCAAGTATATTACTTTTAGTTTTTGCTGGATTATCAATAATAGATAATATTTCTTTTAGAAAGAAGAATAAAAATGTGAAATATATGCAAGATATTAAATTTTCAAAAATTTCTTATTCAAAAATTTATCTTGCAATATTAATCTTAGGATTTACTTTACTAATTATTGGAATTGTTAGTAATTTAATATCTAGTTCATTAGATAATAATAAATTTTTCCTAATAAGTTTAATACCAATTTTACTTGCTATAATTATTTTTATTTCAATAAAAAAGATAAAGCAAACAAATTTTAAGACAAAAAGTAAAAAGACATTAATGATTCTTTCAGTAGCTTTTATAACTATAATCTCAGCTTTCATTACTAGCTATAGTCTATCTTTTATACCGGAAAGCTATGAAAGTATTGATACATCTGAAGAAGCTCCACTTAATAAAGGTTTGCTGACAAAAAGTCACACAATTTATAATAATAAAGATTTAGATTTACAGGTGGAGAAAACTGTGGCTCAAAATAATGATTTAGCTAGTACTTTATTTGATAGAGAAGTAAAAAATGCCAGAAATCATCCATATGATTCAAATCTAGTTAAAGATATAAGTAGTGATTTTCCTTACGAAAAGACTTACAGCCTAGCATATGAAAATGCCTATATAGTATTAGATAATCAAACAGTCTTAAAGGTAATGGGTGATATTAATAATAAAAAAATACAAGTAGCTTTAGAAGAACTCTTAGGAGATTAGAAATGGCTAGAGATCAATTTCAAACACTAACTGAGCCGATGTATTTTACTCTCTTAGCCCTAGGAGAAGTTAGAAATGGGGCTGAAATAACTGCTTGGGTTAATGAAATTACAGAGGGCAGAATAAAGTTAGCACCTGGCACCTTGTATGCTTTATTAGCCCAATTTCTAGAAAATGATTTGATAATTAGGATTCAAACTGATAAGAAAGGTAAGTATTATATTCTTACTGATGAAGGAAAAGATTTATTATATTCAGAAGTTGAAAGATTAAGATTTTTAATTGATAATTATGATAATTATTTTAATAAATAAATAAAATTAATAGATAATAAAAACTTATATTTAGCACCTATATATGAGCGGACTCCCTCAGGGGTCAGCTAAAATATAGGTGCTTTTTTAGCTGTCTAATAAAAAATATTTTAACAAGTATTGACAAAATCAATGCTGTTATTATATAATTATAACAGTTAAAACATAAATAACAGTAGGAAGTGAAATATGGATATACAAATTAATAATTCTAGTGATGATCCAATATATTTGCAAATAAAAAATCAAATCAAAGCACAAATTATTTCTGGACACCTTGATGTTGACGAGCAGCTACCTTCAATAAGGTTTTTAGCTAAAGAGTTAAGAATAAGTATGCTGACAGCCAAAAGGGCCTATGATGAATTGGAAGCTGATGGATTTATTAATTCTGTTCAAGGTAAAGGGAATTTTGTAGCAAGTCAGAATAAGGAGCTTATACGTGAGGAGTACTTAAAGAAAATTGAAGCAAATCTACAAAATATAATTGAGCTTGCAGAAATTGCAGATATATCGGTTGATGAATTGATAACTATGTTAAAAAGCTATGTGGAGGGAGAATATGACTAACTATGCTATTGAAACTCACGACCTAGTAAAAGAATTTGACGGATTTAAATTAGGACCGATAGATATTTCCATTCCTAAAGGAACAATAGTTGGATATATCGGTCAAAATGGATCTGGAAAAAGTACAACTATAAAGTTATTATTGGGCCTATTAAATAAAGATGCTGGCAGTATAAAGATACTTGATAGCTCAGATTATAATACTACTCAAATAAAGGATAAGCTTGGTGTTGTATTTGATGATTTACTATTTCCTGAAGAGATGACAGCAGAGGATGTTGAAAGATTTTGTTCTAAAGTTTATTCAAAATGGAATAAAATTAAATTTGATCAGTTAATAAATGATTTTTCCTTAGATGCAAAAAAATATATAAAAAATTATTCCAGGGGTATGAGAATGAAGCTTTCTCTAGCTGTAGCATTATCCCATGATGCTGAAATTCTCATATTAGATGAGCCAACAAGTGGATTAGATCCTATTGTTAGGGAAGAGATATTGGATCTACTCTTAGATTTTATGCAAGATGAAAATCATACAATATTAATTTCATCACATATTTTATCAGACTTAGAGAAGATAGCTGACTATATAGCCTTTATACATAACGGTAAAGTTTTATTTTTTGAAAGAAAGGATCAATTAGAAGAAAAGTATGCAATTTGCAGTTTATCTGATAAAGAAGTAGAAAATATTGATCAAAAAGCTATTATAGGAAAAAGAACACACTCTTTTGGACAAGAACTTCTCGTTAAAAGAAATCTTATTCCAAAAGGAATTGTATTAGAAAAACCATCAATTGAAAAAATTATGATATATTTCGCGAAAGGAGAAGATAATAAATGACTGCTCTAATAATGAAAGATATAGCTAGTTTAAGAAGGGCCCTGATATTATCATTTTTACTATGCTTGGGACTAGGGATTTATGCTATATATAGTGATGTTTTAATTATGATTCCACTTTTGTGTGCATTTATGCCTCTAACTTTAAATGCTATTGCTTTTGGATCTGAATTTCAGTCTGGCTTTGACCAATTTGCATTTTCATTGCCAATTGAAAAAAGAAGCTATGTATTTAGTAAATTATTTTTTCCATTTGTATTTAGCTTGCTAGCATCAATTTCTGTACTTGTATTTTTGATGATTGAAAATAATTTAGGGCTTGATAAAATAATTTTGCTATCAATTATTACATTTGTATTAGTTAATACATTACCTGCTATTCAGTTAATATTTGTCTTAAAGTTTGGATCGGAAAAAGGAAGACTTATATCTGCTGTAACATTTTTTATAATATTTGCCCTATCTAATTTATTGAAAGAAGAATTAGGTTTTTTAGAAAAATTAGCTAATATTTTTAGTAAGTATTCTTTTACAGGCATATCTTTGCTTATAATTCTTGTTCTTTTTATAATATTTGGCATTGCAGTAAAAATATCGGTTAATATTATGCAGAAAAAAGAGTATTAGTAAGCATATAAAGATTAAACTTACTAAGGAACTACATTATGGAAAAACAATTTATCTATATGGCTGCTACATTGCTACTGATTTTAGGATTATTGGATTTAGGTCTAAGTTATATATTTAAAGATAAAACTGATTATACTACAGGCGAAGTAGTATCTTTTTGGCAACCTAATCCTGAAGCGGTAAAGAAAGGAAACTCAAAATGGGCGCATTTTAAATACACAATAAGTGGCAAAAATTATAAATCAAGCAATATGATACAAGTACCCCTAAGTACAAAAATAGGAGATAAAAGAAAAATTAAATATAGCAAAGAGAATCCAGAAAAGATATATGATTTTTCTATAAAAAGAGCGCTTGTACTATGCATAGCTTCTATAGTGTTGTTTATTATCGGTAAATTTGATTTAGTATAATGGAGGGTATCAGATATGAACAAAATACCAACAGAATTAGTTTATCTCTTAATAGCTATACCAATAATAAGATTAATATATTTAAAGTTAAAAAAGAAAAAATAATGTTAAATGTAAAATAAATTTTTAAGTATAAATAAAAGCGTCTATCAAAATGATAGATGCTTTTTTAGTCTTAAAAGGAGTATAAAATATTAATATAGATTATAAAAATAAAAGAAAAAGTTATTGTTAAGGGCTGAAAGGATATATGACAATGATGAAGTTAGAAAGATTAATAAATATTATTTTTTATTTGATGAATAGAGATCGTGTGACAACTAAGGAGCTATCAGAAAAGTTTGAAGTATCTAGCAGAACTATATTAAGAGATATAGACACACTAACGCTTTCTGGCATACCAATTTATTCTGAGTTAGGTGTTAACGGTGGATATATACTAAATAAGAATTTCAAAGTTAATGAAAAAATTATGGATAATAATGATAAAGAAAATATTTTGACTGCTTTAAATAGCCTAGCAGCTGTATATGGAGATAAAAAGATAATTGAAACTCTTGAAAAGATTAAAGGAGTTTATGATGATAAAAATTTAGAGTCAAATCTGGAAATTGATTTTTCAGTTGCAAGCGAGTCTCCAAAAGTAATGGATAGAGTAAATATAATAAAAAATGCAATAAAACAGCAACTTACTATAAAATTAGAATATACTAACTCATTGGCTGAAACTAAAAGTATTTTATTAAATCCTATCCATATATACTACAGATGGTATGCTTGGTATTTTTTAGCATATGATAAATTTAAGAATGAATATAAGGTTTACAAAGTGGCAAGAATTAAGAATATTTCTCTAACAGATCAGTCTTTTCAAAGTAAGGTATATGTACCAGATATTTTAAGAAATATTGAAGAAAAATACAATCAAGAAAATACAAAAATTATTATTCATTATAAGCAGGAAATGGATGTTCTAGTAAATGAATACTTTAAAGGAAGAGCTATTTGTAATATCAGTGGAAAAATCATAAGAGAAATTCAAATAAAAGAAAGCGACTTTATATCCTTTTCAATCCTTTTAGGATTTGGCGATAAGATAAAAATATCATCTCCTGAACGGTATAGAGATAAAGTTTTATCTCATATTGAAAAAATAAAACAAAATTTCAGCTAATACTGACACACATATGTCACTCTTATTATTGTATAATCTAAACTATAAATAAAAAGGAGACTTAAATATGAAAACAGTTTATATATATTTATTAGATGGGATGGCAGAATTTGAGATAGGATACATCCTACAAGCATTCAGCATGGAAAAACTATTAAAAAACGGTAGAAATGATTTTGAAGTAAAGACAGTTGCATTTGAGAAAAAAACTATTTTGACTTTAGGAGGTCTAAAAGTAACTCCGGATTATTCCTTATCAGAAGTAGATTTTGATGATGCTGTAGCTTTGCTTTTACCAGGTTCTTCTAATTGGGAAGATGAAAAAAATAAACAAATACTAAAAAAAGCGCAGAAATTTCTAGATGAAAATATTTTAGTGGGTGCTATTTGTGGAGCAACTCTGGCTATTGCTGATTGTGGAGTCTTGAATAAATTCAAACATACAAGTAATTCTTTAGAATATTTAACTAACTTTTCAAAAGAATATAAAGGTCAAAAATATTACATTAACTCTAAATCTGTAGTAGATAGAAATCTAATAACAGCAAGTACTGCAGGATCATTAGAATGGGCAGCAGATATTCTAAATAGCCTTAAAGTATATCCAAGCAGCAAAGTTAAGGCTTTCTATGATTTTTATTCTATTGGAGATAGCAAGTACTATAAACAACTTATGAAATAATTATAGTTTTATTATCTTTAATCAAGTTTTATTTTATCTTATTAAATCTTTAATATTTAAAACCAAATTTGTATATTATATAATTATAATATTAACATAAATTAATTAAACTTATACTATATTTATTAAGAGGCGAGGAGGAAGAGTACGGATGTATTTATAGTTGCAGCTAGGTTACTTTCAGCTGCTTTTTTAAGGACGGGTACGATTTTACAAAAAAAGAAGGCATAGAAAAGAGATAAAAAAAGCTATTAGAAATGGTTAATACCCTAACCTAATATAAAATGAAACATTGCTAACCCATTAATTTAAATGATAAGAGCTTTTTATAGGTATCATTTTTCAGATATTTTACAAAATATAAAAACTCCCTTATAATAGTAATTGTAAATTATCAACCTATGGGAGCTTTGTGCTGAGAGGAAGTTTTGACTTCGACCATTAAACCAATCAGGATAATGCCTGCACGGGAATGGAGCATATTTATACTCCTATAAGTAATTTTTAGGAGGTTTTTTTAATTTATGAAATATAAAACACAGATGGAAGCGGCTAAACATGGTTTTGTAACTGAAGAAATGAAGATAGTTGCAAAGAAGGAAAACGTTAGTGAAGAGTACTTAGTTGAAAAAATTGCCAAAGGTGAAATTGTCATTCCAAGAAATAAAAATCACAACTCAATCTCTCCAGAAGGAATTGGTACAGGTCTTAAAACCAAGATAAATGTTAACCTTGGTATTTCAAAAGATATTAACGACCTTGATCTTGAGATGGAAAAAGTTGATATGGCCCTTAAAATGGGTGCAGAATCAATAATGGACCTTTCAAACTATGGTAAAACTCAAGAATTTAGAGAAAGACTAATTGAAAAATCTACAGCTATGATAGGAACTGTTCCTATGTATGATGCAATCGGATTTTTAGATAAGGGTCTTAGCCACATTAAGGCAGAAGAATTCTTAGATGTTGTAAGAAACCATGCAGAAAATGGTGTAGACTTTGTAACTATTCACTGTGGTATTAACAGAGCTAATGCTGAAATCTTTTTAAGAAACAGAAGAATAAATGAAATCGTATCTCGTGGTGGATCTTTATTATTTGGATGGATGATGATGAATGATAGGGAAAACCCATTCTACGAATACTATGATGAATTATTAGATATTTTAAGAGAATATGATGTTACTTTATCACTTGGAGACTCACTAAGACCAGGTGGTATTCACGATGCAACTGATCCATCTCAAATCGCTGAGCTTATAACTTTAGGTGAGCTTACAAAAAGAGCATGGGAGAAAGATGTTCAAGTTATAATCGAAGGACCAGGACACGTTCCAATCAATGATATTGAAACAAATATAAAATTACAAAAAAAATTATGCCACAATGCACCATTTTATGTTTTAGGACCTTTGGTGACAGATATTGCACCAGGATATGACCATATTACCAGTGCCATCGGTGGAGCTATTGCAGCAAGCCATGGGGCAGATTTCTTATGCTATGTAACACCTGCAGAACACTTAAGATTACCAGATGTTGATGATGTAAAAGAGGGAATAGTTGCAGCAAAAATTGCAGCTCATGCAGGAGATATAGCAAAATTAAAAGATGCAGCTGATTGGGATCTTGAAATGAGTAAAAGAAGACAAAAAATTGATTGGGAAGGTATGTTTGAATTAGCAATCGATCCTGAAAAATGTAAAGCCTACAGAGCAGAATCATCACCTGAAGAGGAAGATACTTGCACAATGTGTGGGGCAATGTGTTCTATGAGAAATATGAACTTAATCCTAGAAGGAAAAGATATAACAATTTAATTTTTAAAAGTTACTCAAGTTTGCTATTATAAGCAGGCTTGAGTTTTTATTTATTCAAATCATTGATTTATAAAATTATAATTAGATAATATACTTGTAGTCACTTGTTTTTTAATGATAATTTATATACATAAAAATATTTAAGAGGGTGAAAGGGAGAGTTATGAAAACAGATATAGAAATTGCAAGAGAGATAGAGTTAAAAGAAATTGATGAGATTTGTAAAAATTTAAATGTTGATAAATACGATAAATATGGAAAATATAAGGCAAAACTAGACTTAGATTATGCTGATAAGAAAAAAGAAGGTTCAAAATTAATTTTAGTAACAGCAACAAATCCGACCCCAAGTGGTGAAGGAAAAACCACCATGAATATAGGTTTATCAATGGCCTTAAATAAGATTGGCAAAAGTGCAATCTCAGTTTTAAGAGAGCCATCACTAGGACCATCTTTTGGTAGAAAAGGTGGAGCAGCAGGTGGTGGATACAGCCAAGTTTTACCAATGGATGAGATAAATCTACATTTTACAGGAGATTTTCACGCTATAACATCTGCGGTAAATCTTGTTGCCGCAATATTAGATAATCACATATATCAAGGCAATGAAAAAAATATAGATCCAAATCAAATTGTTTGGAGAAGATGTGTAGACTTAAATGACAGAGCTCTTCGAAATATAGTAATTGGTCTTGGAAATAGGACTGATGGAGTAACTCGTGAAGATAAATTTGACATTACAGTTGCTACAGAAATGATGGCGGTGCTTTGCCTTGCAACAAGCATGAAAGACTTTAAAGAAAAAGTTAGCAAAATGATTGTAGCTTATGATTATGCAAATAATCCTGTGACTGTTGATGATATAAAAGCTACTGGATCTGTTGCAGTTATTATGAAAGATGCTTTAAGAGCAAATCTTGTCCAAACTACAGAAAACACTCCCGCAATCATTCACGGCGGACCTTTTGCAAATATTGCCCACGGATGTAACTCATTAATCGCTACAAAAACTGCTCTTGGTATAGCTGATTACGTAGTAACAGAAGCTGGCTTTGGTGCAGACCTAGGTGCTGAGAAATTTAATGATATAAAATGCAGATTAGGTGACCTTAAACCAGATGCGACAGTAATTGTAACATCAATTAGGTCATTAAAATACCATGCTGGTATGCCACTAGATGAACTAGCAGCTGAAAATCTAGAATATCTAGAAAAGGGCTTCAAAAATTTACAAATTCATATAGAAAATATGAAAAAATTTGGAAATAATATACTTGTAGCAATAAATAAATTTGCAACTGATACAGACCAAGAAATAGCATTAGTAAAAGAACTTACAGAAAAATTAGATGTAAAAGCAATTGAATCCACAGTATTTACCGATGGTTCTGATGGTGGAGTAGAGCTTGCCCAAAATCTAGTAGAAATTTGTGAAAATGATAATGAATTTAAATACCTTTATGATGAAAAATTACCTACAAAAGAAAAAATTGAAATAATTGCCAAAGAAATTTATAGGGCAAGAGATGTAGTGTATACACAAAAGGCTGAAAAGGAAATTATTAGACTAGAAAGTCTAGGTTATGGTGATCTGCCAATTTGTGTAGCAAAAACCCCATACTCACTATCAGATGATCCAAATAAAAATATAACTGTCGATGATTATGAAATAACTGTAAGAGATGTAAGAGTAAATGCTGGAGCAGGATTTTTAGTAGTATATACAGATAATGTTTTAACTATGCCAGGTCTACCAAAAGTACCAAATGCTTATCAAATCGACCTGGATTCAAATGGAGAAATAGTAGGATTATTTTAAAAATTGTAAAATTTTCTTAACATAAAACTTGCAAAAAATTTAAAAATATTTATAATATAAATATATCAAAATTTTAGGGAAAGATGGAGGGGTATTATGAAAAAAATGTGTAAAAGCAATTTTACATTTAACAAAATAAGTGTATTTTCTTGCATTTCATACTCTATCTTTGCTTACATTAAAAAATTAAGATTTCCAATAGGATTAATTTGCCATGCTTAAAAGAGGACCCAGAAAAGGGTTCTCTTTTTCTTTATGATTTTTGATATATTAAGGAGGTAGATAAGAGTAAGTTATGAGCGGTGTTGTAGCAATAAAAACAGATGATTTAATATTAGAAAAACTTTTATATTCACTAAGTTCTATCCAACATAGGGGTCAAGACTCTGCAGGTCTAGTTCTTTCTGATGGATCTAGTCTAAACAGGATAAAAGGATCTGGTTTAGTCAACGAAGTGTTTAAAGAAGCTAATATATACGATAAAGATTATAAAATTGGTATTGGCCATGTAAGAAGCTCTAGGGAAGGATGCCAACAAGATTATAATATTGAGCCATTAGTTAGTTTTACAAAAAATAATGAATTTGCCTTAGCCCATGATGGTAATTTGTCTAATTATGATTTAATTAAAGAAACTTTAGAAAATGAAGGTACATCTTTTCATACTCACACTGATAGTGAGCTGATATTACTTCTTATATCAAGATATTATGATGGGGATATCATAAAGGCTATTAGAAAAACTATGGATATTATAAAGGGTGCCTATTCATGTGTGGTAACCATGCCTAATAAAATAATTGCTTTTAGAGATTATCAAGGATTTAGACCCTTGATGCTAGGTGAAGATGAGGAAAATTTAATTATAGCAAGTGAAAATGCAGCTATAGAAATATTAGATATTGAAAATTACCGAAATGTAAATCCTGGCGAGATAATAGTAATTGATGATGATGGCCTAAAATCCTACCCTGATAAAGATAGGATAAATAAAAATCATTGTATCTTTGAAGATGTGTACATAGCAAGACCTGATGCAAATATTGAAAATATAAATTCATATATGTTTAGGAGAAGATGTGGTGAGATTCTATATAGACAAGCTCCAATTGAAGCTGACTTAGTTTGCCCAGTTCCTGATTCGGGAACACCATCTGCAATTGGTTTTGCACAAGAATCTGGTATCCCTTTTGCAGAAGGACTTGTAAAAAATAGGTATATGGGTAGGTCTTTTATTAAACCTAGTCAAAAAGAAAGAGATTTAGCAGTAAGATTAAAACTCAATCCACAAAAGTCAGTAGTCAATGGCAAGAGGATAGTTTTGGTAGATGATTCTATAGTCCGTGGTACTACCAGTGCAAAACTTATAAAAAGAATGAGAAAAGCTGGTGCTAAGGAAGTTCATTTTAGAGTAACATCTCCACCTTTTATGTATCCATGCTATTATGGGGTGGATACTCCAGATAGATCCAATCTTATAGCAGCAAGATTAAGTATTGAAGAGATAAGAAAACAAATTGGTGCAGACAGTTTAGAATTTATAGACCTTGATAGTATGCTAAAGCTTGTTGAAAATCCAGATGATTATTGTAAGGCTTGCTTTACAGGTAATTATCCAGTAAAAAAGGATGAAATATGAACTTAGCAGTATTTATATCAGGGGGCGGAAGTAATTTTAAAGCATTATTAGATGCTCAGGATGCTGGATATTTCAAAAGCCAAATAAAATATGTGGTTTCTAATAAAGATGCGGCTGGACTAAGATATGCTAGAGAAAATAATATTGATTATCTAATCAGTAAAAATGATGATGAAATAATTAAAAATCTAAAAGAACATAATATTGACTTGATAGTGCTAGCAGGTTATCTAGTTAAAATTAGTAAAAAAATCTTAGATGAATTTACAGTAATTAATATTCATCCATCCTTATTACCCAAATATGGTGGCAAGGGATTTTATGGAATGAATGTCCACAATGCAGTCTTTGAAAACAAAGAAAAAGTAAGTGGAGTTACAGTCCATTTTGTAAATGAAAACCTAGATGAGGGAGACATCATCTTGCAAAAAGAACTAGACATAAGTAAATGCAAAGATGCAGAAGAAATCAGCAAAGAAGTTTTAAAAGTTGAACATCAAACACTAAAAGAAGTTATAAAAAAATTGGAGGAAGATAAGTGCGCGCGTTAATTTCAGTAACAGATAAGACAGGTATTGAAGATTTAGCAAAGGGCTTAAGTGATTTAGGAGTAGAAATTGTATCTACAGGTGGTACATACAAAAAAATAATAGAAAGTGGAGTAGAAGCTATTGAAATAGATGAGATTACAAATTTTCCAGAAATCTTAGAAGGTAGAGTAAAAACACTATCTCCATACGTGCATGGTGGGATTCTTTATAAAAGAGATGAAGATAGCCATGTAGAAACAGTAAAAGAGCATAATATCAAGCCGATAGATATAGTTGTAGTAAATCTTTATGAATTCCAAAAGGCCCTAGAAAAAGGTAATCCAGAAGATATTATAGAAAACATCGACATTGGTGGTCCATCAATGGTTAGATCAGCTGCAAAAAACCACAAAGATGTTTTAATAATAACAGATCCAGATGATTATGATGAACTTTTAGAAAGAATCAAAAATGATAATTTAGATTTATCATATAGGCAAAAACTAGCTATGAAAGCTTACAACCTAACTGCTTTTTATGACTCAGTAATAGCAAGATATTTCTCAGAATTAACTGGAGAAGAAGGTAAGTACAAAACTTACGGTTTTGAAAAAGAAAGTGAATTAAGATACGGCGAAAATCCAGGCCAAGATGCAGCACTTTACAATGATCCATTTGTAAAAGGTTTAATGGAAAATATGGAAGTTATCCACGGTAAAAAAATGAGCTACAATAACTACAACGACCTAAACCCAGCTTTAGAACTAGCTCAAGAACTTGGAGAAAACGCAGTAGTTGCCCTAAAACACCAATCTCCATGTGGAGTTGCTCAAGGACAATCAGTTTATGAATCATACATCAAAGCCTACGAATGTGATAGCCAATCAATCTTTGGGGGAATTGTTGCAGTAAATGGAATAGTTGATGAAAAAACTGCAGAAGAAATGAATAAAATCTTCCTTGAAATCATTGCAGCAAGAGACTTTACAGATGAAGCCTTAGAAGTATTAACTCAAAAGAAAAATGTGAGACTAGTAAAAATAAACTTTGATAATGAAACTGTAAAAGAAGAAATCAGATATCTAAACGGCAAGGTTCTTATTCAAGGCAAAGACTTTGGTGAAGATGAGCTAGAAATAGTAACAGATAAAAAACCAACAGAAGCTGAAATCAAAGATCTATTATTTGCCCAAAAAGTTGTTAAATATGTAAAATCAAATGCAATTGTAGTTGCAAAAGATATGCAAACTTTAGGATGCGGGGCAGGTCAACAATCTAGAATTTGGGCATTAGAATCTATAAAAGATCACTTTAAGGATAGAGACTTCACTGGAGCTGCTATGGGATCAGATGCATTTTTCCCATTCCCAGATACAGTTGAACTAGCACATGAAATGGGTATTAGCTCAATTATCCAACCAGGTGGATCCATAAAAGACCAAGATTCTATTGATAAATGCAACGAATACGATATGTCAATGGTATTTAGCAAGTCACGTCACTTTAAACATTAAGGAGAAAATTTAGTGAATATATTAATTATTGGCTCAGGCGGTAGAGAACACGCTCTTGGCAAAAAAATAGCAAGCGAGGGTAGAAAACTATTTTTTGCACCAGGTAATGGGGGCACATCTAAGCTAGGACAAAATATAGATATAAAAGTAGATGAGATTGATAAATTAGTAGAATTTGCCAAAGAAAATAATATCGATTACACAGTAGTAGGACCAGAATTACCTTTATGCCAAGGTATTGTAGATGAATTTGAAAAAAATAATTTGAAAATATTTGGTGTAAATAAAGCAGCTTCAAAATTTGAATCAAGTAAGGCTTATACAAAAGAATTTTTAAATAAATATGATATAAAAACAGCAGCTTACCTTAGAACTGAAAATAAGGAAGAGGCAAGAAAATATGCTAATAAATTATTAGATGAAAAAGGCATAGTAGTTTTAAAAAGAGATGGACTTGCTGCAGGTAAAGGTGTCTACATCATTGATAATACAGAAGAGTTAGAAAAAACAATAGCAGAAGTTTTTTCAAAAGATAAGGAAATTGTGATAGAAGAATATATCAATGGTTTTGAAATGAGCCTGCTTTGCTTAACTGACTCAAAAAACATTATTCCACTGCCAACAAGCAAGGACCATAAAAGAATATTTGATAAAGATCTAGGGCCAAATACTGGAGGCATGGGAACATATGCACCAAACTTAGAAGCAGAAGCCTATAAAGAACAAATTGCAAAAGATATTTTACCAAAAATCTTAGAAGGATTTAATAAGGAAAATATAGACTACCGAGGAGTTTTATTCATAGGATTTATGATAAATGAATCTGGAATCTATGTTTTAGAATTTAACGTAAGATTTGGTGATCCAGAAACTCAAGTAGTTCTAGAGTTAATAGATAATGATATCTTAGACTTATTAATGGCTACTTCTGAAGCAAAATTAGATGGAGTAAATTTAGATGTAAATGATAAAAAGGCTACATGCTTAATACTAGCATCAGAAGGCTACCCAGAAGCTTATGAAAAAGGCAAAGAAATAAGTTTTGATGATGATATAAGATCAACCATTTACCATGCAGGAACAAAAGAAGAAGATGGAAAAATCTTGACAGCTGGTGGTAGAGTTTTAAATATCGTTGCAACAGCTGATAATTTTGATGATACTATCAAAGAAGTTTATGAAGATGCTAAAAAAATAAACTTTGACGGCAAATATTACAGAAAAGATATAGGACCAACTGTAAAAAGAGTTTATGTTAGAAGAAAAGATTCCTTTGACTTTGAATCCCAAAATCTAAAAACCAAAATAAACAGTACTTTAGATATAGACTTAGCAGAGCTTAAAATCTATAAAAGATATGATATTGAAACAAGCGATGAAAATTTAGAAAAAATATTATATCAAGTTTTAGCGGAAGCTCCAATAGATGAGGTATACGCTTTCGAAGATGCAATCAACCTACAAGCTTCATTCAAAAATGCAGTTGCAAGCCAATATTTACCAGGCCAATTTAATCCTAGAGAAAAAGGGGTTATAGATACTGCATCTCTTATCATTAATGATGATAACTTAGAAGTAAAAGCATCTACAGTTTACGAATTATCAGATGTAAGTGAATCTGATCTTGCAAAAATCGAAGAATTTTTGATAAATCCAGTAGATTCTCAACAAGTAAGTCTCATTGGAATTCCTACAACTCTTAAAACTGACCATGATAAAAATCTAGAAAATGAAACTTATGATGGCTTTAGAGACTTTGATGATAAAGAGCTAAGCTTATTCTTAGAAGAAAACTCCATGGCGATGAGTCTAGATGATATCAAAATGGTAAGGGATTATTTTAAGAAAGAAAATCGTGATCCAAATGAGACTGAGATAAAAATCTTAGATACTTACTGGTCAGACCACTGTAGGCATACAACCTTTAATACTTATTTGGATATAGAATTTAATACAGCTACTCTTTTAGATGAGGCTATTAGGGATTCATTTGAAAAATACTTACAAATGAGAAAAGTACTAGACATCAAAAAACCTATTAATTTAATGAGTTTTGGAACAATTCTTGCTAAATATATGAGAGCAAATGATAATTTTGATGACCTAGAAGTATCCAGCGAAATAAATGCTTGCTCTATTTATACAAAAGTTAGAGTTTTAAAGGATGGTAAAGAAAGTCTAGAAGATTATCTTTTAATGTTTAAAAACGAAACCCACAACCATCCAACAGAAATCGAACCTTTTGGTGGCGCATCAACTTGTCTAGGTGGAGCCATCCGTGACCCACTTTCTGGTAGAGCTTATGTTTACCAAGCTATGAGATTATCTGGTGCTGCAAATATAAAAGAAGATTACAGTGAAACTTTAGCAGGTAAACTTCCACAAGCAAAAATAACTTACGAGGCAGCCCAAGGCTATTCTTCTTATGGTAACCAAATAGGACTTGCTACTGGCCTTGTAGATGAGTTTTACCACGAAGGATACAAAGCAAAACGTATGGAGTGTGGAGCAGTTATGGCTGCGGCTCCAGCAGAAAATGTAAAAAGAATTGACCCTACACCAGGAGATATTGTAATACTTCTTGGAGGAAAAACTGGTCGTGATGGAGTAGGTGGAGCAACAGGATCATCCAAATCCCACAATATAAGCTCTATAGAAACAGAATCAGCTCAAGTTCAAAAAGGAAATGCTCCCGAAGAACGTAAAATCCAAAGATTATTTAGAAATATAAAAACTGCCAAACTTATAAAAAAATGTAATGACTTTGGTGCAGGTGGGGTAGCAGTTGCTATTGGTGAACTTGCTGATGGAATAGATATATATTTAGATAGAGTTCCACTAAAATATAAGGGGCTAAAACCATTTGAAATAGCCTTATCAGAATCTCAAGAAAGAATGGCAGTTGTAATTTCAAAAGATGATAAAGAAATCTTTATGAACTTAGCAGCCGAAGAAAACTTGGAAGCTACAGAAGTTGCTACTATAACTGATGACAATACTATGACTATGTATTATGAAGACCAAGTTATAGCAAATATTTCTTATGACTTTATAAATACAGACGGTGCTGAAAGATATGCAGAAGTTGAAGTAGTAAGCGAAGATATTCCAGCTCTCTTAACAGAAAAAGATAATGATCCAAATAAATTCTATGAGAAAGTAGAATCACTAGATGTAGCATCTAAGAAAAACCTAATAGAAATGTTTGACTCATCAGTAGGGAAAAATACAGTTCTTAATCCATTAGGTGGGAAAAAATTATTAAATCCATCTCAAGTAATGGCAGCGCGACTTCCAGTTGATGAAGGAGTTTCAAAAACTGCTTCAATTATGACTTATGGATTTGATCCATACCTATCAAGTGAAAGTCAATACTTAGGTGGTTACTATGCGGTAGTTGAATCTATTTCAAAACTAGTAGCCATAGGATCAGATTTAAATCAAATTAGACTAACATTCCAAGAATTTTATGAAAAAATGGATAGCAAAAAAGCTTGGTCTAAGCCATTAAAATCTCTATTAGGTGCCTTTGAAGTAAGCAATCACTTCACAATGCCACCAATAGGGGGTAAGGATAGTATGAGTGGAACTTTTGAAGATATAAAAGTCCCACCAACACTTATTTCATTTGCAGTTACTACTGAAGATGTAGAAAATATTATTTCAAATGATTTAAAAGGTGAAGGAAAGCTTGGTTTAATAAAAGCTTCTTACAAAGATGATGGAACTCTTGATTTAGATGAATTAGAAAATAATTATCAAAATCTAATAAAAGATATAAGAAATGGAAATATCATCTCAGCTATAGCCCTAGATAGAAAAGGACTTTTAGCAAATGTCTATGAGCAAGCAATTGGCAATACTGGTTTTACTTTAGATTATGATAATTTTTATAATCCTATGTATGGATCATTTGTTGTAGAATACAAGGATGACCGAGATTTCATCGAAAATATTGGAAGTTTTTCTGATGATATTGTTGTAAATGGGGAAAAATTAGATAAAGACAAATTATCTGATTCATTTATTCACAGTCTAGATGAAGTATTCTCAGGTTATGAAGAAGTTAAATATCAAGAATTAAAAACTAAAAAAGTAGAGAGAAAATTAAAATCTAACAAAGCAGTAGAAAAACCAAGGGCGATAATACTTGCTGCCCCAGGAACAAACTGCGAATGGGATACCCAAGATGCCTTTAGAAAAGCAGGTGCTGATACTGAAATTTTAGTATTTAAAAATCAAGATGAAAAAGATATTGAAGAATCTATAAAAAGACTTGATGAAGAAATCAGAAAATCACAAATATTTGTAATTCCAGGTGGCTTCTCTCTAGGAGATGAGCCAGATGGATCAGCTAAGTTTTTGGCAAATATTTTAAGAAATGAAAAAATTGCAAAAGCTATTGATTATCTATTAAATGAAAATGATGGTTTGATTTTAGGAATTTGTAATGGATTCCAAGCCTTGGTAAAAACAGGATTACTTCCATATGGAGAAGTCCTTGTACCAGAAGATAATGACCCAACTCTTACAAATAATACAAGTTCTCGACATATAGCAACATTTGTAAATACAAAAACCCTTACTAGCAACAGTCCATGGACAAGGGGAGTAGACTTAGATAAGACTTACAGAATCCCAATATCTCACGGTGAGGGAAGATTTATAGTAAATGAAGAAAAACTTAATGAACTTTTAGAAAATGACCAAGTATTTTCAGTATATGAAACATCACCAAATGGCTCAAACTATAATATCGAAGGAATCATCTCTAAAGATGGTAAGATTTTAGGAAGAATGGGACATGCTGAAAGAATAGATGAAAATCTATTTAAAAACGTATACGATGTAAATAGAGAAAATATTTTTGAAAATGCAGTTGAATATTTTAGAAAGGATAAATAATGCAATTTTTAGGAGATGCACTAACTTTTGATGATGTACTATTAATACCAGGACCTTCAGAAGTTTTACCGAATGAAGTTGATACATCAACATATCTAACAAATAAAATAAAATTAAATATACCAATGATGTCAGCTGGAATGGATACTGTTACTGAATCACAAATGGCTATAGCTATGGCAAGACAAGGTGGTATAGGGATAATCCACAAAAATATGTCCATAGAGGAGCAAGCTAGACAAGTAGATGTTGTAAAAAGATCAGAACATGGAGTTATAACTGATCCGTTCTACCTACATCCAGAAAACATCTTGCAAGATGCATTAGATATCATGACCAATTATAAAATATCTGGAGTGCCAATAGTAGATAAGGATATGTATTTAAAAGGTATCCTTACAAATAGGGACGTAAGATTCCAAGATGATCCAAGTGTAGTAATTGATGAGATAATGACTAAGGAAAATCTTACTTTGGGCCATGAAGGTATCAAGATGAAAGATGCTATCAAGCTTATGGAGTCTGCAAAGGTAGAAAAACTTCCAATAGTAGATGATGCTAACAAGTTAAAAGGACTTATAACTATAAAAGATATTGAAAAAGCAAGACAATATCCAAATTCTGCAAGAGATGAAAATAACAGACTTTTGGTAGGAGCTGCAGTTGGTATTACAAATGATATGTTTGATAGAGTAGATGCTCTAGTAAAAGCAAATGTAGACGTAATTACAGTAGATACTGCCCACGGCCATTCTAAAAATGTAGTTTCCGCTATAAAAGATATCAAAGAAAAATACCCTGACTTACAAATCATAGCTGGTAATATTGCCACCGCTGATGCAGCGCACGATTTAATAGAAGCTGGAGCAGATGCTATAAAAGTAGGTATAGGACCAGGATCAATTTGTACTACACGTGTTGTAACAGGTATTGGTGTTCCACAAATTACTGCAATTATTAATTGTGTAGAAGAAGCGAAAAAACACAATATTCCAGTTATAGCAGATGGTGGTATCAAATACTCAGGAGATATTACAAAGGCTTTAGCATGTGGGGCATCTGTAATAATGGCAGGTTCCCTCTTTGCAGGTACTGAAGAGTCTCCTGGAGAAACAATCCTATTTGAAGGTAGACAATTCAAAGAATACCGTGGCATGGGATCACTTGCAGCTATGAAAGATGGCTCAGGAGATAGATATTTCCAAACAAATACTAAAAAATATGTTCCAGAAGGTGTAGAAGGTAGAGTAGACTACAAGGGACCAGTTGGAGAAGTAGTTTATCAATTACTAGGTGGACTAAAATCAGGTATGGGTTATGTAGGTAGCAAAGATTTAAACGAACTTTATGAAAAAGCTAAATTTGTTAAAATCTCTCCAGCATCACTTATAGAAAACCACCCACACGATATTACAATTACAAGAGAATCACCAAACTACACAAAAAGATAGGAGAAAGTATGACAGATATTAGAGTTATCATGGGCTCTGCATCAGATGTAGAGATAGGTAAAAAAGTTACTAAAATTTTAAAAAAATTTGATATAGACTATGAAGTTTCAGTAATTTCTGCCCATCGTACCCTAAATGTTTTAGAAGATACTATGGCAAAAGATGATGCAAAAGTTTATATAGGCATTGCTGGAATGGCAGCCCACCTTGCAGGAGTTATGGCAGGTATGACAATAAAACCTGTCATAGGTCTTCCAGTTGGTGGAACAAACACTGCTGGACTTGATGCACTTTTATCAATGGTACAAATGCCAAAAGGAGTACCAGTCGCAACAGTTGCAATAAATGGTGGAGATAATGCAGCCCTTTTAGCAATTCAAATCCTAGCCCTAGCAGATGAAAACTTAGCGCAAAAGCTAAAAGATTACAAAAAAGAAATGCTAGATAAAGTTATAGAAGATGATAAGAATCTTGAGGAAATATAATGGCAAAACTAACATATAAAGATGCTGGTGTAGATAAGGAAAAAGGCTACGAAGAAGTAGAACTTATCAAAAAAATTGTAAAAAAGACTCATGATAGTGAAGTTTTAGCTGATATAGGTGGATTTGCTGGAGCCTTTGCACCAAATCTAGAGGGAATAAATAATCCCGTACTTATTAGTGGTACAGATGGAGTTGGCACAAAAATAAAACTTGCTATGGATATGGATAAGCATGACACAGTAGGTATAGATTGTGTGGCTATGTGCGTCAATGATATTGTTTGCCAAGGTGCAAAACCATTATTCTTCCTAGATTATATAGCAACAGGAAAACTAGATCCAAAAAAAATGTCTGACCTTGTAAGTGGTGTAGCTCAAGGCTGCTTAGAGTCAGAAGCTGCTCTTATAGGTGGAGAAACTGCAGAAATGCCAGGCATCTACACAGAAGAAGATTATGACCTAGCAGGCTTTGCAGTAGGCATAGCTGATAAAGAAAAAATAATAACTGGAGAAAATCTAAAAGAGGGAGATATTGCTATAGGTTTAGCTTCTTCAGGGGTTCATAGTAATGGATTTTCTCTAGTAAGAGCTGCTATGGATCAAGCAGGGGTTTTGTTAGATGATAAATTTGATGAAGAACAAACTATCGGTGAAAAACTTCTCACACCTACAAAAATTTATGTAAAAGATATTGAAAAGTTAAAAGAAAAAGTAGAAATAAAAGCAATTTCTCATATCACTGGTGGGGGCTTATACGAAAATGTTCCTAGGGTATTAGCTGATGATCTGTCAGTAGATTTTGATCTTAGCAATTTAGAAATAGATCCTATATTTAAAAAAATCCAAGAATGGGGAAATATCGATACAGATGAAATGTATCATACTTTTAATATGGGTATTGGTATGGTAGTTTTTGTAGATTCGTCTAATGAAGAGAAGGTCTTAGAAATCTTAGGTGAAAATGCTAAAACTATTGGAAAAGTAATAAACGGTAATAAAGATATAAAAATTAATCTATAAGGGGATAAGTTATGGAAAAAGTATACACAGGAAAAACTAAAGACGTTTATAAATTAAACGATGAAGAATATTTATTAAAATTCAAAGACGATGTAACAGGAAATGATGGAGTATTTGACCCAGGTGCTAATTCCGTAGGACTTACAATGGAAGGTGCAGGTCACCAAGCCGTTGCTATGACCAAATACTTTTATGAAATATTAAATGATAAAGGACTTACAACCCACTTTGTATCAGCTGACTTAGACAAAAATGAAGCAGTAGTTAAAAAAGCGGATGTTTTTGGTGAGGGAGTTGAAGTAATAGTTAGATACTATGCAGTAGGTTCATTTATTAGAAGATATGGAAAATATATTGAAAGCGGAACAAAAATCGATCCATATGTAGAAATAACTTTAAAAGATGATGACAGGGATGATCCACTAATTACAAAAGATGCCCTAGTTCTTTTAAACATCATGACAGAAGAAGAATATGAAGAACTAAAAGACTTAGCTTTAAATATCGGGGAAATTGTTAGAGAAGAATTAGCGGAAAAAGACCTTGACTTATACGATATCAAATTTGAATTTGGTAGAATAGAAGATGGCAAAGTTGCCCTCATAGATGAAATCTCTGGTGGAAACATGAGAGCTTACCAAGGAGATAAATATATCGAGCCTCTTGAATTAGAAAAAATTATGCTAGGTTAAGAAAGAATAAATAAATTAATTTTAAAAGGCCACTAAGTCTTAGTATCAAACTTGACTTTGTGGCCTTATATTTTTATCATTTGTATTTTTTAAGAAAATTAGCAACTATATTCTTGTATTCTTCACTTTCTTTTCTAGGAAATTCTGCATGCTTGTATCCTTTGGCGGTAAATATTTCTTTGTTATTATGATTTATAGACTTATAAAGATTTTCGCCCATATGAGGGGGAGTTAGAGTATCTTTATCAGCATTTGTAATTAGAACCGGTTTGCTGACCTTTTCTATAAATTTACTAGCATCTATGTCATCAAATGAAAAATGAAGTTTTAGCATGGTATAAATATTTCCAGCAAATTTCATATAAGAAGCTGGGACACCTTGTTTTTGTTCGATTTCTCTTAATTTCTCATCCAAAAATTCGTTAGAATTAGCTAGAGGGGATTCTAGGATAAGATAATCTATATTTTGATCATCTCGACCGGCCGCAATTGCAGAACTTGCTGCACCGTAGGATTCGCCCCATAAAACTATTTTTCCATTTTCTCCGATTTCTTTTTTGGCAATATCGATAGCATCCAAAATATCATATGACTCAAGTACCCCAAAAGTATTGTAAGGAGCTTGATTGTTTCCAGAATTTCTTTGGTCAATAGCTAGGACATCATAGCCAAGATTTAAAAACATATCCATAATATGACTTAAAGATTTACCTGTGCCGCCCATGCCATGGACTAGGACAGCCATATTTTTATTTCCATCTTGTTTTACTAAAAGAGCTGGGATATTGTGTTTGTATTTGCTAGATGGAAAATTTATGTAATGGACTTCTTTTCCCTTAACAAAATCTTCAAATTCTTGTTCATAAGATTGTTCACCTATTAAAGTTTCCTCTCTGGAAACCATATTTGTAAATCCGTTAAATACCTGCGAGCCTATAAATAGAGTAAATCCTATAAATATAGCTAGCAATATTGCTAATAAAGTTATAATTATCTTCTTTTTATTTTTAGTCATAGTGAGCTCCTAATTGCAAATGTTTTCTTACTAAAAATATATCTTTTAATTTTATGGTGTCAAGGTAAGTATAATGTTAAATTTTAAAAGATATATCATACTAACAATTAGTTTTAAATCTATCTATAAAGAAATTTAGAGAATTATAAGAACTTTTCAAGTGTTGTTACTTATTTAAATATAATAAATAAGAGTTATAGTATTAATAGTAAAAATTTAATGAATGAGGTAGATCTAGAGATGAAAATTGCAGTAAGTGCTTGTTTATTAGGTGAAAATTGTAAATATAATGGTGGCAATAATTATAATAAAAAATTAGTTGATTTTGTAAAAGACCATGAAGTTATATCTTTGTGTCCAGAAGTTCTAGGAGGCCTAGCTACGCCAAGGCTGCCAGCTGAGATTGTAAACGGTCTTGTTAAACAAAAGGATGGAATATCTGTTGATGATGAATTTAAAAAAGGTGCCAAAAAAGCTTTAGATATAATAAAGAAAAATAAAGTTGATTTAGTAATCTTACAATCAAGAAGCCCATCCTGTGGGGTAAATAATATATATGATGGCTCATTTACTGGAAATCTTATAAAAGGTAAGGGAGTCTTTGCAAAAATTTTAGAAGAAAATAATATTAAAGTTATCGATGTAGAAAACTTATAATTTTATAATTGACTATTAGGAGGATAATATGAATATTGAAGAATTTCAAAATTGGAATAAAGAATTTTATAATAAAAGATCCTGGGATGAATATAACTCTTTTATTAGAATGAATTTTTTATGTGAAGAAGTCGGAGAACTGTCTCAAGCAATTAGAAAGTATGAAATAGGAAGAGATAGACCAGATGAAGAAGAAAAGTCTAGATCTGAAAATATGCAAGGGATAAAAGAAGAAATAGGAGATGTTATTGATAATATAACAGTATTGATAAATAAATATGACCTATCACTAGAAGAAATATTAGAAAATCATATAAAAAAAATAGAAAGTAGATTTGAATAATGAATATAACTGTATTCTGTGGTGCCAGTTTGGGAACTAATTGTATATATAGGGAAAAGGCTATTGAATTAGGTAAATGGATAGCTAGTAATAACCACAGACTTATATATGGTGGAGGGAAAATAGGATTAATGGGCTTACTTGCCGATACTGTTTTAGAAAATGGCGGTAAGGTTACAGGAATTATACCTACTTTCTTAGTCGAAAGAGAAATTAGTCACCCAGATATTACCGAACTTATAACAGTTGATAATATGTCTGATAGAAAGAATTATATGGTTGAAATGGGAGATGCATTTCTTGCTTTGCCTGGAGGGCCTGGCACACTAGAAGAAATTACTCAAGTCATATCTTGGGCTAGAGTTGGAGAAAATGACTGCCCTTGTATAATGATGAATGTCAATGGCTATTACAATTATATAGAAGATTTTTTCAATAAAATGGTTAATGAAGGATTCTTAAGCCCTGAAGACAATAAAAATACTCTGTTTTCAGAGAATATCAATGAAATAGAAGAATTCATAATAAATTATAGGAAACCTAAGATTAGAACATACAATTAATAATTGAAAGGAAATAAAATATGAAATTAACAGACTTTACAAAAACTGACCAAGATGAAATTGAAAAAGGATTGTCAACAGCCAAGCTTACTGATAAAGAAGCTACTAAAAAAATTCTAGCCCTAGTACCTGAAGAATGGATTAAAAAAATTCCGTTCTTTGTAAGAGGTCATGCTACAACTAAGAGTGTAGAAAAAATTGCTAATGAATATCCAGATTTATATGCTGTTGCAAAAGAGCCTGGAGATTTACCAGAAAAAGAACGCGAAGAGCTTCGAAAAATAATTACAGATTTATTCCGTGAAAGAATGGATAAGCACAATATTAAATAATAAAAGTTAATTAGTTTAGTTGAAGGACTTTTAAGGTATAAATCTTAAAAGTCTTTTTTTATGACTAGTTATTTTAATGAAGTAGGAAAGGATAAATAATGATTAAATATCAAAATGTATCAATGGCTTATCCGGATAGTGGCAAAGTCTTAGATGATTTAAATTTTGAAATAAAAAAAGGAGAATTTTTTGTAATAGTTGGCCCTAGTGGTAGTGGAAAGACGACTACGCTAAAGCTTATAAATAGACTAATAGAGCAAAGTGAGGGGGATATTTTATTTAATGATAAAAAAATAAAAGATTATCCTCTTAGGGAATTAAGATTAAACATGGGTTATGTTTTGCAACAAATTGCACTTTTTCCAAATATGACAGTGGCAGAAAATATCGCCCTTATTCCTGAAATGAAGAGAATGGATAAGAAAACTATCGCTGAAACTACAAATAAACTTTTAAACGAAGTAGGTATGGATCCAAAAGTTTATATCAATAGATTGCCAAAAGATTTATCTGGTGGAGAAAAACAAAGAATAGGTATTTTAAGAGCTATCGCTGCAAATCCAGATGTTCTTTTAATGGACGAACCATTTTCTGCCTTAGATCCAATTAGCAAATCTCAACTACAAGATTTAATTACAAAAATCCACAATGATTATAAAATCACAACAGTTTTTGTAACTCACGATATGAACGAAGCTATTAAATTAGCAGATAGGATTTGTATTATGAAAGATGGTAAGATTGTACAGATAGGCACGCCAAGAGAAATTATAGAAAAGCCTGCCAATAGTTTTGTTAGCCAGTTTTTTGAAAATGAAAGTGAGTTAATCCATGAATAATTTAATAACAACTTTTAATGAAAGAAAAGCTGACTGGATAGGAGCTTTATTTGAACACTTAGAGATTTCTCTAATTTCATTAATTATAGCTATTTTATTAGCAATTCCTCTTGCTATAGCTTTATCAAATAAAAAAAGAGCAAATGAAGCAATACTACAAGTAACCAGTATTTTTCAAACAATACCATCCCTTGCCTTGCTGGGACTATTTATTCCATTAATGGGTATCGGAAAAATTCCTGCCATTACTGCTCTTGTAATTTATGCCTTATTTCCGATTTATCAAGCAACTGTAACCGGTCTATCAGAAATAGACCCATCTTTAGAAGAAGCTGCCACTGCTTTTGGTATGACAAAGTGGGAAAAATTAAAGAAATTTAAACTAAGTTTGGCAATGCCAATCATTATGTCCGGTGTAAGAACATCTGCCATAATGATTATAGGAACTGCAACTTTGGCGGCTTTGGTAGGCGCTGGAGGACTTGGAACATTTATTTTGCTAGGAATTGATAGAAATAATTCTTCATTGATCCTAATTGGAGCGATTTCTTCAGCGATTTTGGCAATATTATTTGGAGTTTTGATTAAATTATTACAAAATAAAAAACCAAAAACGATACTTATAACTCTTATAATAGCAAGTCTTGTCACACTTTTAAGCTTAACTCCTTTTGGAGGAAAAAGTTCTAAAAAATTAGTTGCAGCCGGAAAGCTTGGAGCTGAACCAGAAATACTTATAAATATGTATAAGGAATTAATCGAAGAAAATTCTGACATAAAAGTGGAATTAAAGCCGAATTTTGGGAAAACTAGCTTCTTATATGAAGCTTTAAAATCTGGAAGTATAGACATTTACCCAGAATTTACAGGTACGATTACAAGTTCACTTTTAAAAAATGATATTGGTAAAATTTCTAATGACCCTAACGAGGTCTATAAGATAGCTAGGGATAAAATTTATGAGCAAGATAATTTAGCTTTACTATCGCCAAGTAAATTTCAAAACACTTATGCACTAGCAGTAAGGGAAGATTTTGCAAATGAAAATGATATTAAAAAAGTTTCCGATTTAAAAAATGTAGAGAATAATGCTATCGCTGGCTTTACTTTAGAATTTAATGATAGAGAAGATGGTAATCGTGGATTAAAATCCTTATATAATTTAGACTTGGATGTAAAAACTATGGAACCTGCTCTAAGATATACGGCAATTTCAAATGGCTCTATAGATATAACTGATGTTTATTCTACAGATAGTCAAATTATTACAAACAAACTAAGAGTTTTAGAAGATGATAAAAAACTATTTCCACCTTACCAAGCTGCACCTTTATTAAGAAGTGAAACTTTAAAAAAATATCCAGAGCTTGAAGAAATACTGGCAAAACTAGCTGGAAAAATAACAAATGATCAGATGACTGAAATGAATTATATGGTAGATGTGGAAGGCAAGGCAGCTAGTGAAGTTGCTAGAGAATTTTTGATAAAAGAAAAGTTAATAGAAAAAAATAATAACTAAAATAATCACTTTAACGTTGCAAAGCGTGTACTTGCGAGGATTTTAAATTTCTTGTATCTTATTTTATAGAGGGAGAATAAGTAGAAAATTTATTTTGTTGAGGTGAATTATGGATAATAAATTTTGGACACATGAAAATGAAGCAGTTGAACTTAGCTTAGAATGGGCAAAAGAGAGAACTGTATCTGGTTCCGATCCAAAAACAACTGCCCTTACTGCAAATGAATTAAGAGAAAAAGTTGGCCAAACTATTACCGAAGATGGTATTGGACCAAAACAAGCCTTAGAAATTTTTGAAATATTAAATAGGGCGACTCGTTCAGCCGATGATCCTATGAATTTTGCATATATACCATCTGCACCTACAAAAGCGGCAGTTGCCTTTGATGAAGTGGTATCAGCTGCAAATGTATTCGGAGGTATCTGGGAATGCGGTGCTGGTGCAATTTTTGCAGAAAATCAAGTAGTAGATTGGCTAAAAGAAAATCTATCTTGGCCTAAAGAAGCTGTTGGTACTTTTGTATCTGGTGGAACACATGGAAATCTTTCTGCCCTAGCATGCGCTAGAGACCATGCTAAAAATGTTTGGAAAGAAAAAGGAAAATATGTAAATGGCAGACCAAGTGGTGGTTATAAGTTAATTATTTCAAAAGATACACATTCATCAGTAAAAACAATAGCAAAAGTTTTGGATGTAGATGTTCTTACAGCTGAAACTGATGAAAATGGCAGGATGACAGGGCAAAGTGTAGAAAAACTTATAAAAGAAAATGAAGGTATTTTTGCAGTTGTTGCGACTACCGGTACAACAAATACTGGCTCTATCGACCATATAGAATCTATCTCTGAAGTTTGCAAAAAATATGATATATGGCTTCATATAGATGGTGCTTATGGTGGGGCTGGAATTTTAGCTCCAAGTGTAAGAGAATTATATAAGGGAATAGAAAATGCAGATTCATTTATAGTTGACCCTCACAAATGGCTATTTGCTCCGTATGATTGCTGTTGCTTAGTGTATAGGAATCCCAAAAATGTATATCAGACATTTTCTCAACGTGCAGAATATTTGGAAGGGGTTGACCACAGCCAATCAAATCCAACAGATATGGCAATTCACTTATCTAGAAGGACAAGAGGACTGCCATTATGGTATTCACTAGTTACTTATGGTAGCAAAAAATATAGTGAAGCAGTTGAACTTTGTATATCCAATGCAAAAAAATGTGCCGAAACCATAAAAAATACTGCCCACTTAGAATTAGTGATGGAACCAACCTTATCAATAGTGGTCTTTAAAAGAAAAGGCTGGCAAAAAGAAGATTATGAAGCATGGTCAAGAGATTTGGCACTAAGAGGAAAACTTCTTTGTTTACCATCTAGCATTGACGGGGAAACTATACTAAGACTTGCATTTTTAAATCCAAATACAGATATAGAAAAAGCTATAAATATAATAGTAGAAACTACAAAATAAATGTTTAAAAACTTCACTTACTTTATACTTACAAGTGAAGTTTTTTAGTGGAGTTATTATGATAGAAAATAAAGTAATAGAAAAAGTTGGGATTATATATTTAAATAGGCCAGATAAGATTAATGCATTAAATCTATCTATGGTCGATCAAATATACTATATCTTAAAAAGTTGGGAATCAGATAAAAATATAAATGTTGTTTTGTTTGATAGTTTATGTAGTAAAGGATTTTCTGCTGGAGGAGATTTAAAAGAAATATATTATGATTATCTTATAAATAATAATTGCAAAGATAAGGACTTATTATTTAAAAAAGAATACGATTTGGATAAGTATATTAAATCTTACAGCAAACCCATCATCAGTTATTGGCATGGAATAGTTATGGGTGGAGGTGTAGGCCTTAGTATAAATTCTGATTTGATAGTATGCGAAAAAACTACAAACTGGGCCATGCCTGAGACAAGTCTTGGTTTTGTGCCTGATGTAGGAGTGCAAAAATATATTTCAAACTTGCCCCAAGCTTTAGGTCAGTATATTGGGTTATGTGGTGTAAGCCTAAATTCATATGACCTAATAAAATATGATTTAGCAGATATAGAACTTAGCCAAATAGCTTATGAAAAATTTTTAAAGACTCTATATAAACTTTCAAATACATATGCAGGTGAAGATTTAATAAATCAACTTAAAAATCAATTAGAGAAAACAAATAATATTTTGAAAGATAGTTATATACAAAATAACATGGAAAAAATAGAAAAATATTTTTCCTTATCTAGCATGGAAGAAATCTTTAATAAATTAAACTCTAATTTGAATGATGAATTTACTAGAAAAACTTATGAAAATCTATCTTATAAAGATCCTTTTATATTAACTCTTCAGTTTGAAAAGTATTTTGTGTGCAAAGAATTAACTTATGAGCAAACTATCGATTTAGATTTAAAAATTGTCCAATATGCCATAACAACAAAATCTATTAATGAAGGCATAAGATCGAAAATAATTGATAAGGATAATAATCCAAATTGGCCAGTACAAAACTTTAATCAAATCAATGAAACAGATATTAAGAATTTATTAGACATCAAAAAATTATACAAAGATATATAAAATTACAATATCTTGTGGGTAAAAATAATAATATTATAAAATTAAAAGAGGAAATATGAAATTACATACAGGAAAATTATATTGGCCAGCTAACACTGAGGCTGTTTGTTTAAAAATAAATAACAATATCACTGATAATTCCGATGTGCTTGTGGTTGGTTCAGGTATGTCAGGAGCTTTGGCAGCTTATGAACTTTCTAAAAATGGTTACAAAGTCACACTTATAGAACAAAATAGGATTGCCTCTGGGTCAACATCTGCAAATACTGGTCTTATCCAATACATGTCAGACCAAGGAGTAAAGTCTTTTGCTGAACAAATTGGAACTCAAAAGGCAGTTAAGTTTTATAACCAGTCTAAGGAAGCGGTTGCTGATCTAATAAAAATTGAAAAGCAATTAATTGAACTTGACCAAGAAACTTTTAAGAAAAGTGATAGTCTAATACTTGCTACAGATAAGAAAAAAATCAAAGATGTAAAAGATGAAAGCACTATGCAAAAAGAAATAGGCTATGATGTAGAGTACTTAAATGAAAAAGAGTTAGAAGAGCTTAATATAAATGCATATGGTGCTCTTAAATGTAGTCCAGATATAAATTTAAATCCTTATGCTTTTGTGCTTAGATTGTTAAAAACTGCATCAGAAAAATATAAGCTTGATATAGTAGAGAGTGTAAGATTTATAGAAGCTAGAAAAGAAAACGGTGAAAATATTGTAAGCTTAGAAATAGCAGGTGAGAAATTAGAAAAATCTTACAAAAAAATTGTAATAGCAACTGGATATAACCCACCAGTTCAATTTCAAAAAAGCTTAAAGAATATAGAAATTTATAAAACCTATGTAGCTGTAAGCCAAGTTATTAGAATATCTGATCGAGAAGATTATCTAACTTGGGAAGTTAAAGATGCCTATACTTATTTTAAGAAAACTTTTGATAGTAGACTTATGATAGGCGGTTTTGATGAAAAGGGCGATAAATTAAAAGAAAAAGATGCAATAAAATATGAGAAAGATTTGATAAAGGGTGCAAACTTGATGTTTGTAGATAAAAAAGATATGATTTCCGAATATAACTACGCTGCTCTTTTTGGCATTAGCAAAGACAATTTGCCATACATGGGAGTAGATCCTGATAATAAGGACATATTTGTAGTTTGTGGAGTTGGAGGAAATGGTACAGTTTATTCTAAAATTGCATCTACTATGATTAGTAAATGGATAAATGGTGAAAGTCTTGATGATTATGAAACCTATAGATTGGCTAGGTAGAAATGGGAAAATTTGAACCAACTGGCCAGAAAGTCGAAGATATTATAAATAACTTAGCTTCAAATCGTAAAATTGAGGATGCTAATATACTAGTTGATTTATATAAAAGACTTAGTGGATATAAGCCAGTTGTTTGGTATCCGGGCATTATTGGATTTGGAGAATATACCTATGAAACTGAGTCGGGAATAAAGGGTCAGTCTCCAATTATTGCCTTTACCCCTAGGAAAAATAAAATTTCTTTATATATTGATAGGAATTTACAAGATAGGGAGAACTTGCTTAAAAAACTAGGTAAACATACACAAGGCGCAAGCTGCGTTTATGTAAATAGGCTTCAAGATATAAATTTAGAAGTATTAGAAGAAATTTTAATAAAATCAATGAGAAAGATTGAAAAGAGAGAAAACAATGGATGAGACTTTAAAAAAGAAATTAAAGTTGGATAAATTTGAGAACATCGCTTTAGTAAAAAATTCAAAAGAAAAACAAACAGCTTTTGAAGGATTTGATTTTAAAAATAAAAATGACGTATTATTGGATTTGGCTATAGCCTATGTCTATTCATTAGAAGAAATGAAGGAACTTTTAGAAGCTTTACGGAAAAATAAAAATGTAAAAGAAAATGGATTGATTTACCTGGCATATCCAAAAAATAAAAATAAGTTAGGACATGATTCCATTCACAGAGATGATATTTTCCCCTTTTTAGATGTAAATGAAGATGATGGTTATGTAAAAGGCACTAAGTTCAAGTTTAATAAAATGTTAGCCTTAGATGAAAACTACACCTTGATAGGTTTAAAACATCTACCCAAAAAAGATTTTAAAAAATCTCAAAAACCATCTGCTAGGGTGGATGACTATATTGAAAATATAAGAGATATAGAAGAATTTTTAAAGAATTATCCTAAACAATATGATTTTTACCAGTGTCTAACTCCAGGCTATAAAAAAGGTTGGGCAAGATATGTTTATTCAGCCAAAACTCAAAAAACTATAGATAAACGACTAAATGAAATGGTAGAAATTATGAAAGAAGGCTATAAATCTAAAGAATTATATAGACAGGCTATCAAATGATAAGACAAGCTAGCAAAGAAGATGCAGGAATTTTAGCTAAAATGGCTGTAAAAATTTGGGATAATAATTCAGCTGACGATTTAGTCAAAGAATTTTGTGAAATGGCAGATGACCCTAATAGTATTTGTTTTATAAAGTATAGCGATAATCTACCAGTAGCTTTTGCAAATGCTAGTTTGAGATATGATTATGTAGAAGGTACAGAATCCACCCCAGTGGGATATTTAGAGGGCATATTTGTAGAAGAAGGATATCGTAAACAAAATATTGCTAAAGAACTAGTAAAAACTTGTGAAAGTTGGGCAAAAGATATGGGTTGCAAAGAATTTGCAAGTGATTGTGAATTGTCTAATTTAGATAGTCTTGCCTTTCATCTGGCTATTGGCTTTAATGAGGCCAATAGAATAATTTGTTTTAAAAAAGATATATAAATCAAGGAGGATTTTATGGATAGCAAAATGGGGACTTGGGTAGCTTTAGGTCTAGCTCTTGGAGCAGGAGTTGGTTCAGCTATAGAAAATATTCCACTAGGTATTGGAGTAGGACTTATCTTAGGAGTGGTTGGAGGTCTAGTGAGTTCCAAACAAGAAGATAAAAATAAAAAGGCATAGGCCTTTTTTTATTTGACAAATGACACGGTGTCATCTATAATATAAAAAGTGACACAGTGTCATGATTGGAGGATAACTTGCCTAAAGATACTTTTTATAATCTAGACCAGGAAAAAAAGCAAAAAGTTACTAAAGTATTACTTGAGGAGTTTTCTCATAAACCATTTTCTGAAGTAAATGTAAAATTAATAGTTGAGAAAATTGGCATAGCTCGTGGTAGTTTTTATCAATATTTTGAAGATCTTGAAGATAGTTATTTTTATATACTAGATAAAAATACTCGAGATATACATTTGCTTTTTATGGCAACTTTGAAAAATAATAAGGGTGATATTTATAAATCTTTGAATGAATTTGGAGAAAATATTGCTGACATAATTTTTGATAAAGATGTTTATAATTTATATAAAAACAGGTTTTTATATTGGGATGAGAATCTTAATAAAAGTTGGGAATGCTCACATGAGGATTTTAAGAAAGCTTTTAATAGGGCGGATTCTATGGGCATAGATATAGAAAAAATTTATTTTTTTAGGGCGATTGTACATAGCCTCATCGAGCGAAACTTTAGAGAAGAATGGGATAAGCTTACATTTATAGAAAAGTATAAGATCCATATAGAGTGGATAAAGGAAGGAATTTTTTAATGCAATTAGGAGAAAGTTTATTTGATATAGGATACCTAGCCTTAGTAATAGCCTTAGGTATCAGACTACTTTTGGAAAATAGTAAAGAAGCTAAGTTATTTGGGATTATGGCCATACTTTTGGGTGTGGGGGATAGTTTTCATTTGCTACCCAGAATAATTTCACACTTAAGTCCTGGAGGGTTTGGAGCACACACAGTTGCACTTTCTTGGGGGAAAGTTGTTACAAGTATTACCATGACAATTTTTTATGTTTTATATTATTATTTTTATAGAAAACAAAGTGGAAATTATGATAATAAAAAGAAGATTTTAGTTTATTCACTAGCAATTATCAGAATCATCCTAGTAGCTATGCCAGAAAATAATTGGGGAGGAGCACATGAATCATACCAATGGGGGATCTATAGAAATATTCCTTTCTTGATAATGGGAATTTTATTAATTATCTGGTCATATAAAGAGAAAGAAAAACCAGGTCTTAAAAATATGTGGTGGTTGATTTTACTAAGCTTTGCATTCTATATCCCTGTAGTTTTATTTGCAGATAAGTATCCTGCAGTTGGAGCTTTGATGATGCCAAAAACTCTTGCATACTTATTTATAGTAGTATTTGGATTTAAATATTTTGCTGGACAATTTAGGGCGAGTTCATTACTAGCCACTTCATTTACAATGCTTGTAATGGGTATATTTGCTGGTGCTTTTTCTAGAGAATTTACAAAATATTATGGATTTGACGGAGATACTTATTTAAAACTTATCCATACTCATACATTAGCTCTTGGATTTTTAGTAGTAATGGGAATTTATTTTATAGTTAGAAATTTTGATGAAGAAAATATATTATCATTAAAAAAAGTCTATCACACCTATATTACAGGTCTTGCCATTACTATTATCACAATGTTTGTTAAAGGAATATTTACAGTTGTGTCGGATGGAGTAGATACAATAAACCTTAATGCCATTGCTGGAATTGCTGGCATAGGACACATAATTACTACAATTGGTATAATTTGCTTAATGCTTAAACTTTATAAATTGGAAAGTGGAAATTCATTTGGGAATAAATTAGAAAACAAAAAAGGATTAGCTATCAACTGATAGCTAGTCCTTTTTATTTTACGTCCTTAAATCCAATAATATTTACTGTATCAAGGTCTCTTATCTTAACTAATTTTTTATTTTGGATATATTCAAAAATAAGTTGAGGCATTTCTAGTACTGATTCCCAAATTATCTGTGTACCATCTAAAACTGGAAAATCACCACCCCCGATTGCTCGGTAATTGTTTGTTGCAAAAGTAATTTTTTCATCATCAGTAATCTCATGACCCTTATAAATGGCACTTATAAGTCTATCGCCCTTTTCTCTTGTATAATCAAAAGTGTAATTTACGCCAGAATATATGTCGTAATTAAATATAAAATATTCGGGGTTTTGAACTAAACATCCTTCTTCATCTAGCATAAAATAATTAGAATTATATTCTAGTATTTCTTTAAATTCTTTGCCGCTTACTTCAATTTTCATCAAAATATTATTAAACCTATAATTTGAAAAAATATCACGCATAGTAACATCGTTTGGAATGCCTTTTGCATCCAAGGAATAAATTGCTATAGCTGCAATATCACAGTCTGCATAATCCATTTGAATTTGATTTATCAAATTTATATATGGATGACCCTCAATTTGTGCTTCTCGTACAGAGTCTATAAGAGCAGATGGTGAAATTTGTCCGCATTTTTGGTCTAGGTATTCATTTACACCTACTAAATCATCTTCTACTAATTTTTCTAATTCTTCATTTGGAATTATTTCTGCCATATCCACTAACTTTACTTCTCTATCTACCAGATTTTTGTCCTCGTCTATATATAGAGAAATTTCAGAAATTTTCCCGCCAGCAAATCCGGGTTGTGTAACAACTATGTCATTATAAATGCCAGCTATTTCTTTGTGAGTATGACCAGTTAAAAATACATCAAAATTTAAATCTGAGAAAAGCAAATCATAGCCTTCATTTTCTCCTGTTTGCGGAGTTAATTCACGTCCTGTTTCTAAATCTTTTGCAAAACCACCATGGTAAGAAACAATTACAATATCACATTTTTCTTCACTTTTAAGTATTGGCAGATAATGCTCAGCAGTTTCCATTGCGGATTTAAATGATAAACCATGGATATTTTGAGGTTTTTCCCAGTTTGGGATGTATTGGGTAGTAATGCCCAGAATTCCAATTTTAATATTTCCAACTTTTTTGATGATATATGGTTTGATATTCAAATAGCTACTATCATTTTGTAGGGTGTTTGCAGATAACACTGGAGCATCCAAATAATCTATATATGATTTTAAATATTCCTTACCATAATTAAAATCATGATTTCCCAAAACTATTGCATCTGGATTTAGTAGGTTATAAGAACTAGCTAAGTTTTTTATATCATTGTTGTTATGGTAAAAAGTTCCTAAAGGAGATCCTTGGATATTATCGCCATTATCTATATAAAGAACAAAGTCATTTTCGCTTCTCACTTGATCAATATATGTTTTTATTTTTGACATGGAGAAAAGTTCGCTTTTGTTAGTTTCTGCAAATGATTTATCTGAAATATAAGCGTGCATATCGCTAGTTTCTAAAATAGTAATTTTCATAAAGTCCTCCTAGATACCGTAAGCAAGTTTTTTGCGGAATCTGGTAGAAAGTAGCTCAACAATTAAAACTAATATCATAAGAGCAAGTAATATAACTCCAACTTCATTCCATCTATAGGCATTAATGGCAAATATAAGTGGAGCACCAATACCACCAGCTCCTACCAAACCAAGAGTTGTAGCATCGCGGATATTCATATCAAATCTATAAATAATTGTAGATAGAAAGCTTGCAAATAGCTGTGGCAAAATTCCAAATCTTATCTTGCCCCAAGTATTAATTCCAAGAGATTCAAAAGCTTCTAGTATGTCCGTGTCAATATTTGCAATTGTTTCTTGAAATAATTTTGTAAGCATACCGATGGATGTAAAGGTCATAGTCATAACCCCAGCAAAAGGCCCAGGTCCAGTAACTCTTATAAACATCAAACCATAAACAATTGCAGGGATTGTTCTTATAAGCAAAATAAGTATTTTAAAAATTTCTGCAATCACTCTAGGAACAATATTCGCAGATGATAAAAATGCTAGGGGTAGGGATATTAAAGCACCTATAAGTGTACCAACAAAGGCAATACATACAGTTTCGAAAATTAAATACCAAAGCCCATCCCCTGAAAAATCTGTCAAAAGGCTCATATCAGGATGAATGATACCGCCCAAAATTGATTTTATAATGCCTAAACCCTTTGAACTTGTTTTTGAAAAGTCCATAACACCTGATGACCAAATGAGAAGGGCAATGGTAATTATAGTTAGTAGTGTACGTATGAGTCTATAATTTGGCTCAGCCTTTAAAACTTTTTCTATTTTTTGATCCATATTCTTCTCCTAAGATAGTCTTTTTCTAATTGTTCTAGAAATTAATTCTATAACAAAAACAGTTATTACAAGAGCAAATAAAATTGTGCCTACTCTGTTATAATCACGCCAGCCAATATTTTCATTAATAAGTAATCCAAGTCCTCCAGCACCTACATAACCTAAAATTGAAGCGTAGCGTACATTTCCTTCAAAGTTAAATAGGGAAGTAGAGATATATGTTGCCATAATTGAGGGGATAACGCCTTTTAAAAATGCCATTGTTCTTGTGTAGCCCATAGAAATCATTGCCTCATAAGCGCCGAGATCTTGAGTTTCTATCTCTTCATACATTATTTTTCCTACATAAGCAAAAGAGAAAATAAATATTGCAAAAGTACCGGCTAGGGTTCCCAGACCAAAAACATAAGTTGCAATTAGTGCGATTACTAGAGTAGGGAGGGTTCTAAATATTGTAAATACTAATTTAAAAAACCAGTTTATAAATTTATTATTTACCATATTTGATGCTGCTAAAAAAGCTATTGGTAAAGAGAATAGGGCCCCTAGAAAAGATCCAAATAGTGACATTTTTATTGTATCAATGGTTGGTCCTATTACTTTTGGTAAGTAATCCCAATCTGGATTGAACAAATCTTTTAAAATTACAAATAAATTGCGTCCATTTTTTGCAAGGATTTTGCTGTTAAATCCTGTTATCCTAAGTGAAATAATTAAAAAAGCTAAGAGGATAATAGAAATCAATAGAGTATTGGATTTTTTTTCAGTTACTACTTTTCCGTTAGATAGGGTAATAGTTTTTGGCTTAAAAATATTATCCATAGTTTACTCCACAACTATATTTTTAGGATCTTGGCCGTAAATATTTCTAATAACATCTACATTTACCTCAGAAGGTTTACCATCAAATGCTAGCTCACCTTTTTTGATTCCAAGGATCCTATCAGAATATTCTAAGGCAGTTTCGACATCGTGGATATTTACTATCACAGTGATGCCAGCTTCACGATTTAATTTTTTAAAATAGTTCATAACTTGACGGCTAGATACTGGGTCTAGACTTGCGATAGGCTCATCTGCTAAGATAATTTTTGGATTTTGTACAATTGTACGAGCGAGGGCTACTCTTTGTTTTTGACCGCCGGAAAGGGCATCTGTACGAGAATAAGCCTTATCTAAGATATCTACACTATCCAAAGCTTCTAAAGATTTTCTTTTCATATCCTTTGTATAAATCCCAAATAATTTTTGGAAAAAGTTTAAATCTGGAACAAAGGTTGAGAGTACATTTTTTTGGGCAGTTGTTCTTTCAACTAAGTTAAATCCTTGAAAAACCATGCCTATTGTTCGTCTATAATTACGTAATTCTTCTCCTCTTAGCTTTGATATATCTTTGCCATTGACTATCAATTCTCCACTTGAAATATCGTGCATTTTATTGATTGTACGAATAAGGGTAGATTTACCCGCACCTGATGATCCAATAATGGATACAAATTCACCATCAGGAATAGTTAGATTTATATCTTTTAGGGCTAAAAATCCACCTTCGTAAGTTTTTGAAACATTTTTAAATTCTATCATTATAATTCCTTTATCAAAAAATAAGACCTAAAACCCGCTAGGGCATAGGTCTTTTTAGTTTTTATTTTATATATTCTTAGTTAGCATCTCTTGCCATTTTTTGAACTTCACGTTCTGAGTCATAGTCAGCTGGATTTGCTTTTTCGTATCCATTGTGAGTATAAATAGCAATTACTTCCTTACCTTCATCAGTATTACCAATGTTGATAAATGCATTTTGTAAGGCTTCTATAAATTCTGGTGTCATTTTTTCGCTTGATTCTGATACTGAGATTGTATCATTCATCATTTTATCTGTTACACCAATTACTTGTACATCTTTAAAGATATCATTTTTTCCACCAAATTCGCTTTGCCATTGATCAGCAAAGTCCATTCTTGCATCACCATATGTTACAAGAACATCTAGTTGTCCTGTTGCAAGTCTTGCAAATGAAGATGGGTAAGAGTCTGCTTGTACTGCATTTGATAGGTCAGAGATTGTATGGTCATAATTATTTTTTAACCAAAGAGATGGATATAGATATCCAGCTGGAGAAGTAGGTCCCATAACTGCCCAATTTGCAGAGTCAAGGTCTTCCCATGTTAAATCTTCGCCCTTATTTATTTTTGCAGCAAGTTCTTGGCCTTTTTCAGAAGGACCAGCTAAAACTAAACCTCTGTAGAATGTTACTTGGTCATCAACTTTTTCTGTTGGAGCTTTGTCATTCCATTCTTTTGCATCATCAGATTCGATTGATAATCCGTTACGTGTAGCTGTAAGGATAGCCTCAACACCATCATCATATGTTACATATGTTCCACCTGGGATAAATCCAACATCAACTGTTCCAGCACTCATTGCTTCACCAGTAGCTTCGTATGATGTACCTACAGAAATATCTACATCTTCTACTTCATAGCCTTCTTTTGCTAATTCTTCTTTTAGCATATCTTTTAATGGCTCAGTAGCTGTAATGATTTCATCTGGTTCACGAGATGGTACAAATTGTACTGTTAGTTTGTCAATTTTTTGATTTTCACCTGCATTTTCATTATCTGCAGTATCTTTATCTTTTGCTTCATCAGCATTTTCTTTCTTTGTATCATTCTCTTTTACATCTTCAGTTTGTGTAGTATCGTTATTTGTAGATGCTGGTTCATTAGCATTATTATTGCCACACGCTGTAAATGTAAGTGTAGTCATCAGAATCATTCCTAATGAAAAAACTTTATTTAATTTCATATTTCCTCCTAAAAAAGTTTCTTTCAAATTCATTATACAATAATTATTTTTAAAATTGAATAGGATAAATTAAAGTGATAATATAATCCGTGGTATGATTAACATATGATCGGAAAAATTTATGAATATTGATTATGAAAAAACAAAAAAATTTTATTTACAATTTGAGGATATATGTAATTGTGATATGTGTAAATTTTATCGCGAGAGTATAAAATTTTCTTATCCAAATTTACATAAATATTTAAATGATAAAAATGTAGATATAAATAAAGCTTATGAACTTGGGTATCCATATATAGATGATAAGGGAAATTTAATTTATCCCTTTGCTCAATACATAATTATTGGAAATTGTGAGGATGACTATTCAGTTAATATTGACAATCTTGATATTAAAAAATCAGAATTTTATCCAAGCATAGATCTTGAAGATTATTTTGTTATAGAAATTTTTGATATTTCTATAGACAGGGTAAAATTAGATGAAAGAATAAAAAATATTTTATAAAAGAATTTGATTATATAAAATTAGGGGGATTTTGTGGCAGACTATATACTTTCTTGTGAATCAACGATTGATTTAGCAGTTAACTATGTCAAAGAACTTGGGGTAAGCGTTATAAATGCAAATTATGTACTAAATGGAGAAACTTATCCAGATGATTTTGGTCAATCACTGGATATGAAAAGCTTCTATGATAATATGAGGCAGGGTGCTACTCCATCAACTTCTAGAATAAATATCGGAGAATATTTAAATTATTTAAGACCTTTTTTAGAGGCAGGGCAAGATGTAGTCCATATTTGCTTATCAACAGGTATGTCTAGCCAATATGAATCATTACTTGAGGCAATAAATATGCTAAAGGAAGATTTTCCAGACAGAAATATTTATCCAGTTGATTCAAAAATGGCATCTGCTGGTGTAGGGCTACTAGTTAGCAAACTTGCTGAGCTAAAGAAAGAGGGTCTCAGTGCTGAGGAACTTTATAAATGGACCGAAGAAAATAAACTCCATGTTATAAACTACACTAGCAACGAAAATCTAGAATACGTAGCTCGCGGAGGGAGAATTTCAAAAACAGCCGCCAATATTGGTGGTATGTTGCATATTTGCCCATTAATAGAAATAAACAATGACGGTTATATGATAGTTACTGGTAAAATTAGAACCAGAAAAAAACTTTTAAATACAATGATAAAGAAAATGGAAGAAAATATTATCGGTGGATATGACTATGATGAGAAAGTTTATATCTCCACAGCGGATAATATCGAGCTAGCAGAAGGGTTAAAAACACTCATTGAAGATAAATTCCCAAATATTGATGGGGGAGTTAAAATTTTTAACATAGGTCCAACTATAGGTAGCCATATAGGTCCTGAAACAATTGCATTATTTTACTGGGGTGAAGAAAGAATGGTTGGCTATAAAAAATAAGTCTATTTTAGACTTATTTTTTATTTGTATTCAAAATATTTTACATTTCCCTCAAAGTAAATCAAATCACCTTCTGGGTAATTCCATATAGCTTGTAATTTTTTGGGTAAATTAATTCCGCTTTCATTTCTCTCGTATTCACTACACTTAGCTGTCCATGGGATATGTTCAACAGTTCCATTGTCTTTTACTAAAGCTCGATCTTCAGTGTAGAACTTTATCATTTCGTAATTTTCGTTAAAAGTAAAAATACCTGATACACTAAGGCCATTACTATTTATTGTAGCTTTAATATTAAATGGGTTGATTTCTTTAAAATATATATCATTTTCAAGAAGTGATGATGGTATAAATAAAGATTCTGCAAGATATGTACATAAAGCACCTGACTCCATATATGGGCCATTTTGATCAAAAAGAGTAATATTTTTTGCAATTACGCCATTCATGCCTGCAGCTTCATTATATAAATAGTCATATCCTTCGAAGGGAATTCCAAATAGTGAACTTTTGATGTAGGCAATACGAGCTGGATATTTTGCAAAATTATATTGGTCATAGTCAATTTTTAATTTTGGTTTTTTGGGATCTTGGATAAAATTGGTATCTTGAAATAAAATATTCATATAATTCATTTTTCGATTACCTATGAACCCATTATTTTTCAAATACTTTTGAATGGCAGGAGGATATAATTTAAAGTCATCTTCAGTAAAGTTCTGATTTTTAATCTGCGAGTTATTAATTATATTTTCTAAGTCATTATTAAATTTATTTTTTAGTGGTGAGTATGAGATATTAAAGTAAATAATGATTGCGCCGATAATTACTAATAAAATTCCAATAATAATCATAAATTTTTTTCTAAAGCTCCTCATGCATAGTTTCTCCAAAAGATTCAACTTTAGCTAAGCCATTTTCTAACTTTTTATAAAGATTAAATAAATCAATAATTTCTTTTTCATTAAACTCATCAAATAAAAGATTTAGAGTTTTTATATGCTTATCACTCATTTTATGTGAGTATTGCATATACTTTTCTGTCACTTCTATATTTAAAGAATTTTGAAATCCTTTTACCAATCTTATATATCCCTTTTCTTCTAATGGTTTAGCTAATCTTTTTACATTTTGTCTTGAACACCCCATAAGCTTTCCAATTCTAGTCAAATTTTTTTCGCCATCCATATTTGAAGCGATTGCAAGCATTAGCCATTGTTTCATGGTAATATCACTTTGAATTTTTTCACAAGCTGTTTGAAGTCTATTTGATATTATAAATATATTTGCAAAACTCATTTGTTTTTTAGTTAATAATTCTTTCTCCAAATTATCCTCCTAATAGTAACTAGTTACTATTATAATAATAAAATACGTTTTTATTGTCAATATTTTATTTATAGTTTATAATTAGATAAAATAAAAGCTTTGATTAATAGATATTTTAGGAGATTTTATGGTTAATTATATTGATAAAGAAAAAATAATAAGAGCTTATGAAGTTATTGATAATGCCCAATATGCAGTTATATCTATGGCATATCACAATGAATCTTATGCAATACCAGTATCTATGGTAAGAGTTGAGGATAATTTATTTTTTCATACTGGACAAAAAGGGAAAAAAATAGATTTCTTAGAAAAAAATCCATTTATAAATATAACAATTGTTGGAAATACTCATGTACCTAATTTATATAATAGTTATCAAGCAGAGGCAATGGCAGCAGATACATCAAAACACGGAAAATTTGTAAATAGTGTTTTTACGACTAATTATGAATCTGTGATTATAAATGATAAGGCTATAGAGCTAACTGATGTGGATCACAAAGTAGATGTTATGAGAGCCTTATGCCAAAAGTATACTCCAAATATGATGGACTATTTTAATATACCTATAAAAAGAAGTTTGTCTGTTACAAAAATTTTTAAAATCTCACTTACTAATATTAGCTTTAAAAACAAAGAAGTGAAATCATAAAATTATGAAAAAGTTAAGTAAAATTAAGTATTTAGAATTTTATATTTTTAGTATTATAATGATGGCCTATGGTTTATTTTTAGATTCACCATATGAAATTTACCAAGGTTTATTGAAGATACTTACATCTTCAAGTATTTTAGTTTCTGATTATATTGAAATAGGTGGTATGGGTGCTAGTTTTATGAATGCTGGTTTTATGCTTTTTATATCCCTTATTTTTGCAGAAAAAAGCGGAACTCCCATTACTGGTGCCTTAATTGCAGGATTATTTACCCTAACTGGATTTAGTTTTTTTGGAAAAAATATTTTAAATTCTCTTCCACTAATGATTGGAGTGTATCTTTACACGAGGATAATGGGATTATCGATTGTAAATTATATGCAAGTCATGTGTTTTGTAACAGGTATAAGTCCACTAGTTAGCGTGCTTATTTTTGGATTCGATTTTTCATTAATTTGGGGAATTTCTTTAGGATTTTTAGCCGGTATAATTATAGGGTTAATTGTTATTCCAATTTCCTCATCCTTTGTAAAATTTCACGATGGTTATTCCCTATACAATATCGGTTTTACCCTTGGAGTAATTGGGATAATCTATGCAGGAATATTAAGAATGTTTGATAGAGAAATACCAAGTACTTATATAGTCTATGAAGGAAATGATCTTTATTCTTTTTTATTTATTCTAGTATTTTGCTTAGGCCTAGTTATTTATGGAATATTTAAAAACAAAGGTTTAGGCGCTTACAAAGAGATTTTGATACAAAGTGGTAAATTAATAAGTGATTATACTATAGATTCTAATAAATATTTAGTAATGATAAATATGGGTTTAACTGGACTAATAGCAATACTTTTTGTAAAGTTTAGTAATGGAGTTTTTAATGGACCTATATTAGGTGGTATCTTTACAATTATAGGATTTGCAGCGTTTGGTAAACATCCACGAAATGTGTTGCCTATTATGATGGGCGTGTTTATTGCAAGTACGGTCAATAAATATGAACCATCTAGTACAACAGCAATTTTAACAGGATTGTTTTCAACTACTATAGCTCCGATAGCTGGTGAATTTGGATTTATTGCAGGTATCTTTGCCGGATTCATTCATAAAGCAGTAGCAACTAATACCGGATTTATCCATGCAGGATTAAACTTATATAACAACGGACTAGCAGGAGCATTTGTAGCTGCAGTATTATTACCTTTATTTAGAAGTTTTAAAGAAAGGCGTGAAAGTTGATTAAGGAAAGAGATAAGGCAAGAAAAATCTTAAATGTAATAGTAGAATATTTTGTTTTAAATAGTTTTCAAAATATAAATGCAAATATAAATATAGATGAAAAAGCAACAAAAGTTTTCATAGAAGGAACTATAAATCCAGAAAATATTGATTTAGAAAGCTTAAAGGATGAATTAACCAATCCTAGAATTTTGGCCTATGATGACTATTATGATGGATTAATGGACTCTGATAGTGAAGATGAATTGAAAGTAATAGGATATTTAGTGGATGATTCGCAAGTTAAGCTAGATGGAAACATTTTATCTATTAAATTAATAAGAAAGCATATATAGATCTTTTTAACCAGCATTAAGTGCTGGTTTTTTATATTTAAATTATCTATATTACATATTAACTCATCTATCAAAAAACTTATATAAATATTATTTCATATAAATATTATAAAAGTAAATAAATATAAATGATTAATAAATTTATTAGAGGGTAATATCTAAATATAAGATATTTTAACTGATATTATATACCAGCTAAAAAATTTGTCTTATCAAAAAAGGAGAGTAAAAATGAATAAAAAAAGTTATGATGACAGAGTTCATTTTGTAAATGGAAATTATCATTCATTAGTTAATGCTAGAAAACCTAAAGATATAGACGATAAAAAAGCATATATAATAGGAACGGGCCTTGCTGCCTTATCTGCTGGTGGATTTCTAGTAAAAGATGCTCATATGAAGCCTGAAAATATTACATTTTTAGAACAATTAGACTTACCAGGTGGAAGCTTGGATGGAGACTACAAGGAAGAGCATCACGGCTATGTTGCTCGTGGTGGTAGAGAAATGGGTCACCATTTTGAAATTTTATGGGATTTATATAGTGCAGTTCCTTCTGCAGAAGATCCTGATCAATCAATATTAGACCATTTCTTCTATACAAACTTAGATGATCCTAACTACAGTAAATGTCGTATAATCCATAAAAATGGTCAAAGATATGACAATTGTAAATTCAATTTAAGTGATAAAGCCTTAAAAGAAATTATGGATTTAACAATCACTGCTGATGAAAAACTCGAAAATAAGCAAATTGATGAAGTATTTAGTAAAGAAACATTAGAAAGCGATTTCTGGACTCTATGGAGATCAATGTTTGCTTTCCAAAACTGGAATTCTGCCCTAGAAATGAAATTATATCTAAACAGATTTATCCACCACGTAGGGGGACTACCAGATCTTTCAGCTCTTCAATTTACACAATATGACCAATACGAATCAATTGTCAAACCAATTGTTAAATGGCTACAAGATAAAGGTGCAAAATTCGAATATGGCGTAACTGTAAAAGATGTTGATTTTGATATTACTGATGAGAAGAAAGTAGCTACAAAATTAGTAATGGAAAATTCAAAAGGGGAGGATAAATCAATTGATCTAACAGAAAATGATCTTGTATTTATAACAAACGGTTCAATGACAGAATCAACAAGCTATGGTGATGACAATACTCCAGCAAACCTTAGTGCAGAACTTGGTGGTAGCTGGGAACTTTGGAGAAATATAGCCCTAAAATCTGATGAATTTGGTAAGCCTGATAAATTCTGTTCAGATGTAGAAAGAACAAACTGGGAATCTTGCACAGTAACTGTTCATGGTGGGGAAGTAATAGATTATATAGAAAAAATTACTCAAAGAAGTCCATACACAGGTAAAACTGTAACAGGTGGTATAGTGACAGTTCATGACTCAAATTGGTTAATGAGCTGGACTATAAATAGACAACCTCAATATGTTGGCCAACCAAAAGAGGATGTTTGCGTATGGGTTTATGGATTATTCTCAGATAAAAAAGGTAATTTTGTTGAAAAAGCTATGAGAGATTGTACAGGTAAAGAAATCACAAAAGAGTGGTTATATCATATTGGAGTACCAGCAGCAGAAATTGACAGATTAGCCGAAACATGCTCTGCAATCCCAGTTATGATGCCATATATTACAAGTCATTTCGAGCCACGTGAATTTGGTGATAGACCATATGTTGTGCCAAAAGGAGCAGTAAACTTTGCCTTTCTAGGTCAATTTGCAGAAACCTTGGATAGACCTGGTAGAGACACAGTCTTTACAACAGAATACTCTGGAAGAACAGCAATGGAAGCCGTTTACGCTTTATGTGGAGTTGAAAAAGGAATACCTGAAGTATATGCATCAAGATATGATATTAGATATTTAATGAATGCAGTAAGTGCTTTAAATGACTACGCAAAACCAAATCTTCCAGTGCCAAAATTAGTTGCAAAAGGACTAAAAGAAAAAGTTAAAGATACTGATATTGAATTATGGTTAGAAGAAAATAACTTGATTTAAGATAAAATCCCTAGAGTAATCTAGGGATTTATTTTTACGATTTTAGATAGAATACATATTGCTAATAAATCCTTAATTTAAAATGTTAAATATTTATCAATTATTTATATATAATTTAACATAGAAGATGAATTAGGGAGGTTTTATGAATAAAAATATACAACCCAAAAATTTCTTGATGAATGTACTAAATGGGGCAGCTCAGGCTATTGTTATAGCTTTAATACCAAATGCTGTTCTAGCAGTTATTTTAAAGCTATTTCCAGATTCTACATTTGCAAGTGAATTTTTAAGAATTGTACAGGTGTTTCAATTTTTTACCCCACTAATGACAGGATTTTTAGTTGCTCATAATTTTGGATTTACTCCAATGCAACAAGCAGCAATCGGTGGGGCAGCTATGATAGGATCAGGAGCATGGAAATATGTCGAAGCAACAATAAATGGAAGTACATCTTCAATTTTTCAGCTTGCAGGCATTGGCGATTTAATAAATACTATGATTACAGCAGCTATCGCGGTCTACTTAGTATTGTTGGTAGGAGACAAATTTGGATCTTTAAATATTATTCTGCTACCTATTGTAATAGGAGCGGGTGCAGGGTACATAGGATTTAAATTATTGCCTTTTGTTTCAAAGATAACTTTCTTCATTGGAGAAGGTATAAACTCCTTTACTAATTTACAGCCATTTTTAATGAGTTTATTAATTTGTATAGCATTTTCAATAATAATAATCAGTCCTATCTCAACAGTAGCTATTACTTTAGCTATTGGTCTTGACGGAATGGCAGCGGCAGCAGCTGGCATGGGAGTAGCCACTTGTGCTTATTTTTTAACAATAGCAACTGCCAAAAATAAAAATAATGGTAAAGGTGTTCCAATAGCGATTTTTCTAGGTGCTATGAAAATGATGATGCCAAACTTTTTTGCCAATCCAATTATGGCTCTACCTATAGCAATATCTGCTGCAATTACATCCATACCAATATCGCTATTTGGTATTGTCAATACACCTGAAACTGGTGGTTTTGGACAAGTAGGATTTGTAAGTCCTATAGCATCTTTAGGAGGACCTGGTATGAATGTTATTTTAATGATAATTTTCTGGTTAATAATACCTATAATAGTCACATTTATTGTGCACTATATCTTTGAGCGTTTTGTAAAAGTTTATGATGAATCTATTTTTGAATTCAAAAATTAGGGGGAGTTAATATGTTAGTTTATATTGCAGGTAGTGGAGCAATGGGTTGTACCATTGGCTATCACATTCAAAAAAATACTGAAAGTGAAGTAATTTTACTTGATTATTGGCAAGAACATATTGATCAAATCAATAAGAATGGCTTAGAAGTGACAGAAAAAATAGAAGACAGGATAGAGATTCAAGCGTTAAAACCACCTCAAGCTAGCAGAAAAGCTGATCTAATAATTGTGATGACAAAGTCTATGAAACTTGATAGTATGATGCAAGATATAGCACATCTAACAAGTGAAAAAACTCAAATACTCTGTCTGTTAAATGGAATGGGCCATGAAACAATTTTTAAAAAACATGTTAATCTTGATCAAATAAACATGGGTGTGACAGTATGGGCTGCGGGAATTAATGGTCCAGGTTCTATAAATATCTCAGGTATTGGTTCTATAGATGTTCAAAACATCGGTGGCAATGAAGAAGAAGGAAGAAAAGTTGCTGATTTATTAGATGATGCAAAATTATATACTAAATATGATAGCAATGTTATGCATGCTATTTGGAGAAAAGTTATGGTAAATGGAACCATGAACTCAACATCAGCACTTTTAGAATGTAAGATAGGAGAGTTTTTCTCAACTGATGATCATAAAAAAATAGTTGATGATCTTGTAAATGAGTTTGTGGAAGTAGGAAATGCTGATGGGATAGAGTTAGATAAAAAAGAAATGCTTGACTATATATACCAAACATCTGAATCGGCAAAAGATCATTATCCATCTATGTACCAAGATTTAGTAAAAAACCATAAAAAAACAGAAATTGATTTTATAAATGGGGCAGTAGTTGAAAAAGGCAAGAAACATAATATTTCAACCCCTTATAATGATTTGATAACTCAGTTAGTTCATGCTAAAGAAGAACTACAAAAAGCAGAGTAAATATTAAATAGGTAAAAGACCTGGTATATACCAGGTCTTTTATTATTTGCTTAAACTTCTGTTTTTTCAATAGCAGCTTGTGCTGCAGCAAGTTTTGCAATTGGAACTCTAAATGGTGAGCATGATGCATAATCTAAACCAACATTGTATAAATATTTTACAGTAGTAGGCTCGCCACCATGTTCTCCACAAATTCCTAGATGCAAGTTACCATTAGCTGATTTTCCTTTTTCTACAGCTGTTTCTACTAAGAATCCTACGCCTTTTTGGTCTAATACTTGGAAAGGATCTTTTGCAAATAAATCTTTTTCTAGATATAGAGGTAAGAATTTACCCGCATCATCTCTTGATAAACCAAAGGTCATTTGTGTAAGGTCGTTGGTTCCAAAGCTAAAGAAATCTGTAATTTCAGCAATCTCATCAGCTGTTATTGCAGCTCTTGGGATTTCTATCATTGTACCAACTAAGTATTTGATTTCTTTACCCTTTTCTTCAAATACTTGTTTGATTTCATCATTTACTTCATCAATTACATATTTTAATTCCTTAACATCACTTGATAGAGGAATCATGATTTCTGGAATTACTTCATTGCCCTCTTCATGGCAGTGGATAGCTGCTTGGATAATGGCTCTAGCTTGCATTCTAGAAATTTCTGGATATCTTACTCCAAGTCGCAATCCCCTAAATCCTAGCATTGGGTTTACTTCTTCAAGCTCATTAATTCTTTCTCTTACTCTAGCTGGTTCTATGTCAAGTTCTACAGCTAGATCTCTGATTTCTGCTTCACCTCTTGGTAAAAATTCGTGAAGTGGTGGATCTAGAAGTCTTACTGTTACTGGTCTATCGCCCATAAGTGTGTAGATTTGATAAAAATCATCTTCTTGCATCGGTAAGATTTTTTCTAGGGCAGACTTTCTTGTTTCTAGATCATTTGCTAAAATCATCTTACGAACTTGGAAGATTCTGTCTTCTTTAAAGAACATGTGCTCTGTACGGCAAAGTCCGATTCCTTCTGCTCCAAATTCTAGAGCTTGTTCTACATCTCTTGGTGTATCAGCATTTGTTCTAATTTTCATATCCCTAAATTCATCAACCCATTGCATAAATCTGCCAAAGTTTCCCTCTAGTTGTGGAGATTGAGTTTCAAGGGTGCCTATATATACTTCGCCAGTAGAACCATCTAAGGAGATTGTATCATCTTTTGTATAAACTTCATCACCAATTCTCATTGTGCCTTCATCTTCATCAATATGCACTTCACTTGCACCAGAGACACAGCATTTGCCCATACCACGAGCTACTACTGCAGCATGGCTTGTCATTCCTCCACGAGCGGTTAAAATACCATTTGCTTTTACCATTCCTTCAAGATCTTCTGGAGATGTTTCTTCACGTACTAAGATTACTTGTTCACCTTCTGATGCTCTATTAGATGCATCTTTTGCAGTAAAGGCAATTTTACCAACTGCAGCTCCTGGAGAAGCGGCAAGGCCTTTTGCAATAGCATCATTTGATTTTTTAGCAGCATCTGTAAAAGTAGGGTGGAGTAGTCCATCCAAGTCTTTTGGATTTATTCTTAAGACTGCTTCTTTTTTATCTATTAATCCTTCATCAACCATATCTACAGCAGCTTTTACTGCTGCATGGGCTGTTCTTTTTCCATTTCTTGTTTGAAGTAGGAATAACTTTCCTTCTTGGATAGTAAATTCCATATCCTGCATATCATGATAGTGTTCTTCAAGTTTTTTTGCAGTATCTGCAAATTCTTGGTAAACATCAGGCATAGCATCTTTAAGTGTTGCAATTTCTTTTGGGGTTCTTACTCCAGCTACAACATCTTCACCTTGAGCATTAATCAAATATTCACCAAATAATTTATTTTCACCTGTTGCTGGGTTTCTTGAAAATGCTACTCCTGTACCAGATGTGTCTCCCATATTTCCAAATACCATTGTTTGTACATTTACTGCTGTTCCCATAGCATTATCTATGTCATTTAATTTTCTATAAAGGATAGCTCGTTCATTGCCCCAAGATTTAAACACAGCGGAGATTGCAAGATCTAATTGTTCACGAGGATCTTGAGGGAAGTCTTCACCCTTTAATTCTTTATATTTTTCTTTATATTCTTCTACTAATTCTTTTAAATCATTTGCACTAAGTTCGGTATCGTTTTCCACATTTCTGTCTTTTTTCTTAGCTGTAAGTAAATTTTCGAAGTTATTTTTATTAAGCTCCATCGCAACATCGGCAAACATTTGGATAAATCTTCTATAAGAATCATATGCAAATCTTTCGTTTTCAGTTTTTTTTGCTAAACCCAAAACAGCTTCATCATTTAAACCTAGGTTTAAAATTGTATCCATCATTCCAGGCATAGAAATAGGTGCACCTGATCTTACTGATACTAAAAGAGGATCTTCTGTAGATCCAAAAGTTTTTCCGTTTTCTTTTTCTAAATCTTTGATGTGTTTTGAAACTTCACTATTTAACTCATCCCATAACTTCTCATCTTCTTGATAAAATCTTGTACAAGCTTCAGTCGTAACGGTAAAACCATAAGGTACAGAGATACCCATTGTGGTCATTTCGGCAAGATTAGCGCCTTTACCACCCAAAAGGGATTTCATATCTTTGTTCCCCTCGTTAAAATTGTAAACATATTTGTCGGTCATTATTTTTCCCCTTCCATATTTATGTTTTCGATGTTGCTGATTATGTACTCAGAAGTTTCCTCGATGGATTTGTATGTAATGTCCACTATTTTGCAATCTAAATCTTCCATAAGCTCTTTTGCATAGATTAATTCTTTCTCAATACGATCAATGTCTGAATAGTGAGAATTAGATGAGAGATTTATAGAATTTAATCTTTCTTCCCTGATTTTTTGTAGCCTATTTTTATCAAGAGTCAGTCCAAATATTTTTCTAGAATCTATTTCAAAAAGCTCTCTAGGTACTCTTGAATCTAGTAAAATAGGAACGTTTATAACTTTGTATCCAATACTTGCAAGATACACTGAAAGTGGGGTCTTGGAAGATCTTGAAACTCCAATAATACATATGTCACAATGCTTTAGCCCCTTAAAATTCCTGCCATCGTCATACTTTATGGCAAATTCCAAAGCATCCAGTCTCTTATAATGGTGGACAATCTGGATGTCATCATCAGTTAGCCCATCAATGGGATCTATGCCTAAAAAATTACTAATTTTGTTTAAAGAGTAACTTGCATAATCGATGCTTAGTATTTTATTATCTTTGCTAAAATCTTTAAGGAGCTTATTGTGCTTTGGGTCATTTAGAGAATTGAAAATTATTTTTATGCCATTGTCATCATCTATTTTAGTAAAAACTTCAGACAAATTTTCTTTTGTTTTTATATTTATAAACGTTTTCTCGTTGTATTCTATCTCAAATTTTTGCATTGTTTCATGGGATAGTCTAGACATCCCACCAGCATCAGTATCTGAAATAATATATACAAAAATATCCATAAAATCTCCTCCTATAACCCTAGCAATATTATAACATGTATTTTATATTATGAAAATATTTTCATAGTAAATTTACTGCAAGATTTAATAGCCATTACGATTAATATGTTAGGTGAAGATGATACACTAGAAAACCGAACGTTTTGACAAAATAATTTATGATAATATAATGATAAAAGAAATTTAATATGAAATAGTAAAAGAGGAGTAAATTGCAAGTACTTTCAGAGAGAAGATGTTTGGTGCAAATCTTTAGTTACAAGCTTTTGAAGGTTGCTTTTATGTATATTTCAGTGTGGTACGCATAAGTATATTAAGAGTCTTTTATTTTAAAAGGAATTTAGGTGGTAACGCGATAACTCGTCCTAGAGCTATGGCCTTACCACCTTTTTAAATGAAATTTTAAGGAGTAGTAATGGAAACTAAATATAATCCAAGTGGATTTGAAAAAGAAATCTATAAAAAATGGGAAGATGGCGGATATTTCAAGGCTGATGTAAATAAAGACAAAAAGCCATTTACAATTGTAATGCCACCACCAAATGTAACTGGTCAGTTACACTTAGGACACGCTTTAAATAATACTATCCAAGATATTGTTATTCGCTATAAAAGAATGGCAGGCTTTGAAGCACTTTGGATACCAGGAACAGATCACGCATCTATATCAACAGAAGCAAAAGTAGTTGGTAAAATTCGTAGCGAAGGTCATACAAAAAAAGAACTAGGTCGTGAGAAATTCTTAGAAGAAGCCTGGGCTTGGACAGAAGAATACGGCGGTACTATCAAAAAACAATTAAGAACCATAGGTGTATCTTGTGATTGGGACTATGATAGTTTTACAATGGATGAAAATCTAACTCGTGCAGTAAAACGAGTTTTCAAAAAAATGTATGATGATGGTTTAATCTATCAAGGAAATAGAATTGTAAACTGGGATCCAGAAGCAGAAACTGCTATCTCAGATGCAGAAGTTTACCACGTAGAAAAAGAGGGTAATCTTTGGTATATCAAATATTTCTTTGAAGATAGCGACGAATATATTACAATTGCAACAACACGTCCAGAAACAATGTTTGGAGACTTAGCAGTTGCAGTAAACCCAGAAGACCCTAGATTTAAAGAGAAAATAGGCGAAAATTTAGTATTACCTATAGTAGGCAGAAAAATTCCACTAATTGAAGATAGCTATGTAGACATGGAATACGGTACAGGATGTGTAAAAATCACACCAAGCCATGACCCTAACGACTTTGAAGTTGGAGAACGCCACGATCTTGGCCAATGTGTAGTAATAGATACAAAAGGCCATATCACAGATGATTATGGTAAGTACTCTGGCCTTGACAGATACGAAGCTCGTAAACTTTTAGTAAAACAACTTGAAGATGAAGGCTATCTTGAAAAAATCGAAACACTAACTCATGCTGTTGGTTATAGTGAGAGAACAAATGTAGTAATAGAGCCACTTATTTCTAAACAATGGTTTGTAAAAATGGATGAACTTGCAAAAATGGCAGCAGAAGTTTATCAAAATGGTGAGCTAAAATTAATTCCAGACTCTCTAGGCAAAACTTATATGAACTGGCTAAATAACATTAGAGATTGGACAATCTCTCGCCAACTATGGTGGGGACATAGGCTTCCAGTATTCTATACAGATGATGGAGAAATAATAGTTTCAGAAGATGAACCAGATGAAAATGGAATGTTAAATGGAGTTCATGTTACTCAAGAAGAAGATACACTTGATACATGGTTTTCATCAGCCCTATGGCCATTTGCAACCCTTGGTTGGCCAGTAGAAAATGAAAAGCTAGACTATTTCTTCCCAACAGACATCCTTGTAACAGGATATGACATCATATTCTTCTGGGTTATCAGAATGGTATTTGCTTCCCTATATACAACTGAAAAAGTTCCATTTGACCACGTATTATTTACAGGTCTTATCCGTGATCCACAAGGAAGAAAAATGAGTAAATCTCTTGGAAATGGTGTAGATCCAATAGAGGTTGTCAATGAATATGGAGCAGATGCGCTTAGATTTACTTTAATTACTGGAAATAGTCCTGGAAATGATATGCGTTATGATGAAAAAAGAATAATCGCTAGCCGTAACTTTGCCAATAAATTATGGAATGCAACTCGTTTTGTATTAATGAATATAGATGAGGGAGACGATTTAGACTTTTCAACAGTAGAAAATCTTGCCCTAGAAGATAAATGGATTTTAAAACGTCTTAATAATGTTATAGAAGAAGTAACTAAAAACCTTGAAAAATACGAAATCGGACTTGCAGCAAGCAGGATAGAAGATTTCATTTGGGAAGAGTACTGTGACTGGTACATTGAATTTGCTAAGCTAAGGCTAAATGGTAATGATGAAGCAGAAAAAGCAGATGTAAAAAAAGTTTTACTCTATGTTCTAAACAAAATGATAGCCTTACTTCATCCATTTATGCCATTTATCACAGAAGAAATATATTCAGCACTTCCAAACACAGAAGGTATGTTGATAGTAGAACAGTGGCCAAGATTTAATGAAGAATTTGAATTTGTAAGCGAAGAAGCTACTGTTAACTCAGCAATTGATGCAATCACAGCTATAAGAAACCAAAGAGCCACATTAAATGTAGGTGCAAAAACAAAACAAGATTTAATTATCCTAGCAGAAAATGAAGAGTACAAGAATTTACTAGCAAATCTAAAAGGACAATTTAAAAATCTTGCAAATTCTAAAGAAGTTAATATCTATTTAAAAGAAGAATTTAATGGTGACAAAGAAAACCTAGTAAATCTAGTATTTAACGAATTTTCAGTTCTAATGAGCCTAGATGACTTGATGGACTACGAACAAGAACGCGCACGTTTAAAAGATGAAATCAAAAGATTAGAAGGCGAAATAAAAAGAGCAAGTGGTAAGTTAAACAACGAAAACTTTGTAAGCAAGGCTCCAGAAGCAGTTGTAAATGAAGAACGCGAAAAGCTTTCTAACTATGAAGATTTACTTGAAAAAACTAAAGCATCCTTTGAAGAAATAAAAGATAAATAAATAATTTAATGGATAATTAGTTTATAAAATATATTAATATTTACTTAATATAATCCTCCGCTTAATATAATATTAATTTATAAATATTATTGTGGAGGATGTTTTAATGATTTTGAAAATTTTTTAAAAGTTCCAGAAACAGAAGCTTTACTCAAAGATCACCTGACCAAAAATTTAAATAAGTTTTCGTTGGCCATAAGAGCTTAAGATATCCTAATTTTAAGTATCATTGCTATGGGTGTAGCAAGTATATTAATGTTTATTTTTGTAGTTTTTTCTGCTAAAAATGTTAAAAATGAAAACTTAATTTCTAATAATATTTTTGGGAAAATAATGTTGGATTACACAATTTTGGAGTTTTGGCAAAACTTTGCTCAGAAGTAATAGAGGAAATGGACCCTAATCTATAAGAAACTTAGGTTTAAATGGAGCTAGCACAGCCCAGGCACTACTTTATGGTATATTTCCAGAAACCAGTGTAAAATTTATAAATTATATTTTATACAGGTGGGAAGTCACCATTAGAACAACTATTGTTGTAGGATTTGTAGGAGCAAGTGGCCTAGGTATGGCCTTTAAACTAGCCATGAGTTTCTTTAAGTATTCAGAAATTACCCTATATATGATATGCTATTTAATATTAGTATATATTGCTGATTTAATTTCAAAATTATGCAAGGATTACATTAGAAGATAGGGGGAAAAATGTACGAAGATTTTTCTTATATATATGACAAATTAAGCTTTGATATAGATTACCAAGGATACGCAGAAAATATTTTGAACTTGGTAGATAAATATAATATAAACAGAAAAAATATGCTAGAGCTTGCTGCTGGATCTGGAATGCTTACAAAGTATTTTTTTGATGAGTTTGAAAATATTGATGCCTTGGATATTTCACCAGATATGTTAAATGTTTTTGCAAATAAATATGATATTGATAATGTAAATTTGATTTATTATGACATGGTTGAATTTGAAAATCCTAATAATTATGATTTGATAGTCATACTACTTGATTCTATAAACTATGTAACAGATCCAAAGGAGCTAGAAAAACTTTTTGAAAATTGCTATAAAAATCTTAAAGATGGTGGACTTTTGGTTTTTGATATTAATTCAGAATATAAAATGAAAGAAGTTTTTGGATCAAATTGCTACGTCTATGAATATGAAGATATATTCTACACTTGGGACAATTTCTATGAGGATGATTTGATAGATATGCATCTAAATTTCTTTGTAGAAAAAGAAAATGGCTCCTATGAAAGAATTTATGAATATCAACAAGAACGTGCATATTCAATAGATGATGTTACAAAAATAGTTAAGCAAACTGGATTTAGAGATATCAAGACTTATGATGAAGATGACTTTGGTGATTTAAAAGCAGATACTCTTAGAGTATTATTTAGTGCAGTAAAGGGAAGATAATGGCAAAAGGTGTTGTAAAATTTTTTGATAATAAAAAAGGATATGGTTTTATAAGTTCGGATGAAAATGATTATTTTGTGCATTTTTCAAGCATAATATCAGATGAAGACTACAAAAAATTATCTGAGGGAGATATGGTATCATTTGATATAATTGATCAACCACGTGGGCCCTCTGCAATAAATGTGCAAAAATTGGAGGACTAAAAATGAATTCTTATCTGCTACCAATCCTTATAGTTTTAATATTTTTACCTCAAATCCATTATTTGAAGAAAACTAGTGATTACAAAAAAATGAATGTGGGTAGCAAATGGTTTGTAAAAAGTAAACAAACTTTTGAAGACCATGCAGAAATGTATATAAGAAATACCGATGGCCATGAGATCTTTGTAAGATTATATGAAAATGAAAGCCCAAAAGGTGTAGTCCAAATTGTCCACGGTATGGCGGAGCATTCTTATAATTATCTGGACTTTATAAAATTTTTAGTAAAAAATGGATACACTGTCATTGCCCATGATCATAGGGGACATGGAAAGAGCATATCTGAAAAATATCCAAATGGATATATGAGTTTATCTGAAGAATTAATCGATGATACTTATGTGATCAATAGTTTTATCCATGGCAAGCACCCTGAATTACCAGTTTATATGATTGGCCATTCCATGGGTTCTATGATTGCTCGTACTTATTTGCAAAATCATGATGATACTATTAGCAAATTAGTTTTAATTGGTACAGTTGAGCACAGTAAAATATCGCCTTTCGGTGTATTTTTGGGTAATATAATTTCATTTTATTTTGGAGAATACCAAGCAGCTGTCCTTTCACCACTATTGCCAGGTGATGGAAGAGACACTTGGATTTCTTATAATATGGATAATGTTATAGAAAAAAGAAATGATAGTTTCAGAGTATTTCAATTTTTGGAAAGAGGTGTTGTTGTAATTATTGATCTAAACAACAAAATGGCCAAAGTAAAGAATTATAAGCTCAAAAATCCAAATCTTAAAATCCACTCTGCAACTGGAGCAGATGATATAGTCACAGGCTCTGAACTAGGACTTGAAAGCTCAATAAAAACATTAAGTAAAGCAGGATATAGAAATATCAGCCAAAAAATATATCCAGAAATGGAACATGAAATTTTAAATGAAAAAGATAAACAAATAGTTTATGATGAAATATTAGAATTTTTAGATAGTTAAAAAAGCTCCTGGCATCTATGAACTGACCCCTTAAAGTTGGACCTAACCAACTTAAGGAGGTCAGTTTTTTATGGCAAAATATAGAACAGAATTCAAATATAAACTAGTTAAAAGATATTTAGAAGGTGACGAAAGTTATGAATCTTTAGCTAAATCATTCAATATTCCTGATAAATATCAACTAAGAGTATGGGTGAACGCATATCAAACACTAGGTTATGAAGGATTAAAAAGATCTAGAAATAAGAAGGATTACTCTACAGAATATAAATTAAAAGTAGTAAAGTTGTATTTAACAAGTGAAATGTCCTATCTAGACCTAGCCAATAATTTAAATATATCAAATCCATCTATGATATGTACATGGGTTGGCAAATATAGAAAATATGGAATTAAGGGACTGGAAGCTAAAAAACGAGGAAGGCCTTCAAGTATGACTAAAGAAGATAAAAAAGTTAGTAAATCAACAGATAAACAATATACTCAAGAAGAAAAAGATAGAATCAAAGAACTTGAAGATCAAGTATATTGGCTACAAATGGAAGTAGATTTCTTAAAAAAAAAGAGGGAATTCAGACAAAGGGACAAACTCAAAAAGAAGAAATAGCTAGGATAATACACGAACTTAGAGAAACATACAAATTGAAAGATTTACTAAATAAATTAAACTTTCCAAAATCAACATATATGTATTGGCAAAAAAGATTCGGTAGAACTAACAAAGATGCTGATTTAGAAGAAAAAATATTAAATATTAGAGCTAATCATAAAAACTATGGATATCGTAGAATATATGGACATTTAAGAAATCAAGGAATACTAATAAACAAAAAGAAAGTACAAAGATTAGTCCAAAAACTAAAACTACAAGTTACAAGCTTTGGAAGAAAATCTAAGTATTCATCATACAAAGGGCATATAGGAAAGTTATCAGACAACCTAATAAATCGTAATTTTAAATCAGACCTAGCTCATCAAAAGATAACAACAGATACATCAGAATTTAAATATTACGCCACTGATGATAAAGGTAATACTAGAATAGGTAAACTGTACTTAAATGCATTTCTAGATATGTATAATAGTGAGATAATATCATATTCCATAAGTAAAAGGCCAACAATAAAAGCAATCTTAACCCCACTAGAAGAAGCCATCAACATAACAAGTGACTGCAAAGAAAGAAGAATAATTCATTCAGATCAAGGATGGGGATACCAGATAAATCAGTACACAAAAAGACTTAAAGAATATGGAATAACTCAAAGTATGTCAAGGAAAGGTAATTGCTTAGATAATGCTCCAATGGAAAACTTCTTTGGAATACTAAAACAAGAAATGTATTATGGTCAAACTTACAAATCCTATGAACAACTAAAACAATCCATAGAAATGTATATCGAATACTATAATGAAGAAAGAATAAAAGAGAAATTAGGATACTTATCACCGGTAGAATATAGAAGAAGGAATGCTGCTTAAAAAATAGATTTTCCCCTAGGGGAAAGTACAAACAAAAACATCAGACACAGATATAAATCTATGCCTGATGTTAAGTCCAACTTTTTGGGGTCACCTTATCTATCCAGGAGTTTTATTTTGTCATTTTATAATCATATAGCCTTACTCCAGGGGCTATAGTGATATCAGAAAAGTTGGCGTGTGTTAGCATATCAGCTGCAAATTCACTGCGTCTAGTAGATCCACAATATAACACAATTGGCTTATCGGTTTTAATTTTATCTAAATTTTCCAATACTTCATCGTAGGGAATGTTTATAGCGTAAGGTATGTGACCCTCCTTAAACTCTTCTCTTGTTCTTGCATCAATTACAAAATAATTTTCCAGATTTTTTTCTAATTCATTACCACTTATCAATTTATAAATCATATTTTCTCCTTAATATTATTATACCACGTTAAATGATTGCTATAATTTACTGATTTTTATATAATATAGGAGAAAAACAAATTTAAGGAGTCATTTATGAATTATATAAAATTAAACGAAAATATCCATAATGAAGTAAAAGACCTAATCGAAAAGGTAAAAACTTCAACAGGAAAAACAAAAGAAAATGCTTTTTATGAAGTCTATGCATTATTAGCAGGCCACCATGAAGCAGAGGAAAAAGTAATATTTCCAAAAGCACTTGAAAAATGCGAAAAAGAAGAAGACAAAGATACTACTTTAGAAATGCCAGAAGAACATTCTCTTATAATGTTCCAATTAGGAGTTTTAAACAATACTCCTCTGGATAATGAAACATGGGATGCAAAATTTAGTGTACTTGAAGAAGTAGGCACCCACCACATGGATGAAGAGGAAGATAAATTTGCAAAAGTGGCTAAGAAATTATTCACTAATCAAGAATTGGAAGAGTTAGGCGATCAAGTAGAAAAAGAAATGAGTGCCATTAAAAAAGAATGGCTAGATAAACTTAAAAACTAAAAAGAGATAATTTAGTCTTTTTATTTTTGTAAGTATTTTAGCACGATATTGCATACGTTTATTGACTTTTTATAAAAAATATCTTAATATTATACAATATTCATAAGGAGGATTTATATGGAATATTTAAAACTTATAGGTATCCTGATAATTGTTTTAGGCTTTATTTTTAAATTAAATATAGTTTTTACAGTTATATTATCAGGATTCGTTACAGCCATGGTTGCTGGAATTTCTATCCCAGAATTCTTAACCATCCTTGGCGAAAATTTTGTAAACCAAAGAATAGTAACTCTATTTATCATAACCTTGCCAGTTATAGGCTTATCTGAGCAGTTTGGTTTAAAGCAATCGGCAGAAAAATTAGTTAAAAAACGTAAAAACTTATCACCAGGTGCATTACTCAATGTTTATCTATTATTTAGAGAGCTAGCAGGATTTTTATCAATGAGAATTTATGGCCTTGTGCAATTTGTAAGACCAATTATTTTCCCAATGGCTGAAGCAGCAGTTGAAAAACAAAATGGAAAGTTAACTCCAGAACAAAGTGAAAAACTAAAGGCTCGTGCTACATCTATGGAAAATTTTGGTAACTTCTTTGCTCAAAATACATTTATCGGTGCAGGTGGTGTACTTTTAATCACAGGACAAATGGAATCATTAGGATATCCGGTAACAAATGCTGATATAGCAGCAAAATCACTTCCTATTGCTCTAATTTGTCTTGTACTTGGAGTTATCAAAAACATTATTGATGATAGAAAATTAAAGGAGGCTAAATAATGCAAACAATATTTGGTATGCCAACAGCAGATTTTTTTCCAAAATTTTTAGAATTTATATTTGTATTAATAGGTCTACAATTTTTCTATACAGCTTATAGAGTAGCAAGATCAGAAGATAGTGAAAAGAAATTTACAACAGTAATATTTTGGATTATTTTAGGAATGCTTTTTGCTTTTGGGAAATTAATTCCATCTATGCTTTCTGGAATACTAGTAGTGATAATTGGTATTATTTCTCTAATGAACGGAATTATGGTAAAGGGTGCAATAATTAATGATCAAAAAGTAGAAGTAGAAGGATCGAATAGACTTGGTAATAAAATATTTATTCCAGTTATAGTAATGGCAGTTCTTGCTATAATTATTGCAAAACTAATACCGGATTCATCTTCATCTGTTCTAGGATTTACAGCAATTGTTGCAATAATTGTCGTAATGATTATGACAAAATCAAGTTTTGGAGATATGATGAAACAATCTGATAGGATGGTTCAACAAGTAGGAGCAGTTGCTATTTTACCACAACTTTTAGCAGCACTTGGAGCAATCTTTGCTGCAGCAGGAGTAGGTGATGTAATCGCATCTATTATCGGGGGTATGATACCAACAGTTAATCCATGGACTGGATCTATTGCTTACGTTCTAGGAATGGTAGTATTTACAGCCATTATGGGTAATGCTTTTGCAGCATTTACAGTAATCACAGCAGGAATTGGTGTTCCATTTGTTATTGCTCAAGGAGCAGATCCAGCAATCGCAGCAGCTCTTGCCATGACAGCAGGCTATTGTGGAACACTTATGACACCTATGGCTGGTAACTTTAACGTACTTCCAGTAGGTTTATTAGAGATGAAAGATAGAAATGGGGTAATAAAAGAACAAGCACCACTTTCAATATTAATGATCGTAGCCCACATACTTTTAATGAGATTTTGGGCATTTTAGGAGGAAATAATAATGAAAATATTAGTAACAGGTTTTGACCCATTTGGTGGAGAACCAACAAACCCAGCTATAGAATCAGTAAAAAGAATAGATGATAACATCGAAGGCGCTGAAATTATCAAACTTGAAATACCAACAGTATTTCACAAAGCAGCTGATGTTGTTGAAGAAAAAATAAAAGAAGTAAAACCAGATGTAGTTTTATCAATCGGACAAGCTGGTGGTAGATACGGAATTACAGTAGAAAGAGTTGCAATTAACGAAGATGATGCTCGTATAGAAGATAACGAAGGCAACCAACCAATCGATGTTAAAATCAGGGAAGACGGAGCCCCAGCATATTTCTCAACATTACCAATCAAGGCAATGGTAGAAGAAATAAAAAAAGAAAAGCTACCAGCAAGCGTATCAAACACGGCAGGTACATTCGTATGTAACCACATAATGTATCAAGACTTATATTTAGCAGAAAAATATGGAAATATCAAAGCAGGCTTTATCCACGTTCCATTTTTAACAGAACAAGTAGTAGATAAAAAAGATACAGCTTCAATGAGCCTTGAAGATATCGTAAAAGGACTAAATGCAGCAATTCGTGCCATAGTTAAATATGATAACAAAGAAGATATAAATGTAACAGGTGGAGCAACTCACTAAAATAAAAGACCCAAAAGGGTCTTTTAAAATATAAAAAAAGGGTATAAATAATAAAAGAATTAAAGGAGATAATAATGGCAGAAAATAAAGAAAAATTAGTATACGAATCAGATGATCTAGAAAAAGAAGATGAACTAGGATACGAAAAAACAAACGAAGAAATAGAAAAAATCAAAGAATTCCAAGAATCAACAGTAGAAGATGTGCCAATGAGCAATGGTGAAAACTGCGGAATCGTAGAATTTGAAGGCGAAAGAATCAATACATGCAAAGGCGAAAAAATAGTAAAAAAAGGATATGAAAGCCCAGATAATAAATAAAAGAGTCAGTAATGTCAGAAAAAAGATTAGAAGATGATAGACTAAGACAAGAATCTGAAAATGTGAAAGAAAGTGAAATACTTGGGAAAGTTTACAGCGGATCTTCGATACGGTGCAGGAACAAACGAAGGAGCTGAACCACATAACTCAATGGATGATCGAATAAGAGAAGACAGCAGCATGAATGGAAATAATTTTTCCAGTGACTATAATATAAACACAGCAGATGGAAAGCTAGAACAAGAGCTTAGAGAAGACCTAGGTCTTTTGGATGACGATACAGACAAAGAATTAAAAGATAGATAAATTTTTTAAAGAATTTAAAAACTAGAACTTAAGTTCTAGTTTTTTATTAAAAAAATTTAAATATGCTTATAATTCTATAATTTAAATATTATAGTATATAATATTTGTCACCATTATTACTTTATTGTATCATACACCAGTTATTAATGGGGTTGTTCAAAATCTTTAATTTACTAACGATGATGATAAATAAGATAAAGAATAGGATATCTATTCGGTTTGAATTTAACAATAAAAACTTCTAAGTCTAAATTATCTCAGGAGTTGTTTTTGCAAAATTCTCACAAAAAAAGATGGACCAATAAGTCCATCTTTTTCTTTACTAATATTATTAGTTGTTTGTTTTTTCTGTAGCTTCATCTTCAGCTTTGTTAGCTGCGTCATCAGCTTTTTCTTCAGCATCTTTAGCTTCGTCAGCTGCATCTTCAGCTTTGTTTTCAGCATCTTCAGCTGCATCTTCAGCTTTGTTTTCAGCATCGTCAGCTTTCATTTCAGCGTCTTTAGCTTCGTCAGCTGCTGGTTCTGTAACAGTTGTATCTGTTTTTGGTTCATCTTCTTTTGGTTCTGCATTGTTTCCACATCCTGCAAATGCGAATGTTCCTGCTAATGCTAATGCGATTAATTTTTTGTTCATAATACTCTCCTTTTTTCGTTAATTATATTAACTGGGATTATTATAGCTTCATGCACTAGATTTGTCAAATATCGCTATAAATCATACTTAAAATGGAAATGACTATTATTTTTAATTGATAAAAAAGCACAGTAAAACTCCTAATTATAAGTTGTAAGAGTTTATTTTTAAACTAGGCTGCTTTATTAGCTTTTACTTCTAAACTGCTATCTATTAATCTACCGTCTGTTTGTGGGTTTATAGTTCCATCATTTTTAATTGCATTTTCAAAAATTTCTGAGATTAGTTCATATTCACCTATTTTTGGACATGACTTAAACATTTCATAACCATCTCCACCAATTGCCATAAAGTCATTTGTTACTAGGGTGTAGGTTTTGTTTGGATCGATAGCTTCACCACCAATTGTAATTTCTGTTACTCTGTCACCAGCTGCTCTTGTTGAGTCATATTTTACCATCATGCCAGCAATGTGTGGGAATTTTCCTGCTGAATTTGGTGCATCTGTTAATCCATGCTCTAGAGCTTCTTTTATAACTGATCCTGGTGCTTCTAGTGTTACTGCAAAGTTTGTGAATGGGAATACTGTTAGTACATCACCTTTTGTAATTGCACCGGCAGAAATTGAATCTCTGATACCACCACCATTTGTAATTGCTACATCCGCACCGGTTGCTTTTATCATTGCATCTGTTACATAATCACCTAAGTTTGTTTCGCGAGTTCTTACCATTTCGCGAGAGCCTACTAATTCGACACTAGTTTCACCTACATTTTGGTCAAGGACTTTTTTATTTTCATTTGATACTGTTTCAATTTTTGCTAGAGTTTCCTTGTTTGGATATAGATGTTTCATTCTTTCGTATGGTTTTAAACTAGCATTTTTTGCTACAATTTTGTTATCTTTATCAAGTAGTAGTGTAACATCACCTATGAAGTATCCGTGTGCTTTTGCCTGTGCAATAAGTGTATTTCCTACATATCTACCGTTTTGTAGTTCTGTGTGAGAGTGACCATCAATTATTACATCAATGCCTTCTACATTTTCTGCAATCAAAGTTGAAGTTTCTGTACTTTCTTTATCTTCACCTAAGTGAGAAAGACAAACAATAACTTCGGCACCTTGGTTTTTAAGGTTTGCTACTTCAGATTGTGCAGTTTCAACAGAATTTACAAATGTAAGACCTTCAGTATTAGCTGGAGAAGATTTTGTTTTTGTCTCTTCTGTTGCCAAACCAAATATACCTACTTTAATACCATCAACATCGATAATGCTGTCAGAATCAATTATTTTATTTCCATTTTGATCAATTACGTTTGAAGCAAAAATAGGGAAGTTTGCTTTATTGTTAAGTTCGATTAGTCTTTGGTAGCCATAGTTAAAGTCGTGGTTACCAGCTGTCATCGCATCAAAGCCCATTTGATTCATTACATCGATTACACTGTCGCCACTAGAGATTGTTGCAAAAGTTGTACCGTGAACAACATCACCTGCGTTAAGTAGTAGGGCATTGTTGTTATAGTTTCTGTTATCATAATATGTTTTTAGTTTAGCAAAACCAAGTTCGCCATTTTTTTCATTTTCTTCTATTCTACCGTGGGTATCATTTACATGGACGATAGAAATTGTTTTATATCCTCGTAGCTTATTTAATGTGTATTCTGCTTTACTTTGAGTTTTTAAAGATTCATTTACGGCAGCAGTAAATTTATCTTTACTTTTTTCGATTTTGTTAGGGGTAAATTCAAATAAAAGGAATATAGATTCTTGCCTTATTTTGTTGTTAAATACAGCTAAATCCAAGTCTTTAATCTTTTGACTTTCATTTGCTCTTTCTGGATGAAGACCGTCAACTACAGTTTTTGATTTTTTAAGAATTTCATCGGATTTTTTTACAAGATCTTTTAATTGATCTTCTGCACCATTGGCAAGATTAGGGAATTCTTCTAAAAGCATTTTGCTTGCTTTATTTGAAACGCTATTTTTAAAATATGACGTTTCAAGCTGAGATTTTTGGGTTTCAGTAAGCTCTGCAGCATAAACATCACTAGTTGATGTTACTATGCCTGATGTTAGAAGCGCTAGACTTAATGTAGCTGAAAAGAATGACTTTACTTTTTTGTTTATAAACATATTTCCTCCAAAAAAATTATTTATATATATATCATATAATATTTTACGAATATGTATTGTAAAATTAATTTTATATTTGATTTAGTTTGTAAAATTTGAGTAAGGGTAAATAGTCAGTAAGAAGGTGGTTAATATGGAAAAATTTATAGAAAATTTACCAATAAATGTAACTGATATAAGAGCTAGCCGCGGTGGCGATGTTAATGATGCTTATAAAATATATTCGAACGATGATATTTACTATATGCTAGTCCAAAAAAATTGTGATGCAAGTTTTTATGATGGAGAGATAGCAGGATTAAAGCTTTTTGAAGATATTGGGTTTACCGGTCCGAGAGTAATAGATAATGGATTTATAGATGGTGATGCTTATTTGCTTTTGTCCTATTTGGATGAAGGCAGTAGAGGATCTCAAACTGAGCTTGCTAATTTAGTTGCTAAGTTGCACAAGACTAAGAGTCCTAATGGCAAATTTGGTTTTGATTATCCACATAGAGGCTCACAAACTACTTTTACAAATGAATGGAAAGATACATGGGCAGAGGTATTCTTAGAAGAGCGAATGAATGTACTAGCCAAACAGCTAATGGAGATGAATCTTTGGACTGATTATGATTTAGAAAAATATAAAAAAGTTCATGAAATAATGGAAGATGAGCTTAAAAATCATAAATCAGAACCATCATTGCTTCACGGGGACCTATGGGGTGGAAATTATATGTATTTATCTGATGGTAAACCAGCCTTATTTGACCCAAGTCCATTCTATGGAGATAGAGAATTTGATATAGGAATCACAACAGTATTTGGCGGATTCACTGATGAATTTTATGATAAGTATAATGAAATTTATCCACTAGAAAGTGGATATAGGTTGCGCTTAGAATTTTACAGATTATATCTATACATGGTTCATTTAATAAAATTTGGTGAAATGTATGAATCATCTGTGAATATGACGATGGAGAACATCCTGGGATATTGAGGTGAAATATGACATTAATAGAAAAAAGTAAAGAACAAGTTTCAGAATTTGTACAAAGCGAATACGATGGATACACTGATATAGAATATATTGGTGAGTGGGAAAGTTATGATTGCTATGAGATAAAAACTGATGATGATACAGATGGAGTTGGTGCTTTTGCTTTAGTAGATGAAGATGGGGTGCGACTTGCTGATAGCGATGAAGATTATGAAATTGTACATTTTTTTAATATAGGATAAATAGAGATTTATGGAAAATAAATATTATGATAAAGCCCTTGAATTTGCTATAAAAGAATTTGAGGAAGACAGCGAAATTTCATATCTGGGAGAGTATGAAGGATATGAAGTATATAGGATAAAAAATAACGATGATGAGAGTAACTTTTTAGTAGATGAATATATTTTGGCAAATAAGGATGGAGTAGCAAAATCCTACTATCATGAATCAGTAGCTATTGCTAGAGAATTTGGACTATAAACTAACGCTAGGAAACTAGCGTTTTTTTAAGCGAAAAAAGCCCAGTCACGGTATAATGTTACTTAGATTATATAAAGGGGGCTTATATGAAATATGAAGATATCAAAAATATGATAGATAATATTGCAAAAGATATTTCCAAGCTTCAAAAAGGGGAAAAACAAAGTTTTAAAAGAAAAATTGAAGCGGGAGATATGAATGGAATTATAGATATAAGCCTAGATAAAGAAGAAAAAATCCCTAAAAAATTGTCATATGAAAAACCTATTATAAAAGATTATAGATATTGGATACTAAAATTAGATCGTCAGTATAAGTCAAAAGATATGAGGATTAATCAACTTAATGTAGCTGCATTAAAAATGTATGCTAAGTTATGTGAGACTCTAGAAATTTATTTAAACAAAGAGGGCACTACCGTTGCAAGAAAAGTCTCTAGTCTCCGCCGTGAGAGCGTGAATTTTGATTTATACTACACAATTTATCTTATTGCAGAATCTTATGTAATAAATTTCTATAATCCCTTATCTAAGAAATCAGCCGATAGATCTTTTAAGATTATAGAAAAAAATATAAGCTTAGAGGCGAAAGAATTAATTAAAAATCAAGCAGAAAAACTCGCAGGAGAATTAAAAACTGCTGATAAGAACACACGTGAATACTTTAAGCTTACTGAAAATAACCAAGTATCCCTATGGTGGGATCCTAATGGAACTTTAAGAAAAAAATATAATTTTACTAAAGAAGAGCAACTAGCTATTGACCAAATATCAAAACGCTCCAATGTGCTTTGGAGAAATCAAAAAGTTTTTAAAATTTTAATGGATCTTTACTTATCAACTCTTAGAGCCTTATTTGATTATGAGGAAATCAGCACTGATAAGTTAATCAAAATTATAAAACCCTATCACCAATCAAAGGACATATTAGATGCAATTTTGGTAATAAGTGAGAAAAATCTAAGAGAAAAATTTTCTTTTTATGGCTGGATATCTACAGATAAGGCAAGAGATTTACTAAAAGAAGAAGCCAATGAAGTCATTTATAATTTTGTAAAAAAATACCAAAGCTCATATTTAAATAAACTAGATTCTAAGCTTGTAGATGAAATTTATAGGAATTATTTTGATAATAATCCAAATAAGATCCAAGATTTTATATATTATTTTGCAAATCTTAAAATTGTAGAAAAAATAGAGTTTATTAAAGATTTTGAAAAAAAGGAAAATTTCCCAAAAATACTAACGGAATTAGTCAAATCTTGGTATAAAGAAGACAAAATTATAGCTTTATATTATTTATATAAGATGGGAATAAACAAAAAAAGCCATGAGAAATATTTATTTGAGATTATACATAAAGAAAATTATGTAAAATTCCTAAATCTTATAAAAGAAGAGGAACTATCAGAAAAACTAATAGATAAGATAATAAGCTTAGAAAAACTAGCGCCTAAAAAAATAAGGGTAGATAGCAAAAAAATCAATTTATCCCGTAAAAACCTCGATAAAACTGTAAGCATGGTTAATGATTTTTTTGAAGAAGACCAAGATTTTGATGAAGAGATTGTAGAAAATATTACATCTGAAAGAAAGACAAATAATTATAATGATATATTAAAAAATATTTTAAAAAATGGATTTATAAAAACAGAAGAACTGGAAAGTATAGCAAAAAATGAAGGACTAACTTTAAATACTTTCGTAGGAAATATAAATGAATCTCTTTTTGATTATGTAGGGGATCAAACACTTATAATTGAAAATCAAAAAGTAATTATAGATGAATTTTATGTAGATATGATAAAGGAGTATGTAGATGGCAAATAGAATTAATCCAAAAGAAGCATCAGTTATCATAAAGTCTCTTGAGGCAGGTGTAGTACCCAATATGGGTGTGCAGCATCTTTTGGTAGGAAGAAATAATGAAGTAGAGGAAGTAATAAAAATACTAGATAATGTCGCTGATGGTGAAAGTGATATTCGTTTTTGGGTGGGAGATTTTGGATCTGGAAAAAGTTTTATGCTGGCTACAATCGAGCAAATTGCCTTACAAAAAAACTTTGTGGTCTCAACTTTAGACTTAAATCCATCTAGGAGATTTTATGCAACTGATAGAAAAGCAGTGGCACTTTATACTGAAGTAATTGATAATATTAAAACCAAAACTTTAAAGAGTGGAAATGTTTTAATCTCTATCATTGAAGAATGGTTAAACCAGATTTTTTCTAGAGTTTCTGAGAAACTTAATGTAAAAATATCAGAAATTTTAGAAGGAAATTACCAAAAAGAAATTACAAATGAGATTTTAAATATCATAGGTGACTTCTCTGCAGTTGGCTTATCCTTTGAATTTGGCCAAGCTATTGTAAAATTTTATGAAGGCTTTATAAACGACAATAGATTACAAAAAACAAATGCTATAAGATGGCTAAGGGGAGATATTACAACAAAAACTGAAGCAAAAAAAATCCTAGGAATTAATCAAATTATAAATGATGATAATTGGTTTGATGCTCTAAAAAATATGAGTGAGCTTTTTTTAGGGATTGGTTACAGTGGTTTTGTGGTCAATTTTGATGAGGCAGTAAATCTTTATAAAATCCCACAATCAGTAACTCGTGAGAGAAATTATGAACGCATATTAAATATTTATAATGAAGCTAAATCAAATGTAGCTAAGGGTTTATTTGTAAACTTTGGAGCAACTAGAAAAACTATTTTTGATGAAAATCGCGGTCTTTCTTCTTATGGAGCATTAAAAGGTAGATTAGGTAGCGAAGATAGTATGGATAATAAGTTAGTTAATACAAATCGTACAGTTTTAGGACTTAAACCACTTTCTAATGAAGAAATTTATACACTTTTAGAAAATTTAGTAAATATTTATAACGTTCACTACAAAGAATCTATCACAATAAATGAGTCAGAAATAATCACCTACATGGAAGGGCAATTAAATAGACCGGGTGCAGATGAATTTTTAACACCAAGAGCAGTCATAAAAGATTTTATAGAAATACTAGATCTAAAAAGACAAAATCCAAACGTAGAATTAATCGATATAATAAGCGAGCGTTTCAAAGATGTGCTTGCACTCAGCAAGGACCCAGATGATATAGACGATGAGATTGAAATAATATGACAGATTCATTTTCTTTACTAAATCGAGAACTCCGATTTTATATCCACGAAAAGGGTTGGCCATCACTTACAAAAATACAAAATGCATCGATAAAAGCATTTTTTAATACAGAAAATAATTTAATACTATCAGCAGCAACAGCATCGGGTAAGACTGAAGCTGCTTTTTTGCCTGCCATTAGTAAAGTCGATTCTTGGGATAAGGGGGTGAAGATTTTATATATCTCACCTCTTATTGCCCTTATAAATGATCAATTTAAGCGTATCACAGATATGTGTTTTGACATGAATATACCAATTACTTCTTGGCATGGTGAAGCTAGTAAGGCAAAAAAAGATAATCTTATTGAAAGCCCTAGAGGGATTTTGCTAATCACACCAGAATCCATAGAGGCCCTATTATCAGGAAAGCCTGAAGTTGCTAAAATTTTATTTCAAGATCTTGAGTACATAGTAATAGATGAAATTCATAGTTTTTTAGCTGGCAATCGAGGTTTACAATTAAGGTCACTTCTTGACCGCATATTGCGTTTTACCTACGATCCGCCTAGAATGATTGGACTTTCTGCTACAATTGGAGATTTAAATTATGATTTAGCAAAATCATTTTTTACAAATGGCAGACAAACAAATATCTTGCTTGATAAATCCCAAAATGAATTCGAATACACGTTTGATTTGCCAGATCCTATTAATTTATCAAATGAATATTTAGTCCTAATGCATAATTATTCCCTAGAAGGGCCAATGCTTATTTTCCCTAATTCTAGAGAAAAAGTGGAATTGATAGCTGTTGAACTTGCTAATATTTATAAACATCTGAATGAAGATATAAAAATATTTGCCCACCATTCCTCAGTAAGCAAAATTCGTAGACAGGAAATAGAAGAATTTGCAAAAGAAGCAAAAAATGAAAAATATGTTATAGTTGCAACATCCACTTTGGAACTTGGTATAGATATTGGATCAGTTGCATCAGTTGTGCAATTTGGAGCTCCACACACGGTTTTATCTCTAGCTCAAAGACTTGGTCGTAGTGGAAGAAAAACTCATAAATCAATCCTCCATCAAATAAATACTGGAGTTTATGATGCTCTTCAATCTATGGCGGCTATCACTCTTTTTGAAGAAGGAGTGTTGGATAAAATAGAAGAAACAAAAAAAGCATATGATGTTTTTGCACACCAAGTCTTATCTACACTTTTAGAAAATTATGGCTTACACATAGAAGAATATAAATATTTAAATAAAACTCTTGCAACTTTTTCTGACATCACTGATGAAGAATTTGAAGAAATTACTGAATTTATGGCCCAAGAATCTTTTATCGAGATACTTGAAAATGAGGTTATTACAGGCGTAAACCTAGATAAATTAATGTTTATGGGTAGATTTTATAACCAGTTTTTAACTGCAAAAGCTTTTACAGTTTATAATGAAACTGGAAAAATAGGAGAAATAGAAATACGTCCAGAAGTTCAAGAAGAAGCCAATATTTTTTTAGCAGGTCAAGTTTGGAAGATTGAAAAAATATATAGAGATACAAAAAAAATAAGAGTTTCTCAAGCAAACGAAGGAGCACCTCCAAAGTTTTTATCAGCAGGAGATGTGGATATAAGCCAAGTTATTAGACAACGCATGAGATTTATTATAGATAATCCAGATGAATTTACATTTGATGATGAGTCAAAAAAATATATATATGAGCTTCATGATGCTTTAAAAGATTATGAATATCCATTTTCTGTAGAGGATGATTATATCGGCTTGATGACTTTTCAGGGAACTAAGATAAATAGAACCCTAGCTATCATGTTTAATGTGCTTAGTAAGTCAAGCTCTTACTTTATTTCTGAATCAGATAGTATGGTTTGTGGCCCCAAGACTCCAGAAGTTTTTGATGAATCTAGGATAAATCCAGTAAAAAAGAATCAAATATTTAAATTTTTATTAAAAGAGAAAACATTATTAGATGCCTATTTAGCTCCTAATAAGTACATGATATTAGTGCCTGAAAATTTACGAGCTGAATATGTAATAAATAACTATCTTGATATTAAAGGAGCATATGAATACCTAAAAATCCCAGAAGAAGTTTTGGATGAAGAATTTGAATAAATTAGTTATATAGACTTTTAGGGTAAAATTTAAACGAATATAGATTAAAGGATGTTTAATGAAGAAATTTTTATATATTTTGACATTACTGATACTAACAGCCTGTGGTAATAAGGGCAAGGAAGGTGGCATACCACCTATTACAACTACGAAAAAAGAAGAAGTAGTAGATCAATCAAATATCTCAATTGAGGATATAAAACCTAAAAGTCCAGTATTAAAGCAACCCAGCTTTGAGCCAAAGAAGCTTGACTATGAAATTATTAAACCTGGATTCTTAGTTAAAAATAGATTTACTGATCTTAAAACCCAGGATAAATATGCGGCTCGTATGATGGAATTTTATGATGAAGATAACGAAATGTTTTATGTCAGTCGTATTATAACAGAAGCTCTTCAAGATCCCAAAGTAAAGCTTGAAAATAATTTTGATGATAAAATGAATTTTGCAAGAGATTTGTTTTTGCTAAGTCCATTTTATTCAGAGGGGAGCATGGAGCCTTATATTTATGCGAACTACTGGTTTGATGAAGAAACTTTTAAATTAGTTCCTAGATATAAAATTGAAGAAAATACTAAAACCTATATGACTAAAGATGAGCAAGCTCAAGTAGAAAAACAGCTAGATGTGTTAGTTGAATATGCGAATAAAAATTATGATAATGACTATGATAAGGCCTATTATTTTGCCCAATGGCTAGCAGAAAACAACAAATACCAATTTGAATCTGATGAGGATAATATTATAGAAAACAACATGTACGGAGCTATGGTAAAAGGACTTTCCCAATGTTCAGGTTTTGCTCAATCTTTTGCAATTCTTTGCCAAAGAGTAGGTATTCCTTCATATTCTGTGACAGGAAACACAAAAGAAAAAAATAGGCCTGATGGATATTCCGGAGAGCATCAGTGGAATGTTGTAAAACTAAATGATAATTGGTCTTATGTAGATGTGACAGGAATGGTAGCAAATGGTAGACCATACTATTTTTACTACTTTGATAGATCAAAAGAAGAATTTGTGGATTATTATGTAAGTGAATTTTTTAATGATATAGAGGAGTATATAAGATGATAGTAAACCCTTATAGCGAGATAATTTCTCTGCATGATATGGATATAAAAGAATTTACAGTTAAAGATGGCAAAGCAATTATCAAGCTTTGTCAGGCGTTTTTATTTTCTGCTACGGCAGACTATGTTCTTGATAATCCAGAAGTAATAGTCAATGATCTAATAGAAATACAAACAAATGAAGATTATCCAGTAAGGATAAAACTTTTCAATGATGATGAAGCTATTAGCCTTACTATAGATGATTTTAAAGACTATAAATTTAATATCTTAGAGGAGGCTTATGGTTTTGGACTCGTTCATTTTTATGGCATAGCGACAAAATTGAATAAAGCCTACGATTGCTTAATAGATATCCATTATTGTGGTGATCTTGAAATCAACTGGGATAATAAAGTTTTAGTAGAGGCTTAAAATGAGTTTTAAAATTATAAATGAAGATATTACAAAATTAGATGTAGATGCTATTGTAAATGCAGCAAATACTTCACTGCAAATGGGCGGAGGAGTTTGTGGAGCTATATTTATGGCTGCAGGTATTGAAAATTTGCAAGCTGAATGCAACAGCCTTGCGCCAATAAAAACAAGCCAAGCAGTAATTACTGATGGATACGATTTAAGGGCAAAGTACATAATTCATACTGCAGGACCTATCTTTGATAAGTCAAATAGAGAAGAATCAAAAAGACTTTTAGAAGATGCTTATATCAATTCTCTTAATTTAGCTAAGAAAAATAATTTAAAATCTATTGCTTTTCCGTTAATTTCAGCCGGAATTTACGGATATCCCAAAAGTGAAGCTTTCAATATAGCAAGGGATACAATTAATGATTTTTTAATCAGTAATGAAATGGAAGTTTATCTTACGATAGTAGATAAGGAATTATTAAGTAAAGGCAAAACAAAATGCAACTAACAGACAAATTTTCTTATGATAAGTGTAATAATAAAGTAAAATATCAAATCAAGCATGAAGACATTCCCATTAGTCTTAGTAAAGAGCTAAGAGAAGCCATTTATTATTTACTATGGTATGTACCAAATATAAAATCAGAACAATCCGAAAAAAATGAGCTTTTAACAAATCCACAATATGATGATTTTATATTCCTAGAAATAATGAAATCCATGAATTTGTCGGACGAGGATGTTTTATATACAGAATCCATAACAGAAAAAATGATAAGCCCATTTTTAGAAGAAATTTGCATAAAGTGTCCTAAAATTATAATGACTATATCTAGCGGCGAAACAAAAACTATGGCACTATTAAGACATATCAGAAATGCTATTGCACATGGGAATTTTAATGTAATAGGTGATATGGTAGTAGGTTTTGATCTGCAACGTTATGAAAATCATATTGAGTATAGAGGATTTTTCAAAATTAATCCCAATAATTTGCTAGATTCATTAAGAAAAATTCAATTTGATTATAACTCCCAACAATTAATTACCAAAGCCTTTAAAAATACTGGATATTTTATACAAGTATATCAAGAAAAATACCAAAGAAGTCATGATTTTGAATTATTTGCTAGAAAAAATAATAAAAAATACGCAATTGATATAAAAAATTATAAGTACGAAAAGATTGTAGATCAAGATTTTATAAGAGAAATGATAAATCAATATGAAGGTTTAATTGATGATATTACTCCGATTTTAATTATAAATACTTCATTTTTAGATAAGAAAAGCAAAGAAGAATTGCTTTGTCATGATGTTATAGTACTAGATGTAAAAAATATACAAAAAATGGTAAAAGGCCGTGATATGGTGGCAGAAATAGAACGTGCTCAATTATTTAAAAATTAAAATCTATTAGATTATTTAAGGCATTGATTAATTTGCATTTATTATGATAAAGATAATGAAAAATTTAATTAAATATTATTGAAATTGTTTAAAAATTGTTTATTTTTAATAATCTTGGGGTAATATAACTAAGTAACAATATAGAAATTTTATTTGTTATCATATTTTTAAGGAGGAATTATGACAGATAGAAAAAATAATGATCCAAAAGTAGATACTTTTGAGACAGAAACAACTGTTGAAAGATCAAATAATCGTCAAAATGGCAGAGCGCCACGTAGAGGCGATAGAGTAGAACGTACTGAAAGAGTTGAAAGAACAACTAGAGATGGTGTTCCAGTTTATGAAAGAGCTACAAGTGCACTTCCAGCAGGAAACAACCTTTCTTGGGGTTCAATTCTAGCAGGTGCTGTTACAGCAGCCGCAGTATTTGCAACTCTAAGCTTAATCACAGCAGCATTAGGATTTGGATTATTTGCACCAACTACAAATACCCCACTTTCAGGTGTAGGTGTAGGAACAGGAATTTGGACAGCAATCACACTTATCCTTTCATTCCTTGCAGGTGGATACATTGCAGGTTACTCAGCAAGATCTACAGGTAAACTACACGGTGCAATTACTTGGGCAGTAACACTTTTACTTTTACTAACACTTGTACTAAACGCACTAACTTCTATTCTAGGAACAGCTGCTAATGTTGCAGGAGATGTAGCAGGTGGAGTTGGTAATGCAGCAGGTTCTGCAATTACAGCAACAAATGATGCCATTGGTTCAGGATTTGAATCAGCAGGTAATGCTATTGAGGATGTAAACATTGATAATGAAGAAGTACAAGCAGATATTGAAAAATATCTATCAGATACAGATATCCCTGAACTTCAACCAGATTACCTAAAAAATCAATTACAAGAATCAAGAGATTTAATAGCATCTGCAGCTAAAAATGTTGCTCTTAATCCAGATTCAGCAAATTCTGAGATTGATAGAGTTTCTAAAGATTTAGCTGATAGAGCTCAAACTATAGCTGATTCAGCTGACAGAGATGCAATTGCAAATGCAGTTGAAGCTAACTCTGATCTAACTCAAGAAGAAGCTGAACAAGTTACAGATAATATCTACAATGGTTTACAAGACGCTAACAAACAAGCACAAGAAACACTTGATGATGCATCTGTTAAAGTACAACAACTTTCTAACCAAGCAGAAAAAACTGTTGATGAAACAGTAGACAATGCAAAAGAAGGTGCAGAAGATGCTTCAAACAAACTTTCAGCAGGTTCAGTAATTACATTCCTAGGTCTACTTGCAGCTCTAGCATTATCAGCATGGGGTGGACAATTAGGTGAAGAAAAAGCAAGAGAACTTGTTAGAAGAGAAACTATTAGATAATTAGACATTTATAAAAACCGGTAAGAATTAATCTTACTGGTTTTTTTGTATAAAAAATACCCACCATTTGGTGGGTATTTTAGTTTATCATAGTTATGACAGATTTAATAGGATCCTTTGAGTTTATTTTTTCATCATAATCCATATATATACTATCGTTATTTTTGCTATAGGCATCGTTGATACTTAAAATTAAACCTGAATGTTCTAGAACATATAGATTTGATCTAAAATTATAAATTACATCTTTAGAACTGACAGAACTATCAAAACTATTTTTTAATATATAAGCTCCATTTGATTTTAAAATTTGAGCTAGTTTTATAGCTTCATTTGAAGTTTCTTGATTTGTTATAACATAGATATTTCTATTAGAAAAATCTGGGTTTTTCTTTATATTTACGCTTATTTCGTCATAATGCATATAATCTTCGAGATTAATGTTTTCTAATTCTTCACTATATTTTGAGGCTATATTTTTTACATTAGGAGTTGTATAAAATTCATTTTCACTTGATTTTATATAATCAAGTGTTTGACTAGCTAAATTGCCTCTATAAAAAATCAAATTGTCTTCGGTATAATTCTCATGGAGTAAAACTTCTAAAAGTTTATTTTTATAAATATCATCGATAGATGAGTTATTTGATAAATCAAGGATAATTGTAGTAATAGGTGGGTTATTTAAAAATAGATCCACTAAATTTTCTAAATCCTTATCAAACTCATTAGGCTTAAAGTCGGGGAGGCTAATTGATAAAACACCTTCTTGAACTATGTTTGCATTCATAGACGGTTTTTTTGTATTACTTGAAGTTACTAGTCTTTTATATCTATCAACAGCTTGTGGATTTTCGAGAGCTAATTTTCTTTCTTCATCTTTACTTTTTCTATAATACTCAAATAAACTATCATATGTTTCCTTATCTAGTATAAAGGTTCTGTTGTCATTTAATACATCTAGATACTGATCTAATAGTTTGAAGTATTCTTGGTCTGTTTTTGATGTATAGACTTTTTTTCTATATTCATTATAATCATTAATAAAACTTTCAAAGTCTTCTTTATTTAGATTATCTACTGCATAATTTCTTTGTATGATTTTAAATAAATCATCAAAATCAGTTACTTTTTCAGCAGTACTTAGACTTCGACCTTCTGAAGAAGATACAAAAACTTCTTTACCCATATCTTTCAAGACTTCGTCTCTAAAAGATGGATATCCCATAATCTTGTATCTATTTGCAGCATTAACAATAATATTAATTAAAAATGTTAAAAGCAAGAAAAGAACTATGGCAAGGCCAATGCGTCTTCTTCTAAATTTTTTTTCTCGTCTAAGCTTTTTCTCTTTGGCTCTTTTTTCACTAGAAGAATAAGACCTTGCCTTATTGCTTTTAGCACTTCTATTTTGTCTATTTGGTTTTCTAGAATGACTGGAATTTTTTTTTGCCATATATCAACCTTTATCTAATAAATGTAAGAATAAATGTCGTTCCTACATTTTCTTTGGAATCTACTTCAATCTTTCCACCTAGAGCATCAACAAAGTTTTTTGTAATAGAAAGTCCTAAGCCATGTCCATTTTCTTTTGTGTTTCTAGCATCTTCAATACGATAAAAACGTTCAAAAATACGATCAATTTTATCTTCAGCTATTCCCACTCCATCATCTGTTACTCTTAAGACAATCTCATTTGCATCTGCGTTAAGATAGACATTTATTTCTCCATCAGTTCCAATTGCTTTTATCGCATTTGAGATAAGGTTTTGAAGGATTTGACTATACTTATCACTATCTGAATAAAAGTTAATTTCCTCCTGGATAAAAGTATTTATATCGATATTATTTATCTCTGCATTAGCTTTAAAGCTTTGGACAATACTATCAGTAAGTTCTGAGATATTGAAATCTTCTTTGTTAATCTCTAAATATTCAACTTTTTCATCGAAAGTTTTCTTTAAGCCTTCTATTAGACCCTCAAGTCTTTTTACATCTTCAAGTAAAACAGTCATGGTGTTTTCATCTGGATCTATTACTCCATCTTTAATAGCTTCAATATAAAGCTGAAGGTTGGTTAGAGGAGTACGTAGTTCGTGTGAAATATCTTGAGCGTATTGTTTTCTTATCTCTTCTTGTTTTTGTAAGTTATTTGATAGATAATTTATATTTGTCTGAAGAGTTTCGATTTCTTTTATATCAGTTAGACTATCATCCGTTTTATAATTTCCATCTTTTAGATTGATAGTTTCATCACTTATTTTCATTATGGGTTCTGAAATATTTTCTGAAAGTATAAGTGATATTATAAAACCAATTAATAGAGAAATGCTTAGAGAGTAGACTATTGCCATAGAAAAATCCCTTTGCATTTTTTTTACTGGTTCGAAGTTTCCATTATAGATTACATGTAAGGTACCAGATCTCCTGCTTCTATTAATATTAAAAACTGGGAATTTCTTTTCCTCTCTAAGGTAATTATTTATTTTATTTCTACCATAGGCAGGGTAGGAGATTGCACCGTCTGGTTCTTCAAAGTAAATATCAACTTCTAAGTCTCTTGCTAAATTTTCAAGCCCCTCTTGCATGTCTTCTTTGGAGTAGGAGGGATCATTATTTACTTTTTTAAACCAATTACTTACTTGAGTTGGCCTAGAGTCTAGATTCTTTTTGATTAATTCTTGATAATTAAATGTTACAAATAGGGTAACTAAAATTGAAAAAACTAAAACGCAGGCAAGGATACCTGCAGTAAAGTTTCTAATTATTTTACTCTTTAATGTAATCATCTATTCCGCCTGATTTGTATCCCATACCATAGATGGTTTTTATATACATAGGTTTTTTAGGATTATCCTCGATTTTTGATCTTATATTTTTAATATGGGTATCAATTGCTCTGTCATATGCATCATAATCATAACCAAAAGTTAGCTCTATAATCTCATCTCTAGAATAAATTTTGTTAGGATTTGAAAAAATAGTTTTAAGTATTTGAAATTCATTTTTTGTAAGTAGAATTTCTTTTCCATCTTTAAAAATTCTATTGTATTCTAGATCCATCTCTAGTCTTCCATCACTTGTTTTTATGATATCAGCTCTTGGAATATTGTATTTTTCTATACGTCTTAGTACGGCTTTTACTCTTTCTACAAGTTCTTTTGGAGAAAATGGTTTGGTCACATAGTCATCTGCACCTAATCTTAAGCCATCCACTCTATTATCTTCTTCAACTTTAGCAGAAACCATTATCACCGGTACTTGAGATTGATTTCTAATCTCTTTTATAATTTCTTCACCTGATAATTTTGGTAGCATAAGATCTAGTATGACAAGGTCTACATTTTCTTTATTAAAAATACGCAAGCCTTCTTGTCCTTCATATGCTTGATAAACTTTGTATCCTTCTTTTTCAAAATATGATTTCATTATCATAGAAATTTTTTCTTCATCTTCTATTATTAATATTGTAATATCATTCATGGCCTTCACCTCAGAAAATATTATACCACAAGAGAGTAATTTTAAGGAAAATTTAGATTTGATGTTTAGAAGTATAAAAAAAGGATATATATACTATGTAATAATTTTTATTTTATTACGATATTATTTTTATTTTTTGAAAGGAGTAAGAAATGTTTACAACACAAGGTTTTTTTATGACACTTATCCTTGGTGCTCTTGCTGGTTGGATCGCTAGTATGATCATGGGCAAAGATGCACAAATGGGATCTATTGCAAATATTATTGTAGGTATTATTGGTTCTATGATTGGTGGATGGATTTATAATGCATTCTTCCTAAACGGAGCAGCTCCAAATACATTTATCCAAATTATTTGGGCAGTAATCGGTGCTTGCTTACTACTATGGATTATTAGCCTTATTACAAAAAAAGGTAATAGACCAAATACTACAAACAAAACAAAAAGATACTAAGATTAAATCAGGGCTTAAGCCCTGATTTTTTATACTTATTTTTATTAGCATAAGTTTAAAATGAGGAAAATACTTAAATAAAAAACAAGCTGAATTTTCAGCTTGTTTTTTATTATCTATTATGACCAGGAATGTTTACTTCATTTGGAATTACTGGTTGTTCCTGACCTTGATTCCTTCTGTTTTCACGATTTGGATTTACTTCCGTATTTGTATTTAAGTTAGTATCATCATTTTCCTTTTGTTTAGGATCATCAGGATCATCTTCTTTTTCTTCGTTTTCTTCTTTATCATCCTCATCTTTAGTGTCTATTTCACTTGGTAGAGGTGGTACATATATTAGATTTGAATATTCTGTTGGGGCTCTATATTCCCAGTCCATAGGATATATGTTGTTAAACTCTTTAGGATCATAATTACTTTTTGGATTTAAATATGAAACTTGAGCTCTAGCCCAGCTAGGTGTTACATTTGACGCCAATAAGTTATTTCTAGTATCTATTGTAACTAATGTATGGACATCGTCTTCTTCAGTTGGTGTATTTTTTGGTCCAAATATTTCTGTTTTAACTGTGCCTCGAGTATCCATATAAGATAATTCTGTTGGAAGTTTACCACTCATTGTATCGACTTCCATTTCTACAATGCTACTTGGTCGTTCAAATTCTCTTATATCATAACCATCAAGAATTTGATTGTTAACAGTATTCCACATTCTGGCAGCTCTTTCAATAGAGTTACCATTCATTCTTATGCTTTGATCATCAGCACCCATCCAAATACCTACTGTGTAATAAGGAGTATATCCTACACACCAGAAGTCTACATAGTCATCAGTAGTTCCCGTTTTTGTAGCAAAATCTGTACCGTTTAGATAGATATTTCCATAGTATTCTCCTGTTGATTGGAGGGCGGAGGTAATTTGATAAGCTGTTTCCTCACTAGTTACTTGGTGTGTAACAACATTATCTTGATCAAATATAACTTTTCCGCTAGAATCCTCTATTTTTGAAAATGTAAGGGGCTCTTTATATTCACCTTTGTTTGCAAGTGCTGCATAGGCTGCAGTCATTTCCAGATTTGTAAGACCATGTGTCATAGCTCCTACACCTAGAGCAGCTAGATTTTCATCGTTTGTTTGATTATTCTCATCTGCACTTACAAAGTTATCATTACCGTCTTCTTTAATTATTCCAAAGTTCTTTAGATACTCTAAACTTGTTGGTATTCCTACTTCATTTAGAGTACGTACAGCAATTGTATTTATAGATCTTTCAATTGCTCTTCTAATTGGAACAAGACCTTCATAGTAATCATAAACATTTTTTGGCCAAGCTTCATCATCTTTATTCATTATTAGTGGTACGTCATCGACACCAGTGGCTAGGTTAAATCCATTATCCAAAGCTGGAGTATAAGTAGCAATCGGTTTTATGGATGAACCAGGTTGACGTGGTATTGCTGATGCTCGATCAAGCAATCTTACCCCGGATTGGTCACGACCACCCATGATTGCTTTTATATGTCCTGTTTCTTGGTCAATTACAACTGAGGATGATTGTGGTTGGATGACTCCATTTAGATCTATATCGTAAAAATCTTTATTTATTGAAAAAGTTTCATCATCATAGTAGGTAAATAAATCAGGATTTTTTTCTAAATAGTCTTTTGATATTACTATGTTGTCTTCATCATCTAGTTTAATTTCCTCATTAGAGGAGAATGATATAAATCCAGATTTATGTGTACGTAAGTTTTTATTTTCTTCATCTAAAGAATAGTAATTCCTAAATATAAGTTTAGTTTGATCTAAATATGCTTTGTTAGTAGATAATACAATATTTCCACTTTCATCAAACCAAGCCTCATCATTACGTAATCTAATATCATTATTTTCATTTAATAGATTTGATTTGCTATAGTATAATAAATTACCCTCACTATTTACAATATTTCCATAATCATCATATCTTAAATCAAGTAGGGGAGCTGAGTTCCATCCTGAAGTGTCACCCATAAGATATGAAGAAAAATCTGCATATATATCTTCAAGTTGTTTTTGCATATCAGGGTCTATTGTAGTGGTTATCTTAAGACCACCATAATAAAGTCTATCCCAAGCTTGATTTTCACTCATGTTATAGATTTCCATTAGCTTATTTACAACTTGTTTTTGAAGGAGGGAGTTAAAATAACTAGCTATTTCAGTATTTCTTCTCTCAGCTGGTACAATAGATCCAGCAACATCAAATGCTTTTGCTTCGTCATATTCTTTTTTTGAAATGTAACCATGTTCTAACATCTTATCTAGAACATACATTTCCCTGTCAAAAGGAGCTTGGTTAAATACTGCTGAGTAACGCTCGCCCTCGATGCTAAATTCTCCCAAAACTCTTTGATCAGTTACTTCACTAGTTTTAATTGCTTTGTACAATGAATTTTCTGATGGGGATTGGACTATCCCTGCAAGGGCTGCACATTGAGCAAGATTTAAATCTGAAACATCTTTATCAAAATAAGTTCTAGCAGCTGCCTGGACTCCATAAGAGTTTTGCCCCATAAATACACGATTTAAGTAGGCTCCAAGTATTTCATCTTTACTTAGATTTTGCTCGATTTCTAGAGCTAGATAAATTTCTCTAATTTTTCTTTCGTAAGTTTGATCGTTATTAAGGTAGGTATTACGAGCAAGCTGCTGGGTAATAGTTGAACCACCGCGGACTATGCCGCCTGCCTTAAAGTTTTCTACTGCAGATCCAAGAATAGATTGTGGGTCAAGTCCAGGGTGATTATAAAATCTTTCATCCTCAACAGCAACAAAAGCATGTTTTAGATATTCTGGAATTTGGTCATAATCAACAATCTCCCTATATTCATTTGTAGCTATCGAATCTACTTCATTTCCATCTTCATCCACTATAGTAGAGTTTTGGCTCATTTCATACTTTATAATATCAGCATCAATTTCTGGAGCGGTTTTCATTACTTCAAGTATTGCACCACCACTCATGCCGGCAAAGACAACTCCTATTGACATTAATATTAGAAAGAAGATTAAAATAAGCTTAAGCACTATAGAGCTAATCTTTTTAACCATTCTGCCTCCTAAAATTTTATATCTTAAAATTAAACAGTTATTTATACATTTTAACATTTTTTTACCATTTGTTCCATAAAGCCTATTCTTTATAAATTTTAACATTAAACGTATAATCAACTTAAAGAAGGGAAGTTTATGCAAGAAGTTATACAAGTAAATGTCTTAAAAAGAGACGATGATGAAGAAAACAAAATTTATGAATTAGAATCATTAATCAATACAGCAGGGGCAAATAGTGTAGCCTATGTAAGCCAAGTAGTAGAAAAGGTAAATCCACGCTATTACATTGGTAAGGGGAAAGTAGCTGAAATTAAAGATTTGGCAGAAAAACTTAATGTTAAAACAGTTATCCTTGATGTAGAGCTTTCAGCAAGTCAGCTTTATAATCTAGAAGAAGAACTAAAAGTCCATGTTGTAGATTGGACAACTTTAATATTAGATATTTTTGCTCTAAGAGCAAATACAAAAGAAAGTCGATTAAAAATCAAATTGGCCCAGCTAAAATATCAATTACCGCGCCTTAACAAATGGTTTTCTTATCTATCCCGTCAGGCAGGGGGTATAGGAACAAGAGGACCTGGAGAAACCATGCTTGAGACTGATAGGCGTGCAGTTGTCCGTGATATAAAATCACTTGAGCGTCAATTAAAAGATATTGAAAAAACAAAGAGAATTAATAGGCAGTCTAGAAAAAATATTACAAATATTTCTCTACTTGGTTATACAAATGCAGGAAAATCTACTATTTTAAATGGAATGATGCATCTATATGGTCAGGATAAATATGTTTATTCAGATGACTTGTTATTTGCAACACTTGATACATCAACTAGAAGACTAGATTTTTCTAATACAAAAGTTACTTTAACAGATACGGTTGGTTTTATAGATAACTTATCAGATGAACTTAATGATTCATTCTTAACAACATTGGATGAAATAAGATTTGCAGATATGCTATTAATAGTCATTGATTCAAGCCATAACATAGAACATCAAATTCAAGCAATAGAAACGGCAATATCTGATATTGATATGGCTAAAAAACAAGTTTTATATGTATTTAATAAAATGGATAAGGTAGAAAATGAGTTAGCCGTTAAATTATTTAAACGCGATAACGAAAGAATCTATATTTCTGCTAGAAATGATGAAGATTTAGAACGCCTAAAAGAAAAAATAGTTAGTTTAATAAAAGAAAATTATCAAAATGTAAGTATGCATATTCCATTTGAAAATGGTGATATACTTGATTATATGATGACTAATTACGATATTTTAAATACAGAATATGATGAAAAAGGAACAATTATAAATTTTGAAATTTCAAAAGAGGATATGGAAAAATATGGAAAATATATCCGAAGCCTATAAAACAATTAAAGGCACCATTCAAAGTGAATTTGAAGAAGAAAAATCACGATTCATAACAACAATCTCTCATATCGAAAGCGAAGATGACGCAAATGATTTCATAGCTAAAATCTCAGAAAAATATAAAGATGCCACCCATAATTGTACAGCTTTTATAATTAATGAAAGACCAGTCATTAAGCGATATAATGATAACGGCGAACCGCAGGGATCGGCTGGTTTACCTATGCTTTCAGTTTTAGAAAAAGAAGAACTTACAAATGTATGTGCAGTGGTGACTAGATATTTTGGAGGAAAGTTACTCGGAAAAGGTGGCTTAGTTCGTGCCTACGGCAGGGGCGTTAGTGAAACTTTAGAAAATAATATTATTTACAAAAGACCATTTTTTGTAGTAGAATTAACTCATTCTTATGAACTACTGGGTATTATAGAAAATTATATAAATGAAAAAAAATTCCAAATCATAGATAAGGAATATACTGATAAGGTAAAAATATCATTATATATAAGAGAAGAAGATTTTGAAAAAACAAAATCTGATTTAATTAATTTGACCAGTAGTAAGATTAAAATAACAAATGATAAAGCAGTTATGCTTTTTAGCAAATAGGAGGATTTATGTCAGGACATAATAAGTGGAGTAAGATTAAAAATAAAAAAGGAAATGAAGATGCTAAAAGAGGTAAAATTTTCACCAAGCACGCTAGAAACATTACAGTAGCTGCAAGACAAGGTGGAGACAATCCAGATTATAATCCAGCATTAAAGCAAGCGATAGACAAGGCAAAATCAGATAATATGCCAAATGATAATATCGACAGAGCAATTAAAAAAGCATCTGGAGATGGAGCAGGAGATAATTTCTCAAGAGTTATATATGAGGGATATGGTCCAGGTGGGGTTGCAGTAATTGTAGATTGCCTAACAGATAATGTCCAAAGAACTGCTCCAGACGTTCGTCATGCCTTTGATAAAAATGGTGGAAACCTCGGAACAGACGGATCAGTTATGTTCATGTTTGATCATAAAGGTGAAATTTTAGTTAACAATGAAGGTAAAGATTTTGATCAATTTATGATGGATGCACTTGAAGCAGGAGCTGATGATGTATCAGAGGAAGACGAATATTTTGAAGCTTTAACCAGTATAGAAGCATATAACGATGCAGTAGAAAATCTAAAAAATGCTGGATACAAAATTGAACGCTCTGATATATCATACATTGCTCAAAATGACATAGAAGTTGATAGTGAGCATCACGCAAAACTTGAGAAATTGATTGATACCCTTGAAGATAATGATGATGTTCAAGAAGTATACACAAATTGGGATCAACCTAGTGAGGAAGAATAATGGAATTTAACTTTGATCCGGTGGCTTTTTCCATATTTGGAATAGAGATACGTTGGTATGCAATAATTATCATTGCAGGATTGCTTTTAGGAACTCAATTTGCAAAAAAAGAATTAATCAGACGTGGTTTTGATGAAGATTTTATATATGATGTATTATTCGTAATAGTTCCTATCGGTATAATAGGAGCTAGATTGTGGTTTGTATTATTTAAATGGGATTTCTATTCACAAAATCCTATGCAAATTTTAAATATCCGTGGAGGAGGACTAGCAATCCATGGTGGAATAATATTTGGATCTTTGGCATTGTATTTTTACTGTAAAAAACACCTGGTGCCATTTTTAGATATGACAGATATTTTGACACCATCACTTGCACTCGCTCAAGGTATAGGTCGTTGGGGAAACTTTATAAATCAAGAGGCCCATGGCGGTCCGACAGATCTTCCTTGGGGAATAATAATTGATGGAGTAAAAGTGCATCCCACTTTTCTCTACGAATCTTTAGGGGATCTAATTATTTTCTTATTTTTAATAAATGCTATTAAAAAAAATCCTGACAAGGGAAAAATCACAGCATCTTACTTGATAAGTTATGGGATATTAAGATTTTTTGTTGAAGGATTAAGAACTGATTCTCTATATTGGGGACCACTCAGAACTGCTCAACTGATTTCAATACTATTCATAGTAATGGGCATAGCTTTATTTATCTATGCAAATAAGAAAAATCTCCCACCATATTTTAGACCTAAGAACATCAAAAAAGAGAAAGAGCCAAAGATTATTAAATTTCAATAATTAAATGTAAAATTTAAGCAAAATTATAGACAAAATCGGTTAGAAATAACCGATTTTTTTGTTTGATTTTTTATCGTTTATGGTATAAAATGATTATAAAGTGGATTAAAGTGGTGAAAGGTGGTAAAAAATTGTTTTTAGGCGAGTTCACTCATAAATTAGATTCTAAAAATAGAATAATGATGCCGAGTGAATTTCGTGATGGATTATCAGAAGAATTTTTTATCACAAAGGGACCTGAAAACTCTTTAGTAATTTATACAAAAGAAGAGTTTGAAAGACAAAGTAAGAGACTTGATGAGCTTGTTAATGAAAATAAAAAAAATAGGGCCATCAAGAGATTATTTTTCTCATCCACTATCAAAACAAGCCTTGATAAACAAGGCAGGGTTTTGCTAAACAAAAATTTGAGAGACTATGCCCATATTGAAAGTGAAGCTATGATTATTGGCAACAATTTAACAATTGAAATATGGGATATGAACCAATGGCAAGAATATATAAATGAAGTCGAGGTGAATTTATCCGACATAATGGATGAATAATATGGAATTTAAACATATATCAGTGCTAGCTGATGAAGTAATAGAAAATTTGAATATAAAACCGGATGGAATTTATGTAGATCTTACCCTAGGAAAAGGCGGACACAGTAAAAGAATTTTGGAAAATCTATCAGAAAATGGTAGATTAATTGCCCTAGATCAGGATAAAGATGCGTTAAATGCCGCAAAAGAGAATCTATCAGACTTTTCAAATGTGTCTTATTTAAAGAGTAATTTTGAAAATATAGATAAGGTCTTAGATGATTTAGGAATTAGTAAAATTGATGGTGCTTTGATGGATATAGGTGTCAGCTCGTATCAGATAGATAATGCAGAACGTGGATTTTCATATATGCATGATGGACCTTTGGATATGAGAATGGACACAAGCAATGAGTTAACAGCAGAAAAAATCGTAAACGAATACTCTTTGGATGAGCTTCAAAAAATATTTTCCAACTATGGTGAAGAAAGATTTTCAAGAACCATAGCTAGAAAAATAGTAGAAACTAGAGATGAACAGCGAATTGATACTACTTTTAAGCTAAGAGATTTGATAAATAAATCTATTAGGTCAAATGAGGCTCATCCTGAAAAAAGAGTTTTCCAAGCACTAAGGATTGAAGTTAATAGAGAATTAGAAGTTTTAGAAAATACACTCGATAAGATTATCGACCATCTAAATGTAGATGGTAGACTATGTGTGATTACATTTCACTCACTTGAAGATCGTATCGTTAAAAATACATTTAAAGAACTGGAAAAAGATTGCATTTGCCCACCTGGATTACCTCTTTGCGTATGTAATCATAAGGCAAAAATAAAAATAATTAATAAAAAACCAATCATAGCAGGAAAAAAAGAACTAAAAGATAACTCTAGGTCAAAAAGTGCTAAACTTAGAGTTTGCCAAAGGATTTAATATGGCTGAGAGAATTGAAAGGCAAAAGATTGCCCAAAATAAAAATCACAATAGAATAAGGCTTAAGGTTAAGGAAGATCCTAAAAGAAGAAAGAAGAATATCAAAGTCCAAAGAAAAAAGGACAGGAGATTCAAGTTAGTAATTAGTTTTCTAACTCTTGCAGTAATTCTTACACTCGGGTTTTTCACTTTCACAACTAGAAATGAGCTGATTGCAAAACGTAACGAATACAAGGAACTATCAAGCGATGCAATTAGCAAAGAATTAAAAAGAGATAGATTAAAAGCAAAACTAGAAAATACAGTGGACTTAAACCGCATTCAAAGGTATGCTTTAGAGGAACTAGGAATGGGGTACGAGAAAAACGGAGCAGAAAGAATAGATAACTAATATGGATCGAATATTTAAAATAATTATTGCAAGTATAATTTCAACAATAGTCTTAGGATATGCAATTTTGCCAATCTTAAAAAATATGAAGATTGGTCAAAATATCAGAAAAGAAGGACCAAAAAGTCATTATCAAAAAGCTGGAACCCCTACAATGGGGGGCATTATCTTTTTAATAGCTTCATTTTTAATGACTCTAATTTTTGTTCCCTTTAATATGAACACAGCAATCCTCCTTCTAGCAACAGTAGGTTATGGTGCTATCGGATTTATTGATGATTTTAGAAAATTGGTACTAAAACAATCAGAGGGGCTTAAACCTAAAGAAAAGATAGTTCTACAATTTGGGCTTGCAATACTTATAACAATATTAGCTTTTATAAATGATAAAGAAAGTGTTACAACTTTAACAATACCATTTTCAAATTATAGCTTGCCAGTAAGTATTTTAGGTTTTCCTATATTGGTTTTTATAATAGTTGGAACTACTAATGCAGTAAATCTTACCGATGGGCTAGATGGACTTGCGACAAGTGTATCGCTTCCAGTATTTATTTGCTTATTCTTACTAGCAACTACTGATACAACTAGGATGTTTTCAGTAATTCTATTTGGATGTTTACTAGGATTTTTATACTTTAATTCCTATCCAGCCTCTGTATTTATGGGAGATACTGGATCAATGGCAATTGGTGGAGCCATAGTTGCTCTTGCAATTATAGAAAAAATGTCAATTTATCTAGTGATTTTTGGTGGAGTTTATGTTTTGGAAACTTTATCAGTTATTATCCAAGTATTATCTTATAGACATCGCAACAAAAAAAGAGTATTCTTAATGACTCCAATTCACCATCATTTTGAATTAAAGGGTTATAAAGAACCTCAAATTGTATCAGCATTTAGCATTGTTTCAGTTTTATTGTGTTTAGTAACATTGGTGGCAGTATTATGAGAAAAATTTTAGTTTATGGACTAGGTGTAAGCGGCATATCTACAGTAAAAACTCTTTCAAAAATGGGATATGATGTTTATACTTTTGATAAAAATAAAGAAAAAGTTGACGAATTAAAGGGCTATGATTATAGCCCTATTTCTCTTTTTGATATCTTTGATATTGAATATGAATGTGTAGTAAAATCTCCAGGAATAAAACCTAGTGATGAAGTCTTACAAAATTTAGCGAAAAAATATGAAATTATAAGTGATATTGAACTATCATATAGACTTTTCCCTGATAAAAAAATTCTAGCAGTGACAGGTACAAATGGTAAAACCTCTACTACATCTATGATTACTCACATATTAAATGAATCGGGTATAAAAGCTATCTCTGTTGGTAATATAGGTGAAGGCATATTGTGGCAAATGTATAACAATGATGCGGTCTTTGTTGAAGAGCTTTCATCTTTTCAACTTAAAAATACATATGATTTTCATCCACACATTGCATCAATTCTAAATATTACAGAAGATCATTTGGATTGGCACAAGGATTTTGATGATTACATCAATTCTAAATTAAATATTGCAAAAAATCAAAGTGATAACGACTATATTATCATTAATAAAAATGATGAGATTCTTCAAAAAAATAAAGATAGATTTAAGGGTCAAATTTATGAATTTTCTTCTGTTGGCTTAGTAAAAAAAGGGTTATTTTTAAAGGAAAACAAAATTTTTTATATAGATGAAAAAGAAAGCTATCAAGTTCTTGACACAAATGATTTGAAAATTATTGGAAGCCATAATTATGAAAATCTAATGGCAGCAATGCTAGAGTGTTATTTCTTTGGCATAGACTTTAAAAAAATTACTGAAGCTAGTAAAACTTTTGTATCTATTGAACATAGACTAGAATATGTCGATGAAGTAAAAGGTTTAAAAATTTATAATGATTCAAAAGCGACAAATGTTGATAGCGCAGTAAAAGCTATAAAAAGTTTTGATAATCCGATAATAATTATAGCTGGTGGCTATGATAAAAAAATCGATTATAGTGATTATGTAAAAGAATTTAAGAATAATGGCAAGCTTATGATAATTATGGGTGAAACCAAAACGCAAATTCAAAATCTTTGCGAAAAATTGGATGTAAACTATATTTTGGCTGAGGATATGGATGATGCAGTTAAAAAAGCACTAGAGCATGCAGAATTAAATGATACAATCTTGCTATCACCAGCTAGCGCTAGCTGGGATATGTACCCATCATATGAAGTACGTGGAAAAGATTTTAAAGAAAAAATTGAAAAATATAAAGGAATGATAAAATGAATGTAATTATTTCAGGTGGAGGAACGGGCGGACATATATATCCTGCCATTGCTATCGCTCAAAAAATCCAAGAAAATATCGAAAATGTAAATATTTTATATGTTGGGATAAAGGGCGGACCTGAAGAAGCCATTGCAGAAAAATACGGCTACAAATTTGCTCCAATCGAAGGGATGGGCATGCCAAGAAAAATTAATAAAAGGTTTTTCAAATCAATCTCTACAAACCTAAAAGGTTTTAAATCTGCAAGAAAAATTATAAAAGAATTTAAACCAAATCTTGCAATTGGTACTGGAGGATATGTTTGTGGACCTATTATTTACCAGGCTGCTAAACTAAAAGTGCCAACCATAATTCATGAGTCAAATTCTTATCCAGGCATTACATCAAAATACTTATCTAAAAAAGTAGATTATTTATGCATTTCTTATGCTGAAGCAATTAAACACTTTAAACACAAAGAAAGAATAGTAGTGACAGGAAACCCAATTAGAAATAACTTTTCTAATGAATTTAGTAAAGATGATTTGGAAAAACTAGGTATAGATAAGTCACTGCCAGTGGTATTTTCATTTGGAGGATCAAATGGATCAGCTTCAATGAATAAAGCTGTCAAGGAAATGGCCGGACATTTGCATGGAGATTTTTATTTACTTCACCAAACTGGTAAAAGAAACTATGATAATTTTATAAAGGACTTGCCAGACAATAAATATCTAAAAGTATTTCCTTATATAGACAATATTGATTTGTTTTATGCAGTAAGTGACTTGGTGATTGCATCTAGCGGGGCAATGAGTCTTGCGGAAATATCAAGTGTAAAAAAACCTTCTATACTCATTCCAAAGGCATATACAACTGAAAATCACCAGCAATTCAATGCCGAAACATACGTAAAAAATGGTGCTTCGCTTATGATTTTAGAAAAAGATTTAAATGGTAAAGTTTTGTATAATAATATTATGAGCATCATAAGTGATAAAGAAAAACTGGAACAAATGGGCGAAAATAGTGGTAAACTTGCGCAAGATGGAGCAAGTGATGCAATACTTAAACTCGTTTTAAAATTAATTGAGAAATAATATGCAAAATTCAAACGACGACAGATACTTTAAAAAAGATGGAAGAACAGTAAATAAAAAATATATTGCAAAAAAACATAGTAAGAAAAAAGAAAGTAAATTATTTAGTAAATGGTTTGTATTTTTTCTAATTATGCTTGCCTTAGCATCTATCGTATATAGTATTTATGTGCATAGCTATATGAAAATATCTGAAATTTATATTACTGGAAACAACATAACACCTGATACAGAAATAATTGGACAGATAGGAAATCCAATTGGTGAAAATATTTTGTTATATAATGCAAAAGAACACGAGCCAAATATCAGCAAGATGACCTATATAGAAAATGCTAGTATAAAAAAAGTTTTTCCAAATCTATTAAATATTAATGTTGAAGAAGATTATCCATTATTTTTTCAAAATAGTGAGGGGAAAAAATATTATATCTCTAACAAGGGTACATTACTTGGGGAAAGTCTCAAAGATTTTGACGAATCTTTATTAAAAGAAATAAAAGGAGCAAATCTTAGAAAAAATATTGGAGAAAATTTTACTGGATCTGAAGCAAGTTTAAATTTTATTAGAGCAATTCAGAAATTTTCGTATTTTAACGAAGTAAAACAATTAAATTTGGAAAATAAAGCTGAAATTGGTATAATGATAAATGATATAGATGTGAAATTCGGTGATTTGAACGACATAGACTATAAGCTTAAAATTTTAGATAATATCCTAAATGATGCTAGGCAAAAATCTATTACACTTATAAGTATAGATTTAGACAATGGAGACAATCCCATTGTCAAAGTTAGCCCTGAATCATATAGTGAAAATCTAAATTATTAAAAAAACATCAAACTAGAACACGGGGGAAGATATGGCAAATATTAACATGGAAATGGATGACAACTCTTTAGCAAAGATAAAAGTTATCGGAGTTGGTGGTGGTGGAAACAACGCTATCAGTCGAATGAGAGATAACGGATTATCAGGAGTTGAGTTTGTAGCTGTAAACACAGACTTACAAACACTACAAGAATCAAATGCGGACTTAAGATTACAAATTGGTGAAAAACTAACAAGAGGACTTGGTGCTGGTGCAAATCCATCTGTTGGAGAAAAAGCAGCAGAAGAATCAAAAAATGATATCACAGAAGCTTTAAAAGGTGCTGATATGGTATTTATCACTGCTGGAATGGGTGGTGGTACTGGTACAGGTGCAGCTCCAGTTGTTGCAGGTGTTGCAAAAGATATGGATATCTTAACAGTTGGTGTAGTAACAAAACCATTTACTTTTGAAGGTAGAAAAAGACAATCACAAGCAGAAGCTGGTATCGAAAGACTTAAAGAAAATGTGGATACACTTATTACAATCCCTAACGATAGATTGCTTCAAATAGTTGAAAAAAGAACATCAATGGTAGATGCCTTCAAACTAGCTGATAATGTACTTATGGATGCTGTAAGTGGTATTTCTGAACTAATTGCTATACCAAATGTAATCAATCTTGACTTTGCAGACGTTGAATCAATTATGTCTGATCAAGGTATAGCTCATATGGGTATTGGTCGTGCTAGTGGAGAAAATAGAGCTGTTGATGCTGCTAAGGCCGCAGTTAATTCACCACTTCTTGAAACATCTATTGAGGGGGCAAAAGCAGTTTTACTTAATGTTACTGCTGCAGAAGTTGGTCTTATGGAAGCAAATGAAGCTGCAGAGCTTATCCGTGATAATATCGATTCTGATGCAAATATTATCTTCGGTGTTGGATCTGATGAGTCTATGGGTGAAGAAATCAAAATTACAGTTATTGCAACAGGTTTTGATAATCAAGGCAGACCTAGTTCATCAAGAACAGCAGAGATGAATGCTCCAACTAGAAACTCTAGATCAGAATATGAATCACAATCAAGATCTGCTCGCCCAGCTGAAGAAAAAAGAAAAAGCTCAAATCCATTTGACGATATAGATTTACCAGATTTCTTAAAATAATATGAAATGCCCGTATTGTCATTCAAATAACACAAAAGTGCTTGACTCAAGAACCACTGAAGATGATACAGCTATAAGACGCAGAAGAATTTGTGAAGATTGTAGCAAGAGATTTTCGACCTATGAACGCTATGAAGACATAACAATCATGGTTATAAAAAAGGATGAAACTCGAGAGGCTTATGATCGATCAAAAATCATAAATGGCATTGTAAAAAGCTGTCAAAAAAGACCCGTGTCTCTGGATCAAATTGAGCAAGTGGCTAAAAATGTGGAAATTAAAATTAACCATACAGGCAAAAAAGAAGTTACATCGACCTATATCGGTGAGCTTGTCATGGATGAGCTAAAAGATTTAGATCCTGTGGCATATGTAAGATTTGCCTCAGTTTATCGAGAATTTAAAGATGTCGATTCATTTTACAATGAAATTATAAATTTAAGAGATAAAAAAGATGCCAGTATTGAGCAGTAGTTGCTTATAGCTGCATCTTTTTTTATACTAGAAAGGCTAAAATGGATTTATTTGAGTTAAACAGACAAAGAGAATTAGAAAAATCTGCACCCTTGGCAGATAGATTAAGACCTAAAAGTCTTGAAAATTATATAGGTCAAGAACACTTGGTAGGGGAGGGAAAAATCATAAGCCGTATGATAAAGGCTGATAGGATTTATTCAATGATTTTTTATGGACCTCCTGGTATAGGAAAAACCACCTTAGCAAAAATCATCTCTGAAACTACCCACATGGCCTATGAGGAGCTGTCTGCAGTAACAAGCGGTATAGCAGATGTAAAAAAGAAAATAGAAATTGCAAAAGATAATTTAAAATATGAAAACAAAAAAACTATTTTATTTATTGATGAGATACATAGATTTAATAAATCTCAACAAGACTATTTATTACCTTTTGTCGAAGATTCAACAATTATTCTTATAGGAGCTACTACAGAAAATCCATATTTTGAAGTCAATAAGGCTCTTATTTCCCGTATGTATGTATTCGAATTAAAATCATTGAATAAAGATGATTTGGAAAAGCTAATAGATATGGCAATTACTAAAGATTCGATTTTACAAAATAAAAATGTAAATATAGATGATAATTCCAGGGAAATTCTGATCAAATATTCAAATGGGGACAGTAGGGCTCTTTTAAATGCCTTAGAAATTGCTATATTTTCAGAAAATGAGAAAGATGGTAAAATAAATATAGGCAAAGATACAATCGAAAATTCTATTCAAAAAAAGATTGCAATCTATGATAAAAAGGGCGACAGACACTATGATACCATCTCAGCATTTATTAAATCTATGAGAGGATCAGATCCTGATGCTGCCCTTTATTATTTGGCAAAAATGCTTGAATCTGGTGAGGATATAAAATTTATTGCCCGTCGTATGATTATTTTTGCATCAGAAGATATTTCAAATGCAGATCCATTTGCTTTGCAACTAGCTACTAGTACTTTTGATGCCATTAATACTGTCGGTATGCCAGAAGCAAGAATTATCTTAGCACAAACTGTTACCTACTTGTGTTTAGCTGACAAAAGCAATTCTACTTATCTAGCTATTGATAAAGCTATACAATTTGTAAAAGAAAATCGTGACAAAGAAGTGCCAAATAAACTAAAAGATGCCCATTACTCTGGCAGTAAAAATTTAATCCATGATAAGTATCTTTACCCACATTCTTTTGGGGGTTATGTAGAACAAGATTATCTACCAGATGATTTTATAGATGAAAAATTTTACCAAGCTTTAGATATAGGGTATGAAAAAGAACTAAACGAAAAACTAAAAATAAGAAAGGATAGAACTAATGAAGATTAGAGAAATTTTAAGTGATGTTGATTCATATTTAGAGAAGGAAGTTGTAGTAAATGGTTGGATTAGAAATTCTAGATTTGGTAAAAATGTAGGATTTATCGAACTAAATGATGGTAGTACTTTCAAAAATTTACAAATTGTAATTGGAACAGATGCTCCAAATTATGAGGAACTTTCTCATCAATTTTTATCAACAAGTCTTGAAGTAAGTGGAAAATTAGTTGCCACTGGTAATAATAAAACTCCATATGAAATTCAAGCAAATGAAGTTAAAGTTTTAGGTGAATCTTCAGATAAATTCCCTATCCAAAAACAAAGACAAACACTAGAATACATGAGAACAATCCCTCACCTTCGTCCAAGAACTAATACTTACAGAGCAGTATTTAAAGTAAGAAGCTCACTAGCATTTGCCCTTCACCAATTTTTCCAAGAACGTGGTTTCTTATATGTAAACCCACCAATTGTAACAGGATCAGATGCAGAAGGTGCTGGAGAAATGTTTAATATAACAACAATTGACCCAAGTGATGCTCCTATGAATGATAAAAATCAAGTAGATTATAACAAAGACTTCTTTGGCAAAAAATCTTATCTAACAGTATCTGGTCAATTAGAGGCAGAAGATTATGCTCTTGCATTTGGAGATGTATATACTTTTGGTCCAACATTTAGAGCAGAATTATCAAATACACCAAGACATGCTGCAGAGTTCTGGATGCTAGAGCCTGAAATGGCTTTTGCAGATTATAATCAAGCAATGGATGTTGCTGAAGATATGATTAAATATGTAATCGACTATCTACTTGAAAACAACAAAGATGAAATGGAATTTTTCAATAGATTTATAGATGAAGAATTATTTGAAAGACTTGACCAAGTAAGAAATAAAGAATTTGCTAGAGTAACTTATACAGAAGCAATTGAAAAACTAAAAGAAAGTGGCCAAGACTTCGAATTCCCAGTTGAATGGGGCATGGATCTACAAACAGAACACGAAAGATACTTATCAGAAATTATTGTAAATGGTCCAGTATTTGTAACTGATTATCCAAAAGATATTAAGGCTTTCTACATGAAAAGAAATACTGATGGTAAAACAGTAGCTGCTTTTGATATGCTAGTACCTGGAGTAGGAGAGCTAATAGGTGGCTCTCAAAGGGAAGAAAATATCGATGAACTTCTAAAATCTTTTGAAGAAAATGGACTTAAAGAAGAAGATTATCAAAATTACTTAGATTTAAGAAGATTTGGTACAGTTGTTCATTCAGGATTTGGATTAGGGTTTGAAAGAGCAGTTATGTATGTTACAGGTATGAAAAATATCCGTGACGTAATTTCTTATCCAAGATATGTAAACGCACTTTCAAGCCAAAACTAGGAGATATGATGACAGAAAATTATTCTAATATTCCAGAATATAATCCCAATGCCATTGAGAAAAAATGGCAAAAAATTTGGGATGAAGATAAAACTTTTCATAGCGAAATAGACCATAATAAGGAAAAATTCTACGGACTTGTTGAATTTCCTTATCCATCAGGACAAGGATTACACGTTGGTCATCCAAGACCTTATACAGCTCTTGATGTAGTTTCTAGAAAAAGAAGACTAGAAGGATACAACGTACTTTATCCAATGGGATGGGATGCCTTTGGTTTACCAACAGAAAATTACGCTATAAAAAATAAAATACATCCAGCAAAGGTAACTGAAAATAATATAGCAAACTTTAAAGCCCAATTAAAATCAATTGGTTTTTCATTTGACTGGGATAGAGAAATAAATACGACCAACCCAGACTACTATAAATGGAGCCAATGGATTTTTATCCAATTATATAAACATGGTCTAGCTTATAAAAATGAAATGAGCGTTAACTGGTGTCCATCTTGTCAAGTAGGTCTTGCTAACGAAGAGGTTGTAGATGGCAAATGTGAAAGATGTGGTACAGAAGTTGTTCATAAGATGAAAAATCAATGGATGCTAAAAATCACTGAATACGCTGATAGACTTATTGACGACCTTGATGATGTAGACTATGAAGATAGAATAAAAGCCCAACAAATAAACTGGATTGGTAGATCAAAGGGAGCAAACGTTGATTTTGCTGTAAAAGACTCTGACTATAAACTTACAGTTTATACAACAAGACCTGACACTATATTTGGGGTATCATATATGGTAATTTCGCCAGAACACCCAATGTTAGAGGAATTTAAAGAAAATATTTCAAATTTTAGTGATGTTTTAACTTATCAAGAAGAGGCTCGTAAAAAATCTGATTTTGAAAGAGCTGAATTAAATAAAGATAAAACTGGGGTTATGCTTGATGGTATTACTGCTATAAACCCATTATCAGGCAAAGAAATTCCAATTTGGGTTTCAGATTATGTTTTAATGACCTATGGTACAGGGGCAATAATGGCAGTGCCTGCTCATGATAGTCGTGATTACGAATTTGCTAAGAAATTTGATATGCCTATTGTCCAAGTTTACGAAACAGAAGAGGAAACTGACTTACCTTTAACAGATATAAACAAAGGAAGAGCAATAAATTCTGATTTCTTAAATGGCCTTGAAGTATCAGAAGCTAAGCAAAAAGCTATCGAATATATAGAAGAAAATAAACTAGGTGAAGCTACTATAAATTTCAAACTTCGTGATTGGGTATTCTCCCGCCAAAGATACTGGGGAGAGCCAATTCCAATGATTTATTGTGAAGAACACGGTTGGAATCCAGTTGATGAAAGTGAACTTCCAATAAAATTACCAGAAGTAGAAACTTATGAACCAACAGCTACTGGTGAATCACCTCTTTCAGAAATTGATGATTTTGTTAACACAACTTGTCCAGTATGTGGAGGACCTGCAAAGAGAGAAACAGATACCATGCCTCAATGGGCAGGAAGCTCTTGGTATTATTTAAGATACATGGATCCACATAATAATGAAGCTATTGCAAGCAAGGAAGCACTAGATTATTATAGTCCAGTAGATTGGTATAATGGGGGGATGGAACATACAACCCTTCACTTACTTTATTCAAGATTCTGGCATAAATTCCTATATGATTTAGGAGTAGTACCAACCAAAGAACCATATCAAAAAAGAACTAGTCATGGCATGATTTTAGGTGAAGACCACCAGAAAATGAGCAAATCACGTGGTAATGTTGTTAACCCAGATGATATCATCCGTGATTATGGAGCAGACACTCTAAGAACTTATGAGATGTTTATTGGTGATTTTGGGTCAACTGCTATTTGGTCAGATGAAGGTGTACGTGGATGTAGAAAATACCTAGAACGTGTTTACAATATGCTAGAAATGGTAGAAGATGGAGATGATTATAGCAAAGATATAGAAGTAGCTATTCACCAAACTATCAAAAAAGTATCTGAAGATTACGAAAATCTTAAATTTAATACAGCCATAGCAAGTCTTATGTCACTTTCAAATGATATGAGATCACTTGGCAAAATAAGCAAAGCTGATTTTAAAACTTATATCATCCTATTAAATCCAGTTGCACCTCACTTAACTGAGGAGTTATGGGAACTAGCTGGCTTCGAAGGAAAATTAAATGAAGCTAATTGGCCAAGTTATGATGAGAAAAAATTAGTATTAGACGAATTTGAAATGCCAGTTCAAATAAATGGTAAGATGCGTGGCAAAGTGCTTATGGCTATGGATGCTACCGAGGATGATGCAATTGCAGCTGCAAAAGCTGATAGTAATATTTCAAATCATTTAGAAAATAAAGAAATAAGAAAAGTGATTTACGTACCAGGTAAGATTTTAAATATCGTAGTTGCTTAAAAATTTAGTAGGACTATTGTCCTACTTTTTTTATAAAAAATTTAGATTGTAAATAAAAATAATAAATATGGGTATATTATAAGTAAGCTTTATAATAATAAAGTCAGAAAGGATATATCTATGAACAAAGTAAAATTAGCTATAATTTTTTACTCCCAAACAGGAGTTAATTATAAAATGGCAAGCATTGCCAAAGAGGAAGCAGAAAAAAATGGGGCAGAAGTTAGATTATTAAAAGTTAAAGAACTTAGAGATACATCAAAGGTTGAGCCAGACTCTCTATGGGATCAGACAATTAAAGCAACAGAGGATTTAGAAGTTGCAACTCCAGAAGATTTGGTATGGGCAGATGCAATCATATTTTCAACACCAACTAGATTTGGTAATGTTTCAAGTCAAATGAAAGACTTTTTCGATTCACTTGGAGGAGTATGGAGCGAAGGTAAACTTGTAAATAAATTTGTAACAGCTTTTGCATCTTCACAAAATCCAAATGGTGGCCAAGAACATACTATTCGTGCAATTTATACATCTGCAATGCACTGGGGAGCAATAATTGTGCCTACTGGATATACAGATGATTCAATATTCGCTCAAGGTGGAAATCCTTATGGTGTTTCAGCAACTCAATCACCTGAAAATTATGAAATCAGTAATGAAATAAAACCAGCTATCGAACATCAAACCAGAAGGTTAATAGAAATTACTAAAAACTATATAGATTAATAAATAAAAGCCTAGCATATATTGTTAGGTTTTTTTAAATGTAATAATTGCAGTTTTAGGGTATAAAGTATTTATATTTTAAGGAGGTTTTATGAATATATTTGATATCTTAAACAGCAAATTATTATACATATTGGTAGCCCTCGGTTTATTAATTATATTTTTAATATGTGTAATGTTTTTTGTTAGAGCAAAAAGGCGAGCAAAAGAATTAGGTATTGCTGATGAAAAAGTGAAGGCAACTATAAAAAGTTCATTAGTTTTTTCTATTGTGCCATCCATAGCGGTAATAATTGGTCTTATAACTTTGACACCGCTTTTAGGTATACCATGGCCATGGTTTAGACTTTCAGTTGTAGGATCGCTTCCATACGAACTTACTGCAGCGGATTTAGCTGTAAAAGGTCTTGGTTATGCAGATCTTGCAGCTTATCAAGGTTCTGCTGATGTTAATGCTATAGGAACAATAATGTTTACTATGACTATTTCTATTCTTGGTGGAATGATTTTTAACATTTTTTTCTTAGAAAAATACCATAAAAAAGTATCTGGAATTGGTACAAAATCATCACCATTTAGAGAGTTAGCTTTATCGGTACTAACTTTTGGTATGGTTACTGTATTTTTCCCTATTGAGTTTTTAAAATCTAAAACACACGCAGCAGTTGCAATTACATCTATTCTAGTAACACTTATTTTAGGACAGATTTCTAAAAAGTATAAGATAGGCTGGCTATCAGATTTTATTATGAGTTTTGCACTCATTATTGGCATGGCAGCGGGTGTATTTTTTGAAGGAGTACTATAATGAATAAAAATATTTCATATATGGATAAAACTTACAAATTAGGTAGAATTTCAACTATAGTTTGTATACTAATAATGTTTATAATTCCATCAATTATTTGTACAGCTTACAATATTTGGCCAAGTTTTGATTCAGTAATGGGAGCAGCAGGACCACTTTTAGCCATGTATATACCAGTAGCCCTTGCTGAACAACTTTCTATGATACCAATTACTGGAAATTCGGCATATATCAACTCTATTATGGGGAATGTAACAAATATTAAATTTCCAGCTTATCTTACAGCTTTATCATCAGTTGATCAAGATCCTGGAACAGAGGAGGCGGACGTAATCGGTATGATTGCGGTTTGTGTTTCTGGAATGACAACAATGATTATTATTTTAATAGGGCTTATACTTCTAGTTCCATTAAATCCTATACTTACCTCACCGGTAGTAAAAACTGCAACTAGTTATATTATGCCAGCGTTATTTGGATCAATGCTTGTGGGAATATTGTTAAATAACTCTGCAGGATCATTTGAAGCAAAGAATAAATACTTAATAGGCGTTATAGACTTACTTCTAGTTTTCATTGTTAATATTTTTATTATGAATCTAGATAAAAAACAAGGATTTGCCATGGTAATAATAATGCTATTGTCTGTATTATTAGCTTATATATTTTATAAAAATGGTATTATAAAATTAAGTCCAAAAGAAAAAAATAACTTGTAATTTAATTTGAATGGTGTATCATTATACGTGATACACCATATTTTTTAATCTATTAATTAAAACATGATGGGTATTATAATTAGAGATAATAAATATAAAATTATTTTATAAAAAATTTATTAAAATTGAATTACTACTTTACAACTTACAAAATATCATGTACTATTGTATTATAATAATGATACAGTTTGAGAAGGCGATATGAAAGAATTTCTTAAAAAAAATATTTACAATATAATAGCAGTAATAGTACTACTAATATTAACTTTACTCGGTTTTATAGGCTATAAAAAAGGACTGTTCAACTCCATAGATAGTTTTAGAGATTTTATTCTTTCCTATGGAGCTTGGGCAAATATTATTTTTATATTTGTACAAATTACACAAATAGTTGTCCCAATCATACCGGGTGGATTAACAACCATCTTTGGGGTTGTAATTTTTGGTCCATTTTGGGGCTTTATCTATAATTACATATCAATTTGTATTGGTTCTATGCTAGTATTTTTTATATCTAGAACTTTTGGAAAATCAATAATTTTAAATTTCTTTGGTCAAGAAACTTTTGACAAATACAAACACAAAATAAAAGATAAAACTTATGAAAAATTCTTTGCATGGGCAATATTACTACCAGTAGCGCCTGATGATTTTTTATGCTATTTAACAGGACTTTCTGATATGAGTTTTAAAAAATATGCTACAATTATTCTTTTGTGTAAGCCGCCTTCCATTTTTTTATATTCTATGGGATGGGCAATGGGTATTGAATGGATAGTGAATAAATTATGATTTTAAAGGCGATTAGATAATCTAATCGCCTTTTTTCATATAGTTTTCTCATTGTATTATATATATGTAAAATATATGGAAATTGACATAAAAAAGATGGCTTGTTGCCATCAATAATTTAAAACTCTTATATAATATCTCTACCAGCAATAAATTCAATCTCTAAATCATTTCCAAAGCTTTCAGTGTCAACTATTTTAAAACCACGAACTTTTGAAGAATTTTCATAGCAAATCTCATTGTTAATTACCTCTCCTAATGGGGGGATATTTGTTATTCCTTGATGATTTTCAATTTTTAAAGCTTTTTCAATTATAAAATTAATTTGATTTTCGATTAATAATTTATCAAATACATCAAAGAAATCTGTAATTTTTATTACTGACCTTTCTTCATCTATAGTTAATTTTAAATCTTTAGCTTGGTAAAAACTTGTAAATACTATCTTAAAAATTATAAATGCAGTATTATAAGCTAGGTTTTTAATACGATTTTCTGGATTTAGTTTTAATATGACTTCTGATTTTTTAGGACGTCCCTTGACAGTATGTATTATATTATCTCGTTTTTCCTCAACAGATATGATCTCTAAATCTGATATATTTCCATAATCTTTTAAAAATCCATATGATTTTGGCATAAAAATGGTGCGATCAAGTATTATTTGTGTGTTATCATCTTGGACGCGTCTTGAAACTATATTTGCTTTTAATTCTGTAATTTCTGGATATTTTAAATAAATTTTCTGCATACTTTGCCTTTCTTTAATTAAAACTTATGGTTAATCATATGATATAATATACCCGAGGTTGGGCTATGAGAAAGAAAATTTTTATCGCTTTAATAGGTTTTATATCAGGTATAGGATTATTTATTAGTTTTGAGATGCTTAATCCTATATATATTTTACTTTTGTGTATTATTGCAGGCTTGCTAATTTCTATTATAGATAAAAAACTATTAATCTTTCCAATAGCCCTTGCTATAGGTTTTAGTTTAAGTTTATATAAATTTAATCAATATAATCTTAGTAATTATACAGATAAAACTTTAGAAATTACCATACTAGAAAAAAGGGCTGTCAATGATAGTTACAGATACTTCGTAAAGGCCAAAGGCAAGGATATATCTGAAAAATCCGTAGTCTTCTCCGACTATGATTTTGATATAGGAGATATATATTTAATAGATGGTCAAATCAGTATACCAAACAAAAATACTAATCCAAATCTTTTTAATTACAGAAATTATCTGATATCTAAAGGCATAACAAGTAATATAGAAATACAAAATATTAGGAAAAGTGTAAAAAGCTCATCCTTTTTTCTAAAACTAAGAAAAAATTTTTATATGTATATCCATAATCTTTTTGAAAGTAATTTGAGCAAAAAATCTTCTGATTTTGTAATATCTGTAATTTTGGGAGAAAATCTAATTCAAAATGAAGATGTGAAAGATCTGGGACTAGCACATATTTTGGCTGTATCTGGTTTACATATAGACCTGCTACTAGGATTTATATTATATAGCTTTAAAAAATTAAAACTTAACTATAAACATGCACATTTATTTGGACTTTTGGTTTGTGCATTATATGGATCAATGATAGGGTTTCCGTTTTCGGTTATCAGAGTTCTGATAATTAATTTTATAGGATTTTTAGCCTTCTTGCTGCAAGAACCTGAAGATAAGATTAAATCTTTGTTGATTGCTGCTTTCTTGATATTATTATCTAATCCATTTGCAATTTTAAATGCGGGATTTGTTTTATCTTTTGTTGCTACAAGTGGAGTATATTTGATATATCCTAAGCTTAAAAAATATCTAAAGAACAATTTAATATCTGATAGCATAGGATTTGCTGCTTCCATACAAGCGTGTGTTTTACCATTTGGAGCATTTTATTATGGAAAGATAAATTTGATAAGTATATTGGCAAATTTTCTGATATTACCTATTTTTACAATATCCATGTACTTGATTTTTGTAATTATAGTATTTTATCCTTTAATTAGATTTATATTAATGCCAATATTTATAATTCTAGATTATCTGATAAATTCTATATTAAATCTAACTTTTTTGCTTAATAGTTTCTCTTTTTTTAATATTGAATTTATCCACCAAAGTATTTTAATTTCAGTTTATCTTTATTGTTTGATTTTAGTAAGTATTTATATTAGAAAATCCAATAAAGAATTGATGAAGAAATTTTATCTGATAAATTTACTTTTTGTAATACTTAGTCTGGGATTTGAAAAAATTAATCCTGAAACTAGTTTTTCTATGATTGATATAGGACAGGGAGATGCATTTTTAATAAATGATAGGGGAGATTATTATCTGATTGACGTAGGTGGCCCTAAATATGATGATTATGATAGTGGTGAAAAGATTTTAGTTCCTTATCTAAAGTCAATAGGTGTAAAGAATATAAAAGCTGTCTTTATTTCCCACGAAGATAGTGACCATAGCGGCAATATTGATATTTTAAATGACAATTTTAATGTAGAACATATTCTTACAAGCAAAAATAATATTAACTCATTAGCAAAATATAATCCTGAAATTATAAAAAAAGATGATGTCATTAATCTAAAAAATGGATATATACGCTGTATATTTGATGGTGAGTCTGGAGAAGAAAATACCGAATCCATAGGCTTGTTGATAAATATAAAAGGTACAAAAATAATATCTTTGGGAGATTTGCCAAAAGAATACGAAGATAGTATAGATGAAAAAGCTGATATATTAAAAGTTTCCCATCACGGATCGAAAACTTCTACATCAAAAGAATTTGTAGAAAAAGTAAAACCAAAGGCTGCGTTAATATCTTCCGGACGTAATAATCGTTATGGTCACCCAAGTTCTGAGGTAATTAATAATCTAGATGGAGTAAAAATATTTAATACCCAAACAGATGGGATGGTCAAAATATATTTTGATGATGAAGTTAAAATTGAAAAATACCTGAAAGGAGGTTTTTTTAAATGAATTTTAAAGAATTTATGAGCAATTTAATAGATGATAAGACTAGTGGAGTTTATTTATTTGATTCTAAAGAAGAGTTTTTAAATGATACAATCATGGAAGAAGTACGAAATAAAGTAAACATTCCAGATTTTAACCTTGTAGAAATCAAAGGTAGCAAGGATATAGAGACTATAAAAACTTCCTACGAAACATATCCTGTAATGGAAGATAAAAAATTTGTTATTTGGAGAAATATAGACTTATCTAAGAACGCAATAAAGGAGTATGAAAGTAGTCTAAATATATTAGCTAATGACTTTAAAGAATTTCCCGATTTTGCTACTCTATTAATATTTTCAGACAACCCTCCATTTAAAGGAAAGTTTTATAAAAGTGTTGTCAAAAATGGGGAAGTAGTTGAAATAAATAGATTAAATCAAAAAGAATTGGAATCTTTTATCGGAAAAAGATTTGTGAGAAATGGCAAAAAAATCCAAAGGTCACTGGTTAGTGAAATAGTAAATAGATTCTCATATCTCAATAAAGACAGTGAAATCGACCTTTATGAAATAGTAAATGTTGTAGATAAGATTATTGCAAATTCTAGTGAAGAAATTGTAAAATCACAGGATGTATTAGACCAATTAGATGAAGTTTTAAATATTAATATATTTAATCTAACAGATGCAATGAGTGCAAAAAATCCAAAAGAAACAATTGATACTTATTTAAAAATGGCTGCGGCAAATGAAGATTTATTTATGATATATCATATGATTATTAGACAAATTAGAAATCTCATTGGTGTAAAATCTTTATATCTAAATGGTTACAACGATACTTTTATGATGAAAAATCTAGGAATAGGTTCATACGAATTAAAAAAAATAAAGGGTTACAGTAGAAATTTTTCACTAACGGAACTATTAAATATCCATAGTAGGATATTTGATATGGAATATAGACAAAAATCAGTGGATTTTGATATGAAATTAGAATTACTGCTTTTACTAAGAGAAATTTCTGCAAAATAAAATGAGCAATTATCAGTAGACATATGTGCGGATCCATTACTGATTATTGCTCATTTTTTTATTAAGCATTTTGTGCTTCATTCATTGCTTTTTGTAATCTAGAAGATGTTCTAGCTACTTTATTTTTGTGCATAATGTTTTTTGCTTCAGCTTGTTTCATTCTTTTATCTACGTGTCTAAAGATTTCACGAGCTTCATCAACATTACCAGCTTCTAAAGCTTGATCAAATTTTTTGATATATGTTTTGATTTCTGATTTTTTAGCTTTATTTCTTTCAGTATCTCTTTTTGTTGTTTCGATTCTTTTTTGAGCTGATTTAATATTTGCCATTATTTCACCCTCTTTCTTCATTAGTCTTTTTTGCTTGACTGATACATTTTACCATAGAAAATTAAATCATACAAGTTTTATTTATATTAGTCCTTAAATAATTGGTAGTTTTTAACTTTTATATTATAATATAATAATGAATGAGAGGTAAAGCAAATGACTAATGAAAATGAAAAAGAAAAGATAGTAGTAGAACCTGAAGCAAGCAAAGGTCCTACTATTAAAGCTAATCAAAAACCAGTTAAAGAAGATGAAGATGGCATCATTGAATGGATAAAATCTATAGTAATTGCCCTAGCTATAGCCGGTTTAATTAAATGGCTATTTCTTGATGCCACTAGAGTTGACGGAAAATCAATGTTAAATACTCTTCATCATGATGATATGCTTTTTGTAAATAAAATTGGTAAGCATTTCCATGATTATGAAAGAGGAGATATAGTAATATTGAAAGCCCCAGATGCATATAATAAATTGTATGTAAAGAGAGTAGTTGGAGTTCCTGGTGATACTGTAACTTTAAAAGATGAAAAAGTTTATTTAAATGGCGAAGAGCTTAATGAACCATATACTTCTGTTGACTACACCTTACAAACAAGTGATACTTATGAATGGTATCTTTTAGATAACCAATATTTTGTAATGGGTGATAATAGAGCAGAAGGCGCAAGTAATGACTCAAGAAACTATGGTCCAGTTGAAAAAGATGAAATAGTTGGACATGCATTTTTCAGATTTTACCCATTTAGTGATATGGGAAATATAGATAATAATCCATATGGAGAAAGTAATTAGATGACACAAAGAAAAGACAATATAAGAAATTTTTCTATAATTGCCCACATAGATCATGGTAAAAGTACTCTTGCAGATAGATTGATTGAAAAATCTGAACACTTGTCTGAAAGGGAGATGCAAAACCAAATGCTGGATGACATGGAGCTAGAGCGTGAACGTGGGATTACAATTAAATTAAAATCAATAAAAATTCATTATAAGGCTAATGATGGCAAAATTTATGACCTAAACCTGATTGATACACCAGGCCACGTTGATTTTAATTATGAGGTTTCAAGATCACTTAAGGCGTGTGAGGGAGCAATATTAGTTGTAGATGCTAGTCAAGGTGTGGAAGCACAAACCCTTGCAAATACCTATTTAGCTCTTGAACAAGACTTAGAAATCCTACCGGTTTTAAATAAAATAGACCTTCCATCAGCTAGAGTTGATGAAGTAAAAAAAGAAATTGAAAATCAAATTGGTCTAGAAACTGAAGGCATACCACTAGTTTCAGCAAAAACCGGATTAAATATAGAAGATGTCTTAGAAGATATAGTAGCTAATATCCCGGCTCCTGAAGATCACGATAACAAACCACTAAAAGCACTTATTTTTGATTCATACTATGATGCTTATCGTGGAGTAATCTGTTATGTGCGTGTTTTTGAAGGGGTCGTAAAACCAGGTGATCATATAAAAATGATGAACACAGGTAAAACTTACGAAGTAAATACTGTAGGTTATACCATGAAAAATCGCATCGAAACAAAAGAATTACGTTCTGGAGATGTAGGGTTTATTGAAGCTAGTATAAAAGAAGTAAAAGATGCTAGAGTTGGTGATACTATTACCAATGCCCAACAACCCACAGATGCTCCCCTTTCAGGTTATAAAGAGGTTTTACCAATGGTTTATTCTGGTATATATCCAGCTGAGGGAGAAAGTTTTGATAAGCTCCGTGATGCTTTGGAAAAACTTCAAGTAAATGATGCAGCTTTAGTATTTGAACAAGAAAACTCCCAAGCTCTAGGAGTAGGTCTTCGTTCTGGATTCTTAGGCCTTCTTCACATGGATATCATAACTCAAAGGCTAGAACGTGAATATGATTTAAATATTATAGCCACAGCACCATCTGTAATTTATAAGGTAAAGCTAAAAGATGCAGCTGAAGAAATTGAAATTCAAAATCCAAATGACTTCCCTGATCCTGCAACAATTGATTATATTGAAGAACCAATGACTAGAGCAGAAATTATTGCCCCAAACAACTATATTGGTCAAATAATGAGCCTAGCTCAAAATCGCCGCGGTGAGTTAATTGATATGACCTATATTGATGAAACCCGTGTTTCTATAAAATATAAACTGCCACTAAATGAGGTTATTTATAATTTCTTCGATAGTTTGAAATCTAGAACACGCGGTTATGCTTCACTCGATTATGAAGTAATAGGATATGCTCCAAGTAATCTAGTAAAACTTGAAATTCTTATTAATGACCAAGTAGTGGATGCACTGTCTATAATAGTTCATAGAGATAGTGCTTATGCTAGAGGCCGTGGTATAGTTGAAAAACTTAAAGATGAAATCCCACGCCAACAATTTGCAGTACCTATCCAAGCAGCAATTGGTGGTAAAGTAATAGCTCGTGAAACTGTTAGAGCACTTAGAAAAGACGTTATCGCAAAATGTTACGGTGGGGATATATCAAGGAAGAAAAAGCTTCTTGAAAAACAAAAAGAAGGTAAGAAACGTATGCGTCAGTTAGGAAGTGTTGAAGTACCACAAGATGCATTCCTTGCTGTATTAAAATATGATGATGAACAATCAAACTAAAAGCGACCTAGTAAAAAACTAGATCGCTTTTTTATTTGTAGAATACTGCTTCAATATTATTTCCATCTAAGTCATAAAAAAAAGCTGCGTAATAATTTGGAGCATAATGTTCTCTTATGCCCGGTGCACCATTATCTTTTGCACCTAATTCTAATGCTGTATTATAAAATTTATTAACTTCATCTTCGCTATCAACTCTAAAGGCTAGATGGAAATTATTTGGTTTTCCCTCAACAAGCCATAATTCATTTGCAAAATCAGAATCTTCCTTACCAAATCCAACCGCATCTTCATAATCAACTTTCTTGATTAAGCCAATTTCAGCAAGAACTTCTTCATAAAAACCTTTAGATTTTCCTATATCAGAAACTTGTAAACTTATATGATCTATCATAATTCCTCCTTTATTGTTTATTTATTTTTTACCCCATTGCATGATATAATATCATAAAAAGCATATAGGGGAATGATATGGAATCTAAAAATCTTTATGAACGCATTTTTTTACGTACAGGAATAATAATTTTATCAATTTTATTTTTAATATTTTTAGCGCCGCCTTTAGTTGATGCAATGATGCCTATAATTTTGGCCTTAGCATTGGTAGCGCTACTTACACCACTTATAAAAAGAATAGATGATCTATTGCCAATAAAACATACTATAATTTCATATATAGTCGGAACTATACTTTTGATAGTAATTTTATTTTTACTAATTTGGTTTACTCAATTTATTGTAAATCAAGTAAGTGGACTAATAGGAAATATAATTGGGAATTGGGATAAGATTGTATCATCCACAAATGAATGGATAAATTCAGTTAACTCACAAATTAATTTATTACCAGATTTTGTATCTAATGCCATTAGATCTGGTCTTGATGCTCTTTATCAATTCTTAGGAAATTTACAAAAAAACGCTGTAAATATTACACTTGGTTTTACTACTGCCTTTATAAATACATCAAACGATATTATATTTTTTGCCATTACATTTATAGTTGCTTTTTATATAATACTTGGAGATATGGAACTTGTTACTTTAAAATATCACTCAAAATTTTCAGAAAGAACTAAGAAAAATTTTAGTTTGATTAGAAGTGTATTTAAAAATTCTACATGGAATTATATTAAGTCGCAGTTAAAATTGGCACTTTTATGTGCAGTTATTATGGCTATAGCACTTAAAATTTTAGGCCAGCAATATTTTATACCAGTTGCCTTATTACTTGGATTTCTAGATTTGCTGCCAATGATTGGGCCTATTATATTAATGTTACCTTGGTCTGTTGTAGAACTTTTTGTATTTAATAATACTTATAAGGGAGTAGGATTACTAATAGTTTTATTTATCTGGACTGGACTACGACAAGTAATATCACCAAAAGTTATAGGATCATCGGCCAATATTCATCCAATCTTGTCAGTAATTTCTCTTTATGCAGGTCTTAGATTATTTGGAATTAGTGGTGCTGTATTTTTCCCAGTTATTTTGATATTTATTGTGGGTATATATAGGTCTGGAATTATTGATAATTGGATATATGATTATAAATTATTTTTTGATTATATAGGTGATACATTAAACATTGGTAAGAGAAATTTAAAAGTGCCAGATGAAGATTAATTTCTAAACAGTATAGTAATACTAGTGATAATAGTTATCATTAAGGAGTTATTATGGATAAATATCAAGTAAAGATTTTAGATATAAAAGAAGAATACAAAAATGTTTTTACCTATACTTTAGAAAAGCCAGACGAATTAATGTGGGATGAAGGTTCTAGTTTCCACTTGGCTTTACCAGGATATGATACAGGTAGTGAAATAAACAAAAAGTTAGTCCACCATTTAAGTATAAACACTTTGACAGATGAGGGAAATATTAGATTTACAACAAAGATTCCTATTAGAAAATCAGTTTTTAAAAAAGCTCTTTCAAATCTTAATGTGGGAGATGAGGTTACTATTTTTAAAATAAAATCTCATATGGCATTACGCCGTGAGGATAAGCCAATAGTTTTACTTTCCCAAGGACTTGCGATGTCAACCATGAGACCGCTTATAAAAAAATTTGAAATAGATAATTCCAACATACCAGAATTAATTAGTATAAATGTAAACAAGAAAGATAATCATTTATACGAAAAGGACTTTGAATGTGTGGATGGTTCTTGTTTTGTTAAATATTGGCTAGAATCTAGAAATGAGTACTTAGAAAAGTTAGTTGAAATTGCAAAAGAAAAATCAGATGCTTACTTTTATGTGGTGGGAAGTGAAATATTTGTTCTAGATTCTTTGTATACATTAAGAGAAAATGGCATAGCAAATGAGCAAATCATAATTGATAAGGATCTTGAAAAAAGAGATATAGTGTTTGAAACATTAGCAAATTATAATATGATAATTTAAAAAGGATGGCACCAGCCATCTTTTTTATTATTTAGTAATAAGGAGAAAAGATGCAAAAAGTAGGTTGTTATATTCATATTCCCTTTTGCCAAAAAAAATGCTACTATTGCGATTTTTGTGCATACATGAATGTTGAACATAGGATAGATGATTACATAAATAATTTACTAAAAGAGATAAAACTATATCAAGATAGATTGTGTTGTGAGATTGACTCTATATACATAGGTGGAGGAACGCCTTCATATATAGATGGAAAATATATAGAACAAATCATAAAAGCAATACAAAGATTTAAAATAGATAAAATAAAAGAATTTACTATCGAATGCAACCCAAATTCTATTTCAAAAGACAAATTACTTTTGTACAAAGACTTAGGAATCAATCGAATATCATTGGGTGTGCAATCATTTGATAATAAAGTTTTAAAAGCAATTGGGAGAGATCATACGGCTGAGATTGCACTAAATGACATAGATTTAATCAGAAAGCTAGGCTTTGATAATCTTAGCTTTGATTTGATGCTAAACTTACCAAAACAAGATTATAAGTCAGTTAAAAATGATATAGAAATGGTAAAAAAAATATCGCCTGAGCATATATCCTGGTATTCACTTATATTAGAGGAAGGATCAAGATTTTCTGCCCTTGATAAAAAAGGAAAATTAGATTTGATGGAAGATGATACAGAGGTTAAAATTTTTGATAATATCATAAATGAGCTTTCGGATATTGGACTTAAGCGATATGAAATTTCTAACTTTGCTAAAGAGGGCTATGAGTCCTATCATAATAAAAAATATTGGGAGGGTGATGGTTATATTGCCTTTGGTATGAGTGGATCAGGCTATTTATCAAATTATAGGTATAGCAATACAAGAAATTTCATACATTTTGAACAAATGATTAGAGAAAATAAACTCCCGATTGAAGATAAAATTTATATTAATAATGAAGATAGAGAAAAAGAATATATAATTTTTAAGCTAAGAGAAACAGCAGGGATTAATCTTGAAGAATTTAAAAATAAGTTTGGAGAAGATTTTCTTATTAAGTATAAAAAAGAAATAAAAAAATTTGATAATCAAGACTTTTTTATTATAGATCAAAACTTCAAATTTAGCCAAAATGGAATGAATTTATCTAATGAATTCTTAAGATTAATTATATAATCTTGACAGGGTGTTTTTAGATAGTATATTAATGCTAGCAGTCGATACCAAAGAGTGCTAAAGGAGAAAATTTTGGATGATAGAAAGCTAAAAATATTATTCTCTATCATAGACTCTTACATCACAGATGGTGAACCAATAGGTTCAAAAAGCCTTGCTGATACTTACAACTTAAATGTATCTCCCGCAACCATCAGAAACGAAATGAGTTCTCTTGAAAAAATGGGTTTAATTGAAAAAGCTCACTCTTCAAGCGGAAGACTTCCTTCTGATAGGGGTTACAGAATGTTTGTAGATTATATTCTTGAAAATGAAATGGAGGATATATCTAGGGCAAAGCAAAGTAATACGATTATAAACTTACTTGATAAAAGATATCACAATGCAGAAGACATTATTGAGACTGCAACTAGGATGCTTGCTGAAATAACAAATCTTACAGCAGTATCCATGACACTTAAAAACGAAATAAAAACTTTGGTAAATATGGAGCTAATAAAATTATCAGATAGACAATTACTTTTATTAGCAGTTTTTGATAATGGAATGATTATAAAAGATAGTATATATCTTAACTATGAAATCAATTCTGAGCAGCTTTTATTTATCAATAACGTTCTTAAAAAAACTATGGTAGGAACGGATATCAATGAGCTTTATGATAATATAAGATTACTTGAAACAACTTTGCTAAATGATTACAAATCATTGCTTGAAATTATTGAAAAAAGACTTAAAGGTCAATCCTTTAAAAGTCTCAATAAAGAGATTCAAATTGAGGGCCTAGGCAATATTTTCAATTTTAAAGAATACGACGATTTATCAAAGGCACGTGATTTTATTAAGTTATTAGATAGTAAAGAAAAATTAAATAGTTTTTTGGGTAACAGCATATATGATAAATTGGATATTTCAATCGGTTATGAAAATGAGCTTGATGAGCTAAAGGAAAATACAGTTATAACATCATCTTTTAAAATAAATGATGATATTGTAGGCCATATCGGCATCATCGGACTTACAAGAATTAATTATGTTGATGTAATATCCGATATCATGATGATATCTACTCTACTTAATAACTAAAGGAGTTTAAGGATGGATGATAAAAAAATAAATGATGACAAGCTGAATGAAGACCAGCTTGCTGATGAAGAAATTATCGAAGAAGATGAAGTAATCGATGGCGAGATTATCGATGATAATTATGAACTTATAGATGAAGAAAAAGAAGATGAAATAAACGATACGAAAATCGAAGAAGATTTTAACGAGTTTAAAGACAAATATCAAAGACTATTAGCTGATTTTACAAATTATAAGCAAAGAGAAGAAGCTAGCAAGGCAGATTTCAAAAAATTTGCAGTAAATAACTTGGTAGAAAAACTTTTACCGGTATTAGATAACTTTGATAGGGCCCTTAAAGACCAAGATCCTGAAAATGGACTTGTAAAGGGAATTGTAATGACTCGCGATGAAATGCTAAATATTCTCAAAAACGAAGGTTTAGAAGAAATCCCATCTGATGGCGAATTATTTGATCCAAATGTTCACCAAGCGGTTTTAGCAGAAGATTCTGATGAGGTTGAAAGTGATCACATCATAGAAACATTTCAAAAAGGTTATAAATTAAACAATAAAGTTATAAGACCTGCAATGGTTAAGGTAGCAAAATAGGAGGCTATTAATATGGCAAAAATTATAGGAATTGACTTAGGTACAACAAACTCAGCAGTAGCTGTAATGGAAGGTGGTTCTCCAGTAATCATCCCAAATAGTGAAGGAAACAGAACAACACCATCAGTAGTTGCATTCTCAAAAGATGGTGAAAGATTAGTTGGTGAAACAGCTAAAAGACAAGCAATCACAAACCCAGACAGAACAATCTCATCTATTAAAAGAGAAATGGGTTCTGACTATAAAACAGCAGAAATTGATGGCAAAAAATATTCACCAGAAGAAATCTCTGCAATGATTCTTCAAAAATTAAAATCAGATGCTGAAAAATATTTGAATGATACTGTAACAAATGCAGTAATTACAGTACCTGCATACTTTACTGATGCTCAAAGACAAGCAACAAAAGACGCAGGAAAAATTGCAGGGCTTACAGTAGATAGAATTATCAACGAACCAACTGCAGCATCTCTTGCATATGGTCTAGATAAAGAAGATGACCAATCAAAAATCATGGTATACGACCTAGGTGGTGGTACATTTGACGTATCAATCCTAGAAGTTGGTGATGGAGTATTTGAAGTGCTTTCAACACGCGGTAACAACAAACTAGGTGGGGATGACTTTGATAATAAATTAGTAGATTATTTAGCAAGCGAATTTAGAAAAGAAAATGGCGTAGACCTTACAAAAGATCTTACAGCTATGCAAAGACTAAAAGATGCAGCTGAAAAAGCTAAAAAAGAACTTTCATCAACAATGACAACTAATGTAAACCTACCATTTATTACAGCAGTAGATGGACAACCAGTTCACTTAGATATTTCTATTAGTAGAGCTAAATTTGATGAACTTACAAAAGATCTTGTTGAAGAAACAAGAAAACCAGTAGAAGATGCATTATCAGATGCAGGACTAAAATCTTCTGACATTGACAAAGTACTACTAGTAGGTGGATCTACAAGAATACCTGCTGTACAAGACTTAGTTAAAAACTTAGTTGGTAAAGAACCACAAAGAGATATCAACCCAGATGAATCAGTAGCGCTTGGTGCAGCTATCCAAGGTGGAGTACTAACTGGTGAAGTTAAAGATTTATTACTATTAGACGTTACACCATTATCACTAGGAATCGAAACATTAGGTGGAGTTGCAACAAAACTTATCGAAAGAAATACTACAATTCCAACTAAAAAATCACAAGTCTTTACAACAGCAGCAGATGGTCAAACTGAAGTAGATATCCACGTTGTACAAGGTGAACGTGAAATGGCAGCAGATAATACTACACTTGGACGTTTCCAACTAACAGGAATCCCTGCAGCAAGACGTGGTGTACCACAAATCGAAGTAACATTTGACATTGATGCAAATGGTATAGTAAATGTAACTGCAAAAGACCAAGGTTCAGGAAAAGAACAAAAAATTACAATCACATCATCTTCTAACCTAACAGAAGAAGAAATCGATAAAAAAGTAAAAGAAGCTGAACAATTTGCTGAAGAAGATAAAAAGAAAAAAGATGATATAGATGCAAAAAATAATGCAGAAAGTTTAGTTTACCAATCAAGAAAAACTCTAGAAGAATCTGGTATTGAAGGTGCTCAAAAAGATGAAATCGAAGCAGAAATCAAAAAATTAGAAGATGCGATCGCTTCAAATAACACAGAAGAAATCAAATCTCAAACAGAAGCTCTTCAAGAAAAAATTTATTCAATGAGTGAACAAATGTACAAAGCTGCGGGAGCAGAAGGTGCAGAAGCAGGAAATGCTGCTGATGATGATGTAGTAGATGCTGACTACGAAGTTATCGATGATGATGAAGAATAAATTTGATTTATAATAGCAAACTTAAACAAAATAAGTATAATAATCTAAATAAAATAAAAGCTATTTCATTGTGAAATAGCTTTTTTTAAGTGTAAATGGAGGAAAAATGCAAGATCCATATGAGGTACTTGGCGTTAGTCGTGATGCTAGCGACCAAGAAATAAAAAGAGAATACAGAAAACTTGCTAAAAAATATCACCCCGATTTAAATCCTGGGGATCAAGAAGCAGAACAAAAGTTTAAAGAAGCAACTTTGAGCTATGAAATATTATCAGATAGTGAAAAAAGAGCCCAATACGACAGATACGGTGCAGCTGCCTTTGAAAATGGAGGAGCTGGTGGATATGGCGGATTCTCCGGAGGATTTGGAGATCTTTTCGGTGATCTATTTGGCGATTTATTTTACGGTACTGGTGGAGGGTCTACAAAAAGACCTACAAAAGGTGCTGACATTCAACAAATAGTCAAACTAACATTTGCAGAAGCTGCTTTTGGAGTAAGTAAAGAAGTTCAAGTAAGACGCGAAGTAGAATGCGATACTTGTAATGGAACTGGAGCTCGTGATGAAAGTTCAGTTCATACTTGTGATAAATGTAACGGGGCAGGAATTGTAAATGATGTTGCTCAAACACCTTTCGGTAGAATGAGCAGAACTGTAACTTGTGATAAATGTGGTGGAACTGGTGAAATTATTGATGATCCATGTAAGGTATGCCACGGGCAAGGAACAATTGTAAAATCTGAACGCATAAAAGTTGATATCCCTTCAGGGGTTGAAAAAAATAATGTAATGCGCATCTCAAATAAAGGTAGTGTTGGAGAAAATGGCGGTCCAAATGGAGACTTATATGTAATTATTGATGTAGAGGATCATGAAATATTTAAACGTGATGGCCTAGATATTTATTACGATATACCAATATCTTTCCCAACAGCAGCCTTAGGGGGAGAAATAGAAATTCCAACCCTACACCAAACTAGAAAGTTTGAAATACCAGCAGGAACTCAATCTGGTACAAGATTTAATCTTAAAAAAGAAGGAATTACCGATGGTAGGACAAAAAGAACTGGAGATCTATACTTCTATGTTCAAGTTGTAACACCAACTAATTTAAACAATGAACAGAAAGAAGCCCTTGAAGCCTATGCTAATACTTTAGGGGAAGAAGTAAAGGCTCATGAAAAAGGCTTTTTTGCAAAATTAAAGGACTTATTTGACTAATGGCAAATACATTTAACATAATCACTCTAGGCTGTAAGGTCAATCAATACGAATCTGAAGCTGTAGAAGAATTATTCCTGAAAAAGGGATACGAAAAAGCAGCTGATAATGCTGATATTTACGTAATAAATACCTGTACAGTGACAAATATGAGTGATAGAAAAAGTAGACAAATGATATCCCGAGCACGCCGTGATAATCCAGAAGCAGTAGTTGCCGTTATGGGTTGCTATTCTCAAGTAAAACCTGAGGAGGTTGCATCAATTGAGGGAGTGGACATTGTCCTAGGTTCTCGTAATAAAGAAAATGTTGTAGAACTTTGCGAAGATGTCTTACAAAATAAGGGTGCAATTGATAAAATCATCTCTCCAAGCGAAAGTAAAACTTTTGAAGAGCTACAAATTTCTAATCAAACAGAGATGACAAGAGCCTATCTAAAAATCCAAGATGGCTGTAATATGTATTGCTCCTATTGCTTAATTCCTTATGCAAGAGGCAATATTGTAAGTCGTGGCATCTCATCAATTGTTGAGGAAACGAAAAGACTAGCTAAAAATAACTTCAAAGAAATAGTTTTAACAGGTATACATGTCTCAAGCTATGGTAAAGACTTTGAGGACGGATCTAGCCTAATAGATGTTATTGAAGCTGTAGCAAAAGTAGATGGAATAGAAAGAATACGACTTTCATCTATGGAACCAAGGCATATTTCTATAGAATTTTTAGAAAGAATGAAAGCAACAGGCAAGGCTTGTGATCATTTTCACTTATCATTGCAATCCGGATCAGATGATGTTCTAAAAGCAATGAACAGAAAATATGATAGAGCTTTATATAAAGAAAAAGTAAAAGAGATTAGACAAGTTTTCCCAAATGCCGGGATAACTACAGATATCATAGTAGGTTTCCCTGGAGAAACTGAAGAAAATCACAAGCAAACTATGGGTTTTGTAAATGAAATTAAGTTTTCAAAAACCCATTTATTTAAATTCTCACCAAGAGAAGGTACACGTGCTGCAAAAATGGCAGACCAAATAGATGGCACAAGCAAAAAGGATAGACTCCATGATTTAGAAAATATTGAAGAAACTAACCGTAAAGAATTTTTAGAAAAACAAATAGGAAATGTTTTATCAGTTTTAGTAGAATCTAAATCAGACCTGGAGTGTTATAGCGGAGGATACTCTACAAATTATTTAAAAGTAAATGTTAAAGAGGACATCCCGGCAAATTCAATTATTGATGTTAAAATTACTGATATAATTAAGGATGAACTTGTGGGGGAGCGTATTTAAAAAACTACTTTTTGATAATATAAATGTATAGAATGTGCATTTATCAATATTATTTATTGACTTCATTTTTTTATTGTGGTATTATAAATAGCAATGGGGGTGAAGTATGGATTGTGTATTTTGCAAGATTGCAGCAGGAGAGATTCCTACTGATAAAATCTATGAAGATGAATATATAATTGCATTTAATGATTTAGATCCACAAGCGCCTATCCATTTTCTTGTTATACCAAAAAAGCACATAACAAGTTTAGCTACGCTCGATGAAAGTGACAGCGATCTATTAGCAAAAATTATGCTAGCTATTAAAAAATTAGCTAATGAAAATAATTTAGAAGGATATAGAGTTGTTACAAATATCGGCGAAGATGGGGGACAAACAGTACCTCACTTGCATTTTCATGTTCTAGGTGGCAGAGCATTTCACTGGCCTCCAGGCTAGAAATGACTACAATAGAATCTGAAAAAATTTTTGTGTTATACGAGAGGGGGGATAGAGATGACAGAAATCAGAGTTGGAGAAAACGAATCAATCGATAGTGCAATTAAAAGATTCAAAAGACAATGCGCAAGATCCGGTGTACTTTCTGAATACAGAAGAAGAGAACACTACGAAAAACCAAGCGTTATTAAAAAGAAAAAAAATGACGCAGCTAAAAGAAAAAACAGAAAAAAATAATTTATGATATAAAGAACCTAAGTGGTTCTTTTTATTTTATCTAAAATTAGGGTAGAGATATTATATAAACTTTTAAAGGAGCAATAAATGAAAATATGCATATATAATCCAAACCCACTTTCTGAAAAATATATTAAAGAGTGGGAAAAGGAAAATAATATAGAAGTATATATAATTGATGAACCTATCAAGAAAGACAATTTAGATAAACTTGAAGGTGCTGATGGATTAGTTGTAACTGCATCCAGTGAGATTAGTGATGACATGTATCAAAAAATTGCTGACTACGGTATTAAGCAAATATCAATAACCTCAGTTGGATACGATAAAATCAATTTAGAAAAGGCAGATGAAGCTGGTCTTATCATCACAAATACCCCTGATTATTCACCAGAATCCATTGCTGAATTTACAGTAATGATGATTCTAAAACTCTTAAAAAGAGATAGTGAAATACAAAAGGATATGAAAAATAAAGATTTTCGTTTTTCAGAAAATAAATTAGGACAAACAATAAGGGGAAAGACTCTAGGAATATATGGATTAGGTAATATAGGATACCTTGTAGCACAGGCCTTAGATGGTTTTGGAGTAGATGTTATAGCTACAACGCCACATCCTAAAACATACGCAAAAAATATAATAGAGTTTGTAGAATTTGATGAACTTTTAGAAAAATCAGATATTATATCTGTTCACGCAGCCTTAGTAGATGAGAATTTCCATCAATTTGACAAAAATGCTTTTGACAAAATGAAAGATGATTCCTTTATTGTAAACACATCTCGAGGAGGACTTATTGATACAAATGCCCTACTAGAAGCAATTGATAATGAGAAAATAGCTGGAGCAGCTTTAGACGTTTATGAAAATGAAGAAGGAATCTATGGAAAAGATAATCCATCTTATGACGATGAATTATTTAATAAGTTACTAAATCATCCAAAAGTTGATATGTATAATCATGTTGCATTTTTTACCGAAACTGCTTTGGAGAATCAAATGAAATTTGCACTAAATAATGCAGTAGATGTTATTAAAACTGGTGATAGTAATAAAAGAGTAAATTAAAAATCGGGTCCTGTACCCGATTTATTTGTTTAAAGATAAGACATATTCATAAATTTCATTTTTTGAAAAATCGCTTATCTCTTTTATACTTTTTACTATGTCTTTTGTTCTTAAACCATCGTTGATTTGTGTTTTTATTATATCTTCATAATCTTTTAGTTCTTTATCTTGGGCATCAACTTTACCAGATAAAATTAATACAAATTCACCTTTTAAGATTATATCATCTATATTTATATCTGAAATATCTACTAATACATATTCTTCAAATTTTTTTGTAAGTTCACGTGCGATGCAAAGTTTACGATCGGCAAAATTTTCCTTAAAGTCAGCGATAGTATTTTCTAAATTGTGGGGAGTGTCAAAAAGAATTGCTGTCTTGGATTCATTTTCTAATTCTTTATATAGTTTGTTTTTATCTCCATTTTTCTTTGGAATAAAGCCATAATAAGAAAATCTTTCATTACTAAGTCCAGAGCCTACAAGGGCTGTAATTATGGAACTTGCGCCCGGTAAAATTGTATAGGAAATATTTTCTTCTATACATTTTTTTATCAAAATATGTCCAGGATCCGAAATGCCTGGCATACCTTGATCAGTTATTACTCCATATGTTTTTCCAGCTCGTGCATTTTCAATTATTTCTATAGATTTGCTTGTTTCATTAAATTTATGATAGGAGGTAAGGGGCTTATTAATGTCATAGTGGTCAAGTAATTTTTTGCTTTCTCTAGTATCTTCGCAAGCAATTATATCCACTTCTTTTAAAGTATTTATTGCCCTAATTGTCATATCTTCGAGGTTTCCTATTGGTGTTGGGATAAAATAAATTTGATAGTCCATAAAAACTCCTTTAATTTATTGTATCAAAAAACACGCCTAAAACAAATTAGACGTGTTATATAATTATTTTATTTGTTAATATTTTCTGCTGCAGATTTACCTGAGATTCTACCAAATATAACTGCTGATGAGTAAGCTCCTGATGTATCAGTTACTTCACCTGCTGCATAAAGTCCTTCGATAATATTATCTTCATTATCTAAAACTTGAGCTTTTCCATTTGCAACTATTCCACCTTTTGTCATGTGTAGGGCAGGAGTTACTTTTACACAATATAGTTTGCCATCTTTATTTATTTCAGCTTCTGCTGCTTCTTCTCTAAATGGATCATCTACTTCACCCTTTACAGCTTTATTGTATGTGTCAATAGTTTCATTTAAAGTATCTGCTTCACATCCTATAGCTTCTGCAAGTTTTTCTACAGAATCATATTCGTCAATGTATCCCTTTTCTACTTGGTTAGATAATCTGTAAAATGAATCTTTTGCTGTTTCATCAAATATATAATAAACTGGACGATTTTTCATCATTTCTTGACCATACTCTATATCACCACTTGTTTCGTCGATAAATCTTTCTCCATTTTCATTTACAAAAATAAAGTTGCTATCAAATGCACCTGTTAGGTCACGTCTTGGGTCTAGGATTTTAGGGAATACAGATGGTTTTTCCATATCGCCTAGTTTAATGTTATGATTTTTAGCTATTTCTACAAAATCTCCTGTCGCACCTATTTGGTTAGATGTTGGGATTTCTTCAGCGCCAGGGATGTATTCTGCGAGTAACTCAGGATTATTTGCAAATCCACCTGTTGCTATTACTGTAGATGTAGCGTTAATTTTATAAGTGTTTTCTTTATCCTCAACTGCAGCTCCAGTTGCTTTACCATCTTCGATTATTAAATCAGTTGCTTTTGTACCTGGGATGATTTCTACGCCAAGGTCCTTAGCTATAGCTTCAAGTTTTGTTTGGATATAATCTCCGGCATATTCATCTTCTTTAGCCATGTGGTTCATAGATCCATCTTCACCAAAGTTATAATCTAAATCTATACCTTGATCTCTTAGCCAGCTATCTACTTCAAAAGCACCTTCGGTTACAGCATCAATTCTATCTTCACTGTCCCAAGATTTTTCTTGATATTTTTCTTTGTATTCATCTTTGGAAACTTCATTATTGTTAGCTTTCATAGCTTCTGAATTTGCCATATCAAAGAAGTTCATATCAAATTTTCCGTTACCACTTAAGATATCCATTTTTTCAATTAATGTAACGTCTTCTACACCATCTTGTTTAGCCTGGATAGCAGAAGCAAGACCTGCTGGACCAGCACCGATTACAAGTAAATCTGTAGTTTTATCTTCAGCTTCGGTTAATTCTCTATCTTCTTCATAGCCTGTTGAATTACTTACTTTAATTGAGTCTTTTTCAAGGCCTGCTTCTTCTAGTGCATCTAATGTTGCTTGTTTAATAGCTGTTGTTGAGTATGTTGCAGCAGATACAGAGTCTACATCTGGGCTATTTGCTTCAATTATTCTTTCTTTAATGATAGGAAATGCTCTATTAATTACAGCATCTGATTCGTGATTTTCTAAAAGCTCTATGTCAGAAATTTTGCCATCAGCAATTGTTACTTCTAGGTTTAATTCACGATCATAACCATTAGCACTAGCCTTGTATGTACCGTCCTTTAAAGATGAATTAGATTCGTTTTTGTCATCTTCTTTATTTGATGTATTATCTTTTTTTTCAGACTCTTTTTCTTTAGATTCTGTTGTTGAAGAGTCAGCCTGATTTTTATGATCTACTTCAGCTTTTTGTTCGGTCTCTTTTGCTGGCTCATTTGTTTTATTATTATCACAAGCTGTGAAAACTAGGGATAATGAAAGAGCCAGAACGATAGATTTAAATTTATTAATTTTCATATCTCCTCCTTTAGAAAATTATAATCAATAATATTTTAACATTTTGTTAAATATATTACAAATTGTACGTTTTATAAATGACCGTTGATTTTTTTCATTTCTTCGCTATAAGTTCCATCTTTATAAATAATAAGAGGATCTTCTATTTTTAATCCATCATTTGCATTTTTTACAAATTCGATAAGTATAAATTGTGGTTTTTTATTATAAGTTGATTGAACGAATCTTATCCTCTTAGTTTTTAAATTTCCCGAAGATTTAAATATATCTACCATACGTTCGGGTTTGTGAATCATATACATTTTGCCCCTGTCTTTTAAAGTCTTATTTGCAAAATCAAAAATGTTTTGTAGGGTCAAGTATTTTTCTTGGCGTGATATTAAAAATTCTTCGCTTTTATTATTTATATTATCGCTTATCTTGTAGTAGGGAGGATTGGTTATTATATAATCGGCAGTATTTGTTTCAAGATCAACTTGATTTAAATCTTTATTTATAATTTCAATATTAGATATATCATTTAATTTTAAATTTTTTTCTAATAATTCGGATTTTTCATCTTGGATTTCAACTGCATAAACTTCTTTTAAATTATAATAAGCATTTGCTCCTAAACTAAGTATTCCAGATCCACTGCCTATGTCTATTAAAGTCTTTCCTTTTTTCATTTTTGCAAAATCTAAGAGTATTATAGAATCCACACCAAAAGTGTAAGACTTGTCTACATGCATCATTTTAATATCTGTTTTTGGTATATAATCTAATTTTGTCATATTATCATTATAGTATATTTTTGCACAAAAAAAGAAGAGCCTAGGCTCTTCAAAATTTATTTTGTATATATTGATTTTAATTCATAATATTCAAGTAATCCGTATAATCCACCCTCACGTCCAATACCTGATTGTTTATAGCCTCCAAATGGCAAGTTTGGTCCTTTTGTAGATGTATTTACATAACATTCGCCAGCATAGATTTGTTTTGCGATTTCTAGTGCTTTATCATTTTCACCGAATACTGCTGAGGATAAACCGTAGTCAACTGAGTTTGCAACTTCTATAGCTTCCTCAACATCTTTTACTTTTATGATAGATAAAACAGGGCCAAAGATTTCTTCGTCGTGGATTTTCATACCAGGTTTTACATTTGTGAATATGGCCGGTTTTACGTAGTAACCTGTGCCATTTTTATTAGGCACTTCTCCACGGATTAATTCCGCTCCTTCTTCAATGCCTTTTTCAATATAACCTTTTACTCTTTCAAATTGCTTTTTACTAGATAGTGGACCTACCACTGTATTTTCATTTGTTGGATCTCCCGCAGGGAAGTTTTCATATTGTTTTAGAAATTCTTCTAATACTTCATCATATATATCCTCTGTGACAACTGCACGAGATAGGCAAGAGCAAGTTTGCCCAATGTTTTTATAAACTGTACCTAAAACTTGTTCAACCGCTTCTTTGACATTTGCACCTTTTACAAATACTGCCGGTGATTTCCCACCAAGTTCTAAAACTACTTTTGTCGCAGTATCCATACCAGCTTTTGCTGATGCAGCTCCTCCGGCCAACGAACCAGTATAAGAAATCATAGCAACTTTTGGATGTTTGTTTAGTATATCTCCGACTTCTGATCCTTGTCCAGTAACTAGATTAAATACTCCTTTTGGGAAACCAACTTCATTAATACCTTTTGTTAGTAAATAAGCAGAAAGTGGTGTAATAGTTGCAGGTTTTTGTACAACTGTACATCCAGATAATAGAGCTGGGATTACTTTTTGGATTATTTGACCCAATGGATAATTCCATGGGGTAATAGATGCAACAACTCCGATTGGTTCTCGCACTAAGATACCACCTTCCATTGGAGTTTCTAAATCAATATTTTCTACTTGTTCAATAAATACATTTGTACGATCTACTTGTCTTCCAACTTGAGAACCATGGCCAACATGAATTGGGATACCGAGTTCAAGCAAGATTAGCTTATCAAAATCATCTTGGTGTGCATCTATCCATTGATTTAATTTTTTTACTAAGTCAACCCTTTCGCTAAGGGGAGTTTTTGACCAAGTTTTAAATGCTTCGTAAGCTGCATCAACAGCTTTATTTATATCTTCTTCATTTGCACTAGGGATTTTAGCAAAAATTTCTTCTGTTGCTGGATTTTCGACATCGATAAATTCTCCGCTAGTGCTGTCTATATATTCACCGTTTATATAAAGTTTTTCATTGTTTAAGTTTTCTAAATTCATAAAATCACCTCAAATAAATTTTACCCAATAGAAATTTTAATAACCATTAGTTTTTTTAAGTTAACTCAAAGTGTATAATAAAAATATAAAAAACAGATATACATATTAAAAAGTATGAGGAGGTTTTATGAAATATTTCGGAACCGATGGTTTTAGAGGAGAAGCAAATAAGGGACTAAATGTCTACCATGCTTTTAAAATAGGAAGATTTTTGGGTGATTATTTTAATAAAAAAAATGGATATTCGGGAAAAATTGTAATTGGTAAGGATACTAGAAGATCATCATATATGTTTGAAGACGCACTGTCAGCAGGTATTACATCTTCTGGATCAAATGCCCACTTACTTCACGTAACACCAACTCCATCTGTATCTTATATAGTAAGAAGTGAAGACTTTGATTGTGGAGTTATGATTACTGCAAGCCACAATCCTTACTATGACAATGGTATAAAACTTATAAATTCAAATGGGGAAAAAATGAATGATGAGTTTTTAGAAAAACTTGAAGCATACATTGACAGTGATATTGCCGATATAGATCTTGCAGTAGGAGAAAATATTGGACGTACAGTTGACTTTATAGGTGGAAGAAATAGATACATTGCATTTTTAATCCAAACAGTGGATAAATCCTTTGAGGGTATAAAGGTTGGTCTTGATTGTGCAAATGGTGCAAGCTTTACAATTGCAAAACCAGTTTATGATGCACTAGGCGCTGATACTTATGTAATGAATGATAAGCCAAATGGATTTAATATAAATGTTGATGCAGGCTCCACTCATATAGAACACCTTCAAAAATTTGTGGTAGAAAATAAATTAGATATAGGTTTTGCTTTTGATGGAGATGCTGACAGATGTATAGCAGTAGATAGCGAAGGTAATGTGGTAGATGGTGATTCTATAATTTATGTATGCGCTAAACACATGAAGGATGAAGGAAAACTTCCATCAAATACTGTTGTTACTACAGTAATGAGCAATATTGGTCTTTACAAAGCCTTAGATAATTTAGGCATTGAATATGTAAAAACAAATGTAGGTGACAAATATGTTCATCAAGCAATGGAAGAAAATGATTATGAAATCGGTGGAGAACAATCAGGCCACGTTATATTTAGAAAATATGCAAATACTGGAGATGGAATATTAACTTCACTTAGGGTTATGGAGGCAATGATTGATCAAAAATGTGATTTAAAATCTCTAACCCGTGATCTAACAATATTCCCACAAACTTTAGTAAATGTTAAGGTTAAAGATAAAGAAGCTACTTTAAATAACGAAAAAGTAAATCAAAAGGTAGAAGAAATTACCCAAAGACTTGCTGATAGCGGTAGAGTTTTAGTCCGCGCTAGTGGTACAGAGCCACTTATAAGAGTTATGGTAGAAGCTGAAAGTGATGATCTTGCTTCAAAAGTAGCAAATGAAATAGTTGATGTTATTAATGAAGAGGGTTTAAGCTTAGATGCGTGATTTTAAAACAGGCAGACTAATAGATCCAAAAGAACGCGTACTTATTGTAAAAGATAAAGTTTACTCTAATGATAGTTTTATAATTTTTAATACATCAAAACTAGAAGACTATCCACCTGAGGTTTACTATGACAGGGAGGATATATATCTTGGAAAAATGTTTGATGAAGATGTATATGTTTTACCAGATATTGAAGAAATATTATTAGGATATCAAGACCAGTGTTTCTCAAATCATGACCTAGAAGATTTAAGGAAATTTTTGGTAAATAAAAGAATAACTTTTTTCGAAAAATTAGAGCAAAATTAGGTTGACAAAGTCTTTTATGGATGGTATTATTAACACTTGTAGGAATTATCCGTATATTAAATAGGAGGTGTTTTAATGGCAGATAAAGTAAAATTAGAATGTACTGAATGCAAAAACAGAAACTATGATACTACAAAAAATAAAAAAACTCATCAAGAAAGAATTGAGTTAAATAAGTATTGCCCATTCTGTAAAAAACATACATTGCATAGAGAAACAAAATAGGAGCAAAATATGGCAAAAAAAGAAGAAGGTTTTTTCGCCTCTGTTGGGAGAGAAAGAAAAAAAATTCAATGGCCAAGTAAAGAAAATACTATTGAATATACATTATTAGTATTAGCAATCAGTATTATTACAGGCCTTGTAATTTGGTTCTTAGATAAAGTTGTATTTAGCAACCTATTGAATTTCTTAATCAATTTGTAGGTGACCAATGACAGATTCTTTTGACAGAAACGAACCTTTAGAAGATCAAGCCGAAGCTGTAGATGATACAGTAGAAGAAACCAGCGAAGCTTCTGAAAAAGCAAAATGGTATGTAGTTCATACCTACACAGGTTATGAAAACAGAGTTTGCGATAAAATTCGATCAATGATTGATAACGAGCAAAACCCAGACATAATCGATGTTACAGTGCCAACAGAAGAATACGTAGAAGTAAAAAACGATCAGAAAAAAGTAAAAACTAGAAAACTTTTCCCAGGCTATGTTATGGTAAAGATGAATGTAACCAACAAATCATGGTACATCATCAGAAACACCCAAGGGGTAACCGGTTTTGTGGGACCAGATAGAAAACCTGTACCACTTACACCAGCTGAAGTCAGAAAATTTGGTGTAAAAGAGAAAAAACCAATCCTAGATATAAATGTAGCTGTGGGAGATGATATCAATATTATTGCAGGTCCATTTAAGGATTTTGTAGGAAAAGTAACAGAAGTAGATCAAGAAAAACAATCTATAAAAGCATTTGTAGATATATTTGGGCGTGATACTTCAATAGACTTAGAATTTACAGATATCGAAACTATTTAGTTTTAAAACTGCTAGAAAGTGGGAGGGTAATCCCCCGATATAACCACAAGGAGGTAAATTATGGCAGATAAAGAAGTACAAGCAGTAGTTAAATTACAAGTACCAGCAGGAGCAGCATCACCAGCACCACCAGTAGGTACAGCACTAGGTCCACACGGAATTAATATTATGGACTTTGTACAAGCATTTAATTCACAAACAGCAGATCAAGCTGGAATGATTATACCGGTAGAGCTAACAGTATTTACGGATAGAAGCTTTACATTTATAACAAAAACGCCACCAGCACCAGTATTAATCAAAAAAGCTATCAACCTAAATAAAGGATCAGGTGAGCCAAACAAAAATAAAGTTGGAACAATCAAAAGAAGCCAACTAGAAGAAATAGCTCAAACAAAAATGAAAGACCTAAACGCAGCAAGCTTAGAAGCTGCAGTTAGCATGATAGCAGGAACAGCAAGATCTATGGGAGTTACTGTAGAAGATTAGTGGGAGAGGAAACTCGACTGACCACAAGGAGGAATTAAATGGCAAAAAGAGGAAAAAAATATTTAGAATCTAAAAATTCATATAACTCAACACAAGAATATGAATTAAACGACGCATTAGAAATAGTAGAAGAATCAGCTAAAGCAAACTTTGATGAAACAGTAGAACTTCACCTAAAACTTGGTGTTGATAGCCGTCACGCTGATCAACAAGTTAGAGGTACTATAGTTCTTCCACACGGAACAGGTAAAGAACAAAAAATACTTGCTTTCGTTAAAGAAGATCGTATCCAAGAAGCATTAGATGCAGGTGCAGATTTTGCAGGTGGAGATGAATTAGCAGAAAGAATTCAAAACGAAAACTGGTTAGACTTTGATGTTGTTATAGCAACACCAGATATGATGGCTACAGTTGGTAAAATTGGTAGAATCCTTGGCCCACAAGGTTTAATGCCAAACCCAAAAACTGGAACAGTTACAATGGATGTAAAACAAGCTATCGAAGAAATCAAAGCAGGTAAAGTAGAATACAGAACAGATAAAGCAAACTTAATCCACGTTCCAACTGGAAAAATTTCATTTGGACAAGAAAAACTTGCTGAAAATATCCGCGCTCTACTTACAGCAGTAGTAAAAGCAAAACCAGCATCTTCAAAAGGTAGATATATCAGATCAGTTACTGTAACAAGTACTATGGGACCTGGTGTAAAACTTTCTCCACAAAGAGTAATGGATTTAGTTGAAAAATAATTTGCAAAAATAAAAATATATGATATAATATCATAGTCAAATAAACAGGCTACCAAAGACTACGCAGACAGTAATGTTTAATAATTGCGTATAGGTGGGATAAATGAAACTTACATCCCCACCGATGTAAGCATATTAAATATGCTTACTTTAAGTGGGGGTTTTTTAATACCTACCAAAAAGCCTTTAGGAGGTGAAAAAGTGAGCGAAAAAGCTATAGCAGCTAAACAAGAAGTTGTTAATGAAATTAAAGAAAAAATCGAAAATTCTAAATCTGTAACTCTTGTTGGATTCGACAGAATGGATGTACAAGAAATCACTGACTTACGTACAAAATTTAGAGAAGGTAACTCAGAATATAAAGTTTACAAAAACACAATGATGAGATTTGCTTTTGAAGAACTTGGATACAGTGATTTAACAGGTGAACTTAAAGGAGCTAATGCTTTAATCTTCTCAAACGAAGATTCAGTATCAGGACCAAAAGTTGCTGTTGATTACAGAAAAGAAAGCGATGAAGCAAAAGAAAAACTTCTTATTAAAGCAGGTCTAGTTGATGGATTGATTCAAACTAGCGAACAAATGACTTCAATTGCATCATTACCAAGCAAAGATGTTCTTTACTCAATGCTTGCAAATGTATTATTATCACCAATCAGCACTCTTGCTGGAGACCTTAATAATACAGTTGCTAAAATTGCTCTTGCTCTTGATGCAGTACGTGTTAAAAGAGAAGAAAATGGTGAAGTAGCAGAAGAAGTTAGTGAACCAACAACAGAAGTAGAAGAAACAGAAGCTACTGCTGAAGCAGTAGAAGCAGAAAATACAGAAGAAAACGCAGAAAGCGACGCTGAATAATAAAAATAAAAGGAGAATTAAAATGGCAAGCGAAAAAGTAACACAATTATTAGAAGATATTAAAAATCTTACAGTACTAGAACTATCTGACCTAGTACACGCAATCGAAGAAGAATTTGACGTAACAGCACAAGCAGCAGTAGTTGCAGCAGCTCCAGGAGCAGCAGCAGCTGGTGGAGAAGCAGCAGCAGAAGAAAAATCAGAATTTGATGTAGTTCTTAAATCAGCTGGACAAGCTAAAATCAACGTAATCAAAGTTGTTAAAGATGCAGCTGGTCTAGGTCTTAAAGAAGCTAAAGCATTAGTTGATGGTGCACCTGCAACAGTAGCAGAAAAACTATCAAAAGACGATGCAGAAGCTTTAAAATCTCAGTTAGAAGAAGCTGGTGCAGAAGTAGAACTTGCATAGTTTTAAACAAATACTATAAAAAAAGCTCACACTTTTGTGAGCTTTTTTTAGTATATAATTATAAATATTGATAAAATCAATTTGTAATGTATACTAAATAAAAGAAAGGGCTGCTATGGATAGTAAAATACGTGAGATTCAAAATCTCAATAATGAAAATAGAATAAATGATCTTAAAGAATTATTAGAAGAAAAAGGTATAAGACTTTCTCACCAAAGATTGCTTATCCTAAATTATTTAGCTTTAAATCATACGCATCCTACAGCAGAAAAAATCTATAAGGACCTTAAAGAAGTAGATCCAGTCATATCACAAGCAACTGTATATAATACTCTAAATCTACTTGCAGAGAAGAAAATAATTAAAGAGCTTGATTTTAATATGAACAGTAAAAGATATGAATTTAGGAAAAGATTTCATGGACATTTTATCTGTGAAAAATGTGGTAGTATAAGTGATTTTGAAGTAATCGACCATAATTTACCTGATGAACTAACTAATTATGACATTCGGTCCGAAGAAATAGTTTATAGGGGACTATGTCATAATTGCAAATAAGAAAAGACCTCGTATGAGGTCTTTTCTTATTGGATTCTATCAAAAAATACCATGGAATGTTCAATATCGTGATTTTGATATCCTAGATCAAAAGCTTCTTTTCTTTGTGCAGATGATCCGTGAGTAAAGGTATCCACATTTACATTTCTACCAGACATTTCTTGAATTTTGTCATCACCGATTGCTGCAGCTGCATTCATTGCTTCATCTATATCACCAGGTTCTAAGTATCCTTTTTCTTGCACATAATAAGCAAATAATCCGCCAAAATAGTCGGCTTGTAGCTCTTGGGCTACAGAGTATTTGTTGTATTCCTTGGTAGATAAAGTCTGTCTTAGTTTATTAGTTTGTTCTAATATACCAAGCTGATTTTGTACATGGTGGCCAACTTCGTGAGCTAGAACATATGCTAGAGCGAAGTCTCCTTCAGCTCCAAATTGATTGACCAATTGATTATAAAAATCTGCATCTATATAGATACTTTCATCAAGAGGGCAGTAGAAAGGACCCATGTTTGACTGAGCAACTCCGCAAGCTGAACGAGTTGATCCAGTAAAGGGTACCATTGTAGGTTCTGTATATGTTGCATTCATTTCTTCAAATTTTGCATTCCATACATCTTCTGTGTCAGCTAAAACTACTGATAAAAAGTCCTCGAGTCTTTCACGACCATTGCTTTGTGAATTAGTTCTTGGCTCTATCTGAGTTTGTTGTTGGTATTGATCAGGCTCATTTCTTGTTTGCTCTTCTCCTAAGTTTGATCCTATTCCAAAAAGACCTCTCATTAATGCCATTAGAATAAAGAAGAAAATGATTCCGCCTAGTCCGCCACGTCCTCTACCCATTGGTAAAAAAACCGGACCACGTGAACCTCCTCCACCAAATCCACCTCTATTCATACTAGGACCTCGTCTTACATTTGAGCTCCTACGTCTATCTTCCCATTTCATAATATATGCCTCCATAAATTTTGCTATATTAATTATTACCCAATTTTATTTAAAAATATGTATATTTAATTATAAAGTTAATAGATATTAAATAAAGAAAATGTTTTCTTGACTATAAGTTTACAAAATTTTATACTTATTATAATACAAGGGAGGATAAATGTATGAACAAAAATTTTAGGTATGGAATTTCTCTAATGCTTGCCCTAGGTATCTCATTAGCACAAGGTCCAATAGCTATGGCATCAGAAGTTACCAATGAAAATATTATTGAGTATGATGCATCTGATCTAGATGATATTTTTACTGACGAAAAAAGTGAAAATATTGAAGATCAATTAGAAGTAGAAGAGGATATTGTAGAAACTGAAGATTACAAATCCGAAAATTTAAGTCAAGATAAACCAGTAGAAAAGGTAGAATCTAGCGAAGAAACTAACAAAGTAAAAGATAAAAAAATAGAAGAAAAAATTTCTAAAATGACCTTAGATGAAAAGATTGGTCAAATGTTAATGCTAGAGTTTAGAAACTGGGAAGATGAGAATGGAGAACTTAAGGAAGTTACCGAGCTTAATGACGATATTAAAAATGCAATAGTAAAGTATAAAGTAGGTGGGGTTATACTATTTGCTGAAAACGTTCGCGATACTGAACAAACTACAAAACTTACTCATAATATTCAACAAGCAGCCATAGATAATGGTCTTGATCCTTTATTAATTTCTATTGACCAAGAAGGTGGTATTGTCGTAAGACTTGGTACAGGTACATCTTTACCTGGAAATATGGCACTAGGTGCTACACGAGATAAAGAATTAGCCTATCAATACGGAAAAATAATTGCTGATGAGATAAAATCGTTGGGGATTAACGTAAATCTTGCTCCTGTAATGGATACAAATAATAATCCAAATAATCCAGTAATTGGACTTCGTTCTATTTCTTCAGATCCAAATATAGTAGGAGAACTAGGATCAGAAGTAGTAAAAGGAATACAAGACCAAGGTGTATCTGCGGCTATTAAACACTTTCCTGGTCATGGGGATACTGCTACTGACAGCCATTTAGGATTGCCTGTAGTTGATAAATCCTATGAGGATGTAGAAAAATTAGAATTAGTTCCATTTAAAAAAGCTGCAAATGATGGAGTAGATATGATTATGACAGCTCATATATCATATCCTCAATTAGAAAAAGATACAGCAATTTCGAAAAAAGATGGAACGAAAATCGGAATTCCAGCCACTTTATCAGATGATATTATAACTGGCATTATCAGAGATAAAATGCACTATGATGGAATAGTTATTACTGATGCTATGAAAATGCAAGCTATTGCAGATCATTTTGGCGAGGAAGATGCCGTTGTTATGGCAATTAAAGCTGGTGTTGATATTCCATTGATGCCTGCTCTTTTAGAAAAAAATGAAGATTTAAATAAATTAGATACGATTATAGGTAGAATTAAAAATGAAGTAGACCTAGGAAATATTTCTGAAAATCAAATAGATAATTCAGTTTATAGAATACTAAAACTAAAAGAAAAAAGAGGAATTCTAGATCTAAATCAATACAAAGTTCCATTAGAAGAAAAAATTGCAAATGCATTAAATGTAGTCGGTAATAAAGAGCATTTTGAAAAGCAAAGAGAAATTACCGATAGAGCGATAACAGTTACAAAAAACAATAATGACTTTTTACCATTATATCCAAAAGCCAAAGAAAAAGTATTAATATATACTCCATATGAAAATGAGATAGCTGGATTTAAATATGGTTATGAGAAACTTCAAAGTGAAGGGGTTATTGATAAAGATGCAATCCTAGATGTATTTAGCTTCGAAAACTTCAAGGACGATCCAAGTAAAGCTGAAGAAATATTAAAACAATATGCAAAAGATTATGATTATATAATTGGTGTAAGTGAAATAGGTAGAGCAGGTCAACTTAGCAAAGATGATTGGTTAGCAAAAATACCGGATATGCTTACAACATTTGCAAAAGAAAATGATAAAAAATCTGCTATTATTAGTATTGGAAAACCATATGATTTAGATAGATATAAAAACTCGGATGCCCATGTTTTAGCATATGGATCAAAAGGAATGGATCCAACTGAAAAAGGCAAGGATCCGGTTAAGACATTTGGACCAAATATTCCATTCTCACTAGATGTTGTTTTTGGTAAAATAGCTGCAACAGGAAAATTACCAGTTGATGTTCCTGGACTAACTGATGAATATGAATATACAAATGATATAGCCTATAAAATTGGTTATGGTTTAGAAACAAAGATTAAAAATACTGATAAAGAGACAACAGAAAATATAAAAACTGATAAAAACGAATTTCAAGAAGTAAGCAAAAAAGAAAAACAAGCTAAAAAAATAAGTACATCAAAAAATACACATAAAATAAACAATCCAAGCACAGGAGTAAGTGGCATAGAATCAGTTATGGCAATACTTCTTACAGCTTCCGGAGGATTAATTTTAAGTAGAAAAAATAAGAGAGCATAACAGCTCTCTTTTTTAAATGCTAAATTTAAAAATAAGCAAAAAAATGGAGCCACTTCCCGGGATCGAACCGAGGACCTCATCCTTACCATGGATGCGCTCTACCTACTGAGCTAAAGTGGCATCATTTATATAGTATACACCTAAAAACAAAAATAATCAATACATAAATTTAATATTGTGAAATATAGAATTTTGATTTAAGTTATGGTAAAATAGGACTAAATGATTACATTTGGAGGATATAATGAGTAAACAACAATTCGAAAGAAGCAAACCACATATTAATATCGGAACAATCGGTCACGTAGACCACGGTAAAACAACAACAACAGCAGCGATAACACAAGCTCTAAACAAAAAATACGGAACAGGTGAATTCATCGACTACGAAAATATCGATAAAGCACCAGAAGAAAGAGAACGTGGAATCACAATCAACACATCAGTAGTAGAATACGAAACAGCAAACAGACACTACGCACACATCGACGCTCCAGGCCACGCTGACTACGTTAAAAACATGATCACAGGAGCAGCACAAATGGACGGAGCAATCATCGTAGTAAGTGCAGCAGACGGTCCAATGCCACAAACAAGAGAACACATCCTACTAGCACGCCAAGTAGGAATACCAAAAATCGCAGTATTCCTAAACAAAGAAGACCAAGTAGACGATCCAGAACTACTAGAATTAGTAGAAATGGAAGTAAGAGACCTACTAACAGAATACGAATACGACGGAGACGACGCACCAGTAGTAGTAGGATCAGCATTAAAATCACTACAAGAAGGTGGCGAAGGCGAATGGTCAGACAAAATCCTAAAACTAATGGAAGAAGTAGACGGATACTTTGACATCCCAGAAAGAGACAATGACCAACCATTCCTAATGCCAGTAGAAGACGTAATGACAATCTCAGGCCGTGGAACAGTAGCAACAGGAAGAGTAGAAAAAGGAACACTAAAAGTAGGCGATACAGTAGAAATCGTAGGACTAACAGAAAAAACTTCTGAAGCAGTAGTAACAGGAGTAGAAATGTTCCACAAATCCCTAGAACAAGCAGAATCAGGAGATAACGTAGGAATCCTACTAAGAGGAGTACAAAGAGACGAAATCTCAAGAGGCCAAGTACTAGCAAAACCAGGAAGCGTACAACCACACACAGAATTCGAAGGTCAAGTATACGTACTAACAAAAGAAGAAGGAGGACGTCACACACCATTCTTCAGTGGATACAGACCACAATTCTTCTTTAGAACAACAGACGTAACAGGAGACATCGAACTAGAAGAAGGCGTAGAAATGGTAATGCCAGGAGACAACGCAACATTCAAAATCAAACTACAAAAACCAATCGCCCTAGAAGAAGGACTAAGATTTGCAGTTCGTGAAGGTGGTAGAACAGTAGCTTCAGGAGTTGTAACAAAAATAACTAAATAGTTTATTATAAATTTATAAAGGAGCGGGCATGCTTGCTCGCCCTTTTTATTTTTTAGGAGAGTGTATGAACATAAAAAGAAAATTATCTTATCTTTTTTTATCATTAATGTTAGTTCTAACTTCCTGCACAAATACTAATCAAAAAGAAGTTCCCGAGGTAGATGATAAAACAATAGATCAAGCTGCTGATGAAATTCTAAAAGATAATGGATTAATAAATGATGCAATTGATAAACCAATCGGTAAGCCATATGAAGTTGGAGTTACACCAGATGACTACAATATGGATTATGATACATCGAGACTATTATCATTAGATGAGAAAAAAACAAAATTTTATCCAAAAGATGGAGTGAAAGGCTTATACTTCAATACTTATAGTGTAAATACTCCAGAAACTTATAATAAAATTATGGATTTACTAGAAAGCACTGATTTAAATGCCGTAGTAATAGATATTAAAGATGACTGGGGCAATGTAACTATGAATTTTGATACTGATGATGAAAATATCAAGTATTCAAAAATAGATATAGTAGACCCAAAAGCGTTAATAGAAGACTTTCATAGCAAAGGAATATATGTTATAGGTAGGATTACCACATTTAAAGATAGTATTATAACTGAAAAAAATCCTGAATGGGGTTTTACCCTAGATGATGGAACTTTATGGAAAAATGCACACGAAGAAGCATTTATGAATCCATTTTTAAAAGAAGTTCAAGACTATGATATAAATATTGCTAAGCTAGCAGCTCAAGCAGGATTTGATGAAATCCAATTTGACTATGTTAGATTTGCTGAAGGATTTGAAACATTCGGTGATACTTTAGATTACTCAAGAGGTGAGTATGAAGATAATACCGAATTGGATGAAGGTGAAAAAAGAGTCGCAGCTATAACTGGATTTGTTAAAAGAGCACGTGAAGAACTTCAATCATACAATGTACCAATGTCAATAGATGTTTTTGGTTATGCACTTCAAGTAAGAAGAGCAGAGGGTATAGGACAAGACTTTGATGAAATGTCAAATCAAACAGATGTTATTTCTTCAATGATATATCCATCACACTGGGGAAGTTGGTCATTTGATATAGAAAAACCAGACCTAGAACCTTACGAATTAGTAAAGAGATATTTAGATGAAGAAAAAGAAGTTTTAAGTCAACTTGATCATCCACCAGTATCACGACCTTGGATCCAAGATTTTACAGCATCATGGATTGGTGAAGGAAATTGGATGGAATATGATGGAGAAGCTGTACAAGCTCAAATAGATGCAATTTATGATCAAGGTCTTAATGAATATTTAATTTGGAATGCAAATAGTGAATACTCATCAGGTGTAGATTATTAACAAAAACTGTAGTAAATTTTACTACAGTTTTATTTTTTTATGGTTTTGTAACAAATGTTACTGATAATGATACTCCTTATATATTAATATAATGGTGGAGGGAAAATATGAAAATTGATATTAATGAAAATATTGCAAAGCTAATACAATCAAACGAAGATTTAAAAAATGATTTGATAAATATCGGGTTTATCGGTTTAGATAATCCGTTAATGATAAAAAATATGGCAAATAAAATGTCAATAAAACGTGGTGCGAAATTACTTGGAATAGATAGCATAAATACAAAACTTGAAAACTTGGGTTATGAAATTATAGATTTATCCTTGGATAGTGAAGTGATTGAAAGACAAAATTTAATTAAGTCCTATATAAAAAGGTTATCAGATGGAGAAGATATTGAAATTGTCAGAAAGGAATTTAAGGAAAATTTTGATGAAGTTTCGTCTTCAGAAATTATGGATGCAGAAGAAGCATTACTTAATGATGGTATGGATAAAAATGAAGTAAGAAAACTTTGTGATGTCCACTCAGTACTTTTTCATGGAATGACAGAAAATGAAAATACAACAAAAACCTATAATAATAAAGTTTTAAGCTATTTTAGTAATGAAAACAACTTGATAAAAAATGCTTTATTAGAAGAAAAGTCCTCAACATCAGATGAAATTTTAAAAGAAAACAAAGAATTACAAAAAAGATTAGGCAGTCATTATAGAAAAAAAGGTGATTTGATTTATCCGCTATTAAAGTCAAAATATAATAAACCTGGTCCATCAGAGGTGATGTGGTCAGTAGATTATGAAATATTACGAAATTTCAAGAAAGCTTTTAAAAATAATGATAAAGACTTGTTAGAAGATACTATTGCAAGAGCAGAAGAAATGACTTATAAAGAGGAAAATATTTTATTTCCATTATTGGAAGAAAAGTTATCTGATGAAGATTATAAAAATATATATAATGACTTAGCAGAATATGATCCAGATATAAATATCCAAGTTTCTGATAACTTTAATGAATCTTTGAAAAAATCAGATGATGATACAGATAATTATATATATTTCTCAAAAGGTCGCTTAAGAGTTGATCAACTTGAAGCAATGCTAGATACTATGAATATTGAAATAACATTTGTTGATGAAAAAGATATTAATTCATATTACAATAACCATAATGGATATAAAGTTTTTAAAAGACCAAAATCATCTTTAGGAAGAGAAGTTTATTCTTGCCATCCACCACAAGCTGAACGAAAGGTAAGAAAGATTATTGGAGATTTAAAATCTGGAGCTCGTGATAAAGTAGTTGTTATAAGAAATATTGCAGGAAGCGATTATACAGTAACTTACTATGGAGTTTGGGATAAGAATGGTAATTATAAGGGGATACTAGAAACTGTTCAGAATATGGATTTTTATAAAGATTATTTGAAAAAATGGAATAAGCTATAATATAATTAAAACTCGTGTCATTATACAAAATATTTATTTAAAATGACACGAGTTTATTTTTTATATTAGTTTATAATCTATGTTTTTTTCTAAATTGAGAAGGTGTTTGACCAACTTTTTTCTTAAAAACTTGATTAAAATAAGATTGAGAATTGAATCCAACTATTGAAGATATTTCTTCCATGGAGTGGTTTGTAGATATAAGTAGGTTCTTAGAAATTTCAATTCTTTTAAGTATCAGATATTCTATTGGTGTAACTCTATATGATTGTTTAAATTCTGAAATTAAGTGAAATTTATTCATATAAGCCATAGCCGAAAGTTGTTCAAGCTTAATATCCTCAGCATAATTACTATCAATGTAATTTTTAATATAATCAACTTGTCTGTTAACTTTTCTATCATGCTTTACAGTAATTTGATTTTCAAATTTTCTTAGAAGTTCTACGATAAATATTGCCGCCTTAGAATTGGCCATTGCTTTTGAGAAAATTTGATCACTATGAAATTCATCATAGATTTCATCAAAATAAGATGCATCAATTTTATCTTCTTCAATATTTGCAGAAAAGAAATTTATTGGCTCAATATTACTTTTCATTCTGTTCACTTTTGAAAAAGAAAGTGACTCTACACCAAATCCAAGAATTTCACACTCACCACAAGAACCATCTATATAAATAGTATGGCCAATATTTGAATTTATAACTATTATATCTTTTTGGTGGATACTTATTGTTTCATTTTCAATTGAAAGTTTACCAAAACCTTTATTAACGAAATAAAAATAAGTAAAAGGGTGAAATTGAATTCTTGAAGAATAATTTCTAGTATAATTGTTTCTTTGAGCATCTAATACTTTGATATCAACATTAGAAATGTCATTTTCATGCTCTATGTCTCTAAAGTTAGTATTTTCCATCATATCCTTTTTTCCTTTTATTTCATCCTTTATTACTTTATATAACCATTATAATATAATAAAATAAATTTTTAAAGTAATTTTAAGGAAATTAATTATTTGCAATTTTTTATTAATTAAATTATACATATTGATAACTTTCAAAATTTTTTTAAAAATTCACTTTTTATTTTGTTTGTGACTGGTTTTGATTGAATATGAGTGTTTCTGAAGTATATTAATCTTATGATACTTGAAGAGAGATTAAATCTTATTAGAGATATTCTAAAAAAAGAAGGAACTGTTTCAAATTCTACTATTTTAAAAAAGTTAGATGTTAGTGAATCTACTCTCAGACGTGACCTTGATTATCTACAGGATAAGGGAGAAATTCGAAGAGTTCATGGGGGTGCTACATTAAATAAGCTATTAGATGAAACGAATTTTAAATTCAATGAAACTACTAATCTTGATGCAAAAAAAAGTATTGGGAAAAAAGCTAGTTTATTAATTGAAGAAGGATCGTATATATTTTTGGATGCAGGAACAACTACTCATAGTTTAATAGACTATCTAGCAGATAAAAAAAACGTTACAGTTGTGACAAATGGATTGATGCATCTAGAAAAACTTAGTAGCTTTTCTATTCCTACTATTATATTAGGTGGAAAAATGAAAGCAGCTACTTTTATTAGCTATGGTGAAGAAACTATAAGTGAAATAAATAACTTAAATTTTGACATTGCTTTTATAGGTGCTAATGGTGTGGATGATAAAAATTACACTACAGCTGATATAAATGAAGCTTTAATAAAAAAAGCAGCTATTAATAACGCAAGTAAACCTTATATCTTAGCTGACTCGTCAAAAATAGGGAAAAAATATTTTGCAAACATCTGCTCAGTTACTCAAGCTGAACTTATAAAGGAGGATTAATGATCTATACATTAACATTAAATCCATCTATTGATTACATTATGAAACTTGATGAATACAAAGATGGAGCTACTAACAGATCTTTTGAGGATAATAAATTCCCTGGTGGTAAAGGAATAATGGTTGCTAAACTTTTAAAAAATTTAGGTGAAGACCCTGTTAATTTAGGTTTTGTGGGCGGATTTACTGGAGATTTTATAATTCAGTCACTTAATGATCTAAATATAAAAGAAGGATTTACAAAAATCGATGGTCAATCCCGCATAAATGTAAAACTTAAATACGACGTAGAAACAGAGATAAATGCTGGTGGACCAGTAATTAATAAAAATGAAGTTGATAATTTTTTAGAAAAGATATCTAAATTAAATGAAGATGATACTTTAATAATATCAGGATCAATACCTAAATCATTGGGAAAAGATTTTTATAAAGAAGTTTTAGATACAAAGAATTTAGAGTTCACAATCGATATTGCTGGAAAAGAACTCCTAGATTATTTATCTTATAAACCTTTATTAGTAAAGCCGAATATCGATGAGTTAGAAGAAATATTTCAAACTAATATTGATGAAACTAATATATTAAAATATGCAAAAGAATTACAAGAACTAGGTGCAAGAAATGTTATTATTTCTTTAGGAAAAGATGGATCTATTTTTGTAAGCGATGAAATAATACTAAAAGCAATTCCGATTGAAGGGAATTTAATTAATTCAGTAGGTGCTGGAGATAGTATGGTTGCTGGATTTGTATATGGAATTAAAAATGGCCTTTCAAAAACAGAGGCCTATAGGTTAGCAGTGGCATGTGGAACAGCTACAGCTTTTAGTGAAGATATTGCAAGCAAAGAGTTAATATATGAAATTTTAGAAAAAGTTGAGGTAAAAGATTATGGAAATTAAAGATTTACTTAAAAAAGAATTGATGATTCTTGACTTAAAAGCAAATAACAAAATGGATGCAATAGAAGAAATAGCACAAAAATTTTATGACCATGGATTTGTCAATTCAAAAGAAGAATTTTCTGAAGGATTAAAGGCTAGGGAAGAGCAAGGCTCAACTGCTTTAGGTGATGGAGTAGCCATTCCTCACTCTAAAAATAAAACAGTAAAAGAACCAGCGGTACTTTTTGCTAGGAAAAAAGATGGCCTAGATTATGAAGCGCTAGATGGTGAAGATACATTTGTATTTTTTGCAATAGCAGCTCCAGATGGAGAAAATAACCTTCATGTCGAAACTCTTGCAGAATTATCAAAAATGATAATGAAGGCAGGATTTGTTGATGATTTAAAAAATGCCAATACTCCGGATGAAGTATATGGGGTGATTGATAAATATTCTGAGAATAAAAAAGAAGAAAAAGTTGTGGAAAATACTTATACTTCAAATACTCCTAGCAATAATGATTCTGCAGGTGAAAATATATCTAAGGATTTTATAGTGGCTGTTACAGCTTGTCCAAATGGGATTGCCCACACTTATATGGCTCAAGAAGGACTAGAAGAAGCTGCTAGAAAAGCTGGAGTTGATATAAAAGTTGAAACAAATGGATCAGATGGTATAAAAAATAGATTAACTGAAGAAGACATAAAAAGAGCAAAAGCAGTAATCATTACAGCTGATAAGAAAGTAGAAACAGCTAGATTTGATGGAAAAAAAGTTATACAAAGACCTGTTTCTGATGGTATCAGAAAAGCAGATGAGCTTATAGACCGTGCTATAAAAGGAAATGCTAATATCTTCCATAGTGAGAATAAAGCAAATGAAAGCTATGAGAAAAGCGCAGATGACTCTCAAAATCTATGGCAAAGGGTATACGGAGATGTAATGAATGGTATTAGCCATATGCTACCTTTTGTAATAGGTGGGGGTATCCTACTGGCTATTTCTTTCTTATTTGAAAGATTTATGGGTGATAGTTCTTCGTCATTTATATTCTTAAATGGTCTAGGTTCTGATGCTATGAGTTTCCTAATTCCAATCCTTGCTGGATATATAGCAATGTCAATTGGAGATAGACCAGCATTAATGCCTGGTATGGTAGCAGGACTTATGGCAAGCCGAGGTGCTGGATTTATAGGTGGATTGATTGGTGGTTTTGTAGCTGGATATATAATCAACTTTATCAAAAAAATCACTAGAAATTTACCAAAATCAGTTGAAGGTCTTAAACCTATGCTGATATACCCAGTTTTAGGTTTACTACTTACTGGAATTGTAATGTACTTTATAATTGATCCTATATTTACAGGTATAAATACAGCTATAAATAATTGGCTATTAAATATGAGTGGATCAAATAGAGTTTTATTAGGGGCGTTATTAGGTGCCATGATGGCAATAGATATGGGAGGTCCAATCAATAAAGCAGCTTATGCATTTGCTATTGGAGTATTTACTGATACAGGCATTGGTTCATATATGGCTGCAGTAATGGTTGGAGGTATGGTACCACCAATTGCTATAGCACTAGCATGTTCATTATTTAAAAATAAGTTTACAGAAAAAGAAAAAGAGACTAAGATTACTAATTTTATCCTAGGACTAAGTTTTATAACAGAAGGAGCAATTCCTTTTGCAGCTAGTGAACCACAAAGTGTTATCCCATCTGTAGCGATAGGATCAGCTATAGCAGGTGCTTTAGTCGGAGCATTTAATGTGCAATCACCTGCTCCACATGGTGGGGTATTTGTACTGCCAGCTATGGGTAGCTTGAACCAAGCCTTATTTTTCCTACTAGCAGTCGCAGTTGGATCAATAGTCAGTGCTCTAATACTAGGAAAGCTAAAGAAAAGACCAGAAGAAAAATTAGTATAATTATATTAAAAGAGATTTTACAAAGACAAATTGTAAAATCTTTTTTTGTTTATAACTTTAAATTGATTAGGTTATTATTATAAGTATAGTTCTAGTAATAGAGGTGATTATTTGGCTATGATTTCAGAACAAAAAATTGATGAAATTAGAGCTAGCTCAAATATAGTTGATATTATCGGAGAATATGTAGACTTAAAAAGAGCCGGCTCCTCATATAAAGGTTTATGTCCTTTTCATAACGAAAAAACACCTTCTTTTACAGTAGATGAAAAGAAACAATTATTTCACTGCTTCGGATGTGGAGTAGGTGGAGATGTTGTTTCTTTTATTATGCAAAAAGAAGGTCTATCTTATCCTGAAAGCTTAGAATATTTAGCAAATAAAGCTGGTATAAGAATGGAGTATACAGATAATAATATCGCAAATCCGAAAAACAAAGAACTTTATGAAATTAATAAAGACATAATGATGTTTTTTTATAAAAATCTATTAACTAGTAAACAAGCAATAAACTATCTAAAAAATAGGGGACTTAGCGGCAGAATTGTAAATAGATTTATGCTGGGATTTGCTAAAAATTCATGGAATGATCTATGTGATTACATAGAGTTTAGGGGATACAATAAAGAAGATTTAGAAAACATAGGTCTTATAAAAAAATCTAGCAAGGGAAACTACTACGATAAATATAGAAACAGAATAATATTTCCTATCATAAATCATTATGGAAATGTAATTGGATTTGGAGGTAGGGCTATTGGAGAAGAAATGCCCAAATATCTTAATTCTCCAGAATCTGATATTTTTAAAAAAAGATACAACCTTTACGGACTAAATATCTATAAAAAACAAAAAGGTACAGACATTATTTTGGTAGAAGGATATATGGATGTCATAGCACTTAATCATCATGGAGTAGACTATGCAGTTGCTAGCTTAGGTACTGCCTTAACAGCTGATCAGGCAAAACTTATAAAAAGATACGCAGAAAATGTATATATTTGTTATGACAGTGATAGTGCAGGAATAAATGCTACTGATAAAGCCATAGAAATTTTCTTGGAAGCTGATATAAAACCAAAAATAATTAAATTAGAAGATGGTCTAGATCCCGATGACTTTATTAAAGAATATGGAAAAGATGCATTTTTAGCTAAAAAATCTGATGCTTTAGATGTTTATAATTATAAATACAATAAAATATTAGACTTATATTCCAAAGCAAGTCCAAACGAAAAGTATGAGAAGCTTGATTTATTTGTTGATTTCTTAGCGAGTATTGATTCAGATCTTACAAGAGAAATATTTACAAATAATGTTTCAACTCTTTTTAAGATAGATAAAAGTACTTTAAATCAAGCAGTCGACAAGTATAATACTAATATTACAAAAAAAGAAAACACGAAGAAATATTTTAATGATAAAAATATTTCAAATGTTATTGTAAAAAGCAATCCTCAAAAATTTAATTTCCATGAATTGGAAGTACTAAGATTGATTTTTAATCAAAAAGAAGATTATTTAAAAAACAAAGAAATTTTTGACAGAAGCTTAAGTGATTCAAAAATTTTAGATATGAAAGAGTTTGTATTAAATAAGAATATTGATAAATTTAATCAAAATGATGAGGATTATATATATATTTTAAATTATATAAGAGATAATACCTATCCAGTTTATCCAAGTGAATTAATTGAAAAAATTGAGCATTTTGAAAGAATTAAAAAACGTGATAAATTAAAATCTCTTAAAAAAGAAGCTAAGGGGAGTTTGAATGAGTAGCGATAGCGATAAACTACTTGATGAAGATGTTTTAAATGAGATAATTGAAGAATTTCAGTCTATAAGTGAAAACCAAGATGGGATGATCACCTATACACAAATTTATACATTTGAGACATTTAGAGAAATAGAAGAAGATAGCAAAAAATATGTCATATCACAAATTATCAGTAGGGGAGTAGAAATTGTCGAAAAGTCAGAGTCAAATGCCGATGAAGATTTAGAAAATGATGAAGACTTAGAAGAAGATTTAGATGATGAAATTTCAGAAGAAGAAGATATTGACGAAACAGAGCTAGAAGAAGAAATTGTTGATGATGATGTCGATAATATCTCTGGAATAAAACTGGATGACCCTGTAAAGATGTATCTTAAAGAAATTGGTAAGGTATCACTTTTGACAGCTAAAGAAGAAATAAGTCTTGCTCGTCAAATGGAAATGGGAGAAATCTCCAGAAAAAAACTAGAAGGACACAATTTAAATAAGCAAAATAAAATGAAATTATCAAATGATATTTTCTTTGGAAATCTTGCTAAAGTTATTAAAGTAGCTGATGCAGAATTAATAGAGCAAGGCAAAATTTCAGATAATTCATTAAATAATCTTAATGGAATTATAGCTATGGGAAAATTATTTGATGAAATAATGGTAGAAAACCCTGATACAGAAAAAATCGAAGAACTTAAGGCAAAAGTTTTAATATGTAAAATAGCAAGCCAATCTATAGAAGAAAAAGAACTATCAATTAGTGAAGCTAACTCTTTATGTGACCTTTTTGATTCATTCGACCATTTGATAAATCTAAATGAAGAAGAAGACGTTGTTACTTTTAACTATGAATTTTTTACTGATTTACTATCCAAAGCTGCAAATAATGAATATCTAAAAACAAATGATAGAATGACTATAGATAATTTTAGACAAGCAGCAGAATATTCATCAAAGTTAAAAGAAGGAAATAAAATTTGCTTAGAGTTTTCAAAAGACTTAGAAATTTATTTAGCAGATAGTCATATGGCTCATATGATTTTAGGATCTGAAAGTATAAGTGAAGAGGATAATTTAAATCTTAGAAGAGCAATATTAAAATCAAAACGAGCTAAGCAAAAATTAGCTGAAACTAACTTAAGACTTGTAGTTTCTATTGCCAAAAAATATGTTGGTCGTGGAATGAGCTTCCTTGATTTAATTCAAGAGGGAAATATGGGTCTGATGAAAGCGGTTGATAAATATGATTACAATCGTGGTTTTAAATTTTCTACTTATGCAACTTGGTGGATTAGACAAGCTATTACTCGTGCTATTGCAGACCAAGCACGCACCATACGTATACCAGTTCATATGGTAGAAACAATTAATAAACTTGTTAGAACTCAAAGACAACTAGTTCAAGATCTAGGACGAGACCCAAGCAATGAAGAAATTGCAGAACAAATGGGTATAGAAGTTACAAAAGTACAAGAAATTAGAAAAATTGCTCAAGAACCAGTATCCTTAGAAACCCCAATAGGTGAGGAAGAAGATTCACATTTGGGAGATTTTATAGAGGATGAAACTGCAGTAAATCCAGATGATGCAGCAAACTATACTATGCTTCGTGAACAACTAAATGATGTACTATCTTGTCTTGGAGCGCGAGAAAAAAGAGTATTGCAATTAAGATTTGGTCTAATAGATGGTACTCCAAGAACCCTAGAAGAAGTAGGTAAGGAATTTGATGTTACACGTGAAAGAATTAGACAAATCGAAGCAAAGGCTCTTAGAAAATTAAAATCACCAAATAAAAGTGAAACGTTGAAAGATTTTTTATAATGAATGATAAAAAAAGATTAATGGAAATAATTAATATAATTGATAGTGGCAAAAATGTCATAGATATAGGAACCGATCATGGATTGGTTCCTTTATATTTGGCAAAAAACGGAATAAGTACTAATATACTTGCAACAGATATATCTGCTCCTTCTCTTAAAAAGCTTGAAGATAGGCTTGATGATGAGTTAAGAAAAATTATAAAAACCAAAGTTACAGATGGATTTAATGGTGTAGAAAAGAATGATAATCAAGTGGCTATAATAGCAGGAATGGGTGGAAATACAATTATTGAAATTATAGATCAAAGTTTAGATTTTGCTAAAAATTTAGATTATATGATTTTGGCATCAAATATTGCAACAGAAAAGCTAAGAGAATATTTAAATGAAAATAACTTTGAAATAGTAAGAGATTTTTTAACATTTGAGCATGGAAAGTATTATGACATACTCAAAGTATCATATGGAAAACACCAAGATTTATCTTTAGCTGATATTTATTATGGATTTGAAAATATAGATAAGAAAAGCATTTTACTTGCAGATAAAATCAAAATAGATTATAAAAAAAATATAAAATTTAAAAATGATATTATAGAAAAATCAGCAAATAATGACGGCCTTGAGAAAATAAATGCAAGACTTAAAGCAATAAATGAGGTAAAAGATAGATGGAAATTAGAGAATTAATAGAAAAATTAGAAGAAAAATATCCCTTAGACTTACAAGAACAATGGGATAACTCGGGCTTACAAATAGGAGATCCTAGCAATGAACTTAAAAATGTTATGATTAGCCTTGACCTTGAAGAAGAAGGTATAGATGAGGCTATTAAAAATAATTGCAACCTTATAGTTACTCATCATCCATATATATTTAATGATATAAGATACATTGATTTTACTGATAAATTCTATAATAGACTAGAAAAAGTTATTAAAAACGATATTAGTGTCTATTCAATGCATACAAACCTAGATAAGGCTAATGATGGCCTAAATGATGGCTTAGCAGATATATTAGGATTAAAAAATACTAAGATATTAGAAATTGGACAAGACCCAGGACTTGGTAGGTTTGGGGACATAAATGAAATAAATATTCAAAGTCTTGCTAAGAATATAAAAGAAAAGCTAAATGCAAGAGCGGTTATTTGCTATGGAGATATGAACAAAAAAATAAAAAGACTTGCTGTATGTGGAGGAGCAGGGGCAGAATTATTTGATGATTGTCTAAAACTGAGCATAGATGCTATAGTTACTGCAGATGTAAAGTATCATGAAGCCATGGATTATAGTGATAAGGGGCTTTTAATAATTGATCCGGGGCATTTTGCAAGCGAAAATCATGTTATTTATAAACTTCAAGATCTAATAAGTAAAATGACTGATTCTAAAATATATACTTACTCAAAAGAAGATACATTTAGAACTTTTATATAATATAAATTTTACAAATATTTAATAAAAGGTAAAATAAAGTGTGGAGTAAATCAGACAATCGCGGCTTAGTACGAGGAAAGTCCGTGCACCACAGAGCAGGATGCTTGATAACGTCAAGTAGGAGTGATCTTCAGGCAAGTGCAACAGAAAGTATACCGCCAAAATTTTTGGTAAGGTTGGAATGGCGAGGTAAGAGCTCACCAGCTATATGGTGACATATAGGCTATGTAAACCCCATCCGGTGCAAGAACAAAGGGATGATAAACAAAGCTTGCTCGGCTTTGATCCAGAATGGTAGTTCGCTTGAACTTGTTGGTAACAGCAAGTCTAGATAGATGATTGTCTAATACAGAACACGGCTTATAGATTTGCTCCTTACATAACTATTACAAAATGTAATTATTTTGTTTTTTAATATTTAAAATTATTACACTTTTATCGAATAGATTTTATATATATTTGCTTATATTTTCATAAAGACCAATATATATAACAAAATTCTATAAAAGTGTAATTTTTTTGTAACTTTTTCTTGACACAAATGTTAAGATATTATAAAATAAATTCAGATTTAATTTCAAGACTATTTAAAAAACAGTAAAGAAGGGGATCTATTTACCAATGAATAAAAAAAGAATTGGAGCAGCTTTATCATTAGTTGCTGCCGTAACAGCAGGAGCTACAGCATACGCTTCAACTATAAACAATTTAGAATCTGATAAAAATACTAAAACAATGATTACACCTAATTACAGTGATAACACATATGATTACAATTTAGTAAAATCAGATTATACAAATGATCTTAAAAATACAGCTATAGCAAACGAAACAAGAACAGCAAAAAATACTTCAAAACAAGAAGAAACTGTTGCAAAAATTGAGGAAAACGCAAAAGAAATCCTTGCTACAACTGTAATTAATGTTATAAAAGAAGAATCTGACCCAGTAGAACAAGAAAATCAAGAAGTAGAATACATAGAAGAAACTTCAAATGAAACTCCAGTAGAAGAAGAAACAGTAATCGCTTATGATGATTCAGAACTTGCAGAGGTTGATGGAAAAGAATCTCAAGAATCTGAAGAAGAAGTTCAGGAGTCTTTAGAATCAAATAATGAAGAAGTAATTATGTATGATGATTCCAAACTAGATGAAAACTTACAAGCGGATAATTCTAATCAATTAGAAGAAGTAGAAGCTGATAACGAAGTTACAAATTATTTTGATAGTAATGATGCAGAAGTAGAATCTCAAGCTACTGAAGAATCTACTGTTGAAGAAGCCACAAAATTTGTGAATGTAGAAGCTTTATACATCAGATCAAGCAAATCAATGGAAGATAATACTAATGCAATTAGAACATTAGCAGCTGGGGATAAAGTAGATGGAGTAGTTGAAGGAGATTGGTTAAAAATAAATGAAGGATATCTAAATCTAAAATATCTCTCTAATGAATACCCTCAAACTCTAGTTGATTCTATTAAAGCTAAAAAAATCCAAGAAGAAAAAAAGGCTCAGGAGATCAAAGCCCAAGAAGAAAAAAAAGCTCAAGCTGCAAAGGAAAAAGAAGCTAAAATAGAAGAAAAAGTTGTTGAAGAAACACCAGTAGCTTATGGCACACCTTTTAGCGGTTGGGTATACAATACTCCAGCTGTAAATGTTAGAGATGCAGCTAAAACTGGTAACATCATCGGAACATTAGCAAGCGGAAATAAAGTAGATGGTGAAATTGCTGATGGTTGGGTTAAAACAACTTATAATGGAAAAACAGCCTTCGTATCTGCATACTATTTAACAACTGAAGAAGTAAAAAAAGAAGACTCTAAACCAGCTCAAGTTCAAGAAGAAGTAAAAGAAGCAAGCGCACAAGCGGTTGAAGCGCAAGCTCAAAATGAAAATCAAAATGATAAAAAAGCTGTTGTTGAAGAAGTAGTAGATGAAGAAGTTGTTGAAGAAGCTAATCAACCAGCACCAGTTGTAAACCAAAATGGACAACAAGCTGCAAATATAGCTAGTCAATTTGCTGGTAGTCCATATGTTTGGGGAGCAGCTAATCCTTCAGTAGGTTTTGATTGTTCAGGTTTGGTAGTTTATGCTTATAATCAATTAGGTGTAAGCCTACCACACTCATCTCAAGCTCAATTTAACAATGGTTATGCTGTTGGCATTAATAATTTACAACCAGGAGACTTAGTATTCTTCTCAAATCGTAGTGGAATAGATCATGTAGGAATTGTAACAAGTTCTGATGGTACATTTATCCACGCATCAACACCAAAATCAGGTGTAAAATATGATAACGTATATAGCAACTACTATCAAAAAGTATTTGCTGGTGCAAGAAGAATATTTTAGTTAGAATAATTAGAGCCCTAATGGGCTTTTTTTATTGTCATAATTAATAAGGGGGAGAATTAAATGCAAGTAAAATTATTAGCTTACACACCCGATGCAGAAGAGCTAATAGCAAGCGCGGGTAAACTTTGCTATTCGCCAGTTGGGATAGATGGTATATATAAAAAATTAGATAAAGAGTCAACTCAAAAATATATAAATATGCTAGTTAACCTAGGTCATGAATCACCCTTAGAACATGCTAGCTTTACTTTTGCAGTAGAAGGAGTTTCTAGAACTCTTACCCACCAATTAGTTAGACACAGACTAGCTTCATATTCACAACAATCTCAACGTTATGTAAAAATTGATAGCTTTGAATTTATTATTCCACCAGCTATAGAAGAAGACCCACAGGCTAAAGATATTTTTATTAAAGCTATGGAATCTGACCAAAAAGCTTATATTGATCTTACAGATATTTTATTTGAAAAAAATTATAATGAATTTATCAAAGATGGATTATCCGAAAAAGAAGCTAAAAGTAAGGCTGAAAAAGTATCGATTGAAGATGCAAGATATGTATTTCCAAATGCTTGCGAAACTAAAATAGTTTTTACAATGAATGCTAGGACCTTATTACATTTTTTCTCTTTAAGGTGTTGTAATAGAGCTCAGTGGGAGATTAGGAATTTAGCTTATGAGATAGTTAAAATTTGTAAAGATATTTATCCTTCTTTATTTAAAAATGCTGGGCCATCTTGCGTAACTGGACCATGTCCTGAGGGAAAAATGTCCTGTGGCATGGCTAATGAAGTAAGAGAAAAATATTTAAATATCTAGATTTTAGATGGTATACACATGAAGATTTTAACTACAGATAATATAAAAAATAATTTAATAAAAAAATTAAATAATAAAAATATAACTAGTACCCTTCACATCCTATCAAAACAAGCGACCGCAGAAGTTGAGTCTTATAAGAAATATATAATAAAGCGATGTAAAGAATTTGATATTCCTTATGAAGATAAAGTTTTTAACTCTGATTCAAATAATGATGATGTCCTAGCCTACACAGATTACTTTGAAGATAAGGATGCCTTTATCTTATTACAACCCTTTGGATCATCCAAAGAGTTTGATGATTTAAGAAAAGATATTAAATTAAAAGACATAGATGGATTTACTTTTCAATCCTTGGGAAAAAGCATGACAGGGGATCTTAATAGCCTTCCTGCAACACCAAAAGCGATAATAAATTTTTTAAATTATAATAATATTAGCATAAAAGAAAAGAGAATAGTTATTGCTAATAATACAAATTTGATTGGTCTACCACTAGCTAGTTACTGTTCAAAACATAGAGCTTATGTTACAGTTTTAAATAGTGCTTACCCAGATCCGCACAAGGCTATCTTAGGTTCTGATATATTTATTTCTGCTATAGGAAGGGCAAATTATTATGTCAAAGACTATTTTAAAGATGGGCAGGTTTTAATAGATGTTGGAACATCTGTAGTTAATGGTAAGATAGTAGGTGACATTAATTATGATCAGTTAGAAGATTTAGATGTGAAGGTACTAACAAGCAAAAAAGGAATAGGGTCAATTACAACATTGACTCTTTTAGAAAGTTTGATTGATTAGGAGAGATAATGCCATTAGTAGAAACTAAGGAAGATTTTGAAAGATATAAAGAGTTTGTAAGACAATCTGAGTATGGAAGTCCTATGCAAGATCCAGCATGGGCTAAAATTAAGAATAATTGGTCAAGTGATTATGTTTATATAGAGGAAAATAAGCAAATTATCGCTGCTATGAGTGTAATAGGGATACAAAACCCTAATGGAAAGTATTTTCTATATGCACCACGTGGTCCAGTTTGTGATTTCAAAAACTATAATCTTGTTGATTCTCTAATAAAGGAATCTGAAGTTTTAAAAGAAAAGTATGACGCATTCTTGTTAAGACTAGATCCAGAAGTTATTTTTGACGAAAAGGCTGTTTATGAATATGAAAAAAGAGGATATGATTTTAGAACTTATGGAACGAATCCACATTCTTTTACACAACCTAGATACAATATGATTTTACCAATTTCTGGTATGAGTGAAGATGAACTATTTGAAAGTTTTTCATCCGCCACTCGCAGAAACATTAGAAAATCCTATAGAAATGATATAAAAACAGTAAAAGAAACCAATGATAAAACTTTGGATAAATTTTATGAATTAACAAAAATTATGGCCGATAGACAAGAAATTGGACATAGACCAAAAGAATATTTTAAAAGATTGATTGAGCATCTGGATGGAACTATATTTACTTCTTATTTTGAAGACCAAGCATTGTCAGCATCTTTATTAATACCATATGGTAATAAAGTGTATTATTTATATGCAGCTAGTTCAAATGAAATGAGAAACAAAATGCCAAACTTTAATATGATATGGGAAGAAATTAAATGGTGCCGTGAAAATGGATATGACTATTTTGACTTTGGTGGTACTTTTTCCCTTGATTCAAAAGATGGTTTGTATAGATTTAAAGAAGGATTTTGCTATCCTGACAGATATACTAACTTTATTGGTGAATTAGACGTCGTTTATGATAGAGAAAAATATGAAGAATTTTTAAAATAAGAAAAACCCTTAAGAGTAAATATCTTAAGGGTTTTAATTTGTTTTTGTAAGATTTAAAGCAATATCTAACGCCTTTTCTACATCAGGCAATTCTGTATTTTGTTTTAAGTATTCAACGTGTCTAATCACATTATCTTTATCAACAACAAAAATAGCTCTATTTATTAATTTTAATTCATTTATAAAAAGCGAATATTTTTTGGCGAAATCTTCATATAGGTAATCTGATACTAACTTTACTTTTGAAATATCTTTTTCTTTTTCAAAACGTTTTTGAGCAAAAGGCAAATCATTTGAAATAGTGATTACAGAAAAATCCTCTGGGAAATTTTCTTCATTTTTAGATAATAAAAATGTTTGAAGTTCACAAACTGATGTATCAAGAGAAGGTACTGCTGAAATAATCTTTACTTTACCTTTTTCATTATTATAAAAATCATAATCTGAAAGATCTTCTAATTTTCCTTTAAAATTAGGAGCCTTATCATTTATATCAAGCATTTGACCGTCAATGGTTAAATCAAGTTGTCCAAACTTTATAACTCTATTAGTCATATTTTTCTCCTTAAAATTTTAAGAATAGTTATTTATCTAATTAATATCATATTATAAAAACAAAGCATTGTAAAGTATGAGATTTTAGGGTATAATTAGTCAGTATGAAAATATAATAGGAGGGAATATGGCAGACTTAGTATTAAATGCAAATAACAGAGAAGTTACTGGAAAAAATAAAGTTAATAAGTTAAGAGCTGAAGAATTAATTCCAGGCGTTGTTTATGCCAAAGGTGAAGATAATCTTAATGTAACAGTTACATCTAGAGACTTCGATAAAATTTTAAGACAAGCAGGTACATCTACAATCATCACATTAGATGTTGATGGAGAAAACAAAGACGTACTTATTAAAGATTACCAAACACATCCATACAAAAACCAATACTTACACATCGATTTCCAAGCAATTAACCAAAACGAAACAATCAGAGTTAGCGTTCCAGTTGTATTATTAGGAAGAGAAGATCTAAAAGTTGATCAAGCAGTATTAGTTCAAAATCTAGATACAATTGAAGTAGAATGTCTACCTAAATACATTCCACAAACAGCTGAAGTTGACATTACTGAATTCGAAATCGGAGATAACAGAACTGTTGCTGATTTAGATATCTTTGGAAATGAAAACATCACAATTCTTGAAGAAGAAGATGAAGTAATCTGCTCATTACAAGAAGCAACTGAAGAAGAAATTTCAGAAGATGAAGAAGCAGAAGATGTTGATGCTGCTAATGTACCAACTGTTGAAGAAACAGAAGATGGTGAAGAAGCAGAAAACGCTGAATAATAATTTAAAGGCCCTAGGGTCTTTTTTTATTGCCATAAAGTGGAAATATTTGCTATAATAGACTTATGAATGGAAAACTTATTGTTTTTGAAGGACCAGATGGATCTGGAAAAAGCACAATCTTAAAAAATGTAAATCAAAAACTAACTAGCGAAGGTTATGATATAAGAATAGTTAGAGAACCAGGTGGGACAGATATTTCTGAAAAAATCAGAGAAATCATTATCGATAATAATAATATCAAAATGGCTGCTAAAACAGAAAGTTTGCTTTTTGCAGCAAGCAGAGCTCAACTAGTCGAAGAGAAAATCAAACCAGGCCTAAAAAATGGTGAAATTATTTTATGTGATAGATTTGTTTTAAGCTCTTTACTTTACCAAGGCATTGGACGCGAACTTGGAATTGATGAGGTGAAGAAAATAAATGATTTTGCAACAGATAATATAAAACCAAATCTAACCATATTTTTCAATATTGACTATAAAACTGCTCTAATACGTAAAAGAGCAAATTTTTCACCAGATAGATTAGAAAATGAAGATTTTGATTTTCATAAAAAAATATTTGATGCTTATTTGGATATAGCAAATAGATACAAAGATGATATAAAACAAGTGGATGCCACTCGTTCCATAGAAGAAGTAAGCACCAATGTTTTAAAACTCATAAAAAACTTATTGGAGGATTAGATGAAACTGTTAATTTCTATTGTACAAGATGCAGATGTTAATTTTTTGATGGATGCACTTACTGAAAATGGATACAGAGTGACAAGACTTTCTACAACTGGAGGCTTTCTAAAAAAAGGAAATACTACATTATTAATAGGAGTAGAAGAAGAAAAATTAGATGATGTATTATCTATCATAGAACATAATTGCAAGAGAAGAAACACAACTACTACAATTATAAACCCAACAGCAGAAAGCTCACTACTTACAAATACAGTACCTGTAGATATTACAGTTGGAGGAGCAACAATATTTATTATTGATGTTGATCAATATATCAGACTATGATTGACTTAGATTTACAAATAAATCAAAACACATTATCCCATGCCTATATTTTCGAATCTCCAAATGAAAAATATAACTTAGAATTTGCTAATGATTTTTCAAAAAAGGTTTTTGAAAATAAAGGTATTTACATAGAAAATAAACTTAATCCAGATTTATACATAATAGATAATGAAAATGAAATCATAGATATAGAATCAATAAGGGCATTACTCAAAGATACTGTTTTAAAACCATCAAATAAAATTATCAAAATATATATAATTCATAATGCTCACAATATGAGAACTGAAGGATTTAATGCCATGCTTAAAACTATTGAAGAGCTAAAAGATTATAATATGGTAATATTTACTACGAAAAATAAAGATTTATTATTACCTACTATTAGATCTCGTTGTCAAATAATTAGACTTGATACAAATGAGATAGCTAGTGATATTGATATAGAAAAACTATCTGAAATAATATCTGAAGTATATAAAGGAAATATAAGCTCCTTTTATGCCAACAAAGCATTTTTTGATTCTTATAAAAACGATAAACTTGTAATATTTGATGGATTTATTGAAGTATTCAATAAAGTAATAAAAACCAAATACACAGATGATGAAGCATCAGTGAATCTAAATATCAAGAAATTAACTGATATGGATTTAGGACAGATAGAGGAAGTAATCAACCTGATATATACTATAAAAACTGGACTAAAAAATAATATTAATTATGATTTATCTATTGAGGAAGTTATATTTAGTATATTCAGGGGAGGAATGACAAAGTGAACGTAATAGGTGTAAGGTTTAAGGAAACCGGTAAGATATATTATTTTGATGCAGAAGATCAAAATTTTCGATACAAACAAAAAGTTATTGTAGATACCGAAGATGGTGAGGAATTTGGAGAAGTAGTTCTATATAATGTAGATATAGAAAAAGAAAAATTTGATAAAAAATTAAATAAAGTATTAAGAATCGCAAATGAAGAGGACATTAAGACTCACTTTATCAATGAACTAGATGCAAAAAAAGCAAAGAAAATCTGCCAAGATAAGGCTGATGGCTATGACTTAAATATGAAGATTGTTGATTGTGGATATAACTTTGATAGATCAAAGTTAACATTCTATTTTACTTCTGATAAAAGAGTTGATTTTAGAGACTTAGTTAAAGATTTAGCAAGTACATTCAAAAGCCGTATCGAACTTAGACAGATTGGTGTAAGGGACTATGCAAAATTAGTAAAACATTATGGTTCTTGTGGACAGGAGTGTTGTTGTTCAAGACACTTAACTGATTTTGCTCCTTTATCAATTAAATATGCTAAGGACCAAAATATCAGTCTGGATCCGTCAAAAATATCGGGAGTATGCGGTAGACTTATGTGTTGTTTGGCTTTTGAAGAGGATAACTACCTAAATTTAAAAAAAGTCATGCCTAAATATGGTCAAAGTGTTGAAACTGAAGATGGCCAAGGAGTTGTGGTAGGAAGCGACTATGTAAGGGAATGCTGTAAGGTAAGAATTCAAAATGAGTCTGATGATCAGGCTATTGAAAAAGACTATAAAATTTGCAATCTAAATAAGTTAAAATAACATTGATATCAATTATCATTTTGAATAATTATTTAAAACGGCTTGAAATAAGAATAAATATTCTTGACAAATAGGGTATTTAGTTGTACAATTTTAATATAAAATAAATAGGAGGTAATTATGGCTTACGTTATAGACGAAAATACATGTATTAGCTGTGGAACATGCGCAGGCGAATGCCCAGTAGAAGCTATCTCAGCTGGAGATGATGCATACGTAATTGATGCTGATACTTGCATTGATTGTGGAACATGTGCTTCAGTTTGTCCAGTAGACGCAATTGATCCAGAATAAAAAATACATAAAAACTTAGACATATTATTATAAAAAAGATGCTAGATTAACTAGCATCTTTTTTATTTTGGAGCTTCAAACAGGACTTGAACCTGCAACAAACGGCTTACGATACCGTGGCTCTACCAATTGAGCTATTGAAGCAAATTACAAAGTGATTATACTCAAATTTATCAATTAAACAATTATCATTATTTAAAAGTTTTGGCAATTTACTCATTTTTGATATAATTAAAAAGGAGTTTATTATGGATTTTTCATTTATATTAAGACAATTACAAAGTATTCTTATAAGCAACAGGGTTACATTAATACCTTTATTTTTTGTACTATTAAATATAATTATATTTATTATATCGCGAACATTTAGGAAAACAGGTCTACTTGTTTTAGCAATAGCTTTTGGCCTAGATTACGCCATTAAATCACTTCCGTTTGATATATATTACAATTTCCCTCAAGTTTATAATTTTATAACGATATTATATATTGTTGGATTTATAATATTTTTTTATAAAATCTTTAAAATTTTAATTAGAATGGGAAATTTAGGTATAAATAATCCCGGTAAAAGTGACTCTAAAGTTGGCCATTTTTTTAAATATACAGGACTTTTACCTTTTTTGCTTATGCTATTTTTAAATATCATCCATGCAGAATATTTTCTCGGAGATGATATTATTAGAATCTTGACCTCCATATCTTTTATTTATATGTTAATCAAAACTATTTATTCAACATACAAATTTTTAAGCACCAAAGAGAGTATCGTGCTTGGAGATAAGATGGATTTTAGAGAGATAAAAGAATATTTGAATTCTGAAGATAAATATGAAAATTATAGAAATTCTAAAAATCAAGGAAGAAGAGTGAGAAAAACTCTAGAAAAAGAATATTTTGAACCTAGCCAGACTATAAAAATTGACAAAGATATAATAAATAAAAAAATTAGCATGTCAAATGTTGATGAAATGTCAAATGAAAAAGAATCGTCTATAAAAAATGAAAATCAGATGAAAAGCACAGTATCAAATACTGGTCTTATAAGGCTAATTAGTACAGAAGATAAAAATCAATCTAATAGAACCACAATATCCATTCAAAATCTAATCTCTGGTGAAAAAAATTCATTTACTAGCAATAGACCTATTTTAAAAATTCAAGAAAATAATGAGTATAAAATTGACTTGGAATTTGAAAATATCAATGAATATGATTATGGAAGATTTATAGATCTACTCTTAAAGTATTCTAAAGATAAAAGTGCTTATAAGTTTGAGCTGATTGTAAGTCCTAATGAGGATCCTACTAGCAAAGTTATATTTTTTGATCCTTCAAATATATATGATATAGATGAGAAAGATTATGCAAATGTAGGTGGGAAAGTAATTAGTATGAATTTCCCTAAATACAAAATTAATTTTATAAAGGGAAATTAATATGAACTATTTGAAATACAAAGATAAAGAAATATATACAAGAGTTTGGTATAGGGATAGACCGTACTTAACAGGAGCTCATTTGAAATATATTGCTATGTTTTTTATGTTACTATCTCATTTAGCTCAAACGGGTTTCTTGTATAGTTTAGGAGAAAAATATTTTGCATTAGCAGATATTTTTGTTTTATTAGGCAGAATATCTATGCCAATATTTTGTTTTTTTACAGTTCAGGCTGTAATTTATACAAAAGATTTTAAAAAATATATTTTAAGAATGCTTGTGTTTGCACTTCTTTCCGAAATCCCGTTTGACCTTGCTATATTTGGAGCTCCAATATATAAAGATAGTCAGAATGTATTTTTTACATTGCTAATGGGTGCATTGGCTATATATGGCATTGATTATTTATGGAAAAAGAATCTTAATCCAATATTAAAAATACTAGCTATACTAATTATTGCATTCATTGCTAGAAATCTAGCTTTAACTTTTAGAACAGATTACAAACACAATGGGATAATGGCCATAGTTATTTTGTATTTAGCTAAAGATAGTAAAATTTTGACAGCTCTAGCATTACTATTGGCTTTTCATTTTGAATTTGAAATGGGCGGATACGCTATACCCGTAACATATGGGTTTGTATATTTAGCCATTCCTTTGATAATGCTATACAATGGACAAAGAGGAAAACAAAATAAATGGACATTCTACTTATTCTATCCAGTCCATTTATTAATTATTTACTTAATGAAACTTTTATTTTTATAAGGAATTTATGAATATTACAGAAATTTTATCAGAACAATTAAATATAAATGAAAAAAATATCAACAATGTCATCGATCTATTAGATGAGGGGTCAACCGTAGCTTTTATAGCTAGATACAGAAAAGAAAAAACCGGTAACCTAAACGATGTCGACATCAGAAATATTGAAAAAAATTTAAACAAATTAAGAAATATAGAAAAAAGACAAGAAGAAATAATTAATTCTTTAGAAAGTCAAGAAAAACTAACAGATGAATTAAAAGAGGGAATTTTAAGTACAAATTCTTTAACAATTCTGGAAGATATATATGCACCGTTTAAGAAAAAAAGAAAGACAAGAGCGGACAAAGCAAAAGAATTAGGTCTAGAACCTTTATATAAGTTTTTATTAAATGAAGCTAATAGTAGGCAAGAAGCTATTAATTATGCTAAAGACTTTTTAAGTGAAGATATTGAAAGTCCGGAGCTAGCAATTGAAAAAGCTCTTGATATATTTGCTGAAGATATCTCAAATAATATTGATGCTAGAAATATAGTACGTCGAGATGGAATGATGCGAGCTAAACTATCGTCTACACTTAAAGAAGATCCTAATAAAATTTATGAAACTTATTATGACTTTAATAAAAAAGTTAAGGATATAAAATCATATCAAATTTTAGCTATAAATAGAGCTGAAAGAGATGGGGCCTTAAGTGTAAAGATAGATTTTACTGATGAGTATAATAAAAAACTTATTGCTGATCTTTACGAAATCAGTAATGAATATCAAAAAGAATTATTAAATCTAAGCATAGATGATGCATATAAAAGGCTCATACTACCTTCAATCACTACCGAATTACGCAATTTCCTAACCGATTCAGCAGAGGATGAGTCTATTAAAGTTTTCTCTAAAAACTTAAAACCATATTTCCTACAAAGACCAATCAAGGGAAAAAATGTGATGGGACTAGACCCAGGTTTTAGGACAGGTTGTAAGGTAGCAGTAGTAGATCAAAATGGAAAATATTTAGACAAAGCAGTTATTTATCCAGTTGAACCCCACAAAAAAGAAGCTGAATCTATTAGGGTACTTATTGATTTAATTAAAAAATATAATGTAAGCCTTATTGCATTGGGAAATGCTACCGCTAGTAGAGAAACCGAAATATTTGTAAATAAATTGATTGAACAAATTGATAAAGACTTAGCATATGCTGTGGTTAATGAGGCCGGAGCATCAGTTTATTCGGCATCAACTTTAGGTGAAGAAGAGTTTCCAGATCTTGATGTTACAATTCGTGGTGCTATATCCATGGCTAGAAGATTACAAGATCCAATGGCAGAACTTGTTAAAATTGAACCAAAACATATAGGTGTTGGACAATACCAACACGATTTAAATGAGAAAAAATTAGATGAAGAACTTTCCAAAGTTGTGGAAGATGCAGTAAATGAAGTAGGTGTTACTATTAATAATGCATCCTACAAGCTTTTATCTTATGTTTCTGGCCTAAACTTAACGCTAGCAAAACGAATTGAGGATAGCTTTAAAGAGGGCAACTTAATTTATAGAAAAGATTTAAAAAACGTTAAGGGATTAGGAGATAAGACCTATAAACTTGCTGCAGGCTTTTTAAGATTTCCTGATTCACCAGAAATTTTAGATAACACTGGTGTCCACCCAGAAAGTTATAAAATTGCTAAAAAACTTTCAGATTATGATTTGGATCAATTAGACTTAGATACTCTTAGTACAGCATTAAACGTTGGAATTCCAACTTTAAAAGATATAATAACAGAACTTAAAAAACCAGGAAGAGATCCACGTGATGATAATCCTGAAGTTTTAACCAAATCAGAAATTATGACAATTGATGATATAAAAATAGGGGATGAAATCAAGGGGAAAGTTAGAAATATTACTGACTTTGGTGCCTTTGTCGACATTGGGGTAGGTATAGACGGACTAGTTCACATATCAAAAATGAGTGACAAATTTATAACTGATCCTAATGAAATTTTAAAAAATTCGGATATAATTAATGTTAAAGTTATCGATATTGACAAAGAAAAGTCAAGGATATCACTATCGATGATAAACTAAAGGAGATTAAATGAGTAATCATAAAGTGAGATTTTTCATTGAATTAAAATTAGCCGAAAATAGTATAATAATTTATTATAACAATTATGTTGCTAAAGCCCCCGAATTAATGAGATAATTTAAAGTAGATTTAGCAACGAAATTTTATAATAGGAGATGTAGATGAAATTAACAAATTATTATATGCCAACCTTAAGAGATGATCCAGCTGATGCTGAGGTAGCAAGTCATAAATTGCTAGTAAGAGGTGGTTTTGTAAGAAAACAAGAAGCTGGAATTTATTCTTATTTACCACTTGGGATGAAAGTAAAAAATAAGATTTTTAAAATTGTATGTGATGCAATGGAAGACTATGACTCTATCCAAGTGGAAACATCTATGGTTCAACCAAAAGAATTATGGGAAGCATCTGGTAGATGGCAAACATTTGGACCAGAAATGTTAAAAATGTCTGATAGACTTGGTCGCGAATATTGCTTTGGACCAACTGCAGAAGAATATTTTGCTGATTTAGTTAAAAACGAATTAGTATCATATAAGCAGCTTCCACTAAATCTTTATCAAATAGTAGAAAAGTTTAGAGATGAAAGAAGACCAAGAAACGGAATCATCAGAGCAAGAAGCTTTCTTATGAAAGATGCTTATTCATTTGATGAAGACTATGATCAATTACAAATTTCTTATCAAAAAATGTGGGATGCATATGTACAAGCATTTGATAATATGCGCATTGACTATAAAATCGTACAAGGTGATACTGGGGCCATGGGAGGTAGAGTATCACACGAATTTATAGCTTTAGCAGAAAATGGTGAAGGAATTATTTTCTATACTGACGAATCAGATTATGCAGCTACAATTGAAAAAGCTTCTTACATCAAAGAATATAAACAAGAAGAATTAAAAGACCTAGAACTAGTAGAAACAACTGATAAAACTACAATTAAAGATGTAAGTGAGTTCTTAAATGTTCCAGAAGAAAAACTAGTGAAAACTGTTGATTTAAAAGTGAATGGCGAGCCAGTTTTTGTATTTGTACCTGGGGATAGAGAGCTTAATATGGCAAAACTAATTGCATATTTACAAGTTCCAGAACATGAAATCGAAATGATGGATGATGAAATGATCCTAAAATATACTGGAGCTGAACCAGGATATACTGGACCAAAAGGTTTGTTAAACAACCCAAGAGTCATTATAGATAAATCAATCACTCAAATGACAAACACTGTAATTGGTGCAAACAAAGAAAATCACCACTATATGAATGCTACGTTTGGTCGTGATTTTGATGGTGAAGTAGCTGAGGACTTATTAACAGCCAAAGAAGGCGATATGGCAATTGATGGTTCTGGTAAACTTAAAGCTGCACAAGGTATAGAAGTTGGAAATATATTCCAATTAGGTACAAAATATTCTGAGTCAGTAGGTGCTTATTTCCTAGATAGAGATGGAAAACAACAGCCTATCGTTATGGGTTCATATGGAATCGGTGTTAGCCGTTCTATTGCTGCTATTATCGAACAAAACCATGATGAAAATGGTATTATTTGGCCAACAACAGTGTCTCCTTTTGAAGTAATTATTACTACTATCAATGTAAAAAATGAAGAACAAATGAATTTATCTGAAGAAATTTATGCAAAACTACAAGAAAATGGTATAGATGTTCTATTTGATGATAGAGAAGAAAGAGCGGGAGTTAAGTTTAACGATAGAGATCTTATTGGAATTCCATATAGAATAACAGTAGGTAAGGGTGCTGCTGATAAAAAAGTTGAATACTCTACTCGTCGTGAGGGTATAAATGAATCAGTAGATGTTAATGAAGCTATCGACAAAGTTATAGAAAATGTTAAAGCCGATTTAGTAATGACTAGACATAAACCAGATAGCTACGAAGCTTAAAAGGAGATTAGAATATGTTAGTAAATGCAAAAGAAATGTTAGACAAAGCTTATGAAAGTGGATATGCAATAGCTCACTTTAATACAAATAACCTTGAATGGACAAAAGCTATTCTTCAAGCATGTGAAGAGAAGAAAACAGCTGTAATTATTGCATCATCTGAAGGTGCTGTAAAATATATGGGCGGATTTAATACTGTGGCTGCACTAGTTAAAACAATGCATGATGATCTAGGAATTACAGTTCCAGTTGCACTTCACTTAGACCACGGAACTTATGAAGGAGCTAAAAAAGCAATAGAAGCAGGATATACTTCAGTTATGTTTGATGGTTCAAGCTTGCCACTAGAAGAAAACCTTGAAAAAACACGTGAAATAGTTGAATTAGCTCACGCTAAAGGTATATCTGTTGAGGCAGAAGTTGGTGGTATCGGTGGAGAAGAAGATGGAGTAACAAGTGCAGGAGAACTAGCGGATGTTAATGAATGTAAACAGCTAGCAGGTTGTGATATCGACTTTATTGCTGCAGGGATTGGTAATATCCACGGAGTTTATCCAGCAGATTGGCAAGGTCTTAACTTTGATAGATTAAGAGAAGTATCAGATGCTGTAAATATGCCTATTGTATTACACGGTGGTACAGGAATACCTGAAGATCAAATTAAAAAAGCAGTTGAACTAGGTGTTTCAAAAATAAATGTTAATACAGAATGTCAAATTGCATTTGCTAAAGCTACTCGTGAATACATTGAAGCTGGCAAAGACAAAGAAGGTAAGGGATTTGATCCAAGAAAACTTTTAGCTCCAGGTACTCAAGCTATTAAAGATATTGTTTTTGAAAAAATAGATATGTTTGGTTGTGAAGGTTCAGCTAATAAATAAAAGAACTAATTTATAGGGCCATTTTGGTTTAACCAATTGGTCCTTTAATTTTTTACTAGGAAAAATATGGATAATTTAGAAGTGAAATTAGTAACTGAATTAAGAGAAATTGCTAAGGAATTAGAAATCCCGTCAGTTACTAAATACAAAAAAGATGAATTAATTAAACTTATTGAACAAGCTTATAAAGAAAAAGAAGAAGAAGAGAAAGAAAAACAAGATAACGACCTAGGTGCGAAATTTGATTGCGAAGGAGTACTTGAGATTCTTCCAGATGGATTTGGTTTTTTACGTTCTGATTTACATGAACAAGGGGATGATGACATATACGTTCCTCCAAAGCAAATCAAAATGTTTAGACTAAAAACTGGTGACTACATAAAAGGTATTGCTCGTGAAAAACATGATAAGGATAAATTTGCACCCTTAATTTTCGTTTCTGATGTAAATGGTATAAAACCAGGTGAAGCCTTTAATAGACAATCATTTGAAGATCTTACACCTATATATCCAAATGAGAGAATCAGACTTGAAACTACAAAAGAAAATATATCAGGCCGTATTATTGATATGATATCCCCTGTAGGTCGTGGTCAAAGAGGGTTAATAGTATCTCAACCAAAGGCTGGTAAAACTACACTAATAAAAAACATAGAAAGAGCAATAGAAAAAAACTATGATGATGTAAAGATATTTGTCTTACTTATTGATGAGAGACCGGAAGAAGTTACTGACCTCATAAGATTTGTAAACGAATATCGCGATCCAACAAATGATTATATGCGAACAGAAGTCGCCTCATCAACTTTTGACATGCCTCCACAAAACCATATTGAAATGGCAGAAATGATTTTAGAAAGAGCGAAAAGGTTTGTCGAAGATAAAAAAGATGTTGTAATACTTCTTGATTCGATAACTAGACTAGCACGTGCCTACAATATTACAACTCCACAATCAGGTAGGACTTTATCTGGTGGTCTAGATCCAATGGCTCTAGTCGGTCCTAAACAATTTTTTGGTGCAGCTCGTAATGTGGAAGATGGCGGGTCACTTACTATACTGGCTACAGCGCTAGTAGATACTGGAAGTCGTATGGATGATATGATTTTTGAGGAATTTAAAGGAACGGGTAATATGGAAATACACCTAGACAGAAGATTATCTGATAGGAGAATTTTTCCGGCGATAAATATTGAAAAATCATCAACAAGACGCGAAGACTTATTACTAAGCAAGGATGAATTAGAAGCAATATATAAGATTAGAAAATCAGAAATGGATACTACAGAATCCATAGTTGAGCTAATAGATTTTATGAAACGAACCTCTACAAATGAAAAACTAATTGATCTTATTAATAATTCATTATAAGTTGATTTAAAGTATATTTCGTGGTATAATTTTATATGCTTATTGAATCAAGAAATAGAGGTGTTAAAATGAATAAAGAAATCCAACCAGAATACCATGAAGCAAAAGTAACATGTATTTCTTGTGGAAATGAATTTACAGTAGGATCTACTGAAGAAGAAATCAAAGTAGAAGTATGCAACAACTGTCATCCATTCTACTCAGGAAAACAAAGAAATGCTGAACGTGGTGGTAACGTTGAGAAATTTAACAAAAGATACGGTAGAAAATAATAAGGTTAGGCAACTAACCTTATTTTTGTGTAAATAATGAAAATAAGAGAAATTTTAGATAAAAAAAACGATGAACTTATAATTGCTTTAAGCTATCTTATAGATAAATCAAAGTCATTTATTTACTTAAATCCTGATTTGGAATTAAATAATGAAGTTTCGAACAAAATAGTGGAGATTGAAAATAAAATAAATGATGGTGAACCGCTCCAATACGCCCTTGGTCTATGGGAATTTTATGGTTTAGACTTAATAGTAGATAATAGAGCCTTAATACCTAGATTTGAAACAGAAATATTAGTTGATTATATCTTAAAATCTGATATTAAAAAAGAAACTATTCTAGATATTGGTACAGGCAGTGGAGCCATTAGTCTTTCATTAGCTAAAAATTTAGAAAATTCTGATATCATAGGTGTTGATATTGAAAATAACGCCTTATCTTTGGCAAATGAAAATAAAGAGAAATTAAATTTAAAAAATGTAAAATTTTTGAAAAGTGATTTATTTTCTAATATTAATACTAAATTTGATTTGATAGTATCCAATCCGCCATATATTAGCGAAGCAGACTACAAATGTTTGGATAAACAATTATTTTTTGAACCAAAATCAGCACTTGTTGGTGGTGAAGATGGTTTAGATTTTTATAAAGAAATAATAAAAGAAGCACCAAAGTATTTAAACGAGGGTGGACATATAGTTTTTGAAATTGGATATGACCAAAAGGTTGCTATAAATGACTTATTGATCAAATCTGATTTTAAAAATATAGAAAATATAAAAGATTTTAATGGTTTTGATAGAATAATCATTGCCAAGAAAGGATAAATATGTTTGAAAATTTAGATCATATAAGAGAGAATTATAAAGATTTGGAGTTAAAACTTGCAGATCCAGAAGTATTATCCGATATAGATAAATTTACAAAAATATCAAGAGAATACAATTCATTAAAGCCAATAGTAGAAAAATACGAAGAGATTTTAAATGCACAATCAACTATTGAAGAAAATCAAGAATTGATGAATGAGACAAATGATAGCGAAATGCTTGATATGCTAAAAGAAGAAATCAGTGAAAATAAGAAAAATCTTGAAAGCTTTAATGAAGAAATGAGAATTTTGCTAATCCCTAAAGACCCTAACGACACAAAAGACGTTATTGTCGAAATCCGTCCAGGTGCTGGTGGGGATGAAGCTGGTCTTTTTGCTGGCGATTTATACAGAATGTACAATATGTATGCTGATAAAGCTGGATTTAAAACTGAAGAAATTGAAGTTGCTAGTCAAGGTGTTGGTGGTATCAAGGAAGCTACTTTTGTAGTTAAAGGCGAAGGTGCGTATTCTAAATTAAAATATGAATCTGGTGTACACAGAGTACAGCGTGTTCCAGAAACAGAATCAGGCGGCAGAATCCATACATCTACAGCAACAGTTGCGGTTTTACCTGAAGTTGATGATGTAGATATTCAAATAGATCCTAACGATGTTAGAGTCGATGTTTATAGATCAAGTGGTAATGGTGGTCAGTCAGTAAATACAACAGACTCTGCAGTTAGACTTACCCATGAACCAACAGGTCTAGTTGTAACTTGTCAAGATGAGAAAAGTCAGATTAAAAACAAAGAAAAAGCAATGAGGGTACTTCGTGCTCGTCTTTACGAATTAGAAGAAGCTAAAAGGAATAAAGAAATTGCAGATAATAGAAAATCTCAAGTAGGTACTGGTGATAGAAGTGAGAGAATTAGAACTTATAATTTTCCACAAGGTAGGATAACTGATCACAGAATCAACAAAACAATTTACCAACTAGATGATTTCTTAAATGGAAATATTGATGAAATGATCAACTCATTAATTGCAGAAGACCAGACAAGAAAACTAGAACAAATAGGAGAATAATTTGTTTAACTTCTTTGCCAGTAAGTTTATAGATGATTATAAAAATTATAATAAACCTTATATAAGATTAAAATTAATATCTTTATCATCTATAATCGGGATTGTTATTAACATAATTTTAGTTATTTTTAAGTTAATTGTAGGATTTTCTACAAACTCAGCTGCAATTATAAATGATGGCTTTAATAATCTATCTGATAGTGTAGTATCAATAATGGCTCTAGTTGGTTCAAAAGTAAGTCAAAAACCAGCGGATAAGGAGCATCCATTTGGACATGGTAGGGGAGAAAGTTTAATTTCTTTACTAGTTAGCATTGTGATTATGTATGTTGGATTTAGATTATTTATAAACGCCCTACATCACTATGCTGATGACGACCAGACTGTATTTACACCCATAGCTATCATAGTATTAGTGATGAGTATATTAGCCAAGGTCTACATTTATATCCTTAATAGAAAGTTATATAGAAAATTAGATTCAGATTTAAATTTTGGAGTTATGGCTGATGCAAGAAATGATATTTTAGCCACAGCTGGAATTATAATAGCAGCTATTATTGAAAACTCATTTAATATAAAAATTGATGCTATTATGGGATTAATATTAGCGGCATTTGTTTTTAAACCAGGCTTTGATTTATTTGGCCAATCCGCTGCTTACTTAATAGGACAAAGAGTCGATCCAGATATTGAAAAACGTGTTGGGGATATCATCCTTGAAAATGATTTTATAATTGGATATCATAGCTTACACATACACGAATATGGAAAAGGTCATCTAGATGGTTCTGTTGATATAGAAATAGCAGAAAATCTTTCTTTATTTGTAGCTCATAAGATTGTTACAGATATCCAAAGAAAAATCAAAGATGAAATAGGTTTAGATTTAACTATCCATATGGACCCCACATATTCATTAATAATGACAGATAGAGTAATAGATGAGATTAAAAAAATAGAAATACAGGCAAAAAATGATTACGAAGACTTTTAGTATAGATAAAGAAGATATAGATGATAAAATATTAAAAGAAGCATCTGAAATAATAAATGATGGAGAGCTAGTAGCTTTCCCTACAGAAACAGTTTATGGACTAGGTGCAGATGGTTTAAACTCTAATGCCTGTCAGAAAATCTTTAAGGCAAAGGGAAGACCATCTGATAATCCATTAATATTACATATTTCTAATAAAACTATGCTATATAATTTAGTAGATGATATTAATGAAGATGCAAAAAAATTAATGGAATCATGTTGGCCTGGGCCTTTAACTTTAATTTTGAAAAAATCAAATAAAATCCCAGACATTGTAACCGCAGGATTAGATACAGTTGCAATTAGAATGCCAAGTGATAAGATTGCATCAAGATTCATCGAAATATCAAATACACCAATTGCTGCACCAAGTGCAAATACATCGGGAAAACCATCCCCTACTAGAGCTAAGGATGTTTTTCAAGATTTAAATGGAAAGATATCCATGATTCTAGATGGAGGATCTTGTAAAATTGGTATAGAATCTACAGTTGTTGATTGTAGTGAAGATAATCCTGTCATCTTAAGGCCAGGATTTTATACATTTGAAGATTTACAAAAAATTATACCAACAATAACTCTTGATGACTCATTAATTAGTGATGAAAAGACACCAAGATCTCCTGGGCAAAAGTATAGACATTATTCACCAAATGCAAAGATGAAAGTGTATATTGGTAGTAATGCTGCTAATAAGATGCTAGAGGAGGCTAACAAATTTAAAAATCAAGGCCTCAAAGTTGGCGTACTTACTTTTAATGACTCAATTTCTTTATTTGATGATTTCAAATCGATGTCATTTGGGAATCGTGATAATTTATCATATATGAGTCATGTATTATTTACCGCCTTAAGAGAAATGGACAATAATGGTGTAGACATAATCTTAGCCGAAGGTGTGAATGACAACAACTTGGGTAAGAGTATAATGAATAGAATGAAAAAATCCGCATCTAACAATATATTTTATATATAGGAGGAATTATGCAAGAAAATGTGAAAGTTTTAGACCATCCAGTAATTAAACATAAAATCTCAATTTTGAGGGACGCAAATACAGGCTCTACAGAATTTAGATCTATTATAAAAGAAATTTCTATTATATTAGCTTATGAAGCTACAAAAGACTTAGCCTTGGAAGAATTTGATTTGGAAACTCCGGTTGCAACAACTACAGGTTATAGAATTTCTGGTAAAAAACTAGGCATAGTTCCTATTTTAAGGGCAGGTCTTGGAATGGTAGATGGAGTTCTAGAAGTACTCCCAGCTGCGAAAATTGGTCATATTGGTATGTATCGTGATGAAGAAACTTTACAACCTGTTGAGTATTACTCAAAATTACCAAATGATGTTGAAAAAAGAGACATCATGGTAGTTGACCCTATGCTTGCAACAGGTGGATCAGCTTGTGATGCCATTGGTAGACTAAAAGAAAAAGGATGCAAGGATATAAAATTACTAAGCATAATAGCAGCTCCAGAAGGTGTTAAGAAATTACAAGAAGAACATCCAGATGTAGATATATTTATTGCACAATTAGATGATGGATTAAATGAAAATAGCTATATTGTACCAGGCCTAGGTGATGCAGGCGATAGACTTTTTGGTACAAAATAAAGGAATTATAAATGAATAAAAAAGAAGTTTTAGTAATTAGTGGTGGCGGCCCTCTAGAAGGTGAAGTGACTATATCAGGAGCGAAAAATTCGGCATTGCCAATCCTTGCAGCTTGTGTACTAGGAACTGAGGAAATAATCTTAGATGGTGTACCAGGACTAAAAGATGTTGAGATTATGATAGAGGTTTTAAAGCACCTTGGATCAAAAGTTGAGTATCTTGGAGAAGGAACTGTAAAAATAGATTCTTCAGAATTAAACTCTTGCGAAACTCCATTTGAACTTATGGATAAAATGCGTGCTTCATTTGTTGTTATGGGACCCCTTTTATCAAGATTTAAAGAAGCACATACAAAAGCACCAGGTGGGTGTAACATAGGTGCTAGACCTATAGATTTACACTTAAAAGGATTTGAAGCACTAGGAGCAACAAATATAGTAAATGATGATGAAATTTCAATTAGAACTGATGGTAAACTGCTAGGAAATGAAGTTTATTTAGATTTCCCTTCAGTAGGCGCAACACAAAATATTATGATGGCGGCAACTCTTGCAGAAGGTGAAACTATTATTGAGAATGCTGCAAAAGAACCAGAAATTGTAGATCTAGCTTCATTCTTATCAAAAATGGGTGCTAAAATAAAAGGAGCCGGTACATCTACAATTACAATTGAAGGTGTAGAGAAACTTACTGGTACACGTCACACAATTATTCCGGATAGAATAGAAGCAGCAAGCTATATGATTGCAGCCGCTATGACAAAAGGTAATGTAACCATAAATAATGTTATCGGATCTCACATAAGACCAGTTATAGCAAAATTAATTGAAATGGGTGCAGATGTAGAAGAAATAGATGATGAAGATATTATAAAGGTAAAAGTTGATAAGAGACTTAAACCTACAAATATTCAAACACTTCCATATCCTGGATTCCCAACTGATGTTCAAGCTCAATTTATGGCTTTGATGACTACTTGTGATGGAGAGAGCAAAATCCAAGAAACAGTATTTGAAAATCGATTCATGCATGTTGAACAACTAAACAAAATGGGAGCAGCTATAGCAACTAGTGGTAATAGAGCAACAATTGCTGGTGTTGATAAACTACATGGTGCTGATGTACGAGCAACAGATTTAAGAGCGGGAGCTGCACTAGTAATTGCGGCTTTAACAGCAGAAGGTGAAACTAGAGTATCAGATATTTATCATATCGACCGTGGATATAGTGATTTAGTAGAAAAATTTACTAATCTGGGGGCAGATATTAAGAGAGTAGAAATATAATAAAATGAAAATAGAAGGTATAGTTACTAACATAATTTATAGAAATGAAGATAATGGCTACAATATTATTGTAGTTGAAACATCTGATTCTGATATAACTTGTGTTGGGACTATGCCTTTTTTTGATGAAGGGGATAATGTTGAAGTTGATGGTGAATTTGTTTATCATGATAAATATGGTGAACAAATTAACGTTTCTTCAATAAAACTTCTAAAGCCATCAGGCAAAGATGCTATAGTTAGCTACTTAGCAAATGCTAATATTAAAGGAATTGGTAAAAAAACAGCAATTCAGATTTATAATGAGTTTGGTGAAGATGCTATTGATATCGTATACAATGAACCTGACAAATTAGTGGTGATTACTGGGATAGGTAAGAAAAAAATAGATGATATCAAACTTACAGCAGAAGAAACAAGAGATTCCAGAAATACCATGCTGTATTTACAAAGTCTTAATATTTCTTATAATCTTGCCATGAAGATATATAAATTTTATGGTGAAGATGCTATTGAAATTATAAAAACAAATCCTTATAAGCTTGTCGATGACATAAGTGGGATAGGATTTGCTATGGCAGATAATATGGCAAGAAATATGCAAATTGTATCAAATTCTGCTTTTAGAATATCAGCTGGTATAATCCACACCCTAAATTATGAGTCAGAATTTAATGGTCACACATCATTAAAAATGGATTATGTTGTCAAAAAAGTCTCCAAACTTTTAATGATAGACGAAGAGTATGTGGTTGAACAAATAAAAAACGACTCTTTAGCGGGTAAATTATATATTGTTTTAATAAATAATGAAGAATTTGTTTACAAAAATACTTTATATAAGGCTGAGAAATATATAGCTGTAGCATTAAAGCAGAAAAAAGAGAGTGAATATACTTTTGATGTAGAAATTAATGAAGATTTAAGTGTTTTTTCAGATGAACAACAAATAGCGATAAATGAAGCTTTCAAAAATATGTTGATGGTAATAACAGGGGGACCTGGAACTGGTAAAACAACAATTATTAACGCTATTAAAAAAATTCTAACAAAAAATAATTTGACATATGCAATGCTAGCCCCAACTGGAAGGGCTGCTAAAAGAATACAAGAATCAACAGGAGATGAAGCATATACTATACATAGACTGCTAGGAATAAAACCTGATGAAAATATAGCTGAGTACAATGAAGAAAATCCAATTGATAAAGACTATATAATTGTAGATGAAGTGAGTATGGTCGATATTTATCTTATGAAGTCACTATTAAGTGCAATAGCTCCTACTACTGCTCTAATTTTGGTTGGGGATAGTAATCAGTTGCCATCAGTAGGACCGGGCAATATTTTATCTGATATCATAAATACAGGTATAAAAACAATTCGTCTTAAAAAAATATTTAGACAAGGTCTAGAATCAAACATTATTGTAAATGCTCACAAGATTAATAACGGGGAATACCCAATTGTAAATGAGTCAGGTAAAGATTTCTTTTTTATAGAAGCGGATAGGAATAATTTTACAAATATTCTTTCGAACTTAGTAAATCAAAGATTACCAAAATTTTATGGTTTTGATAAGATAAAAGATATTCAAATATTATGTCCTAGTAAAAAAACTCCTTGGGGTTCTGCAAGTATTAATGAGAATATTCAGTCAGTATTAAATCCGTCTAAAAATGAAATTAAGTTTAATGATAGGATTTTTAAATTGAATGATAAGGTTATGCAAATTCGAAATAATTATGACCTAGTTATAGAAAATTCCCTAACTAATGCTGATGGCGTTTATAATGGTGATATTGGTTTTATAAACAAAATAGATAAGCAAGAAGAGAGTTTAGAAGTTGAATTTTATGATGGTTCACTTGTACATTATAAAAAAGAAGATATAAAAGATTTAGATTTATCGTATGCCATAACTATTCATAAGTCACAAGGATCTGAATTTGATTGTGTAATTATACCAATGATGCAAGTTGCACCTATGCTATTAATACGTAATCTACTATATACTGGAGTAACTCGTGCAAAAAAATTAGTTGTTTTGGTAGGCGAAAAGAGAATTATAAAAAAGATGGTAGATAATAATACATCTAATAAAAGATATACTAATTTAAGTTATTGGATAAATGAAATGGAGAATGTAGATAATGATTGATTTTCTATTTTTGGATAAAAATATATGCTACAATTGCAAAAGAAATGAAAGTGTAGCTCATTTTTTATGTAAGGATTGCCTTAAAAAATTGGATTATGTAGCCAATAAGTTTAGTATAGAGAATTATAATTGCCATGCAGTTTATTTTTATAATGAAGTTATGAAAAAATTAGTTGCTGATTATAAATTTAATCGAAATACATCTTTAGCTAAGGTATTTTCAAGTATTGTTTACGATTATGCTAGAATTAATAATCTTTTTGACTGTGATTATATTTTGCCTTCTCCAAGTTCAAAATCTACTTTAAATAATAGGGGATTTGATCATATTAAAATGATTACCGATCATTTTATTGATGATGTAGCCTGTGAGTATCTTATGGATTTTAGAAAGATAAAAAATACCCAGGCCCAACATAATCTTGGAAAAGAAGATAGGGCGCTTAACTTAATAGATGCTTTTTCAATTGAGCAAGACTTAACAGAAAAAAGTGTTCTATTGATAGATGATTTAATAACTACGGGTAATACTGCGATGGAAATTATAAAAGTCTTAGAAAAAAACAATGTAAAAGAGGTGATAGTTTTAGCTATCACCTCTGAACGTAGGATTAATTAGATTGTAGCTGGTGTTCTAAAGAAGAAGTACCAGATTGCCCATAGAATTAATAGTAACAATACCCAGAACCACCAATTTGAATAGAAAGGTTTATCTTCTACACGATTATTTGTATTTTTTACCCCTCTATGTCTATCAGTGTGAGTTGTTGTGTTTCTATTGGAATCTTCACGTGTTGTAGTGCCTTCTGTATTTACTCTTTTATAATCAGATGTATCTACAGTTTCTGTATCATTAACAGCATTGAACTTGTTATTTTCGTTGAATTTATTATTTTTATTAAATTCATCAAAATCGTGTTCTACTTTAGTTTTTGCCTTGTTAAAATCATCTTTAACTTCAGCCTCAGCTTTGTTAAAGTCATTTTCTAAATGTGTTTTTGTAGTATCGTAATCATCTTTTATATTTTTCGCTGTGTGGTCAAAATCTTCTTTAAGATTTTCGCCTGCTTTATCAAATTCTTTTTTTACATTTTCAGTATTAAGATTGTCATTATTTCCAGATTCAAAAGTTCTTTTTTCATCAGTCATAATATTATCCTCCATTGTTTCTTATATTATAAAAATACCCAATAATATATCTTTTATTCACATATATTATTAGGTATTTATACTTATATATATAAAAAATTTATGCTAGAACTTCACTTGACTGAGACTTTTTCATATATTCGTATATTTTAATAGCTATCGCCATTTCGATTCTTTTTCTAAATAGATTGCACGAATATTCATGTGTTTTATTTATGTCACCATTGGCATTGTAGTTATTTGCAGCGCAACCACCAGAGCAATACATATTTGCCCAACAAGTTTTACATTCTTCTTTTGAGTAGCAGTTACAAGTTTTAAATTGTTCTACTAGATCATTTCTTACTATACCTTCATCAAGATTTCCTATTACAAAGTCATCATTTCCAACAAATTGGTGGCATGGATAAAGTGTACCAGTAGGGGTTACAGCCATATATTCTGTTCCCGATCCACATCCTGATAATCTTTTATGGGCACAAGGTCCATTTTCTAAGTCAATCATGTAATGGTAAAATATAAATTCATCATTGTTATCAATAGCTTCCATCATCATGTCAGCTAGTTTTCCGTATTGATCGTATAAAATTGGGAGATCTTCATCTTTAAGTGCGTAGTCAGATTCAGAGTTACCCACAACTGGCTCAAGAGATGTCCTTTTAAACCCAAGATCTAAATAAGTCTTTACATCATTAGTAAAATCTAGGTTATTTGCTGTATAAGTTCCACGCATATAGTATTCTTTGTCACCGCGCTTTTTGACAAAGTTTTGGAATTTTGGAACAACTGTTTCAAAAGAACCTTTGCCACCAATAGTTTTTCTAAATTCATCATGAGTTTCTTTTCTACCATCTAAAGAAAGAACAACATTTTTCATATTTTCATTTAGATAATCAATTTTATCATCATCTAAAAGCATACCGTTTGTTGTAAGAGTGAAGTTAAAGTGTTTGTTGTGTTTTTCTTCGAGACTTCTTGCATAGGCAACTGTTTCAGTTACAACATCCCAATTCATTAGTGGCTCTCCACCAAAAAAGTCTACATCAAGGTTGTAATGTTTGCCAGAATTCGCAATTAAAAAGTCAATTGCTTCTTTTGCAGTTTCCTTTGTCATTATTGCATCAGGTCCGTGATATTTACCGCCCTTAGCAAAACAATATTCACAAGATAGGTTACAAGTATGAGCTACATTTAAGCAAATAGCTTTTACATTTGTAGGTCTTTTTGTAACATCAATAGATAAATCAGAAAAGTTGTCTGTAGTAAATAACATACCTTCGTTTTCTAATTCTTGAACCTCATTGTAGGCTTCTTCAAATTGGTCATCTGAAAGATTGTATGTAGATAGGGTATTTTTTATTTCTTCCTTAGAATGATCTTCATACAATGAGATAATTTCATAAGTAACATCATCAACAGCGTGGACAGCGCCACTATATGTATCTAAAACTATATTAAAGCCCTTGGCCTTATATTGGTGTATCATATATTCTCCTTAAAATGTAATAATAGTATTATACTAAATTGATAGGAAATAATAAAGAAAAAAAATAAGGGCCTGGCCCTTATTTTTCTTTTTTGCTAACGCACTCTTGGTTAGCTACTCCACAGCTAGTTTTGCAAGCTGATTGGCAAGATGTTTGGCATTCACCACATCCACCATTCTTTTTTGATTTATGGAGATTTCTTGTATTAAGTGTTACAATTCTTTGCATATGTATTCTCCTTTATGTACGTATTTATAATACGATTTTATAATAACAGTTTTAAGAAAAAAAGTCAATCAATTATTGATATTTCCTTATCAATATTTAATTCTATACCATTTTTTTGCATATCCTGAATATTTTTAATCAAATGACTATCTATTATTTCTCCAGGAACTATTAGCGGTATTCCTGGAGGATAGGCATAAACAAATTGACCTGAAATTTTGCCTATTGATTTTAAAATACTAACATTACTTTTATTTTTTAAAAGCGCATCGCTAATATTAAATTCAATTTTTGGGATATTATATGAGAAATTTTGAATGTTATTTCCAAAATCAATTTTATTATCAATCTTAATCAAGGCTTTTTTTAATCTTTCAAAAGCATATTTTTTATCAAATATTGTTGAAATGAGTAAAGCATACGCAGGGTAAGACATTTCAATTTCTATTTTTTCATTTCTTAATAATTTTTGCAAGTCATTTCCATTTATATTTGAATGGGCTGTTGATATTAATATTTTAGACCTATCTTTATTTGGAGCATCTATTATATCTAGATTTCTTAGTTGCAAATTATAAATATCATCTAAATTTTTTTCTAAGATTTCAAACATTCTGTAAAACTCATCAAATTTTTCAACCATCTCATCTATTGATTGCATAATAATATATGAGGGGGATGAACTTTGAAATATCGCCATATTTGTTTTGATTTCAGGGATGTATTTTTCATTATTTATTAATACACATGCTGCTGGTGTAAGTCCTGATAAATTTTTATGAAAAGATGTAATAGCAATATCAAATTTATCCGACCAATTTTTATTTAAAATTAAATGTGATCCGTGGGCTAGGTCTACAACTAAGGGTACATTTGCTTTTTGGCACTCATTATATATTTTTTCCAAATCCAAATTATATCCCTCGTATGATGGGGAAGTTACAACAACTGCAGCAAATTTTTTACTAGCAAGTTTATTTTTAAAATCATCAAAACCAATATCTATTACTGCATTATTTTCGCTTAGGATAACATCTATGTATGAAGACTCTAAATTATTAAGCTCGATTGCGTTATAAACAGCTTTGTGAGATGTACGTTCTATTAAAATATCTTTATTTTCATAAGTTAGAGCTCTAATAACAGATAGAATCCCACATGTAGAACCATTTGTTGAAATAATAGCTTTTTTTACCTTATATATATCTGCAATTCTATTTTCTAATTCCAATAATATATCTTTTGGATCATTTAGGTTATCAAAACCATCTATTTCTGTAAGGTCTCTTTGATATGGTAAATCATTTCTTAAAATATCCGTTCTTTTTGCCCCAGGCATATGAAAGGGATAGTAGTCATTTTTTAAATATTTATCTAATTTTTCATTTAACATAATTACTCCTAATGATACTTTACAATAGTATTTATAATTAACTAGAAAATTATGGTATAATCTATTTGGAGGATAGAATGGATTTAAAATCAACAATTAGAGTTATTGAAGGATATCCAATTGAGGGAGTATCTTTTAAGGACATTACAACATTATTAAAAGATAAAGAAGCTTTTAAGTATTCTTTAGATTTGTTAGAAGAAGGCCTAGAAGGATTAGAATTTGATTATATTTTAGGAATTGAATCTCGTGGATTTATATTTGGAGCACCTTTAGCTGATAGACTTGATAAAGGATTTGTACCTGTAAGAAAACCAGGTAAATTACCAGGTGAGATTGAAAAAATATCTTATGACCTTGAGTATGGAAATAACGAATTAGAAATGCATAAGGATGCTATTGGAAAAGGTGATAAGGTTATTATTATTGATGATCTTATAGCTACTGGTGGGTCTGCAAAAGCAGCTGCGAAGCTTGTCGAAACTTTAGGTGCAGAAGTTACTGCATTTGAGTTCTTAATTGAGCTTGAAGATTTAAATGGCAGAGAAGTTTTAAAGGACTACAATGTTATTTCATTAGTAAAATACGACCATTAATAGGAGCCTTTTTAAGGCTCTATTTTTATATATCCTAAGTCTATATTTAATATAGTTAAATTTATGATAAATCTACTTGCACATATAAATAGTGATAGTATAGTTTAATTAAGGTCAGAGATGGTCAAATAAATAATAAAATATTTAATAATTAAAACGATGGAGGCAATATGAAATATAGAGATTATTATGAAGTATTAGGGGTTGATAAAAAAGCAAGTGACACTGACATAAAAAAAGCTTATAGAAAACTTGCCAAAAAGTATCACCCAGACCTTCATCCAGATGATAAAGATGCAGCAGAAAAATTTAGTGAAATAAACGAAGCCTATGAGGTTTTATCAGATCCAAAAAAACGTAAAAAATATGATAAGTTTGGTAATAGTGCAAATTTCTCAGGTGGTCAAAACTTTGATCCTAGCGATTTTGGATTTGATTTTGGAAACTTCGGTGGTGGGTCTTACTCCTATACTACAGGTTCAGATAGTGGTTTTTCTGATTTTTTTGATGGACTATTTGGTGGCTTTGGTAGAAGTACTTACCAAAGAGCTGGATCACGTAGGGCATCAAGTACGACTAATGCAAAAAAGAAATCAACTATTGACACAAGAATTTTACTAAGCATAGATGAGGCTCAAAAAGGAGCTAATAAATCTGTTGCAGTTAAATACGATAATGAAATTAAAAATGTAGAAATTAACATACCAGCAGGTATAAAAAATAATAATAAAATAAAAGTAGATGGCTCAAAATATGGTATAAACGCTTATATTTTAGCTAAAATAATCATCAAAGATGAAGAAGATAGAAGGCTTGATGGAATAGATATTATCCAAAGAGAAAAAATATATCCATGGCAAGCTTATTTTGGTACAAAAAGAAAAGTAAATACTCCAGATGGTAGCTTGATGGTAACCATACCTGAAAAAGTAAATTCTGGTCAAAAGATAAGACTTAAAGGTTATGGATATAAAGATAGAAAAAATAATAAGGGTGATTTAATCCTAGAAATTATCATTGATAACCCAACAGAATTTAATGATGAAATGATAGACTTATATGAAAAATTAAATGAAATGGAGGGATAAATTATGGACTATAACAAATTTACACAAAAATCACTAGAAGCTATAAATAATGCCAATAGCTATGCAATTAAAAATAGTAATCCGGAAGTAAATGAAATACATTTAAATTATGCTTTAATAGAAAACTCTGATTCCATAGTTTCTCAAATCGTTAAGACTATGAAAGTAGATTTTGAAGCTTATAGAAATGAAATAAGAAATATGATGGATAGATTGCCACAAGCAAGTGGTGGATCTGACATCTACCCAACACAAACTCTTTCAAGAATATTACTAAAAAGTGAAGATGAAGCAGAAAATATGGGTGATAGTTTTGTATCTATGGAACATATTTTTTTAGCACTTTTAAATGAAAAAACACAAGTTAGTGATATAAATAAAAGATATGATCTAAACTATAGAGAATTTAAAAATTCTATAGATAAGGTCAGGAAAGGTCAAAAAGTGACGACAGAAAATCCAGAAGAAACAAACAACCCACTAGAAAAATTTGGTAGAGATTTAACCCAAGAAGCCAGAGAAGGAAAAATAGATCCTGTTATTGGTCGTGATAGTGAGATTAGAAATGCACTTAGAATTTTATCAAGACGTAAAAAAAATAACCCAGTATTAATTGGTAATCCTGGTGTTGGTAAGACTGCTATTGTAGAAGGGCTAGCACAAAGAATTGTAAATAACGACGTGCCAGAACCATTGCAAGGTAGAACAATTTTCTCACTAGATATGGGTGCATTAGTAGCAGGTGCAAAATACCGTGGTCAATTTGAAGAAAGACTTAAAGCAGTATTGGAAGAAGTTCAAAATTCAAATGGTCAAATAATAATGTTTATAGACGAAATTCATACATTAGTAGGAGCTGGTAAGACTGAAGGTGCGATGGATGCGTCAAATATTATGAAACCAATGCTAGCACGTGGAGAAATAAAAGTTATAGGTGCAACAACTTTAAATGAATATAGAGAATATATCGAAAAAGATGGAGCGCTTGAAAGACGTTTTCAAAAGGTAATGGTAAACGAACCTACAGTTGAAGATACTATAAGTATTTTAAGAGGTATCAAAGATAAATACGAGATCTTTCATGGTATCCGCATCCAAGATAGCGCAGTAATTGCGGCTGCAGAATTATCTGATAGATATATTACAGATAGGTTTTTACCTGATAAGGCTATAGATCTTATGGATGAAGCATGTGCAACAGTTCGTACAGAAATAGACACTATGCCAACATATCTTGATGAACAAAAAAGAAAATTATTACAATTGCAAATTGAAATAACAGCTCTTAAAAAAGAAGAAGATGAATCATCTAAAGAAAAATTAACTATACTTGAAAAAGAGTTAGCAGACTTATCTGAAAAATATGATGAAGACTTCTTAAAATGGAAAGAACAAAAGTCATCAATCGATGATGTAAAAAATATCAAAGAAGAAATTGATAAAGTAAATAATGAAATTGAGCAAGCGGAGAGAAACTACGACTTCGAAAGACTTTCTGAACTTCGTTATGGAGCATTGCCAGCTTTAGAAGAAAAACTTGAAAAAGCAAGTGAACTTTCACAAAAAGATAATGAAGATGCTATAAAAGAACAAGTCACAGATGAGGATGTAGCAGATGTAGTTAGCAACTGGACAGGTATCCCTGTAAATAAGCTTGTAGAAAGTGAAAGAAGTAAAATACTAACTCTTCCTGAAAAATTGCACGAAAGAGTAATTGGCCAAGACCAAGCTATTACTGCAGTTTCAGATGCTATTATCAGAGCAAGATCTGGCCTAAAGGATGTTTCAAAACCAATTGGTTCATTTATTTTCCTAGGACCAACAGGAGTTGGTAAAACAGAACTTGCCAAAGCATTGTCAGAAGCTATGTTTGATGATGAAAATCACATGATAAGAATAGACATGTCAGAATACATGGAAAAATATTCTGTATCTAGATTAATAGGTGCATCACCAGGTTACGTTGGCTATGAAGAAGGTGGCCAATTAACAGAAGCAGTCCGCCGTATGCCTTATTCAGTAATATTATTTGATGAAATCGAAAAAGCCCATCCAGATGTATTTAATATATTATTACAAGTTTTAGATGATGGTAGACTCACAGATAGCATGGGTAGGACAGTAGACTTTAAAAATACAATCATAATCATGACATCAAATATTGGTAGTCAATATCTAATCGATGGTCTAAAAGATGATGGAACAATTGATGATGAAAATAAAAGTCTAGTAGAAAATTCATTAAGGGCATCATTTAAGCCAGAATTCTTAAACAGGATTGATGATATAGTTATGTTTAGCCCACTAACAAGTGACCAAGTTTATAATATCATTGACCTACAAATAAATGAAATTAGAAAAAGACTTAAAGATTTAAATATTGACCTAGAAATTACACCAGCTGCCAAAGAATATATCCTAGATCATTCTTATGATGTAGAATATGGTGCAAGACCGGTAAAAAGATATTTACAAACAAATGTAGAAACTAAGCTCGGTCGATTAATCATAGAAGGAAGAATAAGAGCAAAAAATACAGCTGTTTTAGATGTGGATGAAAATAAAGAATTATCATTTATCAAAAAATAAATAAACTTTTAAGTAAAAGAGGTGCTTGGCTTTATTCCAACATCTCTTTTAATATCCCTAGCTTAATAGTCAGATATACTATATATGGTATATACTTTTATTTGAAAACTAGATATGGTATACTAACGAAAGTATAGGAGGAATAATATGTTACAAGTTGTAAAAAGAAATGGTGAAAAAGCTGATTTTAAAGAAGAAAAAATATCTGCTGCTATCCTTAAAGCTATGAATTCTCCAAGTGGAGTTTATATTAAGGATCAGCCAGAAGAAATAGCATACATAATAAAAGAAAAATATAAGGATAAAAATGAGATTTCTATTTATGATATAGAAGAAGCAGTTTATTATGAGCTGATTAGAAATAATAACCCAGCCACTGCTAGAGCCTATGAATCATATAAATCAATCCAAGCTTATAAAAGAGAACAAAATACCTCTGACAATGATATCTTAGGATTACTCAATCAAACAAATGTTGATGTTATGGATGAAAACTCTAATAAAAATCCCTTAATAGCTTCCACTCAAAGGGATTTGATAGCTGGAGAGGTTGCAAAAGACATAGCAAAAAGAAAACTAATTCCAGCCCACTTAGTAGAAGCCCATGAGTCAGGAGCTATACATATCCATGATTTAGACTATTTAATCCAACCAATTTTTAACTGCTGCCTAGTAGACATGAAAAATATGTTAGATGAAGGAACAGTTGTAAATGGAAAGTTGATAGAAAGTCCAAAGTCATTTCAAGTAGCTTGTAATGTGATGACACAAATCATTGCTCAAATTGCTTCCAATCAATATGGTGGCCAATCTATAAATATATCCTGCCTAAGTCCATATTTAAAAAAATCTTATGATAAAAATTTAAGACTAGCCAAAGAAACTTTAGCAAGCGAAGATCAAGCTTTAGCTATGGCTTCTGCAATGACTCAAAAAGATTTAGAATCAGGTATACAAACTATCCAATATCAAATAAATACTCTTATGACTAGCAATGGTCAGGCTCCTTTTGTGACCTTATTTATGCACACAGATGAAAATGATCCATACCTAGAGGAAACAGTAAAGATAATAGAAGAAATCTTAAAGCAAAGAATCAAGGGCATTAAAAACGAAGCAGGGGTATATGTTACTCCAGCCTTTCCAAAATTAATTTATGTTTTAGATGAAAACAATATAAAAGAAGATAGTAAATACTATTCGCTTACTAATCTTGCTGGAGAGTGCACTGCAAAAAGAATGTATCCGGATTACATATCTGCTAAAGAAATGAAAAAAAACTATGAAGGGAATGTATTTTCTCCTATGGGATGTAGAGCCTTTCTTCCACCATATAAAGATGAAAATGGCAAATATAAATTTGACGGAAGATTTAATATGGGTGTCTGCACTATAAATCTTCCTCAAATTGGTATCTTAGCTAAAAATTATGAAAAAAAATTTTTTGAGATATTAGAAAAAAGATTAGATCTTGTAAAAGAAGTAGGTCTTTTAAGATATCATCACTTATCAAAAGTTACAAGCGATAGCTCACCAATCCATTTTCAACATGGAGCTATAGAAAGGTTACCAAAACACACACCGATAAAACCACTACTTGAAAATGGTTACGCTACAGTAACCATAGGTTATATTGGTATTTATGAAGCAAGTAAACTTGTAACAGGTAAATCCCACACCAGCAATGAGGGAAAAGAATTCGCTCTAAAAATTATGAAACTTTTAAATGAGAAAAAAGAAAAATGGAGCGAAGAATACAATATTGCTTTTGCAGTTTATGGAACACCTGCTGAAAGTCTTACCCATAGATTTGCTAGTATTGATAAGGATAGATTTGGAGAAATAGAAGATATAACTGATAAGGGTTATTATACAAATTCTTTCCATGTAGATGTTAGAGAAGAAATATCAGTTTTTGATAAATTTGACTTTGAAGCAGAATTTCAGTCCTTATCTACTGGGGGTTGTATTTCATATGCAGAAATTCCAAATATGACAGCTAATATTGATGCTATAATGACTATGATTAAATATATTTACGATCACATCCAATACGCTGAATTTAATACCAAGCTTGATTATTGTAATGAATGTGGTTTTGATGGAGAAATACTATTAAACGAAAGAAATGAATGGTATTGTCCAAATTGTGGTAACAAAGATAGAAACTCTCTTACTGTAGTAAGAAGAACTTGCGGTTATCTGGGAGAAAATTTTTGGAATGAAGGAAGGACAAAGGAAATTAAGGCTAGGGTGCTACATATATGAATTACGCACAAATAAGAAAATATGATATTGCAAATGGTCCTGGAATTAGAACTAGTATTTTCGTAACTGGATGTAGTATAAATTGTAAAAATTGTTTTAATAAAGAATATCAAAATCCTAACTTTGGAAAAGTCTGGACTGATCAAACTACTAATGAAGTAATAAGTTATCTAAAAAGAGATGAAGTAAGTGGACTAACAATCTTAGGAGGAGAGCCATTTGAAAGTGCTCATGAACTAACAGATATAGTTAGAGTAATAAAAACTCAAGTTAATAAAGAAATTTGGATATACTCAGGATATAGCTTTGAGAATTTGATTGCAAATAAAATCCAAAAAGATTTACTAAAAGAAATTGACGTACTAGTGGATGGTCCATTTATCGAATCTAAAAAAGATTTAAAATTAAGATTTCGTGGATCATCTAATCAAAGAATTATAGATGTAAAAAATAGTCTTATAAATAATGACATTGTCCTTTTAAATGGGTATTAATAATTTATAAAATATTTAGGAGGAATAATGAATAATAGATATCAAAAAAGAAGTGGGTTTGGTGTTGTTGGAGGCATTTTAGTAGTACTTGCTCTAATATTATTTCTAACAGTACCAACCTATAACAGGCTAGCAGGTAGCCGTGAAAATGTAAATGAAGCTTATGCACAAGTACAAAATGTAGTACAAAGAAGGGCAGACCTTATTCCAAACTTAGTAAATACTGTTAAGGGATATTCAGATTATGAAGGTGAAACTTTAACTAAAATTACTGAGGCTCGCTCAGGAATCAATAATGCAGAATCTCCAAAAGAATTAGCTGATGCTAACGAGCAATTGACACAAGCTGTTCGTGAGATGAATGTAGTAGTTGAAAATTATCCAGAACTAAAGGCAAACACTCAGTATACTCAATTAATGGATGAGTTAGCTGGTTCTGAAAATAGAATTTCTGTAGAACGCGGTAACTATAACCAAGCTGTTAAAGAATACAATTCAGATTTAAAAAAATTCCCTACAAATCTTATTGCAGGATTTACAGGATACAAAGAGGCTGAATATTTCCAAGCTAGTGAAAGTGCTCAAGAAGCACCAAAAGTTGACTTTAATCAAAATAACAAATAGGAGGTTTTATGAAAAAGGGGAAGATATTTAAATTTAACCTTATATTTTGCTTATTAATCTTCCTTTTTCCTCTTATATCTTTTGCAGATCTACCATCTGCACCAAGTAGTTTTTACCTAGATGAACTAGGTATGCTAGATATGGAAACTAAGGAAAATATAACCAAAACTAACAGAGAGCTGGAGCAAAAAACTGGTTCTCAAATAATGATTGCAACAATTAAAAATCCAGATGGTTTGCCAGCAAGTGATTTAGGACCCAAAATATTTAATAAATGGCACATAGGTGATCAAAATAAAAAAAATGGAGTTCTAATCCTTATTACTGAAGATGATTTGAATGATAAAAAAGAAATTTTTATCTCAACTGGCTATGGTATAGAAGGCAGACTAAATGACGGTAAAGTTGGTAGAATTATTGATAATTTTATGTATGATGACTTACAAAAGGGCAATTATTCTAAAGCAATTAATGAAGGATTTAATGCAATAGTTGCGGAAGTTGTTGATGAATATGAAATATCTCTTGATGGGAATTATGACTATTATTTAGATATGAATAGCCAGTCATATTCAGGTGGCATTAGCCTAGGAACACTGTTTTTATATCTAATTATATTTATAATAATGTCTAGATTAACAACAAAAATGAATTTCTATGGAGGAAATACTTCTAGATATTACAGAAATAATCCAACATTTAGGGGATACCCTAGATATAGAAGAAGATATTTTGATGACCCATGGAGTTCTAGTAGCTGGACTGGTGGATCTTCTTCATCATTTGGTGGATCATCATTTGGAGGCTCATCTGGTAGCTCTTATTCTGGTGGATTTACTGGTGGTGGAGGAAGCACCGGCGGCGGTGGAGCTGGTAGAAGTTTTTAAGGAGATAGAATGTACGGATATTTAGCAAGTCATTTTTTTAATGATGCTATGTATAAATGGACTGAAAATTTAGCAAAATATATAGAAGAAAATACTAAATTAGATTTATATGTACCTCAAAGAAATGCTGATATAAATGATAAGAAAAACAATGATGATATAATCACAGATATTAAAATTTCTCAAGCTGATACTGCTGAACTGAAAAAAGCAAATATTTTAATAGCCTGTCTAGATGGACTTAGTATAGATGATGGTGTAGCTGGAGAAATCATGGCTCATGGAGTCATGAGAGAGTTTGAAAAAGAAAATAATATTGACTTTCCAAGAATGATTATAGGAATTATTACTGACATGAGATATCTGGGAACTGGTGAAAATAAACTATATCGAAATCTTATGATAGTAGGAAAAGTAAAAGAACATGGTCATTTAGTAATTGGTTATCCTGGAGATGAAAGCTATTTGGAAGAAATCGTAAAATTAATAAATGATTTTATAAATCAAAATAATTAAGCTCTAAGAAAATCTTAGAGCTTTTTATATGCATATTTTGTTATTTTTGGTATTAGTAATATTAAAACTACAGCGTTAATTCCTGCTTCAAAAGCATCTTTTATAAAATTACGTACAACATAAAATATATATGGGTTGGAATATAAATTAGTTAGCCAAAAAGAATCGAGCAGTAGTCGTACACCTATGAACACAAATATACAACTTGTGAGGCATATCCAGTCGAGTTTATTTTTAAAATCTCTTTTAAATAAATTATAGGATATAAAACCTGGTACAGCACCGATCAAGATACTACTTAAAGTGAAACCAGGATGAAAAACCCCGTCTGGCTTCATCAACATTCCAACAACATCTGCTACACCACCAGTTATGCCCCCAGCTAAAGGACCATATAAAATCCCCGCCATAATGGTAGGCAAGTAACCTAAACCTATTTTTGTGCTAGAAAAAATAGTTATAGTTAGAAATCTTCTAAAAATAACTGTTAAAGCAGCAAAAATAGACATCTTAGTGAGCATATTAACAGTAATCTTATTTTTCATTTTTTCCCCTTTCTATCAGAGGCAGCGGTTGCGATAGAAAATCATAGCCTATAGCTTCGTTTAAGAACAACAACCCATTTCTTAACACTTAATGCTTCCTATCTACTCTGATAATAATATGATATCATATTTATATATAAAAATCAGTAGAGGAAATTATGTTAAGTAAAGAATTTTTTAGTAGAGATACTTTAACGGTTGCTAAGGACCTATTAGGAAAAGTAATAGTAAAAAAAGATAATGGAATTATATATAGAGCAAAGATTGTAGAAACTGAAGCTTATCTTGGGATAGAGGATAGAGCTGCCCATACATTTGGAGATAGAAAAACGGATAGAAATAAAATAATGTATGAAGATGCAGGTACTATTTATGTATATCAAACATATGGTATTCATTTTATGCTTAATTTTGTTACTCAGGATAAAAATATTCCAGAGGCAGTTTTAATAAGAGCAGTAGAACCCTTAAATCAATTTGATAATATTAGCAAAAATAGATTTGGTAAATATTTTGATGATTTATCGGCATATCAAAAGAAAAATCTTACTAATGGTCCTGGAAAACTTACAAAAGCTTTAAGTATAGATAAAAGTTTAAATGGCAAAGATTTATTTGACCAATCATTTTATGTTGAAGATGATGATAGTATTTTTGATATAATTATTGATAAAAGAATAGGCATAGATTATTCTAAAGAAGCAATTGATTATCCATACAGATTTTATATAAAAGATAATTCTTATGTTTCTGTGTTAAAAAAATAAAGATTACTTTTGTAATCTTTATTTTATGTCTATTTTAAAACCTTGACTTAATAAGGTTTCAAACATTTTATTTCTATTAGCTATTGGTGTTCCTTGTTTTTTGGGTATTTGTGCTGAGAATGAGTCTACTCTTCTATTTGCATCTCTTAAATCGTAATAGGTAGTCATTTCCTTATCATAATCAGCAATAGTTTTGTTGTAATTGTCAAATATTTTATATGAATTTTCAAATGTCTTAACGCTCATATCCATTCTTGGTTTTAGTTGTGGTGCTTGATTTGGAATTCCAAATCCTAATCCAACTGCTGGATATGTTAATTGAGGTAGATTTAGGATATCTATTACATTTTTTGTATCATTATGGATATTTCCGAAATAATTTACTCCAAAACCTAGGCTTTCTGCTGCAACTGTAACATTTTGTGCTGCTATTATACAATCTGTAAGACCTTGAATAAATCTATCAAAACCTAACATCTCATCATTTTCTTGGCCGTTTTCTTTTGCAATACTATAATTTCTAAACAAATCTACTACAAATATCCACAAATGAGGTGCACGCGCCATATATTCTTGAAGCCCGTTTTTTGCTAACTTATCTTTTAAATCTTGGTCTGTAACTTCAATGATAGTACAAAATTGCATACCATTACTAGTAGGAGCCATGTTCGCCACTTCTAGTAAATTATCAATGACGCTTTGGTCTAGTTTTTCATCTTTAAACTCTCTTATAGTTCTATGATTAAGTTGATTTTTAATTGTTTCGTTCATAATAACTCCTTATCTTCATAAAAGTTTATACCCTAATTAGTAGTATAATAAGAAAAGGTGATTAAATGTTAGTTAGAATTTCAGTTAGAAACCTTATTGAATTTGTAATGCGATCTGGAGATATTGACAATAGATTTCGTGATAATGCTAGAATGATTGAAGGCATCAGAGCGCATCAAGCAATTCAAAAAAAATATGGTGCTAATTATAAAAGTGAATATTCTTTAAAAAATTCTACAATTATAGATGATGTAGAGTTTATAGTTGAGGGTAGAGCAGATGGCTTGCTTAAAGAAAAAGATGGATTTGTAATAGATGAAATCAAATCGACAAGTAGAATGCTTTCAGAAATTGATGGCACAAATAAATTACACTGGGCACAAGCTAAATGCTACGCTTACTTTTATGCTCTAGATAATAATTTAGAAAATATGAGTATCACACTTACATATGTAAGTGTGGAAGATTATTCTACAATCATATTCAAAGAATCATTTAGCTTTGATGAGCTTAAAGATTTTTATTACAGCTTATTAAACGAATATCTAAATTTTTCGAAAATATTAGCAAGAAATTTATCAAAAAGAAATCAGACTATCAAAGAATTAGACTTTCCTTATAAAGAATACCGTAAGGGGCAGAGAAAGATGGCTGTAGCAGTTTATAAATCAATTTTAGATGAGAAAAAATTATTTGTAGATGCACCTACAGGTATTGGCAAAACAATCTCAACAGTTTTTCCATCTGTAAAATCAATGGGAGAAGATTTAACCGATAAAATCTTTTATCTAACTAGCAAAAGTACACAAGCAAATGAAGCTTTAAAATCAATTTATATTCTAAAGAATCAAGGCTTATTTATAAAAGCACTATCAATAACTTCAAAAGAAAAAATATGCTTAAATGATGAAGTAAAATGTAATCCTATAGATTGTCCATTCGCAAGGGGGCATTTTGATAGGGTAAATGATGCTTTAAAAGACATAATTGATAGTGAAGAAATAATGGACTTTTCAACTATAACTTCTTATGCAGAAAAGCATAGAGTTTGCCCATTTGAGTTAGAACTTGATATTTCATCCTATGCAGATTTTATAATTTGTGATTATAATTACGTATTTAATCCAAATACATATCTAAAAAGATTTTTTGATGAAGTAATTGATAGATATGTTTTTTTAATAGATGAATCTCATAATTTGGTAGAGAGAGCTCGTGATATGTACGGCTTTTCTTTTAACGATGAACGTTTTAAAGAAATATCTAAAAAACTAGATAATAAAAAGCAAAAAAACATTATAAAATACTGCGATGAAATAATAGATACCTTTGATCAACTTTATGCTAAATATGGTAAGAAGCTTTATTATTATCAGGAAAATCAAATCGAAGATTTTGATAAAAAATTTATAAAACTTTTAAAACCTCTGCAAAAATATTTGGTAGAAGAACATGATGATGAAAATTATGATGAGCTACTAAATTTATTTTTTGATATTAATAAATTTTTAAAGATAGGAGAATACTATACAAAAGGTTTTTATTCTGTGATTTCTTATGATGAAGATTATGATCAGATTATCTTTGAAATTAAGTGCATAGATCCCTCCATGGTTTTATCAAGTACTTATAAAAATGCAAGATCTGTTATTTTCTTTTCAGCCACACTTTCTCCCATGATTTATTTTACTAAAATATTGGGTGCCGATGATAGTTTAAAACTTAGACTTGATATGCCTTTTGATGAAAAAAACTTTGCTTTGTTTAATCGCGAGATTAGCACAAGATATAGGGATAGGAATAATAATTTAGTTTTTGTTAGTGAAGCTATCAATGAATTTATTAATTCAAAAAAAGGAAATTATTTTATATTTTTCCCGTCCTATTCATATTTAGAAGATGTATACGAGGATTACAAAACACGTTTTGATGATGAAATAGTAATCCAAGATAGGTTTATGAATGAAAAGGATACTAAGAAATTTTTAAAACAATTTGATAAAGACTCACAAAAAACTGCTTTTGTAGTTTTAGGAGGCATATTTTCCGAAGGTGTTGATTTAATTGGTGATAGATTAATCGGATCAATGATTATTTCAGTAGGTATGCCAGGTGTAAGTAATGAAAGAAATTTAATTAAAACTCATTTTGATAAACTTGGAGAAAATGGTTTTGATTATTCATATACTTTTCCTGGATTAAACAAAGTTTACCAGGCTGCAGGTAGGGTTATCAGAAGTGAAAATGATAAGGGGATTATCTATCTGCTTGATGACAGATTTAATAGTTATAAATATAAAAGCATGTATCCTAAACATTGGAAAAACAATGGAATTAAATTAGTAAATGAAAAAAGTGATTTCGATATAGAAGCTGAGAAATTTTGGGAGGATGTAGGTGAGAAAGAATAAAAATACTAATGTTAAAATTAATGAAGTAAAATATCCAAATATTTCAATTGGAACCGATGAAAATGAAAATATAATTGAATTTAAGGGTGGTGTACTAGGACAGACTTGTAAGGTTAAAATTACAAGAAATAGAAAAGATTACAAAAAAGGAAAGTATATAGAGCTAGTAGAACATTCTCCCTTAGAAAATAGTAGAGATTTTTGCCCTCAAGCTGACATATGTGGAGGATGTGCATATCAAAGAATGCCATATGAAACAGAGCTAATGCTAAAACAGGACATGATAAAAAAATTATTAGCTGAAAACAATATTACTTATGAAGGTGATATACCAATAAATAGATCCCCAATAACTGAAGGATTTAGAAACAAAATGGAATACACCTTTGGAGATGCTTATAAGGGAGGAGAACTAATATTAGGTCTGCATAGGCAAAATAGATTCTATGAAATTGTGGATACGATTGATTGTAATGTAATAGATAGTGATTTTAATAAAATCAGAAGTGCAGTACAAAAATATTTCCGTGAAAAAAACACTAGTTTTTATCATAAATCAAGACGAGAAGGACTTTTACGACACTTTATAATTAGAAAAGCACATAGGACAGGTGAAATCATGTGTATACTAGTTACTACAAGTGATGAAAGCTTCGATGAGATGAGAAAAACATTATTTGTAAACTTCTTAAAAAATTTAAACCTAGATGGTCAAATAGTATCAATTTTTCATGTTACAAATGATTCAGTTGCTGATGCTGTAATACCTGAAAAAATTGATCTTATTTTTGGAAAAGACCATATTACAGAAGAAATGTTAGGATTAAAATTTAACATATCTCCATTTTCATTTTTTCAACCAAATGTATTTACAGCAGAAAAGCTTTATCAAAAAGCCTTTGAATTTGCAAAAATAGATGATTCTATGAATGTACTTGATTTATACTCAGGTACTGGGACCATTACTCAAGTTATGGCTAGTGTTGCAAAACAAGCCACTGGTATTGAAATAGTAGATGAGGCAGTAGAAAAAGCATACGAAAATGCCAAATTAAATGAAATTAAAAATATAAATTTCTTATGTGGAGATGTACTTGAACAGATTGAGAATGTTAAGGGAGATTATGATGTAGTTATCCTAGACCCTCCAAGAGCAGGTATTAGTCCAGAACCCTTAGAAAAAATTTTAAAACTTAATCCTAAAAAGTATGTTTATATCTCTTGTAATCCAAAGACACAGGTAGAAAACTTAAAAACTTTTTTAGATAATGGATATAATATAAAAAACTATGAAATCTTTGACCAATTTCCAAATTCTAGGCATGTGGAGACTATAGCGTTGATACAAAAGATATAAATTTAGAAATCCTGCATTTTAAGCAGTTTTATAAGCATTTTGTCTTCGATAAAGATGAAGAAGGATACGTCAAAAAGACTCAAAAAAACTACATGGACGTAAGAGTAGTTTTGCAACTGGTATGAGGAGACACAAAGAAAAATATAATAAGATGAAACCCATTTTACACTTTCTACAAGAGTAGCTTAAATAAGGCTGCTCTTTTTTATTTTAAAGAAAGGAGGTAGGAATGAATTTTGATTATTTTTATAACAGGCAATCTGAGATGTATAACTTCATTAGGTTGCCTATGGTATTAATGGAAGATGAGATTTTTGAGAGCATTTCTATTGAAGCTAAAGTTTTGTATTCATATATGCTTAATCGAATGGGTCTTTCATATAAAAATGGATGGATAGATGAAGATGGAAAAGTCTTTATTTACTACACAATGGATGCTATTAAAGAGCAATTTAACTGTGCTAATGATAAAGCCTTAAAGATTATAAATGAGCTTGATACAAAATCAGGAATTGGATTGATAGAAAAGAAAAGACAAGGACTTGGAAAACCAAATAGGATATATGTTAAAGATTTTATGAGTGTTTTCTCTGATTCAAATAATAGAAATCCAGATTTCCGAAAAGCAGAAGTCCAGACTTCCGATAATCGGAATTCAAGAACTCCGAATAACAGACTTCAAGATTTCCGAAAATCAGAAGGTAACTATAACAATATTAGTAATAATGAGTTAAGAAAGAATGATTTTAGTAAAGGGAAAAAGCCTTATGGAATATATAAAAATATATTTTTGACTGATGAAGAATGCAAGGACTTAACAAATGAGTTAGGAAGTAGAATTAATGAATACATTGATAGGCTCTCGTCTTATATGAAAGCAAATAACAGAGTGTATCAAGACCACCAGGCAACGATAATTAATTGGTATCTTAATGATCAGGCAAAAAGCATTAATGACAATTCAACAAGGAAAATGAATTACGATATAGGAGAGAGTTTATGAAAAGCTTAAAAGATTTTGTATTAAGAGAAAATGATATTGAAAGAAATGGACATGTTTATTGTAAATCATGTGGTAAAAGAGTCGATGGAGAATTAGTTGATCTTGGATTTACAAAGTTTATTCCAAGAATTAAATGTGAATGTGAAATAAAAAGAGATAAGGAAAATGAAGAAAGAGAAAGACTGATGAAAATATCAACACTTAAAAGAGATTGTTTTTCATCGCCGCTCCAACACCAATATACTTTTGAGAAATTCCTAAATGAAAAGGGACAAGCTTACAAGGTTGCTTACAACTATGCTAAGAGCTTTGAACAAATGAAAAAAGACAATGTAGGACTTTTATTTTATGGAGATGTTGGCAGCGGAAAGACTTATCTTGCTTGTTCAATTGCAAATGAATTAATCGAAAGAAAGCAAGTTAAAGTTAAGATTATGAATTTATCTCAAGTTATAAACCAAATACAAAAATCAGCATTTAAGCTAGATTCAAATGAAATTATCAGTAACCTCTCTAATATTCCATTGTTAATATTAGATGACCTTGGAATTGAGAGGGATACATCTTATGCAAGAGAACAAGTATATAACATTATAAACTCAAGATACTTAAAGGGTAAGCCGACAATTTTTACTACAAACTTATCATTGGAAATTATTCAAAATCCAAACATTGACCTTGAGTATCAGAGAATATATTCAAGAATACTTGAAATGACAATACCAGTTAAAGTTACGGGAGAAGATTTTAGAAGAAAAATCCATCAAGAGAAGTTAAGAAAATACAAAGAGTTACTTTTATATGGAGGTGGAATAGATGATTAATGAAGAAGTATCTAGGTCGAGTCTTAATCTTGAAGTAAGGCTTGCAAAAGCAACAAGTAAAGCAATTCTTGATGCATTAAAGAAAGTACACAAGCAAATAGAAGAACAAGGAGGCTTGAAAAATGTAATAAAAAATAACGGAGAAGAAGTAAAACTAAAAGATATGGTTAAAAAGGGACAGTTAGAAGAAATTAATCTAAAAGATCCTGAGTTAAAAGAACTAAAGAAAATTTTAAATAAACACGGAGTGAAGTTTTCTGTTATGAAAGATAAGGAAACTGGTAATCACTCTGTGTTTTTTCAATCTAAGGATATAAAGGTAATGGAACATGCCTTTAAAAAAGCAGTTAAGGCTTCTGAAAGAAAGGCCGATAAGAAAGATTCAATAACGAAGACAATAAATAAGTTTAAAGATATGGCTAAGGACACCATTAGTAAAGATAAAGTTAAGAATAAACATAAGGAGCAAAGCTTATGATAAGTAATTTAAAAACATTTAAAAATAAGAATTTTGGGAAACTCACTGTTATAGAAAAAGACGGTGAGTTTTTCTTTATAGCTAATGAAGTAGCAACTATGTTAGGATATGTTAATCCAAGGAAAGCTATTTATGACCATGTAGATGAAGAAGATAAGGGTGTAACGAAATGGAACACCCCTGGAGGAATACAGAATATTTCAATAATTAACGAATCAGGATTGTATTCACTTATCCTTTCATCAAAGCTGCCACAAGCAAAAATATTTAAAGCTTGGGTAACTAGAGAAGTCTTACCGAGCATTAGAAAAAACGGAGGATATATAGTAGGGCAAGAAAAGAAAACTAATGAAGAGTTACTTGCAGATGCAATTCTTGTAGCAAATAGAATTATTGCCGAGAGAGAAGAAGAAAATGACGAATTAAGACCAAAGGCAGACTATTATGACAAATTAGTAGATTATAACCTACTTACAAACTTTAGAAATACTGCCAAAGAGTTAGGAATACCACAAAATCAATTTATAAATTTTTTAATGGATAAGGGATTAATTTATAGAGATAAGAAAAAGAAACTCTTACCTTATGCAGATAAAAACAAGGGATATTTTGAAGTAAAAGAATGGGTTGATCCACTAGGTACACTTGTAGGCATACAAACATTTATAACACCAAAAGGAAGACACTACCTACTAATTTTATTAGATAGCGAAGGTTTCTACGATGAATAAGGTATTAGAAGCCATTCTTTCTGATATTAAAAACTTAATTAAAATAGACAACCCAAAGAAATTTATATTATCAAACATTCCTTATTTATCATTTTCCTACATTGGAAATATCTTTTCTAAGCACATCAATTCTTATGTTGGAGGAGATATTATTGATAGAATAATGGCGGGAATTTCTGATATAGGAACTTTATCTTATATACCAAGTTTTAATCCAAGGGACTTGTTAGTAGGAATTTCAGTTGCTGCTCTTGTTAAGCTAATCGTTTATAGCAAAGAAAAAAATAAAAAGAAATATAGGCAAGGTAAGGAGTATGGATCTGCAAGATGGGGAGAAAGGAAGGATATTGCTCCATATATAGACCCTAAGTTTGAAAACAATGTCCTCATAACTAATACCGAAAGACTTACAATGAACTCAAGACCTAAAAACCCTAAATACGCTAGAAATAAAAATGTATTGGTAATAGGAGGTTCTGGATCAGGTAAAACGAGATTTTATGTAAAGCCAAACCTAATGCAAATGCACTCTTCCTATGTAGTAACAGACCCTAAAGGCACACTTGTGTTAGAGTGTGGAAAAATGCTCTACGAAAATGGATACGACATAAAGATTTTAAATACAATAAACTTTAAAAAATCTATGAAATACAATCCCTTTGCATATTTAAGAAGTGAAAAAGATATTTTAAAGCTTGTCCAAACTATAATTGCTAACACCAAGGGAGATGGAGAAAAGGCAGGAGAAGATTTCTGGGTAAAGGCTGAGAAGTTATATTACACTGCCCTCATTGGTTATATATATTACGAAGCACCAGAAGAAGAAAAGAACTTTAAGACACTTTTGGATATGATTGACGCAAGTGAAGTTAGAGAAGATGATGAAACCTATATGAACCCAATTGATAGGCTCTTTGAAGCTCTTGAAAAGAAAGATCCTACTCATTTTGCAGTCAAGCAATATAAGAAATATAAGCTTGCAGCAGGAAAAACTGCAAAGTCAATTTTAATATCATGTGGAGCAAGACTTGCACCTTTTGATATAAGAGAGCTTAGAGAGTTAATGAGTGAAGATGAATTAGAACTCGATAAAATTGGAGATAGGAAAACTGCCTTATTCGTAATAATATCAGATACAGATGATACCTTTAACTTTGTAGTTTCAATAATGTATTCTCAATTATTTAATCTACTATGTGATAAGGCAGATGATGTGTATGGTGGAAGACTTCCAGTTCATGTAAGATGTTTACTTGATGAGTTTGCAAATATTGGCTTAATTCCAAAATTTGAAAAACTAATAGCGACAATTCGTTCAAGAGAAATATCAGCAAGTATAATTCTGCAAGCACAATCTCAATTAAAGGCAATCTACAAAGACCATGCAGATACAATAGTTGGTAACTGTGACTCAACACTCTTTCTAGGAGGGAAAGAAAAAACAACAGTAAAAGAGTTATCAGAAACCTTAGGAAAAGAAACCATAGACCTATATAACACATCAGAAACAAGATCAAACCAGAAATCCTTTGGTCTAAATTACCAAAAAACTGGTAAGGAACTTATGAGCCAAGATGAAATAACTGTAATGGATGGTGGTAAGTGCATATACCAGCTAAGAGGAGTAAGACCTTTCTTGTCTGATAAATTCGATATTACAAAGCATAAGAATTATAGATTACTTGAAGATTTTGATAAGAAAAATCTATTTGATATTGAAAAATATCTTCAAAGAAAGGGAAAAGTTCGTTTAAATGGAAATATGATTATTAATATAATAAAATGAGTAAATTCTTTTGAGTTTCCTTTTATAATAAAGTATGCACAAATTATAATAAAGTATGCACAAAAGTTAGCTGAGTTAATTCTGCCGATATCTTATAATAATGAAAAAGAAGGGGGAAATAATGTTATATAAGAATCCTCAGAGGTATAAGAACGGGGATTAATCGCTATAATTTATAGTATTGAGTTCATATAAAGATTAAAATAATTTGAAAGGAAGGGAAGATAATGTTAGATAATATTAAAAAAAGATTGTTTGCAGTAGGATTTGCTATAGTAATGATGATGACGATGATAGTACCCGTAAATGTGTTTGCAGATGAGATGGAAAGTGATATACTGACAGTCGATAAATATGAAGAATATTTAAAATCCGAATCATATGAGGATTTTAAAAAATTTGTTAGTTTGACTGAAAGTGAAAAACAACAATTTGTTGATATTCTACAAAAACCTGAATTGTACTCAAATGAAAATTCTTTAGAAACTGTAGTGACAAAATCAAATGACCAGATTACCTTTGATAGTCCAACGATGAATACAAGAGCTTCAACAGTAAGTAGGAATACTTGGGGAACTAAAACATTTTCTATTTTTGGAATAGAAGTACTAAAATTCAAGGTAGAAGCTGGATATAAGGTTTCAAATGGGAAAATTAGAAGTATAAATTATTATGATGCTTATGTTGTTAGGAATTTAAATCCAATGGTACAAACATCAACACAAGGTAAATACGCATATATAAGTAATAATAAAGTATACACAAAAGGGACTTTTTACTATAAATTAGGACCGTTAAAAGGTTTAAGTGTTCAAATAGGAAATTTTTATGGACAACTAATTAGTTATCCTAATGGTTCATCAACCGTATCATATTGGAGTGAATAGTATGAGTACTAAAACAAAAAAAATAATTCTTGCCATCTTACTAGTAATGATAGTTTTAGGTTTGATAGGGTTATACCAATATTATAGTATTAAATGATATCTGGATAACATAGACATGAAGAACAGCAAATCAAAAAAGATTTGCTGTTTTTTATGTATGACGGGCATGTTCTAATGCTGGGGTGAAAATCCCTACAGAGCGTAGTTACCAACGAATCTAATAGCGACCCCGAAGTTTTAGATGGCGACATCTATGAGAGAAGAACGGATAGCGAAATCGTGGCTTGACGAACAGGAACAGAATATGAGGCGTAACAGGTGGGCAAGCTAGCCTAAGATAGCAAAGACCCAAAAGGTAACCGTAAACCCAAAGCGTAAATTCTGCAAGTAAACGATGAAAGTATTAGGGCTTATCCCGTGAGGTCTCATTAGCGAAGAAGTAGTAACAACGAATAGTGAGAAGTCAGCAGACTCCATAGTAGTGAAGAAGTTTCGTAACGGAAATAGAGCGAAGGGAGGAACGATATTTATTGTAATATTTGAAAATGATGTACTATGACTTGATGGAACACAAGGAATGACGTATTCATTTCTCATGGTTCGGATACCAAAAGAATAAAGTTGAATAGAAACATCAGTAATAAATAATATGATACAATAAAATATTGAACCGCCGTATGCCGAACGGCACGTACGGGTGGTGTGAAAGGGGCTAGATCTTAGCCCCTATTCGATTGCCTAAAAGTAGAAAGGAGGGCACATGGAAGAATAAAAAAAGAGAAATAAAATCACCAACTAATATAGAGAGCTAATGAGTGAAGACGAGCTAGAGCTTGATAAAATTGGAGATAGGAAAACTGCCTTGTTCGTAATAATATCAGATACTGACGATACTTTTAACTTTGTAGTCTCAATAATGTATTCCCAATTATTTAATCTACTATGTGATAAGGCAGATGATGTGTATGGTGGAAGACTTCCAGTTCATGTAAGATGTTTACTTGATGAGTTTGCAAATATTGGCTTAATTCCAAAATTTGAAAAACTAATAGCGACAATTCGTTCAAGAGAAATATCAGCAAGTATAATTCTGCAAGCACAATCTCAATTAAAGGCAATCTACAAAGACCATGCAGATACAATAGTTGGTAACTGTGACTCAACACTCTTTCTAGGAGGGAAAGAAAAAACAACAGTAAAAGAGTTATCAGAAACCTTAGGAAAAGAAACCATAGACCTATATAACACATCAGAAACAAGATCAAACCAGAAATCCTTTGGTCTAAATTACCAAAAAACTGGTAAGGAACTTATGAGCCAAGATGAAATAACTGTAATGGATGGCGGCAAGTGTATATATCAACTTTGAGGAGTGAGACCTCTTCTATCTGAGAAGTATGACATTACAAAGCACAAGAACTATAAGTTACTGGAAGACTATGACAAGAGAAATACTTTTGATATTGAGATGTATATGAAGAGGAAAGATAAGCCTAGTTTGAAGTCAAATACTTTCATTATAAGAATTTAGTTTAAATTAGATTAATACATTATATAATTATTGTTAAGAAAGAGGTTGTAGATAATGAATGAAAAAGATATTTTAAAAAGCTTGGCACTTAATTTTTCTGAGAGGAAAAACGCAGCCGCTCTAAATAACTATGAGGTGTTATTTAACAATATAGTATATGTAAACCAATTGTTTTATGATTTAGCAATTAAGCTAGATGTTTTGAATAAAGAAATCGAACAGTTGATTATTGAAACAGATATGGTAAATGATGAGTTTAATGAAGTAACAAGCTCAAAACAATATTTTAAGAAAATTATTCCTAGGATATTGAAAAATGATTTCGAAATATTAAAAAAATTTTTAATTGTTTTTGAGAGCGATGAGATAGATAAGATAGATATTAACAATGTTGGTAAATTAAGAAAAGAATTTATTGATTATAGTAACTTAGTAACCACAACTAGACAGACACTTGACAGCATGGTTTCGGATGCTTATACTAATAATGTTAGATGCAAAAGAGCTAAATTTTCATGTTCTTACATCTTTAAAAAGCTTTGAACTATATGCAACTAAATCAATCAGGCATTCTTTATTTAACCAAGAAATAGAAGATGCGTTAAGTGAATTTGATAATTTAAATTACAATCAACGTGTAAGAGGGGTTGAGTCAGATATCACAAAATGTACAAAGAAGAATTTTGGTGACAAAATTGATTATATTTTTACTGAGTTAAATTTAGATAATCAAGAAGCTTTAAAAGAAGAATTGAAAAATTTATTTAGATTTTCATCTGAATTCACACATATTGGATATACATCAACTTTATTCACTAGCTCAGATAGTTCAGATATTATTTTTGGTAGTGATATTGGACCATATTTATTAAGCACTGAAAATTTTAATGAATTAAAGTATGAAATCTTGTCGACTATGATGAGATTTATATCAGAGATATATCTTAAATCAATCTATTTTATGGTAAATAAAGTTTATAAGCGTGAATACGCTACTCAATTATCTAAACAGATAAACGATTATATAACAGAGGTAAATCATTTCCTACAGACCAGAAATAACACCTATTATTTTTTCATTAAAGAAGGTTTAAAAGATTCGGATGAAATTATTGAGTTACAGTGTATGTGTGGTGTAGTAAAGAAATGGGAACCACCTCATGACTTAGCTGAGATATACTGCAAAGGGTGTGGCAGCAGCTTTAACTTGATAGAAGTAGAAGGTGATCCAGGTTATATTATGACATCTATGGGACCGGTAAAAGTTATAGGATCAGATGTTCCTGAAATTTTTGAAATGAAATTTGAAGATAGAAAAGTTTTGTTTGATAATTGGAGAGAACTTATGAACAGTTATGAAGAAGAATAAAAGAAAAATAGTTTTATACAATGGGACGATAGAAATTAAAAACTCTATCGTCTTTTTTTATACTCAAAATTAGGAGGTTAAGATGGTAAGGATAAGAAGTCCTACTTAAAACAATTTAATATATAAGACATTTAGCGATTGAAATATAAGTTCGGTCGCTTTTTTAATTGAAATTTATAGATTAAGGAGAAGAAGTTAATGGATAGAGAAATGATAAATATTAATGCAAATTTAGTTAAGGAAGCTGAATTTTCAGAATTTGAAAAGGATGGAGAAAATGTTCAAGTAGCAAATTTTGCTCTTGTAAAAAAATATGGAAAGGGCAAAGAATATACAAATTGCTCAGTATATGGAGAAAAGGTAAAAATTGTAAAAGATTTTGAAAAAGGAGATCTAATCCATGTCTTTGGATATTTCAAAGAAAACAAAAAAGGAGATAAGGTCTACAAGAATTTTATAGTTAAATCACTAAACAAAATAGAAAATAAGAAAGAAAACGAGGAGGAATAATATGGAATTTTTTACAGCTGGAGTAGGAGTTTTAAAGACACTTGTAACTGCAATTGGTGCAGGTTTAGGAGCATGGGGAGTTATTAACTTAATGGAAGGTTATGGTAATGATAACCCTGGTGCTAAATCTCAAGGTATTAAGCAGCTTATGGCTGGTGGGGGAATTGTACTAATCGGTATTAAATTAATTCCACTACTTGCAAATGTTTTAAATTAGGAGAAAGTCTATGTTTGGTATCTTTGACAAGCTAACTGAATTTTTTAAGGATATGCTACTCGGAGGTATCAAAGCAAATCTTGAGTCCATGTTCTTAGATATAAATGACAAGGTTGGAGTTATTGCAACTGATGTTGGGAAGACACCAATGGGTTGGAATGGAGAAGTATATAACTTTATAAAAAACATTAATGATAATGTGATTGTTCCAATAGCAGGTCTTATCATAACAGCAGTTTTATGTATTGAACTCATAAATATGGTAATGCAAAAGAATAATATGCATGATACAGATACTTTTGAGTTTTTCAAATACATTATAAAGATGTTTATAGCAGTCTACCTTGCAAGCCATGCCTTTGAATTTTCAATGGCAGTCTTTGATGTGGCACAAAATCTTGTAAACAAAGCGGCAGGGGTAATCACTACTTCTGCCACTGTTTCAGGAGATCAGATAGTTGCAATGGTTGATACATTAAAAGAAAAAGAAATAGGTGAGCTTTTAATGATATTAGTTGAAACAAGCCTAGTGAGGATTGCAATTCAATGTATATCTTTAACTATTACCTTAATAGTATATGGGCGTATGTTTGAAATATATGTCTACTCATCAGTATCATCCATACCATTTGCTACTATGGGAAATAAAGAATGGGGTCAGATTGGAACAAATTATATCAAGGGACTTTTTGCCTTGGGACTACAAGGTTTGTTTTTGATGATATGTTTAGGTATCTACACCGTTTTAATAAGAACGGTACAGGTTACAGATATTCACGCAAGCTTGTTTAGTATATTAGGATATGCTCTACTACTTGGACTTATGATGTTTAAGAGTGGAACAGTTGCAAAAAGTATTATGAATACGCACTAGGAGGAATAAATGTTAAAAAAGAAAAATTGTGCTTTATTGGGACTTGGAATTTCATTGGGAGGAACTTATAAAATCTTAAAAGAGAAAAAAAGAAATGAAGAGATTAGAAGCTTAAAGAAAAGAATAAACAGACTCGGAAGATGTCACAATGAATTTGTTATGTATCAAGGAGAATACAATGACAGAAATGAAGAAAAACAAGAAGAATTAGAAGAAAGAATTAGCTACCTAGAAGAGGAAACAACATCTAATTATGACCATATACTTGAACTTTCCAAAGAAGAAGTAGAGGGAGATTAAAATGGCGTATGTACCAATACCAAAAGATTTGGACAAGATTAAAACAAAGGTTGCTTTTAACTTAACCAAAAGACAACTTATAGGTTTTTCTGTGGCAGGACTAATTGGCATACCAACCTATTTATTTATGAAGAAATATCTACCTAATGATGTTTCAATCATTGTAATGCTAATAGTAACCCTGCCAATCTTTTTTATAACCTTATATGAAAAAGACACCTTAACCTTTGAAAAATATTTTAGATTTTTCTATCTTCATAAGTTTTATCAACCAACTAAGAGAATAAGAAAGGAGGCATACCTTGAAGCAAAGAAAAAAGCAAATCAGCGACTTAAATCTAAGGGAACAACAATTAAAAAAAGACAAAAAGGAAGTAAGAAGGCTAAAAACAAAGAAAGAACCAACAAATAGTCTTCTAAGTGTAATTTTAAATAAAGAGAAAAAGAGATTTACAGTTGAGGATACAATTCCCTATATAAGAATGTTACCAGAGGGCATTTGCCAGTTAGATGAAAAAAATTATTCAAAGACAATTTCATTTCAAGATATAAATTATCAGTTGGCATTGGAAGAAGATAGAGATTTAATCTTTAACCAATTTGCCAACTTTTTAAATTCTTTTGATCCAAGTGTCCACATTGAACTTTCATATGTAAATCAATTAGGAAGAAATATAGACCTACAAGACGCAATTAAAATTGCTGATAAGGGAGACTTCTATGACGATGTAAGAAAAGAGTTTAGGGAGATGTTAAAGCTTCAACTTGCAAAGGGCAATAACGGACTTAAAAAGATGAAGTATATAACCTTTACAACAGAAGCCGATAACCTAGAGCAAGCAAGAGCAAAGTTAAATAGACTTGAAGTAGATATTTTATCTAACTTTAAATCTATGGGAGTAAGAGCAGAAAGCCTTGATGGAGAAGAAAGACTAAGACTTGTTCACGATATGTTAAATCCAGACAAAAACTTTGATTTTTCATATAAGGATTTGAAGAAGAAAGAGTCTACAAAGTCACATATAACTCCCAATATCTTTAATTTTACACCAGCAAATAATTTTAAATTTGGGAAATTCATTGGAGCAGTAAGCCATTTTCAAATACTTGCAAGTGAGTTATCAGACAGAATGTTATCTGAGTTTTTAGATATTGATGACAATATTTATGTAGCTTTTCATATAGATGTAGTTGAACAAGCAGAAGCTATTAAACTCATTAAGAGAAAAAACACAGACCTAGACAGAATGAAAATTGAAGAACAAAAGAAAGCAATTCGTGCAGGATATGATATGGATATTATTCCTTCAGATATAAATACCTTTGGAGCTGATGTTAAGTCCATGTTATCTGACTTACAAAATAGAGATGAAAGGCTCTTTGTAGTTACCATAGTAATGATGAATTTTGCTAGGAGTAATCAAAAATTAGAAAACACTATTGCTCAAATATCATCAATTGCAAACAGACATAATTGTCAGGTAAAAAGATTATCTCATCAACAAGAGCAAGGACTTGTTTCTGCCTTACCTCTAGGAGTTAATCAAGTCGAAATAAAAAGATTTTTAACTTCATCATCAACTGCAGTTTTTATACCTTTTACAACAGAAGAGCTATTTATTGATTCGGCAAATTCTTTGTACTATGGCTTAAATGCCCTTAGCCAAAACTTGATTATGGCAGATAGGAAGAAACTCAAGAACCCTAACGGACTAATATTAGGAACACCAGGTTCTGGTAAATCTTTCTCAGCAAAGAGAGAGATGGCAAATGCAATTCTTGTCACAGATGATGATGTAATTATTTGTGATCCAGAAGGCGAGTATTCAAACCTTGTAAAACAATTTAATGGAGAAGTTATTAAAGTATCAGCAAAGTCAAAGGACTACCTTAATCCACTAGATATAAATATGAACTATGGAGATGGGGACGCACCTTTAAAGGATAAGGCAAACTTCATAATGTCTATGCTTGAACTTGTGGTAGGAGGATCTGGTCTTACTGCTGCAGAAAAATCTGTTATAGATAGGTGCTTACCAAAGATATATCAAAAATATTTTGAAGACCCAAAACCAGAAAATATGCCTATATTAGGAGATTTATACGATATGCTCCTATCTCAAGAAGAGGGAGTTGGTAGGAAATTAGCAACAGAAATGGAAATTTATGTTAAGGGAAGTCTTAATGTATTTAATAATAGGTCAAATGTTGACTTAAATAGGCAACTGCTCTGTTTTGATATAAAAGAGCTAGGAACACAACTTAAAAAAATAGGTATGCTTGTAATTCAAGACCAAGTTTGGAACAAGGTTTCCCTAAATAGAGGAAGCAAGTCTACAAGATACTATATAGATGAGTTCCACCTTTTATTAAAAGACCCACAAACTGCTTCATATTCAGTAGAAATCTGGAAAAGATTTAGAAAATGGGGCGGTATTCCAACAGGTATAACTCAAAACGTAAAAGACCTTTTAACAAGTCAGGAAATTGAAAACATCTTTGATAATACAGACTTTGTTCTAATGTTAAATCAAGCATCTGGAGATAGGGATATTCTTGCTAAGAAATTAAAAATATCGCCTTATCAGTTAAACTATATTACTAATTCAAATGCAGGTGAGGGACTATTATTCTTCGGAAATACTATTGTTCCATTTATTGATAAATTCCCTAAAGATACCATGTTATATAAGCTAATGACAACAAAACCAGAAGAAGCTAAGTAGGTGTGATATGGGTAAAAAACTAAAAAAAGATTTTCAAAAGAAAATTATACGAAATAGGGACGCTCCTGAAAAGAATATGGATAGTAAACTTGTTCATTCAGATGATTATACCAATAAGATTATTAAAACTAAGAATAGGTTCGGAGATAAAATTTCAGAAAAAGAATCTAAACTTATTCATGAGAATGTATTAGCTAAAGATCAAAAACAAGATAGACTAAAAGACTTTCAGAAGGCTAAAAACAAGGAAAGAATTAGAAAAGAAGTTTTAGATAATAAGGATAAGGCTGAAGAAACAAAACAAGTTAATCTTGAAATAAGTGTAGATGAAAGCTTTAAACTTGATGAAGACTTAGATGTAGACTTTAAAAAGGTGAATTTTGACAGTAAAAATAGTAGAAATATTAATTCTAATAAACTAACAACAGATGATATTTCAGCTAAGGCTCAACCAATAAGCAATAAGAAGGCATCAAGTAAAAGACAAGTCCTTAAAAATTATGAGGATAAACTTATTCATAGTAAGGATAAATTCCAAGACAAAATTAACGAGAGAGAGTCTAAGCGAATCCACACAAGCGAAGATAAACCTATCGAAGCAAAGAAGAGTAATAGAATATTCAGAAAAGATAAGCTTGTTAAAGATGAAGTAAGTAAGAACGACAGTAATGCTAATATCGATAAAAAACAAAAGCTTTATCAAGAAAAGAAGTTTAGAGATAAGGAAAAATTTTCTAAAGAGATAGATAAAGAGAGTAAGCTAAGCCAAGTTGATACAGATAAGACTCTTGATAATTCTGAGCTTAAAGACAATAATCAAGAATTTATAAAGGATGAAAAGGAAACAATCCTTAAACCTTCAGAACAAAAGAAAGTTAATAAAAAGAAGACTTACTACAAAAGAAAAAATTATGAAAGTGATAAATTCACTCGAAAGAAAATTGATGACTTAAAAAATGAATCTAAGAAAGCTACACCGAAAGATTCTAAGAAAGCACAAGATGTTAAAGACTTTATCTCAGATAAAAAGATTGGAGAGCTTGAAAAGTCTAAAAGTAAGCTAAAGGATAATATCTTAAAGAATAAAACTAAAGGAAGTCTATCTTCTGGGGTTTTATTATCTGGAGCTAAGTCATCAGAGTTAGTGAGAGATTATTTAAGTTCAGGATCTGATAATACTGGTGTAGAATCTGGAGAAAAGGCCGCTAATGTAAGCTCTAAACTCCAGCATGGAATAAGAAAGTATAAGCTAGATAAAAAGAAAAAGTCCTTAAAAAAGCTATCTAAACTTGATAAGAAAATAAAAAAGAGAAAAAGCAAGTTGGAGTTTAAAAGTGAATTAGAAGATTTAAAAAAGTCAGATGCCTATACAAAGAAAAATAGATTTAAAAAGTTTTACCAGAGAAAACAAATGAAAAGCATGATAGCTAAAAAGCACGAAACAAGACTTGTAGATAGGGTTAAAAAAGCTATTTTAAGTTTAGGTAAGGCTTCTAAAGAGCTAATCGTAAGAAAAAGTAAGATGGTTTTATTTCTAGTAATAGGACTAGGTCTTATGCTATCAATCATGATTGGTGGCGGAAGTGTTGGTATGAGTGGACTAAGTAACTCAGTAAACTCAGTAATTACAACAACATACCTATCACAAGATACAGTTCTAAGTGAAGTTAATCAAGAATTTTCATCAATGGAATATGACCTACAATCACAAATCGAAAGTGTAAAAACAAGTCATCCTGGATATGACGAATATATTATAAATAAAGAAGGAGAAATTGGTCATAATACCCATGAACTTTTATCCTATATAACTTCAAGATGTGGAGAAGTAAAATCAGCATCTGAAGTAAAAGGAATTTTAAAAGAACTTTTTGACAAGATGTATAAGCTTGATTTTAAGGAAGAAATTGAGATTAGAACAAGAACAGTAGCAAGAACTAGATATGATAGTCGTGGCAATCCTTATACTAGCTATGAAAAAGAAGAGTACGAATATAAAAAGTTAATTGTAACTTTAAAGAAAAAAGAAATGGATGAAGTTGTTAGGGAAATATTTAAAGATTATCCAGACAATGTAGTTCACTATGAAGCTCTTCTTGAAGCTAAGGGAAATATGGGAGATGTTTTTGGATCAGGTAATGGGGACTTAGGAGAAATAGTAGATAATCCAAACTTTGGCAATCCTGGTCTTGCTTTTGATTCAGCTACTGCCAAAGCCTTATTTAATGAAGCAGAAAAACATATAGGCAAAAGATATGTGTTTGGAGCAAGTGGACCATCTAACTTTGACTGCTCAGGATTTGTAAGTTGGTCATTTACAAAGTCTGGTGTAAAGAGTATGCCAAGAACAACTGCATGGAGAATATACAAAGACTATTGTAATCCAGTAAGTCCAAGTGAAGCTCAACCTGGAGATATTATATTTTTCCACTCAACATATAACAGTGGAACTCCAATATCTCATGTAGGAATATACGCAGGTAACGGAATGATGATTCACGCAGGAGATCCAATTCAATACACATCAATAAATTCAAAATATTGGAAATCACACTTTTATGGTTTTGGAAGACCAAGATAGAAGGGAGAAATTATGTGAACAGAAAACTTATAAGTATTAGAAACAAAAAGAAAAAAATAGAAGAGAAGTTAAAAGATTTAAATGCAAAATACAAGGAAATTTGTGATGAAGAAATACAAGTTGAAAATGAAGAGATAATTGTAACTATTAGGAGAAACAATATTAGCTTGGAAGAATTAATGGAGAAAATCAATGATAGGAAAAGAGAAGAAAAATTAAAAGAAAAGGAGAACATTCATAATGAAGAAATTTAACACGAACAGACTAAGAGCCTTTTTTATGGCTCTTTTATTAGTTTTAACATCAACTTCAACTACTAATGTACTAGCTAAATCTGATGATGCAGATGGTAATAAAAAAGTGATAGAAAGTTCAATAAGTAATATTAATGATTTAGAAAATCAAATCAAAGACTTAAATGATAAGAAACAAGAAGACCAATCAAAGATAGATGAATTAAAGGAAAAGCTAGAATCTTACAAAGGTAATGGAGAAAAACTAAAACAAGAAAAGGCTAAGCTAGAAGAGGAAATTAGAGATAAAGACAATAAGATTGCTCAATTGGAAAAAGAAATTGAGGATCTTAAAAATTCTAATAATGATAAACTAATAGCAGAAATTACTCAGCTTAAAGATGAATTAAAAAGATTACAAGATGAAAATGCAAAACTTAAAGAAAATTATTCATCTACAAAATGGGAGTTAGAAGCTGAGAAAGAAAAGACCGATAAAAACGAAAATAAAATCAAAGAAATGCAAGAAAAGCTTGAATCTTTAGAAGGAGAACTTGCAAAGAAGACTAAAGAAATTGAGGGTAAAGACAATAAAATTAAGGACTTAGAAAAAACTCTTGATGAAAAAGATACTAAGATAAAAGACTTAGAGTCTAAAAAGAAACAGACAGAAAATTCTAAGTCAGAATGCTTTAAGAAAATTGAAGAGCTTCAAAAGGCTATTGATAGTTTAAAAGAATCTTCTGAAAATACAAAAAAAGAATTAGAAGATAAGATTAAAGGACTAGAAGAAAAACAAAAAGCTTCTGAAGAAGAAATTAAAAAGCTAAAAGAAGAATTAGATAAGAAAATTGAAGAAGCAAAGAAGTTAATCGAGGAAGCAAATAAAAAATCGAAAGAAGAACCCGAAAAACAATCTAAAGATGAAAAAGACAAAAATCTAAACCAAGACTTATCTAAGAAATTAGATGAACTTCTAAAACTCCAAAAAGAAAACAAAGAGAAGGAAGAAGATGAGAAATCTCAAGACAAAAAGTGGGACGAACTTTTAAAAGCTGATGACAAGAATATTCTAAATCAATTTGATCTTAACAAGATTAAAAAGCAAGAGGAACAACAAGGCAAAAAACAAGTTAAAGATGAAAAAGAATTTGCAGTTTTCCAAGTAGACAAAAACTTTTATAACATTATCAATAAAGATGGTAAGACAACAGTCTATATGGATGTAAAAACTTATGTGGATCAAGGAAGAACTATGATTCCAGTAAGATATATTGCTTATACTCTAGGTTTTAATGTTGAGTATGACAACTCTACTCGTGAAGCTATTTTCTCCAATAAAGAAAATAATATATTAGCTAAAAAGACATTAAGACTAAATATTGATACTGGTATTATGAAAGATTCAGATGGAAAGGTCTACAATTCAGATGTTAAGCCAGTGATTATAAATGGAAGAATTCATGCTTCAATTTCAAATATTGCTAAAGCTTTTGGAGCAAGTCATGGAGATATTAAAGATGGTAAAAATCAAACAATAGAATGGGACAATGCTAGAAAAGCAGTCTATGTATTTAAAAATGTAAAATAAGAGAGGATAGAAAAATGAATAAGAGTATTAAACGAGGAGTAGCCATAGCGTTACTCCTTTTTACATTTACAGTACCAGCAACTACATTTGCAATGACAAATGAAGGGCAAATAGAAAGTCAAAACGAATCAATCTATGAACCACAAAAAGAAGAATTTGAGAAAATGTTGAAAGATGATGTTTTTACACCGTCAAAAGAAGAAATTCCTTATCAAGATGTTCCAAGAATACCAGGAAATACAAGTGAAGCAAATAAGCCTTCAAATAATCCTCCTAAGGAAACACCACTTGTAAAAGGTGGTAATACAAAGGCGGTAAATAATCTTGCGACACAAGAAAACAAGGCAAGAGGTTCAGTAGTTGAAAATGTAGATAGGAATGGAAAAGATATTACACCAAGTGGAGATACAGAAAAAGATAAAGAAAATCCAGTAGATGTAAGACAATTTTTAACATTTCAAACTAAAAGTGGAAAAACTATGCACCTAATAGTGGATCACTCATCAAATCAAGATAATGTAAGATTATTAACAGAAGTAGGAGAGCAAGACCTACTTAATATGATTGAATCAGAAGATAAAAATACCATAAAGGTTGAAGAGCCTAAGAAAGAAGAAGTAAAAAAAGAAGAACCTAAGACTGTTCCAGTAAAAGAAGAAAAGAAAAGCGGGATAGGTTCATTTCTTATTGTTGCACTTGTAATTGGAGGAGTTATAGGAGCAGGATATTATTTTAAGGTAGTTAAAGCAAAAGAAGATAGAATGTTGGAAGACTTTGAAGAAGATGATGAGGATTATATTAGTGAGTCAGAAGATGAATCTGATAATGAAGAAAGTAATGAAGAATCACTAGATGATGATGACGATGAACTATTATAAAGGTATGAAAATTAAGTACAATTGAATTTTTGTCACGAATATGATACAATATCCGTGACAAAGGAGAATTGTAATGAGTTCATATATGGAAATAATATCAGATAAAATAAATGATTTTGACTCACATAAAGTATTTTTTGCAAATGACTTTTTAGATATTGCATCTAATGCTACGGTTAGACAAATACTAAAAAGATTAGCAGATGAATATAAAATCAAGCGCGTCATCGATGGTTTTTATTACAATCCAAAATACAGTGAGTTAATTGGAGAGTACGAAGCAGTATCAATTCACGAGTTGGCACTTGCCATAGCGAGAAAATACAATTGGAATATTGCACCATATAGTAGCACAGCCTTAAACCTATTAGGACTTTCAACACAAGTTCCAACTCACTATAAATATATATCTAGTGGAAGATATAAAGAATATAAAATTGGAGATACAATTTTAGAATTTAAAAAAGTAAATCCAGGAGAGATTGCTAATATGTCCTTAAAGACAGCGACTGTAATTCAAGCAATTAAGTCTTTAGGGAAAGAAAATATCAATGCCCAAGTTATGCAAAAGATAAGAGAAAATTTAACTCAAGAAGAAAGAACAGATTTAATGAACGAATCAAAATCAGTTCCTGCATGGATATATGAAGTAATAAGGGAAATTTGTGAGGGCAAAAATGAATAAGTTTTATATAGAAAACAAAGAAGACTTAAGAGTTTTAATGGTAAATACAGCCAGAAAGAGAAATATATCTGAGGCAGTTATTGAAAAGGACTATTGGGTTACTTTTATCTTAGATTATCTATTTAATGAAAACAAATGGAGGGAATATTTTACCTTTAAAGGAGGAACATCACTTTCAAAATGCTTTGGACTTATAGAAAGATTTTCTGAAGATATAGATTTAATATTAGATTGGCGAGTATTAGGATATGAAGAAAAAGAACCATGGTTAGAAAGATCAAATACCAAGCAAGATAAATTCAACAAAGCAGTTAATGAAAAGACAGAAATATTTTTAAGAGATGAATTTTTAAAAGTTTTAGAAGAAGATTTAAAGGGCATGGACTTTGAATTTTGGGTTGATAGTCTTGATCCACAAACAATTCTATTTAAATATCCTAAAATCTTTGAATCTAATTATTTAACACAAAATATAAGACTTGAAATAGGAAGCCTTGCAGCATGGACACCTGCAATTGGAGTTAAAATTTCACCAATAATTAGTGAAGCATATCCAAATGTATTTAAAGAAAAAACAAGCATAAGAACAGTCTTAGCAGAGAGAACCTTTTGGGAAAAAGCAACAATTTTACACCACGAAGCAAATAGACCAGAAGCTTCTCCTATGCCCCACAGATATGCAAGACACTTTTATGACCTATATAAAATAGCAAATTCAGATTTTAAAAACAAAGCCTTAGAGGATAAAGAATTACTAAAGAAAGTGACTGAATTTAAAATGAAATTCTACCCTAGAAAGTGGGCAAGGTATGAAGATGCATTAAGTGGTAAATTGAAGTTAGTTCCAAGAGAATTTCGATTTTCTGAAATAGAAAAAGATTATGAGGCTATGTCAGAAATGATTTATGGAGACTATCCAAAATTTGAAGAGATTATAAAAGTTCTTAAAGAACTAGAAAAAGAAATTAATAAGTAAGTAGAATTCTCCCGAAAATAATATATTATTCGGGAGAAGTATTTTTAGCGAGAGAGAAATCTTTCGCTCTTTTTTTATTTATGGAGGTATTAATGAAGTTAGTAATAGCAGAAAAGCCAAGTGTAGCAGTTACAATTGCAAAAGTAATTGGAGCTAGAACTAGAAAAAATGGATATTATGAGGGGAATGGATACATTGTTTCTTGGTGTGTAGGTCATTTAATTCAAATGGCAAGTCCCGATAAGATAGACGAAAAATGGAAGAAATGGACAATAGAAAATCTTCCTATAATCCCAGAAGAATATATTTATGAAGTATCTAAAAGCACTAAGAAACAATATGGAGTTTTAAAGAAACTTTTAAACGATAAGAACATCGACAAAGTAATAAATGCTTGTGATGCTGGAAGAGAGGGAGAGCTTATTTTTAGGCTTGTATATAATCAAGCTAAATGTAAAAAGAAGATTCAAAGGCTTTGGATATCTTCAATGGAAAACAAAGCTATTGAAGATGGCTTTAGAAATCTTAAAAACGGAGAAAACTTTGAAGACTTATATAGATCAGCAAGTGCAAGAGCTATTGCGGATTGGCTGGTAGGAATGAATTTAAGTAGGCTTTATTCTTGCATTTATAAGGAAACATATTCTGTTGGTAGAGTACAAACACCAACTCTATATTTAATAGCTAAAAGGGATAGTGAAATAAACCTATTTAAGAAGAAAAAATATTATACCGTTGATCTATCTTATGGAGTATTGAAACTTGTATCAGATAGGATTGATAGAATTGAAGTTGCGGAACAACTATTAAACTTGCTAGAAGATGAAATAGTTATTACAGAGGTAGAAGATAAAGAAATAAGTACAAAACCAGATAAGCCTTATGATCTCACTACCTTACAAAGAGAAGCAAATAAATATTTTGGATATTCAGCAAATGACACTTTAAACCTGGCACAAGGCTTGTATGAAAAAAAGCTAATCACATATCCAAGAACAGATAGTAGGCATTTAACCGATGATATGGTTAATACTATGAAAGAATTATTAGAAGGACTTGAAGATGATTTTAAAATCAATGAATCAAACTTTAGGTCTATTTTTAATTCATCCAAGGTTACAGACCACTATGCAATTATTCCTACTATATCAGGTATTGGAAAAGCCAAAGATTTATCTGATAAAGAAAGTAAAATCTATAATCTAATTAAGGATAAATTACTTGCTTCATGTTCGGATAATTTAAAGGAATCTAGCAGAAAAATCAGATATGAATATGATAAGTTTAACTTTAATTCAAGTGGCAAGACTGTAATAGATGAAGGTTATACAAAGTATCTAAAGCCTTATGGAAAGGGAAGACAAGAAAATGAATTACCAGATGTAAAGACTGGAGATAAAATTAAGCTAACTTCTAAAAATATATCTGAGAAATTTACAAAAGCTCCAGGTCATTATAATGAAAATACGCTTTTAAAGGCTATGGAGAATGCAGGAGTAGAGTCTTTGGATAAAGACATAGAAGTAGAAAGAAAAGGTTTAGGAACACCAGCTACAAGAGCAGGAATTATCGAAAATCTTATCCATAAGGATCTTATAAGAAGAGATAAGAAAAATTTACTCGTAACAGAAAAAGGAAATAGACTTGTATCGATTGTAGAGGATAAGTTTAAGTCGGCACAAACAACATCTGAATGGGAAATGAAACTTGCAAAGATTAGCTCTGGCGAAGTAGATAAAGAAGACTTTTTAAGAGAAATAGAAGATAGTATAAGGGAGCTTGTAGATAGGTACAAAAATAATCTAAATGAATAAGGTAAAAATATTAGAGCTTTTCGGTGGCATAGGTGCTATTAGAAAGGCTTTTATTAATTTGAAGATACCTTATGAAGTAGTTGATTATGTAGAAATAGATAAGGCTTGTGTTAAATCTTTCGCTCTTTTTTTATTTATGGAGGTAAGAAATGAATGCAAAAGAATATTTAAAACAAGCATTTTATTTGGACAAGAGAATTAATTCTAAGCTTGAGCAAGTAGAAAGTCTTAATACACTAGCTACAAAAGCCACATCAACCTTATCAGATATGCCAAAGAGTCCTAGTAGAGGAACATCAAGACTTGAAGAAACAATAGTGAAGATTATAGATCTTCAAGAAGAAATCAATAGGGATATAGATAAGTTGGTGGACTTGAAGAAGGAAATAGCTAATTCAATTTTTGCATTAAAAGACAAAGAGGAACAAACAGTGCTTGAAAAAAGATATCTTTGTTTTGAATCTTGGGAAAAGATTGCAGTAGATATGAATTACTCAATTCAGTACTGCTTTAATATCCATAGGAATGCACTAAAAGCAATTGACATGAAGTTCTAATACTGATAAAGTTTATATAGGAGAGATATAAAATGAACAAAAAAATCATATCATTATCACTAGCGACTATATTCGCTTTACAATCTATAACACCGATTGCTTATGCTAAGGAAGAATATAATTTTAGCTATGTGATTGAAGAAGTAGAAAATTTAGATATTACTAATGATGAGTATATAGAATTTATAAATGAATTTAACAAGTCTTTAAATGAAGATGGCATTATTCTGACAAAAGATAGAGGATTAAAATCAAAGTCTGCTAAAGCTGCAGCAAAAGCTATGAAGAAAGCTCTGTATAAAATTGGAAGCAGATCTTTTGATAAAGCAATTAAAGCAGCTGCAAAAAAACTTCCTGAGAAGGCTGGGAAAATTATTGTTGAAAAGGTTACTTATTCTAAGGTTTCGGCTGTACTAAATATTGTGGCTAATGTTGAAGGCACAATAACTGATGCATTAGCAAATCAACTAGCAAAAATAATGCCTAGAAGTATTGCCAATATGGCTTCTAGAGCTATAATTTTTATATTACTATAGTATGAAACGTGAAGAAATATTAAGAAAGATTTATCTTTTTTTAGTTTTTTATGTTTTATCTAATTTGATATCGGTAGAAGATAGCTTGTTATATAAGAGTTTGTATTCAGTCTTGCTAGTATCTACAGCATTTTATTTCTTTAAGAAAAACAAATAGTAAAGTTGATAGAATAAGAGTAGAGAAATGTAGTATAGTTAAAATAGCAAAAGAATAATAAAATGAGCCTTGGAGATCAAATCTTCAGGGCTTTTTGTATGGAGTGATAAAGTGCCAAGAAAACCTAAGAGACCATGTTCTTATCCAGGTTGTCCAAAACTAGTTGATGGAAGATTCTGTAAGGAACATGAGAAAGAATACAACAAAGCTTATGAAAAATACAAAAGAAACCCTGAGACTCATAAGCGCTATGGAAAAGCATGGAGGAGTAAAAACTCAGGAACTAGATCAAGCCTACTATTTGAAACAATTAGAATAATTAAAGAAATGAAAGATAAACCTAAATGGATAATTTGGGAGAATGTAAAGGGAGTCCTTGATAGAAATATGAGGGACTCCTTTTTTATTTATCTAAAAGAGCTAGAATACCTTGGATATGAGAGTAAGTATGAAATCTTAAATGCAATGGACTTTGGAATACCTCAAAAAAGAGAGAGGATATTTGTTGTTTCACAATTCGGAGAAAATAACTTTTCTTTTAATAAATTGGAGAGGAAAGAAACAAGACCACTGAGTGAATTTTTAGAAAAGGATGTAAGTGAACTTTATACAATGACCCAACCCTATATGCTCAAATTTTTAAATAAAGGCATAGATAACAGCTTTAGAGGGCGACTAAAAGTGATTAAAGATTTTTCGTATACTATTTCTACAAAACAGATGAGAGTACCTAATTCTGGAATAATAGATATTGGAAATGGTCAGTATAGGTATTTAACAGAAAGAGAATGTTTAAGACTCATGGGTTTTAATGATAGTGATATTGACAAACTAGAGGAAGTACATGCTAGAAGAAAAAATTGTACCTCAAGCAAACTATATAAGCAGGCCGGCAATTCTATTGTGGTTGATGTTTTAATAGCTATTATAAAAGAAATCTATGAAAACGATTTGACAAAAATCCAATAACATAGTATTATAAAAATAAGAAAGGTAATGTAAATGAAATCATAATAGCAACAAATAAAGGAGATATTATGAAGTATTTTAACTTACAAAGGTACAAGAACGGAGACTTATTTGTCTGAAACTTAGTTGATTATGTTTGGAATTTTAAAATTAATATGGGAGGAAAAAGATGAATAAGATTAATATTAAAACAAAATTGTTTGCAGGCGTCTGTGCTATGTTGTTGATGGGAACAACGGTTGTTTCTGCTAGAGAGGTTGATACTTATAATTTGATTATGCCAAGATTCGGTGGGGTAACAAAAACAGATTCCCTATATAAGAGCAATCAAACTAGAGCTGTGAATAATAATACCTATGTAGGTGGTGGTTATACAATGCACTCTGCTATTTATAGAGGTGAAAATAAGATGACCTCTACATATAGTGCTGGTAGCGGTGATAGAATTTACTTGAAATATAATAGTCCGTCAGATGCACAAGGCTCTAATCTTAGATTAGGTGGGTGGACTGGACTATCAACATATGTGAAGGTTCAAACAACTGGATCATGGAGTCCAGATGAATAATAAAATATATGTTTACACTAAGGGGTGAGCAAATTCGTTCACCCCTTTTATTAATGGAGGGATATATGTCTTATAGGTTAAATGTAGTATCAAGAGTGATGAGAAGCAAAAGATTTTTCTTATCTATACTTATTATTTTATTATCTATGATTTTTTCTTTGACTGCCTTTGTAGAAGAGGGCATGGAATACTTTTTCAAACACGACTATGCTATGACATTTTTACAAGGATATAACGGGGATAGGTCTTTGCTTGTAATTTTAGCACCTCTAATCGCAACCCTTCCTTTTGCAGCCCAACATGTCGAAAACAGTAAGAGTGGAACAATGAAATATCTTGTAGCAAGAATGGGATATAAAAAATATTTCAATTCTAACTTCATAATAAATTTTCTCACATCTTTTATAACTTTCGCTATTGGTATGTTCATATTTTTTATAGCAAGCTTTGTGTTATTTTCAAAGGATATTAATATGGATACTTATATGGGAATGACAGGAGTATCCACCTATAAAATGCTTGCAGATAAATCTGCCCTACTTTATATATTAGCAATAATTCTACATTGTGCATTTGTAGGTGCTTGTTATAGCAGTGTGGGACTTTCTTTATCTTATTTTATTAAAAACAAGTTTGTCGCTTGGATAGGACCTTTTATTATAGCAACGATTGGATCTTTGTTTGCGATGTTTGTTGGACTTACTAAGCTTGAGCCAATGGCAATATTCGACGTGTCAAGAGTACAAGGAATGACGCCTGTATTTGTTATTTCTTATTTGCTTATAAGCCTCCTGCTAGCCTATGTTTTGTCTTATATGAAATTTAAAAAGGATATAGATAACGATGAAGAAATATAAAGATTTAAAAAATAAAAGTGAAATCTATATTATCTTTATATATCTATTAGTGGCAGGTTCAATACTTGCAAGTTTTAGCCAGCTTATTAGCTTTAAATATAAGTATGGGAATTTTAACTTTGGGGAAATGATTCTAATAATGTTTAACGACTCCTATACTGGATATTTTACTTTTCCTTTTTTATTAGGCTTTGTTTTGATGATTCAAAGTCCAGTTGAAGGAAATATATTCTTCACCCTAACAAGGTACACAAATAGGAAAGAATTTTATAAAAACAAACATAAAAAAGTTATTAGAAGCCTTTTAGATTATGTGGGTTGTATTTGTTTATTTTGCTTAATAGTAGGGATAGGATCTTCGAATTTTGGATTTAATATTTCTCAAGCAACAAAAGAATTTGCAAAAATTTATTTGCTAGGGAATTTTGAAACGAATAACGTAATTTTGGAAATATTTAAGCTAGTCATTTTGCAGGTTTTGCTCCTATATTTCTTTTCCCTAGTCTATGCTCTTTTAATACAATTTAGGATTTCACAATCCCTTGTATTTGTCATATATACAGGCATCCTAATAATTGCGGCAGGAATGAGTTTGGGATTTTTTGGTGATGTGATTAAGGATTTTTCCCTTTTTTCATTAGCAAGTTCAATTAATGGACGTGGGATAAAATTTATTTATAGGTTGTTAGCCCTAGCAGGTATAGATTTGATTTTGCTTATATTGAATTTTAAAATATTTGAAAATAAAGACATCAATCTTCCGAAAGGAAGTAAGCAGTATCAGAATGAGTAAGGAGGGGAGATTATGGACCTAATAAGGTTAGAAAATGTATCAAAAGCTTTTGGAAATAAGAAAGTAATAGATAATATTTCCTATAATTTTGAAGCAGGTAAAATATATGGGATTGTCGGAACAAACGGGTGTGGAAAGAGTGTTTTATTTAAGTTGATTTCAGGCTTAATGAAAGCATCTTCTGGTAAAATTATAGTTAATAAAACAGTTGTTGGAAAAAATGGGGCTATCCCAGCTGACTTGGGTTTACTAATTGAACATCCAGGATTTTTGCCAAACCTAACAGGATTTGAAAACTTAGACCAATTAGCTGCTATTAAAAACAAAATCACCAAGGCAGATATTGATGAGATTTTAAAAGAGGTATCCTTATATCAAGATAAGGATGTAAAGGTAAAAAATTATTCCCTAGGCATGCTTCAAAGACTAGGTATAGCTCAAGCTCTTATGGAAAAACCAAAACTCTTGCTCCTTGATGAGCCCTTTAATAGTATGGATCACGAAGGAGTAGTAGAACTTAGGGAAATAATTAAGTCTTACGTTAGAAATAAGGGGGTAACGATGCTTATCACATCCCACAATAAGGAAGATATAGATATTTTATCTGACCAAGTTCTTGTTTTAAAAAATGGAAAATTGTTATATTAATCATCATATATACATCTGCCCTAATCTCTTTAGGAAGTGATTAAGTGGATGTTGTAATAGAAAATAGAATAGCAGAATTTCGTAAAGAGCTTGGAATATCATAACATAGGCTTGCCAAAGCTATAGGTATGAAGAGAAAATTAATAATGTCATATGAGAACAATATTATTAGTCAAACACTATAAACTACTTATAAAATCTACAAAGTTTTATATAAGGATATAAAAAAAGCATTTATATTTGAGTAAAGATAGGTGTTACTAATTAAATTGGAATTCAATTACAATCAATAAGAACTACTGAGAATCTAGGTATAGATTTTTAGTAGTTTTTATTTTGAGAAATATCAGAACTTAAAAAGAAATGGAGGAGAAATATGCAAGTAAATGATTTTAAGAATATACAAGAAGCAATAAAGTATGAAGTTTTACAAGATGAAAAAGAATATTTAAAGCTCTTAAAGGTTATAGGCAATAATCAAAAATATGATTTTTCAAGCCAATTAAGTATATATAATAAGGAGCCTGAAGCTAGAGCTTGTGCGACTTTTGATATGTGGAAAAAATATTTTGGCAGAGTTGTTATGAGAGGTCAAAAGGGTATTCCAATTTTAGTTGGAAGTGATGTAAATCAAAGAATTTCATATATTTTTGATATTAGTCAGACCACATCAATGGATAGGAATATTAATGAGGTTAGCTTATGGCAGTTTGACCACGAAAACCATAACGAGGCTTTAAAAGAAATAATAAGAGATTCTTCATTTGAAGCTAGTGATTCACTTAATGAAAATATATTTTCTTTGAGCCGAATTTATGGAGATGAATACATTAACTTGGCTCTTGCTGATTTGAGAATAGATATAGAGGATAGACTAAGTTTTGAAAAGTTTATGAGGGACTCAATATCCTATGCAGTAGCTAATAGGTTTAATATAGTCTACCCTATAGATATGGAAAATTTAATAAATAATTTTTCTAGGATTAATACAATTTCTTTAGAGCAAATAGGTCTTGTAATATCAAGGGTTAGTGAAGATATTATAGATAGCACAATAGAAAAATCTAAGGAAATAGATCGTGCTAGGCTGCTGACAGAAAGGGCCGCAGCCGACTATAATAGAGATATAGAAAATATAAATGAAGATAGAGGAGGTCAAAATGATTTATATAGACGAGATGATAGGTCAAGAAATAGAGATGGACGAGTTTTCACAGATGGAAGCGACAGAGGAAATAGCGATGAAGATCGAAGAAAAAACCTTGGACATGATGGAGAAGGATCTGGAATTTATGGAGAGATTTCCGAATCCAACATACGCAGTTCTAAGACTGTCTTACCTGGTAGGGAGCGAGGACATGGAGAACTGGAAGAAACTTCAGAAAATGTACGAGGAGAAAACACTTTTGAACCACCTGAAGGAAATTCAGACTCAGGTAGTGGACTATATCAAGAGAGAGAAAGTCAAGATGATGAAAGCACAAGGATTGACAGAGAAGATGATGAGAGAGAATCCAGAACAATACCAAGGACAGATGAACAACTTGATGGCAACAGTGAAGAGAATGGCAATCAAGGAATACGTGGAAGCTTAGAAAATGAAATAAGCCAAGAAAAGGAAGCTGATGAAGCTTCTTTTTTTGATGGCAAAAACACTGAAAATGGAAAAGATTATTGGATTGTAGAATTTAATGAAAACCACGAATTAGTTCCCGATTATAGTGGGCAGATAGTAACTAAAGATTTAATTAATGTCCTAAGGCAAAAGGATATTGATGTTAAAGACCATAATCAAACTCTTGGAGAAAATGAATTTGGAGAAATGACTGATGATTATATCGGATATTTCAAATTCTATTTTGACCACTATGTAGACGGCGAAGTTGTCGAACACTATAGGATTGACCTTGGTGATGGTAAAGAAGTAAATGAGCGTGAATTTTCATATTTAGAAGAGCAAATTGCAATAGGCGAGGAAAAATCTTTACAAGAAGAATCTAGGGAAAATATAGAGCCTAAATTTAAGATAGGCGATCAGGTTAGATATAAGGATAAGGACTTTACAATTACAGATTTTGATGAACTAAGTGGAGGACTTAAAACTGTCAATATCAGAGATAATATGGAATATATGGGAGGTATGATTAGGGGTTCGGAAGTAATTCCATATAGAAACGATTCATACCTTGAAGAAATCTTTGAAAATATAAGTCAAACATCAGAAAAACTAGCAGTAAAGGTTGGTAAGGAATTTATTTTAGAAGATGAGAATACCTTTGATGGAATTAACTTAATTGAAACTGGAACTAAAGTAGAAGTTAATGGAGAAGAATTTCCCTTATATAAGGGTGAAACATTTGAAAAAAGTAGAAAGATTGATGACCTTTTAGATAGTGGAAATTATGAGATATACAAATTATCTGAGCATGAAAAACAAATTGAAATACAAGTAGAGCAAGAAAGCTTTATAGATAAACACAATCCTGAAATTGACCAAATGATGGATAGATACAATGTGCCTAGAGAAGCAGCCGAAAACTTATTGAGGGGTAAAGAAGATTTAAAGAATCTAGGCTATGAACCTAATAAGGAAAGGATAAGTTTTGCTAGAAATTATGACTTGAAAAATCATATCTACTGAATACCTAACACCATCAGAAAAGCTAGATAAAAATATCAAAGCTATCAAAATGCTCAAAAGACTTGAAAATGAAAATAGGAGTCCAAGAGAGTATGAACAAGCCTATCTTGCTGATTATCTAGGTTGGGGTGGTCTTGCAGATGTCTTTGATGAAGAAAAAGGAGGACAATGGCTTGAAGCAAGAAATATTTTAAAAGAAAATCTAACAAATGAAGAGTATTTGAATGCTAAAGAGTCTACTTTAACATCATTTTATACACCTAGAGAGGTAATGGATAGAATATATAAGACTCTAACAGATATGGGTTTTAAGACTGGGAATATCCTTGAACCATCTGCAGGAGTCGGTAATTTCATTGGTAATATGCCAAGTGAAATACGAAGCTCTAAAGTCTATGGAGTAGAAAAAGATAGTCTAAGCGGAATGATAGCAAGAGAACTTTATCCTGAATCTAATATTCAAATTAAAGGCTTTGAAGAAACAAACTTCTCAAATAATTTCTTTGACTTGGTAATAGGAAATGTTCCCTTTGGAGATTTTAAAGTTAACGATCGTGAATATAACAGAAATAACTTTCTGATTCACGATTATTTTTTTGCAAAGTCAATAGATAAGGTTAGGAATGGAGGAATTATTGCCTTCATAACATCATCTGGAACTATGGATAAAAAAGATGAATCTGTTAGAAAATATATTAATGCAAGATGTGAGTTTTTAGGAGCTATGAGGCTTCCTAATACTACATTTAAAGGACTTGCTGGTACAGAAGTTACTTCAGATATTATTTTCTTAAAAAAGAGAGATTCAGTTATAGAAAGAGATGACGATTGGGTACACCTATCAACTGATAAAAAGGGTTTGACTTATAATAAATACTTTGTAGATAATCCTCAAATGGTATTAGGGGATATGAAAGAAGTATCTGGTAGATTTGGAAATACTATTACTTGTGATGAAAAAGAAGACGAAAATCTAAAGGATTTAATGGATCTTGCAAGTAAGGAAATATCTTCAAATTCAAAATATGAAGAGGTTGAACTATTGGAAGATGAAGAATTAAGTCTTCCAGCAACAGATGATGTTAAAAACTTTTCTTACACTATTATTGATGAAGAGGTCTACCTTAGAGAAAACTCAGTCTTAATTAAGCAGAATATATCAGATAAAAACAAAGAAAAGATAAAAGATTACCTTGATGTAATGAATGCTTTAAAAGATGTAATAGAAAAACAAAAGGACGATTTTTCTGATGAAGAAATAAAAGAGTCACAAGCAAAGTTAAATGAAGTCTATGATAACTTTTCAAAGAAACATGGCTTCATTAACTCCTTATCAAACACTAGAGCCTTAAAAGAAGACTCAAACTTTCCTTTGGTTTCATCAATAGAAATACTTGATGATGAGGATAATTTCAAAGCAAAGAGTGATATATTTTCGAAAAGAACAATAACAAAGGCAAAGGTAGTAGATCATGTAGATACTTCCCTTGAAGCCTTAGTTTTATCAGTTTCACAAAAAGGATATGTAGATTTTGAATATATGGAATCTATCACTAACAAAGATAGGGACACCTTAATTGGTGAGCTTGAGGGCGAGATATTTTTAGATATTAAGGATACAGACCTAATAAATAACAGAATGCCCTTTGAAAACTTTGACAATGACGATCCCTTTCATTTTTCATATGTATCAGCTGATGAATATTTAAGTGGTAATATCAGAGAGAAAATTGGCTATCTAAATTCATATATCGGAGAAATTGAAAATGTGATAGATTTAGCACCTTCTGAAAAGAAAGACACATTATTAAACGAGTTAGGTAAACTCAAATATCAAAGAGAAAAATTACAAGAAGTTATGCCTGAAGAACTCACTGCTTCTGATATAAATGTAAGGCTAGGAGCAACTTGGATACCTCAAAAAGATATAGAAGACTTTACTTTTAACCTTTTAAAAACACCTGGCTATGATAGGTGGAATATAAATGTTAGGTTCTCACCACATACAAGTGAATGGAACATTGAAGGTAAAAGTGTTGACTCAGCTAATGACCTTGCTAACATGACTTATGGTACAAGTAGAGTGAATGCCTATAAGCTAATTGAAAATGCTCTTAATCTAAAAGATACGAAGGTATTTGACCAAGTAATAAATGATGATGGTTCTAAGACTTCTGTATTAAACAAAAAAGAAACTATGCTTGCAAGTCAAAAGCAAGAACTGATTAAAGAAGAATTTAAGAATTGGATATTTGAAGATCCTGATAGAAGATATAGGCTAGAAAAGATTTATAATGAAAAATTCAATTCAATTAGAAATAGAGAATTTGATGGCTCTAACTTAACTTTTGATGGAATGAATACTGAAATCAGACTTCGAGAACATCAAAAAAATGCCATAGCAAGGACTCTTTATGGTGGAAATACACTACTTGCCCATGTAGTAGGAGCAGGAAAAACTTTTGAAATGGTAGCTTCTGCTATGGAATCTAAAAAGTTAGGACTTGCAAGTAAATCATTATTTGTAGTTCCTAACCATCTAACCACTCAAATTGGTAGAGAGTTTATGCAGTTATATCCGTCAGCAAACATTATGGTGGCCGATAAAAAAGACTTTCAACCCAAAAATAGGAAAAGATTTATTGGTAGGATTGCAACGGGAGAATATGACGCAGTCATCATAGGACACTCTCAATTCGAAAAAATACCAATGTCTAAGGAATACCAGGTAAGGCATATACAAGACCAAATAGATGATATAGTTTCCTTTATTGATGAGAATAAAAGAAATAGAGGAGAAAATTTCACAGTAAAACAACTAGAAAAAACAAAGAAAAAACTCTTGGTAAGACTGGAAAAACTAAATGATGACTTTAAAAAAGATGATGTAATAACCTTTGAAGAACTAGGAGTAGATAAGTTATTTATAGACGAAGCTCATAATTACAAAAACTTATTCTTGCATACCAAGATGAGAAATGTTGCGGGTATCGGTCAAAGTGAAGCCTTTAAGTCTTCAGATATGTATATGAAATGTAGGTATATGGACGAAATGACAGATGGAAAGGGAGTTGTATTTGCTACTGGTACACCAATATCAAATTCAATGACTGAGCTTTATACCATGCAAAGATACCTTCAATATGACGATTTAAAGGCAAGAGGATTAGAACATTTTGACGCTTGGGCTTCTACTTTTGGAGAAACAGAAAACACCTTTGAATTATCTCCAGAAGGCACTGGGTATAGGCAAAAGACAAGATTTTCAAAGTTTTATAACTTGCCAGAACTGATGTCTATGTTTAAAGAGGTAGCAGATATAAAGACCTCAGATATGTTAAATTTGCCAGTACCAGAAGCAAACTTCGAAGTTATTAAAACAAAACCTACTGAGGAACAAAAAGAAATATTAGAAGCTATTTCAGAAAGAGCAGACGCAGTTAGAAATAACCAAGTCGAACCAACAGAAGACAATATGTTAAAGATTACAAATGATGGTAAAAAACTTGCCCTTGACCAAAGATTAATAAATCCACTACTTCCCGATGATCCTAATTCAAAGGTTAATGTATGCGTTAAAAATATCTTTTCGATCTGGGATAAGACAAAAGAAAATTCATCGACACAATTAGTGTTTTCAGATATGTCCACACCAAAAGGAGATGGAGAATTTAATATCTATGATGATATTAGAAATAAGCTAGTGAATATGGGAATACCTAAAGAAGAAATAGCCTTTATCCACGAAGCAGATACAGACAAACAAAAAGATGAATTGTTCTCTAAGGTAAGAAGAGGAGAAGTAAGAGTATTATTAGGATCTACTCAAAAAATGGGAGCAGGTACAAATGTACAAAATAAATTAATAGCCTTACACGATTTAGACGTCCCATGGAGACCGTCTGACCTAGAGCAAAGAAGTGGTAGAATTGTTCGTCAAGGTAATGAAAATGATAAGGTAAATATCTTTAGATATGTAACAGAAAATACTTTTGATGCTTATTTGTGGCAGACGATAGAGAATAAGCAGAAATTCATTTCTCAAATCATGACTTCAAAAACTCCAGTAAGAGTTGCAGAAGATGTTGATGAAGCAAGTCTATCTTATTCAGAAATTAAAGCTTTAGCTACTGGCAATCCTCTGATTAAAGAAAAAATGGATTTAGATAACGAAGTTACAAAATTAAAAATGCTGGAAGCAAACTATAAGTCTAATAAATACAAGCTTGAAGATAAGGTAAATAAAATTTATCCTCAAAGTATTTTAAAAACTGAAATGGAAATAAAAGCAGTTAAAGAAGATATTGCAAGTGTTGAGAAATTAGGAGAAGGAGATAGCAAATTCACTTCAATAAGTCTTGGGACAAATAAGATTTTAGATAAGAAAGAGGCTGGAGAGAAGCTGTTAGAGGAAATAAAAAAGGTAAAGATAAATGATAGCAAGGTTATTGGTAAATATAGAAATTTAGACTTACAAGTTTCATATAATTTTATGACTAATACTCACACCTTCAAACTTCTAGGAAAAGCAGAATACTTTGGCGAGTTTTCAAACTCTACTGATGGTAATATAGCAAGGCTGGATAATGCCATTGAAAAAATGCCTTCAAGGATTGAAAGATTAAATCAAAACCTTGAAAACTATAAAGAATCCTTAGAAAATGCCAAAGTAGAATTGACTAAACCATTTGAAAAAGCAGATGAATTAAGGGATAAAACACTAAGATTAGCTGAGATTAATAAACTTTTAGATATGGGAGAAGTAGAAGAATTAGAAAACCAATCACCATTATTAGAAGATTTAAAGAGAGCGATAGTTGATTATTCTAACTACGAGTTTTCAGAATCTAATAGCTATGAAGACTTTGACAAATTATACCCCGATTTAAGCCATATAGGACTTGCCTATACAGAAACACCAGATGGGAAGCACTTTATTCAACATGAGGTAAATTTGGAAGAAAAAACATGGACTCAGTATGTAGATAATATTGCTATTAGAACAGAATCTTTTGTAGAAGAAGATATATCTAATTCAGAAGCTATTAAAGATATGACTGAAGCCATAAAGATGTCAAGTTTTGATGATCTGGTATCAGTAGATGAAGAAGATTTAAAACAAGCCCTAGGACTAGAAATAGATGATGACGGAAATTTCTATGATCCACTAGCAAAAGATCTTGACAATGATGGAATACCAGATAGGTATGACAATGATTTTAAAGATAGTGATTATTTTGAATCAACTTATGATGTAGAGGATAATCTTCACGCAAGGGAAGAGAAACCATCAATATTGGGACAAATATCAAAATTCAAATCTGAAGAAGAAAAAGATAAAAATCAAGAAAAAAACGAAAAAGGACAAGAAAGATAGAGGAGGGCGAATAGCTCTCCTTATTTAGTACAAGGAGGAAATTATGGAATACAAAGATATTAGAGAAAACTTAGAAGAAATGATGAATGATAATTACAAGGATTTTATAAAAGCACTTGTAGCATAGAAAAAGGCGTTACTGATGAAAAGGCACTTGAAGAAGTTTATGTTTTATATATGAACAATGATACAACAGGTCTATTAAGTGATGACTTTGACTATATGATTGATGAAATGAAAGAACAAGGTAAGATTGTTGAAAATGTCGGTGAAATTGAAGAAAAAGATGATCTTATAAATCTTGTCGGTAATATAGCTGGCAAAGTAGAAAATCTTGAACGAGAAAATGCTAATGGAGAAAAGTTTAAAGTAAGTAACTTTTCAATTGTTTCAAAAGATGACGATGGAAATAAAATTTATACCAATTGTTCAGCCTATGGAGATAAGACAAAAGATTTAGAGAAACTAAAACAAGGAGATTTTGTTAAAATCTTCGGACAAGTAAAAACAAGCATTGATAACAACGGAAAGGAACATAAAAATGTTCGTATTTTGTCTTCTAAGCTCTTAAAAGCAAAAGAACAAGTAAAGAGTCAAGACAAGGATAAAAAGTCCATATTAGGGCAAATAAAAAGCTTTAAGACAGATGACAAAGCTAAGTCAAATAAGAAAAATCATAGCAAAGGTGCAGAGAGATAAATATCGGCAGTCTTCGGACTGCCTTTATTTTTTTATCATGTTGAAACAGATTGTATAATGACGTTATAAAATTACGGTAGGTATGATACACAAAAGTTAGCTGTAATTATATCTTAATACGTCTATAATAGTATTAAAAGCTGAAGTTAAAATAGAAACACAAAAATATTACAATATATTGAAATTTGTAATTAATACCAGAATCTTATGTATAATTTTAATAGAGCTTTTTTCGGAAGTAAGAAAATCAAATTTTATATAGAAAAAGATTATCGGATTTAAAATTTAAAAGGAGGGCAGGATGAGAAAACAAAATTTTATTTTAATTACACATATATTATTGCAATTTGTTTTGTTCATTCCCTTAGCACCATTCATAAGGTATCAGCATTCATTAGATATGGGGATTGTAATAGTATTTTTACTAAGTATTATAAACTTTTTAGCTTATATTATATGCGTGTTAAATACTGAAAAAAATTATATACTGATGCATAGCTTAGTTGTTGAATTATTTATTATTTTCATGGTTTTACAAGATTTAATATTAAGAAATCTTTCGATAGGAAAGTATATCGAACTATTAATCTATAGCTTGATACTATTTGCAAGTTTCAGTCTTTTAAGCTCATCGAATAGAATTAAATTTATTCCATTAATTACAACAGTAGGGATTATCATATCAATAATAATGATTAAATTTAATATTTATTTAGCATCTTCAATATTTAATTATGTTGTGATTATTTTATTATTAACTCCAATAATATTATATTCAAAGGATAAAAATATTCGAAAATATGAAAGTAAGACAATTATAATATTGCAAACTTTATTTATAATAGCGTTTTTCGTATATAAGAAGTATGAATCTGAGGGACTTATTTCTATAAGTGAGTATCAACTGTTTACATGTATCTTCATTGAATCTATATTACTGTATAGGATTGGTAAGACAAAAATCAAAAGCGGTTTATTATTTTTCTCCCGTTCTTTGAAAAAAATATTTCCTGAATTTATAATTTTATTTCTAATGCTTCATTTTACATTATTATCTTTTTCAGGAGTTATAGTATTTTCTTTAAGCTTTTTCATATTTTTGGTAGAATTTAGCTTGTTCGAAAAACATAAAAAATCCAATTATATAACGTTTGAGGAAATGTTAGATAATTATTATGTTGAAAAACATAGAAATTTAGAAATTGAAAAACTAAATACTCTAAGGATACAGACATTTTTACATGATGACATTCTACAGATTATCATAGCAATACGAAGGTGGATAGAGGACAATCTTTCAGGATCTGGTAAGCAATACATCATAGAAAACCTGGATAAGTTAAACGACTTGATTCGTCATGAAATAAATTCATTTAATCCAATGCTCAATGATTATAGTTCTCTATATGACGCATATAGCAGACTTATAGTTGATATAGAAAATATGTATCTAGATAATGAAATGCTTATAGAATTTGAATGTGATAGAAATATAGATTTACCCAGTCCTTATGCTGAATTGATTTACAAATGTATCAATGAATTATTAATAAATGCACTAAAACATTCAAAAGGATATAGCACGGATATAGTTCTTATAAATTTAGAAGATAAAATTGATCTTACAATAAAAAATTATGGGGATTATTTAGAAGATGAAGAAAAAATAGTAGAGGGAAATATAGGATTAAATATTTTAAGATTAAACTTAAGAGAATACGGCGGAAAACTTGATTTTGATTTTTCTAATAATCAAAATGAATTAGATGAATCATTTGTAGAATTTAAAATAGAAGTTCCAGTAGAAAGGAGTGTAGTAAATGAAAATCTTATTAATAGAAGATCATAAAATGGTCGCAACTTCTTTAAAAATGAGCTTAGAGACGGACGAATCTATTTCTGTAGATATAGTAAATGATGTTAAAGAACTTAGTATAAATGAATCCGTATTTAACTATGACTTATTACTTATAGATATTAATTTGACAGGAATAGAAGGAACAATAAATGGTTTAGATCTAGCTGAAAAATTAATAGAAAAGTATGAGGAAATTAAAATTGTTATCTTAACTGCATATAAATTAGACTTTTATATTAAAAGAGCAAAAAGAATTGGATGTAAAGGATTTATTTCCAAAGAAGAAGAGACATCTAAACTAATAGAAGATATAAAATCTATCGCCTTGAAAGGCAAAGCGATCTTTCCAGAAGATAATCATATGTTAGAACCATTAACAAATAGTGAAATTCATATAGTTAAACTATATTCAAACGGACTATCAAGGAAAGAGTTAGCCAAAGAACTAAATACAAATGTAAGAAGCCTGGCAGTATCTTTGTCACGAATATATCAAAAGTTAGGTGTTAGAAATTACCAAGAAATGATAGATAAAGTGCGTGAATTAGGATATGTTGATTCATTTTAGAGACAAGCATTAGAATTTTATAATTCTAGTGCTTTTTTATTCACAAAAGTTAGCTGAAATAGAATTCAAAAAAATATAAAATTAAGGAAAGGTGGAAATTAATAACATTTAAGGTTGGTAAAGCAATGAATTATTCTAGTAAACTGAAAAAATAAATAAAAATAGTTAGGAATAACTAAAGAATAAGAACTTAAGACTTTAGATTTTAATGAAGTATAAGTTTGTGTCAATGCTGCTGATAGTAAACGATTTATAGTATGTATGATTATTTTGATGATACAATTGTGAACCAACAGATAAATAGATTTTCAAATTTAAGGAGGATGTTTAATGGCTTTAACTATAGATAAAGTGAAAAAAATATACAAACAAGGAGAAATAGAAGTCAAAGCAGTAAATGATGTAAGTTTTACTGTTAAGGAAGGAGAATTTTTATCTATTATTGGAGACAGTGGTTCGGGGAAGACAACATTGTTAAATCTTATAGGAGGTATTGATCATCAAACAGAGGGAAAAATTATGTTTGATGATGTGGAATTAAATAATTTAAATGAGGAAGAATTAACAGAGTATCGTAGAAAGAATATAGGGTTTATATTCCAAGAATACAATCTAATTCCTATCTTAAATGTTCGAGAAAATATAATTTTACCTTTAAATTTAGATGGAAAAGAAGCCGATAACGACTATTTGGATGAAATTTTAGATTTGTTAGAGATAAAACAAAAAATATCTGCTTTCCCAAATCAATTGTCAGGAGGACAACAACAAAGAGTAGCTATTGCCAGAGCTCTCATTTCTAAACCAAAAGTAATTTTAGCAGACGAACCAACAGGAAATTTGGATCAAAGAAATAGTCAAAATATAATGGAGCTATTTGTTCAGATGAATAAAAAATTTAATCAAACAATTATAATGATTACACACAATTTAGAATTAACAAAGTATTGCAATAGGGTTATACGAATATTAGATGGTCAAATTGTGGAGGATAAAATAAATGAAAAATAATATCCTGAAAACATATGTCAAAAGAGATTTGAAAGTTAATAAAATGAAAAGTTTTACAATATTGCTGACTATAATTTTATCTTTTGTCTTTATTAGCATAATGAGTTTGTATTCTATAAGTGCTAAATTAATGTTTCAGGAAAAACTAGAAAATGGACATCAAGCATCATTAATTAAAGTAAATCCTAAACAAGTTGAAGGGATAAAATCAGAGAAGAGCATAAAAAAAGCAGGAATAGGATATATTTTTCCAGAAGTTAGTATAGGTGATATAAACCTAAGAGTTGCATATATGGATTCAGATTTACGTGACTTAGGGAATGTAAATAATATAGAAGGATCTTATCCTCAAAAAGATAATGAGATAATAGTGTCTAAAAGCTACTTAAAACGTATTAACAAAAAAGTTGATATCAAAGAAAGCATAAATCTAAATTTAGGTAATGGTTCAAAAAAATATATAATAAGTGGAATTTTATATAATGAAGGTGTAGAAGGAACATATCCTGTATTTGTATCTAGATCTTATGTTGATAAATTTGGTCAAGTTGATAATTACTTAGTACAACTAAGTATGAAATCACCGAATTCATACTCTGAAGATATGCTAAAAAATGAGATAAATTCAATAGCAGCTAAATATAAAGTAGAAGAATCTGACGTTCACTTTTTTGATATGTATTTTAGTTATATGAAATTGGTTAATACAGATCAATATATAATGCTCATAATATTGGCAGTATTGTTAGGAGTAGTTTCTTATTTAATTATCCATAATATTTTATATGTTTTTACATTAGAAGATAGGAAAAATATAGCAATTCTTAGATTGATAGGAGCAAGTAGGAAACAGTCAATGATTATTCTAAATAAAAGGATATTATATATTGGTTTAATAGGAATTTGCTTAGGAATTTTAGGGACTTTTAGCATATTTTTTATCAATAACAGAAATGGACTAATATTTTTATTAGAACATAATCCATTATATATAATAGTCACTTTAATACTTAGCAGTTTGTATATTTTTATGGTTCTTAAATCTTCGGCAATCTCTATAAGAAAAGATATAAATAGAATTTCTGCTAAAGAACTTTTTACGAGTGGTCAATCTACAAGCCATCTGGTAAAGAGAAAGAAAAATAGTTTTGTTACACCTAAATTTATAGCATGGCTTAATATAAAAAGAGATCCTAGAAAGACAATAACTATGATTCTATCACTAAGTATTGGAGGAGTATTACTTGTTTCATCTTATGCTTTTTTGAAATCCTTTGATCCAGAACAATTAGCAAGAAAAAGTTATACAAATTATGAAATAAGTATTATGTCAAATGAAGATTCTATTTTGGGCAGTTCTAATGATGAAATTAATGGTGATATGGAAAAAAGAAATCCATTAGACAATAACTTAATTCGTTCATTAGAAGAGGTTGATAATGTAGAAAGAATTGAAGTGGTAAAAGGTACAAATGCAACTTTTGTAAGTCCAAATGGAAACTCAGAAGATTTGAGTATTGTAGGATATACTCATCAACAAGAAAGCTTTCTTAATAAAAAACTTATAGAGGGAAATACCTCATACTCGAAGTTGACTAAAGAAAAGGGAGTTATTGTTAATCAGCCAAAAGAAATAAAAAAATATTATGGATGGGATGTACAAATAGGTGACGAAGTAAAATTTCAGCAAAATGGCAAAGATTTTACGGCTAAAGTAATGGGTATAACCGATACTTTAAGTAGTGGGATATACTTTTATATTCCAGATAATTCATTGAATTATTTTGGAGATACTAATACTAATTTTAATTATGAATTGAGACTTGAATTAAAAGATAAGACATTAAAGGCTCAAAAAAGTACTGTAAATAAAGTAAAACAATTGATAAATATGCATCCATTAAAAATGGAAACCTATCTAAATGCGGTAGATGAATATAAAGTTTCTTTAAAAACTAGTAAAAAGTTTCTTTTATCAATAACTTTATTAATTTTAATTATGGGTGTTGGAAACTTAATAAATACTTACTTTACAAATGTGATTAGTAGGAAGAAAGAGATTTCTTTCTTAAATCTTGTAGGTATGAGTAAATCTCAACGTATTAGTATGCTTATGAGCGAAAATTGTTACTATATGAAGAGAATTCTTATAATTACTTTAATAGGTGGAGTTATTATTTCGTATGGTCTTCACGTTTATACAAATAATGATCCGATTCTTGGTGGATTGCAATATAGATTCCCAATTGCAGAATTTATATTGTATTCTATTATTATGTATGTCATTGGAAGAATTGTTTTGAGGATTGTTGATACCATATTGATTACAAAGAGGAAATAGTATGGGGAAAAATAAAAAATCAAATTACAGTATTTTCTTGATGGAATATGCTCTATCAAGAAAATACTTAATATATTATTTTATAACAATATCAATAATTTTTATCATATCTATTATGAAGAGACATCTAAACTAATAGAAGATATAAAATCTATTGCCCTGAAAGGCAAAGCGATCTTTCCAGAAGAAAATAATATATTAGAACCATTAACAAAAAGTGAAATTCATAAAAGTTATCTGAAGTTGAAGTCAAAAGAGTATAGAATAAGAATAGAAATGATGAGTTAAAAATCTTGGAGGAATAAAATTAACAAAAAGAACATATGGCTTATATTAGCAATAATCTCATTTATTACACTTATATTATCAATATACATGTCATATAAGACAGGAAAAACAGAGTATGCATGGATAGTCGGTTCTATGCTTTTTGGCATATGGTGTGGAAGTAAGTATAATAAGCTAAAAAATAAATAAACTATTATAACTTACCTGATAACAGGGATAATGTTAAACACCCATGGACTTAGCAAAAGATGACGATGGTAATAAAATTTATACCAATTGTTCAGCATATGGAGATAAGACAAAAGATTTAGAGAGTTTAAAACAAAGGGATGATGTTAAAATTTTTTGATTTTATTTAAGATTGTAGTATTTACTCATGCAATTAAATAAGAGCTTAATAAATTAGAGTTACAAGGAGACACGAATATAAATTATAAAAATCCTCGTAGGTATAAAAATGGAGATTGAATATCTTACTAACTTATTATAATTGAAAAATAAAATAGAAAGTGAAGAATATCTAATGTTGAAAAAAATAATAGATACTTTTTCATCATGTGTGTTGATTTTGAACATAGTTTCTATGAAATCTTTTTTCCTATGTAAACTCAGTGCGAAGCAAATCCAGTTAAAAAATATGAAAATTTACGAGTTGTTGAATCAGAAGAATTAAAAAATGAAGTAACAAAAAACTCGAGATGTTGTTTAGTAAAGAGAATATTAAATCTCAAAATAGAGGTTTAAATGTACCATGTTTTGTAGCAGTATCTGGTGCTGGAGTAACTGTCTCTGGATTAATAGACAAAGTTTTCGGAATGCCTTGTACTCTAATTCCTCATGCTTGCATAGTATGTTTAGGTGGATTATTGTAATCGGTGGTGGTAGTATAGTTGTTGATGTTTGGAGGTGTTAGGAATAGTATGTTTAAACAGGTTCTAGATATAATATTATTATACTTACTGATATATTTGTTTGGATCATACATTATTTTTCTTGTAAAATCTGTGATTTACGGAAAAGAAAAAGTTTATGGATGTGCAAAGCCTACACTAATGGAAAAGATAAAAAAAATATTTTTTTAATAAATCTTTTAACTTGTAAATTGTTATAGAATTATTGTAAGTATATAATGATAAAAAAGCAGTAAACTGATAAAAATGTCTACTGCTTTTTCTTTGTCAAAACGAGAAAATGATAATAATAATATTAATGTGAAAAGTAAAAAACAAACAAGAAAGATAGGGAGATCAATTAGCTCTTCTAATTTTAATTTAAGTAGGAAATTATGGAACAAAAAGAAATGAGAAGAAATATAGAAATAATTTCAAAAGAAAAATACAAGCACCTTATAAAATCCTTAATAGGAATTGAAAAAGGAATAGACAATTAAAAAACTCTTGATGAGATTTATGACAGATATATGGACAATGATACTATTTCATTATTAAGCGAAGATTTTGACTATATGATTGATTACATGAAAGAACAAGGTAAGATTGTTGAAAATGTCAGTGATATTGAAGAAAAAGACGATCTTATAAATCACGTGGGTAATATAGTAGGTCAAGTAGAAAATCATGAAAGAGAAAATGCTAATGGAGAAAAGTTTAAAGTAAGTAATTATTCTTTTGTTTCAAAAAAATGACGATGGAAATAAAATTTATACCAATTGTTCAGCCTATGGAGATAATACAACAGATTTAGAGAAGTTAAAACAAAGAGATTTTGTAAAAATATTTGGTCAAGTAAAAACAAGCATTTACAACAACGGAAAGGAACATAAAAATGTCCGTATTTTGTCTTCTAAGCTCTTAAAAGCAAAAGAACAAGAAAGAAGTCAAGATAAAGATAAAAAGTCCATATTAGGGCAAATAAAAAGCTTTAAGACAGACGATAAAACTAAGTCAAATAAGAAAGAACATAGCAAAGGAACAGAGAGATAAATATCGGCAGTCTTAGGACTGCCTTTATTTTTTATATGTATATAGGTTGTATAATGACGTAATATGTGGAAACTGTAATATTGACGAATAAATAAGATAATAGATTATAAAAGTATTGTAATCAATGTTTTATGGGGGTTACAAGAACTCTTATAAGTATTTTTTTATTTAAGAAATATATTATAAGAAATATATTAAATGAATTTCAACAATAAATACTTAAGAAAAGTTTACTTGTAGTTGATAAAAATAGGATAAGTTAATTAATAGTTTCTTGAAGGTTGATTAAGTAAAATGATATGATATATACAAATAAAGGGGGTTAAAAATGCCAGATATTATTAGAGAATACTTGCCGATACTTATACCTATTATTATTTTAGAAATTGCACTTATGATTTATTCTTTAAGTCATGTTTTAAAACACGATAGATATAAATTTGGAAGCAGAACTATGTGGATTTTAATAGTTGTTTTTATTCAAATTATTGGACCTATCTTATACTTAACAATAGGTAGGGAGGACGAATAATGGAAGCGCTAAAAATTGACAATCTTCATAAATCTTTTGGTAAAAATACGATTATTAATGGGTTATCCATGTCCATTCCTGAAAACACAATCTTTGGGTTTTTAGGCAAAAATGGTGCTGGAAAAACAACGACAATGAAAATGATTTTAGGATTTTTGAAAATTGATGAAGGCTCCATTGAAGTCTTTGGAGAAGAAGTAAGCTTTGGTCAGTCAAAAACCAATCGATTTATCGGGTATCTTCCAGATGTCCCTGAATTTTATGGTTATATGACTGCTAAAGAATATCTCAATTTATGTGGGTCTATAACTAGTCTTAACAAAAATGAAATGAAAAATAAGAGCGAAGAACTTTTAGAATTGGTGGGATTAAGAAATGTCAATAAAAGGATTAGTGGCTATTCTAGAGGTATGAAGCAGCGCTTGGGTATTGCCCAAGCGTTGTTAAATAGTCCCAAATTATTAATATGTGATGAACCAACTTCCGCCCTTGATCCACTTGGAAGAAAAGAGATATTAGACATTATATTAAAAATAAAAGCCTCTACAACCGTTATTTTTTCCACACATATTTTATCGGACGTTGAAGCAATCTGTGATCATGTTGTGGTGCTTGATAAAGGAAAAAATGTACTGGAAGGTTCAATAGATGAACTAAAAAATATAAAGAGGAAAAACACAATTAAAATCAGATTTAAGTCGAATGAAGAACTAAAGGTATTTAAGTCACTAGATAAATTTTCAAATCTGGTAATGAATGAAAAAGGAGATACTCTGTACTTAACAGATGAAGACAATCAACTAAAAGATATTGATATTTTATATGAGCTATATAAGTTAAACATATTTCCTCTAGAAATAAAAATAGAAGAACCGACTTTAGAAAATATTTTTATGGAGGTGACGAAAGCATGAGGATATTTTTATCTCTATTAAAGAAAGAAGCTATTGAAGGTGCAAGGACTAAAAAAATGATTTCTACCTTTATCCTTTTCTTGTTCATCGGGTTAATAAGTCCTTTGACAGCAAAATTAACTCCTATGATACTTCAATCCATAGCTACAGGAAATATAGATATTAACGTAGCACCACCATCAGAAATTGACTCTTGGACACAATTCTTTAAAAACATTAGTCAAATAGGTATGTTTGGATTAGCCATTATATTAAGTACTCAAATGGCAAATGAATTCCAAAAGGGAACCTTGATTAATTTGTTATCTAAGGGACTGCCAAGGTATCAAGTTGTGCTATCGAAGATTTTTTACAATTTCATTTTGTGGTTTATTGCTTACTTTTGCTCATTTATACTAACTTATTTCTACACAAAGTACTTTTTCGGGATTTCATTTCCTATTAGAAATATACTTATGGCAGCCTTGCTTCCTTTTATATTTGGATTATTTTTAATATCGTTAGAAATATTAGCTGGAGTGATTTCAGGAAATGTTATAGGTACATTAATATTAACGACTGCTGGGATTGTGATTCAACTTATATTATCTATTCGAGATGAAATTGTTAAATACATGCCTATTGCATTGATAGGAAAGCCTGTGAACCTTATAAAAGGAATAGGATATGATGACTATTATGTACCGATTATTACGGGCAGTATTTTGCTTATACTGTGTATCGTAATTTCGATTGCTGTAATAAACAAAAAGCAAATCAGTTAGGAGGTAAAATATCATGCTAAAAATTGGAGAAAATATTCTTCAGAAGCGAAAAGAAAGAGGCATAACTCAGGAAGAATTAGCAGAATTTATGATGGTAACAAAGGCTTCCGTATCAAAATGGGAGACAGGTCAAAGCTATCCAGATATTTTACTTCTACCAAAACTTGCCACTTTTTTTAATATAAGTGTAGATGAACTAATAGGATATGACCCAGACTTATCTTCAACTCAAATACAAAAGTTTTATATAGACTTAGAGAATCGTGTTTCTGACGAAGGGATGGATAGTATCTTTGATGATATAAAAATTAAAATTAAACAATACTATTCTTGCTTTGAACTACTATACTATATGGCTTTATTTATTTTAAATCATTGTGATTTAGCAACTGATGATGTAAAAAAAGAAGAATATCTAGAATATGCGAATAATACACTAAGAAGAGTGTGCGAGCATTCTAAAAATCCTATATTAAAAGATCAATCATTGAGCTTGAGGGCAGCCTGTTTAATTAGTTTAGGAAAGTCAGAAGAAGCATTAAATATTTTACCATCTTCTGACATGCTATCTATATCAAAAGATTGTTTAGTGGCTTCAGCTTATCTAAAAACGAAGAAAGAAAATGAAGTAGATCAAAAACTTCAAGTAATGATTTATAAGAACGTAATTGATTTAATCACTCTTCTTATGATGAAATGTAGTTTGCATAATGAGGATTGGGTCGAAACCTTGGAAAGAGTGGAGGATTTAATAGAAACTTTTAATCTTATTGAAATAAATATTTCTATAGTTTTAAACTTTTATTTATCCTTGGCAACTCATTATATTAAAGATAATAATCTCAAACTTGCTAGTCAATATGTGGAAAAACTACTCAATTTGTTAATAGAGAGTAAGGGAAAATCTTTTAAGATAAGAGGCGATGAGTACTTTAATCAAATAGATGATTGGCTTGATGAAAATTTATTATTATCCACGAATCCAAACAGAAGTGACGATATGATTGTTAGCTTTTATTTAGAAACAATAGCGAATGATGAGAATTTTAAAAGAATTATTTCTGAAGGAAGAGTAAAGTTCTTAGCTGATAGGGTTAAAGAAATATACTCTCTATAATTAAATAACTAGCATTGGACAAAAGGTTGTAATTTTATAAAGTTATAATCTTTTATTTTTTATTCGGGTTAACGCAGCAAATCATATAATTGAAAGGAATCTGTGTTATATGCTATAATTAGATAATTAATCTATACATTTAGAAAGGTAAAATATAGGATTAAAACATATGTAAGTAACTACCAATCAATATTAGAATCAACTAATTTAGAGTTTGTCTGCGATTGGGCAGAGTATATAGATTATGGTACTACAGATTCAGATATTATAGAGATTCAGAATTTGGGTTTTTCAAGAACTATAGCTATATTTCTTCTAGATAATTGTAGTAGTTTATTTATTAGAAATGATATAGGAGAAATAATTGATATAGATGAGGAAGAGTTAAGAACAAATATAGACAAAGAAAAATATTCAGAAGAATATAAGGAACTAAATATTTTATTCGAGTGGGAAAAGTAATAAATGGAAAAGAGGTAGTTAAGCAGTCCTACCTCTCTACTTCTTTTCCATAATAATTTTCATAGTTTTTTCTATACTGAACTAGGTCAGAAAATTGTTCTTTATTCAAAGAATACTCTTGCATAAGGGTGTTCTTTTTTTCTTGCAATTCATCTAGTTTGATTAATATTTCTTTCGTATTTGGGAGCTTTTTATAGTTTTCTAAAATTTCTTTAGCGGCTATTTTATAGACAGAGAGTTCACTATAATATTCCTCTGCAAATTGTTTATCATTAGGATTTTTCTTGTGGTATTTATATATTTCACGATACTTATTTATAGTATTTATATTTTCCATATCTTGGGATAAACTCTTCATCTCAGTTTCAATTTTCTTTATTTTATCTAATAAGCCTTGTCTATCATCAGCAGATTTTTTGATCAGGTCATCGAGTTGAGTAATTGAATTAATTCCTTGTTCTCTCAATTTAATTATTGAATCAGCCATTGTTTTGATATTATGTTTTCTTGCCCAAACTTCGTAACCTTTAGAGGATTGTGCTTTTTCATTAGTAGATATATCAATAACATTTCCTACACGCTTTTTAGTAGGATTAGCTTTATTTTTAATTGCTAAATCTATTCTTTCTTTGATTTTTTCTTCAGTATAATCTTCTCCGATAGTCTTCGATCTTGTAAATCTTTGCTTATCTTTATGGCGAAAAGAAATGTGTTTACCAAACTTAATTTCATAATCCAGAGATTTCATATTTTCTAAAAACTCTTCCCACGAGTTAGACCTATTAATCATTCTATCTATATCAAATTGCAGTTTAGACTTCCAAGAATTTCCTTTCTTGTTTTGATCATATTCGTACCAAGACTTACCAGCAGTTTTATATTTTCTTTTGTAAGCTTCATAATATTCATCAATGACTGAAAGCTTATTTTCTTTACATAATTCGTCACTTTGATACCTGATTTTATGATAAGATTTTTTGTTAGATTGGTAGCATTTACCAGTCTTGTAATTAACATTATTAAAAATAATATGATTATGGATATGTCCTCTATCTATATGAGTTGCAAGAACAAATTCATAATCTTCTTTTAAAATTTTCTTACATAATTCCATTCCAATTTCGTGAGCTTTTATAGGATCAATCTCTCCTGGTAGAAAAGATTGGATTAAATGTCTCGCCAAAACTGTACCTTTAGTATCATTATTTTCTCGTGTTTTCATAAATTGAATATGGGCAGTAGATGGGTGACATTTAAATGAAGATACCAAGATTTTTTCATCAGTTTTTTCACTCTTGGTAATGTAATCTATTGCTAAATTTAGAGTTGTTTTTATAGGATGTATTTTCGTAATTGCCATACTAATCACCAGAACTTTCTTTTGATTTATTTAGAAGTAGGGAATGGATCTGCCATATTTCTCTTGATAATTTTTCTATCTGATTATTCATAGATTCAATTTCATTTTTGTAAATAACACCAGTTGTATTAGTAGCTTTTGCAATCTGGTTTATATTATTTGTTGCATTCGAAAGTAGCCATTGTAGGTTTCTAAATGGTTCTAAATCTACAACATAAATCTCTTTTTCCAATACACATTTTCTAAGAAAGTGGGACATAGTTTTGCAATTAGCAAGTTTCATTTTCTTTTCAAAAACTTCTTTTTCTTCCTTAGTTAGTTTAATTTCTATTCTTTCATTTCTAAATCTATTTGCCATTTTATTCTCCTTTATAAAATATATTTCGGGGTCTTAGGGTTCTCCCTAACAAGGTAAAAATTAAAAAAATGGAGCATGCCGTAAAGGTCTGCTCCATTAATTTTTTCGTAAGTGTCCGTACACTTACTGTGCTTGCTATTAAAGTTATAAGTATTAAGCGTATATTAAGTTATTCTTCTAATTTTTTAGCATCATCTTCTAGTTCTAAGAACTTATCAAAATCACTTTTGTAAAGTCTATCTTGTATAATTCTATATTTTTCAAACTCACTCTCTGCGTGCTTTTTAGCAAGAGCTGCAGACACTTTTCCTGCATCGTTTAAGATTTCTTTATCCCATAATTGTAAAAATCCATTTAATCTTTTTTCCCAATCTTCCATAGTCATAGGGATATGTCTTTCTGCTTGTAGTTCTGCCATGTCCAAATATGATGAAACAATTCTTTGCATTTGATTTAATTCTTCTTCATTTAGATAATTTTTTGCAACAACTACATCATATTTATGAATTTTTGAATCTGGAGATCCTTCCCAAGTAGTAAGTCCCATATTTTTAGTTTTGTGGTCGGCTCTATCTACAATTAATTCAGCTGCAGTTTTTCCATGAATTGCATAGTGCAATTTGTTTTGAATAGCTGCAAAAAATCTTTTTGTTGCTTTTGCAGATGGATCATAATCTAAAGATGTAGCATAAATATCTGTGATTTTTTGATAGAATCTTCTTTCAGATAATCTAATTTCACGAATTTTTACAAGTAATTTTTCGAAATAATCCTTGGTAAGTTTTGTGCCAGAATTTTTGAGTCTTTCATCATCCATTGCCCAACCTTTAATTGTAAAATCTTTTACAATTTGGTTTGCCCACTTTCTAAATTGGACTGCACGTTCGTTATTTACTTTAAAGCCTACTGCAATAATTGCTTGCAGATTATAGTGTTTTGTTTCCCTTGAAACATTTCTAGAACCTTCTTTTTGAACTATTAGGAATTTCCTAATAGTTGCTTCTTCTTGTAATTCACTATCGGCATAGATTTTTTTAAGGTGTTCATTTATTGTGGCGACACTAACATCATAAAGAGCTGCCATCATCTTTTGAGTAAGCCAAATATTTTCATCTTCATATCTAATTTCAATATCTTCTTGGTCATCACCATTTGCTGCAATAAAAATCAAGTATTCAGCAGCGGATGATCTGATTTGAAGTTCTTTTTTTTTCTGATTTTCGTCTTTATTTTTATCCATTTCTTTACTCATAATTTCCTCCACCTATAAATTTCATTCTACCTTTAAACACTGGAATACTAATCAAGAATACAATTACATAATGTATAAAGGAATTTATCATCATACTTTTTGTTATAGGTAATTGATGATAGGTTTGACCGATTATCTTAAAAGCGGCTAGAGTGTTTGTTATAAAATCAAGTGCCAACCATAGGGCGACTGATGATCCTATAAAAGCAATTATATAGTTTAAAAACTTGCTAACTTTTGGTAGTTTTTGATTTATTAAAACTAGTAATATTCCATAAATTATTACTACTGTAATTGAAAGGGGAATAGCTAATTTGTTATCTAGTTTATCTTTTATGGATATATAAAATCCTAAACCTACAACTATAAAATCAATCAAAAATGCTGAGATTTTTACAGAGTAGGTAGAGATGAGATAGTAGAAAACTATTCCAGAAAGGATTAATAAAAAATATCCTGCAATAAAAATTCCCATAGAGTCTCCTAATAATAATCATCATGTTCAGGGCGATAGTTTTTAAGAAAATCTCCCTGAGGTATATTAACATTAACTGGTTTATTAAACTTTCCCATTTTTGCTAACTCAGAAATTTTTAGATTTAGTAAATTTATATCTACACCTAATTGTCCAGCGATTTCATAATCACAAACTTGATCATTGATATTATCTAGGACATCTTCATCACTAATTAATAAATGAGCTGCAAAAATATTAGCTTCAGTTTCAAATTTATTTGTAGGGTTTAGCACTGTTTGGTCATGAAAAGCTCCGCCACTCATACAATAATCTCTGTGAAGTTGATCGTGACCTAATTCATGTGCTAATATAGTCTTTCTATTAAAATTTGTGTTGCTACTGATAAAAATAAATCTGTTCCTTTGAATATAATGGTACATTCCCAAAAGTATTTTTGTTTCAGATAGATATACCAGGTTAATATTCAAAGCTTCTATTAATTCGATAGGATCTCGTGTCTTATATTTTTTTATAAGTCGATTAACCTTATCATATATATAGCGATTCATGCTCATAAAATCACCTAATCTTTTTTCTTACGACCGTATTTCTTGTTTTCTCTTTTAGCCTCCCAATAAGCACGAGTAATAGCTTCAAAAGCAGCATCTTTATCTTCGTCAGAAATTTCTCCACCAGCAAATAAAGAGCTTAGACCTTCTGTTAATGCTCTAGCTTTTTCTAATTCTCTTTTGCCACCCATGTTATAAACTCTATTTAAAAACTCGTCACTTTCTTCTAGAAGATAATTATAATCGCAGTTCATAACCTCAGCTATTTTTTTGTAAACCTCGACATCTCTTGGGTATCTTTCTCCGTCTTCATAATGTACAAGAGTTCTTGTACTTATTCCTATCATTTTTGCAAAATCTGCTTGACTTAACTTTTCTTTTTCACGAAATTCCTTTAATCTATCCGCAAAAGCCATAACTTTAACCTCCTGAACTAATGTGCATTTATAACTTTTAATACGAACAATAGTGCTTGAATTATTTTTCGGTTTGAGATATAATACAAACTGAACTTATATTCATATTATAGCACAAACATTCAAGTTTGTAAATAAGTTGTATTGGGGTGATTAGATTGAGAATAAGTAAAACTTTAAAGAACATAATGAACATGTATGCAGATAGCAACTTGAAATTTGAAGAGATCAGTTCAGCTGCAAAACTTATTTTAAGTTTATATAGACAAGTTACTTGGGCAGTAGATAGCAGGGCAAATTTTATGATGTTTGAGAGTAAAGAAAACTATGGGTCAACTTCAGAATCTGCTTACTTGTATCTTTCTACATTTGCTCCAGAAAGAGTTGAAGAAAAGTTCAATAATAGAGTTTCCAATGTAATGGATAGTAAGCTTATGCTTTTAATAATTTATGATGCCTGTGTTAGGCTAAAAGTTTATCCAGAATATGGAGAAATCTATCATAAGATTATTTATAACTACTACATTTCTGAAAAAAAGATTACTGATGAAGCTTGTATGAGAAGTGTATCTTTAGAGAGAACTGTTTATTATCAAAGAAAGAAGGAAGCAATTGCATTGGTTGGTGTAATAATTTGGGGATATACTTTACCAACTGCTATTAGCCAATTTGAAGACGGTCGTAGCATTGAAGAAATAATGAACATCTAAGAAATTAATTTATGACGAACTTATTGCGTACTATTTCCGAATGAAAAAAGTACCATATACGAATTTTATGTGTACTTAAGTGCATATATAATATCTATGATGGGTGATTTGCACCTAAATTTAATATTGGCATTTATTGACTGAAAGAATTTATTTTCTTTCGGTCTTTTTTTATGCCCAGGAGAATATATGCAAAGAATTAGAAGTCCTCCTTGTGTGAATTTTCATTTTCAAACAAAAGAAATTCGTGTCAACAAGGAGGAAAAATTAATGGACAAAGAATATTATTTATTTGTAGAAGGAAAGAAAGTAGTTGTTAGCAAGGAAGTATATCTTGCCTATCATAGTGAATTGAATAAAGAGAAATATCAAATAAGAAGAGACAGGTTAAATAACTGTTTCTTTTTTTGTTCCTACGATCATGATGGAAACTTCGAAGAAAATTTAGAAGATCTGGAATTTGATGTTGAAAAAATTATCGAAACAAAGGAAATGATTGAAGAAGTTAGAAGAGCTATTTCTAAACTCAACCCTGTTGAAAGGGATTTGATAGAAAGTCTTTTTTATAAAGAAGAAACAATTAGAGAAGTAGCTGCTAAACTGAATATTTCTCATCCAGCCGTTATTAAAAGGCGTAATAAAGTCTTAGAAAAACTAAAGGAAATGTTGGAAAACTTTTAGATGACAGTTGCCAAGAGGGTCTAATTTTCACTGTTACTTATACAGTGGGAATTGGACCTTTTTATTTAACAAAATTTATTTTTGAAAATTGGTTACTAAGAAAGACTTCTTTTCACTGTTAAGTATAAGAGGGTGATTTTAAAGAATTTTGTTTCATCAAGATAAGTATTTTCTGATGGTCAAATTTTAAAAAGATTAATAACTCTCGATAAATTTTGAACCTTAACAACTGAATAGACCAAGACAAGACGTTAATCATTTTTGGAGCGTAATAACCTATCCGCCAAGATCTTTCTGCTGAATAATTCGGCAAAACAAGTACTGCTAAGCTAAAAGCAAGGGAAGAAGAAAGGGAGCGATAAGTAAGAGTTTGAATATAGGGAGGGATACCCTATTCGCTATGAAGAAAATGAGGATAATGATACTTCTAAGGTTGAAGCCGGCTCATCCTAAACAGAGGCGGAGGTGAGATTCCTATGTTGCTAATCTAAGGCACTTGTCAATGTCAAAAAACTTAAATTTACATAGGAGGTTATTATGAAAGCAATAAAAGTTTATAGCATGAGAGTTGCTATGTTATGTAGACTTTATGATCTTAAATTAATTAATGATAAGGAATACACAAAAATAAAAAATAGAATAGAAAATGATTATAAAAAGAGAGATAGAAAGTAGTTAATCTTGTGATATAATAACACTGTAGAAAGATACAAAATGGGAAGGAGGTAAAATGAATACTAAAGTAAAATTAATAAAAGCTTCAAATACAGGAGCAAGAAATCGAAATGCACTACATTTAGATTTAAAACGAGTTGCAGCATATTGTCGAGTTAGCACTGATAGTAAAGACCAACTTGAATCATATAAATCGCAAGTTGATTATTACACAAATCTAATACAAAATAATAAGAACTGGACTTTGGCTGGTATATATGCAGATGAAGCAACAACAGGAACAACTGCTACTAAAAGAGCAGATTTCATGAGACTAATTAGTGATTGTCAAAATGGAGATATAGATATGATAATTACTAAATCTATATCAAGATTTGCTAGAAATACATTAGATACCTTAAAGTATGTAAGACTATTAAAGGAAAACAATGTTGGTGTAGTATTTGAAGAAGAAAATATAGATACTTTGACAATGGATGGAGAGCTATTACTAACAATATTAAGTTCAGTAGCTCAACAAGAAGTAGAAAATACCTCAGCCCATGTAAAAAAAGGACTGAAAATGAAAATGGAAAAAGGGGAACTTATTGGTTTTCAAGGTTGCCTTGGCTACGACTATGACCCTATAACAAAAAGCATCTCTATAAATGAAGAAGAAGCTAAAATTGTCAGATACATCTTTAAAAGATATTTAGAGGGCAATGGAGGGTCAGTTATTGGCAGGGAACTAGAAGAGCAAGGATATCTCACCCCGAGAGGTAAAACAAAATGGTCTGATACTACAGTGTTAGGAATAATTAAAAATGAAAAGTATATTGGAGATATACTAATGGGAAAGACCTTCACAGTTGATCCCATAACAAAAAGAAGACTAGCAAATTTTGGAGAATCTGACAAATATCACATCGAAAATCATCACGAGCCAATTATATCAAAAGAAGACTTTGAAAAGGCACAAGAGATTAGACTCAGGAGAGCACAAAACAGAAACACTGTTGCTAACAAGGATAGGAAGAGAGAAAAACTATCAAGACAATATGCTTTTTCAAGTATGCTTGAATGTGGATTTTGTGGCGAGATACTTTCAAGAAGAACTTGGCACACAAGTTCAATTTACAAAAAAATTAACTGGCAATGTGTAAGATCAACAAAAAAAGGTAAAAAATATTGCCCTCATTCAAAGGGAATACAAGAAGCAGCAATAGAAAAAGCTTTTGTTGAAAGTTATAGGCAATTATGCCATGCAGATTCAACAATAATTGATGACTTTTTAAAAATTGTAGAAGAAGAAATAAATGATAATACTTTAGTCAAAGATTTGAAAAAGTTAAAAAACCAATTAAACAGAATCATTAGTCAAGAAAGAAAGTTAGTTGATCTTCATTTAGAAGATAGTATAGATGAAGAAGTTTATGCTAAAAAGTATAAAAAACTTACAAAACAAAAAGAAGAATTACTTGATGAAAAGAAAACACTGGAACTAACGATAAAAGATGAAGACTCTATTAAAGAAAGATTAAAGCAATTTAAAAAGGTCTTAGAAAATAAAGAAATTATAGAGGAATTTAACAGAACAGTATTTGAAAGCATAGTTGATAAAGTTGTGGTGGGTAGAATTGACAAAGACGGAACAGTTCATCCTTATGACTTAACATTCTATTTCAAAACAGGAGTTAAAGATAGTCAAAATTCTAATAACTTTAAAGATAAAAGAAAAAATGCCAAAGACAATGACATTAATAAATTGTGTTCCTACAAGAATGACGAGGATAAAAAATTATGTTCCCAATCAAAAGACAACGCATCTAGAAACTATTTGCTTATTAACTAATGAGTAAAATTTTAAAATAATTTGAGTAAACTATTTCAATCTAAATTTATAGGGTAATTATTAATAAAGCAAATTAAAAAAGGAGGCATTATGTACGATTTTAATTTTAATATATCAACCAAGATATTATTTGGTAAAGACCAACTAGATAATCTTGCAGATGAGATAAAAAAATATGGAGAAAAAGTACTCCTTGTTTATGGAAGAAATAGTATAAAGAAAATTGGACTTTATGATAAAATCTTAAAAATTTTTGAAGATAATTCTATAAATCACTTCGAACTTTCAGGAGTAGTACCAAATCCTAGAATTGATAAAGTACGTGAAGGAGTAAAAATAGCTAAAGAAAATGATGTTGATTTTATCCTAGCAGTTGGTGGGGGATCTGTAGTAGACTCAGCTAAACTTATTGCAGCTGGGTTTTATACTGAAAGTGATCCTTGGGAAATTGTAATAAAAAATGAAGAAGTTAATAATGCCTTGCCGTTGGGAAGCATTTTAACCCTTGCTGCGACTGGATCTGAAATGAATGCTGGATCTGTTATAACAAATGAAGAGACTGGCCAAAAACTAGGTTGGGGATCTGAATATGTAAGACCAAAATTTGCAATTATGAATCCAGAATTCACCTATAGTGTTGATTCTTATCATACTGCAGCAGGAACTGTTGATATTATGAGCCACACAATGGAAAATTATTTTACTTTAAACGATGGTGCTTACCTAGACGATAGATTTGCAGAAGCTATTTTAAAAACTTGTATAAAATATGGTCCAATTGCAATTAATCAAGGAGATAATTATGAAGCAAGAGCAAATCTTATGTGGGCAAACTCTTGGGCAATAAATGGTCTAATAAGTGCTGGAAAAAACATTGATTGGTCAGTTCATCCTATGGAGCATGAACTATCAGCATTAAGAGACATTACTCACGGCGTAGGTCTTGCAATTTTAACTCCAACTTGGCTAGAATATTGCCTAGATGATGAAACTAGTGAGAAAATTGCTACATTTGGATATAATGTGTTTGATATAGAAAAATCAGGGTCCAAAATCAATGATGCAAAAAAAGCTATTGAAGCCTTAAAAGAATTCTTTAAATCTCTAGGAATAAATCTAAGTTTAAAAGAACAAGGATTTAAAGAAGACGAATTGGAAATCATGGCAAAAAATTGTTTATCTAATAAAAACAAAAATCAAATAGATGGTTTTAAACCTTTAAAAGAATCCGATGTATTAAATATCTACAAAAAAGCTTTTTAGGATAGTTATAAATGGATAGTATAGAAAAACTCGCTCAAGGGCTCTACAAAGAAAATAATTCTATAATTGTATACAAAAATGGAATAGGATATTTAGTAAATAAGAAAAAAGATGAAAAAATAAATGTTAGATCAATCTCAAAGACCATTCTAGCCCTAGCATGTGGAATTGTAATTGGTCAATACAATGATTTTGATGAAGACACTTACATTTATCCTATTATCAAAAATAAGATAAGCCTAAAAAATAAAAAAAATGAAAGATATTTAAAACAGATAAAAGTAAAGCATTTGTTGACTCATACTGTAGGATATAGGGATATACTCTTAATGAGTGAGGATATAAATAAATTTAATATAGACAATTTATTAAATGAAGTTATAAATTATCCAATTTATTATAGGCCTGGAACACATTTCTTATACTCAAATGCTAGTTATTATATACTATCTGCTACTTTACAAGAGTTTATTGGAACAGATTTATTTAAATTTATAGATGAAAATCTATTTGAGCCTTTAAATATAAAGAATGCAAAAGCTGATAAATATGGAGCCTATTTAGCAGGTGCGACTAAATTTTATTTATCTACTGATAATCTTTTAAATATCGGGAAATTACTCTTAAATAATGGAAAATTTGAAGGAAGACAAATAATTAGCCAAGCATGGATTGAAAAAATGAAGAATCCATTATTTAAAAATGATTTTGAGATTAAGAAAAATTATTTGTCAGAAGATAATTATGGTTATAGTCTTTGGATATCAAAGAATGGTATTACATTTGCATCTGGTACAGGTGGGCAATTGATTGTATTGATGGAAAAATCAAATACAATAATAGTGACGACAAATAATGAATCGTCAAATAAAGATTATAAGATAAAAAGTGATATTGATAATATAATTGAAATATTAAATAGGGGGTAAGTATGGATTACGATTACATTAATGAAATGACACAAATTTATGAAGACCACAAAAATTTAACAAATAAATTGAATCAGGCTTTACAAGAGTTTAAAGATCATCAAAAAGAATTAGAAAAATTAGAAAAATATTATTATAGTGATAAATTTTCCAATGACTATGATGCATCTAATAAGGGTGAAATACCTAGTGAAATTAACCAAGGAATTTTAACTGAAGATGCTATATATGATTTACTCGGTGATAATTACTATATGGCACGTGAATTACTAGACTTAGCAAACTATATTATACAAGATAAGGAAGAATAGATTGGAAATATCCAGTCTATTTTTAAATTAAAAAAACTGCGGCTTAGACCGCAGTTTTAATTTGGTGCACCATCAGAGGTTCGAACTCTGGACACCCTGATTAAGAGTCAGGTGCTCTACCAACTGAGCTAATGGTGCGAAATAAAATACTTTCTTAGTATACGCTTACATTAGCTATTTGTCAAATTAATATATTTGCCAGATATGAGCTATCTGATTACTAATTTCATCATATGACCAAGGTCTCATAGTGTTTTTCACGCTATTTGGATCATTTATTAAAAATTTACCATCTTTATAAGAGTCAATTACAAAAATATGACCAAATAAAGTAAAATAACCTTTATTAACAGAAACAATAAGCGGCCCCTTTTTTAGAGCATCTATCATTTCCTTTTCATTTAAATTAATGTCTTTTGATTTTAAATTATATTTAGTAGCTTCATCTGGGAAAAATGACCAGGAAACTCCTTCATTAGTCATATAATTTTTTGCATCTTTTGATATTTTATCGGGTGTAATAGTTGGATCATCTTTAATTCTTGATAAAACCATTGCAGTAGATGTGGGACCACAGCCAGAAATCCCTATATTTCTAAGTCCCAATTCATTGTATGCCCATCTGTTATCCCACTGAAGATAAAAAGGAGTTTTTCTTCCAAGTTCAATAGATTCTCCTGGTGTGTTTGGAAAATCAGTGATATTGTGATTCATGTTGTATACAAATTCAACTGTATCAGGATCATTTCCTGTAAGATAGGCTTCGACATTTGTAACATTAAAAAAATTATCATAAACCCATTGAGCTTTTGGATTTTGATCTATGTGTTTTTCGAGATTTTTAATTATATCTTCTTTAACATCTGACTTTGTTTTTGGAGTAAAATTTTCTTTATACTGTTTTTCATTTTCTACGATAACTTCAGATAAAGATTTGTCATTTGATTTTAAAAAAGTATTAATTGCTAACTCATTTATCTCAGAGACTATATTCATATTTTCTTGATCAATTAGTCCTTCATTTTTGTTTCCCAAGCTACTAGTACATGAGCTTAAGGAAATGAGTAAAATTGGGACTAATAAAATTTGTTTTTTCATACAAATATTTTACTCAATTGTATCTATCATTCAATAGCTTTTGTTTTTTAAAATATTGTGGTATCATAGCATAGTAATGTTTCTTGGCACCCATTACGAAAAAAAAAATCAAGGAGAAAAAATGAATAAAAAAAATAATTTTATAAGTGATACTAACTTTTTAGTTAGATCAGCAGTTGTAGCTGCTCTTTATGCAGTCTTAACTTTAGTCGTACCTATGCCACAATACGGTCCAATTCAATTTAGATTTTCTGAAATATTGGTATTATTAGCTTTTTATAATAGAAAATATATTCCAGGACTTGTATTAGGATGTGCAATTGCAAATTTGTTTAGTCCTATGGCTTGGTTTGATGTAATTTTTGGTACATTATCATCATATATTGCCTTTAGATTTATGCAAAAGACTGATAATTTATTTATTGCATCACTTTTCCCAGTACTATTAGTTGCTGTTCCAGCTTTAGGAACATATTTCTTACTAGATAGTTCTGGTGCATTCATAACAATGCTATTTTCATTTATGGCTAGCGAATTTGTTATGGTAAGTATAATAGGAGTAATTATCTTTAAGATACTTGAAAAGAATAAAGCACTTATGAATAATATAATAGAATTTTAAAAAAGCTCCCGTAGGGGAGCCTTTTATTTTGTCAAATTTTATTAAGTTTATTTATTATACCTTCGATTTCATCTAACTTTTCTTTAGCATCATTTGCATTATCATTTTCAAGTGCCTGGTAGACACAATGATTAAGATGAGCTGAAAGTACATCTTTATTGATGTTTTTTAATATTGAAATTGAAGCCATAACTTGGTTGCTAATATCAATACAATATCTATCTTCTTCAACCATTTTTATTAGGCCGTCGATTTGACCACTGACGGTTTTTAATTTTCTGATAGTTTTTGCTTTATCAGCATGCATTATTTGTATTCAATACCGTTAAATTCGTATCCTGCTTCAGTAATTGCATCTTTAATTTGATCTTCATCTACACTACCAAAGTATTCTACTGTAGCATTTTTTTCATCGAGATTTACAGTTGCATTTTCAACAAATGCTAATTCTTTTAATGCTTTTTCAACATGATTTTTGCAATGTTCACAAGTCATTCCATTTACATTCACTACTAATTTGTTTGTATCTGTCATTTTTTCTTCTCCTTTTATTTCTTTATTATTTGATAGATTTTGATATTCATTGTTTGATGCGTTTTTTTCTACTTCATCTATAGCTTTTTGATTTTTAAACTCTGGTTTAAATCCTCTTAGTCTTAGTGAGTTTAAACATACGAATACAGATGAAATACTCATTGCAAAGGCTGCAAACATTGGATTTAATGTGATTCCTTTAAATGGATATAAAAGCCCTGCTGCTACTGGGATTAGTATTACATTGTAAAAGAAAGCCCAGAATAAATTTTGCTTAATGGTCTTTATAGTTGATTTTGAAAGTTCAATTGCATTTACTATATCTAGTAGTGAATTTCTCATCAATACAACATCTGCAGAGTCTATAGCAACATCAGTACCATTACCAATGGCCATACCTATATCACTTCTTGCAAGAGCAGGCGCATCATTAATACCATCACCTACCATAGTTACTTTTTTACCCATATCTTGCAATTGTTTTACAACTTTATCTTTATCTTGAGGTAGGACATCAGCAAATTTTTTATCAATACCTAAGTCAGATCTGATTGCTTCTGCTGTTTTTTCGTTATCTCCAGTTACCATAGTTACTTCATAACCTAGATTTTTAAGCTCATCTATAGCAATTTTTGAAGTTGCTTTTGGTAAGTCCTTAGCAGCTATTAGACCGATTAATTGATTTTCATCAGCAAAGTACATAGAAGTCTTACCTTCATTTGCATAAGTATCAGCTACTTCAATATAGTTTTTAAGATCTATATTATTTTCTTTCATTAGCCTTAAATTACCTGCTAGGTATCTTTGACCATTATATGTTGCGCTTATTCCTTTACCAGAAATAGCGTTAAAGTCTGATACATTCTCTGGAGCTATATTATTTTCTTCAGCATAGGTAACTATTGCATTACTTAATGGGTGTTCAGATGAATTTTCTATAGAAGTTGCAAGTTTTATAAACTCATCATAGTCTATATCAGTTTTTACATCTGTAACTTGAGGTCTACCTTCAGTAATAGTTCCTGTCTTGTCTAGAAGTATTGTATCAACTTTGCTTAAGTTTTCTAAACTTTCTGCACTTTTAAATAATAAACCTAGTTCTGCGGATTTTCCAGTAGAAACCATTATCCCCATCGGTGTAGCTAGACCTAGGGCACATGGACAGGATATAACTAAAACTGAAATCATTAAATTTAATGCAAATTCAAAACTATAGCCTAGTGCCATCCATACTATGAATGTAACAATAGAAATTAAAATTACAGCTGGTACAAATATAGCTGAAATTTCATCTGCCATTTTAGCAATTGGAGCCTTGGTTTCGTTTGCTTCATTTACTAGATTTATAATTTGGGCAAGAGTTGTATCTTCTCCAACTTTGGTGGCTTTAAATTTAAATGAACCTTCTTTGTTAATAGTTGCAGTGATTACTTCATCTCCAACACCCTTATTAACAGGAATAGATTCACCAGTTAATGCTGCCTCATCAAGTAGGGAAGAGCCTTCTATAATCTCACCATCCACTGGAATAGAATCTCCAGGTCTAATTAAGATTATATCTCCTTTTTCTATCTCAGAAACATCTACGCTTTTTTCCTTACCATCAACAAGAATTGTTGCTTTTTTTGGTGCTAGATTTATTAAATTTTCTAGGGATGCTTTAGTTTGACCCTTTGATCTAGCTTCAAAATATTTACCAAGAGTTATTAAAGTTAGAATCACAGCAGCAGACTCAAAATAGAGGTTATGCATATATTGATCTATAATTTCTGGTTGGTTAAATCCGAAACCATAGGCCATTCGCATTATAGCAAAAATACCATAAAATGTTGCTGCACTAGCACCAAGAGCTACTAGGGTATCCATGTTTGGAGCCTTATTAAATAATCCTTTAAATCCATTTATAAAAAACTTTCTATTTACTACTAATACTGGAATAGTTAATATAAATTGTATAAAGGCGTTATTTATAGAGCCTTCTCTTCCTTGCATAAAAGAGGGAACTGGCAAACCGATCATAGGTCCCATAGCTATATACAAAAGTGGGATTAAGAAAACCAATGATACTCTTAACCTAAATCTGGTATTACTTTCTTCTTGGTCTTTTTCTTTAGGTTTGTCAGCAGTAGTTGATTTTTCTTTATCTTTTAAGCTAGCTCCATAACCTATTTTTTCTACAGCATGGATGATGTCATCACCGCTTAGTTTATTTTCATCATAATCAACGCTCATAGATTCGTTAATTAGATTTACATTTACTTCATTTACACCTAATTTTTCAACTGCTCTTGTAACATTGGCTTGGCAAGCTGAACAAGTCATGCCTGTTACATCGAAGCGTTTTTTCATAATACCTCCTCTCACACCCATAGGGGGTGTTAATAATACTAAACTAATTTATACAAATAAATCAAGTAATGGGTAAAATTAGTCAAAGGAGATTGTTATGAAAAGATATGAATTGTTATTTAAAGGCAGAGTCCAAGGAGTAGGTTTTAGATATACATCAAAGATTTTAGCTACTAAGTTAGACCTTACTGGTAATATTGAAAATTTATATAATGGAGATGTAAGATGTTTTATTCAAGGAGAAGAAAAATCAATCGATAAATTTATAGAAGAGCTAAAAAATCAAAAATTCATTAAAATTGATTCGTGCAAAAAAGTTGAAAATAAAATAATTGAAGATGAAAGTACTTATAAAATTATTGGATAGTGATTGATAAGTTAGTTTTTTAAGATATATTAAATTTATGAGTGTAAAAAATAAATTAACAAAAGAAATAGCAAAAATTGTCAGGGCAGGGCTAAGGCTTACTAAGCATAACGCAACTTCTTTACCTGGCTATGTTGCTTATAAATTAGATAAAAATATTTTAAATGAGTTGTCAAAAAATACTAAGTTTATATTTGTCACAGGTACAAATGGTAAAACAATGACAACCCATTTTTTAGTAAATATATTAAGACAACGTTACGATAAAGTTTTTACAAATGAATCTGGATCAAATATGGTCCAAGGCATCATTACAACTTTATTAGATAATCCTTCTAGCGAGGAAACTATTGCCGTTCTAGAAGTTGATGAGGCAAATCTAATCAGGATTGGTCAAAATATAAAGCCAGATTATGTAGTATTTACAAATATATTTAGAGATCAAATGGACAGATTTGGGGAAATCTATAATATTTTTGCAAAATTAATGGATGGTATGAAAGTCATGCCTGATGCGAAAATAATTGCTAACGGTGATTTGCCTATATTTAACTATGAACAAATGCAGAGTTTTGATAAAGCCTATTTTGGGATTCGTGATTATAAAAATGCAAGTAGTGATTATGATTTAAATGCCGAAATTAATTCGGATGGCATACTTTGTCCTAATTGTAATCATGTATTAAAATATAAACTTAATAATTATTCTTCACTGGGTGATTATTCTTGTCCAAATTGTGATTTTAGAACACCTTATATAGACTATTCGATAGATGAAATTGTAAAACTTGATGCAAATTATTCAGAGTTTAAAGTCGATAATGAACTTTATAAAGTAAATGTCGGTGGATTATATAATGTATATAATGCTCTTGCTGCTTTAAGTGTAGCTAAGGAACTTGGACTAAGCTATGAGGAAATTTATGAAGGACTTCATAGCCAAAAAAATGTTTTTGGTAGGCAAGAAAACATAAACATTGATGACAAAAATATTACTATAAATCTTGTGAAAAATCCTACTGGTCTAAATCAAATTATTGATCTAATGCTACTAGAAGAAAAGCCAGTATCTTTAATTTGCTTATTAAATGATAACTATGCAGATGGAACAGATGTAAGCTGGATATATGATTCCTACTACGAATGTTTAAGCGCTCTTGATATAAAAGATATCTATGTTTCAGGAAAAAGAAAAAAAGATATGAAAAGGCGTTTAGAAATAGCAGAAATTTATAATGGTGATATTGTTGAATTTGACTTTGAAAATGAAATCTTTGATATTGTAAAACAATCCAAAACTGATAATATCTATATTTTATCTACTTATACTGCTATGCTTAAATTAAGAGAGGTATTAGGCTTATGAAACAAATTAAAATTTGCCACCTTTACGGAAATCTATTAAATACTTATGGCGATGTGGGAAATGTTATGGCATTTGCCCATGAAGCAAGAAAAAATGGTTATAAGGTAGAAATTGAAACGATTAGCATAGCAGATTATTTTGATGCTGAAAAATATGATTTTGTATTTTTTGGCGGTGGTCAAGACTATGAGCAGAGGATAGTTCAAACTGATCTATTAGAAAAAAGAGAACAACTATCAAAATATATTGAAAAGGGTGGAGTATTTTTAGCAATTTGTGGGGGATACCAACTATTAGGTCAATATTATTATGATGCTTACAATAAAAAAATAGAGGGATTGAATATTTTTAATCATTACACTGTAAATCAAGAAAATGGTAATAGATTCACAGGAGCTATTAAAATTAAAGATTATAATAATGGACAATTATATGAAGGATTTGAAAACCATGGTGGCGTAACATATCTATCTGAAAACCAAAAAGCTTTTGGTAAGGTTATTGAAGGCAATGGTAATAATGGATCAGATACCACTGAAGGATTTAGATACAAAAATACAATTGGTACATATCTACATGGACCTTTACTTGCAAGAAATGAAGATTTGTGTAAAGAATTATTTAATATTTCTATAAATAAAAATTTTGATAATTAGAATCATATTAAAATTTATTTGCATTTATAGTTAAATTGGCAAAATAATTTGATAAAAGTATATTTAATTTGATATTTAGTGTATAATATCATTGTAACTAAACAGATTACTTTATACTCGGGGGAACAATGACAGATTCAAAATTAAAAAATCAACAAACAGATGAATTATTTGAAGCAATTCTAATGCTTAATAATATAGAAGAATGCTACTCATTTTTTACAGATATTTGTACAGCTAGAGAAATCCAATCAATAGCACAAAGATTACATGTTGCAAGATTACTAAAAATAAGAAAAACTTATAATGTTATTGAAGAAGAAACTGGAGCATCAACAGCTACTATATCTAGGGTCAATAGATCTTTAAACTACGGATCAAATGGATATGACCTAGTTTTAGACAAACTTATAGAAAAAGATTTAAAAAAGCAAAGAGAAGAAAAGTAAATCTTAAATAAATATATATTTTAAAAGAGGAGGCTTAATGTCTACTCTTTTTTCATGTGGTATAATAAATAGATAAGGGGGATGTGATGATACTTGAAGGTTTAAACGATAAACAAGCAGAAGCAGTGCTTCATAAAAAAGGACCTCTTTTAGTCCTTGCGGGTGCTGGTAGTGGTAAGACTAGGGTTCTTACAACAAGCATTGCAAATTTGATTAAAAGTGAGGGAATAGATCCTAGAAATATCATAGCAATCACATTTACCAATAAGGCAGCAAATGAGATGAAGCAAAGAGTTGCTAGTCTATTGAATATGGATGTTAGTCATCTATGGATTGGTACATTTCACTCAATTTGTGCTAGAATTTTAAGAATGAATATTGAAAAAATTGGATATAGCTCTAATTTTACAATATATGATACAAATGATCAGAGAACTTTGATAAAAGAGATTATAAATGATTTGGGTTATAAGGATGAAATAAGTCCTAGAGATGCCCAAAATATTATTAGTTCTTTAAAAAATAAATCTATTACTCCAAATCAGTTCCTGAAAATAGATAGCTATTACCGAAACCACAATGAATACTATGAGATCTACCGTTTGTATGAAAAACGTAAGTATGAGTATAATTCTCTAGATTTTGATGACTTAATCGAAAAAGTTTTAGATATTTTTAAAAAAGACCAACAAGTTTTAGAATACTATCAAAAGAAATTTCAATATGTATTTGTTGATGAATATCAAGATACGAATGCTTCGCAGTACGAGCTTATCAAATATTTTGCTGGATATCATAATAATGTAATAGTTGTGGGTGATGCTGATCAATCAATTTATAGTTTTAGGGGCGCAGATATAAGCAATATCTTAAATTTTGAAAAAGATTTTAAGGACGCTAAGGTAATCAAGCTTGAACAAAATTATAGGTCTACGTCAAATATTCTAAATACTGCAAACTCACTAATTGTAAATAACATAGAAAGAAAAGACAAGAATTTGTGGACTGCTAATGAAACTGGCGATGAAGTAATTTATAAAAATAATTCAGTCGAAAGTGAAGAAAGTAAATTTGTAGTCGATGAAATCAAAAAATTAGTAAACCAAGGATACTCTTATAGAGATATTGCTATCTTATATAGGACTAATGCTCAATCAAGACCCTTCGAAGAAGTCTTGATGAAAAATTTAATTGATTACAAAGTAATAGGTGGTCTGAAGTTCTATGATAGAAAAGAAATTAAAGATTTGATCTCATATTTAAAAGTTATTGTAAATCCAAAAGATGATGTTGCACTAAAACGTATCATTAATGAACCAAAACGTGGAATCGGTAATAAAAGTGTGGAACAGATGAATAAAATTGCTTCTGATAACAATATTTCTATTCTGGAATTAATAACAGATTCAGGATATGAACAGTTATTATCAGATAGACTTAAAAAACTAGCTTACAAATTCTATAACCCTTTAAGAGAAATATTTGAAAATGCATTAAAATATACTATAACCGATCTTATAAATGAAGTTTTAGACAAATCTGGTTATTTAAAAGTATTAGAATCAAGTTATTCAGTAGAAGATAGAGCTAGGATTGACAATATCAATGAGTTTATCAGTGCAGCCAGTGAATATGAGGAAAATAATCCAGATGATACTATTTATGATTATTTAGAAAACCTTAGTTTAATTTCAGAGCTTGAAAAAACTGAAGACAAAGATGACTCAGTAACCCTTATGACTATGCATGCTGCTAAGGGTCTAGAGTTTCCAATAGTATTTGTTGTAGGTATGGATGAGGGACTATTTCCTGGCAAAAGATCAATTGATGAAGGCAATGTTGAAGAAGAACGAAGGTTATTTTATGTGGCCATTACTAGAGCCCGTGAAAAACTATATCTCACTAGTAGCGAAGTTAGAAGAGCCTATGGAAAACCTGTATACTACAAGACATCAAGATTTATTGATGAGATAAAATCAAATATTAAAGAATTACAAAATTCATCATTTTCTTCGTTTAATTCACGAACTTACGAGAGAGCTTCAAATGAAGATTATATGAGAGAAAAGACTCGCCAATCAGTTTTAGATACTCAGTTAAAGAAAAACGAAAATAGTGATGAGAGCTATCAAGTAGGCGATAAAATCATGCACTCAAAATGGGGCGAGGGTATGGTTGTCCAGGTAAAGGAAAACGAAGATGGTAATGAACTCGTTGTAGCATTTGATAAAAAAGGACTTAAGAAACTAAACCAAGACTATGCCCCAATTTATAAGGTGTGATATGGAAAAAAGAAACGAAATTAATGAATTAATAGAAAAAATCGAAGAGCTAAACTATCATTATTACACCCTAGATGCGCCGTTGGTATCGGATGCTGAATATGATAAGTTGTACGATAGACTTAAAGAATTAGAAAATGAAACAGGAATACACCCTGATAATTCCCCAACTCAAAAAGTAGGAGGAGAGGTCCTAGAAAAATTTGAAAAGCATTTTCATATTTCAAGGCTATATTCCCAAGACAAAGCCCAATCTTATGATGATTTAAAAGATTGGATAGATAGAGCAAATAGACTTCGTGATTCTTATAATGAAAATCAATACGATCAACTTCCTGAGCTAGAATTTGTAATGGAATATAAATTTGATGGACTGACCATAAACTTAACTTATGAAGATGGCAAACTTAAAAATGCTTCTACTAGAGGAAATGGAATTGTAGGTGAAGAAATATCTGCACAGGTTAAGACAATAAAATCTATCCCATTAGAAATTGAAGAAAAATCTTTATTAGAAATTCAAGGAGAAGCTTTAATGCCTTTATCAGAGCTTGAAAGATATAATAAGGAAAATGAATTTCAGTTAAAAAATGCTAGAAATGCAGCTGCAGGTGCCTTAAGAAATCTTGACACAAATGAAACAAGAAAAAGAAATTTAACTGCATATTTTTATAATATCTCAACATCCAATTTAGATTTTTCTACAGAAAAAGAGATGTTAGACTTTCTAAAAAAGGAAAATTTTAATATTCATCCTTATCACAAACTAGTAAAAACTTACGATGAAATAATCGCAGAACTAGAAAAAATCGAACTAGAAAGAAAAACTCTAGATATTTTAACTGATGGTGTAGTTATCAAAATAAATGATAAGAAAACCCAACAAGCTCTAGGTTTCACCAATAAATTTCCTAGATGGTCAATTGCATTTAAATTTGAAGCTGAAGAATACACCACTACATTGTTAGATGTAGTATGGAATGTAGGCAGAACTGGTAAAGTTACTCCTTCAGCAATATTAGAACCAGTTGATTTTTCTGGGGTAACTGTATCCCGTGCTACTCTTAATAACTATGATGATATCGAACGCAAAAAAGTAAAAATTGGATCTAAAGTATTTATCAGAAGATCTAATGATGTAATTCCAGAAATACTTGGTGTAGTTGATGAAAATCAGTCAGGTACAAGGCAGATTGAAAAACCTAGCCATTGTCCGTATTGTGATACAGAACTAATTGAGGGAAATGTTCATATTGTTTGTCCAAATTCTATATCATGTACACCTCAGCTCTTAGCCCGTATGGAGCATTATGCATCTAGAAATGCTATGGACATCGAAGGACTATCAGAAAAAACTATTGCCCAGCTAATGGAAGAACTTAATATTGACGATATATATGAAATTTATGATTTGAAATATGAAGATCTCATTAAATTAGATAGATTTGGGCCAAAAAAATCTCAAAATTTGCTAGATGCAATACAAGCTAGTAAAACACGTGATTTAAATCGATTTATATATGCTATTGGCATTCCAAATGTTGGAGAGAGAACAGCTAGAGATTTAGCAAATAAATTTGAAAAATTTGAAAAGATTAGAAATGCTACTGCAGACGAATTAGTTGAAATAGACGACATTGGTCAGATAACTGCAGATAATATTGTAGATTTTTTTGAAGATGAGAAAATTAATAACGGTATAGATATACTGTTATCTAAGGGTATCAAATTAAACGAAGGTGAAAATATAAGGGAAGAAATCTCAAATGAGCTAGAGAATAAAACTTTTGTAATTACTGGTACTATGGAAAATTACAAAAGAGAAGATATAAAAGAATTAATTGAAAAAAATGGTGGAAAAGTAACTGGTTCTGTCTCAAAAAGTACAGATGTTGTTTTGTGTGGACAAAAGGCAGGATCTAAGTTGACTAAGGCTAAGGAATTGGGTGTTGAAGTGTATGAAGATGAAAAGCTATACAATTTCTTAAAGCAATTAGAAGGGAAGTAAGATGGAAGCTAAAGAAGTAGAGAAAATTTATAGACTAGCAAATTTAAGCCTAGATGGCAAAGATGTAGAAGATTTGTCTAATAAATTTAATATTGTAATTGATTTTATTGAAGACATTTTTGATGTAGATACTGAAGATATAATAATGACTGAAAGTATTGATTCGCACAAGGCAGTTTTTAGAGAAGATGAGGCAAAAGAATCTTCTAGTCGTGACGACGCTTTAAAAAATGCTCCAGATAAAGAATTTGGTTATTTCAGATTAGATTGGAATTTATAGGAGATTTTATGAATATAGAAAATTTAGTAAGCAAATTTAAGTCTGGTGAAATTTCAGTAGTTGATTACACAAAAAAAAGTTTAGAAAAAATTAAAACAAATGAACATAATGCTTATATTTCTTTTGATGAAGAAGATTCTTTAAAAAGAGCTGAGTATTTAGATAATAAACTTAAAAGTGGAGAAAAATTAGGAAAATTATTTGGTTTACCAATTGCTGTTAAGGATAATATTTCTTATAAAAATATGAATATGACTTGTGCATCTAAAATGCTAGAAGATTTTACTCCAATCTATAATGCTACAGTTGTAGAAAATTTACTTAAAGAAGATGCTATTATCATTGCAAAAACAAATATGGATGAATTTGCTATGGGTGCAAGCTCTAAAACATCACATTTTGGAGTTGTAAAGAATAATCTAGATACATCAAAGATTGCAGGAGGTTCTTCATCAGGATCAGCAGTTGCAGTATCAAATGATGATGTATTAGCAGCACTGGGTACTGATACAGGTGGTTCGGTTAGAGGACCAGCTTCATATACAAATATCATTGGGTATAAACCAACATATTCATTATTAAGCCGATATGGTGTAGTATCTATGGCTAATACCTTAGATCAAGTAGGAATCTTTACTCAAAATATTGATGACCTTAGATTAATATCCTCAATAACTTCATCTCCTGACGAAAATGATATGACTGCTATTTTAGATCCATTTGAGTACAAAAAAGAAGATTACGATTTTAATGGCAAAAAAATTGCTGTAATAAGTACAGACAGTGTTCTTTACGAAGGCATTGAAGATGCTGTAAAAGAAGATTATAAGTTAGCCTTAGATCGACTCAAAGAATTAAGTGCTGAGCTAGTAGAAGTAAAATTAAACTACGCAATTTATGCAAATCCTGTTTATAACATCGTTATGAGTTCTGAAGTATCTTCAAATATGAGTAGATTTGATGGTGTAAGATACGGTCATCAAACCAATGAGTACAAAGATATTTCTGAATTATTTGTAAAATCAAGATCTGAAGGACTTGGAGAAGAAGTTCAAAGAAGAATTGCTCTTGGAACTATGTATTTATCTGCAAGTGATGACCAAAAAATATATAAAAAAGGTTTAAAATTACGTACATTGATCAAAGAAGAATTAGAAGAACTATTTGATAAATATGATTTGATAGTAACACCTACTACTACAAATTTACCTCCATCAATTGATGAAGAAAGTGAGAAAGATCCACTTTCAGATTTTAAAGCTGATGGATTTAATGTAATAGTAAATCTTGCCGGTATGTGTGGACTTTCTGTCCCAGTAAGAGAAGGTATATCAGGTTCCATTCAATTTATTGGAAATAGATTTGATGATAATAAAGTAATTAACGCAGCAGATAAGTTTTTAGGGGAGGCAAAATGAATACAAAAACAATAATAGGTCTAGAGATCCACGTGGAGCTAGCAACTAATACCAAAATATTTTGCTCTTGTAAGAACGAATTTGGAGCTGTACCAAATACAAATGTTTGTCCTGTTTGCCTAGGCCATCCTGGTACTTTACCAGTAATGAATAAAAAGGCTGTAGAACTAGCTTTAAGAGCTGGACTTGCATTTAATTGCGATATTGCAAATGATCAAAAAATGGATAGAAAAAAATACTTTTATCCAGATCTTACAAAAGGTTATCAAATCACTCAATATGACAAGCCATATGCGACAAATGGTTTTATAGAACTTTCAAACGACAAAAAAGTTGGTTTGATTGAAATTCATATGGAAGAGGATACAGGTAAATCAAATCACGATGAAGAAGGTAGAACTCTAATGGACTATAACCGTGCAGGAGTACCTTTAATTGAGATAGTAACAAAACCTGATATAAGCTCACCAGATGAAGCTCGTGAGTTTGTAGAAACACTAGCTTCAACATTAAGATTCTTAGAAGTTTCAGATTGTATTATGGCCCAAGGATCTATGCGTGTAGATGTTAATATCAACATGCAAGATATAGATTCAGGGAATAAAACTAACATAGCTGAGATTAAAAATATGAACTCAATTAAGGCTATCGAACAAGCTTTGGCTTTTGAAGTAAAACGTCACACAGAGCTTCTTGAAAAAGATGAAATGGGCACAAAGGAAACAAGAAGATGGGATGATGAAAAACTAGAAACCATCCATATGCGTGATAAAGAAGTAGGAAATGACTACAGATTTTCAGTTGATGGTGATATACCAGAAATTTATTTAGATAATGAGTATATCAATGAAATTAGAGAGAATCTCCCAGAACTTCCAGCTAAAAAGCAAAGTCGCTATATAAAAGAATATGAAATGACTGAATATGATGCTAATCTCTTGGCTAATGATAGAGAACTAGCTGAACTTTTTGAAAAAACAAACGATATTGTAAATGATCCAAAAATATCAGCAAACTGGATACTTACAGAATTATCTAGAAGATTAAATGAAACTGAGCAAAGCCCATCAACAATGAATTTATCAGTAGATAACTTTGCTAAATTAATTAAACTTGCCAAAGAAGACAAGATTAATAATAATGTAGCAAAGAAACTTTTACGTGAAATCTACGAATCAAACGAAAATCCTGAAAAGCTAGCAGAGGAAAGAAATCTGCTTCAAATTAGTGATAGTGGATTCTTAAAAGAGGTTGTAGATGAAGTGCTAAAAGAAAATCCAGAATCAATTGAAGATATTAAAAATGGAAAAGACCGAGCTTTTGGTTTCCTAGTTGGTCAAGCTATGAAAAAGACTAAGGGAAAGGGAAATCCGGTAGAAATAACAAACTTATTAAAGGAAAAAATAGGAGAATAGGAGTGGTTAACACTCCTTTTTTTAAAATATGAATATACTTATAAAAAATACTAAAATTCTGACAATGAATGATGATAAAATAAGAAATGATAATATTTACATAAAAAATGGAAAAATATTTAAAATAGGATATGTTGAGGATTTCAATGCAGATAAAATTATCGATGGCCAAAATTTTATAACTATGCCTGGATTTATCAATGCACATACCCATGTGGGCATGAGTTTTTTTAGGAATTATGGTAATGATAATGAACTTATGACATGGCTTACTAACTACATTTTCCCTGCAGAAGAGAAACTAAATGAAAAGTTAGTTTACTATGCTTCACTTTTATCATTTGCAGAAATGATAAAAACAGGTACTACAACTTTTGCTGATATGTATTTTTTTGAAGAAGAGACTATAAAAGCTTTAGATCAAGCAAAACTACGAGCACAAATTGCACGTGGTCTATCAAGTCCAGATCAAGATGAACTTAGAATCAAAGATTGCATTGAATTGTATAAAAAATACAATGGTAAAGATGGAAAAATTGAAATAGCTTTAGGACCACATGCTGTCTATACAACTGATAAAGAATATTTACGAAAAATATCAAAAGTATCTAAAGAATACAATATGCCTATTCATATTCACTTATCAGAGACTGAATTTGAAAATGAAGAGTGCATGAAAAGATATGGTCAAAGTCCTACAGAAGTTTTTAATGAATGTAATATCTTTGAAAATAGGACAATTGCAGCCCATGGTGTCCATCTATCCGATAGTGATTTAGATATTTTAAGCGAAAAAAACGTATCAATTTTACATAATCCATCTAGCAACCTAAAATTATCATCTGGTATATGTGATGTAACAAGATTGATGGATAAAGGAATCAATGTAGCTTTAGGTACTGACTCTGCTTCAAGTAACAACAAGCAATCTATGTTAAAAGAAATTGAAATTGCAGCATTAATTTCAAAATTAAAAGCTGCTGACAATCTCAAAGCTTATGAAGTATTAAAAATGGCTACAATTAATAGTGCCAGGGCCTTGGGAATCGAGAATAAAGTAGGGACAATAGAAGAAGGAAAATGTGCTGACTTAATAATGATTGATATTGATAATATAAATCATATTCCTAATAACGATTTAATTGCCTCAATTTGTTACTCAACATATGAAAATGATATTTCATATGTATTTATAGATGGGGAATTAATTTATGAAAATGGGGAATATAAATATCTAGATATTGAAGATATCAAAAAAAATGTAAAAAGATTAAGTAAAGACTTATTATGATTGGAATAGATATAGTAAATATAGAAAAATTTAAACAAAAAGCTAATAAACATTTTATAAATAAACTCTATTCTGACCTAGAATTGAGTTATGCTTACAAAAAGGAAAATTATATTCAAACTTTAGCTGGTATTTTTGCAGCAAAAGAAGCTGTTATTAAAGCGAATAATTTAAATTTATCAGCGATATTAAGAAAAAAAATTGAAATCAAACACATACATGATAAGCCGATAGCATTTATAGATGGATATAAAATTAGGGGGGATATTTCAATAAGTCATGATGGGGACTATACAATTGCAATTTGCAAAATGAAAGATGATAGCTATATTAAAATAAATTCTGAAATGAAAAACTTGATGCCAAAAAGAGATTCTGATACTCATAAGGGAGATTATGGAAGAATTGCTATTGTAGGCGGAAGTTATGGTATGGCTGGTTCGGTTTATATGTCTAGTATGTCTTCAATGAGAACAGGTGCTGGACTTTGTTACATATTAGCACCAAAATCTATTTCAACTATTTTACAAATAAAAGCAAATGAGCAGATAATTAGAGAAATTAATTGTGATAATTTCTATTATGATGAAAAAATAGCAAAAGAGATTATTGCTCTACTAGAAGATAAGGATGTCGCAGTTATTGGACCTGGAATGGGAAATGGGAAAGATTTAAACAAGTTAATAGGAGAAATAATTTCAAAATCTGACATTGATATAGTAATAGATGCAGATGGACTAAATGCTTTAAGTAAAGATTTAGGTATTTTAAAGACTAATAATAGTATAGTACTCACTCCCCATCTTGGAGAATTCTCCAGACTTACAAATTTATCTATAAAAGAAATTAAAAACAATGAAGAAGAACTAGCAAGAAATTTTGCTAGAAAATACAATGTTATATTAGTTTTAAAATCAAACCACACCATTGTAACGGATGGTAAAAATTTATATAAAAATGAAATAGGCAACTCAGGAATGGCTACAGCAGGTTCAGGAGATGTATTAACTGGTGTAATAGCTACTCTTATGAAACAATTAAATTCATTTGATGCAGCTAAACTTGGGGTATATATACATTCACTAGCAGGTGATATCGCTAGTCGAAAATTTGGAAAAGATTCTTTGATCGCAACAGATATAGTAGATAATATAGCAGAAGCAATGAAATTAATGAGGTAATTATGTTTGAAAGTTATGTAGAAATTTATATTGACAAGTTACTATTTAATATTAAAAATATTAGAAAAATTAATCCTGATTCAATGTACTGTGCTGTTCTTAAAGCGAATGGATATGGTTTGGGTGCTTTTAAGATCGCAGAAGAAATAGAAGATGAAGTCGACTATTTTGCAGTGGCAAGAGTAAGTGAAGCACTATCTTTAAGAGAAGCAGGCATAACTAAGCCGATATTAATCCTTGGGGCTGTTTATTATAAAGATGTTCAAAAATGCATTGATTATAATATAGATATACCTATATTTGATTTAGAGTATGCAAAAATAATTAATCAAAATATTAATGGAAAAGTAAATGCCCACATATTACTTGATACAGGTATGGGTAGAATTGGATTTCGTAATTTTGAAAAAGATAAAATTAAAGAATTAAAGCAACTAGAAAATATAAATATAATTTCTGTTTTTTCCCATTTATCCACTGCTGATGAAGCTGACACCGAATATACAAATGAACAAAAAGAAAAATTTATAGAAATGACTCAATACATTCATGATGAGTTTGATTTAGAATTTGTCCATTTAGCTAATAGCGCTGGAGCTATTAAACATAAAATCACTCGCGATATGATGAGAGTAGGAATTTCAACTTATGGACTTTATCCATCCGATCTTTTAAGAGAAGAGAAAGACATTGAATTAAAACAATGTTTTGAATTTAAATCTAGGGTTATTTTTGTAAAAGAAGTAGAAGAAGGCACATCAATTAGTTACGGTAGAACATTTATTACCGAAAGACCGATGAAAATTGCTACTCTAAGTATTGGATATGCCGATGGATACATTAGAGCATTTTCAAATATTGGTGAAGTTATGATTAATGGTAAACTATGCAAGGTCTTAGGTAGAGTATGCATGGATCAAATGATGGTAGATGTTACCGACATAGATGTATCAACAGATGATGAAGTAATTATCTATCCTGATATTTATAAAGAATCACAAAAAATTGGAACTATCCCTTATGAACTTATGACTTCAATAAATTTAAGGGTTCCTAGAATTTATAAAAAAAGTGGTAAAATAATTAGTATAGATAATTATTTAGGAGAAATCTATGAAGATTAAAAGAGGAGATTTGTTCTATGCAGATTTATCTCCAGTTGTTGGTAGCGAGCAGGGGGGAGTTAGACCTGTTATAGTTGTGCAAAATGATGTTGGGAATAAATATTCCCCAACTATCATTGTTGCTCCAATTACCAGTCAATTAAACAAGGCAAAACTTCCCACTCATGTTAAGATAAAAGGTAACGAATTTGGTCTACCTAGAAATAGTGTGGCGCTTTTAGAGCAGTTAAGGACTATTGATAAAAGAAGACTAAGAGAAAAAATCGGAACATTTGATGATAGGGTTATGATAAAAATAAATGAAGCAATGTCAATATCCCTAGACTTATCAACTGATTTTTAAAAATGTACATATAAAAAATTGACCTCCAAATAAGGAGGTCAATTTTAATTTAAGCACTTACTTTAACTTGATCATCTACTATCATATGAGCAAGTTCGTCCGGATTTCCACATCCTGTAGTTATAATTAAATCAGATGACTCTGCAATTTCGTAAACATAATCTCGCGCTTGTTCAAAAGTACCAAGATACTTTGCATTTATCCCTTTTTCAATTAATGCGTCAACCACATCTTTTGAATGTATGGATGGATCGTATTTTTCACGGGCTGCGTAGATATCAGTAATTACCACTTCATCAGCACTGTCAAAGCAATTTAAAAAATCATTAAATAAAGTTTTAGTTCTGCTATATGTGTGAGGTTGCCAAATACAAACAAGTTTTCCTTCAGTGTGTTCCTTTAAAGCATTTAAAGTTACTTCAATTTCAGAAGGATGGTGACCATAGTCAGTCATGATTGTAGCATCATTTACATGGCCGATTATTTCCATTCTACGTTTAAGTCCCGAATAAGCTCTCAGATTCTCTTTTATGGTTGGTATATCAATTCCATTTTCATAAGTAGCAATAATTGCTGCCATAGCATTATTGATATTATGACGTCCAATTACACCAAGTTCAAAGTGCTCAATCATTCCGTTTTTCATTTTTAAATCAAAATTTGGTCTACCAATTTCATCAAAAGCAATATTATGTGCTACATAATCGGCATCGAAATTTTCTTGAGCATATGTTATTAACTCACCTTGTACAGAATCAAGTACTAATTTATTATTTTCTTCATTTAGATTTAATATTGTTTTTGAATTTTCATCTTGATTTTTTAGATAAGTTTTAAAAGTTTCTACTATATCATTTAAATCTTTGTAATAATCCAAATGATCTTCATCAATATTTAAAATAATCACAGTTTGTGGATAATAATATCTAATATTGCCTTTATATTCGCAAGCTTCAGTAACTAAATATTTATCGTCTCCCACATGCACATTACCATCCATATCATCTAATTCTCCACCTAAAAGTATACTAGCATCTTCAGTAGAATTAAGTAGTATTTTTGAAATCATGCTAGTTGCAGTAGATTTTCCATGTGATCCTGAGACAGCAATAGAGTGTTTATAATTTTTCATTAATGCTCCAAGAAAAACTCCACGAGTTACAACAGGAACATCAAGATTTCTAGCTGCTATTAATTCTTCGTTATCATCTAAAATGGCATCTGTGTATACTACTAGATCAGGGTTAGTTATATTCTCTTTTCTTTGACCTATAAAAATTTCAGCACCATTTTCTTTTAAATTTTTAGTAATATCTGTTAGTGTTCTATCAGAACCAGATACTTTATATCCTTTGTTAAGTAATAAAGCAGCAATACCACTCATGGATATACCGCCTATACCAATAAAATGAACATAATTAAATTCATGTCCATTCAAATTAAATTCAAACATTTTCTCTCCTAGTTTCATCTTACATTATTACAATATATCATATGCTTTTTATTATAACTTGTAAAGTTGATATGGCTATGATACCATTTAAGTATAGATTAGAGTATGGAGGATAAGCTATGATTTACGTTATAGGAAATGATCACGGTGGTATTGATTTATACGAACCTATCAAGGAAAAGTTAGAAGAACTAGGCCATAAAGTAATACATGTGGGTACAGATGGTAAAGATAGCGTAGACTATTCAGACTTTGCCCAAAAAGCATGTGATAAAGTATTAAAAAAAGAAGCTGACTTTGCTATTTTAGTTTGTGGTACAGGACTTGGAATGAGCATTTCTGCTAATAAAATAGATGGTATAAGAGCAGCATGTGTTTCTGAAGCATTTTCTGCTAGAATGAGTCGAGCACACAATGATGCAAATTGCCTTTGTTTAGGTGCTAGAGTTATAGGTAGTGAAACTGCAAAAATGATTGTAGAAGAATTTGTAAAAACAGATTTTGAAGGTGGACGTCACCAAAGAAGAGTTGATAAAATTACAGAAATTGAGAAAAGATAGAAAATAATTGTCTATCTTTTTTTAAGTTTAAAAAAGTTTTTAAAAATGTTATTATAGTATATGAAATTAATTAATAGGAGATTATATGAATATACCTACACCACATATATCAGCTACAAATGCTGATCAAATTGCAAAAACAGTATTAATGCCGGGAGATCCATTAAGAGCAAAATTTATCGCTGATAATTTTCTTGAAGATGTAACTCAGTTTAACGAAACACGCGGCATGCTAGGTTTTACAGGATATTATAAAGGAAAAAGAGTTTCTGTAATGGGATCAGGTATGGGGATACCATCATCAATGATCTATTACAATGAGCTTTTTAGAGCTTATGATGTTGATACCATTATTAGAATTGGTACCGCTGGTTCTATGCAAGAAAATATCAAGCTTCACGATATAGTAATTGCTACAAGTGCATGCTCAGAAAGTTCTATAAATGATAATCTATTTGCAAATATTAACTTCTCGCCAACCCCTGATTTTGATTTAATGCTAGAAACTTATAATAAATCATTAGAATTAGGATACACAACTCATTGTGGTCAGGTTCACAGCTCCGATCAATTTTATAACGAACTACCAGAGGGTGTTTTTAAGAATTTGAGAAAATATGGAGTTCTTTGTGTAGAGATGGAAAGTTATGGTTTATTTATGACTGCTAGAAAGTATGGCAAAAAAGGTTTAGGGATTTTTACAATCAGCGATTCACTTGTAGAAGATGTATCTGATAGTGCTGAAAATCGTGAAAAATCTTATACTAACATGATGAATCTAGCTTTAGAAGTGGCTCACGAGTAAAGCTATGCTAAAAACTATTATTATGGCAGCAGGTGAAGGAACAAGGATGAAATCCAACACCTCAAAGGTTTTACACAAATTATTAAACAGAGAAATAGTAAAATATGTGGCAGATGCTTCACGATTTGAAAATTCACAAACTATAATCATTGCTGGAAAAAACAAGCAAGACTTAGAAAATCTTTTTCCTAATGATACTATAATAGAGCAAAAAATCGGTGAAGAGTACCCTTATGGTACAGGTTACGCTGCTTCACTAGCTTTAGGTGAAATTTCTGATGATGATCAGGTTTTAGTCTTAAATGGTGATATTCCATTAATTACAAAAGCATCATTGGAAGAATTTGTATCAAATCATCTTGAAAATAATAACAGTGCTTCTGTCCTATCAACAAAAGTACTAAATCCTACAAGCTATGGAAGAATAATTCGTGATGATAATGCAGAGTTTATAGGAATTATTGAACAAAAAGACTTAAAAATAAATCAATATGTGATAGATGAAATAAACACTGGAATTTATATTTTTAAAGGATCTGACTTAAAAGAATCTATTTCAAAATTAGACACAGACAATGAACAAAGTGAGCTATACCTAACTGATTGTATTGAGATATTATATAATGATGGCAAGAAGGTCATGGCTTTTACAGCTAATGATGCTGATGAATTTTACGGAATAAACAATAAAAAAGAATTAGCTCAAGCTAAGAAAATCTTGCAAAAACGTGTAAATGAAAATCACATGCTAAATGGTGTTATTATTGAAGATCCAGAAATGATAGTAATTGATCCAGAAGTTAAAATTGGAATGGATACAATAATATCTGGGCCTGTAAAAATTCTTGGAAAAACTGAGATTGGGTCAAATTGTATTATTGAAGGATCGTCTAGAATTGAAGATTCAATATTAAAAGATGGAGTTAAAATAGATAATTCAGTAATTGAAAAATCATTTATTGATGAAAATTCAGATGTAGGACCTTATGCACACTTAAGACCAAAAGCAAGCTTAGGTAAAAATGTCCATATCGGTAACTTTGTTGAGGTTAAAAACTCATCTTTAGGTGATGGAACAAAATCTGGTCATTTAGCTTATATTGGAGATTCTGATTTAGGTAGTAAAATAAATGTTGGGTGTGGGGTAATATTTGTAAACTACGATGGAAAATTTAAACATAGATCCTTTGTAGAAGATGAAGCTTTTATAGGTTCAAATTCAAATATAGTAGCACCTGTAAAGATAGAAAAAGAAGCTTATATAGCAGCTGGATCTACTATAACATCTGATGTAGAATCAGGATATTTGTCAATAGAGCGATCTGAACAAAAAAATATAGCAGGATATGCAGAAAAAAAACGAAAAAGAGATTTAGAGAAAGAAAAGGAGCAAAAATGACATCTGATAAATCCCAACAATATATTCAAAGAGGCGAATTAAAATTGCTTACAGGCAATGCCAATACAAAATTAGCAGAATCTATAGCAAAAAGTTTAAATACTAGCCTTGGTGAAGCAGAGATAGAAAAATTTAGCGATGGCGAAATCAAAATTAAAATAAATGAATCAATTAGGGGAAAAGATGTTTATATAGTACAACCTACATCATCTCCAACAAATGATAACCTTATGGAACTTTTAATTATAATAGATGCTTGTAGACGTGCTTCTGCAGGATATATAAATGCAATTGTTCCTTATTATGGATATGCTCGTCAAGATAGAAAAACCCGTGGACGTGAACCAATTACTGCAAAATTAGTGGCAAACTTAATGACTGAAGCTGGTGCAGACAGAGTAATTACAATGGATCTTCACGCAGGTCAAATTCAAGGTTATTTTGATATACCAGTAGACCATTTCACTGCTATTAGACTTTTATCAGAATACTTTAATGATATGGCTTATGATAAAGCCGATGAATTTGTAGTAGTAAGTCCAGACTTAGGTGGTGTAAGACGTGCTCGTGAATTTTCTGATTACCTAAAATTACCTATTGCAATTATTGAAAAAAGAAGACCGAAACCAAACGTATCAGAAGTAATGAGTGTTATTGGTGATTTTAAAGGCAAATCTGCAATTTTAGTAGACGATATGGTAGATACTGCTGGTACAATAACAAATGCGGCAAATTATCTAATTGAAAATGGTGCTAAGGATGTATACATCGCAGCAACCCATGGAGTTTTATCTGGCCCAGCTATTGAGAGACTAGAAAACTCAAAAGTAAAAGAAATTGTAATTACAAACACTATTGAACTTCCAGAAGAGAAAAAAATAGATAAAATCACTCAATTAGAAATAGGACCATTATTAGCAGAAGCAATCCATAGAATAAACACTTACGAATCAATCAGTGGACTATTTGAGGATGTAAATTAGATGTATTTTATAGTAGGACTTGGAAATCCTGGCTTACAATACGAAAATACTAGACACAATGTTGGTTTTTTAACTATAGATTATCTAGCTGAAAAGCATAACATTCCAGTAAAAAAATTAAAACATAAGGCTCTTTATGGTCAGGGAGAAATCTCTGGCCAAAAAGTTATGCTCATAAAACCTCAAACATATATGAATAATTCTGGTGAATCTGTTAGAGATTTTAAAAACTTCTATAAGTTTAACGATGATGAACTTATTGTAATCCAGGATGATATAGATATAGATTTTGGAAAAATTCGTATTAAGAAAAAAGGATCTGCTGGAACCCATAATGGAATGAAGTCCATAATTTATCAAACTCAAACAGATAAATTTCCAAGAATAAAAATTTCCGTTGGACAAAAGCCCGAATATATGGATCTCGCAAACTTTGTTCTAAGTGGTTTTCATGGAGATGATTTAGATATAGTAAGAGAAGAAATTATTATGGCTGCTGAAGCTATAGAAATGATGCTTGAATCAAATATTGATAAGGCTATGAATAAGTACAATTCAATAGACTTATTGGAAAAATAATAAATGAATCAATTAATAAAATTATTAGAAAATACAGAACAATTAAATAAAATTAGGGAAAATTACTTAAAAGATTCTCCTATATATTTGTACGGACTTACAGAAGGGATAAAAGCTCATTTAATTTTATCCCTTTTTGATAGTTTAGAAAAAAATGTAGTATTTATAACTGAGAATGAAAAAAAAGCTAAAGATATCCAGACAAATATAAACAACCTTTATGATATTGCAAGATTCTATCCATCTAGAGAAATAAATTACTATAATATACGAACTGTAGATGAAGATACAAATACATCCAGAATGGAGAACTTAATTAGCCAAGTAAAAAATGAAAGACTAATTACAGTTACTACTATGGATGCAATTTTAAATAAATTAACACCTTTAGATAAATTTAATAACAGTTTTGTTAAAATTAGTAGCGAGGATATTGTAGATGTAGAAGAATTTATAAAAACACTCATAAATTTAAATTACAATCCTACAAGCCTTGTTGAAAATAAAGGAGAATACGCAAAGCGTGGGTCCATTATAGATTTTTGGCCTATAGATTATGAAAATCCAGTAAGACTAGAACTTTTTGATGATGAGATAGATTCTATAAGGATTTTTGATCAAAAGAATCAACGTACAATCGAAAAAATAGATGAAGTAACAATCTCACCTTTAAATGAGTTAATATACGAAGAATCTGATTTTGAATATGTATTAAAAAATATCGAAAAAGATGTTTCAAAATTAGAAAAAAATATAAAAGACTCAAATGATCAAAAGCTGATAGATAAGTACAGGCAAATACAATCTTACATAAAAGATACTATGTATGTAGCTAACTGGGATTTAATAAATCCATATCGAGATACAAATTTTGAAACTTACTTAGATTACTTATCTAAAGATACGATTTTTATTCTAGATGATGCATCCAGAATATATGATAATCATAAAGAATTTGAAAAGAATTTTCTAGAAGATGTTACTATCCAAAGAGATAGGGGCGAGGTATTTAATGCATTTACTAATTTATTAGTAAATGTTGAGCAAACTTATGAAAAGATAGAAACTCATCCAATCATTAACTTAACATCAATCTTAAAAAGAACAAAATTTTTTAATCCTAAACTATTATTGGAATTTAAAACCATAGAATCAGAACACTTTAATAGAAAAATAAATACTCTAGCAGAGGCTTTAAAAAACCAGAAAGAAAATGCTAAAACCTTAATTTTTGCTGGAAATAATGAGAATAAAAACAATCTATTAAGTGCCTTACGTGAAAATGATATCTTAGATATTTCTGATGAATTTAGTACAAGAATAACAGTAACAAATGATGTTGCAAGTGAAGGTTACTATTTACCGGAATATGATTTATTTCTTTTTACTGAAAAAGAAATCTATGGTACTAACAAGAGAAAATCAAAAAAGAAGATTAAAAATAAAATGTCTTCTACAGATATCATCAATTACTCTGATTTAGATATTGGTGATTATGTAGTCCACGAAAATAATGGTATTGGTGTTTATAACGGTCTTGAACAAATTGAAGTAAACAATATACAAAAAGATTTTATCGTTATAAATTATAAGGGTAATGATAAAGTTTATGTACCGATAGACCAAATGAATCTGGTTAGCAAATATATTGGTAATAAGGGTGAAAAGCCAAGACTGTCAACTCTAGGGTCTCCCACATGGTCAAAGGCCAAGGCCCGTGCTAAAAAAGCTGTAGATGAAATTGCAGATGACTTAGTAAAATTATATGCCCAAAGAAGTAAAGAAGTTGGACATGCTTTTTCAGCAGATACACCTTGGCAAAAGGAATTTGAAGAATCTTTTCCATATGAAGAAACCTACAGCCAGTTAAGAAGTATTAACGAAATTAAAGATGATATGGAAAAAGATAAACCAATGGATCGTCTTTTAACTGGAGATGTTGGTTATGGTAAAACTGAAGTAGCACTTAGGGCTGCATTTAAGGCTATAGTTGATGGATACCAAGTAGCATTTTTAGTGCCAACAACTATACTAGCAAGTCAGCACTATGAGACTATGAAAGAAAGATTTAAAGAATTTCCAATAGAAGCAAGGCTATTATCACGCTTTAATTCTAAAAAAGATCAAGATCAAACTATAAAAGATCTTAAATCTGGAAAAGTTGATATAGTAATAGGTACTCATAGAGTTTTATCCAGTGATGTTAAATTTAAAAATCTTGGTCTATTGATTATAGATGAAGAACAAAGATTTGGTGTAAAGCATAAAGAAAAATTAAAGCAACTTAAAACAAGCCTTGATGTTTTAACATTATCGGCTACACCAATTCCTAGAACACTTCAAATGTCACTTGCTGGTATTAGAGACCTTTCAACCTTAGATGAACCACCAGAAGAAAGATTGCCAGTAAATACTTATGTTTTAGAATATGATGAGAATATTATAAAAGCTGCTATCGATAGGGAACTAGCTAGAAATGGACAAGTATATTTTGTTTATAATCGTGTCCATAATATAGATTTACTATATAATCATATAAAAGAATTGATTCCTGAAGCTAGGATTGAGATAATCCATGGTAAGCTAACTCCAAAACAAATCGAAACTATAATGAACGACTTTATAAGTGGAGAGATTGATATTTTACTATCAACTACAATTATAGAAACTGGAATGGATATAGCAAATGTAAATACAATTATAATTTATGATGCTGACATGATGGGTCTTTCTCAGCTTTATCAGCTAAAGGGTCGCATTGGAAGAGGAAATAGATCTTCATATGCATATTTTACTTATAGGCAAGGTAAAGTTTTATCAGAGATAAGCGAAAAAAGATTAAAATCTATAAGGGACTTTTCTGATTTTGGTAGCGGATATAAAATTGCTATGAAAGATTTGGAGCTTAGAGGTGCAGGAAATCTCTTAGGAGAAAGTCAGAGTGGTCATGTAGAAGCGGTTGGTTATGATCTTTATGTAAAATACTTGCAGGAAGCAGTTGAAAAAGCTTCGGGTAAAGAAGTAGATGTAAAGAAAAAATCAGATGTTTATATAGATATAAAAGTTAATGCATATATACCAAGCACATATATTTCTGACCAGTCTCAAAAAATAGAAATGTACACTAGAATAGCAAATATTGAAAATATCGAAGATTACAATATACTAGTAGAAGATTTAATTGATATATATGGTGATATACCTTTAATGGTGGATAATATTATGTATGTATCATTAATAAAATCATTAGCAGAGGGCTTAGGATTTAAGGAAATTCGAGAGCAAAATGCTTATATCAATTTGAGATTTTCTAATAGAGAAGAGTTTACCTTCGATGAGTTAAAAGAAATTAGTGAATCTTATAAGGGTGATATGAAGTTGGACTTATCCAAAAATCCAGCTTTTAAAATCCCAGCAACTAATACAAAATTAATAGATACTTATGATTTACTAGAAATAATAAGTAGTATAAGGAGTAAAAAATGAAAAAAACAAATAAAATTTTAGCAATTATGCTTGCAAGCTCAATGTTTTTAGCAGCTTGTGATAACCAAGCAACTAACAATGAAACAACTTCAAATAAAACTGAAACAACAGAAACAGAAAAAGATACTAAAAAAGAAGATAAATCAAATAATAAAGAAAGTAAAGAGGCTGAAAAACTTCCTGATGATGCTGTTGCGTTAGTAAATGGTGAGACTCTCACAAAAGATCAATATAAAGATGAAATGTCATTTTACGCTTCTTATCTAGCAAGCAGCCAAGGTGCAAAAAATCAAGTTGTGGGAATGATGGTTAAAGATAAACTTACTTTTGATGATGCACAAAAAAATGGAATCGAAGTTTCTGATAAAGAAGTTTCTGATCAGTTTATGCAAACTGTAGATAATATTGAAAAACAAAATGGAAAAGGTGCCTTCGATGAAATGCTTGAAGATTACAATATGACTGCAGATCAGTTTAAAGATGTAATCAAAAAAGATATTCTTTATACTAAACATCAAGAATGGTTCTTAAAAAATAATCCGGTTTCTGATGAAGACGTAGATAAGTTCTATGAAGAAAATAAAGATGAGTTTAAGAAAGCAGATGCTGACCATATCTTAGTAGATGATGAAAAAACAGCCAAAGAAGTAAAAGAAAAATTAGATAATGGTGGAGATTTTGCTGAGCTTGCCAAAGAATATTCAAAAGATACAGGTAATGCTGATAAGGGTGGAGCACTAGGTGAATTTAAAAAAGGCGATATGGTGCCACAATTTTCTGACAAAGTATTCTCAATGAAAGAAGGAGAAATCAGCGAACCAGTACAAACTCAATTTGGATGGCATATTATAAAATTAAATAAAATTAATGAGTCACTAACAGATGAAGATCGTCAAGTTATAAGAAAAAGTCTTGAAGATAAAAAATATGAAGAATACAAAAATGAATTATTCGAAAATGCAGATATTGTAACTAAAGAAACTCAAGCAGCTGATGAAGAAAAAACAAACGCTGAATCTAATAAATCTAAAGAATCTGATGATAGCAAAAAAGAAGAAATAGTAAACGAAGAAAATAAAGATTCAGATGAAAACAAAAATAATTAAGGTTGTCTTATCAGCAGTTTTAATAATTAATTTATCAGCATGCGCAAATCAGCCTCAAAACAAGGATGATATTGCGCTTGTTGATGGTGTACCTATAACTAATGAAGCATATTTAAATGAACTAGATTTTTATCAAAAGTACTATTCTAAAAAATATGGCGAAGAATATCTTGATCAGGAGATAGATAGAAATAAAACAAATAATGATGTTCTTGAAAATGAATTGATTAACTCTATGATAAAAGATCAAGTAATGATAAATGATCTTAAATCAAATGGAGTTAAAGTTGATGATAATGCTGCAAACTCCCTTAAAACTACTCTAGAAGAAAATCTAGGCGGTAAAGACTCTTTAAAAGCTAATATAAAAGCTGTTGGAGTTGATGAAAATAGTTTTAACCAGATACTTTATAATGATTCACTTAGAAATCAACATTACAATTATTTCATATCCCATAGCGGGATAAAGGATAGTGAAATTTTAGAATTTTATAAATCTAATGAAAAGTATCAAAAACAATATAAGTACAATGTATTAGTTTTCGATGATAAGAATGAAACTGAGAAAGTTTATGATAAAATAAGTTCAGCAGAAGACTTTAAATCTTTTTTATATAACCCAATAAAAAATTATGAGGTCATTAATTCAGAATTTATATATGAAGATGATCCTATATTTAAAGAATCAGGTGTAAAAGAAAAAGATAAGGTAAGCGAAATATTTGAGCATAATGGGAAATATATGATACTTATGGTTAATTCTTATAACGAAAATGAAAATGAATTGTTAATCAATGTCAAAGATTTATATTTAAAAAAGAAATATGAAGAATATCTTAATAAACTGACAAAAAAGTCTAAAATTAGGCTGTTTACTTAATAAAAGCTTGAAAAATCATGAATTATTTTGTATAATCAAAATTAGAGTTAAACAGAATTATTTATTGATTTATAGGAGGAAATATGAATAAATCAGAATTATTAGTTAGCATTTCAGAAAAAAGTGGTCTTAAAAAAAGCGAATCTGAAAAAGCACTAAATGCTATGATAGAAACAATTACTGAAGCCTTAACAGAAGGTGAAAAAGTTCAATTAGTTGGATTTGGAACATTTGAAACAAGAGACAGAAAAGCACGTGAAGGTAGAAATCCAAGAAAACCTGACGAAGTTATCAAAATTCCAGCATCAAAAGCTCCAGTATTTAAAGCTGGTAAAACTTTAAAAGAAGCAGTTAATAAATAATATCTAAATAAAAACAAAACCGGGACTTGAAATAAAGAACCGGTTTTTTAAATTTCCTTGTATTTTTCGCTTAGGTCAGTATTTGTATCTATGGTTATAGTATTAAAATTTTCATAATAGACCATACCAGGCTTTGCACCCTTAGCTTTATTTACATTTTTTTTCTCAGTATAATCTACATCAATTTTTTCTTCACTACTAATTGATGAATTATTAGCGGCAAGATATGCTGCTATTAAAATGTCATCATCGTTTATATTCTCAGATCTTAAGATAACATGGCTACCTGGAAGATCTTTAACATGAAACCATAAGTCATCTTTATTAGCTAACTTTAAAGTTAAATAATCATTTTGACTACTATTTTTACCTACATAAATATCTGAATTATTTTCTGTTACAAAATGATATGGTTTAGACTTTTTGTTTTTAATCTTATGCTTTGTTGTCTTTTTAATAATATGATTCTCAATCATCTCATCACGAATATCATTTAAATCATCTATGCTATTTGATCTATTTATAAAATCTATCAATTGATTTAGATAGTTTAGATAATCTTTTTGTTTTGGAAGATCTTTTCTTGCATAGTTTACAGAATTTTTAATTTTTTTTGCCTTGTTATAAAAGCCTTCAGCATTTTCCCAAGGTGTCTTTAAAGGTTCTAGGTCAATCTTTACTTCTTTATTTTCTTCATAAAAGTCGTTTAAAAATATTTCTTTGTCACCTTTTTTAATCCTATGAACATTAGCCGATAATAAATCTCCATTTTTTCGTAATGGCTCTATTTTGGATTCGTTTAATATATTATCATTTAAAATATTTATTTTCTTTTGTGTTGTTTTTTTATGTGAATTTACTTTCTTGATATAGTCAGTCTTTATTTGATTTAATCTATCATGAGTTTTATTAACATCAAAAAATTCATCTATTGCTTCACTCATGAGACTATATTTTTCTTTTTCATAATCTAAATGAGTTAAATCTAGAGTATGAAACTCTTTGATTTTTTTATCACTTTTATATGAATAAGCACAAAGATTTTGACTTGCAATATTATCTCTTATCTCATATAAAATATCATTCATTCTTTCTTTTTCATCTTCACTAACTAATCCCCAGCTAATTCTCTGATCGATGCCTGCTCGGTATGCTATCTCTTTTCCTACGATTGGTGAAAACCCAGTATAAGTTTTATGAAAAATCTTATCAGGCTTTGCGTTGTCAGGAAGTTTTTGGTCTAATTTTTTTATATCATAGGAAAAATTAGGATCTGTTATATCGTATTTATCATCTTCAACAAATTCATATTTTAAACCAGGAAGTAATTGCCTTACAGAGGACATAGTCTCACTAACTCTTTTAATAGAATCGATTATTTTATAATTTTCATCAGTTAGAATAATATTTGAGTATTTTCCCATGATTTCTACTATAAGTTTCTTACTAGTATCAAAACCCATTTCATCTATAGAACTTATAGAAAAAATTACAACTCTGTCTAATCCTTTTTGGGATATATCAATTATTTTCCCTTGATTAATATGTTTTCTTAAAACCATAGTAAAATTTGGGGGAGTATCTGGATTTTCATATTTTTTTTCTGTTAAATTTATCCTAGCTTCATTATTGTTTGCACTTATTAACAATTTATAATTAGAACCCATTGAGTAAACATTAAAAACTATATCATTTTTAGAAGGTTGGGTGATTTTTTGAATTTTGCCTCCCAAAAGTTTTGCATTTAACTCGTTTACTATTTTTCTTGTTACTATTCCATCATATGTCATAATTAGTCACCTCATATTTATTATACTTTTTTTATTACTTGTAATAAGGGGGCATAAAAGTAAAATATTTATAATAAGGAGGCGTAATGAAGAAAGGTTTTTTATTAGTCATATCTGGTCCATCTGGAGTAGGTAAGGGTACAGTTCTTCATGATCTTATGAACACACAAAAAAACCTAGTTTATTCTGTTTCTGCAACCACTCGTGATAAAAGAGATGGGGAAATAGAAGGGGTTTCTTATTTTTATAAGACACATGAAGAGTTTAAGCAAATGATTGATGAGGGCAAGTTCTTGGAATATGCCCATGTACATAATAATTATTATGGTACACCTAAAGATTTTATTGACAAAAAAATTAATCAAGGGAAGATAGTTGTATTAGAAATAGATGTCCAAGGTGCGGTAAATGTAAAGCATAATACCGAAAATGCAGTCTTCATATTTTTGGCGCCCCCAAGCTTATCAGAACTTAAAAACCGAATTGTTGGACGTGGTACTGAAACCGAAAATGATATAAATCTAAGAATGAAAAACGCTCGTAAAGAGCTAGAATATATCAAGCATTATGACTATTTAGTAATAAACGATCATATTAACTCAGCTATAAATTCAGTAAATGAGATAATAAATGCTGAAAAGCATAAAGTATTTAGAGAAGAAGATTTTGACATAAAGGAGATTTTAGATGAATAATCCATCTTTTAAAAAATTATCAGAAATTAGCCCAAGTAGATACGATATCTGCATGATGGTCTCAAAAAGAGCTAGAAGAATTGTAAGTGGATCAGCTCCATTAACAAACCACATTGAAGCAAAACCAGTAACTCAAGCATTAAATGAAGTTATTGAGGGTAAAGTATCTAAGAAATGATTGAAAATAAAAATATTTTACTAGGTGTATCTGGTGGTATTGCAAGCTATAAAGTATTGGAACTATGCTCTAGACTAAAAAAAAAGAATGTTAATTTAAGCATAATTATGACACCAGCTGCAACCGAATTTATTTCACCATTATCTTTTGAAACAATGGGCAGATGTAAGGTCTACACTGATATGTGGGAAGGCCATCATGAAAGTGTGCACCATATAGATTTGCCAAAATGGGCAGATATTATGTTAATTGCACCAGCGACAGCAAGCACAATTGGAAAGATGGCTAATGGTATTTCGGATAATTTTCTTACAGCTTCTTACTTAGCTTGTAAGAAAGATGTTATTATAGCTCCATCTATGAATACCCAAATGCTGTTAAATCCTGCAACGCAAAAAAATATTGAAACTTTAAAATCATATGGCGTAAAGGTGATTGCTCCGGAATCTGGGGTTCTCGCTTGTAACACAGTAGGCGATGGTAGGATGGAAGAACCTGAAAATATTGTTGAATATCTTGAAGATTATTTTACAGAAAAAGATTTAAAGGGCAAGAAAATCATCGTCTCAGCAGGACCTACCGTTGAGCCTATAGATTTTGTTAGATATATTACAAATCATTCTAGTGGCAAAATGGGATATAATATTGCTAATGAAGCTAAAAAACGTGGAGCGGAAGTAGTTTTAGTATCAGGTCCCGTAAAACCCTTTGAAATTAAGGGTATCAATCGCATTGAAGTTACTACAAACGAAGAAATGAAAAATGCTATTGATAAAAATTTTGATGATGCTGATGCATTAATCATGGCTGCTGCGCCTGTGGATTATAAATCTAGCGTTGTAAGTGATAGAAAAATTAAAAAATCTGGTCAAAATTTACAAATGGAATTTATAGAAAATATTGATATTTTAAAATATTTTGGCAATAAAAAGAAAAACCAAACTGTAATAGGATTTGCGGCAGAGACCGATGATCTAATAGAAAATGCAAATAAGAAACTGAATAAGAAAAATGCTGACTATATAATAGCAAATGATCTTACTAAAGAAGGTGCAGGATTTAACACTGATACCAATATCGCAAGTATCATATCCCATGATGAGGTAAAAAATTTAGAAAAGATGACTAAGACAGAACTTGCAAACAATATTTTAGATTTAGTTAGGTGATATTATTTACGCAAAAGTAATAATTGATAGCAAAAGTAGATTTTTAAATCGTAGCTTTACCTATCATATACCAGAAAAATTTAATAATAAAATAGACATAGCAATGAGAGTTATAGTTCCTTTTGGCAGGGGAAACAAAACTAGCGTTGCTTTTGTTTATGAGATGATTGAAGATATAGATGTTGATTATGAAATAAAGGATATTTTAAAAATCATCGATGATAAAAGGCTAATTTCAGATGAGTTAATGGATTTAGCCTTTTTTATGAGCGAAACTTACATGTCCCCAATCCAAGCGTCATTAAAACAGGTAATGCCACCAACCGATATTAAAAATATAAAAACTTTCTATTATTCAAAATCTGATGAAGATTCTAAAATTTTAAATTTCTTAAAAAAAAGCAAGACCATGGCGGAGATCACTAATAATTTTGGTGAAATTAAGGAACAAATATTTAATCTAGTTGATGAAGGTAAAATTGGAATTTCGTACGATATAAAAAACACTCAAAATGTTCGATATGATGAGTTTGTATTTTTAACTGGTAAGAATATTTCCTTAAATGCAAATGCAAGTAAGCAAATGGCTATAATTGATTATCTAAGAAAACATGGTGAAAGCAATATTCTTAAGGTATTAAAAGATACACAAGCAGCAAAATCTAGCTTAAATGCTTTGATTAAAAAAGGAATAGTTGAAATTATAAAACGCGAATCAAAAAAAGAAATTACCAGCATTTATAATAAATATAAGAAGTTCACCCTAAATGATGAGCAGCTATCAGCTTTTAAAAAAATAAAATCAAATCCTGCTGGCCATTTTTTACTGTTTGGTGTTACTGGATCAGGTAAGACAGAAATATTTTTACAAATAGTAGAAGAAATAATTAACCAGGGCAAAGAAGCAATAATACTCGTTCCGGAAATATCCCTAACTCCTCAAACAATTGAAAGATTTAAAGGGCGTTTTGATGAAAAAATCGCAATAATTCATTCTAGACTTACTCCAAGCGAAAGATTTGATCAATGGCGAATGATAAATAATGGCGAAGTAAAGATTGCGATCGGTGCAAGATCTGCCATATTTGCACCATTTAAAAATTTAGGAATAATAATTATAGATGAAGAACATGATAACTCATACATTTCATCACAAGATCCCAAATATCATACCGATGAGATAGCTAAATTTAGAGCTAATTACAATAATTGCAATTTGATATTAGCTTCAGCTACTCCATCAATAAATACCATGAGTAGAACTCAAAATGGGGAATATGAAATAATCCATTTACACAAAAGAGTAAATAACAATCTACCAGATATAGAAGTTATAGACCTGAAAGATGAGCTTAAAAATTCTAATTATTCAGTACTTAGCTATAAATTACAAGAAGAAATAAGAAATAATCTAGAAAAAAAAGAGCAAACTATCCTATTTCTAAATAAAATAGGTCATAATTCTTATACCTTTTGTAGGACTTGCGGTTATGTTATAAAATGTGAAGCTTGTGATGTGGCAATGACCTATCATAAAAATATTGATAAATTAATTTGTCACTATTGCGGAAGAACCAAAAATCAACCTAATGTTTGTCCAAATTGCCATTCTAAAAAAATTAAGGAATTTGGTGCTGGAACAGAAAAATTAGAAGAGGAAGTAAGACGTTTATTTCCACAAGCAAATATTATGCGTATGGATAGTATGAAAGCCACAAGCAAATCAACCTATGAGAAAATGTATGAAGGTATGAAAAACAATAAAATTGATATCCTATTAGGAACGCAAATGATTGCAAAAGGTTTGGATTTTAAAAATGTGACTCTTGTTGGAATTATTTCCGCTGACCTAAGTTTAAATGTAGGAGATTTTAGGTCTCAAGAAAATACTTTTCAATTACTAACTCAAGTCGCTGGTAGAAGTGGTAGAGATAAGAAAAAAGGAAAAGTGATTATACAAACCTATAGGCCCGATAATTTCGTTATTCAAGCTGTAAAAAATAGTGACTATGCTAATTATTACAAAAATGAATTGATTGAAAGAAGTGCTTTTTCGTATCCACCTTATAAAAATATAATTACAATAAAAATTATTGATACCGATAGAATTAATACAATTGATATATCAAGGAAATTTACTACAATGTTAAGAAATGAACTTATGGCTTTAGATCAAGTAGAAATAATAGGTCCAAATCCTTGTAAAATATCGAGAATAAACAATAAACATAGGTATAATATTATTATAAAAGTTGGGAATAAAGATTTGGATTTTGTACGAGATACTGTAAATAAATTGCGAAATGAATTTATAAATAAATATAAGCAAACAAGTTTTATTCCAGCCTTAAATCCTACGAATATAAATTAAGGAGCAAAAATGTTTGATTTTTTTAAAAAAAAGAAAAAAGATGACGAAGCTAGAGAAGAGAATTTAGACGAAAATTATGAAGATAATTATTTTGAAGAGAAAAATAATTTATCCGATGATGAGTTTTATATGGAAAACCATCAAGGAGAAGTTGATGATAGACCAGCCGATGAAAATAATGAGGAAAAACTAGTTTTTGAGCCATCAGCTTCCACCGAATCAGATAAAGACTCTTATTCTAAATTAGATAAAGATGATGGATATAGTTTTGAAGATAGACCTGTATCTGATGAACCGATTTATTTTGATAATACTAATTCTGAATATGATGAAAATTTAAATTATAATTACGAAGATGATAACTACTCCGAAGACTTATCTTATGATTATGATCAAGACCAAGAATCTTATCCTGAGGAAGATTACACAGAAAATCTTAATGAGTCTAATGAAGAAAAGCTAGGATTTTTTGACAGATTAAAAGAAGGACTAATCAAAACTCGTGATCAATTTTCTTCACAAATAAAAAATTTATTTACTGCAAATGTTAAAATAGATGATGACCTTTATGAAGAACTGGAGGAAATCTTAATATCTTCTGATATAGGTATGGATTCTACTTTAGATATAGTGGATAATTTGCGTGATGAAATAAAAAGACAAAGTATAAAAGATTCTGACCAAATATATCCAGTTCTAAAAGAGATAATGGTAAATAAACTAGATGAAAATAATCTAAACAATAACTTAAATATCGTACCAAATGAACTAGCTATTGTACTTGTAATAGGGGTTAATGGTGTTGGTAAAACAACTACTATAGGAAAGCTTGCTCATAGCTTACAAAAAGATGGTAAATCTGTAATGTTTGCTGCTGCTGATACATTTAGGGCAGCGGCTATTGAACAGCTTGGAGAATGGGCTGATAAATCTAATGTTGAAATGATAGCCCATAGCGAGGGAGCAGATCCATCTGCAGTAATATTTGATGCTATAAAATCTGCTAAGAGTAAAAATGTAGACGTTTTGATTTGTGATACAGCAGGGCGTCTTCACAATAAGAAAAACTTGATGAAAGAGTTAGAAAAGATAAACAAAACAATTGATACCCATGCTGGTAGTGCAACGCGTGAAAACATCTTAGTTTTAGATGCAACAACAGGTCAAAATGCAGTAAATCAGTTAAGAGAATTTAAAAATGTTACAGATATTTCAGGTCTAATACTTACAAAACTTGATGGTACAGCCAAGGGAGGAATAATATTCCCATTACAAGTAGAACTTGATGTACCTGTAAAATATATAGGACTTGGTGAGGGAATCGATAATCTAGAAAAATTTGACTCAGAATCTTTTGTAGAAGCTATGTTTTAGTATTGATATTTTAATAAGTCTATAGTAAAATATTACAGTACTACAAAAATATACACACACTCGGATGGACATTTCGTTGCCAATTGTGGTTAAATGTTCAAAAGAAGAGCGTGGAAGAAGAAAACGGAGGAATATATATGGCAGTAGTTTCAATGAAAAAATTACTAGAAGCTGGTGTACACTTTGGACACCAAACAAGAAGATGGAACCCTAAAATGGCTAGATACATCTTCACAGAAAGAAATGGTATCTATATTATCGATTTACAAAAAACAGCAACTCAAATTGAGGATGCTTATGCGATGATTAGAGACATAGTAGCAGACGGCGGAGATGTTTTATTTGTAGGAACTAAAAAACAAGCTCAAGATGCTATCGAACAAGAAGCAAAAAGATCTGGCCAATACTACGTATCTAACAGATGGTTAGGTGGTATGTTAACAAACTTTAACACAATCAGAAAAAGTGTTGAAAAACTAAAAAGATATGAACAAATGGAAGAAGATGGAACATTTGATCTTCTACCTAAAAAAGAAGTACTACAATACCAAAAAGAAATGGATAAATTAGAAAAAAACCTTGGCGGTATTAAAGATATGGAAAAACTTCCTGATGTACTATTCGTTGTTGATCCAGGTGAAGAATCAATCGCAATTCACGAAGCTCACATTCTAGGTATTCCAGTTGTAGCAATTGTAGATACAAACTGTGACCCAGATGAAGTTGACTTAGCTATCCCAGGTAACGATGATGCTATCCGTGCAGTAAAACTTATTACAACAGTAATCGCTGATGCAGTTGTAGAAGCAAATCAAGGAAGCGAATTTGATCCATCTGAAGAAGATTTCATCCCTACAGATGATGATGAAGAAACTTCAGTAGAAAGTGAAGAAAAAGCTGAGGAAGAAGCTCCTCTATCAAACGAAGAATTAGAAAATGCAGCAGAAGAAATCGAAACATCTGCTCACGAAGAAACAGAAGAAAATTAAGGAGAAATAAGATGGCAGTAAGTGCAAGTTTAGTAAAAGAATTAAGAGAAATGACAGGCGCTGGAATGATGGACTGCAAAAAAGCCTTAGAAGAATCTAATGGTGATATCGATGCAGCTGTAAAACTTTTAAAAGAAAAAGGACAAGCTACATTAGATAAAAAAGCAGGACGCGTTGCAGCTGAAGGTGTTATTGGTTCATACATTCACAACAACAAAATTGGAGTTATTGTAGAAATTAATACAGAAACAGACTTTTCTGCAAATACCGATTCAGTAAAAGACTTTGCAAGAGACCTTGCTATGCACATAGCTGCAGCAAATCCTTTATATATTTCTGAAGAAGATGCAGACGAAAATGATATAGCTGAACAAAGAGAAATCTTAGTAAATCAAGCAATTAATGAAGCTTCAGCAGATATGCCAGAAGATAAGAAAAAAATGATTGCTGAGAAAAAAGTTGAAGGTAGACTTAAAAAATATCTTTCAGAAGTATGCCTATTAGATCAACCATATATCAAAAACCCAGACCAAACAGTAGAAGAACTTCTAAGAGAAGTAGCAAGCAAAGTTGGAGAAAACATCAAAATCAGAAGATTTGCTAGATTCGAAGTTGGTGAAGGAATTGAGAAAAAAGAAGAAGATTTCGCATCAGAAGTAGCATCACAAATGAATGCATAATTAAATTTGAATCTTAGATTTAAATTATAATTAGAAACATAAATAGTCAGTTTTTTACTGGCTATTTTTTAATAAAAATTTTTAAAAGGAATTTATATGTTCAAGAATTTTTCTTGGTTTTTCAAGTATGCTAAAAGAAATTATATAATTGGATCTATTTCTTTAGTACTAAGTGACATTATCTCTCTTTTTTTACCATATGTTACAGGTAAAATAATTGATCTTGTATATACTGGGAATTTAACTATGGATAAATTTATCCAAATGATTGCCATCTCTTTTATACTAATAATTCTAAAGTATGTTACAGCAATAGGCTGGTCATTCAATATATTTAAAGCATCAGCTTTAATGGAGTATACATCTCGTGATATGCTGATGAGTAAATTTTTAAAACAGTCTCAGCGATTTTTTGAAAATAATCCTACTGGATCACTTATGAGTAAATCTACTCAAGATGTTAGCCAAGTAGCACAATTTGCAGGTTTCGGATTGTTAGCGTTTTTTGATGCTGCACTTTTTCCAATTTTTATAGTTGCTATGATGGTAATCACTATAGATTTTAAAATGACAATTTATGCAGTGCTACCTTTCATAGCTCTTGGTTTTGGCCTTACTCGTATTATGAAAAAAATTTATAAAAGAAGTAAGGAGGTAAACAAATCATTTGATGATTTGACTGATGAAGTCTTAGAGGATGTGCAGGGAATTAGAATCATACGAGTTTATAATATTGGTAACTTGCGTGAACAAAGGTTTAACAAAAAAGCTCGTGAACTAGCAAATAACAACGTAGATCTTGAAAGAGTTAGAGCGATAATTGAGCCTTTTGAAAGGGTTTTAACATCTCTATCATATGTAATAGCAGTGGGTTATGGATCTTATTTGATTTCTAAAGGGGCACTTAGCGTAGGCAAACTAGTATCATTTACTTATTATTTAAATATGCTTATCTGGCCTATGTTTGCAGTTGGTGAGTTTTTAAATCTGCACCAACAAGCAAGTGCAGCAATGGATAGAATACTAGAAATTTTAAATTATAAAGAAGAAATTAAAATTTCCGATAATAAAAAAGTTGTAGATGACCCTCTGGATATCACCTTTGTTAATCATTCCTACAAATATCCATCTAGTAATGAATTGGCATTAAATAATCTCAATTTGAATATTAAAAATGGATCTTCTATCGGTATTATAGGAAAAACTGGAAGTGGAAAAACAACACTAATCAGACAATTATTAGATATATACAAGGTTGATAAAGATTCAATTATAATTGGAACCGATTATTTTAACGAAGTTTCTGCTAAATCTTTTAAAGATAAGATTGGTTATGTACCACAAAGACACATGATATTTTCAGATACCATTTTAAATAATATCAAGTTTTCAAATCCATATGCAAAAGATGAGGAAGTAAAAAAAGCTATTGAAATTGCTGATTTTACTAAAGATGTTAATGAATTTTCTGATGGACTAGGTACTCTTACTGGTGAAAAGGGTGTATCTCTATCTGGAGGACAAAAACAAAGATTAGCTATTGCTAGGGCAGTTTTATCTAATCCACAAATTTTAATTCTAGATGATGCAATGAGTGCGGTTGATGCTAATACTGAACAAAATATCATTAATAATTTAATAAAAATTAGAGAGGATAAAACTACAATCATTATCGCTCACAGAATAAGTCAAGTGCAAAATTGTGATCAAATAATTGTATTAAATGAGGGAAAAATTGTAGATCAGGGCAATCATCAATCACTAATGAGCAGAGATACTTGGTATAAGAAACAATATGAAAATCAGATAAGTGGAGGTAGTTTAAATGATTAAAAGGGACAACTTTTCTTTAAACTTGTTAAAATCCTATGCAAAGAAACAACAAACTGCTTTTATAAAAGGTTTTTTATTTTCATTTTCTAGAACAATATTAGAAATAATATCTCCACTTATTATAGGATATTTGATTAATAATGTTATAAAAGAAGGTATGGATAATGAATCTATAAAAATAATTATTTGGCTATTAATCATTTATTTTTTAGTAAATGCTCTTGCGGGTTTCTTTTTAAATAAAACTTTTATTTCGTTTGAGGTAGCTGCTAACAATGTAGCTTTTGATATTCAAAATGATGTTTATAAAAAAGTTAATTCTTTTCCTATTTCTTATTTTGATAACCTTCCTGCTGGTAAAATTTCATCTAGGATAACAAATGATACTAATAAAGTAAAAAATATGTTTAGATTAATTTTTTCAGATATTGTTACAGCATTTATACTAATAGTTGGACTTATTGTTGTAATTTTTGCAACTAATCCAATCGCTGGATTAATGCTTCTTATCCTATCACCATTAGTATATATTATTACAAAATCATATACTGGATATACACGAAAATATACTGGTGAGATTAGAAAAAGTACTTCAGAAATTAATGCTAAAATTAATGAGTACATTCAAAATATGGAACTAATTCAAGTTTATAACAAGGAAAATTATATAAAAGATAAATTTAATGAGACAAATAATCATATATTTTCTGAGGCTAAAAAACTTGCAAAACTTAGATCATATTCTGGATTTAGAGCTATGGACATAGTTTCTTATATAGCTTCAATTATTATTTTAATATATTTTGGTCTTGGTCAATTAACACAATGGTATGAAGTAAGTATTGGTAGTCTTTATGTTATTTTTGATTATACAACTAGACTTTTTGACGAAATACGTTTTTCTATTATGAGATTTGGTGAAGTCCAAGAATCAATTGCATCAGCAAATCATATATTTGAATTACTAAAACTAGATTCTCAAGAAGAGCTTACTGATAGTATTAATAGCATAGATGAAGAGATTATTTTTGATAATGTTAGGTTTTCATATATAGAAGGTGAAGAAGTTATAAAAGGTATGTCTTTTAAAGTTGATAAAGGAGAATCAATAGCTTTTGTGGGCCAAACAGGGTCTGGAAAATCCACCCTTATAAACTTGTTACTTAACTTTTATAAAACTGATAGTGGTAAAATTACTATTGGTGGCAAAGATATATCAAAAGTAAATAGAGATCAGCTAAGAAAAGATATGGCTGTAGTTTTACAAGATGCTTTCCTATTCAAAGCAGATATAGCACAAAATATAACTTTAGGACTTGATTTTTCTGATGAAGAAATAAAGGAATCGTTAATTGCAGTTGGTGGACAAAGACTTATCGATAAAGGTATTCATAGCGAGGTCTTAGAAAATGGATCCAACTTATCACAGGGTGAAAAACAACTGATTAGTTTTGCTCGTGCTTATATTAGAAATCCTAAAATTTTAATATTAGATGAAGCAACTAGTAATATAGATACTGAAACCGAAACAATAATCCAAGATGGGATTAACAAATTAAAAGAAAATAGAACTACTTTTATAATTGCTCACAGGCTATCTACTATAAAAGATGTTGATAATATAATTGTATTATCATATGGAAAAATAGTGGAATCAGGCAATCATGATACATTAATAGCATCAAATGGTTACTATAAAGAAATGTATGATAAACAAATAAAAGAAAATCAAACTCTTTAGAATAATTCTAAAGAGTTTTTTATTTTCATTATTCGTATAATTATCAATTTATGGTATAATTATAAAGGAATGTATTTTCCAAGAATTTAATAGGAGGTGATAATAAATGGATAATCCAATTGTTATAATCATTACTGTCGCCTTCGTATTGTTAGCTTTTATTTTAGGCTTCCTTTATCAGAAAAAATCTAGTGAAAAAAAGATTGGCGCTGCGGATGAGCTCAGTCGTCAAATCATCGAAGATGCTAATAGGCAAGCAGAAACACTACGTCGTGAAACTCTTGTTGAAGCAAAAGATGAAATATCTAAAATAAAATTAGAAAATGATAAGAAGTTAAGCAAAAGAAGCGATGAACTCGACAAAAAAGAGGCTCGCTTATTTAAAAAAGAAGAAAGTCTTGACAATAGAGCTTTATTGATTGACAAAAAAGCTGATCAAATCTCTAGTGATCAGAAGAGGTTAAAACAAAAAGAAGACAGCATTGATAAACTGATTGAAGAACAACAGTTGAAATTGCAAAATATTGCAGGCCTAACAAATAGTGAAGCTAAAGAAATAATTCTTAATGACGTAAAAAAAGAAACGGTCCACGAAACTGCAAAATTAATTAAAGAAGCTGAAGAAAAGATTAAAGCTGAAAGTAAAAAAATGGCTACAGAAATCCTAGCTACAACAATTCAAAGATATGCAGCAGATCAAGTAGCTGAAAATACAGTTTCAGTAGTAACTTTACCAAATGATGAAATGAAGGGTCGTATAATTGGCCGTGAAGGTAGAAATATCAGAGCCTTCGAACAACTATCAGGCGTAGACTTAATTATAGATGATACTCCAGAAGCGGTTGTAATTTCATCTTTTGAACCAGTACGTAGAGAAATTGCTAAAGTTGCTTTAGAACGATTAATTCAGGATGGTCGTATAAATCCATCTAGGATAGAAGAAACTTTGCAAAAAGCAGAAGATGAAGTGGAACAAAGAATAATCGAAGATGGTGAACAAGCTGTTGAAGCGGCTGGAGTTCGTAATCTTCATCCACAACTTGTAAGACTTGTAGGTAAAATGAAGTTTAGAACAAGTTATGGACAAAATATTATGAAACACTCCGTAGAAGTTGCACAACTTGCAGGAATGCTTGCCGAAGAAATAGGGGCAGATCCTCAAACAGCTCGTCGTAGTGGACTTTTACATGATATTGGTAAATCTATAGACCAAGAGATGGAAGGTACACACGTAGAGTTGGGTATAGAATACGCAACTAGATATGGCGAAAATAAATATGTTATAAACGCCATTCAATCACACCATGGAGAAGTTGAACCAAATTGTGTAGAATCCATTTTGGTACAAACAGCTGATGCTATATCAGCAGCAAGACCAGGTGCACGTCGTGAAAGTTTAGAAAACTATATTAAACGATTAGAAAACTTAGAAGCTATAGCTAATTCTTATGAAGGTATAGATAAATCATTTGCCTTACAAGCGGGTAGAGAACTTAGAATAATGGTTAAGCCAGATAGAATAACAGATGATGAAATGATTGTAATTGCTAGAGAGATTGCAAAACGTATCGAAGAAGAATTAGAATATCCAGGAGAAATTAAAGTAAACGTCTTAAGAGAATCAAATGCAATAGAATATGCAAGATAATTTATTAGAAATACTAATGAACTTTTAAACTAAACTGCCTTAACTGGCAGTTTTTTAATTTAACATAAATAAGTATATTTTAAATATGTAAGACATGTAATTATTAAAGTTTGTTATACGAAGTTTAGGAAAAATTCTAGCAATAATTTTAATTGCTTGAATATTTCTAACGGAGGAGAGAATCGTGTTTATAAATTATTGCACAAAATAATAATTTTGTGCAATAATTGTAAAAAAATTAAATAGAGGTAAGATTATTATATATAAAGTAAAAAACCATTAAAATTAAGGAATTTTTCAAATGTCAAACACAAAACCTATTATACTTACCGATTACTTAAATTATTTAAAATCAATCCGTGGTCTTTCTACCACAACTATTAAAGAATATTCGTATGACTTAGAAGTATTTTTCGAATATCAAATTATTAGAAAATTATATTATGGCGACAAGCAATCTTTTATAAATGATTTTAACCCTTTAGATATAAATAAAGTAATTGACGCAAATTTTTTAGGATTTTTAAATATAACTGATTTTTACTCATATCTTTCTTATTTAGATAATGAAAAAGATGATAATCCTACTACTAGATCCAGAAAAATTTCCGCTCTGCGTTCATTCTATAATTACCTATATCAAGAAATTGAAGTAATTGATAAGAATGTAACAGTTAAACTTAAAAACCCGAAAATAAGCAAAAGACAACCAGTCTACCTCACCTTAGAAGAAACAGAACGTTTATTAAATGTGATAAACACTGAAAAAAACGACTTTCTAAGAGCTCGTGATCTGGCAATAGTATTCACTTTTCTCACAACTGGTATGCGTCTATCAGAACTAGTTAGTATTAATGTCTCAGATATAGAAAATGACCATTTTAAAATAATTGGAAAAGGAAATAAAGAACGCACTATTTACCTTACAGAAAATGCTCTTAAATTAATACACCATTATTTAAGAGTAAGGAAAGAATATTTAAATGACTTATATATAGACGCCCTCTTTATATCTACTCGTAAACAACGAATTTCTAATAGAACTGTTCAATCTACAATAGAAAAATACTTACGAAAAGCAGGCTTTGATACTTCAGTTTATTCAACTCATAAGCTCCGCCATACTGCAGCAACCCTTATGTATAAATACGGTAACGTAGACATTAGAGCTTTAAAAGATATACTTGGTCACACCAGCATTTCTACTACTCAAATTTATACTCATCTTGAAGATGAAGATTTAAAAAAAGCAGTTAATAAAAACCCACTTTCAAATTTAGACATATAAAAACTAGGGTACCTATATGTATCCTAGTTTTTTAAAATTGCTTAAAACGCATTTTAGAGCGTGCTTTCCATGGTAATAATTTAATCCACCTTGCAAATATGCCACATATGGTGCTCTTAGTGGTCCATCAGCAGATAGCTCGGAAGTTGCTCCTTCAACAAATCCACCTGCAGCCATAATTACTGGATCTTCATAACCCGGCATTGGAAATGGTTCTGGAACTAAATTAGAATCAACAGTAGCTGCTTCTTGTATTGATTTACAGAAAGTGATTACCTTTTCAGGATCTTTAAATATAATGGATTGAACAATGTCACTTCTTGGGTCATCAACTTTTGGTATTACATCATAACCAAAATCTTCAAAAACTTTTCCGAATAATAAACCAACTTTTATAGCCTCTTTTACTATATGTGGCGCAAAATATAAACCTTGCAATACATTTCTTGTAGTCCCAAAACTCAAACCTTCATCTTTTCCAATACCCGGTGCAGTCAAAGTGTTTGAACAATACTCTATAAGCTCAGATTTTCCGCATATATAGCCACCTGTTATAGCAATTCCGCCACCTAAATTTTTTATTAAGGATCCTGCCACAATATCAGCTCCAACTTCAATAGGTTCTTTATCTTCTGTAAATTCTCCATAACAATTATCTACAAAAACTATAGTATTAGGATTTACTTTTTTTATTTCTTTTACAGCTTTTTCAATTTCATCAATTGTAAATGCACGTCTTTGAGTATAACCAGTTGACCTTTGTATTAACGCAAGTTTTGTGTCTTTATCAATAATTTTTGGAATATTTTTATAATCTATAAGGTTGTTTTCATCTAATGATAACTTATCATATGAAACACCCTTTGATATTAAATTTCCTTTTTTATCACCTGCAATACCTATAACTTGTTGCATTGTATCATAAGGATCATCAGTAATAGCTACCATTTTGTCCCCATGGTTTAATAGAGCAAATAACACTAATGAAAGCGCATGAGTTCCAGCAACTATACTAGGTCTTACTAAGGCATCTTCTGACTTAAAAATATCTGCAAAAATCTTTTCGACCTTTTCACGTCCGGTATCTGCATATCCGTAGCCTGTAGCAGATATAAAATCTTGGGTATTTAAATTATGTTTATTAAAAGCTTTTAGCACTTTTAATTGGTTAAATTCTGAAATTTTCTCTAAATTATTAAATTCATCACTTAAACTTGTCTCAGCATCTTTAATTATTTCATCAAATGCCGGATTTATATTGTAGTGTTCATATATTTCATTAAAATTCATATGTTTCCTTTATAATGCTGATAATAGTATCAGCGGCATCATTTTTATCAATATTATCCATAATAATTTCATGGGTAAAACCATATTGTAAATAACGTTTCATCCATGTAGTTTGTCTTTTAGCATAGTGTCTAGTATTTTTTTGTATTAAATCGATTAATTCATCTATATCAATCTCATTGCTTATAAAGGGAAATAACTCTTTGTAACCGATTGCGGCCATTGACTGAGAATCTTGATCTAAATTATATTTTTTTATAACTTCGGTAAATTCTTCTATTAAACCTTCGTCAATCATTTTAATAACTCGATTGTTAATTTTTTCATAAATACTAGTTCTATCGTTATAGTTTAAAAAAAATAATATTGGATTAATATCTTTGTTAAGTTCTTTTTCTCCTAAGCGAACTTCTGATGGAGCCTTGCCTGTAACTTCATATATTTCTAAAGCTCTAATTATCCTATTAGTTTCATTTGGATGGTATTTTTTAGCTGTTTTTGGATCGATATCTTCTAATTTGTTATAAAGATACTCATTACCCTTTTCATCTGCTATATACTGTAAATTTTGACGTAGTTTTGGTTTTTGAGAAACTTGACCATAATTCATATCAAATAATATAGAATCAATATAAAATCCTGTTCCCCCAGCAATTATCGGAACTTTTCCTCTGTTATTTATATCTTGAATCAACACATTTGCCCTATTGGAAAAATCCTCTACACTGAAGTTTTCATCTGGATTTATAATATCTAGCAAATGATGTTTTATACCATCAAATTTCTTAGTTTTGTTTGTTCCTATGTCCATATTTTGATAGACTTGTTGACTATCTGCGGATATTATTTCTCCATTGAAGGCCTTCGCTATTTGTATAGCTATATCGCTCTTACCACTAGCAGTAGGACCGGTTATAATTATTACATTATCTGTCAAAATATTTCTCCAAAGTATTTTCATCTAATTCCAAGATCACAGTCTTACCATCATAAGATTTATAAGGGTTATCTAGTTTAAAAATTTGTGCCATAAGCTCTTCTGCTGTCTTTTGATTAATTATGTGTCCCTTTCTAAATGAAGTGTCCTTAACTAATTTATATAGTTTTTTAAAAAAGACTTCATTTTTTTCTCTTAAATCCATATCTATTAAATCTCGAATTAAGTTTTCGTTCTCAGCATCTTCAAATATATGCGGAACAGATCTTACAATTAATTGGCTATTTCCAAAATCTTCTATATCAAAACCTAATGATTTTATAAATACTTTATTAGTTTCATATCGAAGTTTTTCATCAGCTTTTAAATTAATAATCAATGGATTTAATAGTAATTGGGATACAATTGTTGAATCTTCCAAATCTTTTATATATTTGTGAAATTTTATAGATTGATCAGCTCTTCTGTGATCCATGAGATATATTTTATTGTCAGTTGCTTTAAAGACTGAATATCTATCAAATATACTAGTTAAGTATAAAAATGTATTGTCGTTTACAAATGAAGTTTCTTCTACTTTATCTAATTCTATTGTATCCTTGATTGGCGTTTTTAGAGACTTCTTAGTTTCTAAATCTATAGTATTATCAGTATCAAAAAAACTATTATCGGTTTCATATGACGATTTCTCTTCTCTAACTATATTAAATCCGCTATAAGAATCCAAAAGATTTTGATAATTAGTCAAGTCTGGGATAGAATTCTCTTTTTTTTCTAATATTTTTATAGAATTGGGGTTTACATTTTCTCTTAGTGATTGATTAATTGTTTTTTCTATCAAACTTATCAATTTATCTTCGTAATTAAACTTGATAGTTCTTTTGTTAGGATGAACATTAATATCCAAGTTCTTAGGATTTGTATCTAAAAATAAGAAAAATGCTGGAAATCTTCCCTGAGGTATTAGAGATTTATATTCTTTTTCTATTATTTTTGTAATAAGATTGCTATCTATAAGTCTATTATTGACATACAGATATTGTAGATTTCTGCTTCCCCTGTAGTAATTTGATGAAGAAATATATCCGTTTATATGATAAATATCATCTGTACTATCTACTTTTATCAAATTATCCTTAAGATTTTCATCAAGCAACTTAGAAATTCTAATATTCAAAGGTTCATTTGCATTAGTCTTAAACTCTATCCTGTCATCCTTTATATATTTTAAGGAAAGGCCCTCATATCCTATTGCCAAGGAGTACATAAGTTTTGATATAGCATTTGATTCTGCAATATCAGATTTTAGAAATTTCTTTCTTACTGGTACATTGTTAAATAAATTAATTACTTCAATGCTTGTACCATTATTTGTAGCTATAGATGATTCTTTGACACTATTATTCAAAAATTCAAACTTTTTGCCAACAGCATCATCCTCAGTTTTAGAAATTGCTTTTACTTGACTGACAGTAACTATACTTGCAAGTGCCTCACCCCTAAATCCTAATGAGTATATATCATAAAGGTCAGAAAAATCTTTGATTTTAGATGTAGTGTGCTTTTCAAATGCTAAGCGCATTTGATCATTTGCTATTCCCCTGCCATCATCTGTTACACGGATATAAGATTTGCCGCCCTTTTTAATTTCTATGACTATATTTTTTGCATCTGCATCTATTGAATTTTCCACCAATTCTTTAACGACAGAAACAGGAGATTCTATAACTTCACCTGCAGCTATTTGTTCTATTGTTCTATCATCTAATTTTATTATTGGCATTATAATTCATTGATCCTTTCAACTAAAGTGTTTAGTTTATTGATAGCCTCAATAGGTGTAAGTTCATTGATATCGATATTAGCTGATAATTGCTTGATATCATTAATTTTATCATCGTTAATTTCATCTAAGGTATTTTTTATATCCGTAGTCTTATCCAAATTAAATACTTCATCACTATCAAGTTTTTCCATAAATTTTTGTGCATTTGTTATAACTTCATTAGGCAGACCACTTAGTTTTGCTACTTCAATACCGTAGCTGCGATTTGACTTACCTCTTTTTATTTTTCTAAGGAAAACTAGATTGTTATTTTCGTTTAAAATTTCGATCTTAAGATTGACAACATTATCCAGCTCATTTTCCAAAATTGTAAGTTCATGGAAATGGGTTGCGAATACTGTTTTAAATTGCTTTTTCTTTGAGATATATTCTACTAGGGCCATAGCAATACTAAGACCATCATCTGAAGAAGTACCCCTACCTACTTCATCTAATATGACAAATGATTTTGAACTGGCATTTTTTAAAATATTTGACACCTCATTCATTTCAAGCATAAATGTAGATTCACCTTTTGAGATATTATCACTAGCTCCAATTCTAGTAAAAACTTTATCACAAATTCCTATTTTTGCGTAAGATGCAGGAACAAATGACCCCATTTGAGCAAGTATTATAATAATTGCCATTTGTCTCATATAAGTTGATTTCCCAGCCATGTTTGGTCCGGTAATGATTTGAATTATATTATCGTCTTCCCCTATTTCTGTATCATTTGCTATAAACTCATTTTCTTTTAGATTTAACTCAATAACAGGATGTCTACCATTGTTGATAATTATTTCATCATCATTATTTAACTCTGGTCTTACATAATTATTTGAAACTGCTACACGAGCTAGAGTATTAAGTGCATCTATATTTGCTATCATTTTGGCAAGTGATTGTAACATTAAGGTTTGATCTAATATTTCATCTCTTATATTGTTAAATATTTGATATTCTAAGTCATTTACCTTATCCTTTCCACCTAGGATAAGATTTGAAAGTTTTTCAAGGGTTTCAGTTGTGTATCTTTCTTGATTTTTCAAGGTTTGTTTTCTTATATAAGAATCTGGAACCTTGTCGAGATTACTCTTTGTTATTTCAATAGAGTATCCATTATTTTTATTAAATACTATCTTGAAATTTTTTATGCCAGTTTTTTCGCGTTCGCTAATTTCATATTGACTTAGTTTTTCAACAGCGTTAGTTGATTCAGTCCTTAAAATATCTAGATTTTTATTAAAGCCTGTCTTAATAATCCCACCTTCAGTAATAGAAATAGGTGGTTCGTCAACTATTGAATTTTCTAAGATATCCCATAAAGCATTTACTCCAGGAAGATTGATACCTAAATTTTTTATGTTTTCATTATCAATATTTTCTAAATATGATTTTAACTCTGGAATATTTTTTAGAGAATTCTTAAGTGAAATCATATCTCTGGCATTTGCTCTTTTGTATGAAATCTTACCAACCAATCTTTCCAGATCGTAAATATCATCTAGGAAGTTAGAAATATTTTGAGAATCAATTGGGTTTTCAAAGAAATATTCAACTATATCTAGCCTTCTATTTATTTTTTCAATATCAATTAAAGGGCGTTCTAGCCATTCATTTATAATTCTTGAGCCCATTACAGTATCGGCTTGATCTAGAATTTTTAGAACTGTATCATCTTTAGTATTATTATTTAAATTTCTATGAAGTTCTAAATTTGTGCGGGTATTTGCTTCAAGTTCCAAGTAGTTTGATACTTCTAGAACTTCAATATTATTGATATGTTTTAAGTTATCATCATAAAACTCATATATATAATCTAGAAGATTTGCCAAAGATACTATTGATAGTCTTTTATTAGAAATTTTTTTAAAATTATCATCTCCTAGATGGGCTATTATGGTATCAACACTGTTATCATATTGACCATTATCTTCTATGTAATTTATAAATATATTGGCGTTTTGATTTAGATATCTAGAAAGCTCTCTGAGTTTATAATTTCCATTTATAATTATTTCAGATGGATTTATTTTTTCTATCTGATCAATAGCTTGTTTTGCTATGAAATCATCCGATCCTTTTAACTCTATTGTAAATATAGCACCAGTTGATATGTCACAATACGATAAAGATAAACCAAAGTTATTTTGAAAGATTGATAATAGATAATTATTTTCACGATTTTCTAGAGATTCCATATCAGTAATGGTCCCTGGAGTTATCACGCGAGTTATAGCACGTTTTACTAAGCCCTTTGCTTGTTTTGGATCTTCTATCTGATCACACAATGCAACCTTGTATCCCTTTTTCACTAACTTATTTACATAATTATCTATAACATGATGAGGAACACCACACATAGGAGCTTTTTTATCATGACCACATTCTTTTCCTGTTAGGGTTAGTCCTAAAGCCTTGCTGGTTATAATAGCATCGTCAAAGAATGTTTCATAAAAATCCCCTACCCTATAAAGTAGTAAGGCATCTTTAAAACTATTTTTGACATCTATATAATGTTTTAGCATTGGTGTTAACTTTTCATATGTAAAATTATCTTTCATAGTATTTCCTCTTCTATCTAACATTATACCATAAAAAAAGCCCACCCTCGGGGTGAGCAATTACTCAATATCAATGGTTTTAACATTTCTAACCCAAGATGCAGATGAGTCTGCACTTGTATCTATTAATAACATTTTTCCATTACGTTGATTTAAATCAAAAACTGGTGATCCATCTATTTTATAAACTAAATACACTCTTTCAGGCTCAAGAGCTGCTGACATTGAAAGACGCTTTTGATTGCCATCATTATCTTCTATTAGCATTACTGCTCTATCTTTTAAATTAATATTTAGGTTTCCTATAATTTTATCAATAGAAACTCCCTCGATATCCACTTTTTCAAGTCCATTATTAATACTAATTGTTTTTTTCTCCCCACCTGATTTTCTAATTTCTTTTAATGTTAAAGAATCTAGCTGATCTCCATTTCCCTTTACAATTAAAATTTCATTATCATATTTTGCAATGGCACTTTCTATATTTTTTTTGTGTATGAATGCTGCAATTAAGATAATCGATAATATTGCTACAATAGAGATTATAATTCTATACTTATTTTTCTTTAACTTTCTATTTACTTTTCTTCTATCCATTATCTACCAGTGGAACCAAATCCACCCTCACCCCTATCGGATTCATCTAAACTATCAACTTTTTCAATTTCAAATTGTTGATATGGTTGTATTACAAGTTGTGCTAAACGATCACCATTTTTAATTATTTGAGTCTCTTCTCCATAATTATAAAAGTAAATCATGATCTCACCCCTATAATCAGAATCAATAACTCCTATTGTGTTAGCAAGCATTAATTTTCTTTTTACACCTGTAGATGAACGTGGGTACACTGCACCAAAATAACCTTTTGGAATTTGAACTTTTAAATTTGTATCAATTTTGACAGTCTCTTTTGGTTTTATTTCTATATCTTCTTTAGTTGAACAATATAAATCAATTCCTGCAGCTTCTGATGTAGCATATTGTGGTATTATATTTTCAGTTACAATTTTTAATTTTTTTGTCATTATATCACCTTCACTAAAGATTAATATACCAATTTTTGCCCCAGATTACAAAGGAAAGTATAGTAAAAATAAGAAAAGAGGTTGAATATGGATAATATAACTAAAAGATTTTTAAAGTACATCTCTTATGATACAAAAAGTAATCCAAAAAATGGAGACAGTCAAAAACCATCTTCGTTAGGTCAATGGGATTTAGCGAATGAACTAAAAAAAGAATTAGAAAATTTGGGTTTAACTGCGACTATTAACGATGAAGCATTTGTTTTTTCAGAGATAAAATCAAACACTGATAAAGATTTACCAAAAGTTGGATTTATTTCTCATATGGATACATCTCCGGAAATGCCAGGTAAAATTGATGATCCCCAAATAATTGAGTATAAAGGTGGGGATATCAAGCTTAACGATAAACGCTCTATTACCATTGAAGATTTTCCAGTTCTTAAAGATTTAGTAGGGTTAAATCTAATAACAACACGAGGTGAAACTTTACTGGGTGCTGATGATAAAGCTGGTATTGCAGCAATTATGAATATGGCAGAGTATTTTGTAAACCATCCAGAAATTGAGCATGGTGATATAAAAATAGCCTTTACACCTGATGAGGAAATAGGAACTGGAGCTGATACTTTTGATGTAGAAAGTTTTGGTGCTGATTTTGCCTATACAATAGATGGTGGATATTTAGGCGAGCTAGAATACGAAACATTTAATGGTGCTGCAGCAAAAGTTCATGTTAAAGGTAAATCTGTTCACCCTGGTTCTGCAAAAGATACTATGATTAATTCTACATCAGTAGCTTTTAAATTTGATAGACTTTTGGGAGATGTCAAACGTCCAGAACATACAGAAGGTTATGAAGGTTTTTATCATTTAATCGAGATTAATGGCGATATTGAAAATACAAATATGGAATATATTATCCGCCATCATGATAGAGAAGAATTTGAATCTATGAAAAATCAATTTATCGCTAATAAAAATTATTTAAACGACATTTATGGTGACATAATAAATATAGAGATAAATGATAGTTACTACAATATGGGAGAGATTTTAAAAGACAAGCCCGAAATCGTAAATTATGCAAAAACTGCTATGGAAAATTTAAGCATCGAACCTATAATAAGTCCAGTACGTGGTGGTACAGATGGCTCAAAATTATCTTTTATGGGATTACCTTGCCCAAATATTTTTGCAGGTGGATTAAATTTCCATGGAGTGTATGAAATACTTCCTATTGAATTTTTGGAAAAATCATCAGAAACAATTATTGAAATTGTAAAAGTGATTGCTAAAGATTCTTAAGTATTATATAATGAAGTTGGGTATAATATTATAAAATGTATAAAGGAGTTTTTTAATATGACTGAAGAAAAAAAATACGACGAAGAAGAAACAAAAGTAGAAGATCCTAAAACAGGACAAGAATCAGACTCTAGTCAATACAAAGGTGATGAAGAATTAGAAGACGTTGCTAACAACTTAGATGAAACAGAAAGAAGCAGCGATCCTGATGTAAAATATCATACAGATACAGAATACAGAAACACAGACGTTGATGAAGCTGGATATGTATCTGGACCAACAGCTGAAGGTAGAAGAACAAGAGTAGATGAACTTCCAGAAAACCCTTCAGAAGACGAAGAATAATAATTTATAAAAAAGAGCCATCTGGCTCTTTTTTTATTCGTTAATTACACGTCTTAGCATATCCCCTACTTCTAAAGGTAAATCTATATTCATATATATTTTTTCTTTTGGTTTGTTAGCAACTTCAATCTCTTCGCCTTTAGAATTCCTCATATTTTCTATAGTATATTCGTAAAAATCTTTTGAATTTCCAAATATCTCTATTTCTTCACCAGGGAAAAATCTATTTCTTTGCTCAATGATAGCTTCCTTTGTTTCTGGATTATAGTCTAAAACAGTGCCTATAAAATCATATTTTCTTATATATGATGAATTTTCATATATTTGATCTCCCCCATCTGGTTTTTTGTGGAAGAATCCTTTTGTGTAATGTCTGTGGCTTGCTTTTTGTAACTCTTTAAAATATTTTTCAACAGTTTTTTGATTATAGTTTCCCTCGTAATATGCATCTATTACTTGTCTATAAGATCTAATTACTGTGGCAACATAAAAAGCAGTTTTCATTCTACCTTCGATTTTAAAACTATCTATACCTGCATCTATGAGTTTATCCAATTCATCGATTAAGCAAAGATCTTTTGAGTTCATTATATATGTGCCAGATCCATCTTCTTCAATAGGATAATATTCTCCTGGTCTATTTTCTTCTTGGATAGAATATTTCCATCTACAAGCTTGAGAACAATCACCTCTATTTGCATCACGGCCTGTCATATAGTTACTCAATAAACATCTTCCTGAATAAGAAATGCACATAGCACCATGGACAAAAACTTCTATTTCTAAGTCTCTAGGAGTATTATTTCTTATTTCAATTATCTCTTCTAATGACAATTCACGAGCTAAAATAACTCTTTTGGCACCCATTTTATGCCAAAAATTAACAGTAGCTGTATTGGTAACAGACGCCTGCGTTGAAACGTGAAGCTCTATATCTGTAAGTTCTTTTGCAATTGAGAATATACCAGGGTCTGAGATGATAAGTGCATCAACACCTATTTCATTTAAATATTTAAGATAATCTTCTAGACCAATCATGTCATCATCGTGTGGGACTATATTCATAGTAATGTGAACACGAACTCCATTATCATGAGCATAATCTACAGCTTTTTTCATAGCTTCTCTATCAAAATTTTTAGCGTTTGCTCGTAGGCCAAAGCTGTCGCCGGCCATAAATACAGCATCTGCACCAAACTTTATTGCAGCTTCTAATCTTTCCATATCCCCAGCGGGGGCAAGTAATTCTACCTTTTTATTTTTCATTTTTACTCCTTAATACTTAAAGTTAAACCATCACCTATAGGGATAATAGTACTTTGAAAATCTTTTCTATCCATTATATAAGCTAGGTAATTTCTTAATCTTTTAACTATAGTAATCATACGTTTATCAACGTAATTATCATTTAAAACCATTCCTTTAAATAATACATTATCAGCAATTATTATGCCACCATCGTTTAATAGTTTTGAAGTTTTTTCAAAATATTCTCTATAATGAGCTTTATTTGCATCAATAAATACAAAATCAAAGCCTTGATGTATTTCATCCAAGGCTTTTTGTGCATCATCATTTATTATTTTTATATCAGCATTATACTTTTTAAAATTTTCACTAGCTTTCTTTGCTGTGCTTTTATCTAGCTCAATAGTTGTTATATCAGCCTTTGTATACTTATCAAAAATAAGGGCAGAATAACCTATAGCTGATCCTATTTCTAAAATACTTTTAGGATTTTTACTTATAAGAATGGTTTTAATAAACTCTTTGGTTTCAATATTCATTATAGGGACATTATTAACCTCTGCGTATTCACGCAAGTCTAAAAAATCCATATCCTCAATTAGTTTTTCTAAATAAAGACTAGTATGAGGATAATTTATATATTTCATTATTTTCCACTTCTGAAATTACTGGTAAAATCATTGGATCACGGCCAAGTTCATTATATAAATAAGATTTTAAATCTTCCCTAATTTGATATTTAATTTGGCTGATAGCTCTAATTTCTTCTTTTTGGCATTTTTCAAATGATCTGATTACAACTTCTTTTGCATTTTCAATAATATCTTGGTTTTCTTTAACATAGACAAAACCACGGGATACTATTTCTGGTCCTGCTAGTAATGTTTGAGTATTTCTATCAAAGGTAATTGATACTACCATTAGTCCATCTTCTGATAGATGTTTTCTATCCTTAAGAACTATATTACCAACATCGCCTATTCCTGAACCATCAACTAGTACGTTTCCTGCTTGAACTTTTCCAGCTAATGAGGCAGATTTTTTTGTAAACTCAATTACATCACCATTTTCAAGAATGTAAATATTTTGTTTATCCATTCCCATAGAAACTGCTATTTCTTCATGTGTATGAAGTTGACGAGCTTCACCGTGAGCGGGGATTAGAAATCTAGGGGTTGCAAGTTGATACATAAGTTTAATCTCTTCTTGGCAAGCGTGTCCAGATGCGTGTACTCTTGCTAAAGATGAATATACAATATTTACACCAATTCTAGTTAGTTTATTAATAACATTATTTATTGCAATTTCATTTCCAGGAATTGCTGATGATGAAAGGATAACAGTATCAGTTTCATTTAAATGTACTTGTTTATGTTCTCCATTTGCCATACGAGTTAAAGCTGATAAAGGTTCACCTTGTGTACCTGTAGATAGTACTACAATTTCATCATCTGCATAATTTTTGATGTTTTTCATCTCAATTAATGTATTATTTTTAACTTTGAGATACCCTAGATCACTGGCAATTTTTACATTGTTCATCATTGATCTACCTGATAGAGCAACTTTTCTATTATATCTTTCAGCTGCATAAATGATTTGTTGAACTCTGTGTAGATTAGATGCAAATGTTGCAACAATAATACGTCCAGATACTTGACCGAATATTCTTACAAATGTATCACCTACTTCTCTTTCACTTATTGAGTATCCTGGTCTTTCTACATTTGTAGAATCACAATATAAGGCTAATAGTCCTTTTTTGCCAAGCTCAGCTATTCTTTGAATATCTGTTGGATCACCATCTATAGGTGTAAAATCCATTTTAAAGTCTCCTGTAAATAAGATTGTACCTACTGGAGATTTAACAGCTATTGCACAAGAATCTGGTATGGAGTGGCTCACTCTAATAAATTCTAGGCTTAATTCTCCAACCTTTACCTTATTATTTACATTAACCATTTTTATTTTATTTGGGTTTAGTCCATGCTCTTTAAATTTATTTTCTAATAGACCCTTAGTAAGCTTAGAACAATACACATTTGTATCTACATTTTTTAGAAAATAAGGTATTGCCCCTATGTGGTCTTCGTGACCATGGGTTACAAATATTCCACCTAATTTTTTCTTATTTTCTTCTACATAGGTAAAATCAGGAATAACGATATCCACCCCAAGCATTTCTTCATTTGGGAAAGTTAATCCACAATCTATCATAACCATATCGTTGCCGTATTCGACAAGTGTACAGTTTTTACCTATTTCTTGTAACCCACCTAAAGGGATTACTCTCAGTTTCTTTTCATTTGACATTTTTACTCCTTATTATTTTCTGCAATCGGAGCAAATTCCATAAATTCTTAATGAATAATTTTTTAATTCAAAATCATAATTTTCTTTTAACGATTCTGCTAAGTTAGATTTTGATAAAAATTCATCCTCAATAATTTTCCCACAATTTGTGCAAATCATATGATCATGATGATCATTTATAGGATCTATAAGCTCATAGGTATAAGCTTGGTCAGTAAACTCTTGTTTATTTACAATTCCTAATTCTTCAAATAGATTTAAAGTTCTATAAATTGTTGCTATACCTACTTGCTTATGCTCTTGATGAACCTTTGAAAATAATTCTTCAGGTGTCACATGTTTAGCAGAGCTATCCTTTAAAACATTAAAAATTATTTCTCTTTGCCTCGTAAATTTTTGATTATTATCATCAAAAATTTTGCGAATTTCATTAGTTTCCATTGCCATCTTCTTTCATTTCTTCATACAATTTGATAATTTCATCTAATTCATCTTGATTATCTATTGATTTGAATAATACTTCATCACCATTGTTAATGACTTCCATAATCATTATCAATTCATCATCAAACTGTTGTAAAGCACAGAAATTTTTGTCATCTACTCCGAAAGTATCTATTATATTAAATTCGACTTCATTATTATCTTCATCATATAAAAAAATACTATCCATTCTTTCTCCTGTCTAAATATGTTTGTAGAATGAAGCTGGCTGCTATCTTATCTATATGCTCTTTTCTATTCTCACGTCTGACATCCATATCAATTAAAACTCTTTCTGATTGAATTGTTGTCATCCTCTCATCTTGATATACTATTTCTTTGTCTGTTTGTTTTTTTAATAAATCGACAAAGCTCATGACTTTCATAGATTGAGGTCCAATGGAATTATTCATATTTTTAGGTAGGCCAACTACAATTTCTTCTACATCATTTTCATTTATTAATTCAACAAGTCTTTGAATATCTAGACTAGCTTTTTTCCTTTTTATTGTCTCTAGTGGATTTGCTATCAAAAACATAGGGTCGCTTAATGCAACCCCAATTGTTTTATCCCCCACATCAAGACCCATTATCCTAGTCATTGATATAATTATTTAATAATTCTTCTAATATTTCGTCACGGTCAACAGCACGAATTAATTTTCGTGCTCCATTGTGAGCTGTGATATATGTTGGATCGCCTGAAAGTAAATAACCAACAATTTGGCTAGATGGTTTGTATCCTTTTTCTTCTAGGGAACTGTAAACAGTTGTTAGAATCTCTCTGATATCCTTTTGATCTTCTCTTTCTGGTTTGAAAGCTATTGTTTCATTAAAGTTATGTTTTTCAGTCATAATAACTCCTTTAAATGATTTCATGAGCTCTACTTAAAGCATCATCAACTTTAGAAATATCTTTTCCTCCAGCTTGAGCAAAATTTTTCTTGCCTCCGCCATTACCACCTGCTAATTGACTAATTTCTCTTACAATTTTACCTGCATCATATCTATCAGTTAAGTTATCATCAACGGTTACTGTAAATATGATTTTGTCATCTATCACGCTTGCAAATACTAACAACAGATTTTCATAATTATTTTTTAATCTATTTTCGTAATCACGTAACTCATCCATTGTCGCATTATCAAATTTATGAATTACTATATTTACATTGTCTTTATTTTCAATGGATTTTTCTAAATCTTTGTAAACATCTTTATTAGAAGAACATTTTAATCGTTTAATTTCGTCTTTTTGATTTTCTATTTCTTCTTTTAAAGAATTAATTTTTTGGATGATTACATTTGGATTTGCATTTAAAATATCAGCAACATTATCTAATTCTTGTTTTTGAGCTTGCATAAGTTCATAAACTTTTTTACCAGTAATTGCTTCTATTCTTCGAACGCCTGCTGAAACAGATGATTCTGAAACTATTTTAAAGATTAAAACTTCTGAAGAATTATTTACATGGCATCCACCACATAATTCTTTTGAATAATCTCCAATGGATACTACTCTTACATTTTCTTTGTATTTATCTTCAAATAGTCCTATCGCTCCCATTTCTTGAGATTCATTAAAGCTAACTATTCGTTTATCTACTGGTAATTGCTCTCTGATTTTTTCATTTATAATATCTTCAATTCTTTGCTTTTGATCATTAGTTAAAGATTCATTATAAGTAAAATCAAATCTAAGTTTATTTTCATCTACTAAAGAACCTGCTTGACTTATATCATCACCTAAAACATCACGCAACGCTTGGTCAAGTAAATGAGTTGCTGAGTGATTTCTAGTTATATCGTATCTGCGTTCTTTATAAACTTCAAAAGTATAATTTTGCTTACACTCAATTGTTCCTTCTATAACTTCTACACTATGGAAGTATACATCATTTTTCTTTTGAACATCTGTAACTTTAGCCTTAGTATTTTCATTATATATGAATCCAGTGTCTGCTACTTGGCCACCACCTTGTGCATAAAATGAAGTCTTATCAGAAACTACTATACCACTTTCACCTTGGCTTAGCGATGATATATTTTCACTTTCATCAAAAATATTTGTAATTGTTGCATCTGTCTTTAAGATTTCATATCCAATAAATTCTGTTGGATTAATTCCATCAGTTACGATATTATCTAGCGACCAACCAGAATCCGATTTTCGGGCATTACGAGCTAATTCTCTTTGGTTTTCCATCTCTTGATTAAACTTATCTTCATTCAAATCAAAGTCTTCTTCACTTAAGATTTCTTTGGTAAGATCAAGTGGAAAGCCATAAGTATCGTAAAGCTTAAATGCCTCACTACCATCAAGAACTGTTTGTCCTGATGATTTCATATCATTTATCAATGAATTTAATCTTTCTAGTCCTGAATCAATAGTGTGTTGAAATCTTTCTTCTTCTTCTACAATAACTTTTATGATATTTTCTTTGTTAGCAACAAGCTCTTCATATTCAACCTTATAGGCTTCAATTACTTCATCTACAATCTTAGATAAGAATTCCCCATCTATACCTAAAAGTTTACCATGTCGATAAGCACGTCTTATAAGTCTTCTTAAAACATATCCACGTTTTTCATTTGATGGTAAAACTCCATCAGAAACTAGGAATGTCATTGCTTTTGCATGGTCAGCAATTACTCTTATAGAAACATCAGATTTTTTATCACTTTTGTATTTTGCTCCAGAAATTTTTTCAATTTCAGAGATGATATCTTGGTTAACATCAATTTCAAAGATATTATCTTTGCCTTGTAGAATCATTGCGATTCTTTCTAGACCCATACCAGTATCTATATTTGGATGAGCTAGCGGAGTATAATTTCCCTCAGCATCTTTGTTATACTGAGTAAATACTAAGTTCCAAATTTCCATAAATCTATCTGAATCATCATTTCCAGGTGCATTATCATTTTCATCAATAGCCCTATCAGCTCCCCTGTCAACATAAATTTCAGAACATGGACCACATGGACCTACTTCAAGTTCCCAGAAATTTTCATCTTTATCTTGTTTTAGTATTCTATCAGGACTAATTCCTACTTCATCTTTCCAAATATTGTAAGCTTCTTCATCTTCATAGTAAACAGTTACCCATAAATCTTTTTGAGCAATTTCTAGTTTTCCTGTCAAAAATTCATAAGCCCATGTAATTGCTTCTCTTTTAAAGTAATCCCCAAATGAAAAGTTACCAAGCATTTCAAAATAGGTTCCATGACGCTCAGTTTTCCCCACTCTTTCGATATCACCTGTTCTTACACATCTTTGAGATGATGTTGCTCTATTGTTTTTTATCTTTTTTTCACCAGTAAAGTATTGTTTTAGTGGTGCCATCCCTGCGTTAATTAAAAGTAATGATTCATCATCTTGTGGGATTAAAGGAAAAGATTTTAATATTGTATGTCCCTTTTCATCTCCAAAAAAATCTATATAAGATTTTCTTAGATCATTCATTCCTAAATTTTTCATTTATTTACCTCAAGTCTGTTATTTAAAATTACATCTAAAGTAATGGAATCAATTGTATCGTTTATCGCTTCATCTATTTTATAGAAAGCAAAATAAGCATTGCAATTATCATCACAATGACCATCTTTATAGCAACCAGTTACATTCCAGTTACCTTCCAAAACTCTTATAACATCTCCAACTGTTATTTGATCAGGATTTCTTGTAAGCCTATAACCACCTTTTGGACCTCTAATAGATTCTACTAATTTCTCATTTTTAAGTATTCTAATTAATTGCTCTAAATAATTTTCCGAAAGGCTTAGTTCTTCTGAAATTTCAGATACTGGAATGTATCCCTTATCTTCGTTTTCAGCTAGGTAACAAATTGCCCTTAATCCATACCTACTTCTAGTCGATAATTTCATTTAACCACCTATACTGTTATTAAATCTTGCATGGCTTGGTAAAATTTTTCGCCAATGCCAGTAACATTTTTTATCTCTTCAATTGTTTCAAATTTTTTGGTATCCCTATAATCTATTATAGCTTGAGCTCTCTTATCTCCTATATTAGGTAGATTCATTAGCTCTTCTTTACTAGCTGTATTAATATTTATTTTCCCATCTGTACTAATGGAATCAGGTTTTGAAACTAATTGATCAGTATCTGTAGTATTTTGTTCTACAATTTCATTTTTATTAGGTATGTATATTTTCATCTGATCTTCTAGTTTCATTGCTAAATTTAAAGATTTACTATCTGCATCTGGACTTAGACCACCAGCTTGTTTTATTAAATCCTCAAGCCTATCACCATCATTTACTTCATAGACGCCTTCTCTATTTATTTGGCCACTTATATGTACTTTTATGTCATTAGTTTGTTTGGCTTTATCTTCATCAGCTTCTTCAATATTAAAATTCTCTTCACTTTCTAGTAAAGATACTTTATTATCAAGTAAATCACGAGATTTTTCCTTCATAAAATTATTTCCCAAAACTACAGCTAGGGCAATAATTAAACCAACTATAATTTTATCTTTATTTTTACTTTCCATTATTATGATACCAAAAGATTTATGAGAAAATTACTCTTCCCATAAATCATCTATACCGTAAAATTCTCTCTGTCTTTGTGTGAAAATGTGAATTATGATATCATCTGCATCCATTAAAATCCATTCCCCTTCTCTAAGACCTTCCTTAGATAGAAGAGAATATCCATTTTCTTCAAGCTTTTCTTCTATATAGTCTGCCAAAGCTTTGGTTTGAATAACAGATGTACCAGTAGCTATTACAAAGGTATCAGCAATTGATGAATCCTTTAGTTCTAATACATTTACATCTTCAGCTTTTCTATCATCTAAAACTTTTAATATAATATCTAATTTATTCATTTTTCTCCTTAATTAAGAAATTCCTTGCTTCAATTGTGAGTGGATGAATCAAATCATTTTTTTTAATAATATAATTTAAATTATGATTTAATGAAAAGATTAACGCATCATCTAAGCTATCTTTTACTAGTTTTCTTAAATGATCTACATCTGGATAATCTCTCTTTGGTTCTATAGCATCAGCCAGATATATTATTTTTTCTAAATCAGTCATATCAGCTTTTCCTGTAGTATGAAATCTTATTGCATCCAAAACATCACTATCATTAATATTATACTCTTTCTTTGCAACTTCTGCCCCTAAAAAAGAATGCAAAACCGCCTTAAACTGTAATTGGTAGGAATCTATATTAACCCCATACAATTTCAAATATTTTTCTTCGTTATACTTGGCACAGTCATGCAAAATAGCTGCTGTTTTGACTTTGTCATCATCTAAACTATCGTTTAGCTTTAAAGCAGTCTCCATTACTCTTACACAATGTTTAAATCTTTTTTCTCCAATATCATTAATTAATTTCTCTTGCCAAAGATTTAGATTAAACATATAAGTGATACTCCTCTATTATCTCTTTAACAGGCTCAGTAACTAGGTATTTGATGCTTTTACTTTTTTTTACCAATTCACGAATCAATGTAGAAGATATATTAATGTTTAAGTTATCTATTAAAAATATTTTAGAATTATCTTTTTTTATTAGGTCAACTTTTTTTACTAAATCGCTATCCTCTTCTATACTAGTTCTAGCAAAAACTACGAGATTGTCATTTAAAATTTTTTCGTAATTTCTCCATGAATCAATAGTCATAAAAGAATCTTCACCCATGATATAGTAAAATTCATGTTCTGGATATTTATTCTTAAAATAATCCAAAGTTTGATGAGTATAGATTACACTATTATCATTTGCTTCAAAAGTAGACAAAACTAATTTGTCATTATCTCTTATAGCAGCTTCTACCATTTCAATTCTAATCTTGGTATCAGTCTTTTTTTTATTTTGCTTATGTGGCGGATTGGAGCTAGGAAGCACAATTATTTTATCTAAATCCATAAAATTTAAAGTATTTTCCATAACAATTAGATGGCCAACATGAATAGGGTCAAAAGTTCCGCCGTATAGTCCTATTTTCATTTTATTCCTTTAAAGTCCAAATTTGTTATCTTTATTTTTTCTGTATATAGTAAATATATTACCCACATGATTTACAAATTCTGCATTTAATTTTTCTAGCAATTCGTTTAAAATTTCATTTGGATCATCCATATTATTGTTTAAAATTTTAATTTTTATTAATTCGCGTGCTTGTAATGCTTCATCTGTTGCTTTTATTACATCTTCAGTTAATGAAAATTTTCCTATATTTATAACTGGTTTGTAATCATGACTTTCAGATTTTAACATTGCACGTTCTTTTCCTGTAAGCATTTTTTCTCCTATTCGTAGTATTCAAAGACAATGTCACCTACTGCGACACTATCTCCTTCTTCAATTCCCATTTCTTTTAATTTATCAAAAACTTCCATCTCACGAAGCTTGCTTTCAAAGTACATTCTAGAATCGTAGTCTTCTAGATTTACCCTCTCCAATAGATTATCAATTCTTTTACCAAATACAACAAATATTTCATTATCTTTTGCAAATTGAAGATCAAATTCAATTTCTTTATTGTAAAATTCTTCAAGAAAGCTTTCATTTACATTTTCGATTAAATCATATTGGCTTTCTTCGGATTCTAATAATAAATCATATGTTGCATCTAATAAATTTTTGATACCATTTGTTGTAGCTGCTGAAATTTTAAAAATTTTGTAATCATCTTTAAATTCTTCAATAAATTTAGAAGCATTGTCATTAAAATCTAAATCAGATTTATTTAAGGCTACTATCATAGGCTTTTCAGAAAGTTTATCGTTATATAGTTTTAACTCTTCGTTTATAAGTTTAAAGTCAGCAATAGGGTCACGTCCTTCTATGCCTGATATATCTACAAGATGAACTAACACTCTACATCTTTCAATGTGCTTTAAAAAATTATGACCTAAACCTTGGCCTTCATTAGCCCCCTCAATCAAACCTGGAATGTCAGCTACTATAAATGAACGCTCATTATCGATGTTTACAACTCCAAGATTTGGGTCAATAGTTGTAAAATGATAATTTGCTATCTTAGGCTTTGCAGATGTAATTACAGAAATTAATGTGGATTTTCCTACATTTGGTAAACCTACTAGTCCAACATCCGCTAGAACCTTGAGTTCCATAATAAGATCAATTTCTTGACCTTTTTTACCATTTTCTGCAAATCTAGGTGCTTGACGGATAGAGTTTTTAAAATGAACATTGCCCCTACCACCTTTACCACCTTTTGCAATTATAAACTCTTCATCATCTATTTTAAAATCTTTAATGATGGTGTTAGTCTCAGCTTCTCTTAGGATGGTACCAACTGGAACCTTTAAAATCAGATTTTCACCCTTTTTACCAAACTTTTTAGATTTTCCACCTGGTTCTCCATTTTCAGCCTTATATTTAGTTTTGTACTTAAAATCATCAAGTGTGGATAGGTTTCTGGTAGCTTTTATTATTATGCTACCTCCATCTCCACCATCACCACCAGCTGGGCCACCTGTCGGTTCGTATTTTTCACGTCTCCAAGCTACAGCGCCGTTACCGCCATCTCCAGCTTTTAGACTTATTTTTGCAAAATCTATCATACAAATTTCCTTTCATATGAAAAAAAAGTCTGCCGAAAAGGCAGACTTAAATTTTTTAAGCAATATCTTGTTTTGGATAAACAGAAACTTGTTTTCTGTCACGTCCTTTTCTTTCAAATTTTACAATTCCTTCGCATGATGCATATAGAGTATCATCTCCACCTTTTTTAACATTGTTACCTGGGTGAATTTTTGTTCCTCTTTGTCTAACGATGATTGTTCCAGCATTTACAAATTGACCATCAGCTCTTTTTGTTCCTAGTCTTTTGCTTTCTGAATCTCTACCGTTTTTAGAAGAAGATACCCCTTTTTTACTTGAAAATCTTTGTAAATTAATATTTAATATCATTTCATATCTCCTTATATAATTGTTGTATAGGCTTCTACAAAGTCACTATAACTTTGTGTTAATGTCATAATACCTGTACTAAAAGTATTTAAAATTACTTCTGAATCGTGAGATGGATTTTCTACTAGTAGTTTCATAGTTTCTTCATCATCACTAAATTCTACTTTATAATCGTAACTATCAAGAGAATTTACAGTTGTGTATGCAAGCATAGATACTGCAGCGCATACTATATCTTTGCCATGCTCATCATAATCAGCATGACCAGTAATTTCAAATCCTTTAAATGTGTCTTCCTTGTAAACTAGATATACTTTAATCATTAATTAGCAGAAATGCTATCAATTTTAACTAAAGTATAAGGTTGTCTGTGACCTTGTTTTTTTCTATACATTTTTTTAGGTTTGTATTTGAAAACAACAATCTTTTTGTCTTTGTTTTGATCTTCTATTGTTGCAGATACTTTTGCGTTTTCTACAGTTGGTGCTCCAACTTTTACATCGCTATCGTTAGCAACTAATAGTACTTCATCAAATTCAACAGTTTCGCCTACTTCGTAAGGTAGTTTTTCAACTCTTACTAAGTCCCCTTCTGATACTTTGTATTGTTTGCCACCTGTTTTGATAATTGCGTACATGGGCTCCTCCTTATTCTTAAATTCTCGCCAGATTAGGTGATCAGTACCCATACTGAGCGGTTTACCATAAAATAATACTATTTTAGTAGCTATTTGTCAAATAAAAACCTAAATTTCTATAATTTCTACTGTCTCTAATGCTTCATCTACTAGTCTTTCTATCTCAAGATTTTCTTCTGATCTTTCGATATATTTAAGTTTTGGTTTTGTAACTGGCTTATCTGGAGCAAATATTGAACAACAATCATCAAAAGGCTCTATGGATTTCTCATAAGTTCCAATATCAATAGCAGTATCGATTATATCCTGTTTATCAAGACCAATTAAAGGTCGTAAGATTGGATAATTTGCTGAGTCCTCAATAACAGAAATAGATTCAAGTGTTTGTGATGCTACTTGACCAAGTGATTCTCCAGTGATAAATGCCTTAAATCCATATTTATCTGCAAGTTTATTTGATATTCTCATCATAAATCTTCTAGATAAAATAGTTGTTTCGCGTCTATCACAATTTGTTGCTATTTTCTTATAAATATTTGCTAGATTGATTGAAAAAACTTTAAGAGGACCAGTGTATTGCGACATTAGTCTAGCCAAGTCTTCAGCTTTTTGGTGAGCTTGTTTAGATGTAAAAGGATAAGAGTGAAAATGAACGGCATTAACCATCATTCCACGTTTTGCCATCATAAATCCTGCCACAGGTGAATCTATACCTCCAGAAAGTAATAGTAAACCTTCACCACTACTTCCTATAGGTAATCCTCCTAGACCCTTGTGTCTATTTGTATAGACATAAGCATTATTTTTTATATCTACATATACTTTAAAATCTGGATTATGAATATCAACTGATAAATTTTTAAATTCGTCTAAAAGCAAATCTCCTAGATGTGCATTAAGTTTAGGTGAATCATATTCAAAAGATTTATCAACTCTTGTAGTTTCAACTTTAAAAGTATAATTTTTATCTTTATAATCTTTATTTATGATATATTTTGCTGCTTGAAAAATCTCATCAATATTTTTATTTACTTTATAAACTTCATCTATATAAGCAATACCAAAAACTTTTTCTATTTCTTTTACCAAAGCGTCAAACTTACTTTCTTCAGCTTTGATATAAAGCTTAGCACTTTCTACATAGGTGTCTTCATAGCCTATATTTTTAATATTTGCTAGAATATGTTTGCGTGCATTATCAAAAAAATATTTTCTATTGGCTCCCTTTAAAAAAAGTTCTCCAAAGCTAATTGCTAAAAGTGATTCCATTACATAACCCTTCTTATTTCATCAATTGATTCTTTTAAAACTTTGACAGTTTCCTCTAGTTCTTCTTTTGTATTTTCCCCAGCAAAAGAAAATCTAATAACTCCATCACTATATTTATCATCCACATCTAAAGCTTCTAAAATCCTATTATTATTTCCCTTTGAACAAGCTGATCCGCTTGATACGTATATATCATTATCCTCAAGCATATGAAGTAGTACTTCTGATTTTATATTTGCAAATCCAATACTTAATATATAAGGAGAATAACTTTCACTAGGAGTATTAAATATATAATCACTTATATTGTTATCGATTAATGTTCTCATGTATTGATTTAAATCGTTGACATAATTAAACTCATCAGCATCTATTTGCTCTTTTAATGCAGTTGCCATTGCATAGATTGCAGGATGATTATCAGTTCCGCTTGATACAACTTGTTGGTGTCCTCCATGTAAGACTGCTTTTATCTTTGATAAAATTTCTTTTCTAACATAAAGTCCTCCAACTCCCTTTGGTCCGTGGAATTTGTGTGCTGAAAAACTCATTAAATCAACTTTTAGTTCTCCTACATCACAAGAAATTTTTCCCAATGCTTGCGTAGCATCTAGATGAATTAAGATATTTTTATCAAAAGATTTTACAATATCACTAATTTTTCTAATGTCCTGAATAGTTCCTATTTCATTGTTAGCATAAATTATAGATACTAGCTTAACATCTTTACTTAATTTTTCTTTTAAATCATCTAGGTCCACAAATCCATATCTATCATTTTTTAAGTAAATAATATCTTTATAAGGATAATTATTAAAACTATCATATACTGAGGAGTGTTCAATTGATGATGTGATTGCAATGTTGTTTTCTCCACTCATTGATGATATTGCAATATTATTTGCTTCTGTAGCTCCTTTGGTGAAATAAATTTCATCTGGATTTGATCTAATTATACTAGCTACAATTTCTCTTGATTCTCTTAAAAGATTGCTAGATTTTAGCCCAAAACTATGGAGTGATGAAGAGTTTGCGAAAACTTCATCCTCTGCATAAGTACGTGCATCTTGTGCTTTTTTATAAATTTTTGTAGTTGCTGCATTGTCTAAATATATCATATAAACCTCTTAACTTTGCTAATAATTAATATAAGATTTCCCTAATTATAATATTATATTAGATAAACTAAAGATGGCAAATCAAGTATAATAGTACCATGATAACTTATAAAAAAAGATACTTCCCAGAAAATTTAAATACTGATGAGATAATATTAGATATTGAAACTACAGGCTTAGATGCCATTCATGATAATCTTGTTTTACTAGGACTTATAGTTTTTGAGGGTGATAAATCCTATATTATGCAATACTTTGCAGAAGATAATTCTGAAGAGATAAGACTACTGGAAATTTATTTGAAAGTAACCAAGGATAAAAAAATCATAACATATAATGGAGATAAATTCGATATACCCTTTTTAAATATGAGACTTGATAAGTATAATCTTAATCCAATATTTCCTGATACTATAGATATATATAAAATTATAGCTTATCATAGAAAATACTTTACTTTTGAATCTATGAAACTAATGGATATAGAAAAACACATTGGGATTTTTAGAAATGATCCTAGTAGATACAAAGTGATTAGTAAATTGACTGAAGATATTAAGAAAAGAGAAAGACCTAAACCAATTATGATTCATAATGAAAATGACTTAATATCTACAGAAAGACTGTCAAATATTGGTGATTATTTTCATACGGAACTTTCTATAAATCTAAATTTAGGTAATCTTAGCCTTAAATCGGTTTGGATTAATAACGATATTTGCCAGATAAAATTAGAATCATCAGAAGTTCTATCCGAATCATATTTTTCTTCTGTTAACTATGAGCTAAGAACAAAGGAAAAAGATGTAGAAATCAATATACAAATTTTATTTGGGAGATTTGATAGTAAAAACACAGGTTATGTAGCTTTAAATACTTTTAATCTAGAAAACCAAAGTCAAATGACCGTTGACCCCAATCTACTAATTATAAAAGAAAATTACCTTTATAACTATAAAAATATTTTAAATCTAAGCAAAAAAATAATTGAGAATCATTTATAGATTCTCAATTTGCCAATCAATAGGCTCTTGTCCTATAGATTTTAAAAAATTATTTGTTTTTGAAAATGGCTTAGAACCAAAAAACCCCCTATTAGCAGAAAGTGGAGATGGATGGGTAGACTTTATAATTAAATGATTTGTATTAGTAATTAACTTTTCCTTTGATTGAGCATTTCTACCCCAAAGAATAAAAACTATTGGCTTTTGTCTATCATTTAATTTTTTTATTATATTATCAGTAAGAATTTCCCATCCGATTTTTTGGTGAGAATTTGCTTCATGGGCTCTTACTGTTAGCGATGTATTTAATAATAACACTCCCTGATTAGCCCATTTTTCTAAATTTCCATTATTCGGTATATAAGTATTTATATCTTCATGCATTTCCTTATAAATATTAACCAATGATGGTGGTGTTTTAACTCCTTTTTTTACAGAAAAAGCATAACCATGTGCCTGCCCTGGACCATGGTATGGATCTTGACCTAATATAACTACTTTTACATCTTCATAAGAAACGGATTTTAAAGCATTAAAAATATCATACATATCAGGATAAATAGTGTAATTTTTATATTCTTCAATGAGTTTTTTTCTAAGATTTTGATAATATATTTTATCCCATTGGTCAGCCAAAATTATATCCCAATCATTTCCAATATTTACACTCATATTTTTTCACTTTCTTCTAAGAATAATAGATAGATAATCATCAGTAGACTTCCAATCGTAACAAATATGTCTGCTATATTAAAAACTGGAAATTTTATGAAAGCAAATTCTATAAAATCTACAACATATCCTTGGAATAATCTATCATAAAAATTACCTATAGCTCCTGATATAATCATTGCTAGGGCTATATTTAAAATTATAGGATTTTTCTTATAATTCTTTATAAAATAATATACTAAAACAGCCACTATAGCTAATGTTAATATTATAAAAAATAATCTACTATCTTGAAGAATCCCAAATGCCGCACCTCTATTTTCAAGATAAGTAAAATTGAGTAATGTACCGTTATAAGGCTTTTCTATTAAATTGTTTATTGCATAAATCTTGGTTATTCTATCTAGGATTAATCCTATTACGATAAAAATTATATATGTTATCATTTTAATTTCCTATATGTAATATGCGAGTTTCCCTTTTTACTAGAACCAGTTATCTCATCAAATATGAATCTGCCTTCTCTTCTTACAGATATCATCGAATTTTCTTTTATTAACTTACTAGGATCATCTATGATTTCGTAGTTAACTTTTACAAGTTTTGCTTTTATTAAATCTTTCGCCTTTGATCTTGAAGTATTCGTAAACTCAGATATTATATTATCCAGTCTTAATGATGATACGAAACCATTGTAGTTAATGTAATCATCAAGTTTTATTTCTAATTCGTTATTGTTCTTGACTTCTACATTTATGCTTTGATTTTTTATCTTAGTCAAGTTGTATTTTACAAAATTAGCTTCATCTTTTAATATAGCAAATTCACAAGCATTTTCATCAATGACTATATCACCTATAGATTCTCTCTCTAAGTTTAAGCTCATTAATGAACCTAGTACATCAGGGTGGCTTAGACCATCATGGTTAAATTTTAAAACATTAATATAATTTGACTCATCAATTGGTTCATAAAAGAAATTGGCGATAAATATTTTGCGCTCTGCCAAATCATTACCGCCTACAAATTTTATATCTATTTTGTTTTTATTTGCAATAGATTCTATAACTTCTTGTTCAAAAGGGTCCAAAAAAAAGCTATATTCTTCAATATTTTTATAATATGATCTTTCTAAAATAGATATAGCTTTTTTAATGGATGATTTTTTACTTTTATCATTTATAAAATCTAAGTTATATTCCAAACTCATATGAAATAATTAGATTTCACCCTATAATTGGTTATAGTTTCCATCTGAAATTTGTTCTGTTACAGTGCTATCTACTTCTACACCTTTTGGACTGATTACAAAAATACCTTTTGTAACTCTTTCAACTGTTCCATCTAGAGCGTAAACTGCACCTGAAACAAAATCAAAAATTCTTTGTCTCATATCAGCATCAACCATTTCAAGGTTTAAAACAACAACTTTTTTATCAAGTATATCATTTATTACACTTGGTGCATCTGTTTCATAATCAAGAGGCTCTTGAATTGATATTCTCATAGATGATTTATTTGTAAAATTGCTTTCTGTCATGCTAACTATATTATCTCCTCTTTTTGATGATCTTTGGTAATTATTTGATGAGGTGCTTGTAGAAAATGAATCATTATTATAATCTTTAGAATCATATCCAAATGATGAGCTTGAGTTGTTATAGCCACTTTCATAAGTAACAGATCCATTTTTTTCTGTAGTTTCATCTTCTAGTAAATTTGTATAAGCAGTCCTTGTAGTAGTTTTACTATCTTCTTCTTCATTATTATTATAATAAAGTTGTTCGTCATCGTAATCATCATAGTTGTCGTCTATACCAATGAAGTCTTTAAATTTGTCAAACATAATATTCCCTTTACTATTTGTATTTGATTCTATTATAACTTAAAAATAAAAAAAATAAAAATTAATTAATATTAAAATTCACTTTTTAAGCTTCTACCCATAAGTGAAGCAACAGAATCATTTGGGTTTTTATTTTCATATAAAATCTTATAGATTTCAGAAGTTATAGGTAAATCTAATTTGTGATTTTTTGCTAATTGATTCAAAGCCTTTGTAGTTGGAATCCCCTCTACAACCATATTTATTTCACTAATAGCGTCTTGCATACTTAAGCCTTGTCCAATCAATAATCCTGTCCTATAATTTCTAGAATTTAGACTCGTAGATGTAACTATTAAATCGCCTACTCCAGCTAATCCATTTAGTGTATTTGGATTAGCATCAAACTCAATTAATAATCTATTCATTTCATTTATGCCTCGAGTTATAACAGCTGCTTTTGTATTATCCCCATATCCAAGACCATCTAGCATTCCTATCCCAAAGGCTAAAGTATTTTTTATAGCTCCCCCTAGCTCTACACCAATTACATCTGTTGAACTATAAACTCTAAACCAATCGTTTGTAAAGATAAGTTGAATTTCTTTTGCAAGATTTATATCTTCACAAGCAATTACTACTGCAGTAGGTATTTTTCTTATAACTTCTTCAGCATGGGAAGGTCCGCTTAAGATAGCATAATGAGTATCCTCACCTAGTTCCTGCTTAACAATTTGTGAAATTCTGTTGTGAGTTTCTAACTCTAAACCTTTTGACAGATTTACAAATATATTATCTTCATCAAAATATGGCTTAAATTGTTTAATAACTGATCGAATGCTTTGAGTAGGAATTCCATTAATTATAAACCTATTTTTAAATAAGTCCTTAATATTGCTGGTAGCTTTGATATTAGTAGGCAAATCAAAGTCTTTTAAATATTTTTTATTTTTATGATTATCATTTATATATTTTGCATCTTCAGGATTTCTGGCATACAACAAAACATCGTGATTCTCTGATAAGAGATATGCTATAGCTGTTGACCATGATCCTGAACCTAAAATTGAGATTTCCATAGTTAAAATATTTTAGACTCCTTGTTATTTATTATTCTTTGGATGTTAGATCTATGTTTATAGATAATAAGTGTTGCAATTATAAGGATAGCGAAAAATATATCTGTTAATCCAAAATAGAAATATCCTATAATTATTGCACTTAAGGCTCCTAAAATAGATCCTAATGATACCATTCTACTTACTAACACAACTAATATAAAAATTCCAACTAAAATTAGAACAAATTTAATATCTAAATAAATAAAGGCACCAAAGGAGGTTGCTACACCTTTACCACTTTTAAAGTGAAGAAAAACACTATACATATGTCCAAGCACAACAAATACTAAGCTAATAGCTAGTAAATGTTCTACACCTATTTTATCTGCTATAAAAAGTGCTATAAAACCTTTAAACGCATCACAAATTAGTGTTGCAATTCCAGCCTTTCTTCCAAAATTTCTTAAAGCATTGGTACTACCAACATTACCAGAGCCAAGGGCTCTGATATCCGTATTAAAAAAATATTTACCAATCAAATATGCACTAGGTATTGAACCTATAATATAAGAAATTAAGGCAATGATAAAAATCATTTATCTGATCCTCTTTCTTTTAATACAAAACTAAAAGGAACTCCTATAAGATTATAATTTTTTCTAATTTGATTTTCTAAGTATCTCATGTATGAAAAGTGCATTATTTCTCTGTCATTTATAGATAGCATAAATTTAGGAGGTGCTGTACCAACTTGAGACATATAATATATTTTAAGTCTCTTACCCTTATCTTGAGGTGGTTGGTTTAACATAATTGCATCTTGCAAAATATTATTTAAGACACCTGTAGATATTCTAGTATGATAATTATTATCTACAACTTCTATCATATCTAAAAGAATATCAATTCTTTGATTTTTAAGCACTGAAATAAATACTATTGGTGCGTATAAAGCAAATCCTAATTTATTTCTTATATCTGCTTCCATATCTTTCATAGTATTTGTTTCTTTTTCGACTACATCCCACTTATTAACAGCTATGATTATAGCTTTTCTTTGATTATGAGCATAGCCGGCAATTTTTGTATCTTGCTCAGTCACTCCTACTGTTGCATCTATTAAAAACAGAACTATTTCTGCACTATCTACTGCATCAAATGTACGTTGGTTGGCATAATATTCTATATTTTCTTTTACTTTAGATTTTCTACGAAGACCAGCAGTATCTATAAGCACATAATTTTTATCATTGTAAGTCCAGTATGAATCTACAGCATCACGAGTAGTCCCAGCTACATCAGTTACAATCATTCTTTCATCTTCTAAAAGTAGATTTACTAATGATGACTTTCCAGCATTAGGTTTACCTATTATTGCAATTCTTGTTTCATCTTCAATTTGATCAAAAGCTTCAAAATCTATGTTTTCGACCACTTTATCGAGCAAATCTCCAAGTCCCTTGCTCTGTTCTGCTGAGATTATTGCAAGATCATCAAAACCCATAGAGTAAAAATCGTATATGTGGTCTGGGGTTTTGTGACTATCAATTTTGTTTGCAACAATTATGACTTTTTTATGATATCTACGGATTACATCTGCTATTTCAGCATCATAAGGGCTTAAACCCTCTTTACCATCTACTACAAAAAGAATTAGATTGGTTTCTAGTAAGGCTTTTTCTACTTGTGATTTTATTTCCTGATTCATCATTTCTTTATTTGATATATCAAGCCCACCCGTATCTACAAGAAGAAATTCATCCCCCTGCCATTCTACCTTATCGACTATCCTATCTCGAGTCACACCACTTATATCTTCAGTTATAGATTTTTTCTTTCCTACTAGTCTATTAAATAATGTTGATTTTCCTACATTAGTCCTACCGACTAAAGTTACTATTGGCATTGCCATAATTAATTACCATATACAGGAAATTTGCTTGTTAGGTCTAAAACTTCCCTTTTAATTTGCTCGATATCTTCATTTCTATCAATAGTTCTTGAAATAAGCTCTATGATTTTTTTTGATTCATCAACACCCATACCTCTAGATGTTATAGCAGCAGTACCAATTCTTAGGCCACTTGTTACATTTGGAGATAACTGTTCATTAGGAATAGTGTTCTTATTTGTTGTTATATTTACTTGATCAAGCAAATCTTGAGCTTCCGAGCCTGTTATATTTTTATTAGTAAGATCTATTAATAATAAGTGATTATCAGTACCATCAGAAATCATTTTAAATCCATGATTCCTTAATGCTTCTTCCATAGCTTTTGCATTTGCTTTTATATTTTTAGCATAATCTTTCCAAGATGAATCTAAGTTTTGCTTAAATCCTAATGCTTTTGCTAAAATTATATGTTCTAGTGGGCCACCTTGTGAGCCAGGGAAAACTGCCTTATCTATAGCTTTTGCATATTGTTCTTTACAAAGAATTATACCTGACCTAGGACCTCTTAAAGTCTTATGTGTTGTAGATGTAACTACATCACAATATGGGAATGGGTCTGGGTGTTCACCCGCTACAATTAGTCCTGCAATATGAGCAATATCCGCCATTAAAATTGCTCCAACTTCATCAGCAATTTCTCTAAACTTTTTAAAATCAATTTCACGAGGATATGCACTTGCACCACAAACTATTAATTTTGGTTGAATTTTACGTGTTTTTGCTAGAACATCATCATAATCAATCCTACCAGTTTCTATATCTACACCATATGGATAAAAATCATAAAGTTTTCCAGAAAAATTTACTTTAGAACCATGGGTTAAGTGCCCACCTTCTGTAAGATTCATCGCTAAGACTTTATCCCCAGGCTTTATAAGAGCCGAATATGCAGCAAAATTTGCATTAGATCCTGAATGTGGTTGTACATTTGCATGATCACAGTGGAATAATTCCTTTGCTCGTTCAATAGCAATTTGCTCAATAACATCTATATTTTCACATCCACCATAATATCTTTTTTCTGGGTAACCTTCAGCGTATTTATTAGTTAAAATACTACCTGCTGCTTCTAATATATATGGTTTAACATAGTTTTCTGAAGCAATAAGCTCGATATTATCTTCTTGTCTGTGAACTTCTTTTTCTAAGGCTTGGTATAAATCAATATCAAATTCTTTGATTAATGAATAATCCATTAGATTTTCCTCACTTTCATCACATTATTATTAGAAAGGTTTTTATCAATACCTTTAATAATCATAAATGATATGGCAAAAAATATAACAACTGATATAAGGGTAAGTAAATTTATGTCATATCCAGTATTTTTAAGAAAAATGTTTGGTAATAGGGCCCCAACAATCATCATAAAAACGGGTAATAAATAAACATATATTGAGTATTTCGTAATATCAGAAGAATGTGATTCTAATAGAACCTTATCTCCCTTATCAATGTCATCTGTGGAATAAACTTCTATTATAGTTTCTTCTTTTTGCCCGCAGGTGCCTTTGGCTTGACAAGAGCCGCAGGCTTCATTACGAGTTACACTTATTAATAATTTTCCCTTATTATTTTCTAGGACTGTTCCTTGCTTAATCATCATTGTCATTTACATCACTCCTTACACTGATTCCAAGCTCATCTAATACTTTATCATCGACAATTGTAGGTGCTTCAGTAAGTGGACATGTTGCAGATTGAGTTTTTGGGAAGGCTATTACATTTTTAATATTATCTGTTTTAGCAAATAGCATTAAAAGTCTATCTAAACCGTATGCTAATCCTGCATGTGGTGGTGTACCATATGAAAGAGCTTCAATAAAGAATCCAAATTTATTCTTAATATCTTCTTCTGTAAGATTTAAAGCTTCAAAAATATCTTTTTGTAATTCTGAATTATTGATCCTTACAGATCCACCTCCCATTTCATCACCATTAATAACAATATCGTAAGCTTGAGTCCTTACTTGTTCTGGATGAGTCTTTAATAAGTGAATGTCATCTTCATTTGGCATGGTAAATGGATGGTGTTGAGAAACGTATCTGTCTTCTTCTTCGTTATATTCAAACATTGGGAAATTTACAACCCAAGTCAATGCATATTCTTTTTCATATAGATCATTATCTTTTGCAACTTTATTTCTTAATGCTCCAAGTCCTTCAAGAACTTTTTTATCTTTATCGGCTGCAATTAAAATTAAGTCGTTATTCTCAATTTCTAATTTTTCAATCATATTATTTAAAATATCATCTGTTAAGAATTTGCTAATTGAGGAGTTTACTTCTTCCCCATATTTGATATAAGAAAGCCCACCTAGGCCGTAGTGTTTAACAAAGTCTGTTAATTTATCTAATTGTTTTCTAGAATATTTATCTGCTAGATTTTTAAAGTTAATTGCTCTTACTGATTTACCTTCAGAAGTATTGTTTGCAAATACTTTAAATTCACTATCTTTCCAAATTTCAGAAATATTTTTAATTTTATAACCAAATCTTAAGTCTGGTTTATCAGAACCATATGATTCCATAGCCTCGCTGTAATCCATTCTTGGGATCGGTAAGGTTAAGTCATAGTCTGTATATTTATCAAATAATTCTTTTATAAGTCCTTCATTTACTGCTATTACATCATCTTGGTTAGCGAAAGATAATTCCATATCTAATTGAGTAAATTCTGGTTGACGGTTAGCTCTTAGGTCTTCATCTCTAAAACATTTTACAACTTGGAAGTACCTATCTAAGGAACCTATCATTAGGATTTGTTTTAAAAGTTGTGGCGATTGTGGTAGAGCATAAAATTCACCTTGGTTTATTCTTGATGGCACAAGATAATCTCTTGCTCCTTCAGGAGTAGGTTTTGTTAAAAATGGTGTTTCTACTTCTGTAAAGTCATTGTTATACATGTACTCACGAATAGTACGTACAATATCCGATCTAAGTTTTAGATTTTTTTGTACAGAAGCCTTTCTCATATCAAGATATCTATATTTTAATTTAAGATTTTCAGCTACATCATCATCATCTTTTATGTATATTGGTGGTGTGTTAGCCTTATCAAGAATATTAATTTTTTCAGCAACAATCTCAATATCTCCAGTTGCTATATCAGGATTCTTAGATTCTCTTTCCCTAACTGAACCTTTTATTTCAACAACGTATTCTTGACCTAGGTGGCTAGCAAGATCATGATTTTCTTTATCTTCTTCACGCACTACGATTTGAGTAATACCTGTTTTATCTCTTAAATCAAAGAAAACCAAAGAACCTAAGTTTCTTTTTTTTGCTACCCAGCCCATTAGGACTACTTCTTCACCTATATTTTCACTTCTTAATTCGCCACACATATGGCTTCTTTTAAATTCCATATACTCTCCTTATATTAAAAATGGATTATTATTAAATTCATAATCCAAACTTGTTTTCTCACCGTGTCCTGGATAAACTATCGTACTAGGTTTTAATACCCTATATTTTTCATTTATTGAGTTCATTAAAGTTTCAAAATTTCCACCAGGAAAATCCGTTCTTCCTATACTCATATTAAATAAAGTATCTCCTGAAAATATTATATCTCCTATTAAGTAACTTATAGAATCTAAACTATGACCTGGAGTTTTTAGAGCCTTTATTTCAAAATCAGTAATTATTTCATCATCTTCTAAATACTCATCAATTGGTACATACAGATTATCATAGTTATAGGCAAGATTATAGTTTTTATCGTTTGCAATACCTTTTGATTCACTAGAAGCAAAAACTTTTACATCATATAATTTCTTATAATATTCAAGTCCTAAAACATGATCAAAATGGGTATGTGTTTGCAAGATAAAGTCAATTTGTATGTTATTATCATTTATATAATCAGTTACCAAATTACTTTTTTCTACTGCATCTACAATAAAACCACGACCTTTTTCACTGACTACATAAAGATTTGTCATCACAGGCCCTAGGGTAAATTTTTTAATCTCCACCTACAAAATCCTTTCGCTGTCAATCAAAATAGTCGTTGGACCATCATTTACTAACCCCACTTGCATATGGGTTTGAAACTTTCCAGTTTCTACATCAAAACCATCTTTTATAAGCTCATCTTTCATTATTTCATAAAATTCATTAGCTTTTTCAGGTCTTGCTGCTTCTATAAATGAAGGTCTATTACCCTTTCTTACATCTCCAAAAAGTGTAAATTGGGATACTAAAAGTATCTTTCCTCCTACATCTTTTAAGGACAAATTCATTTTACCTTCTTCATCTTCAAAGATTCTAAGTTTTTCGATTTTTTTCTTAACATAGGCAAGATCATCCATTGTATCGGTATCTTTTATACCTAGAAGTACTAAAAATCCTTTTTCTATCTTTGATATTTCTTGACTTTCTACTACTACATTTGCATTTTTTACTTGTTGTATTACTGCTCTCATTAATTATTAACCCTATATACACTATAAACTGTATCTAACGATTTTAATTTCGCCTTTACATCATCTAACTGGTCTAAGCTATTAACTTCAACAGTTAAATCAATTATTCCTTCTTCACTTTCATTAAGCCTTGCATTCATACCAGATATATTTACATTTACAGTTGAAATCATTTTTGTAATGTCATAAATAACTGATGGAGAATTTGCAACTACTATTTGAATCTTTACTGGGAACTTATCAGTCGCAGTATTTTGCCAATAAACATCTATTAGCCTTTCTGGTGCGTGACTATTAATGATATTTGGGCAAGTTTTTGTATGAACTGAAATTCCATTTCCTTTTGTAATAAATCCTATTATAGAATCTCCAGGAACTGGAGTACAGCATTTTGCAAATTTTACCTCAATATCATCATCAAAATCACTCACGCGAACTTCGCCTTTAGATGATATTGGCTTTTTATTTTCTTTTTGAATTTCAACTGGTTTACTAATTGATTTTTGTTTTTCTTCTAGCTCATTTTCCCTTTTTATGAGCTTTTGAATTATCTGTTCACTAGTAATTCTACCATAACCAACGGCTGCATACATTTCATCTTGGGTAGGAAATCCTAATTCATTTGCAATCTCATCTACCCATTCATCTTTTAGCAGAGATTTATATCCTTCTCTGTGTTTTTTTATATCACGGATTATTTGAGTTTTTCCGATTTCGATATTTTCTTCTTTACCATTTTTCTTAAAGAACTGTTTTATTTTAGTTTTGGCTTGGTTACTTTTTACAATATTTAGCCAATCCTTACTTGGTCCTGCTGAATTTTTGCTAGTAAGAATTTCAATAACATCACCAGTTTTAAGTTTTTGAGTAATAGGTACGATAGATCCATTTACTTTTGCGCCTATGCATTTATTTCCAACTTCCGTATGAACCTTATAAGCAAAATCTATTGCACAAGAGCCTAATGGAAGAGAATATATTTCCCCAGCTGGAGAATAAACATAAATTTCCCTTGAGAAAAAGTCTGTTTTCAAAGTTTCCATAAACTCTTTGCTATCTGAGTCTGCCCCACCTTCATTTTGCCATTCCATTATGCGGCGCAAAAATTCCATAGCATCATCAAAATCAGATCCCTTGGTATTATTTTCTTTATATCTCCAATGGGCTGCTACACCATATTCACATTCTTTGTGCATTTGGCGAGTACGGATTTGTACTTCGAATGGTCTTGAATCTTCCCCAAAAACTGTAGTGTGTAAAGATCGATAACCATTTGGTTTGGGTTGACCAATATAATCTTTTATCCTATTAGGAATTGGTCTCCATAAAGAATGAACTTTACCTAAGACTTCATAGCATTCTGCTATGGTATCTACCAAGACTCTTACAGCAGTTAAATCATAAATCTCTTCAAAAACTATATCATTTCTAGTCATTTTCTTATAAATTGAATATAATGATTTAGGACGGCCGCTTATTTCAAAATCAATATTACTACCTTCAAGTTCTGAAGTTAAAGTCTCAATTATTTCATTTATGTAGGCTTCCCTTTCGCGACGCTTTTGAGAAACCATTTCGGCTAATTCATAATATCTTTCAGGATCTTGGTATCTAAAGCATAAATCCTCAAGTTCCCATTTTACAGAGTATATTCCTAGTCTATGTGCTAAGGGAACATAAATTTCTATAGTTTCTGTTGCAGTTTGTATTTGCTTTTCGCGAGTCTTATATTCCAAAGTGCGCATATTGTGAAGTCTATCTGCAAGCTTTATTAAAACAACCCTAACATCATTGGACATAGCCATGACCATTTTTCTGATATTTTCTGCTTGTTTTTCTTCTCTAGAACTATAATTTAAATTTTTAAGCTTTGTTACTCCATCAACTAAAAAAGTTATTTCATGACCAAATTCTTCTTCCATCTGATCATAAGTAATTGATGTATCCTCTAAAACATCGTGCATAAGACCTGCACAAATAGTTTGATCATCAAGTTTCATATTTGAAAGAGTCTTTGCAACAGCTATTGGATGGATGAAATAATCTTCACCAGAGTTCCTTTTTTGGCCCCTATGGTTGATCTCACCAAAGTAGTATGCTTTTTTTATTAAATCCAAGTCTGCGTTTGGATTATTTTCAAGGATGATTTCCTTGAGTTTTTCAAATTCTAATTCAAAATCTGTTGTCATGTTTACCTCATCTAATATCAATAAGTTTTAACTGAAGATTTCTATTGCCTCTAAACTCATTTATATCTGGGTAATAGACTACATCAATTTTTTTTCCTTCTATTTGACCATTAAATTTATCGCGTAAATAGTTATAATCATCTACTGCATTAAATTTGATGGCATTTACATAAACACCATTTTTAAAAAGTGACATTTTTAAAGTTTTTTTATCTTTTCCAATCATTGTAATTTGTGATATATCTACATTCTTATCAGCAAAAATTGGTTTTTCAAAATCTTTTCCAAATGGTGAAAGTTTTTCTAGACTTTCTGCAAATTCTAAAGACAACTTTGAGATATCAATTGCCTTATCTATGTTTATAATTTTTTGTTTTTGTGAATCTGTAAGAGATGAATTGTCATTTAAAAATTTCCTTAAATCATCAATAATGTCTAGCTTTATAGAAAGTCCACAAGCCATAGGATGTCCACCAAATGATTCAAGATTTTCTTTATATTTTAAAACTTCTTGGTAAATATTATAAGATTCAATAGAGCGTCCAGATCCCTTAGCAATACTTTCTGTATTTGAATCCGTCAGTATAATTGTAGGCCTGTAGTATTTTTCTTTTATACGCCCTGCTACAATTCCGCATATGGACTCATTTATAGATGGTTCATAAACTACTATTACATCATCTTCAAAATATTTATTCTCTTCTATGATTTCTAGACATTTATCAAGCCCATCTTGAGTAAGATTTTTACGTTCGTTATTTAATTCAACTAATTCCTTAGCAAGCTCATAAATCCTATCTATATCCTCTTCCATCAGAAGTTCTATAGCCATTTTTGCTGATGAAAGTCTACCTGTAGCATTCATTGTAGGTCCTAAAATAAAACCCAGAGTATAAACATCGATTTCTTTCATCCAAGAACTTTCTTCAAGTACTGCTTTAATTCCAAGTTTTTCAGTATAATTTAATCTTTTAAGTCCTTCTATAACAAAAATTCTGTTTTCATCAGTAAGAGATACTATATCACAAATAGTACCCATAGCTACATATTCTAAAAGTCCATATAGATATTCATAATCTCCATCTAATTTTTGGAATAAGGCTGCCATCAATTTAAAACAAACTGCAGCTCCACATAAATCCTTGAATGGATAGTCTTGATCTATTCTTTTAGGATTAATCACAGCATCTGCCTCTGGCAATAATTGACTAGCCCATTCGCCATCATTTGAAGTTTATCTCATGGTGATCAGTAATAATCACATTTAGATCAGCGTTTTTCAACTCTTTTACTTGATCAAAACCAGTGATGCCATTATCGCATGTTATAATTAAGCTAACTTTATCATCAACCGCCTTTTCGACCATTCCAGATGAAATTCCGTATCCTTCTTTTACTCTTTGTGGGATATCATAGCTAATATTATCATAATAGAAAAGTAAACCATCAAGTAAGGTCATAACTGATGCTATGCCATCTTGGTCATAGTCACCAAAAACTCTTATCTCCCCACCTGATTTCATAGTTTCAATTATCAAACCCACTGCTTTGTCCATATCTTTTAGCAAAAATGGGTCATGTAATTTATCAAGACTAGGATTTAAAAACATTTCTACGCTTTGATCTTCAACAATATCTCGATTTGCTAAAATCAATGCTTCTAGTTTTGAAATATTATTATGTTTTAAGTTATTCATATAATTTTCTTTTTTGTTATATATAAACCAATTGCTCATAGATTCACCATCCCTAATAGAAAAATTATACCATTTTTTAACTTTTTATAAAATAAAAGAGGCAGTTACTGCCTCTTATGAAATGATATTTTCAATTTCAGATTTTTTTATTTTAATTTTACTAATACTATCAAATGATCCTGATAAAATTGTCACCACTTCTCCTTCAATTTCTGTTACTTCACCAATAACCCCTGAAAAAGTAGTAATTTTCGAACCAATATCTAAATTTTCATTCACATATTCTCTATTTTTCTTTCTCTTAATATCATCTTTTATAGATGTCTCATAAAATCCAAATAATAGGATAATTAGTATGATATATTCAAGTTTCATTTAATAGCCATATTTTTGATAAAATTCTTCTTTATATTCTAAGAACCTATCTTCCATAATTGATTGTCTAATATTTTCACACATTTTTAATAGGAAATATAAGTTATGGTAGGTTAATAACCTTGCTCCTAAAATTTCATTTGCATTTATTAAATGTCTAATGTAGGCCCTAGAATAATTTTTACATGTATAACAATCACATTCGTGGTCAAGTGGCGAGAAATCTTCTTTATACGATGCATTTCTTACTACTAATCTCCCCTTAGATGTAAGTGCAGTACCATTTCTAGCAATTCTAGTTGGAAGTACACAGTCAGCCATATCTATTCCTGCTTCAAATGACTCAAATAAATAATCTGGTGTGCCAACTCCCATATTATATCTAGGTTTGTTATATGGAAGTAATGGAGTAGTAAAGTTTAATATATCAATCATTTCTTCTTTTGTCTCTCCAACAGATAGGCCACCAATAGAAAATCCATCAAAATCCATAGCTGTAGTTTCGATTGCAGATTTTTCTCTTAAGTCCTTATATAAACCACCTTGGACAATTCCAAATAATGATTGATCGGAGTGTGAGTGCTCTTTATGATAATCAAGTCCTCTTTTTGCCCAACGTATAGTACGTTCCATGGATTGCTTTACATAATCGTAGTCAGCTGGAGCTTCTACGCACTCATCAAAACTCATCATAATATCAGAATGTATATCATTTTGAATAGAAATAGCCTTTTCAGGAGTAAATAGGTGTTTTGAACCATCAATATGAGATCTGAATTCTACACCATTTTCATTTATTTTTCTATTTTCAGCTAAGGAAAATACTTGGAATCCACCACTGTCGGTAAGTATTGGCCTATCCCAATTCATAAATTTATGTAGTCCACCAGATTTTTTCATAATATCCATACCTGGTTTTAGGTATAAATGATAGGTGTTTCCTAGTATTATTTTAGCATCTATTTCTTTTAATTCTTCGACTGTCATTGTTTTTACAGTTCCAAGAGTGCCTACTGGCATAAAAATAGGAGTAGGTATATCTCCATGGGCTGTATGGATTACACCCACTCTTGCGTTTGAGTTTTTATCTTTTTTTATAACTTCAAATGTTAGTCCCAAAATATCTCCTTAATGAATAAACATAGCATCGCCAAAACTAAAAAACCTATATTTTTCTTCTACAGCATATCTATAAGTATCTAGAATCATATCTTTTGATGTAAGTGCTGCAACAAGCATAACTAAAGTTGACTTTGGCAAATGGAAATTAGTTATAAGTGCGTCTACGACCTTATATTCAAATCCCGGATAAATAAATATATCAGTCCAGCCAGAATCAGCTGTCAATTCACCCTTATTTTTAAAAACTGTTTCTAAAGTTCTGATAGTAGTTGTACCAGTAGCAATTACTCTTTTTCCATTTGCATGGGCTTGATTTATAATATCAGCTGTTTCTTGGCTAATAGTATAAAACTCACTATGCATCTTATGGTCATTTACATCCTCAACACTTACTGGTCTAAAAGTACCTAGTCCTACATTTAAAGTTAGGTATGCTAATTTTATTCCTTTTTGATCTATTTGATTAAGTAGCTCTTTAGTAAAATGTAATCCTGCAGTTGGAGCAGCAACAGATCCAGGATTTTTTGAGTATACGGTTTGGTATTCTTCTGGCTCATCTAGCTCTTCTTTTATATAAGGAGGTAAAGGCATATTTCCTAGTCTATCTAGTATTTCATTAAAAATTCCTTCATAGAAAAACTCAATTACCCTATTCCCATCTTCTTTTATATCTTTAACTTCTGCTGATAATTCTTCAGAAAAAATAATTTTTGTACCTATTTTCATTTTTTTACCAGGACGAACCAAGCATTCCCAAGTTTTACCTTCGATATTATGAAGTAAAAATACCTCGATTGATTCTTCTTTATCTTCTCTATGACCGAAAAGTCTAGCTGGGATAACTCTGGTATCATTCATTACCAAAACATCCCCAGGATTAAGATAATCTATAATATCATAAAAATATTTGTCTTCTTTTTCTCCAGTTTTTTTATCAAGTACTAAAAGTCTTGCATGGTCTCTTTTTTCAGCTGGGTGTTGAGCTATTAATTCTTCTGGTAAGTAGTAATCAAAATCGTCTGTTTTCATCTAATCCTCATATATTAATCCATAGTGGTCATAGGCATTTTTGGTAAGAACACGTCCTCTTGGTGTTCTTGATAAAAAACCTATTTGCAACAAATACGGTTCATAAACATCTTCTATAGTAACATTTTCAATCCCTGTTGATGCTGCTATGGTATCTATTCCAACAGGGCCTCCATCAAAGTTTTGATACATGGTCATAACAATTTTCTTATCCATAGTATCAAGACCCTTATCATCAATTTCTAGTAAATTTAATCCTTCTTTGCTAGTTTGCCAGTCTATTTTACTTTCTTTCCTAACAATGGCATAATCACGAACTCTTTTTAGTAATCTATTTGCAATCCTTGGTGTACCCCTAGATCTTTTTGCAATCTCATAAGCACCCTCATCATCTATTTCAATATCAAGTATACTGGCTGAACGCTTAATTATAGTTGTTAAGTCATTCGCATTATATAAACTTAAAGAAAGCAAAACTCCAAATCGATCGCGAAGTGGAGCTGATAATTGGCCTGCTCTGGTAGTTGCACCAACTAAAGTAAACTTTTCCAAATCAATTCGTATGGACTGGGCATTTGGTCCTTTTCCGACTATGATATCCAAAACAAAATCTTCCATAGCAGAGTATAAAATCTCCTCAACTGAACGATTTATCCTATGGATTTCATCTATAAATAAAACATCTCCATGTTGCAAATTTGTAAGTATGCTAGCTAAATCTGATGGACGCTCTATAGCAGGACCACTTGTTACTCTTAAATTTACACCAAGTTCATTTGCTATAATTGATGAAAGTGTAGTTTTACCTAGTCCTGGTGGACCTTGGAGCAAAACATGATCTAAGGGTTCTTTTCTTGATAAGGATGATTTTATAAAAATATCTAATTTTTCTTTAACCTTATCTTGACCTATGTAGTCATTTAGCCACTTAGGTCTTATTGAATTTTCATTAGTTAAATCTTCTTTTAATTCATTTGATCCAACTATTCTTTCATTTTCATCATACATAAATTGCCCCTAAATAAGTCTTTTTAAGCTTTCTTTTATCAATTCTTCAAGCGATAGATTCATATCTTTTAATTCTAATAATACATTAGAAATATCATTTTGCGCATATCCTAAATTTAATAGAGCTTCTTTAGCTACATCTAGATCTTCATTTGCTGGAAGTTGAACAGATTTATCAGATTTTTTAGCTAGTGGCATAAGTTTAACCTTATCCATAAGTTCTAAAATAATTCTACTTGCAGTTTTTTTACCAACTCCTTTTGCTTTTGTTAAGGCATCAATATCATTGTTTGCAATGGCAAGTTTTATATCTTCAACCCCGATTGATGATAAAATACCAATGGCATTTTTGGGACCTATGGAAGAAACAGATGTAAGTAGTAAAAACATCTCTAATTCTTCTTTGGAATAAAATCCATATAGGCTCATATCATCTTCTCTAACTTGTAGCGAAGTATAAATTTTATATTCGTTATTTAATTCTATTAATGTAAGGGTAGATAAGGAAGTTTTGATTAGATAACCTATATTATTATTCTCAATTACAAAATCCTCTTCGTTTATAGCCCTCACATCTCCAATAATATATGAAATCATTAATTCATCCTAAAGTTTTCTTTAAATCTTTGACTTAAAGCATGACAAAGTGCAACAGAAAGTGCATCTGCTGCATCATCAGGCTTTGGTATTTCCTTTAAATTCAAAAGTGTAGTTACAGTTTTTTGCATTTGACTTTTGCTAGCTCTACCATAACCAGTTATAGCTTGCTTGATTTGAAGTGGTGTGTATTCGTAAATAGGTAGTTTATTTTGTTGAGCACATAAAACTTGTATGCCTCTAGCATGACCAACTGTAATTGCTGTTTTTACATTTTGATTAAAAAATAATTCCTCTATTGCGTATTCATCTGGCTTAAATTCTTTTATAATTTCATCCAAATTATCATACAAAATCTGTAATCGTTCTGGTGTCTTAGTCTTACTAGATGTTGTAATGACACCATTTTCTATTACTTTAACCTTACTTCCGTCAAAATCAACAACACCATATCCCATAATTGCTATTCCTGGATCTATTCCTAATATTCTCATAATTTTTAAAATAAAAAGAGCTTAAATAAGCTCTATTGATATCTTTCTAATACTTCTCTTAACAGTCCTCTATAATAATATTCCGCATAAATATCTACAATTGATTTGTATAAATAAGACTGGGATTTTTCATAAATTTTCTTCGTTTGGTTTAAAGTTATATCTTCAGTATAAATACTGCTGGTATCAAATCTTAGTTGTTTGTGGGTAGTATGATCAAGAGAGTATATCTTAGATTTTACTTTCAAATCGCAATAAATACCCATATTTTCTTTTAACTTTGATACCAAATTTTTATCATTATAAATATTTACTTTATATTTATCTCCCAGATCTAAAATTTTTGGATCTGTTTTATTTAGCGTTGGATATACATTATCCATCAAAAAACTTACTCCCAAATCATTTATCAAATCACATTCTAAATCATCAATCATTTTTTTATCTTTAAAAGCCCTATACTGAGCTTTGACACAGATCCAAAACTCATAACGATTAAGATCATCGCTGATTAGATTTTCTAAAGTTGAAATGATTTGGTCAATATCGCTTAGATTCCAAAAATATTTTTTAAGATTTTTCATAACATAATCTTTTACATAGTAATCGTTTTTGGAATATTTTACAAAGTTTTTATCATATAATAAAGACATAAGTGTGTTAAATGAGTATATATCTTCATTTATTAAAAAATTGTATTCAAGTTTTTCAATTATAGGATATTGTTCATTTACTTCTGCCTTCATTCCTTAATACCTCGTGTAACTATTCTAACATATTTGATAATAAAATTATTTAGATATATTTATTCAGAGAATAAAAAAAGCTAAATTATTAGTAAAAATATACAGTAAAATTTTATTAATGTATATTAGACTTACAATTTAGCCTATAAGATTTTTAAAATAAAATTTTATTCATCAAAATTTTTAAAACTTTTTAAAACTTGCTTGCATATCACTTAGCTTAAAGCTATAATTCACATCTTTTCTTTCTATATCTATAACAGTTTTCTCGCGCAGTTCACTATCTGTATAAAGTTTATTAATGAGTTCAAATGATGGATTTATAGCATGTGGATTACCTACCATTTGAAACATGGTCAAGTCTCCATTTGTATCTCCATAAGCATAAGAAGCATCTAAATCTAAATTATACTTCTTTGAAAGCTCCATTACAGCCCCTAATTTACTTCTGTTATCCCACATTGGGGTTACTTTTCCTGTAAAAGTATTGTTTTCATCAAATTCGTATTGGGTAGATATGCTTTCATCAGCTCCATATATTTCTCCAAAGTGCTCTACTAGAAACATTGGAGAGCCAGATATAAAAAATATTTTATATCCATTTTCTTTATGGAACTTAACTGCTCTTTTTGTTATCCTATATACTTTATTTTTATTTTTTTCTATAACTATATCAGAGTATTTATTAATAATTTCTTTATCTATTCCAGCCAAAGTTTGCTGGTACACTAATGAAGCTTTGTCTAGATAATCTTCGTATGCACCAAGTCTATTTTGATATTTATCAAAAAGCGGTCCAATTTCTTCTGTCCATGATTTCTCATCTATAATACCATCAGCTGTTAAAAGCAAAAAGTGTTCGATAAGTAAACTATTTCTAAAAAGTGTTCCATCTATATCAAAAAATGCTGCCTTATTCATAAATACTCCTTGAGCTAATCCTCTGATTCAAATACGATCATATCTTTTTCTTTAACTTTGTTTTTCCTATTTGCTTTTACTTTTCCATCTGGATTAGGCTTTATTTTACTAGTGTGAAATTTACTTTTAGTATCATTACTAGTTGATTTTTTACTATTTTTTTTAGCTACTCTTTTATTATCAGCATTTTTATTAGCTTTTTTTAATCTAATATTTCTTGGTTTTTGAGCAACATAAACATCTGACTTTTCCATACTTGTACTAGTTTGTCTAATAGAATAAATTAAGTCTATTATAAAACATGTAAACAAACCTACTAATGCGCTTGTTCCAAAAAAAACTGCTATCCAAGATAAATCCAAACCTCTCGGTGATGTAAAAATCTTTAATGAGTAGATTAATAGACCTAATGATCCTATACCCAAAATTATTGACGGCAAAAATTTTGGAAATTTTCTTTTTGTCAGAAAGTGGATAAGGATTGTAATAATAATATTCATCACTACAACTATTGGTAAAATATTTAGTTTTGATGAATACTGAGCGATAAGATTAATTAATCCTGTCATTTTATCTCCTTGTTAGTACTTACTCTTGTAATTTCAAACACACCAGCATCAATATCTAGGATGAAAAATCCCGGATTATTATCTCTTGGCATGCTAACTGATCCTGGATTTAATATAGTTATGTCATCTTTTGTAATATTTAAACATTTATGTGTATGACCATGTATTGCAATATTACAATTTAGCTCTTTTGCTTTATCTAATACTTGATCTTCTCCATAATAAACACCATATTGATTTCCATGAGTTAAAAAAATTTTTATATCTTCTACTTCTATAATTTTTTCAAAAGCTTCATTTGAAGAATAATCATTGTTGCCTGTAACAACTTCATAATTTATATCTGTTTCATAAGCAATGTTTTTAACATCCTCAACCCCATCACCTGCATGTACCAGTAGATCTATATCTTTATGAATTAGGATGTAATCGCTAATAGCAGAATAAATTCCATGGGTATCACTTGTAACTAATATTTTCATATTATTTCTTTCTTAAGTATTTTTTAAATTCAGAAAATGCTTTTGATCTATGGGAAATCATATTTATTTTTTCTTTAGTCATCTCGCCTAAAGTTATATCAAAATTTTCTGGCATAAATATTTGATCATATCCAAAATCATAATCACCAGTCTCATAAGAAGTTATAGTTCCAGGAAGTTTTCCATAAAAATAATGGTCACTACCATTTTGATCTATAAAACATAGACAAGTTTCAAAATAAGCACTACGATCATCTTTTCCTTTAAGTTCATTTAAAAGCTTGTTTCTATTTTCTTTATAAGTTGGATTTTCTCCAGCATATCTGTGAGAGTGAACTCCAGGTCTGCCATCAAGTGCATTTACATATAAGCCAGTATCATCTGCTATAGTTGGTTTATTTACCAGATCAAAAAGTGCTTTTGCTTTTTTATATGCATTCTCTTTTAAAGTCATCCCATCCTCCTCGACTTCATAGTTTTCTATTTCAAAATCTATTGGTGTCTTCAAATCTACATTATTTAGGATGAGTTTTACTTGATTAATTTTATCTTTATTTCCGCTTGCAAATACTATTTCCATATTTTCTCCTAGAGATATGATATCATTTTACAAAAACACTTTCAATAAATTAATTACCACCTATAACTGTATTTGAGTTTTCAAAGGCTTGTTCTAAACTTTTGGCATTAGTCCCTATTTGTTGGTCAAATGAAATAAATGTAGTTGGATTTGGAGTTGGGATTGAAAAAAACGGATTTTTATCTATCTTTCCATCATTTATCTTATGAAACAATATTTCATCTGCAGTTTGTATTATAAGATAATTTGAATTGGGTATTAACTTATAATCTTTTTCTTGTGGATTAATATTTCTAACCTGATCACGGCTTACAAATAAATCTGATGATACATTTTCTTCAATATAGTTTCTTACTGGTATCTGGCTTGAAGCGGTTTTCTGGCTTTCTTTTGTGTATATAGAAGTTTGTATTGACCAAGCCCCATTATCCCTAACCAAGCCAAAATTCGTATTTTCTATTATCAAATCATTTGGATCAATTTTTGAGTCTTTACTAGTAGCTTCATTAATTACCATATTTTCAAATTGTTCGAATGCATCTTCTTCACCAGTAAATTCTTCAATAGTTATCAATTTGTTATCTTCTAGCTCATTTGTTCCTAACACTCCATATTGTGTTATAGTATTATCAAATAAGGGTGTTGTATATGAAAAAGATATATAATTCATATCTGCATAATTAAGTCTTATATCCATGTCAAAGTCTTTAAAACTATATCGATTAATATTATCTTGTTTATCCATTTCATTTTCTAATCTAACTGGAAATGCTTCAATCTTATCGAATAGTTCTGTCACACTACTTTTTTGTGATCTAACCTTCCAGTATTCATTTTGTCCACGCAAGAAAATATCATAAGCTTTTTTGTACTTTACTTCCCCTTCAGGATTTATATTTACATAATATGTGTAATAATCGTAATCTTGCTTACCATCAGATAAATCAGTTCGCTCTCTCACACCTAAAAGCAAGCTCGTATCCTCACTGGTATTTTGTTTACTTTTTGATTCTATACGTTCCTTAGTAGCAAGATTGGTATATTTATCAACTACGTCAGCTTCAACAGTTTTTGAAAGTCTGGATAAATATATTATGTTATCATTAGAAATAAAGAATATTTCATCTTCACTTCTTTGAATAAAATCTCGAGCAAAAAATTGGCCCTGCGAAGCATTAACTACTGTCGCCGACTCATCCTTACCTATTTTTTCAAAATCATATCCTCTATTTGCTAAATAATCATATAAATTTACATATTTCGAAGTAAAAGTAGGTGGAAAAGCATACTCATCATTAATTGCTACTAAATTTTTATTTATATAAAGCTTATCCCCTATCTTTATATCAGATATTGGGTCTTTGGTTTTTATGCCCTCAATTTTACTCACTTGCCAAGTACCTTCTAATACCGGATTCGCTATTTCTGGTGATTGTATTAAATCACTTAATTCTTCGGGATTTGAATTAGTGCAAGATGTGAGAATGATTGCAAAAATTAGTCCTAGTAAAAATTTAAATTTCTTTGTCATTTTCTAACCTCGGAATTTCTACTATCACTGATGTACCTTTGCCATACTTACTTTTTATGATAAGCTTACCATCATGAGCTTTAATTATCTCTTCACAAATAGAAAGACCTAAACCTGTTTGAGATTTTGATGAACTTCCTTTATAAAATTTGCTAGATACAAAAGCTATCTCATCTTCTTTTATCCCTTCACCATTATCTTTTATTGAAACAGAAACATTATCATCCTTTTGGTCAATTAATATATCTATTTTTCCGCCTTCATTTGTAAACTTAAGTGCATTATCAATTATATTTATAAATACCTCTTTCATACGATTTTTATCAGCAAACACTGTAATAGATTTATAAATACTTGTCAAAGTAAATTCTATGTTTTCATTCTGTGCTCTAGGTGTAAGTTGAGTGTGAACTTGACTTACAAGCTCAACAATGTCTAGCTTATCTTTATTGTATTTAAAATTACTTGATTGCAGTCTAGAAAAGTCCAATAAATCTTCCACCATCATAGATAGTCTATCGCCTTCACTTTCTATAATTGAAAGTCCTTGATTAAGCATATCATGATCTTGCTGAATATCTTTTGATTGTAAAGTTATTGCCCAACCTTTTATAGAAGTTAAAGGTGTTCTAAGTTCATGTGAAACCGAGGAGATAAATTCATTTTTCATATCTTCCCTTTTCACAATACTATCACTCATAAAGTTTAAAGTAGAGGCTAACTCTGATAACTCATCATTGCCCTCAACTTTTGCTTTTTGTTTAAAGTCACCTGCAGCGAGTTTTTCTGAAACTCCTATTAAATCTAAAATAGGAGCAATAACACGTTTAGAAGCTAAAAGTGCAACAAAAAAAGCAATTATAATCACAGAGATACCAAATATTATGTAAAAAATCATATCATTTTTAATTCTCTGATTTACTTTAGACATGGATGAAGTCAGTCTTAAAATACCTGATTGTGTTTCATTGGAGTTTAGAGGATATGATAGTGACATAACTTCTTCGTTTGTTTGAATGTCATTACTTTTTAATGTTCCTTGCTTACCTTCCTTCGCATTATTTACATCTTGACTTAATAGTTCACTACCAACTAGATCACTTGCTTGTGAGTCAAAAAGAACAAGACCGGAGTTATCTAGTATTTGCACTTGACTTTCATTATTCCTATAAAAAGCATTTTTATCTCCAATAATAATATCGGATAAATCATATCTATTCATATAATTATTAAATTGGAGCTGGTTTATTCTCGCTTGATTTAGCATTGAGCCAATTAAGGCTGATTCATAATAATTTCTAATACTATTGTAAGCAAAAATTTCAAAACCTATTACCACAGTGATTACAAAAAGCATAATTATGCGAATAATAGTCTGTCTGTAAGAATTATTGGATTTTAATATGCTGTTATTTCTTGTTTCTACTTCCATCTATAACCAGTACCCCACACTGTCTCAATAAATTGAGGTTTTGCTGGATCTTGTTCAATCTTAGATCTAATCCTTCTTATATTAACATCCACAATTTTTGTATCATTACTATAATTTTCGCCCCAAGTTTGCTCCATTATCTCATCTCGAGTCATAGCTTTCCCTTTATTTTGAATAAAGTTTTTAAGTATTGCAAACTCAGTAGGTGTCACATCTATCTCTGTCTGGTCTTTATAAAATGATTTCGAATACAGGTCTAGAGTAAATGGCCCATCAGAAAGGGTATTTGTATTTTTATTGTCTGTTTCACCTGTGCTTAGATTTACTCTTCTCATCAATGATCTAACCCTTAAAATTAATTCTTGTGGGTTAAATGGTTTTATTATATAATCATCAGCACCTCTTTCAAGACCTAATATCTTATCGATATCCTGGGATTTTGCAGATACCATTATAATTCCAGTTCTAGGTGATTTTTCTCTAATAGCTTGACAAACTTCATATCCACTTATCCCTGGTAACATTACATCTAAAATTGCTACGGCTGGATTTTCTTCTTCAAAAATTTTTATAGCTTCTTCGCCATTTGCAGCTTCAACTGTCTGATAACCTTGATATTCTAGGTTTATTTTCATAAATTGTCTTATCGAATCTTCATCATCTAGGATTAAAACCTTATTATTTTCCATTTTTCATCCTTTCAAAAGCAATTTTTCCTGCGCCTATGACACCAGCATCATTTAAAAAATCAGCAGGAACTACATTTATATTTTTTGTGTTATTGCAAACTTCTTCAAACTTTGCTAACATACCATCCCACCATATTTCCTTGGAATGTATAACACCCCCACCTATAACAATAACTTCTGGATCAAAAATATTTCTCAAGCTTGATAAAAAATAAGCTAGATTGCTTTGATAATCTTGAAGTACTTTTTTAGCTGCTAAATCAACCGATATTTTATTTAAAATTTCCTCACCTGATAAAACTTCACCAGTTATTTTCTCATAATTCTTACTTATTGCAGTACCCGCACAATAAGCCTCGACACAACCATGTTGACCACATGTACAATAGTCCCCATCAGGATGCAAAATTATATGACCAAGCTCTGCACCTTGAAAATGAGATCCAGATAAAAGACCAGCTTTTTCATTATAGACAGCTCCACCTACACCAGTACCTAGTGTTATCATTACGATGTCTTTATAATCTTTGGCAGAGCCAATCCATTTTTCTGCAAGTAGAGCGATATTAGCATCATTTTCAACAAAAACAGGCTTATCTACAAATTCTTCTACTGCTTTCTTTAAGTTTAAACCTGTCCAGCCTTCTATATTACCTGCAAAAGTTACTATTCCATTTTCAGAATCAATGAAACCCGGTGTACCAATTCCTATAGATAAAGCATCTTCATAGTCTAATTTTTCAACTGCTTTTTTAATATTAGATAAAACTGCTTCTTTACCCTTACTAGCTTCTGTAACGACAGTACTTCTTTGCAGAATTTCTCCAGCTTCATTTATCAAACATGCATTAATCTTAGTTCCACCCAGATCTATTCCTATTACTTTTTCCATTATTTCCACCTATAAACTAAATATTTTTTCTTTTAGATTTAGTATATCACTTGTCTTATGAGACTCAAAAGATTTATTATTTAAATATTCTAAATTTTTAATTTTACCAAAAACTACTTTATAAGCTAAAAGAATTTGATTATTAATATTAAATCTTTCATTTAAAATCTTATTTGTATTCTTATCTCCATATTTTCTGTCACCAACAATAGGCGTATTGTTATGAGCTAATGAAAATCTTATTTGATGGGTTTTTCCCGTAATTAGTTGGCATTCTAATAGAGTGTATTTACCATTGCTCTCTATTGGCTTAAAATGAGTAATTATATTTGACCCATCTCTAGAACTTTTAATCTTGTTTTTGTTCTCATTTTTGGTAATATTTGTATCAACAGTAAAATCTTTAGTTATTTCACCTTTAACAATTGTTAGATAGTATTTTTCAATTTTATTTTCTCTTATGGCTTTATTTAAAGATCTTAAAGATTCTGCATTTTTTGCTCCAATTACTAAACCTGCAGTATTTCTATCTAGCCTGTTTACTACTGCTGGATTAAAAGTCTTATTACTCTTATCTACTTGATGAGTTTTATGAAGATAGGATAGCATAAAATCAACTAAATTATTTCCATAATCACTCTTATTCGTTGAATGAGTTAAGATTCCACTATCCTTATCCATTAAAATAATATTTTGATCTTCAAAAACTACATCCAAATTAAAATCAGTTGGTTTAAAATCTGTTTTAGTAATCCATTTGTTATAATTCTCATCAGAGATATACATTTTAATTCTATCATTTTCGTATACAAAAGTATCAGCCTTTGCTCTGCTGTCATTTATCTTAAAATTCTTTTTTCTTATATTCTTTTGTATTACCGATAAAGGGGCATTTTCAAAGTATTTTCTTAAGAATCTATCAAATCTTTGATTAGCATCATTTTTTGAAATAGTAATTTCTATCATATTAATAAGTTTTATTTACATAAGAATCAATTAGTGATTGTCTTTCTTCTTCTATAAAAACTCCATGAGTTTTTAAGTTTTTTAATATAAGTTTACTTTTAGAGTGTAAAATTGCTTTATCCATATTTTTTATATGAATTTCAAAAATCTCACCCTTTAACCTATTTGACTTTAATATTATGTAATAACTATCAATGTTTTTATATTCTAATATCTCAAGTAATCTTAGAGTTGCCATATCTTTTAAATGGTAAAAATTTTCTCTTTGATTAATACATTTTACATAAATTTTCTTTTTTTTAGCATTGTGGATTACTTTTTGAGCCTCTAAGTTTGATTTTTTGGCTGATAGATTATAATAATGATAATTGTATAAAGCCTCATTTAAAGTATTTATTGTTGTAAATGGTTTTAGGTTTAGTTTATCTAAAAAAGTAAGATTATTAGTTAAGAAAGTTTCTTTATTTACTTTTGATTCTTCCAATAAATCTATTGATTCCTTTCTGAAAGTTTCAAATAGTTTTAGTTTTTCCTTTTCATTCATCATAATTAAAAAACCGTCTCAAAGAGACGGCCAAGTATTAAATTATTATTTGACTTCAATAATATTAGCTTTAGTTGATTCAGGGATATCATCTTTTGACCAGTCTAAACCTAGATAGATATCAGCTTTTGCATACTCAGATAGTTCATTTAAATCGTTTGTAAGTTTTTCTAAATCTTCACTATCTAAATCTAGGATATCATAAATACCATCCACATATACTTTTCCGATATCATAATCACGAGCAAGAATTCCAGCTATGAATGCTTTTAGTGAGCATGGACAGCATACACCATATGATTTTGCATTAATAACTCTAACTTTATGATCTAATATTCTTGTCTTATCATCATCTGTATTTATAAATACGATGTTATTAAGATCTTTTTCTTTTTCCTTATTAGCTTCTTCAACTAAATATTGAGTTTTTCCTGTTCCTGACTGTCCTAGTACATAATAAATCATGATTTGTCCCCCTTAATTTTGTCAAAAATTATTCTTTCGGATTTATCTCCTTGGATATATCCTTTATTATTCATCTTTTCAATTATTTCATCTATAAGCCACCAAGAAGTATCCCAGTTACAAAAGGCTGTGTCTTCTTCTGGAGCTCTACCTACAAGTCTTTGAATAGCAATGTTAGGTTTAAGTAATCTTAAAAAATCGATTACATTTTCTTCATATTGATCTTTACTTGGCATTTCAAATTCATTATTAATAAACATATTATAAAGTTTTGTATTTTTAGTTACAAATAAGGAATGAATTTTAACCTCACTTATATTAAGAGCATTTAGAATTCGTGCTGTTTGTCTCACATCTTTAGAATCATCCCATGGTAGGGATAATATTACGTGTGTACATATTCTAAAATTGTATTTATTTAATAAATTACAAGCGAATATAAAATCAGCTAAGTCTTCACCCCTATTTAATATCTCCAAAGTTTTATAATTAGCAGTTTGTAAGCCAAGTTCGAATATAATGTCTTTTCCAGTTTCCTTTGACCACTTGTCTAAAAAAATCAATTTATCTTCTGTAACAGAATCAGATCTAGTAGAAATAGAAACTGCAACAATGTAATCCTTATCACAAGCCTTAATTACTTGTTTAAACTCTTCTAAAGACATATAGGTATTAGTGAAATTTTGAAAATATGCAATAAACTTATTTGCTTTGTACTTATTTCCGATGTATTCCTTATTTTCTTCTAGTTGCTCATCTACAGTCATATATGATGGGAGATTTTCAAAACTTCCACCACTTTCACCACAAAATATGCAACCACCATAACAAGCTGCTCCATCCCTATTTGGACAAGTTAACGAAAGTTTGATAGGCAACTTATATACTTTTTCACCATAGGTATCTTTATAATATTCACTAATAGAATAGTATGGATTATTCATCTAATGAATCAGAATCCTCGATTACATCATCTTCTTCAACTTCATATTCAAAATCATCTTCTTCAAATCCATCAAAGTTTTCAATGTCAGAATTATAATCTTCAACAAGATTATCTAAAGCATCATCATCCCAATAGTGTGTAAATAAATGAAAGACTTCTTCTAGTTCTTCCTCATCTTCTACCACTTTTAAATCTATTTCATCATTTTCAAATGAATCTTCATAATAGAAAATATAGATTTCATTTGTTTCGCTAGAGATTAGAGCAACATAGTCAGTCTCATCAACTGTAAATATATCTATCAGATAGCACTCATCGGTTCTATCTCCTAGGTCGATTTCTATAACAGCTTTTCCGTTATTTTTTAGAAATTCTAATTCATGTCCATGAAGTTCAATCTTTTCTGTCATATTGGCTCCTTAATTTAAATGTGCGATAATACGTTATCTATAAGATTTGTAACAGTCATGATTTCTGACAAATCTGTAAAATAAATATCATCTTCTCTTTGTTTATATTCTACCCCTAATGAAACAATCTTAACATCTAACTTAGAAAAAATCATACTTGAATCTAATGAGTATTGGGTTTTTACAACTGGAAGATCTTCGTTAGTCAAATCTTTGTATGCTTTTATAAAGCTGTCAGTTAACATACCATCTGGATTTTTCCATCTTGGTAGGCTTAATCCAATATTCATATTACTTTCACTTATATTTGTAGCTGTTTTCATTTTTTCTAGCATTTCATTCATGCTCTCATCAGAAAGAGATCTACAAACAACTATAAAATTAATATAATCTTCAAAAGTCCTTGCAGTTGATAGATTAATCGAACTAATTAATTGATTATTATTAGAATTCACAGAGTATGCACCTGATGGCATAAGCTCTACAAAAGATGACAAACGGCTAAAAGATTTATCCGAAATAGGATAATAATTTTCCCCGTCTATCTCTTCTAAATTAATATCCAATTCTGGTTCATACTTTAGATTCTTTTCTATGTATTTATTTTTATATAAATCAAATGTATTTACCAATTCATTTTCATATTCAGAATTTATTGCAAAATCAATTCTTGAGAAATTTGGTATATAATCATACCTATCCCCACCCTGCAATCTTACTATATCAAGATCTACTTTTGATTTTATTTTCCTAATTAATCCCATTATTGATTTTATGGAATTAAGTCTCACCTTATCCAAATCTTCGCCTGTATGGCCTCCGATTAGATTAGTAAGAGATAGCCTAAAAGTTTTAATATCATTAATATTATCATATCTATTAACAGGTAATTTTATATTAAGTAAATTTAATGCACTAAACTCATCAGCAATACATCTAGCTTGTCGCAAGTTAAGATTAATAACCTTATCACTTCTTAAAACTTCCTTAAGATCGCTATAATTTATAATATCGATTTGAATATTGTTGTTAGTAATCAAAACATCAAAATCATTATCTGATAGGTCAAGTAAATTCGATATTACAAACACTGCATTATATAAATAAATATTTTTGCCTGCTAAAATTCTAGCTCCATCTATATCTTCATAATCTAGATTTCTATTTAAGAATTTAGAATCCGCATTAAGATGGATGACTGCTTTTGGTGATTTACCTTTTTTTATATAAAAAGAATCACTTATCTCTATGACTTCTAGCTGATGAATTTTTGCTTTTTCTAGGATAAATTTATTTACCATATCAGCAGCAGTCTCTACATCATCATAGACCATAGTTTTTTGAATATTAAATTTTAGATTATCGGTTAAATTGACATAATCCATAAATTTTCCTAGTAGTACTTTTTAACCTCAGCATTTTTTGAAAGATCATTTGCTAAATCCATATATTTTTCTTGTCTTTTTAACATTTCATATGTAGATCTCACTTGATCTTTTACTCTTTCATAAGAGCTTTCAGTTTCCTTTTTATCATCTAATTTTATTAGATGATAGCCAAATTGTGTTTTTATAGGTTTTGAAATTTCACCTACATTTATTGAATCAAGGCCATCTTGAAATTCTCTTACCATAACTCCTTTTGGGAAAGAACCTAGGCTTCCACCATTCATCCCAGATGGATCTTTAGAATACTTTTCTGCAGCTTTAGCAAAATCTAAACCTTCATTAAGTTCATCATAAATTTTATTTGCCTCATCTTCACTATCTACTAATATATGACTAGCTGTATATGTTGTTGGAGAAAACAATGTTTCTTTATTATCTTCATAATATTTTTCTAATTCATCATCTGTAATTGATACAGATTCAAAAACCTTATGCATTGCATAGTTTTTTAGCATATTATCTTTTACAATGTTTAATTCATCAATAAATTCTTTATCTTGGTCATATTTTTTTTCTTTGGCATCTTCTAAAATTAGTTCTTGATTTATTAACTCATCTGCAAGGACATTAATACCTTGATCATTGTTAAATCTTTCTTTATCTGGCATTCCTTGCATAAGCTCATAAACATCGCTTAAATATATTTTTTTACCATTTACTTCTGCTAATAATTTGTTTTCAGTCATTATATCCTCTTTACTAATTCTATCTTGTTATCAAAAATTTTGATATCGTTGTTCTTGTATAATCTACCTATTGCTCTTTTGAAACTTGACTTACTCATTCCAAAAGTTTGATTAATCTTTTCTGGACTTGATTTATCTGACAAGTAAGCAACACCATCGTTATCATAAAGATAATCTAAGATTATATCACTATCATTATCTATCTCTAGATGAGCTCTTTGTCTTAGTGAAAGCTCGATTTTGCCATCAGATTTTATTTCTTTTACTCTAGCATTAACCAGCTCTCCCTCTACAAACACTCCCCTTAATTCTTCGATTCTTAAAAGTGAATCGTATTTATCATCTATAGCAATAAAAGCTCCTATAGATTTGTTTATAGAATAAATCCTACCAGTGACCTCATCATTTTCTTCAAAACTATGGTCAGTTGTAAGCAAGTCTCTTATTTTAGATGTTAAGAATACTTCTCCATTTTTATCTACCTTAAATGCCACAGGATATATCATATCTACTATTATTCTATACGTTCTTTCGGAGAAAGGCATAAAAATATGATTTTTATTAGGCATTTCAAAGTAAACACCCTTTTTATCAACTTTAATAGCTTTTAGATCATAAACTTTTTCAAATTCATATGGAAAATCTGTTGTAGCTTTTAGAATATTATTTAAATCTTGGTATAAATAAACTTTAACACTATCTCCTTGATTTTTATCCTTAACTTCTTTTTTATCTATAATTGCATCACCAAACTTAGTAGCAAGGTATGCTTTATTTTTATTAAATCTTTTAATTCTATACTCTTTAATAATTATCTCCTAACCTAGCTGGTTCTTAGTAAATCCAGATCCATAAACTTCTGAAATTGTGTATGAGAATATAAATGCTTTGTCATCCAATTTTAATATTTCTTCTTTTATAACTGGAAACCTGCGTACATTTGAGATTGTTAGAACCAACTTTTTCTCCCTACCTGTGTATCCACCTTGAGCATGCAGAAGCGTAACACCTCTATGATATTTGTTTACCATTAAGTCATTTATTTCTTCATGCTTATCACTTATAACAAATACTGCAATTTTTCTACCCAAACCTTGACTGACATAATCAAGACAAATTGCCTGAACAATTATAGCTAAAACAGAATACAAAGACGGTTCAAAACCTAAGATAAACATTGCTAGGATTATTACCGTTAAATCTGTAAAAAATAAACCTATATGGATAGGGATGTTTGAATATTTATTTATAATTGTAGCAATAACATCTGTTCCTCCAGATGAGCCACCATTATAAAATATTAATCCAAGTCCAAATGCAATAATTAGCGGGCCAAATATTACATTAAGTATCAAATCATTAGTCAAGTTTACATCAGGAAAGTAACTTTCTAAAAAAATAATCATCAGAGAAACTGTCGCTGCAGATAATATCGATCTTTTTGCAAAATCCTTACTTATAAATACGGATCCTAAGAACAGTATACCTATATTTAATACTAAGTTTATAGGGCCTATAGGTAGATTCAGTAATTTTGATATTACCAGAGACATTCCGGAAACACCGCCCGCTGATATATTATGTTGTAGCAAAAAAAAGTATAAACCTATAGCAATTAATACTGATCCAGTAACAATATATACATTCTTTTTCATATAGGACCCTCCGCAAATTTATACTAAAAGTCTATCATATTATAAGTTTTTATACAATTATAGCAAGTAAAAAAGAAGGCTAATCACCTTCTTTAATCCAATTTGGAATATCAGTATTAAAGTTGTCATACATTGTTAATAACTCTTTTAAATCATCTAAGCTATATATACTTGGTTTTCCCTCTCTATGAGCAACAATATTATATAAAATATTGTATGCTTCATAAAGGGCTAATAACCTAAAAAATTTTATAGGAGCTTTACGATTTTCAAAGTATCCATCAAAACAGCCCCTAGTAAATTCACTATTCTTTAATCCTATATCATTCAGATTTACAAAATCATATACGCCATCCCCAACTTTAGTAAAGTTAATTCCAGACATAATTAGATTTCCTTTTTCATCTAAGTAGATATTTGACAAATCAAGGCTATTAAAAATATATGATGGACATATACTTTTAGTTAAATGTTTATTATGGTTTATATAATCTATAAGTATATAGTCATCATCCCCAATATCTTCATTTACTCCATGCATATAAAAAAGATAGTTTGCTTTGGTATTAAAAAAATCAAACCAATTAATTTTTTCTTCAGGAGTAATTGAATGGATTTGTTTAAGAATTCTTCCAAATTTCATTCCCATTTCATAATTATTTTTTTTACTATTATTTATTAAATAATCATTTAAGCTTGTTAAATCCCTATATTCGCTAATCTCGTAATAATGATTTTTGTCAAATGTTCCTGTTTTTATTGTGGACTGGTTTTTAATTGACAATTGCATTAGCTTATCATAGCTATTTTTGTGAAAAATATGAAGAATAAAATCTCCAGATTGTGTGATGATTTTATACATTTCTTCATTTAGATTAATGATATCTTTTATGATCAAATCATTATTCTTAAAATAATTCAATTTTTTTATTTGATCTTCAATAATACCTAGCATTTTTCTAATTGTGTTCTTTTACCTTTTCTTCAACTTCTTCTGGAGTTTCTAAATCTAATAATGAATTTGAGAATTCTTCTTCATTTTTTAAGCTAGACTTGATAACTGTATCTTTAATTTCAGCAATTTTTGAAGGTGATGCAGAATACTCGTCTAAACCTAAACCTAAAAGTAGTTTTGTAGCTTCCGTATCTGATGCAAATTGGCCACACATACCTGTCCATTTTCCTGCTTTATGAGAAGCATCAATTACATGCTTTATAGCTCTTAAAACTGCTGGGTTGTAGTTAGAATATAGGTCAGATATATTTTCATTTCCCCTATCTACTGCAAGAGTGTATTGCGAAAGGTCATTTGTACCTATAGAGAAGAAATCTACATATTTGATAAACTGATCAGCCATGAATACGGATGCTGGAGTTTCAATCATAATACCCACTTCAATATCTTTGTTATAATCTACACCATTTTGATCTAATTCTTTTTTAATATCTTCGATAATCTCTAAAGTTCTTTTAAATTCAGAGATATTAATAATCATTGGAATCATAATCTTAAGATTACCAAATGCTGATGCCCTAACTAGAGCCTTAAGTTGAGTTCTAAATATATCTTCTCTATCTAAACATAGTCTAATTGCTCTATAACCTAAAAATGGATTTTCTTCAACTGGGAATGTAAAGTAATCTAATCCTTTATCCCCACCTATATCTAAGGTTCTAATTATGAGTGGTTTTTCACCTAGCATTTGTGTAGCTTCTTTATAAACTTCATATTGTTCTTCCTCTGTTGGGAAATGATCATTTTCCATATATAAGAATTCAGTTCTGAATAAGCCTACACCATCACATCCATTTTCAATTGCTACTTTTAAATCTTCAATATTTCCAATATTTGCAGATACTTCTACTTTTTTACCATCACTAGTAACTGCTTCTTTGTCTTTTATCTCTTTTAGTCTTTCTTGTTTTTCTTTTTGCTCTTTGATTTTTGTTTGGTATTCTGCAATTATATCATCTGATGGATTTAGGATTATAAGTCCTTGATCTCCATCAATAATCGCATTTTCTCCGCCCTCTACTTTTGTAGATATATCTTGCATACCAACTAAAGCTGGAATATCTAAAGTTTGAGCAATAATTGAGGTATGGCTTGTCTTTCCACCAAGGTCAGTTGCAAATCCCACAACATTTTCCTTATTCATATTTGATGTATCAGATGGTGTAAGTTCTTTTGATATTACAATTGAACCTTTTTCCAATAGAGATAAATCTTTTGGTTTAATACCCTTTAATTTATACATTAATTGATATCCGATATCTTTGTAGTCGCTTGCACGTTCTTTTAAGTACTCGTCATCAATTTGGCTCATGATTTCTACCATTTCATTAACCGTTTCATTTAAAGCCATCTCAGAATTCTTAAGTTCATTTTCTATTTTTGCATTTATAGTATCTGAGAAATAAGGGTCTTGTAGGAGCTCTTTATGCGCATTAGCAATATTTACTTGAGCTTCGCTTGCACCTTCATTATTATCTAGTTCGCTGATATAGTCGTTGATTGCAGTCTTTATGCGATTTTTTTCATCTTCAATCATCGCATCATCTATTTTAGAATCGTCAATTACAACTTCTTCTCTATTAAATAAATAAATAGTACCTATGGCTATACCAGTACTTGCCTTAATCCCCTCGTATTTAGTATTCATGTTTATCCTTTCCTAATTATCTATAAAAAAAAGGATACTAATCAGTATCCTAAAATGCTAAATATTATTCTGATAAGTTTTCAATAAAATCAACTAATTCATCTGCAAATTTATCTTCGTCTTCACCTTCAACTACTAAAGTGATATCAGTTCCTTTAGCAATTCCAAGACTCATAACATTAAAGATTGATTTAGCATTTGCTTCCTTACCTTCTTTAATGATTTTTACTTCACCTGGATAATTTTTTACAAATTGTACAAGTGATGCAGCAGGTCTTGCGTGTAATCCTGTTTCATTTTTTATAACAACGTTTCTTTCAGCCATAATTCCTCCTCATGTATCTATAAATATATTATAATGTTTTATAAACGTTTTTCAACTATCACTTACTGGATTCTCGAGCTACAATATTACATTCTATTACCCAATCTTCTAGTAAAATCTCATCTTCTTTTTTAATCCTTTTTATTAGGGCCCTTATTGCTATAGCCCCTATATCATAATATGGAATTGATACAGTGGTTAGATTTGGCCTATATATACTTGCGATTGATGCATCTCCAAAACCAGTAACTGATAGTTTATCTGGTACTTTTATTCCATGATCAGCACAGTAATCTATAAAACCTATTGCCACTTCATCATTCATAAGAGAAACTGCAGTGATATTATTTTCATTGCAAAGATTGATAGCCTCTTTACCTATGTTATACCCATCATTACTTGATAAGCCATCAATTTTTAATACAAAACTTTCTTTTTCTAAATCATTTACTGCTTCATTATATCCTTGAAGTTTTGCATTATTAAGTACGTTGTCTTCTTCATTACCAATGTAAAGCACACTTTCATGTCCTAAATCATATAGGTACTTTGTAAGTTTATACTGCTCTTTTAGATAATCAATCTTTACAGTATTTAAATTTTTATAGGCATGATATTTATCAAGCAATATAAATGGTATTCGTGTTTCCCTAAGCTTGATTAATGTTTCATCAGTAAGATTTTCTGTAATTATTATCAGTCCTTCAACTTGCTTTGTGGCTAAGAAATCTATAGAATTATTTAATGCTTCTTCACTACCATAAGAGCTTTGTAACAATATATCGTATTTATATACTCTTCCGATCTCTTCTACACCTCTTATTAGTTGAGCCATATATTCTATACCTATATCCTCAACTATAACCCCTACTAAATTTGATCGTCTCATTACAAGGGATCTTGCAAGTTCATTTGGTTTAAAATCTAGTTTTGTTATAGCATCTAAAACTTTTTGCCTAGCTTCTGGACTAACGGGTTTAGAGTTATTCATAACTCTTGAAACTGTAGATATTGAAACTCCGGCAAGTTTGGCTACATCTTTTATTGTTGGTTGCCCCATATTTACCTCTTTTCAAAAAAAAGGCCATCTATCGATGACCTTGATTTATAATTATCTACCTGATATTACGTTTTTAACTATATCTACAACGTCCACAACTAAGCTTGAGTAGTCTCCTACTGATGCAATACCTGCACCAACGGTATCAATACTATCTATAGCTGTTTCACCAACATAGTTTACTGTGTCTCTAATATCGTCTGTGATACTATTTACGTTTGTCATTGTATCATTTGCTTTTGCAATTGCCATTCTTAAGTTAGGATCTTGAACAACTGTATTTACATTGTTAACTAACATATTGGCTTGATCAACAACCCCAGGAAGTTTATCAATCACTTGATCAATGTTATCTTCGTTTTTATCTAGAACTCCGTGGATTTTTTTAACTAATTCATTTGCACTTTTTAATGTCAAGATTAAGTAAACAAGTGCAACAATTCCAACAATAGTTAAAATAATATTACCAAGAAGGTTAAAGTTAATTGTTAGCATTTAAAACTCCCTAGTTATTTTTATTTTTTTTGTTTTCGATATCTTTTTTTACTTTTTTAGCATTATCTTTAGCTACTTCTGCATTTTCTTTTGCATTATCTATAGCTTTTTCTGCATTTTCTTTAACTTCTTCTTTGCCTTTGTTAGCTTCATAAGAAATGTCTTCACCTTTATCATCAGCTACTTCTTTAACATCTTTTGCTCCAGCTTTAACATCATCAGCAACATCACTAGCTGTGCTTGAAACTATTTTTGATACTTCAGAAGCACCTTCTTCTAAGTTGTCTTTTACATTTTCAGCTGTTGTAGCTAGCTGATCTCCTGTTTGTCTAGCTATTTCTTTGCCATAGTCAAAGCCTTCTCTTACAGGTTCTAAATCTGTGTAGGCTCTGTATTTGATATCTTCATAAGTATCTTTTGCATTATCTACGAAATCTGAAGAAGTTTCTTTTACAGTTCTTACTGTTTCATCAAATGCTTCCCCAATATCTTCTCTAGTTTCTTTACCAGATTTTGGTGCTAGTAGGATACCAGCTGATACTCCAACTAGAGCTCCAAGTAAAGCTCCTTGAGTTCTCATTCTACTATCATGGTTTTTAGCTTTCCAAATTTCATATTTGATTTCTCTTTGTTTAGCTCTTGCTCTGTCTTCAATATAATCTGCTATTGACATATATATCACTCCTTTAAAATTGTACTAGTTATTATATACCCACAATAATTTCTAAATAACATTTTTAATATAAAAAATCCTAAGGTGGTCCTTATTTTAATACCTTCGTTTGTGTGAAGGTGGGCAAGCTGCCTAGCATTTCTGAAGTCCACTCAAAGGAGGCATGTCATCCAAGCTAGGACTACGCAATCCCTTATAAAAGTTGTAGGTTTAAATTCGGACCGGGTAGCCTTAGGATAAATAAATTATAATATACGAAAAAAAGATTTGCAACACAAACTTTTTCATAAAATTTTAATACTAGGATATATATTGGAGTATATGGCTTAAAAAAGTTTTCCCTTTAATACTAAATCTCTTTATAATATCTAATTTTGTTTATGATTTACCTATCTATGTTATAATTATTTTAAGAGGTAAAGATAAATGACTAATGTTATCAATATTTTTAAAAACAAATCAAAATTTAGTAAAAGTGTGTATTTTAAGACAAAAGATGCACTTGAAAAACATGGTTTTGCAGTAAGTAATACTTATGATCATAATGCAGTTTTAAATCTTGTAATTGGTGGAGATGGTACATTTTTAAAGGCTGTTCATGATACAAATTTTACAACAATTCCATTTATAGGAATAAATACCGGCCATCTTGGTTTTTATCAAGAGGTTGAGGCAAATGAAATCGAAGATTTTATACTTGCTTTTAAAAACGGACAATATCAAACTCAGGAACTAACAATACTTCAATCAACAGTAAATAAAAAAAGATTTGATTCATTAAATGAAGTTGTAGTAAAAAGTAACAAAAATCAGATTGTAAGACTCAAAGTTTTCATAGATGGTAATTTTATAGAAAATTTTTCGGGTGATGGATTAATAGTTGCAACACCTCACGGATCAACAGCTTATAATCTTTCTTGCGGTGGCTCAATACTCCACCAATCTTTAAAGGGATATTCGCTAACCCCTATCGCTCCTATATTTTCTAACTTAAATAATGCAATAATAAGCCCTATTGTTTTGCCTGAAGATGCAACTATAGAAATCTTGGTTTCAAAAAGAGACAATTACCACACTGTTTTTATATTTGACGGTAAGGAATATGCTAGCAAAGACTATAAGATCACTATAAAAGTATCTAATAAAACAATAAAAAAACTTATCCTTGATAAAAACCATTACTGGTCCAATATCAAAAATAAGCTTTTATAATTAATCGAGTCGTACTTGATTAAAGATATCTCTCATTAGATTTCGTGCAATTGGTGCTACTGTAACACCACCAGTATCATCTGCATCTTCAACTACAATTGCTACTGCTATTTTAGGATCATATGCTGGTGCAAAACCTACAAACCAAGCATCGATAAATCCATTTGATTTATCGGTGGTACCAGTTTTTCCTGCTACTTGGATGCCATCAATGTAAGCAGCTTTTCCTGTTCCTTCATTTACAACATCAACCATCATATCTCTTATATTATTTGCTCTTCTTTTGCTAGTTACAATCGATAATTTTTCATCTTTTGCTTTATAAATTTCTTTACCATCTTTATCAGTAATTGTTTTTACAAGTCTAGGTTGCATCATAACTCCATCATTTGCGATTGTTGAACTTACCATTGCCATATGAAGAGGAGTTACCTGGCTTTTACCATAACCAAAACCTGTCATTGCTAGATCTACTTGATTCAATTCTTTATACGGGATTATTGAATCATATTTTTCTAGATCAAAAGGATAAGTTTTATTAAACATATACTTATCAGTCATTTTTTCTAAGCCTTCTTTGCCCATTTCTTTAGTTTTAGAAGCAAAGTAGGTATTTGATGAATACATAAATGCTTTTCTAAGATCAAGATCTCCAAATGACAAACCATCAAAGTTCTTAATTTCAAAGTTTTGAATTAATTCAGTACCAGTATCTTCATAATTCTGATCGACATTACTTTCTAATATTGAATTTGCCGTCACTATTTTAAAAGTAGATCCTGGCCTGTATAGTCCAGTTGTAGTTCTATTTACAAGTGGACCACTATTATTCGCAATTAAATTATCCCAATTTGCATCTATATTATTAGGGTCAAATGTTGGATTTGAAACCATGGCAAGTATTTCACCAGTTTTTGGGTTCATAACAACTGCAGCTCCAACATAGTTACTCATATAATTGTAAGTAAGATTTTGAATATTCTGATCTATTGTAAGATGTAAATCATTACCTACATCATTTGTAACCACCATTTTTCTAAAGTTACTCATATTTTCATCTCTAAGATTAAGCAACCATTTATTATAAGTTTTTTCTACACCCGTTTTACCGTACGTTTTAGAATTATATCCAGTTACAGTAGCGGCTGCTTTGCCATAATTGTAATGACGATACTGACTACCGTCTTGATCGTATTCACTATAAGCTAGTACATTATCATTCTTATCATAGATCTTACCACGGGCAATAGTATCTTCATTTATCCAATTTCTGCGATTATTTTCATTACTAGCTATAGATTTAGCCTTAAAAAGTTCAAAGTATACTAAATATAGGGCAAGACCCATAAAAAGGATTACAAAGAATATCATAACAAAAAGCAATCTCTTATTTAAAGTTGATTTTGATAATACTTTCAGCTCTTTACTATTTTTTAACCTTTGATCTTCTTCTTTCTTTTTTATCTTATCCAAAAAACTTTCTTTATCACTTCGTTTTTTGTTAGCCTTTTGATTTTTGTTTTCACTCATCTATCTCATCTCCGTATTTTATATCGCTTGCACAATATTGCAGACACCCTAGCAGGATAAATCCTGATAGCATGGATGACCCCCCTTGAGAAATAAATGGTAGGGTTACACCGGTTAAAGGGATAATCTTTAACACTCCTCCAAGTATTATAAATGTTTGGAAGGCAAATAGGACTGCTATACTAAATGCTAGGATACTAAGAAACTTATCTTGTTGAATTAAAGAAATTTTAAAGGCCCTATATACAAGTATCATAAATAAAAGTATTACAGCTAGCCCCATGAAAATACCCATTTCTTCAGAAATCGCTGAAAAAATAAAATCAGATTCTGCAACTGGTACATAATCAGGATGTCCTAATCCTATACCTCTTCCAAATAGGCCTCCACTTGCTGTAGCAAAAAGAGCTTGGGTTATTTGATATCCGGTAACATTTATATCTGACCATGGATCTAGCCATGTAGCCACCCTTACTCTTACGTGACCAAACATAAAATAAGCTAAGATTGATCCAAGTATCATTGCAACAATATTTATGGTTATAAGAACCCTGTCCTTTTCATATACAAATTGACTTAATATCATAAGTCCAAAAAATATTAAAGCAGTACCTAAATCTTTTTGTAAAAATAAAAATCCTATAAAAACATATATAACAAAATTCATATAGTATCTACCAAAAGGTTTCATAGAAACTTCATTGTACCTAGAGTAGAAACTTGCTACAAAAAATGCAAGTGGGATTTTTATAAACTCTGATGGTTGGATTGTTACGGGACCTAATATAATCCAGTTTTTAGCCCCTCCTATATATGAACCAAAAACGAGAGTCGCCATAAATAGACCCACCGATATTATTACATAAAATAAACTTATCTTACTCCAAAACTTAAATGTCTTTAAAATAAAGAAAGTTAAGAAAAATAGGACTATTCCAAGCAAATAAAATTGCAATTGTCTTTTACCATATGAAGGATTAAGTCTATAAATAATAGCTACACCTATTGCAAAAAGCATATTAACTATCAATAGCAATATATTATCAGCCTTGGTTATTTTTGGAGTTAATATAGTCGATAAAACTATAACTACCAAAATAGCTATGTAAGTGTAAAAATCAGTTGTACTTACATTTGATATATTAAAAATCAAAGCTAAGGATAAGGCCAAAAACGAAAAAATAAACAGTAGAAATATTGATTTTCTAATGTATTTTTTCTCTTTTTGTTCTACATCTATTGTATTAATCATTTTCTTCACCTTGGATAAATAAGAATTGCAATTGACCTATATGTATTATGTCATTTGACTTAAGTTCAATTGCATCTTCTATTTTTTCATCATTTAGAAAAGTTCCGTTTGCTGAGTTTAAATCTTCTAGGAAATAAATATCCTCATCTTGGATTATGCGTGCATGGAATTTGGATAAATATTTATCCTTGATACAAATTGTATTTCTATCATCACGCCCTATCGTATTTTCCTCCCCGATAAAGTAATATTCTTGGACTATAAACCTAAATCCATCGTTTCTATTAAGTAATTTTAAATAAGTATCAGATTCTTGTTCTTTTTTAAGTGTCGTTCTTACATCATAGTAAATTATTCTAATAATAGAATATATAAAATAAAAAACCACTATGACAAAAACATATTTTAATATTGTTGAAAATAATTGGTATAGGGTTAAATTTCCTATAACCTGAACTGAAAAAACATCATCAACAGCTTTCAAAAATTTTTCCATATAAACCATCCTTTACGATTTGTATATATTTTACCACATATGATTTATTTTTGAACTTTATAAAAGTTTACACAAAAAAACTAGGACATAAGCCCTAGCTTTTAAATTTATTCTACACTGTCAATTATTTCTTGCATCCCACTAATCAATGCTTCTTTTTTATTATCAGCTACTTTTTCATTTTCCTTAGAGACAGCGTTGATATATAATTTAATTTTTGGTTCTGTACCTGATGGTCTGATAGCTACCCAAGAATCATCTTCAAAGTAATATTTTAGTACATTTGATTTTGGTAGTCCTGTATCATCAAGTTTGTAATCAACGATATTTACAGTTTTAAAATCTGCAAGTGATTCTAAAGGATTATTTCTAAATTCTTCCATGATTCTACCTATACGAGCTTTACCATCTAATCCTTGAAGGGTAATTGATATTACATCGTTTGAATAATAACCATGTTCTTTATACATATCATCTAGTACATCTAGCAAAGATTTGCCTTGTTTTTTATAGTAAGCTGCCATTTCTGCAATCATCATTGCTGAGTTTACAGCATCTTTATCCCTTACAAAGTCTTTGTAGTTGTATCCAATTGATTCCTCAAAGCCAAATATAAATTTACCATCTCCAGTTTTTTCCAATTCATTAGCTACAGCATAGATATTTTTAAATCCAGTTAGTACATCATATTTTTTAACGCCATATTTTTTAGCAATAGGTGCAATTAAATCTCCTGTCACAATTGACTTAACTACAGCTCCATTTTCTGGTAGTTCTCCATTTTTATTTAGGGCTTCTAAAATATAATTTGTAAGAAGTGCTCCTATTTTATTTCCTGTAAGGAATACATACTCTCCCTTACCATCATTAATTTCTACAGCACATCTATCAGCATCAGGGTCAGTTGCAAGTAGTAAGTCTGCCCCAACTTCTTTTCCTAATTTTTCTGAATATTCGAAGGCCGCTGGCATTTCTGGATTTGGATAACCCACTGTTGTAAAGTCTGGATCCGGGTTCTCTTGTTCTGTTACTACATTTATATTTTTAAATCCTCTTTGATCAAGAATTCTTCTTACTAATTTATTTCCAGTACCATTAAGTGGAGTATAGACAATTTTTATTTCTTTATCAATGTCTTCATTTATAGTACAATCCAGAACTTCTTTAACATAATCTTCTACTACGCTTTCTGGCACCCATTCGATAATTCCATCTTCAAGGCCTTTTTCAAAATCTAAGCGTGGAATTTCAAAAAAATCTGGGTGTTCTGCAATATGACCTAGAATTTTATTTGCAGTTTCATCTAAGATCTGACTACCTTCTGAATTATAAGCCTTGTATCCGTTATATTCCATAGGATTGTGGCTAGCTGTAATCATTACACCAGCTGATGTTTTTAAGTGTCTAACTGTGTAAGATAAAACAGGTGTAGGCTCTATTTCTTTATGGATATAAACTTTGATTCCATTAGCTGCAAATACTTCTGCAGTTATTTTTGCAAATTCTTCTGATTTATGGCGTACATCATATGAAATAGCAACACCTGCTTTTTTTGCATCTTCTCCCATTTCAGAGATAGTATCTGCAAAACCTTGAGTAGCCTGGGCTACCATATACTCATTCATACGATTTGTACCAGCACCCAGCTTTCCACGTAATCCTGCTGTACCAAATTCTAATGAGCTATAAAATCTATCTTTTATTTCTTCATCATTTTCTCTAATATCTTCTAATTCTTTACGAGTTAAATCATCAAACTTTTCATTATTTAACCATGTTTCATAATTTTTTATATAATCCATTTTCTTCTCCTAATATATTTTATATACATTAATTGATAACATATCAAGACTCATATCGTCTACTATATTATTATTTTTACCCTCTTTATCAAAAATTTTTTCCATTGTAAAATTATCAAAACCAATAAAGGATCTTAACTTTTTACTATTAATATATTTTTCTTCTATATCAGCATTTATAGCTACTAATACATATCCTTTGCTTGATTTCACTTTGTAAATAATTAATGAATTTTCAATGTGCTCCATAAAGCTTAAAGAATTTCTGATATCTTCAGGGTCTATTTTATTAAATACTTTTATATTTTTTCTAATGGTAATCAAATCTTTAGTATAATTGAATATGTTTATATTTTCTTGCTTATCATCCCAATTTATAGCATTTATAAATAAGGGAGAGTTATAAGAATTTCTATCATTGTTTTTGCTATGATTAAATTCATTTCCTTCATATAAAAATGGTTTACCAAATGATAGCATAACTAATCCAATAGCTAGTTTTACATAATCATCTATATTTGTAAGATCACTTAGGGAAATTTGTAGCTTATCATAGAGTATTAGATTATCATGGCAATTAAAATAATTTATAGTCTCTGATGCAAAGTCTGTAAATCCCCACCTGTTTTTATCAAAATGAACCGATCCAGCAATCCCTTCTTCTATTACAGGCTTTAAGTAGTGATTTCCTTGAATATATCCTATGCCAAATGAATCCGTATCCCCCTTTATAGCATCCCTATAAATATCATTAAATACTCCAAAACCATTGGATTTTTGAGATCCTTTTACTGTATGTTTTTCAACGGGCAAGCTTGTACCAAGAGCCATCCAGGGTTCTCCATAGATAATTAAATTTGGATTTATTTTTCTAAGTTCTTTTAACGCAATTCTTATCGTATCGATATCAATTAAGGCCATCAAGTCAAAGCGGAAACCATCTATTTTGTATTCCATAACCCAATACTTTAAAGAGTCGATGATTAGTTTTCTAACAAAAGGTCGCTCGCTGGCTAGCTCATTACCAACACCTGATCCATTTGAAAATGTACCATCCTTATTCATCCTATAGTAGTAATTTGGACCTAAGGTATTTAAATTAGAATCGTATGATTTAAAAGTATGATTGTAAACTACATCCATGATTACAGCAATATTTACTTCATGTATTGCTTGAATCATTTTTTTGAGCTCATAGACCCTTGATTTTGAATTTTGTGGGTCAGTTGCATATGATCCTTCAGGTGCAAAGTAAAGCTCAGGGTCGTATCCCCAATTATAATTATCGTCATCAAAAAATCTTTCATTAGATTCATCCACACTTATAAAGTCATATATTGGTAAAAGTTGCACATGAGTTACACCTAGTTCTTTTAAGTGTGATAATCCAGTTTTAAATCCATGATATTTCGAATCTTTTTCACTAAGTCCTAAAAATTTTCCTCTATCCACAACTCCACTGCTCTTATCAGCTGTGTAATTTTTTACTGACATTTCATAGATTATCGCCTCTTCTTCGAGTATATGTGGCACTATACTTTTCTTAAATCCTTTTGGATCAGTTTTTGCCATATCGCAAACTACTGAATACATTGAGTTTATAGAACTTGTAAATGAGTAAGGATCAGTTACCTCATATTTGTCATCTACTATATAGGAGTAATAATATCCATCCAAATCTCCACTTATCTCCGTCTCCCAAACACCGAATTCATTTTTAGTCATAAAATAAATATCTTTGCGAGGATTTCTATAATCCATAGTTAGAGAAAGTTTTACATTTTTTTCCGGAGCAAAGACTCTGAATATAGTTTTTTCTTTTGAGTAAATAGCTCCCAACTCATAATCTTTTATATCCTCATAAGTCAGTTTTTTATAATCTTTTACCAAAATTAATATCCTTTTTTACGTGATCTAAATTAAACTCATTGGCCCACAAAATATTTTTAACTTGCTTTTTAGTCCAATTTTCCTTATCCAAATAATCTTTTGATATATGACCTCTAAGATTAATCAAATTTTCTAAGTCTAATAATATTTCAAAAGAATCATTATATAACATTATTTCGTCATATATTTTTTTAAAGTCATAAGGTAAATTTTCGTGGGACTCTTTTAATAAATTTTCTATAGTATATTTTACTACTTGATTTTGATTAATAATATTATTTGCATTATAAGAATTTTCTTTTCGTCTTTGTTCGTAAGCATTATAATTTTCTTTAAATAAATAAAACTCGTTTTCCATATCTAAATTTTTCACAATCCCACCCTTTGTGGTAAGAATATTTGACATATTAAGAATTGAATTTAAAATATCAAAGTTTTGATTATCATATAATGGATAGATCAAGTTTGAATAGATATCACATGCAGGATAAAGATATCTAAGATCAGTAACTGAGAGGTTTTCTACATAAATAATTTTTAATTTTTCTCTAATGATTTTATCAGATTCAATTAGTTTTTTTAAGGCCAGAATAAATTTGATAGTTTCTTTTGCCATAAAGTAACCTTCGTTAGCTTTTCCAGAAAAAATATAGGTTTTTGGAATGGCGTAGGCATTTCTATTATCTCTTAGATAATAAAACTCATAAGCGATTGCAAGAGAATTTAATATTTGTCTTTTACTCTCATGCATTATGGATAATTGCATATCAAAAATAGAGTATGGATTGATGTTTTTTTCTTTACCTTCAAGTACTCTTATTAGTCTTTTTTTATTTTCAAGCTTTATTTCCTCTAGTCCATCTAAAAACTTATTACTAGATAAAAGTAAATTAAATTTTTTAAAATCTTCAGTATTAGATATGTCAATTTTATATTCCTCTAAGTAATTAGTTAGTTTCCTATTAGCACTTTTAGCATACATAAGCCTATCTGTACCAAGATTTATATATGAATAAGACCTGCTATTTTTTCTACTATCACAAAGTGATTTTGATAAGAATATATAATCATTACTTAAAGCTATATTTATATTTCTAAATATTACAAACCCATTTATAATAAATGGATCAAAATTTTCTTCGGTGATGAGTTCATTTTGAATCGCAGTTATAGTCGATAAAATTTCTGGATTCATATTTCTTATCTCATCAATAGGATATCGTTCAAGCGAGTCATCTGTAATCGAGAAAACCAAATGGTAAAAAATCTCCCTGGTATATTTAATTGCAGTTTTAGTTGAAAAATTATACTCACTTGTTAATATTCTTATAAATTCAATAAGGGCAAGTGTGGGATGAATATCATTTATAATTACGTTTGTTTGCTTATTAATATTATTAATATCTTCATAATATAAAACATATCTACGAACAAAATCTCTCATAGCTGATGCTGAGAAAAAATATTCTTGCTTTAATCTTAAAATCTTGCCTTCATAAGAAGAATCATCCACATATAAAAATTCAGTTATAGAACTGTTGTTAATATAATCATCATAAGCATCAATAATATCACCTTTTGAAAACTTGTTTAAGTTAATATTTTGGGTTGCTTCAGATTTAAACAATCTTAGAGTATTTATAAAACTGGCATCATCAGACATAACTGGCATATCATAGGTTATAGTTTTATGTTTTTTTCCATAAATTTCTATAATATTTGTAAAAGATTTTCTATGCTCCCAATTATAACCATTTCTTATCCAAGAGGATGATTCTGCTTTCTGCATTCCATCTTTAATTACTTGTTTAAAATTTCCTGACTCATAACGCAGAGCGTAGGCTGTAGCTTTAATTTTCTTATTTGAAAGCTCATTTATAAGATAAGAAGATCCCATGCCCATATCACCAATTCCAAGATCTGGCTCAGGGTCGTAGTTTATAATATCATCATAAGAAAAACCCATTTCATCAAGAGCAAATCTTATTTCAGATTCTAAATTTAATTTATAAATCACATTTTCTAGGAATCTTCCAGGTAAATATTCAAAGCTTAGAATATATACTTCATAACCTTCTTTAATTTTCTTTGTATCAACCCATCTTTTACCAATTATTTCCATGAGGTATCTACAAAGACAATCATAGATTTCATTATCTCTAGCGGTTTGTATGTTTTTAGCATAAAAAGAATACAAATAATTTTGTATTCTTTCTATAATTATCTCTTTATTTGTAATCATCCTACGCTTTTATGTCCTCATATAAATCTAAGTATTTACGGGCTGACATCTTCCAATCTATGTCCTGGCTCATTGCATTTTTTACTAATCTGTTGTGATTTTCTTTTTGATTATTGTAGATATTTATTGCATTTTTTATTGTAAATAAAAGTTCATGAGCATTTATATTTGAAAATGAATATCCAGTTCCTTCACCTGTGTATTCATTATAAGGGATAACTGTATCTTTAAGTCCGCCAGCTTCTCTAACAATTGGTAGTGTTCCATAGCGCATAGCAATTAATTGGCTGATACCACAAGGCTCTGAAATAGATGGCATTAGATAAAAGTCACTTGCGGCATAAATTTTGTGGGCTTCTGCTCCACCAAAATAGATTCTGCTAGCCATTTTATCAGGGTATTTCCAGGCAAAATATTTAAACATTTCTTCATAAGTATAATCACCTGTTCCAAGTAAAACAAATTGGATATCCTCTTGCAATAATTCATCCAAAATATATCTTACTAAATCCATACCTTTCATTTCATTAAGCCTTGACACAAGACCTATCATTGGTACATCTTCTCTTTTTGGTAATCCATAAGATTCTTGAAGAGCAATTTTGTTTAAAACTTTTTTTTCAATACTATTTTTACCAAAGTTTTGGTCAATCAATTTATCTGCTTCCGGATTCCATTCGTCATAATCAATACCATTTACTATTCCTGATAGCTTATAGTCATATTGGCGAATAATACCATCTAAGCCTTCTCCATAAAATGGATAATGAATTTCTCTAGCATAATTTTCTGAAACTGTGTTTACGGCAGTAGCATGAATGATACCACCTTTCATAAAGTTTATGGCATCATAAAATTTTAAATCATTTTCATTAAAATATGCTCCATCAAGACCTGCCAGCCTTAGGTTATCAGAATCAAATACGCCTTGGTATTTTAAATTATGTATGGTAAATAATGTTCTTATATCATCATAGTAACTATCTCCACGCCTATAATCATTTACAAAAACATTTACCATTGCTGTATGCCAGTCATTAGAATGAATGATATCTGGCTTAAAATTGATTTCTTTTCCTAAAAGTGTGCAAGCTTTTGAGTAGAATATAAATCTTTCTGCATCATCATCAAATCCGTAAGGGTGGTCACGATCAAAGTACTCCATATTATCGATAAAATAATATTTTACGCCATCAAAATCTAATCCATAAACTCCAGCATATTGGTGTTTCCAATCCAGATCTACGTAAAACTCTGTTATTTTTTCCATTTTTGATCTGTATGACTCATCTATTGTGCTATACAGTGGCAAAACAACTCTAACATCTGCTCCTAGATTTACAAGTTGTTTAGGAAGAGAACCCGCCACATCTGCAAGTCCTCCTGTTTTTACAAATGGTACAGCTTCTGCGGTCAGAAATAGTACATTCATTAGTAGCTCCAATCTTCTAACACTTCATTTTTGCTTGATACAAATGGATGAGATCTGTTACCAAATAATTTTACATTTTTACCAACTTGAGTTCCTTTTTCTGTAATTACAAAGTTTAATATAGCTTCATCTCCGACTACGCTGTCTTGAAAGATGATTGAATTTTTGATTACTGCTCCCTTTTTAACCTTGACACCTCTAAAAATAACAGAATTTTCTACTTCTCCTTCTATGATAGCACCATTGGCTATTAAGGAGTTTTTAACTTTGCTTTCTTTTGTGTAGGAAGTTGAAGGCTCATCTTTAGATTTTGTGTAAACCAGCCCATCTTTATAGAAGAGGTTATCAAAATATTCTCTATCTAATAGTTTTATATTTGCATCGAAGAATGAGTAAGTGTCCATTATGATTTCTAATTGATTATTAATCCTATAAAAATCTATATCTAAATCCTCTGGATATTCAAAAATCGCATTTAGCAAGTTTGAAATATAATTTTTTTCTTCGGCATATCTTAAAACTTTAATGAATAACTCACGTTTTATAAGAATAGACCCAGCGAATAAATCAAACTCATCACTTGTACCTAGATTGAATCCAGCATTTGCTGGTTTACCTTCTTCGTTTGAATTAATTATTCTACGATTGAGGAAAAAACCATCCTTATCCTCTGTTTTCTTTGTAAATATTAATACGTCATTGCCTTGATTTTTTAGTTGCTCTTTTGCATCTCCTATATCTACTTTATTTATATACATTGGGTTTGTTACAAAAATATATTCTGCATTACTTTCTTCAAAGGCTCTAAGTGTATCAAAATAAGTTTCTATTTCTGATGGATTTTTTTTATCATAGTTTGGAGGATTTATAGTAAGTCCACCGCGTCTTCTATTAAGTTCCCAGCTTCTACCATCACCTATATGATCAAGTGTTGATCTCATCTTATTTCCTGCATATAATATTACATTGGAAATGTCATAGTTTGTTAAATTTGAAAGAGTAAAGTCTATAATTCTATATCTACCTGCATATGGCAACATATAATCAGGTCTTACCTTGCACAATTCACCATAATCAGCTGGATTGAATTCTGAGCTATATACTAATGCTAAAATATTATCCATTTTATTCCTCCCCGATACCTTCAGAACTCACTAAATAGACTTTATCGGTATCTTTATCACCTATATTTTCTGTAATTTCTATATCTTCAGCTACCACACAATTGTAAATCTTGCATCCAGCTTTTACTTTGGAACCATTTAATAAAACTGAATTATAAACTTCAGCGCCCTCTTCTACAGTAACATTTGAGAATAATACAGAATTATCTACAATACCATCTATTACACAAGCTTCATTTACTAAAGCATCATTGAGCTTTCCATTAGGTCCGATTCTATGAGGAGGTAAGTTTAAGCTTGTAGTATAAATCTTCCAATCCTCATTATATATACCTAGTTCATTATTTGGATTTATAAGATCTAAGTTTGCTTGCCAGTAACTTCTTACTGTACCAACATCTTTCCAATAACCATCAAATTTATAAACATAAAGAGGTTCACCATCTGCTAACATTTTTGGGATAATATCTTTACCAAAGTCATTTGATGAATCAGGATTTTCATTATCTTCAATTAAAGTTTTCCTTAAAACTTTCCAGTTGAAAACATAAATACCCATAGACGCGAGGTTTGATTTTGGTTTTTCTGGTTTTTCTTCAAATTCTGTAATTCTGCCATTTTCATCAGTATTCATAATTCCAAATCTGATAGCTTCATCCCAATCTACTTCCATGACAGCAATCGTAGCATCAGCGCCTTTTTGCTTATGAATATCCAAAAGTTCTCTGTAGTCCATTTTATAAATATGGTCACCTGATAAAATTAAAACATATTCAGGATCTACTAAATCAAGGTAATTTATATTCTCATAGATAGCACTTGCAGTTCCTTCAAACCATTTTCCTCCCTCTTCTGTATAATATGGAGAAAGAATTCGAAGACCTCCGTAGTTTCTATCATAGTCCCAAGCAGCACCAATACCTAAGTGACGATTTAAAAGCTGTGGTTTATATTGAGTTAATACACCTATATCTTTTATTTCTGAGTTAGTTGAATTACTTAAAGCAAAATCTATGATCCTGTATTTTCCGCCAAATGGAACAACTGGTTTTGCCATATCCTTTGTCAATGCTTTAAGTCTAGAACCTTGTCCTCCAGCCAAAAGCATTGCAGCTGTTTTATTTGAATTTCTCATATGTCCTCCTTTGCAAAAGACTATCTATTATATAGTATATTAATACCCTAAAATAAATTTAAAATGCTAAAAAAACCTTTTCTTAAAATATATTTTACAAAAACTGAGATGTTTTGACAAAACCATCATTGTAAGGTACATTATAAGTTACATGGGGATGCCATGGTTTCGACGTGGTCGAAGAATTATTAATAGCAAGTCGAATGTGGAACGTAAATCCATAGTTTAAATATAAACGCAAACAACAATAGCGAAGCTAACTTCGCACTAGCTGCCTAAGAATCTGGTAGCAATGAATTGTAGGTTTGTCGCGAACTTACAATTTGTTTCATAATTTTAGCGACAACTAATATACCAAAGCTTTGAGGTATATTCAGTATTATGAAGCTAGCATAAAAATTATTTGTAAGTTTACTGGTTTTTATGCAAAATTTTTAAACTTACTAAACTTGTAGAGGTTAATAAGGAGACTTCCACGGACATGGGTTCGACTCCCATCATCTCCACCAAAATAAAGCTTTAATTGTTGAAAATCGCAATGTTCAACATTAACAATGTTAGCGAGCAGTTAGCAATTGATGATATATAAAATTTGCTACAATAAAAAAGAGCCCTTAGGGGCTCTTACTTTTTTGCTTATTTTTCATAATACAAATCATCTGTCGGTTCATTTTCTCCAACTAATGACTCATCTAATTCTTTTATTCTTTCAAGAAAAACTTTATAGGTTCCTTTCATTGTATCCCCATCTATAAATACTGGATTAGATCTTTTTAGGGCCATTTGCGCTCTTTGCTCTGTGATATCATATTCATTTAATATCTCATTTGAAATATTAATATCAAAATCCGATGTCTCCTCAATAGCTTGTGTTGATTCTTTATAGTCTTTTAAAAAAGTATCAAATTCTTCTTTGTTATCATTTAAATAATCTTTGTTTACAATTATTATATCGCTAACAAATTCTCCCTTATCTATTGAGAGGATACTTGAAAGATCAGAAATATAATAGTCTTTATCTATTACTTTTGAAAAATACGGATCTGTTAGTACTGTTAGAAAATTAGATGTTTTAGACATCTTATCCACTATATCGTTCATATTTTTGTAATATTCTTCTTTTAGTCTTAGTACTAAATTAAGTGGTCCTATTTTTTTATCAATTACTTTTGACAAATTTCCAACTGGATCTGGGATTAATAAATTTTTTCCTTGTAAATCACTTTGACTTTTTATTTCCTCATCAGAAACTATATGGATATTATCTAGTAAGGTTATCGCAGCAATTTCTATATTTTGATTTGTCTTTTCGTAAAAATATGGTCCAAGGTAGCCTGGAACAACTGCTATATCAAAGTCTCCTTGCTCAATTTTTGTATAATTTGGATTTGAAGCAATGATATATGATATATTTGACGAATTCTTGATATTATCTATTACAACTTTTGATGAAAAACTTGTAGCATTAATATTTAATTCACTTTTTACGGGTTTTTCCTGCTCTACTTCAACTACGTGTGTATCATTTTCAACTACTTCTTCCTTCTTGCCACAACTTGTTGCAAGGGCAAAAATGGATAGTATCAACATAAATTTACTAAATTTAGTCACGGATCTCTCTCCTATCCTCTATTGCTCGCTCTAGGGTAAGTTGATCAAAGTATTCTAGATTTGATCCAACAGGAATTCCTTGGGCTATTTTTGATACCCTGACGTCTTTTTCATTTAAAAGACTGGTTAAAAAAAGTGTAGTCGTTTCTCCTTCTATAGTTGAAGAAATTGCTAGGATTATTTCATTTATCCCCTCATCATCTATTCTTTTTAGGAGTTTATCGATATTTAGCTCATCAGGACCTATGCCGTCTGAGGGTGAGATGAGTCCACCGAGTACATGGTATTTACCATGAAAGGCCCCAGATTTTTCTATTGCTATTAGGTCCTTTACATCCTCTACTACACATATAAAATCTTCTTCACGAGTAATATCTTTGCATACATCGCAAATTTCTGTCTCAGTAAGATTTCCACAAATCTCACATTTATGAATTTTTTCTTTTACTTCCAACAAGGCCTTAGAAAAATCACTTATGTCAGTTTCATCACGTTCTACAATATTCATTGCAAGTCTTTCAGCAGATTTGCGACCAATTGTAGGTAGTTTTTGAAATTCTCCTATTAAGTTATTTAAACTTTCTGGAAAGATTGCCATTACATAAATCCAGGGATATTTAGACCACCTGTAAGTTTGCCCATTTTTTCTCCGCTGTATTCATCAGCCTTTTTAAGTGCATCATTTACTGCTGCAATTATAAGATCTTCGAGCATTTCGCTATCTTCTGGGTCTATTACATCTTCATCTATTTTTAGGCCAACCAATTCTTTTTTTCCATTTACAGTTGCTGTTACAACTCCACCACCTGAAGTTGATTCAAATTCTTTTTCTTCGATGTCTTGCTGAGCTTTTTCCATCTCTGCTTGCATCTTTTTAACTTGTTTCATCATATTGTTCATATTTCCCCCACCTGGGAATCCACCTCTTGCCATAATTTTCTCCTATTCTATAATTATTTCATCACCAAAGATTTCAATCAGTTTTTCTGAGTAATCTTCAGTTTTTTTTTCTTCTTCCTGAGTTTCAGTTTTACTTATATTATTATTCATATTATCAAATGAATCAATAGTAAAGCTATAATCAGCTGAAAGTATTTCTTTTAAATTGGCCTCTATTTCATTTATTTTAGTTTCTATAAAGATTTTATAAAAGTCATCTTTTATATAGAAAATGAAGTCATTTTTATTTATCCTATAATTAAATCCTTCATCAGCAAATAGTCCATTCATTACACCACCTGCCGTTTTTATGAGCATAGTTTTAATTTTTTCTTCATCTACTGAGGATAAATCATTTTTATTATTTAATTTAGCTGAAGTTTCAGCTTGCTCTTTATTTATATTTTCTGTCTCAGTTTCTTTATATTTTTTATTTTGTTTAATTTCATTAGATGACAGTTTTGGCTTTTCAATTTCATTTAAGCTGAAATTAGATAATTTACTTTCTATTATTTTTGTAACCAAATTTACTAAATCATCACCAGTATTTTTTTCTAAGTATGAAATTCTAGATTCAAGATTATTTATATTTTTAAGATTTAAGAGCCTTAAAATACAAACTTCGGTCAGAACATCTGTATTTTCTGTAAGTTTCATCTTATTAGAATATTCAATTAGAATGTCTAAATAATCTGCTAGCTCAGAATCCGTTATTTCTTCAGACCTCTTACTAATCGAATCAAGATAATCAATATTATCAAAATAAGAATTATCAGCAGTTAATTTTAAAATTAGTATATCATTAAAATATGATATCAAACTATCTAATATATCCTTATTACTCTTATTATTTCCCCTAAGCTTAAAAAGATTATTCATACTAGCTTTTGTATCTTTTTTTATAATTGCTCCTGCTAGAGCATCCACATCATAAAAATCAACTACACCTAATAAGCTTTCTACTTTTGATAAATCATATGATTTCTCACCGTATGACACTACCTGGTCTAGGATACTAAGAGCATCACGCATAGCTCCATTTGCTTTTTTTATAATCAGATCAATAGCTTCATTATCAATTGATATATCCCTATCATCAAGTATTTGATTTATTTGATTTTTAATATTTGAATCATTTATCTTATTAAATTCAAACTTTTGGACACGGGATAAAATTGTGCGCGGAACTTTTTCTATCTCCGTTGTTGCGAGTATAAAAACTAAATGGCTTGGTGGCTCTTCCATAATTTTAAGTAAGGCATTAAACGCCTCACGGGTAATCATGTGAGCCTCATCTATTATATATACCTTATATTTCAACTTATTTGGAGGATAGATTACATTATCTTTTAGATTTCTAATATCATCAATCCTACGATTACTGGCAGCATCCATTTCTACGACATCTATTGTAGATTCTTCTTCAATTGCCAGGCAATTTTCACATTTTAAGCAAGGTGAACCGTCTTTAGGGTTAAGACAGTTTATAGCTTTTGCAAATATCTTTGCACAAGAAGTCTTACCCGTACCTCTTTCACCAGAAAATATATATGCATGGCTAATCTTGCCAGTTTTTACTTGATTTTTAAGGACATTCGTAACCCTATCTTGGCCTAAAACCTGATCAAAAGTTTTTGGCCTATATTCTCTATATAATGCTTTTGCCATAATTTTCCTTTCTAGATTATTATACCATATGAAATATCTTTGCATTTAGAAAAATTCGTAGTATAGTCTAATAATGTAATTGCATGGAGAGCTGTCCGAGTGGTTGAAGGAGCACGATTGGAAATCGTGTATACATATTTCGTGTATCATGGGTTCAAATCCCATGCTCTCCGCCATGCACTAGATGGGGAACTAGCGATGCCTTGTAACCTGCAATTCGCTATAGCAGGGTCGAATTCCCAGCAGAGGGATATTTTCTAACTACAAGCCTATATGAACTAGTGAAGACTGATAGGTCTTACGCAACAGGAAACTATGAACCATGTCAGGACGGGAACGTAGCAGCATTAAGTAGATCTTTCTGTGTGCCGTAAGGCTACCTATCACGAGCTAGGATTGTATAGACACTCTAGTGAGATTTTATTTCGAAGCTGGGTGTGCTTTACATAGCCCCGAGGGATATCCTCGGGGAATTTTTTTACTTTATTTTTATTTTAATCTAGTTTATAATCTTTATAAGGAGCTAAATATGATTGGTAAAAATATAGAAAAAATGTTTAAAGAACCTACCGAAAATATAATGATTCCTGCAAGTGATGTAGCTATTGTGCGTGAAGATGATTCACTAGTTCATGCCATCCTTGTTTTATCTTCATCTGGTTATCAAATCATCCCTGTTCTTGATAAGGAAAATAGGGTAAGAGGTCTTATTTCTATATCAAATATAGTTACTAGCACAGAAGACTTATCTATTTTTGATGAGGATAGACTTGCTCAAATAAAGGTAAAAAAGGTAATGAATCAAGTTGTACCAATCCTTTTTGATAATTATAATCTTGAAGATGTACTAAGATTGATTATCAATAATAACTTTATTTGCGTGACCCACAAAAATGGATATTTTTTAGGAATTATTCCTAGAAAGATAATACTAGAAAGATTTACAAATATAGCTCACAACTTGGAAAATCAATATACTTTAACAGAAAAATAAAAAAGAGGATGAGTTTTACTTCTCATCCTCTTTTATTTTAAATATAGCAGATCCAAAAGGCATTATTTGTATATATTCTTTTTTATCTAAGATTCCATTAATATTTCCAGATCCACCATAGTCTAGATTATCAGTATTAATTATTTCCTCTAGCTTATATGGACTTTTTATTTTGTATTCTAAATCAGTTATGTTTATAAGGATCAAAAGTTTTTTATCTTTATATTCTCTAGTAAAAGCATAAATACTGTATCCACCAATGTCTAATAACTTTGTCTTAGAATCAAATGTATTAAATCTCGTTTTAAAAATTTTTATCAAATCATTATAAAACTTATTAAATTCTTCTCTTTCTTTATTATCAATGGTTAGATTAACTTTATCAAAAACAGAAAAAGTTTTAAAATCTGCGACCTCATCTCCCATAAATATCATCTTTATCGAATCGAGACTATACAATAGGGTAAATAGACTTTTTAATTGACTAATTTTATTATTTCCATACATTTTCATAGCTAAACTTGCCTCATCGAGATAAGAATCTACATATGAAAATCCAATTATTTTTTTGCTATTGTCCCTAGTAACTAACTTCTGCACAATCATTTTGTACTTATCCCTCTCAATAGGAGCTTTTTGCATAATTCTTATGACTTCTCTAAATCTTAAGTCGTATACATAATCAAAATTTAGATCCAAATCATAAATTCCATTAAAACTGGCCAATGCTAGCGAATCTTTTTTATGTATCAAATTAATTATTTCTTCTAAAAGTTCTAGCCAATCCTCGTTGATTCCTCTTTCTGCCTGACCCTGCCAGTAAATAGCATTTTCGATATTAGATAGCATTAGTCCATCAAGATTATATTCTCTTATCCAGTAATTTATAGCTGATAAGATGTATGATCTTGACGAATTTTTACTCGGATCAAAATTTATTCCCCCATAATAATTATATTTTATATCTTCATAAGCATAACCGTAAAGATTTGTCCCATCAAAATCAAAAAGGCAATAGGAATTCTCATCAAACTCATAAATATCAAGCTCAACAATAATGCCAATATCATTTTTATGGGCTATATCTACAAACTTTTTAAAATCATCTATATTGCCATATCTTTTAGAATATGCAAATAAAGAAAAACTTTTATAACCATATGATTTGTAATTTTCATATTCAGCCAAGGGCAAAAATGATATGTAATCAAAGTTATTGGCTTTACAATGTTCAACTATTTTTTCATAAGTAAATTCATTATTTCTTAACAAAGACCCCAAATGCACTTGATAGATGTTATTAGGCTTATTTTTAATTTTTTTATTTTTAAATTTATATTCACTCGATCCTACGGTAGAACAATTTTGCTCAATATTTATTTTTTCTGCAAACGGATCTATTTTTTTAGTTTTTTGACCATTTTCACTTGTAATTATATATTGGTATCTATCATTTTCTTTTGCATCATTTATCCTTATAGAAAATATACCAGTTTTGTATTTTCTTAACCTTTGTCCCTGCCAATCATTAAAATCACCTATTATATCTACCGTACTTGCATTTGGGGCAAATATTCTAAATATATATCCTATAGATTTTTTATGATTTCCTAAAAAATCATAGGCTGTTTGTGATTTTCCTTTTAAAAATGATTTTGTATCCATAATTCCCCACTTATACTTTCAAAAAAAGACAGGCTACATCCCTGTCTCATTTTCAAAATCTTCAATCATTGATTTTACTACTTCTATCATCATCCAATTTACTTTCTTTGACCAATCTGGATCAGTTGCATAACTCATGCCAATAGCATCTGTGGACACTCCTTTATAGTAAGCTCCATTGCTTGATAAATAATTTTCTTTTAAGTGTTTTGCTACCGTATTAATAGATTCAGCTGGAGTTTTAAAGTTTGTTGCTTTGTTATATGGGTCAATGTCAATTGCATTATAACCAAAGAGATTGTTTTTGTTTAAAAATAGTTCACTTGTTCCATTTCCAGTTTCATGCTTTGCCATAGCCATCAATAGTATAGGGTTCACTCCATAAGTATCTCCAGCATTTTTAAAGTCTTTGCCAAGACCGGCAAGCCCAGTGTCTTTTAAACCTGTTTCATATTCTTCTTCGGTAAAATCTGGTACATTTAAGCAATAGAACATGTTTTTAGAGTCAATCTTGCTTGATCCCTTATCGTAAAATTCATCCATATCATCTTTTAATTTTTTATATTGCTCCGCCCTAGTTTTTTTAAGTAGAGTAGTCTCATAATTTATTTTATTTAATCCATCTAGTAAATTTGATTTTGTTTGATCCTTTGATGCTGATGCAGTGTCCACTATAAAAAGATTTAAGCTAAACATAAGAGAAACTAGCCCAAAAATACGCGTCATTTTTTTATTTTTCATATATAAATTAAATCCTAGCTTTTTAATAAATTATATTAGCTAGGAGGTAATTACGCAAATTATTATTGAATTTTTCTTGAACCAGGTTTTACTGCTGGTGTGTCTTTTAAGTGTTCTGGCAGGTCACCTACATCATAGGTTTTAACATCTATTTTAGTTGCTGATATAATTGGAAGACCATTTATCTCAGCTTTGTTTGATCTATTTACAATAGAAGCAAGAGCAACTACTTCTGCTCCGTATGATCTAATTACTTCTACTGTTTCAAAAGAAGATTTTCCAGTTGTGATGACATCTTCTACAACAATTACTTTTGCCCCTTCTGGGATTTCAAATCCACGACGAAGTGTCATATCATTGTCTACTCTTTCTGTAAATATTGCATTTACTTCAAGTGCTTTTCCTACTTCGTAAGAAATGATTACTCCACCCATAGCAGGACCTACACATAAATCTACATCTATGTTATTTTCTTTTAATTTTTCTGCAATTATTTCAGATACTTCCTTACAGTATTCTGGATGTTGGATTAATTTTGCACACTGAATATATCTATCAGAGTGTTTGCCGCTAGAAAGTAAAAAGTGACCTTCTAAAAGAGCATCTGATTTTTTTAATAATTCTATTGTTTTATCCATTTTTTCTCCTAAATAATTCCTGTTATTTCTTTTATATCTTCAATATTATTTTCTTTTAAATATTTTCCTATGCCTTCGGCAACATCTATCATAGTATTATAATCTACAAAGTTGGCTGTTCCTACTTGAATTGCAGATGCTCCTGCCATAATAAATTCTAAGGCGTCTTTATAATCCATTATTCCACCCATGCCAATAATTGGAATATCAACAGCGTGAGCTGCTTCATAAACCATTCTTAAAGCAATTGGTTTTATGGATGGGCCTGATAAACCTGCCGTTTTGTTTACAAAAACTGGAGATTTTGTGTTTATATCTATGGCCATAGCATTAAAGGTATTTACCAAAGAAATTGCATCTGCCCCATTATCCTCAGCAAGCTTTGCAAAAGATGGTATAGATCCAACATTTGGAGAAAGTTTTACTATAAGTGGTTTTTTGGTTTCTTTTCGCACCTTTGAAATAACTTCACTAGCTTTAGTGGGTTCTGTACCAAAGGCCATGCCACCTTCTTTTACATTTGGACAAGAAATATTTAACTCTATCATAGGCACATCTGTTTTATCTAAGATACTTGCACCTTTTACATAATCCTCTACAGAGTGGCCACCAAGATTTGCAATAGTTACTGTATCCTTACTAAGTAAAAATGGTAGTTCTTCATTTACAAAATATTCTATACCAGGGTTTTGTAATCCTATTGAGTTCATAATCCCTGATGGGGTTTCGTGTATTCTTATCCCACTATTACCTAAGTTTTTATTTAGGGTAAGGCCCTTTGAGCAAATGCCGCCTAATTTATCAAGGTCAATGTAGTCTGCAAATTCTTTTCCAAATCCAAAAGTCCCACTCGCAGCTATTACTGGGTTTTTAAAATGGATACCGCAAATATCTACTCCTATATTCATTAAAAAACCTCCCTTGCATCAAAAACTGGACCGTCCTTACAAACTCTTAAAAAATCTCCATCTGCACTTGGCACTGTACAACCAAGGCATGCTCCAATCCCACAAGCCATATGAGCTTCCATGGATACTTCTAAGTATGCTTTATTGTTTTTCTCATGAATTGCCTTAAGCAATCCATTTGGACCACAAGCATAAATAATGTCGTAATCATCTGGGTTTAAGTCTTCTATAATAAACTTTTTATCATTTTTAAATGAAGTTGTTGTTACAGAACTTACATAGGGTCTAAATTCGTCTACGAAGTAAGGATCATATGTAAAACCTGCATAAAAATCTGGTTTTTGAGGTAAAGATTTTACTAAATCTAAAAGCGGAGCTATACCTATTCCCCCGGCTACAACTGCAATTTTTTTACCCTTAGCTATTTCAGTATTAAAACCATTACCCAATGGTCCTAAAAGTTTTACCTTATGACCTGGAGTTAAGCCTGCCATAATTTCTGTACCAGCGCCTACAACTTGGTATAAAAATGTAAGCTCTTCATCATCTTGGTCACATACTCCAAAAGGACGAGATAGTAATGGTTCATTTCTAAAGCTTTCTGTTCTAAACATGAAAAACTGACCTGGATTTGCTTTTAAACCTATATCCACTTTCATTTTCCAAATACTAGGAGCTATTTCAATATTTTCTGTAATCACACCATTTTTATAGGTCTTCATTTTTTAAAATATCCTCTCTAGTTTTAAGGACTGCTTCTCTGGCATATTTGCCAATATTATCTATCCCATCTTCATGGTTCATATAAGCTTTTAAAACTCCACGAGAGTTATTAACTACTCCCCCATTTTTGTTATTTAAAAGTTTATATACATTTAAACTATCGGCTCCTTGGGCACCAAAACCTGGGATTAAGAAAAAATTGTTTTTATATCTATCTCTTATTTCTTCAACTTCTTTGGTATGGGTTGCACCAACTACAAATCCTACAGGACCATAGCCAGATTCTCCAACGTATATTTGATTTAGTTCTTGTAACTTATCTCCAACTTTAAAAAATAGTTCTTCTCCATCTGTTTTTAAGACTTCAAAGTCATTCGCTCCTGGATTAGATGTTCTAAGTAAAACAAATACACCTTTTTTACCACTAGCTAAATATTCCTCGTAAGGCTTAATTGAATCCATGCCCATATATGGATTTAAGGTTATAAAATCAGTTTCAAAATCTCCCTCAAAGTGGGCTTTGGCATATTGTGTAGCAGATGCTGCTATATCTGATCTTTTGATATCACCTATGGATAATAAATCTTTTTCTCTTAGGTAAGCTAGGGTATCCCTATAAGCAAGCATTCCTTCAATGCCGTATGACTCATAGTAGGCTATTTGGAGTTTATAGATAGCAGTTATATCTAAAGTTGCATCTATAATTTCTTTATTAAAATCAAAGATAGCTTCATGGATGCTTTTGCCTTCCTTATTTTTTTCTGGTATGTAATCAAGGGAAGTGTCAAGGCCTACACAGACAAAGCCTTTTTCTTCCACTTCTTTGTATAATCTATCTATTATCTGCATATTTTAAGACACCTTTCCTATAAACTCTTTTTACCTTGCCAAAAAGTTCTTGGTCAATTAATAAAGAATTTTTTGATTTTGATTTTATATCTTCTTCTTTGTAAATATAGGACTCATCAAGGTCGATTAAAGTAAAGTCTGCTTCATAACCTGATTTGATTTTTCCTTTGTTTAGGCCTAAAAGTCTTGCCGGATTTGTTGCCATTATTTTTATCAAGTCATTTAAGGAAATTTCTCCAGATTTCACTAAAACTTCATAGCAAGTTGAAAAAGCTGTTTCTATACCGATAAAACCTGGTGCCCCCTTTTCCTTATCTTCTTTACTATGAGGAGCATGGTCAGTTGATATTGCATCTACTGTTCCATTTTTTATCATTCCAATTAGAGTTTTTCTATCATTTTCTTTTCTTATAGGAGGATTTACCTTTACTTCTTCTCTTCCCTTATCGGCTAGTAATAGGTGGTGAGGAGTTACCTCGCAAGTAATTGGCGCACCTAAATCCTTAAAGTATTTAATAGCTGTAATCGAACCTTTTGTAGAAACATGGGAAAAATGAGCTGGACAATTAAGTTTATAAGCATAATAGCAATCACGAAGAGTCATCGCATCTTCTGCAATTTCATAATCTAAATCAGATACTTCATCTACTTCTTCGTGTAAAGTCATTATTACACCAAGCTCTTTTGCTTTCTCCATGGCCTTATACATAACCATATCATCATTTACCCCGTGGCCATCATCTGAGATGTACTTTACGGACTCAGGCATAGAATCTAGGTGGTCTAATGTCTTGCCATCAAAATTTTCAGTAATTGTATATACTTGCTCTATATCGATTAAGTCTAGGTCCTTAGCTCGTTTTATAATATCATTATAAATTTCTGGGCTAGAGACAGTTGGTTTTGTATTTCCCATTAATAGTACTGAAGTATATCCTCCAGCAAGAGCTGAGTGAGAGCCTGTCTCTAAGTCCTCTTTGTAAGTAAAGCCAGGATCTCTAAAATGCACATGCATATCAACAAATGATGGTACTAAAACTAAGTTTTTACAATCAATTATTTCATCGGCTTCATCTTCTTTAAATGCCTCAACAATTAACCCATCACTTACATAGATAGGCTTTCTTGAAATATTTATATCATCAAAGGCATAGCAATTTTTAAATATCTGCTTCATTATTCTTCCACGTCATAAATGTGATCGCAGTAAGCACATTTATATTTTGTTTCTTCTGGATTTATTAGGATGAACTTTGAAGTAACTGATCTTTCTGAAGTAGAAATACATTTTGGATTTTGGCAGGTAAGGATATTTTCTATCTCTTCTGGTAATTCCAATTCCTTTTTTTCCACTACTTCTTCATTTTCTATGATATTTACAGTAGCTTCTGAGTCTATGATAGAAACTATGTCTAGGTCTATGTCTTGATGATTTTCTACTTTTATAATATCTTTTCTGCCCATATTTGATGACTCTGCATTTAGTATTAGTGCAACTTGGTCATCTAGGTCAGCTAATCCTAATAGTTCAAATATCTTTATACCATTGCCAGCTTTTACGTGATCAATTACTATTCCATTTTTTAAACTTGTAATCTCAAGCATTATTTGCCTCCAATAATTTCATAATAAGAGCCATTCTAACATACATTCCAAATTTAACTTGGTTAAAGTAAACAGCTCTTGGGTCTTTGTCTACTTCTGTTGCAATTTCATTTACTCTTGGGAGTGGGTGCATGATTATCATATCTTCTTTGGCTTTTTTAAGTTTTGCCTTATCTAAAACATATGAATCCTTTAATCTTGTGTACTGACTCATTGAGAAAAATCTTTCTTTTTGTATACGAGTCATATATAAAATGTCTACCTTATCCATAACCTCATCTAGATTTGTAGTTTCAATATAGTTTTTCTTATCTTTAAACACGTCTTCTTTTACATATTGAGGAAGTTTTAATTCTTCTGGGGATATTAGGATAAAGTTATTATTATCAAATAAATTCATTACTTTTAAAAGTGAATGAACAGTTCTTCCGTATTTTAAATCTCCTACTAGACCAATAGTGTGATTTTCTAAAGAATTTTTGTATTGACTAATGGTTAATACATCTGTAAGAGTTTGTGTAGGATGTTGGTGACCCCCATCACCCGCATTTATTATTGGGCAATCTGCAGTCAATGATGCTAAGTATGCTGCTCCTTCTTGTGGGTGGCGCATAGCTATGATATCTGCGTATTGGCTAACAGTTCTTACAGTATCTTGTAAACTTTCTCCTTTGGTAGATGATGATACATTTGCATCGGAAAAACCTACTACAGATCCACCAAGTCTAATCATAGCTGATTCAAATGAAAGTCTTGTCCTAGTTGAAGGTTCAAAAAAAAGAGTCCCTAAAATTTTCCCCTCACATATATGAGAAAAATCTAGTGGACTCTTAATAATTTCATTTGCTAAATCAACTATTTCGTATATATCGTCTTTAAAAAGTGCTTCTGATGTCAATAAATTTTTTATACTAATCATTATACTCTCCTTTAATCTTTAAAAATATTACACGAAATAACTCTATTAGTCAAGTTTTTATATATTTAATTTTGATCTTAATTCTGTAATAGAATCAGTAGTTACATCTTTTTTGTCTATATCCAGGTCAGATAAAATCTCATCTAGCTTATCTATATTTGAAAACTCTATTTCCATATATGGGACTGGATAAGTTTTCTCATCCCAAATATCTATATCAAATCTTTGGTCTTTGAAAGAGTAAGAAGTACGCTCTTTCTCTCCCTCATATTCTAAATCAATACCCACTTCTTCCAGGATTTTAATCATCATAGAAACAGAATCGATATTAACTGTATATTCATTATTTACCCTAAAGTCATCATCGCTTTCGATACGTTTGAAGGTAAGTTCTATATCTTGCTTTTGACCATCTATTTCTTTTTCGCGAATTCTTAAATAACCGTGTTCAAATTCACCATTTTTAGGGGTAAAGGTATAATTTTTTTGAAACTCATGAGAGATTTTTTCTGCACCTAGATTTACTAATTTTTCTTCAATTTCTTTCGGATTTATATTTAATACTTTTACTTCAATTTCTCTTTGCATTTATACTATCCTCACTGGTGTAAAATCTATATAATCACCTGCTACACATTTAATGTCTATACTGTCAAATTTACCTTCTTTAATAAGATTATGACCAACGCCATGCAGGTGGCCATAAATTAGATATTCTACTTTATTATCTAAACATATATCATAAAATTCATTAAAAGTTTTATCTTGGTTAATTGGTGGATAATGAAGCATGACAATCTTTTTATTATCCCTACTAGCTCTTAATGAATTACCTAGCCTCATAAGCTCACGAGTAAATATTTTCTCATCGTGGTCATTAAAGTCCTTATGGTCTCTTGGTATCCATCCGCGCGTTCCGCAAATATCGTATCCCTCAATATTAAATGAATTATTTTGCAAAAAGTCCATAGAATCAAGCCCCAGATTATTTATCTTATTTAAAGAAGTCCACCAATAATCGTGGTTGCCTTTCATAAGGATTTTTCTGCCATTAAGCTCATTTATTTTTTTTAGGTCAATAACTGCATGATCAAGATCCATGGCCCAGGAAATATCTCCTGGGATAAGCACTGTGTCATCAACTCCCACCACTTCATTCCAGTTATTAAAAATACGGTCTTGATAATTTTCCCAATTTAAACCGAAGACTTCCATGCTTTTTTCCTCTGTATAATCAAGATGTAAGTCAGCTAGGGCAAAAATCATATTTCCTCCAAATCAATCTTATTAAATTCGATGTTTTCGTTTTTCAAAACTTCTTCTTCCCTATTATGGCAAGTTAAATATATGATTTGCCTATCATTTGCCAAATCAAGCAAAAAGAACAATGCTAATCTTAATCTATCCAAGTCATAGTTTATAAAGGCATCATCGAAGATAATAAAATTATCTAGTTTATTTTCATTTATCATAAATTTAAGGGCGAAGTTAACTTGGTCATAAAATCCAGTTGAAAGTTTGTCAATACTTAAAGATTCGCCAGTGTTTGTTATAATGCTTGGATTAAGCTCACTGTCATAAGAAATCTGGCTATATTTATCTTTAGTAATTGTAGAAATCAAATCTGAGATTGCTCTATCAAATTCTTTTTTATCAGCATCGGTGCTCTTTGATAATTCTATAATCGTTTCTTTGGCAAGATTTATAGCCTTGATTTCTTTTTCCATTTCTTTTAGATTTTTCTCTAAGATATTTAACTTATCAACCAAATCTACTTCATTATTTAATTGGTTTTCTGCACTTGCTAGTTTTCTTTCCAAGTAAATATTATTTTTTCTTAATTCTTCAAGGTCATTTTCTAGTCTTTTTATCTTTAATTCAGTATCTTTGATATCAAGCTTTTGAATCTGTTTAATATTTGACCTATCCTTAGTTTTATCCTGGTTTTCTAAGACTCTTAAAATCTCTAAGATCTTTTCCCTTTCATTTATCAATTTTAAATATTCTATATATCTCTGATCATTATACTTTTTATCAGCATCATCTGAAAGATTAGAATCTTTTTTATCAATAGCAATCATCATTATAGGCAATATTATGGCAATTGCTAAAAGATAATTTTGCTTAAAATATCTCCACAAAAATATAAGCAACAAGGAGCCTAATATATAAAAGGCATAATGCTTGTGTAAGTCTTTACCAGACAAGTTTTCTGTTTTCTTATCACTTGTTGAATTTTCCTTAATTTTTAAATCTTCATACTTTTTAAGTTCACTATCTACATAATTAAGCTCATTTTTATACTTAATCTCATCTTCAAGATTTTTATAGGCGACATTTTCCCTGTATGCATCACGAGCATTTTTTAATTCTTTTAGCTTTTCAGATTTATTTTTAATATCATCACGATTTTTATATAATTTAGCAAAGTCCTTATTTGTTTCATTTCTAAGACTTTTTAGATCTAAAATCTCAGAAGAAATTTCTTCTATTTCTGCCTTTGTTTTTGCATAAGGTTTGGTATAAGCTCGATTAGTTCCTATTTCAGCTAGCTTATTGTCTAAAATATTTATAGCATCACTGGCAGAAAAATTATAATCATCTTTATTTCTTATAAGCTCTACGACCTTTGCCCTAGCCTTATCAGATGATTCTTGTGCTTGATAGTTTGAGATTATGTTTTGATAAATCTCATATGGTAATTCTAGTAAAAATTCTCCAGGATAATTTAAATTGCTTGCTTTTGCTTCGACTACTTCTTTAGTATATAGATTATAGATTTCGTATTCACCATTCTTAAAATTACGGCTAATCCTATAATCTGTTCCATCTTTATTAAAAATTGCAATTCCTGCATATTTATAAGAATTAATTGGTCTATATATTTCTTGTTTTTTATTAAAATGACGAACACGAACTCCATCATCAAAACCGTATAGAATTCCTTCAATAAAGCTTGCTATGGTTGATTTTCCAGATTCATTTTTACCGTAAATTAGATTAAATCCAGAGGTAAAATCAATGCTCGTATTCTCAAACTGGCCAAAGGAAATAATATGGAGTTTTTTAATATATACGCTCATTTTTTACTCCTCAAAATTGCATCAAGCCCAATTTGTCTAGCTAGCTTGCTTATTTCATCATCGGCATTTTCAAAGTGCTTATCATATTTACTTAAAAGAGAATTTGGATATAAATCTCCTAGATTAAATAGATCCTTATCATAGTCTTCGTTTATTTCAACATAGCTAGCATTAATTTTTTTCTTTAATCTATTAAAATTTATATCTGATTCGTTTTTTATATTTATCCTAAGAAAATTAATTTTATTACTAAGTTTTGATTCTATAAAATCAATAATTTCATCTTCAGACTTAAAATCATTTGTATATATATCTAGGTTTTCAAAACTTAAAAGTGATGAGTCAATTTGGCTGATTTCTCCATCATCATATCTGATATATCCATAATCATATATATCAGAAAAATCATGGGGCTCGATACTGCCTGGATAGAAAATATTATAGATATTCGAAGCCTTATGGATGTGACCCAAAGCAATGTAATCAAATCCTATTTTGTTTAGCTCTACTGGGTCTAGGTCTAGGTAATTTGTAGGACTTGGACTAATATCAGCGTGTGATAGTAAGATATTAAAAAATCCCCTATCAAGATTTAAATCATAGGGAAAGTTATTTTTATATATGCGGTCTTTGTAGGATAAGCCATAGACTCTAAGTTTTCCATTTTCAAATAGGGAGAGGTTTTCTTCAGTAAAAATATGCAGATTATTTGGTTTATTATTTAGAAAAATTGTGTTGTACTCATCAAAATAATCGTGATTACCTGTTACATAATAAATATCTTTTCCAAAGCTTTTAAAAATATCAAAAATCTTATCAAAATCTTTGGCCGAGAAATACTGTCTTTCAAATAAATCACCTGCTATTAGGGCAAAATCTACATCCGTGTTCGTCTTAAAAATATTTTCAAATGACTCCCATGATTTTTTTCTAATTAGAGATCCTAAGTCATCATTAAAACTAGATTTATCCGCCAAATGAGCATCAGCTAGGTGGATAAATTTCATATTAGGTTTACACTTTCTATAATTTTTCTTCTATTTTCTATCCTAAAGACTGTAATAGATCCATTTTCAACCCAAAATTTTTCCCAATTTTCCATATCTTTAAGTAACCAAAATAAGGATGATTTGATAGCCATAGCATGACTTACGCAAAGAATATTTTTATCCTCTTTTGACTTTTCCTCAAAGAAATCACTGGTTCTTTTTATTACATCATTGATAGATTCACCGCCTGGATATTTTAAATTAAAAAGATCTTTTTTCTGTTTTTCAAAAAATTCAATTTCATTTGATCTGATATCATCAAAAAACTTGCCCTTAAAATCTCCAAAGTCTAGCTCATTTATACGACTATCTATTTTATAATCTGTAAATCCAAGCCTTTCAGCAGTTTGCTGGCTCCTTTTAAGCTCTGAAACATAAACTTCATCTATGTCATATTTTTCTAAATTTCTTCTAGTATTATTCAAAACACTAAATCCACTCTCGTGCAATATAGTATCTTCTAAGGAATAAAATTTTGAAATATTTGCTTCACTTAAACCATGTCTAACTAAAATTATTCTCATTATTTTCTCCTTTATACTATTATATCTTATAATTAGTTAACAAAAAAACAAGGTCATAGGACCTTGCTTTTCTATTAAACAATGTTAACACCTTTTATAAGTTTTTTATCATTATTTATATCAAATATAGTTACTGAACCATTTTCTATCCAGAAACTATCCCAATCAGCTTTATCTTTTAGTACCCAGAACAGGGCAGATTTTATAGCTAAGCCATGGCTGATGCAAAGGGCATTTTCATTCTTTTCTACTAACTCATCTAAAAATTCACTAATTCTTTTTATAACATCATTACGGCTTTCATTACCAGGATATTTTACGTTAAATATATCTTCCTCATTGCCTAAAGTACCTTCATAATGCTCATTAATTTCTTCAAGTAATTGTCCGCTATATTCACCAAAGTCCAGTTCATTTAATCTTTTATCTACTGTGTAATCATGATAGCCTAGCATATCAGCAGTTTGTGTTGCATCTTTTAATTCTGATGTGTAGACTTTATCGATATTATATTTTTCAAGATTTCTTCTAGTATTTACCAGAACATTAAAACCACTTTTGTTAAGTTTAGAGTCTTCAAATGATTCTGTTCTAGCCCTATTTGATTGGGTAAATCCATGTCTTACTAAGTAAATTTTCATAAAAATCTCCTTAAATATTTATTCTCCACTACTCATAGCCTCAGCCATATCAATTTTCTTTAGTTTTCTGTGAACTACAAGCAGTAAAATTATTGAAATAGCTATTGTTATCAATCCGCTATATAAAAATGGGTTAAAGTGGACTCTGTAAGATAATAAAATATCGGATGGAGCCACTACGTATAATATATACCTAAACATAGCATATCCTAAACCAAAACCAACAAAGATTCCAAGTATAGTAAGGATAAATATTTCTCTAAATATATAGGAAGTAACTTCCTTTGGATAAAACCCGAGTACCTTTATAGTTGCAAGTTCCCTTTTTCTTTCACTAACATTTATATTTATCAAATTATATAAAACAACAAGGGCTAAGAGTCCAGAAATAATGGTAATTATTCCTATAACAAGGTTTAAATTTTGAAGAAGTACATCCATTGATGCATAAATTACAGATGCATTGATTATTGCACTTACTGCTTTCTCATTTTCAATATTTTTTATAATCTTGCTTGCATCACCGTGGAGATAATTAGCATTCAAATCTGCTTTCTGGTCGGATAGTTTTTCAAAATTTTCCTTTGAAATATAGATGTAATGGCCAGTATAGTTTTCTGCTATATTTGTTATAGGGAGGTCAAAATCTTTACCCTTATAGGAAAATTTAATTTTATCTCCCTTTTTTATTCCTAACTTATCAGATGCTTTTTCTGTAATTACAGCCTTTTCATTTGATAAATCTATTGAATTTCTATCAAGGTTTTTTAGACTTACAAATTTATCTAATTTATCATGTTCCTTTGGGATTACCAAATTTAAATTTAATCTATTACCATTATTATTAACATTTGTCTCTTGAAAACTAATCGGAAGAGATTCATAGTTTTTAATTTTATTATTGAAAGATGTTAAATCTCCATCAGTTGCATTTTCATTCACCATGGCAATTACATCATAGTGATTTATCCTATTTTGCTGCCAATCTACCGTATCTTTTATAGAATCTATCATTGCAAAACCAAAGAAAGTAAGGGCAGTACAACCTCCCACTCCAAATAAGGTCATAAACATCCTAGACTTATATCTAAATAAGTTTCTTGCAGTAATTTTTTGCATAAATGAAAGATTTTTCCAAATAGGTTTGATACGTTCTAAAAGTATTTTCTTTCCAATTTGTGGAGCCTTTGGTCTTAGTAGAGCGGCTGGAGTTTCTCTCACCGTTTCTTTTGATGAAAAATATACTGTGAGGACAACAAGTCCTACCGACAAAGCTATAGAAAATAAGATGTATGGTAATGCTCCTACATAATTTATACCAAGATTTCCAAATCCTGATGAATAAGCATTTATAATAATGCGGCTAACTAAAAATCTTCCAAACAAAGCTCCAATAATTGATCCGATAAGTGTAGGAATTATCCCATAAATATAAAATCTTTGGCTGATTTGCTTATCAGAATATCCGAGAGACTTTAAGGTTCCATTTATTGTGCGTTGTTCATCTATATATCTTTTCATAGTAGTAAGGGTAACAAGCATTGCTACTAGATAGAAAAATGTAGGAAAAACTTTGGTAAGCTCATCCATATTTAAACTATTTTTATAATAGGTGTCGATACCCTCATTGTCAAAAATCGTCTCTACATCATATTCTGGATCTACGAGTTTTAGCAAAGACTCCTTATTTTCTTCAATATCGTCTTCACCTTTATTTATTTTATTAGTCGCTTTTGATTTTTCTTTGTTGAACTTATCCAGATTATTTTGGTACTCTTCTTCCCCATCCATAAGCTTTTTGTAAGAGTCTTCTAATTTTTTTTGGCCATTTATTTTTTCTGATTCTAGATTTTTTAGTCCAGAATTGTAATCAGTCCAGCCAGCATCAATATTAGCTTGATTTTTATCAAGTTCGTTTTTTGCACTAGATAATCTTGACCATCCTTCATTCTTTTCAGATTCTAGTTCTCTTTTGCCTTGATTAAGTTTTGTCCAACCAGCATCTAAGTTTGCTTTTTTATTATTTAATTCACTCTGACCTTGATCAATTTTAGCTTTTTCTGTTTGATATCTAGATTCTATGGAATCCTTTTTAGAATCATATTCAAAAAGGCTTTGTTCATATTGAATTTTTGCCCTATCTATTTCTGCTTTTAACAGACTAATTTGTTCTGACAAATTATCTGCTTCACTGTCTTTATCGAAACGGTCTTCTAAAATAGCTAGCTCATTTTGTTTTTGATCTATATTTCTTTTTGCCTCGTCTAATTTGGATTCTGCACTTTTTAACTCTGCCCTAGGACCTTCAAATTTATTTTCCAATTTATTATATCCTGCATCTATTTCAGCTTGGGCAGCATCTAATTCACTTTGACCGGCAGAAAGTTCTTTTTCCTTTGTATTTATTTCACTTTGGGCAGATGAAATTTTTCTATTGTATTCATCTAGATTTGTTTTATAGCTTTCTCTACCCCTATCTATTTGATTTTGACCTTTAATTAATTCATTTTTCGCATTCTCTAATTCACTTTGGCCTTTTGAGATTTGTTCCTCATATGTTTTTTTTCCTTTTTCATAATTAACATAGCCTTGATCTAGTTTTTTGCGTGCATTTTTAAGTTCTTTTTCTGCATCGGAAATTTCTTTCTTTGCATTATCAATTCCACTTTGGGCATCATCAAGTTCATCATTTGCTTCAGATTTTATTTTCTTAAGGACCTCACTTGGTCTATTTGCTATGGCATTTTCAAGATTATCTTTCTTTTCATATACAAAATTTTGATAATCTCCACTTGTTTTATCCATTTTTTTTGAATTTTTGTAGATAATATTTGCCTCTCCAAATTTATCTGTATCAAAGTTTTCTTCAAGAACATAAGCATAGCCATTAAGTTCTTTTTTTGCACTAAAAGACAATTCTCTCATATCTTCCATAAAATAATCTGAAGTTCTAAAAAATCCTACAACTTCATATTCCAAGTTTTTCATGACTTCTTCATCAAATTTTGGATTATCTACATAGGAAAATTTAATCTTATCTCCAATTTTATATTGATTTTCTAAAATTCTATCTAATATTATTTCATTTTTCTTTTCTGGTTTATGACCACTTACTATTACCGATTTTGCTATAGATTTATTGTAGGATTTTACTCTTATTAGAGTTTCATTATCCAACAGATCAGCGCTTTTTACCAGAGTAATATTCTCTATATCCTCATCTGTTTTTAAAATCATCTCATCTTCAAAATCAAGTCCATAGGTTGATCTTAATATTATATCTGGGTGATTATAAGACTTTAAGGAATTATTTAAGGTTTTTCGCATAGTGGGACCTGTTAGGGTCAAAGCAACTACAACTAAAGCTGCAAGTCCAACCATGGTGGCAATGGATATTACTTTACCCATGGTATTTTTTATATCTTTTAGGATATTTTTAAAATATGTTTTATTCACAAAAATCACCACTCAATACTTTCAACCGGTGTTGGGTTTGTATTCTCATAATTTTCAATTACTTTTCCATCACGCAGCTCAATGACTACATCTGCCATTGGCTTTATTAGAGAGTTATGGGTAATTATTATTACAGTTGCTCCAAGCTTTCTTGATGCATCTTGTAGCAGTTTTAAAATATTTTTTCCAGTTTCATAATCAAGGGCACCTGTTGGTTCATCACATAATAAAATTTTAGGATTTTTTGCCAAAGCCCTTGCAATAGCAACTCTTTGTTGTTCACCACCAGATAATTGGGCTGGGAAATTTTCTGACCTATTTTTTAATCCAACATTTTCTAAAACTTCTGCGGAATTTAGTGGATTGTCTGATATCTCAGCAGATAAATCTACATTTTCAAGAGCAGTTAAATTTGGGATAAGATTATAATGTTGAAATACAAATCCTACATCATTTCTCCTATAAGTAGTTAGTTCATTATCATCAAGTTTTGTCAAATCCTTGCCATCTATTAGGATTTGCCCACTGCTAGCTTGCTCCATACCACCAAGTATATTTAAAAGAGTTGTCTTTCCTGCACCAGATGCCCCAACGATAACTAAAAGTTTACCGCGTTCAAGATCAAAACTTATATCATCATTGGCAACAATAGTCGATGCACCAGACTTATACTCTTTTGTTAAATTATTTAATTCTATATAAGCCATATCTAACCTTTCTAAACTTTAATATAATAATAATTATACCTAGATATAGGCCTAAATCATTTCCCCTTAACCTTAAGATAATCTTTATGTCTAAAACCAATCAAAATATATGACAATCTTTAGTTATAATTAATGATTAAAGAAAAACTAAATATTGAGTATCACCCCAGCGTATGCGGGATAAACGCCTCTGCAGGTGCTGGTGGGCCACACAGGCATGGAATCACCCCCCCCGTGTGCGGGATAAACTAGACCCTATACCAGGTCTTATGATACAGAAGAGGATCACCCCCGCGTGTGCGGGATAAACTATGATATTTAAGAAAACACCTGAAGAAAAATAGGATCACCCCCGCGTGTGCGGGATAAACTCAAATGCTCTTAAATTACGCATATCATTTACAGGATCACCCCCGCGTGTGCGGGATAAACCTAAATCTGATTACTTAGATAGTGCAAAAGTAGGGATCACCCCCGCGTGTGCGGGATAAACCTAAAGGGTGTGTAACACCTTTTAGCTTAAAAAGGATCACCCCCGCGTGTGCGGGATAAACACAATTAGTAAAAACAATACCAGTAATAACGGAGGATCACCCCCGCGTGTGCGGGATAAACCTAAAGGGTGTGTAACACCTTTTAGCTTAAAAAGGATCACCCCCGCGTGTGCGGGATAAACAGTATTTTGATCCTTATTTATAGCCATCCTATTTTATTTTTTCTTTAAAAATATTTACTTTTGTTGAAAGCTCGTAGGTTAATTTGGCATCAGCCAGCGCCCTATGGGGTACCTCTTGACAAATCCCATATGATTTTAAGACTGTTTCTAGTTTATAGTTTTCTAGCATTCTTTTTTCTTTTTTTACATATCTCATCAAGTCAATGGTTTGATTTTTTATATTTCCTAATTTATGTTTGTTTAAAGATTTATTTAAGAAGTTTATATCAAAGTTACTCCCATAATTTACTAGGGGTAGGTCTTTAATAAAATCTAGTAGTTCGCTTAGGACTTCTTTTTCATCTTCTCCATTCTTATCTAAAAACTCGTCAGTTATTCCGGTAAGATTTACTATTTCTTTAGATAATGAATTATCTATTTTAATTGCCTTTTCAAATTCTTCAAGATTCCCATTAGAAAGTTTTACACATCCAATTTCTATTATACTATTTTTATTAAAATCTAATCCATTGGTTTCTATATCTATAACTACATATGAAGGTAATTTTTTGGATTGTTGCTGAAATTGTCGTGCTTTTATAAATTTTGATGCTGTACTATAGCCTAATTTTGTTTGATCATTTACTTCTATTTTTTCTTTCTTTTCAAGCATTACCAAGGGTATGCCATCAAAATCAATAATGGAAATCTCTTTGCTATTTGTCTTAAAGTCATATCCTATTTCATTGCGTGAAGCATAACAGATTGTAGCCTCACCTTCTTTTACATTTTCTACTACTCTTTTCCACAGTTCTTCTCTTACTTTGCTATTAAAATTTCCTATATAAACTCCTGTAGATATTTCTTGCATCCATTTTGTAAGATCACCACGGAGTGATGGAGGAGTGTTTTTTAATGTTATTACTGTAAAAGGCATTAGTACTCACTATAATTTATTCCGTAATCTACGTATTCTTCTTTATCATCCCAAAGATGAATCTGATCTATTACTATTTTTTCTTCTTTGGGTATTTCTAAAAGATATTGAACATCTTTTACTATTCGTTCCATTAATTTTTCTTTTTGTATAAGATCTCTTATGGATTTTCTTGTGATAGTTTCAATATCATCGTTTTCTGAAATTAATGACGCTACTTTAAATGAAATAGGTATAGTTATTTCTGCCTTATATAAATCTGCGATATCATACACAAAGGCTAGATTATGGCCAGAGTGAACAAAACCTAGCCCTGGTGATATGCCAAGTGCTACTATTATACTATGGACTAATCCATAAAGCGCTACATTTGCCACTGATAAAGCCTTGTTAACCTGATCTGATTTATTAAAATCATCTGGATCATAGTCTCTACCTGACCACTCTACATCATATTTTTTCGAATTATCTTTGTATACTCTACGGACTCTTGTTCCTTCTCTACCACGCAATTGTTGGATTGTTAGATTGCTTACATCTTCTTTTGGAAATCTCATCTGATACATTTTTCTAGCAACGGCTGCTCTACTTCTAGTATTTGATACTAATTTTGCTTGCTTTTCTAAATATCTAGATGAATGGGTTAAACTTCTGCCGTGAGCATATTGCCTTACACCATTTTCTCCTACCCATACCATAGCACAACCTGTATCTCCTATTAGTTCCACAGCTCTATGACTAATATCTGTACCTGGTCCTAGGAGCAAAACACCAATCATTGCACAAGGGATTTTAACTATTCCTCTGTTATCTAAAAATATGATTGCACTATCTTGCCTATTAATTTTTGCATGTTCTACATATATAAAACTAACTCTATCTGATATTCTAGGAAGTTCATTTATTTCTGCTTTTTTTGCTCCAAATGATTTTTTCATATTAATTATCCAAAATTATTGTCATTAGACCAAATCCATATGCTCTTTTCTTTCCGATACCGGAAGTAAGAGTTTTTATCATCTTATCTTTATCAGTTATCTTTAGTTTTCCTTGATAAGTAACTTGATCTAAGTTTATTCTTTTTGAATTTTTAGAATGTTTAAAAGGCACTATTTTTCTTTCTGTTATCAAAAAATCATCCTCATTTAAAGAAAATCCATTTTTTAATGACCTATCCAATAAATAATTAGCAAACTCAGATGATTTTAGTGGAACTATCTTGCCTCTTTGAGATTTATCTACTTCACTTTTTATAGATATAGTTGGATTTAAAACTACTTTAAAACGCGCAATATCTCCATTTTTAAGTTTATTTAAAAATGAATCATAATCTTTAGTAGAAGCTGTACCTCTTACACCATATTTTTCTAATTGATCTAAGTCTGGTTTTGTTTCACTTACTAGTAATAAATAGTTTTTGCCATTAAGTTGATCAATCCTCCATAGTTTTCTAGTGCGAGTTTTGTTTTTTATTTCATCCGGAAAACTTTCTTCAACCCAACTATGATAAGCATTTAAATTAGATAATTTTTTGAGGTTCATTCTATTATTAAAATCAATTCCTACTCTTGACATATACATAATAAATCCTCCTAAAGACTGCCATAAGCGTCATGCTCATCATAAGTAGTAAGATTATTATTTTCACTTGCAGGGTCGATTGCTTTTATTATTAGCTGACTTTCATTTCTATATTGGTGTTTTCGTTCTCTTTGAGAAAAAGATATAACCATATCTCTTCTTTGTGATACTCTTAAGTTCTTTTCAATAGAAGCATCCATGTAGCAAGATATAGCATTATCATTATGTTTTTTATACCAATATTTAGCTTGCCAAGGATAGTTTTTTAATGTATCTAAAATATTATCATCAAAAATTCCAAGTAAAAAATCGGCTGGTGGTGGACATGATCTTCTGCCCATAAATGTTTGAAAATATGGGTTTCGAAGATTCTCATATATTCCTTCGATAAATTTATCATCATCATGACTTAAAGCTACTACAAATATTGCATCTTCAAGATAATAACGATTAGTAACATAAGTCCTATCAAAATCCCCATTTTCTTTAAATTTTTGTGCTATCTGATAGTCCCTTAGTAAATTTCCCTGTTGGTCTATTCTTACTGCATAGTTTAGTTCATTTAGCTTTTTTATTTTACTATCTTCATCTCTTTGATATCCAAAACTAGCAGCTATTAGACCTATTACTGCACTTTTTGATGGATATAGGTCTGTTTGCCTTGTTTCAAAATGGGAATTAGTTCCCCATGATTGAAGTGGTCCTGCAAATTTTAATAGTATTGTTTTCAAAAAATCACCCTACCAATTTGATAACTCTGTGTCTAGGAAATTTCCTAAGTCACCTATCAACTCATTTAATGAATTTTCATTTTCAATGTTATCAGAAGAAAAATTATAGTTATTTAAGTCTAAGATAAATGTTTTTATAGTTTTATTTACAAATTTTTCTACCTTTTCGTTTTCGTTCAACAATGCATTTACAGATTTTTCTACATATCCTTCATTTGATCTTATAGGATTCTCAAAGGCTGAGACTAAGTTTACTGGTCTATCATCTCTTAATGTAACCATTACAAATTGAGGAAGAGTCTGATTTGCAAATGTATTTACTTTTCCTGTTGGAAGGCTATTTGTAAATGATTTTACAAATAACTTTCCAGTATTTAATACAGCTTCTTTATTTTCCAATTGTTTGTATAATTCATGAATAGCTACATTTGCATATCGGTAAAGAGTTGATGAATTAAATTCTACTGTTCCAAGCATACCTGCACCGGCATTTTCTTCTGGAGCAAGGTCATCTACTGCTGTAAAAAAGTCAAATTCTGTATCTACTGAATGAGTTGAAATTGCATGGGCTACTTGGCTTGATGCATCTTCATTTAATGATGGATCATCTGCAACCATTCTACCAAATAAAGCTATATCTATGGCAGGATTATTTCTCAATATCTCTTTTAAATATTTTTTATCATTATTTCCATCAATTGCAGCCTTCGCCAACTCTTTAGCCTGACTATCACCTAAAAAGAAAAGAGCTTTTGCTTTTCCATCTTTAGTTTTTACGCCAGCATCATTTATTATTTTTTCAGCTAGACTAAAAGCTGTATCTTCATTGCTGGAGTCAATTTCAATTATTTTATCAGCTACAAATTGTACAATATCTTTTGTCCTAACACCCACATTTTCTTGTTCACTTTGTTCATAAAAATAAGTTCTCATCGCCCTTTTCCAAGATTGGGAGCTAACTCGGGCTCTTTTTACCCCACCATATTGGCAAGTTTTTGGACTTCCTGTATCATCCCTATTAATATTTGAAGGTGGCAATGTTTGTATTGCGTGCACATCTAGGAACAGTCTATTATTACTCATTTTCTTCTCCTTTATTATTTTTTTCTTGGTTATTAAATCTGTAGTATTCTTTAGCCCAGCTAAGCTTAATATTTTCTCTCATACTTGGTATTTGTAAATAATATAAGTCTTGGGCAAGTTTTGCATAATTTACCTTTTGATCTGACCTAGACTTTAACAAAGAAATTAGTTGTCTTAGGTGAAAAGTAAGCTCTTCAAAGGTATCTGCACTTATCATAGCGTTAAATCTTCTATCAGTTGATTTTGCATTTTCACTAGTTCTTAAAACTTTTAATGCACATCCTATATTTTTGTATTTATTTTCATCATCAGCTGCTAAAAAAACACTTTGGCTATTTCCTTGCTGATGAATAGAAAATATTTGTAGTGTTGTGATTATAGCTTTTTCTTGATATGACAAATCTCCATATTCACTAATAAATGAATCTGGGAGATATATATAAAGTGTAGAAAAAACTTCAATTGTTTGTGAATATGGTTTTGATATAGAATTTCTAAGATTTGATAATGTTGCTTTTGTAGCTGGTGCATCTAAGTTACTTGCAATTTGATTTAATATATTAGCAGTAACTCCATAAACAGATGGTTTGTTTATATTATTTTTATTAGACATTTAGGCCTCCTTTCTTAGTTGTTTATTTAAAAAGAAATTAAATGAATTATAAGCAGTTATAATGTTATGTGTTTTATCATCAATTGTAACACCTGTAAAATCTCTTTGATTTGCATTTACTAATATTCTATCTGCCTCAGCTCTTACAATTTTTTCTAATACCTTCCTCCATTCTTCAATTTTTTGATCTTTACTATCCTCAAGCGTAATAGAAGATAACCAGTTTTTAAATGGATCATTTAATAAAAAGTATAAGTTTTCTACATTTTGTTCTACAAAATTATCTGAATGTTGATTTCTAATTAATTTTATTTCTTTTAAAAACCTTCTGTAAGTGATATCTACGATCTCTTTTGTTTCATTTATAGTATCTTCAATGCGGATAACCCATCCATTTTCTGATAAATCTGTCGCTACAAAATCGTTAATATTTAAATAGTCATATATTTCATTAACTGGAACCCAGCTTGTAGCATTGCCATCATCTTCCATACTTATAGAATTAATAGTAAATTTGTAATCTCCAAGAGTACTCTTTATACTTTCTAAATGATCCATTAAACCTACTTTCCGAACATCACTTGTATTTGGATTTAAGGCAAGCAAACCAAATGATCTCCATAAACTAACATCCCTTTTATGTTTTTTGGGTGTAAAAAACCCCTTATTTGGTCCACTTTCATTTTTTCTCCATGTTGTCATAAGTTCTAGGCTTTGATTTTGATGTTCTAAATCTAATAATTTTACAACTTCAAATGAGAATTCTTTATCCAAATCTGTGTCTGGATCAATATATATGGCTCTAGAATACCTAGTGTAAAGCTCTGACAAATTATTTACTAAAGATTTTGATAAATCCTCGTTTATATTTTCCTGTGGAGAATATTCCCAAGCCGGTTTTTGTTTATTAGCATTAAAATCTGCTGGATGAACCAAGATTAAATTAAGCATCAAAGTCTCAAACAAATTATTTCCAGTAAAATAAATACCACCAATATCGTATAGCCATCCCTTAGATGGAGTAAATTTATCGTCAATATCTGTAAATTTTGTCTTATCACCTGTCCCAGTGTATCCGTGATATGTGATTAACCACCTTGCTATTTCTGCTTCTGTAGTTAAGTTTTTGCTAGAAGCATCTTTTCCTGCAAATAATGAAATTTTATTATTACTTTCTGTTATAGTTCTATTTATATTCTTTATACTTATGTTGGTTCCTTTTTTATTTTTAGTATTATTCCTAATAATATCTTCACTCACTTGCATAAATGGATATTTATCATCAAATAGATAAAATCTGTCATGACATTTTTCAAAATATTCATTTACGATATATGGAAATTCTCCTGCTTTCCATAGATTTTTCCATGTTTTTTTTAAATCTTTTTTATAATCTTTTAGATCATCTTCTTCAACATCTTCTAACTGACGATAGTCTTCATCTAATTCTAAATATTCATAAAAAATACCATCAGCATCAAATCTAGAAAACACAGTCTGTAAAATTGCAAGCAATATTCTAAGAACAGCAAAATCTTGTGTTTTCATTTCACCTGCTAGATCTTTATAATTGCTTGCATTAGAAAATAATTCTTTTAACGATATTTCTTTTGTGTTTCCGTTATTATCTATAACTAAAATCCAATTTTCATCTATTAAATTAAAGCTTGTCACTATCTCCCTTCCTTTCATAAGATAGTCCGTATTTATTTGAGTATTTTAATATATAATCACCAATCTCAAAAAAACCGTTTTCATTAAAAATTATACCCAATGATCCTTTTAGCCAAGCACTGTCTTGAAACTTTAATAAATATTTCAAATTATATTTTTCTAGAAAATTTATTGTTTGATTTAAATTATAATCTTTTGTAAGAATTTGAGGTAGCTTTAAGGTATTTGCAGCTATAAGTTTTGCAATGTGAGAGTCATCTATTTTTTCGTAGATATCATCATCATTTCCAAATAGTCCTATTCCATGTTTATTTTCTTGAAGGGCTATAACTTCTATGGTTTCTTTTGTATCACGAACTTGGGCAAATGCCGCTTCTTCAGTATTTACCTCATTACTATTATTTAACCAACCTATTATAGTTTCACCTTCATCTTCTAAAAAATCTGTATCTGGATTTCCTATTCTAAATACTTTGGCTTTTTCCTTTTGTCGCTCAATTAACCTCAAATGTTCATTTCTAAAGTTTTTATAAACATTATCTAAATTTTTATCTAATTTTATTTCACAATCTGAATAGACATTTTGTACAAGTTTTGATAAATCATCTGGAATTATTATTTCATCTGGCAAAAAGTATTGGCTACGTGCTAGAAGATATGAGCTGTATACAAATGATGAACCTTCATCAAATTCTAATTTTTCTGATGTTCCTATTACATATAAAGTAGGCTTTTTATAATATTCATTTCTTTTTATATCATGTCTTTGAAGTCTTCCTATTCTTTGTAAAATCAAGTCAATTGGAGCAAGTTCTGTTATCATAACATCAAAATCTATATCTAAAGATTGTTCTATTACTTGAGTACCAATATATATTTTCCTATCTGGTCTATTTGCTTTTTTTCCTATTTTTTGCAACAACACTTCCTCTTTTTTCATTCTATTAGTATCAATAAATCTTGAATGTATCAATTCAAATGAGTCACTTCCAAAGACTTCCTCTACTTCTTTCGCTAAATTTTGAGCTTTTTTTACTGTATTTACTATTACTCCTATATTTCCTCCCTGTTTATACAAGGATTTAATTAGCTTTATTATATTATCCTCATCTTCTTTTATAACATGTATTTTCTTTGTGGAAGACTTTTCAAATTTATCTTCATATTTAATTATTGAACCATCATTATAAGTAATTAATGGATAGGTATCTATTGCTATTTGCCTATCATGCTTTTGCTTTCGTGCTTTTATGCCCTTGCCTATTAGATATTCTTTTATAAGCTCTTCTCTTTTTTCAGCTGGTAAGGTGGCAGACAATATTATAACTGGCACATTATAAGCCCCCATCCATCTTAAAGCTTGGTACAGATATTGGTTCATGTATGCATCATAAGCATGAACTTCATCTATAACTACTACTTTTTTACTAAATCCTAGGTGTCTTAGAAAAAGATGTTTTTGCTTTAATGATAATAGCAAAAATTGATCAATTGTACCCACTACAAAATCGTCTAAAATTGCAGACTTTTTCCCTGAAAACCATTCGTTAACAACTACACTTGGATGATCATCATAGTTTGCATCTGGGTTAATATTTTTTGCAAGCCTTTGAAAATCTTCATTCAAATATGCTTTTCCATGTACCAATCTTAATCCTAAATCATCCTCAAAATCATCTACAATATCTCTTAACCACTTTTCTACTCTTGGGAAAATTCCATTTGTAGTGGCTTGAGTAGGTAAGGCGAAAAACATTCCGCTAGATCCTTTTTTTTGAGCGAGTAATTCTACACCATATAAAGCAGCTTCAGTTTTTCCCATTCCCATGGGAGCTTCAAATATATAAATACCTACATCTTTTGTATTCAAAATAGTTTCTATAAAAATTTCTTGATGTTTGTTTGGATAAAATCCAAATCGTTTTTTGAAATTTTCTTTATAATCAAATTTATAATCTGCTTGCCAAACTTCTGTTTTAAACCAATTTGTAAAACCTATTTCGACTCTTTGATCTAAATTACAGTCTATTTCATCATAGATTGAAAAAAGCGGAAAATATTTCGTATTACTTGCTATCCAGTCTGCCATAATTAAAAGTCCAGTCAATATTACTTGACCAACTTGATTTATTTCTGGCAAATCATCTATACTTTCAAAACCACTTGAATTTAAAGCCGATGAAAAAAAATATTTTTGTATCTGTTCCCATTTTTGATATATTGGGTTTGTACTTTTTTCTTCTTGATAATAATTAGATTCATAGGCGATTTGGTTTTTAATTGTAGTAAAGTTATCAACTGGCTTTCCATGGTGGGCACCTACAATAGAGGCTATATCTGCTTTTACACCGTATTTATATAATATATATTCACTTGCCATACTATGATGAGATTTATTCATTGAAGGAAGGCTAGTACTTGCTATACCAAAAAATCCTACTTGTTCTAATTTTTCTTTTAATATCTTATCTAAATCATCTGAGTTTGCAAAACCTTTTTTAATTTGAAACGCTGGAGTAGCTTTGCCTAAATCATGACAAGCTCCTAAAAACATAACAAGATTCTTTGCAATGCTTTCATCCCCATTATCTATAGAATTTATAACTATATTTTTTTGTGAATCACTAAGCCAATGTTCCCACAACAAGGATGATACTTTTTGAGTATCAGATAGGTGAATATATAGTGGCATCCATTCAAAATTTCCATTTGTAATTTGTTTTTTTGCCCAAAAACTTTTATAAGATTCCATATTATTTCTCCTTAACTCCATAAACGAAGTTTTTTATTTTTTGCATCTTTCTCGATTTCATTTAAATAGCTTTGGTATTTTATGTTTGGCTCATAAGTTTTAGCTCTTGCATATCCATCTCTTACCAATATTCCATTTACCAATTGAGTTTCTATCTCTTCATGAGTAGGATTATTGGGTTCTTTGGGTGGAATTATCCAGATATATCTTAATAATCTATCATAATTATCGGTATCTGATATGTCTTTTTCTAGGTATACTATTTGTTTATCCAATAAATTTCTAGTGAACTCACTGGCTTCTTTTCCCCAAGGATCGGATATATTCATTGTAGGATTATATTCTGGTGTATCCATTCCTATAAATCTAACTTTTTGGTTTTCATTCTTTATTCTAATTACTGCTGTATCTCCATCTACAACTCTTATTACTTTTCCTGTTTGATAATTAGAATCCTCTTTTATAAAAAAATTATTATTTGCTAATACCACAGTAAGTATTATGATAATGCCAATAATATTGGATATTTTATTATTTTTAATTTTCATACTATTCTCCTTAATCTTATATATAGATTATATCGAAATTTTTGGTAAAATGTAAGAAATAATCTTTTTAGGAGGTATTATGAAATATTCAGTAAAAGATGCTAGTGCAAGGGCACACAACATTTATGAAAGTGATAATCAAGTTGTTACTCATTTAAATTTAAAATCTGGTGAGAGTATTCCTAGCCATGACAGTAATATGTCTGTTGTGGTTGTTATATACGAAGGTCAAGTTATATTTACAGAAAAAGATAAAGAATATACTATAAAATCTGGTGATATTATAAAACTTGAGCCAGAAGTTAGTCATAGTCTAAAGGCTTTAGATGATAGTAAACTTATGGTAATAAAGTCTGATCTAAAATAAAACGCAGAGGATAGTTCCTCTGCGTTTTTAATTATCATTTTGTATATATGATTTTAATATATTGTATAATTTTGCCTGGTCTACTAGTGAAAGTGAATCAGCATCTACGTTATTTTCGATTATATACTCCTGACAAGCATCATATATTTTATTTAAATCATCGTATGTAAAGTCGTTTGTATCATAACCCATTTGCTTTAGACCATCACTAGCCATGGCATATATTTTTGCTTTTTCATCATCACTAAGATCATTAAATTCATTATTTTTAACATATTCTATGCCAGTACTTAGGTCATTATTTTCTATATTATTATCTTGCCTATTAGTTTTGCATGATTTTGTATGTACCTTATCATCCAATGCATCTTCAATTTGTCGATCATTTTTTTCAATACTTTTTGGCCTATTATTTTCCCTGTAATTTATAAATCCTATTATGAGGGCTGCTGCTAAAAGTATAGATAATATTTTCTTCAAAATAACCTCCTTAGTTTTTACTAATGGCTATTATACCTTTTTTAGTTTTTAAAAAAGCAATCGACCACATATAGGGTCGATTGTCATTAATAATTTTTTAAAGCTCTATCAATTCTTCGATCTGCTTCTCTTCTTTTTATAGTTTCACGTTTGTCGTATTGTTTTTTACCTTTGGCTAGAGCTAGTTCTAATTTTACTAGACCATCTTTTTCATAAACACTAATTGGCACTATAGTATAACCATCTTGAGTTTTTTTACCAATCAATGTATCTATTTCTTTTTTGTGAAGGAGTAATTTTCTGGTGCGCGTCGGATCAATTTTTTGATCGTAAGCTTCCTTAAATGGAGTTACGTGCATACCATATATAAACATCTCTCCATTTCTATCTCCTACAAAGCTTTCCTTGATACTAACCTTGCCCTGTTTTATACTTTTTACTTCGCTTCCTTGCAATTCTATGCCTGCTTCATATTTTTTTTCTATAAAATAATCATGAAAGGCTTTCTTGTTGTTCGCTAACTGTTTCATCTTCCTCCAATAAATCAAAGTCAATATTTCTTTGATAAATATCGACATTGAGTACTCTTGTTTTTACTTCGTCTCCAATAGAGTATATCTTCTTATTATCAACATTTACTGCTTTTAAACTTTCTTCTTGATATTCAAATCGGTGCGGTGAGAACTTATACATAAAAAGTCCCTCTACCGTATTTTCAAGCTCTATGAAAATTCCAAAGTCTGTTACTGATGATATTGTACCGGTAAATTCATCTCCGATAAATCTACGCATATATTTACATTTCATCAAATCTTCTACATCTCGCTCTGTATCTTCCGAGCGTCTTTCTGTCATAGATAAGTGTTCACTGGACTTTTCTAGGCTCATCTCTAGACTTGCTTGATTAAATTTATTTAGTCTATTTTCAATATATGATTTTAAAAGTCTATGAACAATGAGGTCTGGATATCTACGAATAGGGCTTGTGAAATGCGTATAAAATTCTGTGGATAATCCAAAGTGTATGTCACGCTTTTTGCTATATTTTGCCTTTTGCATGGTGCGTAGCATCAGCATATTTATAACATTTTCTTCATTTTCCCCTTCTACATCTTCTAGTATTCTTTGAAAATCTTTTGGGTGAAGTTCGTTTCCGCGGATATTATATCCCATTGTGTTTAGGGCGCGTTTAAATCCATCTAGTTTTTCTTTTGATGGTTGCTCGTGAATACGGTACATAAATGGGAAGTCCATATATCCAAATAGAGTTGCAACTGTTTCATTTGCTGCAAGCATAAATTCTTCTATCATCTTATTTCCTGAACCACGCTCATGTACGGAAATATTTAATACTTTGCCATCATCAGTTACATCTATTTGACTTTCTGTAAAATTAAAGTCAATAGCTCCCCTATCTTCTCTTTTTCCTCTTAATATTTTGTGTAATTCATCAAATAAAAGTAACTTTTCTTTTAATATATCATCTTCATAGACACTTTCATCTTTTTCATCTATAAAATTATTTACATCATCATAAACTAATCTATAATCAGAGTTTATAACTGCTTTATAAAAGTCATTTGCTATTACCCTACCTTTTTTGTCTATGGTCATTTTTAATGATAGGGATAGTCTATCTACATTTGGATTTAATGAGCAAATACCATTTGATAATTCTTTTGGAAGCATTGGTATAACTACATTATATAAGTATGTAGAGTTGCCTCTATCATAAGCATCATTGTCTAAGGCTGTTCCTTTTTTTACATAATGGGATACATCTGCAATGTGTACGTATAAATCGTAATTGTCTCCATTTTTATCAATTGAAATAGCATCATCAAAGTCTTTTGAGTCCCTTCCATCAATTGTAACTGTAAATAGGTCTCTAAAATCTGTTCGATTTTCTATATCTTCTTCTTTTACTTCCTTATCTAGATATAAAACTTCTTTTTTTGTATCTTTTGAAAAAAGATAAGGTATTCCGTGTTGCGCTACTAAGGAATAGATATCAACATTTTTATCATTTTTATGACCGATAATATCTACAATCCTACCCTCAGGATTGCCTTTTTTAGGGAAGTTGATTATTTCTGCTACTACCTTATCCTTATTCTTTGCATTTTTTGAAAGTTTTTTGTCGATATAAATATCATTACCAATTGATTTATTATCTGGAATTACAAAACCAAAACCCTTTGACTCTTGGTAAGAACCTACTATTTTAGTATTGCCACGTTCTATTATTTCTAAAACTCGTCCCTCAGCATTTTTTCCTTTTTCTCTAGCTTTTGTAATTTCAATTTTTACTCTGTCCCCATCAAAGGCCTTGTTTAGGTTATCTTTTGAGATAAATACATCTTTAAAATCTGTATTATCTGAAATAAAAAAACCATAACCAGATTGAGCTAGTTGAATCTTTCCTACTAGAGAAAGTTCTTCATCACTTAATGGCAATATGCGTTTTTTGTGGGAGATACGTAGTTTATTTTCTTTTTCAAGCTCTTTTAAGACATCATAAACTGCATTTCTTGTGTATTTATCAGCTTGTAAATATTTTTCAAGTTCTTTTATTGTAATGGGTTCATAATTTTCATCATTTACTATATTTAATATTAGTTCTTTTAGATTCATATCTTATCCTTTTCTATAAAAAAAGAGGCTAGATAGCTTAAGTCTATCTATAGCCCCTTACATAACTGCTAGCATTATGATACTTCCTAAGAAAAGTAATACTCCTCCAGCAATTACAACTTTATCTAACATTTCATTTTTAGTTCTATGAGCACTTCTACCAAATACGTTTGTTTCTTGGCCAGCTAGTGTTCCTAGTCCATCAGTTTTTGGATCTTGCATTGTTACAGACACTATAATTATTAGTGATGCAAGCATTAAAATAACTGCAAAGATATTTTCCATCTAGACACCTCCCATTTTCATCACTCTATATGATACCACAGGAAATGTCCTTTCGCAATTTTTAGTTTATAGATTAAGCTAGTAATATGATACCCAAATTTCTTTAAATAAAAAAGTAGGGATATTTTCCCTACTTTTTATTTTAATTAATCGTTAAATCTATCTTTTAGGTTGTAAAATGCTTTTAAACCTTTAAATTCTGCATTTTCCCAAAGTTCATCTTCGATTCTTAATAATTGGTTGTATTTTGCAACACGGTCAGTTCTTGATGGTGCACCTGTTTTGATTTGTCCAGCATTTACAGCTACTACTAAATCCGCGATTGTAACATCTTCTGTTTCACCAGATCTATGTGAAACTACAGCTGTGTATCCTGCTTGTTTTGCCATTTCGATAGCGTTTAGTGTTTCTGTTAGAGAACCAATTTGGTTAACTTTGATAAGGATAGAATTTGCAACATTTTCTTTGATACCTTTTTCAAGTTTTTCAGTATTTGTTACAAATAGGTCATCACCTACAAGTTGAACTTTTCCTCCAAGTCTTTCTGTAAGTTTTGCCCATCCTTCCCAGTCGTTTTCATCTAGGCCATCTTCGATTGAGATGATTGGATATTTATCAACTAGGCTTTCTAACCAGTCAATCATTTCTTCTTCTGAGTAAACTGTGCCTTCACCTTCTAGGTGATACTTTCCGTCTTCTTTGTTATAGAATTCTGAGCTGGCGCAGTCCATTGCTATAAATACATCTTTACCTGCTTCATAACCTGCTTTTGTAATAGCTTCAACTATGATTTCTAGAGCTTCTTCGTTTGATTTAAGGTTTGGTGCAAATCCACCTTCATCACCTACAGCTGTGTTGTATCCTTTTTCTTTAAGAACTGATTTTAAGCTGTGGAATACTTCTGTACCCATTTGTAATGCGTGTGAGAAAGTTTCTGCGCCTAGTGGGAAGATCATAAACTCTTGAATATCTACTGAGTTATCAGCGTGTTCACCACCATTTAGGATATTCATCATTGGTGTTGGTAAAAGTTTGGCATTTGGTCCACCAAGATAAGCATAAAGTGGAAGTCCTAATTCATCTGCTGCTGCTTTTGCTACTGCTAATGATACACCTAGGATAGCATTTGCACCAAGATTTCCTTTATTGTTTGTTCCATCTAGTTCAAGCATTCTGCTATCAACACCTACTTGGTCGGTAACATCATATACTAAAACTAATTCATCAGCTATTTTGTCATTTACATTTTCAACAGCTTTTAGAACTGATTTTCCTAGGAAGTAATCTTTATCTCCATCACGAAGTTCTACTGCTTCCCATTCACCAGTTGATGCACCAGATGGTACTGATGCGCGGCCGTATCCGCCTAGTTCTGTTTCAACTTCTACTTCTACTGTTGGATTTCCTCTTGAGTCGAGGATTTGTCTTGCATATACACTTGTAATTAAGCTCATTATTAATTCTCCTTATTATTTTCTATGATTTACCAATGCTTCAAAATCGTCTGCTTTTAGGCTTGCTCCACCTACTAGAGCTCCATCGATGTTTTCTTTTTCCATTAACTCTTTAACATTTGCTGGTTTTACAGAACCACCATATTGAATTCGAACCGCATCTGCTGCTTCTGTTGAGTAAAGATCCGATACAAGATTTCTAATAAATGCACACATTGCTTCTGCATCATCAGCTGATGCTGTTTTTCCAGTACCTATTGCCCAGATTGGTTCGTAAGCTATGATTAATTTTTTAATATCACTTTCGCTTATATCTTTAAGATCAGCTTCTAATTGTGCTTTTACTTTTTCTTCTTGTTTGTTAGCTTCTCTTTCTTCTAAAGATTCACCACAGCAAAGAATTGGTGTTAAGTCATGGTCAAAGGCTGATAATACTTTTTCATTGATTAATTTATCATCTTCGCCAAAGATATCACGACGTTCAGAATGACCTAGGATAACATATGTTGCTCCAATATCTTTTAGCATTGTTGGGGAAATTTCTCCTGTAAATGCTCCAGATTCTTCAAAGTACATATTTTGTCCACCAAATTCAACGTTAGTTCCTTCTAAAATCTCAGCTGCTATTGGTAGGTCTATGGCTGGTGTACAAACACCTGCTTCTACTTCATTATCTAAGTCTTTTTCTTTAATTTCAGTAAGTAAATTTTTAGCTTCACTTACTGTCATATTCATTTTCCAGTTTCCAACTATTACTGGTTTACGCATTATTACTCCTTATTTATCTTCAATTGCAGAAATACCTGGTAGGTCTTTTCCTTCTAAAAATTCTAAGCTTGCTCCACCACCTGTTGATACGTGGGTAATTTTATCTTTTAAATCTGCCATTTCTATTGCAAGTGCTGAGTCGCCACCACCAACAATTGTTGTTGCATCAGCTTCTGCTAGAGCGTGTGCTACTTTATTTGTACCATTTGAAAATTCTTTGATTTCAAATACGCCCATTGGCCCGTTCCATACAACAGTTTTAGCATCTTTAATTTTTTCTGTATAGATTTCTGCTGTTTTTGGTCCAATATCTAATGCTTCCTTATCAGCTGGGATATTATCAACATCTACAATTTCAGTTTCAACACCTGGAGCAATATCTTCAGCTATTACAACATCTACTGGTAATAATATTTCTACATTGTTTTCTTTTGCTCTTTCAAGTAATTCTAAAGAAAGATCCATCTTGTCTTCTTCAAGAAGAGATTTACCTATTTCCTTGCCTTGAGCTTTTAAGAAAGTGTAAGCCATGCCCCCACCAATAAGAATTGTATCTACTTTTGTAATTAAGTTTTCAATTACACCAATTTTATCAGAAACTTTAGCTCCACCAAGGATTGATACAAAAGGATGTTCTGGATTTTCAAGAGCTTTTCTCATAACATCTATTTCTTTTTCAATTAATAATCCTACTGCGGATGGCAAAATGCTAGCTACACCTACATTTGAAGCATGTGCTCTATGGCTTGTACCAAAGGCATCATTTACATATAAGTCAGCAAGAGAAGCTAATTCTTTTGCAAATGCTTCATCATTTTTAGTCTCACCAGCTACGTATCTAGTATTTTCTAATAAGGCAAGTTCTCCGTCATTAAGTTCATTTACTTTTTCTTTAACATTTTCGTCAACTACTTCATCAGCAGCTAAAAATTCAAATTTATTACCGTAGTGGTCGGATAACCAATTTGCAACTGGTTTTAATGAAAATTCTGGGTTAGCTTCACCGTTTGGTCTGCCTAAGTGACTAATTAAGATAACTTTTGCGTCGTTTTCTAATAAATAATCTATTGTAGGAAGGGCTGCTCTGATTCTAGAGTCATCTGCAATCTTACTTCTATCCTCTTTTGATAAAGGAACGTTAAAGTCTACTCTAACTAATACTTTTTTTCCATTTACATCTAGGTCTTTTAGTGTTTTTTTGTTCATAATTCACCTCAATAATAAAAGGGCAAGAGATAAATATCCCTGCCCTTTTCTATCTCTTAAAGTTTAGCTAAATAATCTAATGTTCTAACTAAGTTAGATACGTATCCTGCTTCGTTATCATACCAAGCAACTGTTTTTACTAATTGACTGTCACCATTTTCTACAACTTTTGTAAGTTGTGAATCAAATACTGATCCTGCTGGGTAGCCAACGATGTCACTTGAAACAACATCTTCTGTTTCGTAAGCGAATGCATCAGATGAGTATTTTTTCATTGCTTCATTTACTTCTTCTTCAGTAACTTTTTTCTCAAGTACTGAGTAAAGTTCTGTAATTGATCCTGTGATAACTGGTACTCTTAAAGCAGTACCATCAATTTTACCTTCTACTTCTGGAAGTACTTTACCTACTGCTTTTGCAGCCCCTGTTGAAGCTGGAATTGTATTTTGAGCAGCTGCACGTCCACCTCTAAGGTCTTTTTTAGAAGCTGGTGTATCTTGGATAGCTTGTGTTGCTGTATATGCGTGGATTGTAGACATTTGTCCTGTTACAAATCCAAATTCTTTTACAAGTACGTTTACCATAGGTGCTAAACAGTTTGTTGTACAGCTTGCTGCTGATACTACTGTTTCTGATCCATCTAAAGTTTCATGGTTTACACCGTAAACGATAGTTTTCATATCACCTTTACCTGGTGCAGAGATTAGAACTTTTTTAGCTCCTGCTTTTAAGTGAGCTTCTGCTTTTTCTTTTTCTGTGAAGAAACCTGTACATTCTAGCACAACATCAACATCAAGGTCTCCCCATGGTAGATCTTCTGGATTTCTTTCAGCAAAGATTTTGATTTCTTGGCCATTTACTTTAAAGCCCTCTTCTGTTTGTTCAAAATCTCCAGTAAATCTTCCTTGTGCTGTATCGTATTTAAAAGCATAAGCAAGACCATCTTTATCAATAAGGTCATTAATTGCTACTACTTGGATATCATCTTCTACTTCAGAAATTCTTCTTAGTGTAAGACGACCGATTCTACCGAATCCATTAATTGCTACTCTAGTTGTCATTATTGCCTCCTATATTCTTTCTAAAAGTTTTTACAATAATATTTTACTAAATTATAGGACATTGTCAATAGTTTACCAGACTTGTCCTTCAAGGTATCTGTTTGCTACAACAGCAGCTGTACAGCCATCGCCTGCAGCAGTCACCATTTGTCTGACAGACTTTTCACGATTGTCACCTACTGCAAAAACTCCTTCGATATTTGTTTTCATATCGCTATCAGTAACTATATACCCATAATTCATATCAATTTGATCTTTGAATATATCTGTTTGTGGAATATATCCTACAAATATAAATACCCCTATTGGGTCATTATCATCACTTTTTAGCTCTTTTTTCTCCCCAGTTTTTACATTTTCTATAATAAGAGAAGTAGTTTCCTTATCTCCCCTTATTTCATTTACTACAGAATCCAGTTCGAATTTTATTTTTTCATTTGCACGTGCCTTATCTACAACAACTTGGCTTGCTCTAAACTCATCACGTCTGTGGATAATAGTTACAGATTTTCCAAATTTTGTAAGATATATCGCTTCTTCTACTGCACTATCCCCACCACCTACAACAAATATATCTAGTCCATTATAAAATGGGCCATCGCAAGTAGCACAATAAGAAACACCCATATTTGCAAATTCACTTTCACCAGGGACTTCAAGTTTTCTATGGCTTGCTCCAGTTGAAATAATTATTACTTTTGCTTCTAGGGTTTTGCCATCATCTGTGTGAACTTTTTTAACTTCTCCCTCTAGTTCAACACTAGTAACATTTGTAGTTAAAAATTCACAATATTCTTTTGCTTGATCATACATCCTATCTGATAGACCCATGCCTGTTGCATCTTCCATAGATCCAGGGTAGTTATCTACAAATGCTGTTGTCGCAATTTGTCCACCTGGTATATTTTTTTCAATTATAAGTGTTTTTAATTTTGATCTACCAGCATAAAGTCCTGCAGTAAGACCTGCTGGACCTGCTCCTAAAATTATAATATCGTACATATTCTCTCCTAAAAATTAAAATTATTTTGCCTTAAGGCTTCGTATAAAACTATATTTACTGAATTGGCTAAGTTTAAAGACCTATCTATCTTTTTAGTCATAGGGATAGTAATTATTTTTTCTTTATATTTTTCTAGAATACTTGAATTTATACCTTCTTTTTCCCTGCCAAATATTAAAAAATCATTATCATTAAAAGAAATATCAGAATACTTTGTATCTGTACCTGTCTCTACTAAATAAAAATTCTTGTCTTTGATGAAATCTAAAAATTCCTCCATACTATCATGGATAGTAAGATTTACCTTATCCCAATAATCAATTCCAGATTTTTTTAAGGCCTTATCTGAAAAATCAAATTTAAATGGTCTTACTAAGTGTAAGTGAGACTCGGTTAATACACAAGTTCTTCCAATATTTCCAACGTTACCAGGATATTCTGGGGCTAATAAAACTATATTAAACACTTGGATTTTCCTTATTATATTCTAAAATTATTTTTGCTGCTTCACTAATGCCGCCATTATCATTATCTGCTACAACATAATCGGATATTGATTTTACTTTTTCGTTACCATTGCCCATAGCAAATCCAATTTTTGCATTTTCAATCATTGGCAAATCATTATAAGAATCTCCAATTGCAGCAACTTCATCAACTTTTATACCCAAAAATTCTATTAGTTCTTTTATACCTTCCCACTTATTAACATGGGGTTCCATGATTTCTATTGCACCTGGACCAGAAGAAGTTATATAAAGTATATGATTAAATTTTTCTTTTATTATTTCTACTGCTTCTTCTTCGCCATAAGGATGGCTACTTAAACATCCGATTAATATCTTATAGGCTAATTTTTTTCTTTCTTTCAGATTCTTAATGGGATCGTCTGTAATAGAAATATTGCATTGGTAGTTTAAACCATAATCATTATCAATTTTTAAATGTCTTATCCTGTCTTCATCAAGTCTATTTGAATAAAAAGTATCTTCATCATAAAAATGATATATAAATTTGTGTTCCTGGCAAAAGTCTACTAATTCTTTAAGATGGTCATCTTTAAGTGGATATTGCTTTAAAATTTTATTATTTGCCATAATCAAGGCTCCATTAGTTGCCACCATGGGATTATCTTCTCCAAGATCTTTTGTAGCAAATTTAATAGATGACATTACCCTGCCACTTGTTAAAACTGTTTTTACACCAGATGCATTTAATCTTAAGATGGATTCTTTCGTAGATGGATCTATTTTATCATCAGTATTTAAAAGTGTACCATCCATATCAATTGCAAAAAGTTTAATCATTATCTCTCCTATAATATAAACATAACTTATTCAAATTGCATTCTTCACAGAGTGGCCCTCGCGCCTTACAGATTGCTCGGCCGTGGGTAATAAGCCTTTTATGTGTTATATTCCACTCATTTTCTGGCACATTTTCTGTAAGCTGCATCTCTGTTTGACTAACATTCTTTGCCTCAGCTAGACCTATTCTATTAGCTACTCTAAAAACATGAGTGTCTACTGCAAAGGCTGGGATGTCAAATGCATTTGCAAGAACTACATTTGCTGTTTTATTGCCTACTCCAGGTAACTTTATTAGTTCACTTTTCTGTTTAGGAACTTCACTATTAAAATCTTCAAGCAAAATTTGACTGGTTGCTTTTATATTTTTTGCTTTATTTTTATATATTCCAATAGATTTTATCCAGTTTTCTAAAACTTTAATATCCATCTTAACAAAATCTTTTGGAGTATTTGCCTCTTTAAATAGTTCAGATGTTACTGCATTTACTCTTTTATCAGTACTTTGAGCTGAAAGCATAGTTGCAATTAGCGCTTCAAAAGGAGTTTCAAAGTGTAACAGATTTTTGTTTGGATCCTCATACATTTTAGATAAAATGTCTAAAACCTCTCGAATTTCTTTTTTCTTTAAAATAATATCACCTTATCCTCTTTTAATACTATACTATTTTTTAAGATTATATTTATTAAAACTTCTTAAAATGGTATAATAAGTCATTAGATATGGAGTGATTGAATGTTTAATATAAAGAAAAAAAATTTAAAAGATTTGGATTTGATTTTGCTTTTTGCAACACTTATCCTAAGTATTTATGGTCTAGTAATTCTATACTCGGCCTATGGAGGAGATTTTGATTCTATAAAGATGCAAATAGCATCGACCCTTTTAGGTTTTGTACTAATTGGTATTTTTTGTACTATTGATTTGGAAGTATTAAAACGATTTTACCTATGGATTTATGGAATAGGTCTTGGCTTATTGATTTTAACCTTAATATTTGGACGAGGCCTTGATGAATGGGGTGCAAAATCGTGGGTTTATATAGGATCATTTTCCTTCCAGCCATCAGAATTTGTAAAAGTAGGGCTTATATTTGCTTTTGCAGCTTATCTAGATCAGAACAAATATCAAATAAATGAGCCAAAAAAACTTATACAAGCTTTAATATTTGTTGCTGTACCCGTAGGACTAATCCTACTTCAACCAGATTTTGGAACTGCAATGGTATTTTTATTTTTCATCGCTGCTATGCTTTTTGTAGCAGGCTTGTCTTGGAAATGGATTTTGTTCTTTGCAGTGGGTGGTATAACTGTAGGGTACTTAGTTTTATCAAATCTATCTGGTTATAGAGCCGATAGAATTCAAAACTTTTTGGACCCAGCAAGAGATACATCTGGATCTAACTGGCAACAACAACAAGGTATGATAGCAATTGGATCTGGAATGCTAAAAGGCCGTGGATATTTAAACGGTACTCAATCCCAATATGGATATGTTCCAGAAAAAGAAACTGACTTTATTTTTTCAGTTTTGGCTGAGGAATTAGGATTCATAGGAGCAATATTTTTAGTATTGTTATTTACAATTATTATTCTAAGACTAGCTAGACTTGCTAAAAAATCTAATAATACTTTTATTTCATTAATGGTAACAGGCATCGCAGCCATGCTATTTATTCATATTTTTGAAAATATAGGTATGACAATTGGCCTAATGCCAGTAACTGGTATCCCACTTCCATTTTTATCAGCTGGAGGTACTTTTCAATTAATATGCTTAATTATGATTGGACTTGCCTTATCGGCATCTATGCAAAAATCATACAAGGATGATGATATCTTGGATTATGAAACTATAAAAGTTATCGATCCAAACAAGATTCGCACATCTAAAAAGAGAGAAATTAAAAACACCGCAACAAATTAGTTTGCGGTGTTTTTTTCATCTCGTATTTTTTTATCCTTAACCATTTTTGTCTTAGAAAATTCTTCTCTTTCCTTTTCTTCTATCAAGGATGATATTGTTTTTATTCTCTCTTCGGTTTTTGGTATTTGTACTTTTTCTAGAGAATTAACTTTTTTACTAGTTTTTTTTATTTGCCTATCAAGGTTATTAATTGTAGTATCTAGCTCGGCTAACTTATAAATTTTATACTTAAGTTCATTAAATGATAGCAATGCCACATCAAAGGCTTCGTTTGTTTCATAAAATGAATAAGAAAGATTTAGCATAGTTGGTACAAAGTTTATATCATAAACCTTTGTTTGCATAAATTCGCTTTCTTTTAGCTCTATACTATTATCTACTGGAACAATTCTTGAAATATCATCAAGTTTTGACTCACCCATGGTTACCATAGCTTTTTTGAAATTTCTGCTAACTTTTTTGATAGTATCATTTACATCATCATTTAGTTCATCTCTTTGTTTAATCTTGCCATCATGGGCTTGTATTAAAGCTTTTCTTGATTTATCAAGAATATCAAGACCACCCTTAAGTAAATTTAAGTGGTCTTTAGCTGCAATTAAATTTGCCTTGGTAGGGGCAGTTGATTTTATTTCCATTTTACTTACCTATAAATTTATCTAGGTTTTCTGGACTTACCCTGTGTAGTTCTGTCCTTGGAAGAATACTTAAAATCTCCCAACCTAGATCTAAACTTTGGTCAAGTTCTCTATTTTCAGTTGGATCTTGAGATAAGAATCTTTTTTCGAATTCATCTCCAAATTCTAGATATTTTTTATCAATATCTGATAAGTCATCTTCTCCAACAATTTGGGCAATATTTCTTACTTCACCAACGTGAGAATATGATTCATAAATTTGGTTCATTAAATCTTCATGGTCAGCACGTGTATACCCTTCACCAATACCATCTTTCATAAGACGAGAAAGTGAAGGTAGTACATTTATTGGTGGATAGATTCCTTTATTAAATAATCCCCTATCAATTACTATTTGTCCCTCAGTGATGTAACCTGTAAGGTCAGGAACTGGGTGAGTAATATCATCATTTGGCATAGTTAAAATTGGAATAAGTGTAACAGATCCATTTACATCACGAATCATACCAGCTCTTTCATAAAGAGTAGCAAGATCAGAATATAGATATCCTGGATAACCCTTACGAGATGGCACTTCTTGTCTGATAGATGAAACTTCACGTAAAGCTTCTGAATATGAAGTCATATCAGTGATAATTACTAAAACGTGATAGCCTTTTTCATATGCTAAGTATTCAGCTGCGGTTAATGCACATTTTGGCGCTATTAATCTTTCCATAATTGGGCTATCAGCTAGATTTTGATACATTACTACTTTATCACGGACTCCTGCTTTATTAAAGGCATCTTCAAAAAACATAGCTTCATCTTTTTTTATTCCCATAGCGGCAAATACAAAGGCAAAGTCTTCATCAGTTTTTAGTTTTGCTTGTCTTACTATTTGAGCTGCTATTTGATTATGTGATAGTCCATATCCTGAGAATATTGGTAGTTTTTGACCACGGATTAGGGTTGTAAGTGTATCTATTGCTGAAATACCTGTTTGTATAAAGTCTCTTGGGTACTCACGAGCCACTGGATTTAGTGGTTCACCTTCTACTGAATAATTTTTTTCAGCATAGATATCTCCACCATTGTCAATTGGACGAGCAAGTCCATCAAATGTACGACCAAGTATTTTCTCACTTAGTGGAATAGCGAGTGGTTTTTCTTCAAATGATATCACTATATCATCTAGTGAAAAATCTTGAGTATTACCAAAAACTTCTATAGATATAGTATCATCATCTATCTTTACAACTTGTCCTACAAAGTCCATTCCTAATGCATGAACCGACACTACGGCATTGTAGGTTACATCTGCTACTTTTTCAATTTCTATGATTGAGGATTCGATTCTTTTAACTTTTGTATATTCTTTACGCATTAATATTCTCCTCCCCTAAGTCCTAAGAAATGTGATTCTAGTTTATTATTTAAAACTGTAAATTTATCTAGCTCATCATTTTTAATGGTGTATTTCATTTGAGTAATGTCATTTATAAGTTCTGAGTTATAAGTTTTACTATATGGTACACCATTTTCAATTGCTTCTGCTGATTTATGATAATAATTTCTAATTACATTTAGCATTTCAATTTGTTTATCAAGTGGCACGTATTTATCAGTATCATTGTAGGCATTTTGTTGTAAAAATCCTACTCTGATAAGTTCAGATACATCTAAAATATTTCTTTGAGCATCTGATAGAGCATCCTTACCTACAAGCATAAGGATAGAACGCACTTCGTCTTCTTGTAAAAGTACATTCATAAGTTCATTACGAACTGCAATAATATCTTCTCCAGTTTTTTCTTGATAGTATGATCTCATGGTATCAACATAGTTTGAATAAGATGTTAACCAGTTAATTGCTGGATAGTGACGTGAATATGCTAATTTTCTATCTAGACCTAAGAATACATTTACAGACCTTCTTGTATTTTCTGTAACTGGTTCTGAGAAGTCTCCACCTGATGGTGAAACTGCACCAATTAGGGTAACTGATCCTTCTGATCCATTTAAGTTTGTAAAGTATCCTGCTCTTTCATAGAACTGAGAAAGTCTTGATCCAAGATATGCTGGATATCCTTCTTCTGCTGGAATTTCTTCCAAACGACCAGAGATCTCTCTTAAAGCTTCTGCCCATCTAGATGTAGAGTCAGCCATTAACGCTACGTGATAACCCATGTCTCTAAAGTATTCTGCAATTGTAATTCCAGTATAAATTGAAGCTTCACGGGCAGCTACTGGCATGTTTGATGTATTTGCAATAAGAATTGTACGCTCCATCAAACCATAACCTGTATTTGGGTCAATAAGCTCTGGGAATTCTTCTAGTACTTGAGTCATTTCATTTCCACGTTCACCACAACCGATATAGATAATAATATCAGCATCTGCGTATTGAGCAAATTGGTGTTGAAGCATAGTTTTTCCAGTACCAAAACCACCTGGGATTGCTACTGTACCACCCTTAGCTACTGGGAAAAATACATCAAGGACTCTTTGCCCTGTATTTAATAATAACTCAAGCGGTCTAACTTTTTTAACTGGACGAGGATTTCTTACTGGCCAATATTGATAAAGTTTTAATTCTTCTTCTTCGCCCTTATTTGTCTTTACTTTTACTATTGTATCTTCTAATTTATAAGTCCCTGATGGTTTTACATCAGTGATCTCACCATCTACTGTAGACATAAGTCTATGTTCGATGGTTTTTGTTTCCATAATTGTGGCATAAATATCTCCAACATTTATAGTGTCGCCTACAGAAACCTTGATTTCTACTTCCCAAGATTTTTCTTCATCCAAGTTTTCAAAACCAATTCCTGAGGGAATGAAAGCACCATTTTCATCCATAATTTTTTGTAGTGGACGTTCGATACCATCAAACATATTTTTAAGTAGGCCTGGTCCAAGTCTTACAGAAAGTGGTCTACCTGTTGAAACTATCTCTTCATTTGCAGCAAGTCCAGATGTATCTTCATAAACCTGGATAGTAGCATTATCACCATCTACAGATATAACTTCACCAATAAGTTTAAGTTTACCTACAGAAACCATCTCACGAATTTTAAGTGAGCTTGCATTTTTTGCTACAACTACTGGACCATTTATTGTTTTAATTATTGGATTCATTAAAACTCTCACTTTCAAACAGATTATATAAAGTTCTGCCTATATCGTATTGTTTTTCTTCGATTTTTTTTAGATAAGTTTGGTTATATTGGAATGATCCATCTTTTGCTTTTAAAATAAATCCACCAATATATTCATCATCCAAAGTACCAATATTAGGATAGTTTACTAAATTCTTGTCCTCTTCTCTTAACAAAATATCAAAATTATCAGCGCTTTCATTTAATTCGTTAAGTACTTTTTCTATATTTTTTGCAAGAGAATTTTTATATTCATCTGTTTTTGTATACTCTTTAAGCTTATCTTTAACTTCTCCCACTAAGTCATTAAGGAGAGATTCTTTATGAGCGTAAAAATTTGTCTTTTGTTCTTCTTCAAGTTTTGATACTCTCTCGTTTCCACGAATTGTTGCAAAACTTCTACGATTTTCTAAAGTTGATTTTAGCTCTTTTTCAAGACTTGCTTTTTTCTCATCAATTTGTTCACTATTTATATTTGTAGAATTGTATAATTCTTCGTTACTTCTTGCTTTTTCTTCATCCCAAACCATTTTTCTAAAGGTTCTTAGTTTTTGATTTATATCAAGCATAATACCTCCAATTAACCATCAATGACTACAATTAAAGGAGCCCCTTCACTAAGCCTATGAGTTCTAACATCTTCTTCAATCCATGATTCTACTGTTTTAGTTAAAATTAGAACTGCAAGATCATTATCTTTTAATGAAGCCTTAAAATCTTCATAGGCCTCATCAGGCTCAGTAACTAGCTTTCCTTCAATAGACCCAAGTCTAAACATTACAATAAGACTTGGGTCGTTAGTTAATATTTTTGCCTTCATTTTATGCGTATAAAATAAGGATTGAGATGATAACACCGAAGATTGCGATACCTTCAGCAAGACCTACGAAGATGATTGTACGTCCTAATATTGATTGGTCTTCAGAAATAGCTCCAAGTGCTGCAGAACCTACTGTACCTACTGCATAACCTGTACCAATTGTTGCAAGACCTGTTGATAAAGCAGCACCAATATATTTTAATCCTTCAGCGCTTGTTGCTGCTGTAGCTGCTGCAGCATCAGTTGCGGCTGCTTTTGCATTTGCTGGTAAAAGTAAAACTACAATCATTGCCATAAGTGGTACAAATGTTGTTAAGTTTATCTTTAGTGCTTTTTTAATTTTTTCTTTTGATGGGTCTTCATTTGTTCTTAATAGATAAATACCTGAATAAATTGTAATAACTACTACTGCTAGTGCTAATAATCCTATGTTTTTAATCATAACTTTTCCTTTCCATTTAGTTATTAATTTTTTTTCTACCGATTGGTCTAAATAAGCGACCGTTACCTTCATAATACTTGCTAAACATTTCATAAAATTCTAGTCTTAGACCTTGGATAAATACTATCATTCCTTCTAGACCGATAATTAATGCATTACCTAGAATTAGAATTATGAAACCAATTATGCCTCCACCCGCAAGCTTGGCCATTACTTCAAAGGCCATATATAAACCAACGTGGTTTATAGCAAAGGCACCTACCCTTGTAAAGGATACTAAATTTGAGAAAACTGAAAGAAGTGCTTCTATGATAGAGAATGAACTTTCTACATAGTAATCGCCTTTTGATTGATCGTAAAGTCGTTTTTTACCTTCAAGTTTTCTTGCTATAGGTTGTTTAAATACCATCATGACAATGGAAGCTATTAATAAAATTAATCCCACTGGCATTGGTATTGGGCTTATGTTTACTATATTTAACACGATGATGATAAATGAAAGCATCATCATAAGTCCTGCCAAACCTTCCTTGCCAAATATACCTTCTTCAATATTATGTTGTTTTGAAACTTTATTGTAGACCCCTATTAAATAAGAAATTACCATAAGTCCCACACCGAATGCAACGGATGCTATTAAAACAGTCATAATATTATCAAATGGTTTGATAAGCAAAGCTGGAATTAAATCTTCGCGTCCAAAGAATGAACCGTACATGAGTCCAAAAAACGAAGCAGATATCCCTATTCGCTTGATTAAACCGCCAAAAACTTTATTTTTCTTTGACAGCCACAAACCTATAGCTATAAATACTAAACCTTGGCCCAAGTCCCCAAACATTAATCCATATAATAATAAATATGTGATTGCGAAAAATGGAGTCGGGTCAACTTCATCATAGTTTGGTGCACCATACATATTAACTAAAAACTCAAAAGGTCTAAATAATGAATTATTTTTAAGCCTTGTTGGTGGTGCCTCACTAGTTTCTTCAACTTTTTTAGTTGATAAAACTGTATCTTCATATTTATTTTCTAAAGATTTAAATTTATCAACTTCAGATTCTGGAACCCAACCTGATAAATAAAAATATTTATCACCTTGAGCCATATTGCTTTTTAAATCCTCTGCTTTTTGAGCATAATCTAGTGAATAAGCAATATTGTTCATAACATCTTTATATTGCTTATCAAGTTCATTTATCTCAAGATTTATATTATTTAACTCAGCATTTACACTTGCGTATTCTCGATCTATATTTTTTATATCAATATCTTCTGGAATTTCATTATCTATAAATCCAAGAGTATTTATAGAACGAGATACATCTTTTTTAACTTTCTCTGGATAAACAAGCAAATAACTTTCTTCATTTTTATTATTCTGCTTATTATCATTTTTTTTAGGTTTCTTCTTTTTATCTTCAACCATAATATCTTCTTTTACAATTTTAGTATCTGAATACTTATCCTCAAGACCTTTGATATTCTTAAGATCAGATTCAGGAACTAAAGCTGAGAAATAAAAGTATTTATCTCCAAAGGCCATGCTATTTTGATAGTCGCTTGCACTTTGTTCATAATTTAAATTATAAGATAAATCCTTGATTACATCTTGATATTCATTGCTTAATCGATTAATCTCATCGTTTAATGATTCTAGTTTCTCGTCTATTTGTGCAATTTCATTATCAATATTTTTGTAATTACTGTCCTCAGGAATAGTATTTTCTACAAAACCTAGAGTATTGATAGTTCTATTTAAGTCTTTGCTAACTTTTTTTGGATAAACCATCAGATAACTTTGTTTTTCAAGTAGGTCTTGGTTGTCGATATTAGGTATTTTTTTTATTTTTTGTTTAGAATTATTTATATCTGTCAAATTATCCTCATAAGTGTCTCCAATAATATCTGCATCTAAAAAATTATTTTTTTCTTTTTGCAACTTATTATCTTTAAAGACTTTACTTTTTAACTTTTCCCCTACATCATCTTTAACATTTTGGGCTTGAATTTGTAGATAATCGCCAGTATTTTCCAATCTGATATTATTAAAATTTTGATTACCTGCCATTTTCATATACCTCTTATCTAACTTTCAGAATTAACTAAGAAGTCTACTATCTTATCAACAACTTCATCCTTATGTTTACTATAAGTATCATTCATGTTGTTAATTCTTGACTGATAGTCTGCATTGATTTTATTTTCTCTATCTGAAGCGCCTTGCATAATATCATTATAAATTTGATTTGATTCATTTTTTGTTTTTAAACTATATTCTTGATCAAGTTTTAGAGAAACATTGCGAGCATTTTCTCTTTCATTTTCTAAAACTTGATTTGTTTTTTCATTTAAGTTATAAGTTGCTTCATCAATTGCATAAATTTCATCTAATGCATTTAAGCTTGCACGATCTACATTCTCATCCAAATGGATAATTAAAGATGGGATATTTTCGTAGTTATTTTTTAGGATAAAACGACCATCTTCAGTAACTACTCCATATCTATAATCAAAATATTTTAAATTTTGAATTTTATCGATATCGATATCGTATTGTTTAAGTAAGTCTACATTCTTTTTATAGACTTCAAGCTGTTTTGATTTTTCTTCTAGTTCTGTTTTTTTGTCTAATAAAACTTTAAGTTTATCATAAAGTTCATCGACTCTTTCATGGTCAAGTAATTGTCCATTTTCTGAGTTACTATCAATGCCTAGAGAATTTTTCATCTCTTCAAGCTTGTTAATAAACCCATCATCATTTCTGTCAAATCCTGATAAGTTATTGATATCTTCAGTAATGTCAACATTTTCAGCACTAGCTGTTATGTTAAAATTCCTGTTTGTAATTTGATTAAATGAATCAAGTGGCTCGATATCACCAATTTTGATCACATCTTCCAAAAAACTGTCCAGGTTTTTTTTATCGGATATCATATTTACCAGGTACATTTTTTCTACTGCCATTATTACCTCACTATTAGATATTCCATTGCTTCTTCTACTGTGAAACTGTCATCAACTTCTAAAAGGGCTTCGATATTTTCTTCGCTGATAAACATTATATTCATTGCAGAAATCACGTATAGGATATCGCACTCTTGTTTAGTTATTTCACCATAATAGAGTTTTAATTCCCTTTTTCTGATTTCTTTATGAGTATGGGTGTAATCATCGAAAATATGTTTGTACTTACTATCACTCATTTTTTCGAGAAAATCTATCTTTGACATTTCTGCTAATTCCTTTAGCCTTTGTCCATTATATGTATTTCCTCCTGCAATAAGGTAGTTGAAAACATCGCCGTCATTTCTATTGTAATATGATTTTAGTCTATAAAGCATCTCAAAATTAAGCAAATTAATTTCTTCACCTAGGAATTTTTCTATTTGCTTGCGTTCTTTGCTATTAAATTTTTTAGCAAGTTTTAATAAATTACGATAATAAAATTTGATTAAAGCATTTGAAGATAAAAATATTATAGACTCTGCCTCCATATTTTCATTTAAAAATGGAAGCAAAATTCTATAATACTTGCTAGATTTATTCATATTTACAAAAGATTCTAGATCCATGTCCTCTGTCAAAATAAATTCTTTTGATAAAGGACTAGCTGTAAAGCTTACATAGTTTCTTTTGTAGTTTTTATTTACTAGTGATTCTATAACTTCTTGCAAAAATAATATTTCATATTTTGAGAAGTATAAGTTGAAAAATTCACTTTCAAGTCCGCGTAAAAAGTAATCAATGCTTTTTAGTTCACTAAACATATAGTTGAAATTATCAGCTTCTAGGGCTCTTTTATTTTTCCTGTTATCAATTTCAGGATAAGCTTTTGAAAGAATATCAATTTTTTTGTCTATATTGCTTTCATTTGCTAAGGCTAAATATAATTCGTTATCTGGGAGTCTTCCCATTTTTGCCTTGGCTTTTACTAATACATCTCTCATTTATCGCCTCTTTTCTCCCTACAGAAAAATAATATCACTTATAACTTTTCTTTAAAAGGATAATAAATAGTTTGTATTATCCATAAATGATTTGATAATTAATTTACCAAGTCCCCTGATATAGTAAACGATGTATGATCTGTGATTTTTACATTTACAAATTCACCTATTAATTCTTTCGGTGCTTTTACGTGAACTAATTTGAATGTATCAGTCCTACCTGTTAAAATTTCAGGATTATTTTTTGATTCTGATTCTAATAAAACTTCTACAGTTTTTCCAACATACTCTGCATTCTTTTCGTTAAACATTGGATATAGTTCATCTAAAAGTCTTTGGAATCTGTCTTGAACTATTTCATCATCTATTGTTGGGTATTTTGCTGCAACTGTTTTTGGTCTTGGTGAGTATTTAAAAGTATAAGCTGAGTCAAAACCAACTTTTTTGCATGCTTCAACTGTTTTTTGAAAATCTTCTTCTGTTTCTGTAGGAAAACCTACAATTATATCTGTAGAAAGGGCAATGCCTGGAATCTCTTCTTTTAATTTGTTTGCTCTTTCTAAGTATTTTTCTATTGTATAATGACGGTTCATTTTCTTTAATACTTCATCTGATCCTGATTGCATTGGTAAGTGGAAGTAGTTACAAATGTTGTCATTATTTCGCATTACTTCAATTAGCTCATCTGATAAATCTTTTGGATGGCTTGATGTAAATCTAAGTCTTTTTACACCTGGAATTTTAGCAACTCTTGCTAGTAACTCTGGAAAAGTAAAGTCATAGTCTGTGTTGTTTCCATATGAGTTTACATTTTGTCCAAGCAGAGTAAATTCTTTAAAGCCTTGAGAGACTAAATACTCTATTTCTTCAATAATTGAATACGGACGTCTAGATTCTTCTCGTCCACGTGATTCTGGAACTATACAATAAGTACAATAATTATCGCATCCGCGCATAATATTTACATAGGCTTGGAAATCATTGGTGGAATTATATTTTTCGAAATCATCTTTTACTGCATCTGTAGAAATATCTATAACTCTTTCACCTGTTTCAAGATATCTAAATATCAAATCAGAAAGTGAATTAATATTTTTTGTACCAAAAATAATATCTACCTCTGGATGCTTATCTATTATTACTTGTCGAGCTTCTGTGGTTTGCATCATACATCCAGATACTGAAATGATTTTTTCTGGGTGTTCTTTTTTTAATCTTTTTAGGGATGAGACTTGACCATACAGTTTTAACTCAGCATTTTCACGAACTAAGCAAGTATTAAATAAAATAAAGTCAGCTTCTTCCCTATTATCTGTATATGTGTATCCTAAATCTTCAAGAATATATGAGATACGCTCAGAATCATGTTCATTCATCTGGCAACCAAATGTGGTTATATTGTAAGTTTTATTCTTAAAATATTCTTTGTATTTTTCTTTTTGTAAACTTTGCATTATATCCTCACTTAAAAAAAGAAGATGATCGAAATCATCTTCTTTAATTTTTAATTTTATTTATAGATTAATATTCTATTTCTTCTTCATTTTCATCAACATCATCGATTTCATCGGCTGGTTGATCAAGATTTTCTTCATCTTCAAGTGTTACGATGTCTTCATCAACTACTTCATCGTCTAGCTTTTCAGCTTCTGTAGCTAATTCTTCGTTAACTTCTTGATCAAGATTTTCTTCTGGAGCTTCAACAGAATCGAAATCATCAATTACATTGTCAACTTCTGAGTCTTCAGAGATTAAATCAGATGAACCTTGTGCAAATAGAGCTTGTTCTAATAAGTTACCAAGGTTGTTGTTTAGATCAGCATCTGAGCTAAAGTTATTTGAGTTAGATCTTTCAGCTTTTCTTCTTGGTCTGTTGTTATTAGTATTTTCTCTTTTTTCACGTCTAGGTTTTCTTTCTGGTCTTTCTGGAGCTTCTTCAAGTTGTTTGATTGATAGACCAATTTTTTCTTCTTCATTATCTAATGAAATAATTTTAACTTGGATTTCATCTCCTACATTTAATTCATCAGATGGTTTTTCTACATGGTCCCAAGAAATTTCTGAAACGTGTACTAGTCCTTCTACGCCATCAGCTACTTCTACGAAAGCACCAAAGTCAAGTAAGTTTACAATTTTACCTGTTACTACATCACATACTTCGTGTTCATTTACAAATGAATCGAACGGTTTATCTAGTAGTTGTTTACGACCTAGAGAAATTCTATTTTTTTCTTTGTTTAATTTTAATATTTTAACTTCGATAGTATCTCCAACGTTAAGTACATCTGATGGAACTTCTACTCTAGTCCATGCAATGTCTGAAACGTGAAGTAAACCATCAAGTCCATTTACTTCTACGAAAGCACCAAAGTCTGTAAGTCTTGCAACTTCACCTTCAAGTACTTGACCTTCTTCAAGTTCATCCCATCTTTCGTCAAGTTCTTCTTCAAGAACATCTTTACGAGATAAAACTAATCTATTTTTTCTTTCATCGATTGAAACAATTTTTAAATCCCATGTTTCACCAACAAATTTTTTGAAGTTTTTAACAAAGTATGTTGCAACTTGGCTAGCTGGTACAAAACCACTTACTCCTTCAACATCAACTGTAAGTCCACCTTTGTTAAAGCCTGAAACTGTACCTGTTACTAATTCTTCGTTTTCGAATTTTTCAGCAAGTTCTTTCCAAACTTTCATTCCTTGAACTCTTCTTGTTGATAGAGCTACGTTTCCTTCACCATCATCTAGTTTAATAACATAAACATCAATGTCTGTTCCTACTTCAAAATGATCTTTAGGATTTTCTTGTTCTTCTTCTGTCATTTCGTCAAGTTTAATGATACCATCTGCACGGTATTGGATATCAACAAAAACTTCATCATCTTTTACATCGATAACTGTTCCTGTGATAACATCTTTTGGATATACCTTTTTTAAACTATCCTCAAGACTATTCATAAAATCTTCTTTTGTAAATTCGTCCATTTTACTAACTACCTCCTCAATAATCTCATCAGGTGTGGATGCACCTGCGATTATTCCAATTTTTTTAAATTCCGAGAGCTTTTGCAAAGGTAGATCTTTAACAGTCTCAATCCTAAAAACATTTTTGTTATACAAACTCACTACTTGATATAGCTTGTTAGTATTAGAACTATTAAAACCACCAACTACAATCATGCAATCAACTTCCTTTGACAACTCTGCTGCTGATTGTTGTCTAAGCTTAGTTGCGTTGCATATTGTGTTTTCTATCACAACACTACCATTATTTTCTTTGAGCGTATTTGCAATATCATAGTAAAAATCAGCTCTATTTGTAGTTTGACTTACAACATAGAGTGGTTTTTCACTTTTAATATTTTTTGCTTCAGTCTCATCATCTACTATTATACCATTTTTTAAATAAGAGTCCATAGCAATTATCTCAGGGTGATCAGGGTCCCCTACAATAATAACTTGGTATCCTTCTTTCTCTTTTTCTGTTATTTTTATATATATATTTCCTAGGACCGGACAAGTCGCATCAAGTATTTCATTTCCATTATCTAAGAGTGCTTGTTTAAACTCAGCACTTTCTCCATGGGCACGAATTACAATTAATGAATCCTTTATTTTAAGAGCTTGCTCTTTAGTTAAAACTTTTAATCCTTGACTTTCTAACTTTTCTACTAATTGTGGGTTATGAATTAGCGGTCCAACTGTATATTTATCTCTTTTGCTATCTAGGGCTTCATGAGCTAGATCAACAGATCTTTTTACCCCAAAACAAAATCCAGAATTTTCTGCTATAATTATTTCCATTTTTTTCTCTTTCTTTTATCTTAGCTGTGTTTGATAGATATTTAAAAATACCTCATCAGTCATTTTTACCATAGCCTCTTTTGATTTCATAGATAAATATTTATCTACATTAATTGGTTGATTTATATAAATATATGTTTTTCTAAAAGGTTTATAAGTTGAAACAATTTCAACAGGCAATATATCCTTTTTCGCTTTTAAGGCAATATAGGCCACACCATCTTTCATATTCTCACGAGATATATTTTTTGTTCTCGTTCCCTCTGGAAAGATTCCAAGTGTTTTTCCTTCTTTAAGTAAGCTTATTGAGTTTTTTAAGCTAGCTAAGTCACGACCCTTACGGTCTACAGGAAAAACTCCAAGTCCTTTTAATAACCAGGCAAAAAACTTGTTTTCAAACAATTCTTTTTTAGCCATAAATTTTATTTGAGGCGGAAAGGCTATTACTAGAAATATCGGATCAAATCCAGATTTGTGATTGGCACATAAGATATAATTATCTGCTGGTATATTTTCATATCCTACTACATGGACTCTATAAAGTGGCCATATAAAAATTTTAGCTATTATTCTTATAATTCTATAAAACATCTGATTTTTCCATATTCTTTAGTATTAGATCAATCGTCTGATCTATATTTAAATTTGAGTTATCAATCTCAATTGCATCCTCAGCTTTTTTTAAAGGTGATATTTCACGTGTGGAGTCGTATTGGTCACGGGAAATTATCGCTTGTTCAATTTCTTCAACTGTTAGTTTTGATTCTTTTTGCTCAAATCTTCTTATGGCCCTCTGCCTAGCATTTGCAGTTAAATAAAATTTATACTTAGCATTTGGAAATACAACAGTACCGATGTCTCTACCATCAAGTACAAATGATTTTTCTTTTGCAATTTCTCTTTGCATATCAACTAGTCTCTCTCGTACAAGAGCAATTGCAGAAACCCATGACACATTTTTAGTCACAATATCTGTCCTAATTTCATTTTCTACATTTATATCATTTAAAAATATTTCATTATCCTTAAAATCTATTTTTATATTATTTAAGGCCTTTGATATTTCCTCAGTACTTGAGTCTTCATTTAAAGAATGTTCTAGAAAATAAAGAGTTGCTGCCCTATACATAGCACCAGTATTTAGGTATTCTATATTTAAAATTTTTGCCAGTTTATTTGAAATAGTTGATTTTCCAGAACCACTTGGCCCATCTATGGCAATTATATAAGTCATATTCTCTCCTTTATAGCACTTGCTGCAGCAAATGCGCTTGTAAATGCGATTTGTAAATTAAATCCTCCAGTTAAAGCATCTATGTCTAAGACTTCTCCAACAAAATATAAATCAAAAACTAGTTTTGATTCCATAGTTTTAGGATCGATATCTCTGACATCTACTCCGCCTTTAGTAATAACCGCAGTATTAAATCCGCCGAATTTATCAAAATCCAAGGTAAAATTTTTAATATTTTTTACTATTCTACTTCTCTCATCTTTTGTAATTTGATTAGATTTTTTATCTGGATTTATGTGTGCTCTTTTTATTACTACTGGGACTAAAGCATTTGGTAAAATTGGGTCTAAAACATTTGATATATCCTTATTAGGATTTTTATCAAATATTTCTATTAGAGTTTTATCAAGTTCATTCTCATCTAAAACTGATAAATTTAGTGAAATTTGTCTTACATCTGTTCCCACTATAAAAGAAGATAGTCTTAAAACACTAGGTCCTGATATAAAGTTTTTTGTCAATAAAACTGGTCCTAATTGCGAAAAATCTCCTTTATTTGTTTCTGCTTTTATTTCTATATTTTCAAGGGATAGGGCTTTTATATTTTCTAAATCTTTATCCTTAAAGAAAATAGGCACTAAAGATGGAATTGTTTTTGTAACTTTGTGTCCAAAGTTTTTTGCAAATTTATATCCATCACCAGTTGCCCCAGTATTTGGATATGACAATCCACCTGTTGCAATGATTAAATAATCAAAATCGTAATTTTTTTTATCAGTTTTAACTAAGAATTTTTCGAATTTTTTAATACTTAAAACCTCAGTATTTGTAATAAGTTTTATATTATTTTTTATAATTTCTCTTTTGAAAAATCTTATTACATCAGTACTTTTTTGAGATTTTGGAAATACTCTATCATATTCTTCGGTAACTAATTCTAGACCTTTGCTCTGAAAAAAATCCATGCTAGCATAGTTATCATGCTGGCTAAATGATGAATATAAAAACTTTTGATTTGTCACAATGTTTTCTAAAAATTCATCATAAAACTTTGCATTTGTTATATTGCATCTACCATTACCAGTCATGAGGATTTTTTTGCCAATCCTATCATTTTTTTCAAGTATAGTCACATCTGTATTTTGATTTTTTAAATTTATTGCAGCATAAAGTCCACTAGCTCCAGCTCCAATGATTCCTATTTTTTTCATATACTATAAAAATTTTACCATAAAAAAAAGAAATAGATAACTATTCCTTCCATAAAGAAACAAATTCCATTTCTTTGTCATCAAATTTCCTGTATTCGCCTTCTTCTAATTTATCAAGATGTATTGCACCAATTCTTGTGCGTTTTAGGTCAATTACAGTTGATCCAAACACAGCAAACATCCTTCTAATTTGGCGGTTGTATCCTTGGCGGATAGCAACTATATATGTGTTATTTTTTATATAGCGAATAGCAGCATCTGATGTCATCTCACCATTACCGATATCAAGACCACTTTTAAATTTTTCGATTTGATTTTGATTGAGCAATTTATCAACTTTTACTATATATTCTTTGCTAATCCCAGATGAAGGATGGATTAGAGAGTTTGTAAAATCTCCATCATTTGTAATTATCAAAAGCCCATGGCTATCCTTATCGAGCCTACCAGCCGCGAAAAATCTTTCGTCAATGTCAATTAGATTATTTAAATCTTTGTCATTATGAGGGTCAAAATTACTTGTTATATACCCAACTGGCTTATTTAGTTTATAATAAAAATATTCTTCTAGTTTTAATATCTCACCATTGATGCTTACTATATCATCTTCCTTTACATTATATCCCATTTCATTTAAAACATTCCCATTTATTTTTACTTTTCCAGCTAAAATTAACTGATCAGCTTTTCTACGAGATGTATATCCTGATTGGGCAATAAATTTATTAATCCTCATAACTATCCTCTTCTAACTCTTTAATTTCAGGTAATTCTTTAAGGGAAGATATATTAAAATATTGCAAAAATAATGTAGTAGTTACATAAATAATCGGCTTGCCAATTTTCTCCAAGCGTCCATTTTCTTTTATAAGTCCACGTTCTAAAAGATTATCAATTGTAGTTTGAGAATTTATACCACGAATCTTATCAACTTCTGCTCGAGTTATTGGTTGCTTATATGCAATTATTGATAGAGTTTCTAAGGCTGAGGATGTTAATTTTTTTTCGCTTTTTTTAACAAGGGCAGAGAAATACTTATCATGTTTTACCCTTGTCACAAACTGGTATTTTTCATCAAAATTATTTATCAAAAGCCCACTTTGATTTTGCTTTCTTTCTGCAACCATCTCATCGATAGCTATCTTTATTTGATTTTTATCTGCATCAGTTATTATTGTTGAGAGATCTTCTATACCAATTGGTTCACCCCAAATGTATAAAACCTCTTCAATAAGTCCTTTTAGATAAATTTTATCCATTTTTTCCTACATTCTCTTTTTAATATGAAATTTATTTCCTTGATTTTGTTCTAAATATATTTCTCTTAGCTTGCAAAGTTCTAAAAGTGCCAAGAAACTTGCTATACATTCTGCCTTTGTATGGATTTCATTTATTATTAGATCAAGTTTCAAATCATTTCTTATATCTAAAGCCTTTCTATAGCTTGATAAATAATCATTTACATCTGGTATCTTGATTTGAGAAATGATGTTTTGAGGTTTTTCTTCCTTTTCTATTCTTTTTAAAAGCTTTTGAAATTGATTGGCTAAAATTTTTACATCTTTAGTAATTATCTCTTCTTCTGCTTCAAATTTTGCCAAGTCTTCCCCATATTTGCTATGAATTTTTCTAGCTTCTGCTTCTAAGAGTTTTAAATCATCCTGAACCGATTTTATTTTTTTGTACTCAATTAGATACGCAATAAAATCTTCTTCTAGATTTTCTTCCTTTTCTCTAGGTAATAGTTTATTTGATTTTATATTTAAAAGTACTGAAGCTATGTATATAAAACTACTTAAGTCTTCTATAGCAGGGTCCAGCTTTTCGATCTCCGATAGATAATCATTAGTTACATCTTCTAGATTAATATCGTAAATATCAATTTTTTGTTTTTCAATTAGTTTTAATAACAAATCAAAAGGGCCTGTAAAGCCCTCTAGTTCAATAGTAAATTCCATTAATTATTTTTATTCATTATTGCATATTGAATAGCAATTATTGTTTTTGCATCTGTGATTTCGCCATTTTCTACCATATTGTAGAGCTCATCTATAGGATAAGATTTTGCTTCTAAGTTCTCATCCTCATCTAATTCAAGTTTTGATTCTTTTAAGTCTTTTGCTACAAAAAATAATAATTTATCATTTGTAAATCCTGGAGATGCATGCATAGTAAATAAGAAATCTATTTGTTCTGGGAAAAATCCCACTTCTTCTTGTAGTTCTCTTTTTGCAGATTCAATTGGAGCTTCATTTGGGTCAACTAGACCTGCTGGAATTTCTAGCATTACTTTATCAACTGCAATCCTATATTGGCTAACCATCCATAATTTATCATCGCCGTCATAAGCTATAATGCCTACTCCTTTTTGGTGGTCTACAATTTCTCTTTTTGAATATTTTTTATTTTGTAATTCTACCGTTTCAACTCTGAGTTTTAAAATTTTGCCATCATAAATAGTATCTGATTTTATCGATGTTTCGTAAAATTTATTTTCGCTCATTTCTTAATTCCTCCGCCATTTCAAGCATTTCACTTGCTGAATTTATGGTTATATCTGTTATATTTACTCCGCCTATAAGTCTAGCTATTTCCGATATACGCTTTTTACCTTCAATTTTTTGTGTAGATGATATAGTAAAATCTCCCACATCTTCTTTACTAATCAGTATATGATTGCTTGCAAGAGATGCAATTTGTGGCAAATGGCTTATAGCTATTACTTGCCTTTTGTTTGATAAATCGAGTATTTTTTCACCTACAATTTGGGCAGTTCTTCCTGATATTCCTGTATCAATTTCATCAAAAATCATTGTATCTACATTATCAAAATCAGCAAATATTTCTTTAAAGGCTAACATAATCCTGGATATTTCACCGCCTGATGCTGTTTTGGTAAGAGATTTTAAATCTTCTCCCTTATTTGTTCTTATCAGAAAATCTACTTCATCAGCTCCTGTAGTATCAATATTTTCTTTTTTACTAAATTCTATCTTAAACAAACCATTTTTGATATTTAAATCAGCTATGGATTTATTTATATTTTTTTCAAGAATTTTACTTTTTTTAACTCTTATCTCATGGAGTTTGTTTGCATTTTTATCTAGCTTTTGGTCAATATCGGATAAGATATCATCTAGATTATCTCTTAAATCTTCAATCTCATCCAGTTCCTTAATTCTAGCTGAGATTTCATCATAATAGGCTATGATATCATCAATATTCGCCCCATATTTTCTCTTTAGATTATAAATGTGTTCTATAAGGTCTTCTAATTCTGCAGCTCTTTCTGGATCTCCAGTTAAAGTTTCTTGATAAATATCCATCTCTGAATAAATATCATTGACTTCATCATTTAGTGCAGAAATTCTGTCATAAAACTCACTTACCTTACTATCGATATCAGAAAAAGAATTAATTTCACTTAGTATTGTTCCAAGCATTGAAGAGATTGAATTTACATCATAATCGCTATTATCCAACACACCCTTCGCAAGCTCTATAGACTCTCGCAAAGCATTGATATTATTTAGCTTTTTGTATTCTTCATCAATTTCTTCTTCATTTATAGAAAACAAATCAATTTTATCAATTTCCTCGATTTGGTATTTTATCAAGTCTCGTTCTCTAGTTATTTCTTCATCTGACAGATTTAGATTGTTATATTTTACTAAATATTCATTTTTTTGATTAACTAAGGCCTTAATCATTTTTCTAAGATCGATAGTTTCTTGATCGTTAGAATAATTATCGATAAGATAAATATAGTTTGCCTTGTTCATAAAAGCATTAGAATCGCCTTGATTATAGATATCAATTAAAATTGGTGATATTTCTCTAAGTATAGTAAGATTGGCAACTCTCCCGTTAATACGCAAAGTGGATGATTTTTGAGAAATAGTTCTATTTACTATTAGTTTATTATCATCTTCATCAAATATAACACCATTATTTATAAGTATATCTTTAGCCTTTTTATCAAGCTCAAAAACTCCTTCGATTACAGTTTTATCTGCAAAACGGCCTACTATATCTTTGTCAGCTCTTTTTCCTAAAAGCAAATTTATAGACTCTAGAATTAAAGACTTACCAGATCCAGTTTCTCCAGTTAGTACATTAAATCCATCTTCAAAAAATATATGATTTCTTTTAATAATTACAAAATTATCTATAAACAGCTCAGAAAGCATTATCTAACCATATCCCTTAATTCTTCTATCAAATCATCTAGGGCATCAAAATCTCGTGGTGTAATAAACATAGTATCTATTCCTGTTACTATACCTTGAATATTTTCAAGTTTTGCATTTGTAATATATTGGCCACAAACAGTCGCACAGTATGAAATAGTTTTTATCACACAAAATTGTCCACTTTTTTCAACAGAAAGTACAGACTCTTTAAAAATCTTTTCCATACGCTCATTTAAAGTATCATATACTGTATCTACAACAGTATATTTATATTCATAATCATCTGTTTGTACTTTTGAAATGCGAAGTTCCTTGATATCTCTAGAAATTGTAGCTTGTGTCGCATCAACTCCATGATCCCTAAGCATTTGAGAAAGCTGGCTTTGAGTTTTTACTTCATTATTCTGAATAATATCAAGTATTAGTCTTTGTCTAGTATATTTTTTCATATTATTTCCTTATTTCTCGCGCACTGATAGATATTCTATCAGAAATAATAAAAAATCGTTATTTTCAAATTCTAATATCGATGATTTTGCTTTTTTGTTTATATCATCTAACAATTTTATAGCAGCGGACTTATCTAAAACATTTAAAATATTAAGTTCATCTGTATAGCTATCTTCTAATAAATCGTCTTGGATTTGGTAGGCCAAACCTAAATTATAGGCAAATTCTTCTAATTTTTTCACTTTTTGATCTGAACAATTACTAACAATAGCAGCCGAAACAATAGAAGCTTTAAATAAATCAGAAGTTTTTTTATCATAGACATTTAATAGATAATCTTTATTATAATGATCAGGACATCTTAGGTCTAATACTTGACCCTCGACCATACCCTTATAACCAGTGTGTTCAAAAAGATATCTTCCAGCCTTTGCATAATCTAAATTTTCACTTGATAAATCAAATATTAATGAACTTGCTTCATTTAAAAGAGCATCCCCAGTTAATATTGCAATATCTTCACCAAATTTAATATGTAAAGATGCTTTTCCACGTCTCATATCATCATCATCCATAGCTGGTAAATCATCATGAACTAGTGAATATGCATGAACCATTTCCAAGGCTAAAGCAAAATTTAAATCTAGATTTGTAATCACTTTATTAAACATTTTTAAAGTTTCAAGATAAAGATTAGCTCTGATTCTTTTTCCAGAATCCATAGCATAAACTAAGGGCTCTACTAGCTTATATTTATCAGTAAAATATGAAATTGCTTTCTTATCTATTAAATTTCTATTATCATTTAATGATTTTTGAAATATTTCCTTATTCATGCTTGCCTATTACTTCAATTTTTGCTTGGTATTCTGAAAGCTGAGATTTAAGCTCATCATAAAGACCATTTGCTTGTTCATATATCTTTATACTCTCATCCAAGTTTTCTTTGTTTTCTTCTAATTTTTCTAAGAGTTCTTCAATTTTTTTAAAATTTTCTTCAAATGATTTATCCATCAGTAACTACTGCTTTTATCCTTCCATCACTAAAGTTGATTTCAATCTCATCCCCTATATTTATAGAATATTTTGAAAATATTTCAGTATTGTGAGCATTTTTGATCACTATATTTTCTTTCCTAGATTCAATTAATGTTTTTGCAGATTTCAGTCTTGCTTCTAATAAATTGAGTTTGCTTATATTATGGGCAATATTATTTTTTATTGCCTTGTCCATAGCAATTTTTAAACTTTTAACATCTTTATTTTTTTGCTCAACACTGTTTTTGGGATTTTCTACTTTTAATTTTTGTTTTAATATTGCAAGTTTGTATTCATTTAGCCTTAGTTGACCTAAAACAATATCTTTCATCAAAGATAAATTTTTCTTCATTTCACTTTCTAAATTTGTATAATTTGCAATAATATAAGATCCTGCTTCGGTTGGAGTTTGTAATGATAAGTCAGCTACCAAATCTAATAAGGTTGTATCAATTTTATGTCCTATTGCTGAGATAATAGGTGTATTTGACCTAAATACTTGTTCAATTATTTCCTTATCATTAAAAACTGACAAGTCTTCGCTCGATCCCCCACCACGTGTAATTACAATTACATCTAAATTCATTTTTTCCAAATCATTTAAACCTTTTAAAATCAAATCAACTGCATCATTTCCCTGAACTTTTACTGGAAATAATTTTATAATGATATCATTCGGTTTTTGATTGATTACTGAAACAAAATCTACTATGGCTGCTCCATCTTTCGAAGTTATAAGGCCTACATTTTTGGGTAGTTTTGGAATTTGTTTTTTATTTTCTAAATCAAAGTATCCTCGATTTTTAAAGTCTTCTTTCATTTTGATAAACTTTAAATATTCTTCTGATACTCCATTTTCCTTTATTTCATTTGTAATTATGACTACTCTAGATGAATAGTTGTTATAGGAAAAATTACCTCGAACTAAAACATCCATCCCCTCCTTAAAGTCAAAATCAATATCCTTATCATCGTAATAATAAATCACGCAGTCTATAATATCGTTTCCTTCTTTAAGAGAAAAATATAAATGGGCGCCATTAAACCTAATATTGGCAAGGCTACCATTTATATAAACTCTTGTTAGGATGGGATCATGTTTTATGCTAGTTTTAAAATATTCGTTAAATTGTTTTACAGAAAGAGCCTTTAACATATTATTTTCTTACAATTTTCCCTAAAACTGAATTTATCATTTGGTAATCATTGTCAGCAGCATAAGTTTTTGCAAGCTCCACAGCTTCATTTATAGAAACAGAAACTGGGATATCCATGTAGGTCATTTCATTTAGGCTTAAAAATAATATTGCTTTCTCAACTTTTGATAAACGACTATATCTCTTTTTTAAAGATTCTTCTAAAGTTTTTTCTATATTTTCATAATTGTTATTGTAAGAAATTATAGATTCTCTTATAAAATCTTCATCAGCTATGTTGTGATTTTCCAATGTTTTTTCAACATCTGATATTTTATTTATACTGTCCTCATATATGAGTTTAAAAACCCACTCTCTTTGCTTACTACGCTTCATTAGATTACTAATTTGTCCACAGATACATTTACACGTGATACACTAAGGCCTGTCATAGATTCAATAACTCTTACTACATTTTCTTGAATATTTTTTACTGTTTTTCTTACATTTACATTTTTATCAAGATTTACACTAAGATCTACTAAAAGTTTACCATTTGAATGTGTAACTGTACTTTTTGGGCCATGTTGCGAAATATTTAGTTTACTATCATTCTCTTCTTGTCCGCAAACTCCATTTATCTCTTCACTTGCTCTGATAGCAAGTTGATCTAAGATTTCATTTGCAATCTTTACTTGCCCATTTCTAAAATTATTAGACATCATTTCTCCTTAAACTCTGGATAGATAATCTCCAGTTCTTGTATCAATTTTGATTGTGTCTCCTTCATTTACGAACACTGGAACGTTTATTACTGCACCTGTTTCAACTGTAGCTGGTTTTGTAACGTTTGTTGCTGTATCACCTTTGATAGCAGGTTCTGTTTCTGTAACTTTTAGTTCTACAAAATTTGGTGCTTCAACACTAAATGGATTGCCATCATAGAATTTGATTTGAACTGAGTCGTTTTCTTTTACGTATTGTATAGCTTCTTCTACAGCCTCGTATTCTATACCAATTTGTTCAAAAGTTTCAGGATCCATAAAGTAGTATAGAGTACCATCATTGTATAAATATTGCATTTCTGTAGTAGAGATAACAGCATTTTCAAATTTTTCATTTGGGTTAAAAGTTACATCTTTTGTTCCCCCACCCATAACTGATCTAATTTTAGCACGCACAAAAGCAGCACCCTTACCTGGTTTAACGTGTTGAAAATCAACTACTTGATAAACATCATTGTCATATACAAAAGTAACACCTTTTCTTAAATCATTTGCAGAAATCATAATTCCTCCTATGTAAATTTAGTTTACATTATTATACCATATTCTGTATTTTTTTGGAAATTTTATTAAAATTATATTTCAAATATATCTAAAATTATTCTTATTTATGAAATAAAATACAATTGGGGTATAAAGATTTTATGAAAACTTTAGCAATAATTTCGGAATTTAACCCCTTTCATAATGGCCATAAATACTTATTGGATGAAGCAAAAAGATTAACAAATGTAGATATCTCTATAAGCATTATGAGCGGAAACTATGTTCAAAGAGGAGAACCAGCAATAATAGATAAATTCGCTAGATCAGATAGTGCCATCAAAGCTGGATTTGATATAATAATTGAAATGCCAACATTTATCACCTTACAATCTGCAGAATACTTTGCCCTAGGATCTATCAAAATTTTGGAAAAAATCGGCATAGATTATTTATGTTTTGGTATTGAGAATATAAATTCTGATGATTTTTTTAAAAAAGTAAATTTATTAATTGACAAATCCAGTGAGCTTGAAAGATTAACTAAGGCAAATCTTTCTAATTCATCTTTCACCAAGGCTCGCTATGATGCTACTTCTAAGATATTAGGAGAAAGTGATTTTATCACTGCAAATAATATACTAGCCCTAGAATATATAAGAGCTATCAGAAAAACTAATTCAAAAATTAAAGCTATACCGATTAATAGAATATCATCTTTAAATAGGGATAGTGACTTAAGAAAAGAAAAAATTTCTTCATCAACTGCAATTAGGAATAATATTTTCGCTGACTACAAAGATCATGTCCCAGATTATTCTTATAAGCTTTTAGAAAAAAATAAAATAGACTATGGTATTCCTAATATGGAATATGAATATGATTTGTTTAAATTTTTGCTGCTTATAGATAAAAAACCAATGGTAAATATTTTGGGATATGAAGAAGGAATAGATAATTATCTTTCAAAAATTGCTAGTAAAAACAATTCATTTGAGCAATTTTTAGACGAAGTCACTACTAAAAGATACACTTCTTCTAGGATTAAAAGATTGATTTTAAATTATATTTTAAATAATACAAGTAAGCTTAATGATTATGATCCAAATTTCTACAGAGTGTTAGCATTTAATAAAAAAAGCGAATATATTTTTAAAAATGCAAAAAGTAAATCAATACTAACAAAAAAAGATATGGATAATCTAGATGGTGATGATCTAGAAATATTATCACAAATGATTAAGGCTTCAAATCTATATAATATTTCTACAAATAGAGAATTAAATACGGATTTTACAAAAAAAATAAGACGCTATTAGGAAAACTAATGGCGCCTTTTTTTATTATCTAGATTCTAGAATAGATCTTCTATTTTTTTCTAATTGTTGAGCGAGAGTACTGAAGTTTTCAGATGAAGATGAGAATAGTTTATCAATATACTCATATGATTGTTGTCTAATTTTATTTGCTTCAGTTGCTGCTTCTTGTAAGATTCTGTCCGCTTCTGTTCTAGCTTGTAGAGTGATTTCGTGTTCAGAAATCATTTTTTGGTATTGAGTTTTAGCTTGTTCTTTGAAGTTTTGGATTTCTTTATCAGCATCTGCTAGTCTACGATCAGCTTCAGCATTAGCTTCACCAATAATTCTATCTTTTTCTTGATAAGTCCACTCAGCTTGTTTAATTTCTTGAGGTAGAGAATCTTTCATTTCATTTAATATTTCATAAATTTCGTCTGGATCCACTGATACTTTTCTAGAAAATGGAACAGCACTTGCTTCATCCATAACATCTTCCATTTCATTTATTAATTCTGTAATTGTACTTGCCATGTTTTCCTCCTTAATAATTGAATTTTTCTTTCATTTTACGTTCAACATCTGCGCTTACAAAGGAGGAAATGTCTCCTTCAAAGCTTGCAACTTCTTTTACCATGCTTGAGCTAATGTGCGAATAATCAGGATTGCTTAAAAGATAAACTGTTTCAAGTCCTTTAAAAAGTGCTTCATTTACCCTTGCAAGATTTCTTTCATATTCATAGTCAGCCATGCCCCTCAACCCTCTTGCAATTATGTGTGCATTTTCTTCTTTTGCAAAGTTTACCATCAGGCCATCAAATGTTTTTATAGTTACATTTTTAAGATTATGGTCTTCTACATCTGATTTTATCATTTCGATTCTTTCATCTAGGGTAAAAATCGGATTTTTATTACCATTTATCAAAAGTGCAACTACTACTTCATCAAACATTTGACTAAGTCTTTTTATAATGTCAAGATGCCCAAATGTTGGTGGGTCAAAGGTTCCGGGATATATTACTTTCATTTTATATAAATTTTAACTATTTTCCTTCCATAAGTTTTCTCTTTAATGAGATATAAATCATATGTATCAGAAAACTCAATGTTTCTATCTGATTCAGTTATTACTATACCATCGTCATTTAACAATTCATAATTTAAAATTAATTCGATAGATTGTGTGATATATTCTTCATCATAAGGCGGATCTAGGAAAATATAGTCAAATTTTATCCCCTTGTTTTTATAATTTTCCAAGGCCAATTTATACTCTAATTTAGTAAGTTCATAATTTGGATTATTAATTTTTTTTAAATTTTCATTTAGAGTTTTTAAACTTGACCTATCTATCTCATTAAAATAAATAAAATCCATACCCCTTGATAAAAATTCTATACCCATTTGCCCACTTCCTGCAAACAAATCTAGGGCATTACCATTTGTCTTCATTGGATAAAGCATATCAAAAATTGCTTCCTTGATTTTATTATCAGTAGGTCTAGTATTTTTATTTTTGGGTGCGGTTAGATTAAAACCCTTATATTTTCCTGCTACTACTCTCATTAGTTTAAAATTATCCTTTTATCCATTTCAAAAAATTTCTCTACATAAGAAAAATTTACTCCTCTAAAATTATTTGCTTTTAGATAATCAAATATTTTAAAGCCCTTATCAATCTCTTCACTTGCCATATTTAAAAACTCTATTTGGCTGATATTTCTACCGTGTTGGATGGATGATAAAATTTTACCATCACCACGTAGGTCAAAGTCTTTTTTTGCAATATCAAAGCCATTTTCGTTATTTACCAAGATATTTAATTTTGCCATATTATCAGCATGTTTACTTACTAAATAACAATATGAATCGTATTGGCCTCTACCAACCCTGCCTCGTAATTGGTGGAGAGATGAAAGTCCAAAGTGATTTGCATTATAAATTACCATTGTGTTAGCATTTGCGACATCTATTCCAACTTCAATTACTGTGGTTGAAATCAGAATATCTATACGCCCTTCAGCAAATTCTTTCAAAGTTTTATCCTTATCGGCGGCTTTCATATCCCCGTGAAGTTTTTTTACATTCCTCGTTTTAAATTGTTTTATATAACGTTTGTATAGCTTTTCTACACTATTTTTATCATCGGCATCGATATTATTTGAAACTACATAGACTTGTCGTCCTTCATCTAAATTTTTGTTTATCTCATAAAATAATGTTTCTTCCATTGCCTCAGTGATTACACTTGTAGTAATTGGTTTTCTGCCTTTTGGAAGTTCATTTATCATTGATAAATCTAAAATTTTAGATAATCTTAAGGAAATTGTTCTTGGGATTGGAGTTGCAGTCATGGTAAGGTAATTAACTTTTTCACCTTTTTTGCCCAAAGCCTGCCTTTGTCCAACACCAAATCTATGCTGCTCATCATTTACAACAAAACGTAAATCATTAAAAATTACATCTTCTTGAATAAGAGCATGTGTGCCAATTACAATATCAATTTCACCATTAGCAAGTTTTTCCTTAATCTCATCCTTATTTTTTTGAGATCCAGTTAGCAATCCTAAATGCAATCCAAATTTTCTGATTAAATCTAAATTTTTTTCGTATTGTTGGATAGCTAAGACCTCTGTTGGAACCATCATAGCAGCTTGATATCCATTTAAGGCAAATATAATCATTGCAATTATAGCAACAATTGTTTTTCCAGATCCTACATCACCAATTAATAACCTATTCATCAATTGATCTTTGCTTGCATCATTTAATATTTCTTTTAAAGAAATAAGCTGAGATCTAGTGAGTTTAAATTCTAATTTCCCTAATATATTATCCAAATCATATTTTAGATCTAAACTTTGTTTTCTTTGGAGATTTTGATTTATATAGTCAATATAGATAAGTTCTTTTACAAAATCTATAATTTTAATTTGTGACTTAGCAGCCATCAAATTTTCTTTTTCAGTAGGAAAATGAATTTGATTTAAATTATCCAGCTTAGTATTAAAGGAGATTTTATTCAAAGTACTAGTATCTAAAATCTCTTCATCCTTATCAAAGTTTTTAAGGCTTTCTTTAATAAATCCAGATAATTGCTTTTGATTTATCCCACTTGTAAGCGGATAGATTGCAATTATGTTGCCAATCTGCTCATCATCTAGTTCACAAAAAATTGGATTGACAGTCTCGTAAATCCCATTTTCTGATTTCACTTTACAATAAAATTTATAGTTATCTCCCACTTTTAATTTTTGATGTGAGAATCTATCATTAAACCATATGATTTTTATTTTTTGATTTGTCTCTTCTTCAAAGGCAAACAAGTAAGTTATAATCCCTACTCTGGTACGATTTTGATATGACCTACTTACTATTTTCCATTCAAAATATGATTTTTTATCTGGATTTGCCTTTAATATATTTGTTTTATGACTTCTATCCTCAAAACTAGTCGGATAGTAATTATACAAATCAGAAACCATGTAGATATTTAGTTTTCTTAGTGTATCTTTTTTCTTTTTTCCAATGCCTTTTAGATCAAGTAAGTCCATTATTCAAGTGTTATTGTGTAATAATAAATTGGTTGTCCACCATAAACTAGCTCTACATCGACATCTTTATTTTTCTTGCTGATTTTATTTACCAAGTCTTTGGCATCTTTTTTGTCTATTTCTTCTCCATAATATAGAGTAATAAGCGATAAATCTTCATTATCCTCTAATGCACTTGCAATAGTTTTTAATGCTGTATCAACAATTTTTGCATTTGATGTTACGATATTACCATCTAGTATTCCTAGATAATCATCTCTTGCAATTTCTATGCCATTGATTGAAGTATCACGGATAGATATAGAAATTTCAGCTACGTGCATTTCTTTGATAGCATCGTTCATATTTTCTACATTTGTTTCAATATCACTATCTTCGTCAAATTCTAGCATTGCAGCAAATGTTTCTGGTATAGATCTAGTTTCTACAACGACTGCATTTTTTTCTGTAATTTCAGCTGCCTGTTTAGCACTCATTATTATATTTTTATTATTTGGAAAAATAATAATGTTTTCAGCATTAACACGATCTAATGAATTAAAAATATCTTCTGTGGATGGGTTCATAGTTTGGCCACCAGAAATGATTTCGTCTACATTCATTGATTCTAAGATTGCATCATAGCCTTCACCGCGACTTACAGCTATAAAACCATACTTTTTAGCTTGACTTGACTTTTTGCTTGTAACTTTTTCTGCATTTGGTTTTAAATTTTTAAACTCAGCCTTTAAAATCTCTCCATCTACAGTTAACATTTGTAGTAACCCATATGGGTTATCAGTTTTTAAGCTTGCTTTTAATACTTTATCTTCAAAAGATTCTTCTATTTCATCGGCCATTGTTTCAAGATTCTTTAAAATAGTTTTATAAGACTCTTCTGTAGTGGCTATCTCAAAACTTAATTCATAAGGCAAATCTTTTTTTGCTGCTTGACTTTTGCTATGAATATCCTCGATTTTGATATCACTATTTAAAGCAGTAAATGCACCTTTAAGTAGAGTAATCAATCCTTGTCCACCAGAATCAACCACACCTGCTTCTTTTAATACTGGAAGTTGATTTGGTGTGTTATCTAATGCTCTTTGCCCTGCACTAATTATTTCAAATAGATACTCATCTAAGTTAATTTCTTCGCTATAGACTTCATTTGCTTTATCAGTCATCTTTTGACTAACTGTAAGGATTGTCCCCTCAGTTGGCTTCATTACAGCCTTATAAGCTGTTTGATTTGCTATTTGAAAAATTTCTTTTATATCAGAATTTTCGATAATATCTTTGTTCTTAATAGCTTTAGATAGTCCTCTTACAAGTTGAGATAGGATAACCCCGGAGTTCCCACGAGCTCCCATAAGGGTTCCTTGGGATAAAGCTTTTGCAATTTCATAGCAACTAGTACTATTTAATTGATTAACTTTATCAACCCCTGACTTCATAGTCATAGTCATATTTGTTCCAGTATCTCCATCTGGAACTGGAAAGACGTTTAATTGATTAACCATCTCTTTATTTTCATTTAATAATTCATAAGCTCCAATTATCATCTGGTGGAGTTTATTTGCATCAATTTCTCTCATATTCACCTACTGTCCTATTCCTTGCACCAAAATATTTACATCAGAAACTCTAACATTTAGAGATTTTTCGACTGTATATTTTACATTGTCAATTATATTTTGTGCTACTACTGAAATTCTTACCCCATACAGTATAAAAATTGAAATATTAATTGTAAGAGTTCCATCATCTCTTCTATGTATTTCTACACCTTTGCTCATATTTTCTAGTTTTAATAATTGATAAATATCATCTTTTGCTGATTGTGATGCAAGGCCGACTACACCATATGATTGCATTACTGTAGCTGCAACTATATTGCTGAGTACAGAATCATCTATAGTAACCTTGCCTAAATTATTTACGTATTTTATAGACATTGTATCCTCCATTATTTGGACCTATTATATCATATATATTTGTTATATTATACTATAAGCATTCTAGATTTGCTGTATATATATTGACAAAATAATCTTTTGTGTTAATATATAAACGGATATATGACAACATTTTCATAATTGCAAAGGCAATAAGTACACTATGAAGTTTGAATATATTTATAAGCTAAATTTAATATTTTAAGATAAGCCCTAGGCTTTAGTACACACTTAAAATATTTTATCATAAAGATTGGAAATAAAATGGATTATCTGAAAATAGTTAAGGACAATTGTATCAAGTGCGGGCTATGTACTGATAATTGTCCATTTTTGAGTAAATATAGTATAAACTTATTAGATTTTACTAAAAGAAAAGACTTAGCTTATTCATGCTTTTTATGCAATAAATGTAGTGATGTTTGTCCTAAAAATTTAAACGGCAAATATATTTCACTGGCATTTAGACAAAATACTCCAAAATATAAACTCGTAAAACTTACTAAAGAATCCTACCCCTTTAGAAACCTTCCAAAAAACAAAGGTAAATCAAGGGATCTTTTATATCTAGGTTGCAACTTTCCAGCATTTTATCCAGAAACTTCTAAGACTTTAATAGACTTATTTAAAGATAAGGGTTTTGATTTTTCTATCGACTGTTGCAAAAATCCAGTTAAAAGCTCAGGATACAAAGATACTCCTAGTAAGTTATTAGAGGATGAAATAAAAAATCTGGATATAGATAGGATTGTAACTGCATGTCCAAACTGCTACCATCAGATGAAAAATAAATACGATGCTCAAATAATTTCTATATTTGAATGGCTAGAAGAATATAATTATATAAAAGACATAGATCATGAATGCAATGTATTTTACCCATGTTCTGATAGATATAATAAAGAAATATTTGAAGTCATTAAAAGACACGCTCCAAAATGGCAAGATAAGTTTAAATCAACTAATTGCTGTGGTGCAGGAGGTCTAGCAAGTAAAAAGGAAAAAGAAATAGCAGATGGTATGGCTCAATCTATTAAAAATGATGAGATTTATACTTATTGTGCAACTTGTTCTATGCGATTTTCCAAATATAACAAGGTCCACCACTTTGTCTCAGTATTTTTAGGCATCGATGAAGAAGTAAATGCGGATTATTTAAAAAATGCACTTAAAGCGAAATTTTTTAAATAAACAGGAGAATAAATGAAAAAATTAAATATTAATCAAATCATAAAAAAACTTGGCCTTTCATTTTTTACTTTGTTTTTTGTTTTAAGTATTACAGCTTGTTCAAATCAAAATGCAAATGAAAATACTGCAGAAAATGAAAAAGTAAGCGAAGAAACATCAGACAGCAATGAAGTAGAAGAATCAAATGAAGAATCAAAAAATGATGAAAAAAAAGAAATTGCATCTGAAACTATCAAAGATTCTGATGACGGTGAAATACTTGATTGCTGTGGAAGGACAAAAAACAAGGATATTTTTGTTACAGCTGACTATGTAAAAGATGTAATTGATGGCAAAGAAGATGTTGGTGATTATGTAATAGCAGAAGTTACTTGGGGTGAAGCTGACGCCAGCGAGGATTATTTAAAAAATCATATCCCAGGAGCTATTCATATAAATACTGATACTATCGAAGAGGGCCCAGTTTGGAATTTAAAAAGCGATGATGAAATTGTAAAATCAATGCTAGATTACGGAATTGATAAAGATACAACAGTATTTTTATACGGTCCTGATTCTGGAGCACCAAGAGTAGCTCTAGCCTATCTGATAGAAGGTGTTGAAAACATAAAGCTAATTGATGGCGGCCTTAAAGTTTGGATGGACAAGGGTTATGAAACAGAAGATGGTGAAAATAAAGCAGTTGCCAAAGATGATTTTAAAGGTGAATATCCTGCCCACCCAGAATTTATAGTGAGCCTAGAAGAAGCTAAAAAAGACATTGAAGATGAAAATGATGATGTTCAATACATTTCTACTAGAAGCTATGAAGAATATGTCGGTGAAACCAGTGGATATTCTTATATTCCAAAAGCATGTGAACTGCCAGGTGCAATATACGGCCATGATGAAGCGGACTATAAAAATCCAGATGGAACATATATCATCTACACAGATATGATAAAAATGTTAGAGGCTGAAGGTGTAGACACCAGCAAAGAAATGGTATTTTACTGCGGAACTGGTTGGAGAGCTGCCCTGCCAATCCTAAAATTCTACGAAAAAGGAATTCAAACAAAATTATTTGATGGCGGATGGAATGAATGGCAAATGCACGATGAACTTCCAGCCCAACTAGGTGATCCAAAAGATGGTGCAGAAATAAAAAAAGTTGGCGAATTATCAAATGATAAAGCCACAGAATAAAAATATTATACTTTCGATCTTTCAATTTATTTTCTTATTAGGCATTTTTTTAATCCAATACTTTTCAAGAAAAAAAATGGGAGTTCAAAGAACATTAGTTTACTATAATTACAATTTAGAAAATAATTATAATATTAAAATCATAATAATACTTATTAGCTTGGGATTATTGATTTATTTAATCTATAACTTTTATAAATACAAAACATTAAGAGTTATTAATTTATTGTCTACAATTGCAATATTAATCTTAATGACCATTAATATTAATAAATTTAAACTTATTAAATATGCAATATCATTTTTATTGCTATTGATAAATATTTTAGAATTTAACAAAATAGGAGAAAAATATGAAAAACACAAATAAACTACTTACACTTATGCTAATTGGTACTTTTGTCCTAACAGCTTGTGGAAATAACACATCTACAGCACCAGAAGAAACAAAAACTGAAGATACTACTTCTACAGAAACTACAAGTGAAGATAATAACAAATCAGAAACATCTACAACAGATGAAGCAACCACTGATGATACTGCTAAAGATAATTCCGAAACTGAAGTTAAAACAATTACAGGTGAAGAACTAGATAAAATCCAAGAAGATAACGACGAAAAGGAAAAATATCTAGTAATTGATACAAGAAAAGCTGATGCTTACAAAGAAGGACACGTAAAACACGCTATCACACTTCCAGCTGATGAATTAGCTGAAAGAATTGATGAACTAGCTGATTCTAAAGACAAAAATGTTGTTGTTTACGGTGAAACTACTGGAAAAGCAGAAGAAGCTTATAAGACTTTAGTAGATAATGGATTTACAAATGTAAAATCTGCTGGAGCATACAGGGACTTTGATTACACCACAAAAACAAAAGTAACATCAGTATCAGGACCAGAATTTATAGAACTTGCAAAAACAGGCGATTACACAATCGTAGATGTTAGAGATGAGAAAGACTACAATAAAGGTCACTTAGCAGGAGCAATCAATGTTCCAGTTGATCAAACTGAAGAATTAATCAAAACATTACCAACTGATAAACCATTCTTAACACATTGCTACTCAGGAAACAGATCATTTAAAGTAGCTGATATGTTAGCAAATGAAGGACATGAAGTAATAAACGCTCTTGATGGTACTAAAGAATACGACGGATACGATCTATCTGAAAATTAAGGTAATAAAATATGACACAGAGACACACAGATAAGACAAATCCACAAGAAGAACGATTAAAAAATTCTTCTAAACTTGCTATTTTGGTGCCCCTATTAGTTTTATTACTAGCTTACTTCATAATTCCATCATTTAGAAATGGAATTAATAACGCTTTGAAAGCTATCAGTACTGGTGGACTAAGTGGTGTTATTGAATACATCCGTGGTTATGGTGCAAAAGCAGCTGTAGTTTCTTTTTTATTAATGGTTTTACAATCTGTTATAGCACCTATCCCTGCAGTTTTGATAACACTAGCCAATGCAGCTATCTTTGGTTGGGTTAAGGGAGCTATACTTTCATGGTCTTCAGCTATGGTTGGAGCCGCACTATGCTTTTTTATAGCAAGATCACTAGGCCGTGATGCAGTTATCAAACTTTCTAGTAAAGGTGCTTTAGAAAATATCGAAGATTTCTTTGCAAGATATGGTAAACACACTATTCTTTTAGCAAGACTTTTACCATTTATATCTTTTGATATTGTAAGCTATGCTGCAGGACTTACATCAATGGGTTTCTGGGGCTTTTTCCTAGCTACAGGACTTGGACAATTACCAGCAACTATTGTGTATTCCTACACAGGTGGAGAGCTTGATGGCGGAGCTCGTGGAATATTTATGTTTGTAATAATCATATCTGTCCTTGCTGTTCTCGTAGCTTTCATAAGAAAAAGATATAATGAAAAACACAAAACGAATTTATAATGTTATTAAAGCTATCCTTGTGATAGCTTTAATAGTTTGGGTAAACAAATCAATTAATATAGACATATTACAAGCAAAAATAGAATCTTATGGAGCTTTAGCACCTATAATATATATAATCGCATTTACAATACTACCTGTCTTTTTATTCCCGACCCTTAGTATTGTAATAGTAGGTGGAACATTGTTTGGATTTTTAAACGGACTAATATATACAACAATTGGGGTTGCTACAAATACAACACTGATGTATTTAATCTCACACAAATATGCTAAGGATAAAGTTTATAATATCTTAAAAGATAAATTACCTGATCAATATTTAGATTTAATTTATACTAAAGATCAGAAAAAACTTATAACTACTTTTATTATATTTAGACTAGTACCTGCGGTTCCTTATATTTTTGAAAACTATCTTGCAGGCTTAACTGAAATAAAATTTGTACCATTTTTACTTACTACTATCATCTCAGTTATTCCAGGAACTTTGGTTTATTTAAATGTAGGGACAGCTATAACAGATGTGGGTAGTAAAGAATTTATAATTTCAATAGTAATTCTTGTGGCATTTACAGTATTGACCCTCCTTGCTAAAAAAATATATGATAAAAAACATGGTAACAATAATAATTCCAACTTATAATGAAGTAGAAAATGTAAAAAAAATTGAAAAACAATTAGATAAAATAAATGGAGATATCGAGGTAATATTTACTGATGGTTTTAGTAGTGATGGAACTTACGACCTAATCACATATCCTAAAATAAGAGAAACAAAGTATAGATCAAATCAGATGAATGCAGCAAGTAAGTATGCCAAGGGTGATTACTTATTTTTCCTCCACTGTGATAGCTATATAGGTTCTGATTGTATAAAAGTAATAGAAAAATCCAATCTTGATGCAGGTTGTTTTACCTTAAAATTTCATCCAACAAATCCTAGCCTAGATTTTATAGAATTTTTCTCAAATCTAAGGGTAAAGAGAAAACATATTGCTTTTGGTGACCAAGGCATATTTATAAAAAGAGAAATTTTCGAAAAAATCGGAGGATATAAGGCAATTCCTTTAATGGAAGATTATCAATTATCTATGGATATTAAAGACCATGGTTATAAGTTAAAGCAAGTAGACTACCCTATATATACTTCTTCAAGAAGATTAAAAAATCATCCCCTAAGGACTGGATTTATGATGAAAATTTTGCAAAAAATGTATAGGAAAGGTTATGATATAGAAAAAATAGCTAAACTTTATAAAAAAATATAAAAAAGACGAGGATCATTCCCCGTCTTTTTAATTATTGTTTTCAATTATTGATACTATATACTTCATAGCATTTATATTTTCTTTTATTTCTGGTAAATTTACTTTTTTATCATTTCCTTCCACCAGGTATCCATTTAGTAAATGTTCATCTAATGATATATCTTTTTTATAGTCAGTGAAGTATTCTGGATTTGTTATATAAAGTGCAGCCAGTGCATCCCAAACAACTAATTTGCTTTCTCCAAACTCATCCATAAATTCTTCACTAACCCTATTTAGAGATGGTTTCAAATAATTCATAAACTCACTTTTATAAACCGCATTAACTGGCACTTGATATTTGTGCTTCATACAATTATTGCCAGTAATGACATCAATATTATCAAATCTTTTTAATGCATATATAGTGGATAGATAGTCTATACTTAGGTTTAGCTCACGCATAATTTTTTTGTTAAATCTAAGCTCAGCTGTAATCCCACCCATGGCTACAAAAGATTTTACTCTTTTAGGATCCATTCCTAAAGCTAGAGCCTTTTGACTATTGCTTGTTGCTCCTAAAGATAAAATGATGATATCATCATTTTCTTCAACTTCCTTTTTTATAGCTTCTGCCGCATCATGGATGTAAAGGCCGCCCTTTACAAGTGGTATGTCAATATTTAAATCATCTAGCATTTTTTTTGTAGCATTGTAAGTTACATCCTCATTATTATTACCAAAAGTTGTTGTAATAAGCCTCACATCTATATCAGGATGGGCTATCAAATAAAGAATTGCAAAAGCATCATCTAAGTCACATCCCTTTACATCTACAGTACAATCTGTATCTATTATAACTTTTTCCATTTCTCCTCCAATTCTATCACTCGTTTTATATTTATCCCTATCTTATCACCTAAAAAATATTCTTTAGGGCTATCTACTGACAAAGTATATGGACCATCCAATTTATAAGAAAAATAATCTCCCCTATAAGTTTTTTCTATAACACTGTAATCATCACCGTCTATTATATCAATATCAGATTTTTTGATAAGTTTGTTACCTATTATATTATCCTTAAATATGAAACTTGCCGTAGTTTTATTACCTGGATTTTGATAAATATTTTTGGGCCTATCATAGGCTATAAATTTCCCATCAGCAAGGATTGCAAGTTTATCTGCTACTTCTACTGCTTCATTTAGGTCATGGCTTACAAATATAGTTGGGATATTCTGATCCTTTATGATTTTAAAAGTTTCGCTTCTCAGTATCTCTCTTAAAGTTGGATCAAGTGCAGTAAATGGCTCATCTAGTAAAAGCATTTTTGGTTTTACAATCAAGCTACGAGCTAGGGCAATTCTTTGTTTTTCTCCCCCTGATAATTGAGATGGGTACTTATCTTTATGCTCTATTAGTCCAACCAAATTTAGATATTTTTCCACTTCTTTTGTTATAAAGTCTTTATCTTTGCCCTCCATTTTTAGGCCAAAACCAATATTATCAAAAATTGTCATATGAGGGAAAAGTTCATCATCTTGGAACATAAGGATAAATTTACGTTCCTTCATAGATAAGTTTGTGATTTCTTTTTCATTTAAATATATTTTCCCAGAAAATTCTTCTATAATTCCAGAGAGAATTTTTAATAAAGTGCTTTTTCCCGATCCACTATTGCCAACAATAGATAAAACTTGACCAGATTCTAAATCAAAGCTTATATTATCAAGTATTTTTTCATTATTATATGACTTGCTTATATTCTTTGCCCTTATAAGGCCCATTTTTTCCTCCTAAATACTATTTTAAAAATCACTTCTATGATTAATATAAAAATTATATTAATAATTAAAAATACTATGCTCACTGCTGAATAAATTGCCCTATCTCTAGCTACAAAAAATGGAAAAGCTACAGTCATAAAACTTTCTACAAGGCCAGATCCTAATACTAGGGTTAGATAGTATTCGCTAATCGAAAAAATGAATCCCATAATAAAGGCTGTCTTTATAAAAGGCGCTAGGATTGGAAAAACTATTTCTTTTTTAATTTCTTTATCTCCAGCCCCTAACATTTTTCCAGCATAAATGAGATTATCAGATAGAAAACTATACCCAGCTTTTAGTATCCTAACTGCATAAGGAATAATGTAAATGCTTTGAGCAATTATAATAAGTATTTTTGAGCCAGTAACTCCAATAGATTTAAAAAATAATTGCAAACCGAGGCCTATACTAGTAGCACCTATTAAAAAAGGTAGAAAAACTATAAAACTTATTAGCCTATATCCCTTAGACTTATAATAAATTTTTTTAGTAATTGCAATGGACAGTAAAACTGAAAAAGTACTAGAACTTAAGCCAATTATTAATGAATTTAGTATTCCTTTGATAAATTTCCTATCTCTATATAAGTACAAATAGGATCGTAAAGAATAATTAGCAGATACTAAGTTGGGCCAAGGATAATTTTGTCTAAAGCTAGTAAATAACAAATCTATTCCCGCAAATATTAATATAATTATATAAATATATAATACTATCTTAGACATTTTCTTCATAAATTTCATCCTTTATGATATACACAATTACTAATGATAAGAGACCTAGAATGATTAAAAATATATTTATAACTAAGGCCTTAGGCTTATAGGCAAAGCTATTTTTAGTAAATTCGATATAAGATTTTGCAGCAAGAGTTCTTGGACTAATGGGACCTATCAAAAGTGGAACTTCATAAGAACTTATAGCGAAATTAAAAAGTATTAGAAAAGTTTCTATCATTTGCCTTTTTATAAAAGGGAAAATTATAAAATAGTATTGTTGAATATCATTTGCCCCTAAATTTTTAGCAGCAAGTAGCTGATTTGAACTAATATTTCGATAGATTTCTAAAAAAACCATGCCTGCATAAGCCCCACCCTTTAAGGCATAGCTTAAAATTATCCCAAAAGCATTTTTGTTATAAAATAATTGAATAAATGAACTTGAATCATCTATTAAATTTAGCTTATAAAATACTCTGGAAATCACCCCCGTTTGGGAAAATAAATTTACAAACAAAATTGCAACTATAATATGTGGCACAATCACGGGTAGTTTTAAATAAATATCAAATATTTTATTGGTAAATATGCCATAAGAAAGAAATATACCCAGCAATACTGCTAAAATACTTGAAATAATAGAAATTTTTAAAGAAAAAATAAGGCTTGATATAAAAGTCTTATCTTTAAGAACTTCTTTATAAAAGTCAAAGGTAAAACTATCAAGCCCTACTTCTTTAAAAAGTCCAAAACTTATTAACATTGACTTACTAAAGCCAATCAAGATTAATAATAATATTAGTATTAATCCTGAATAGCTAAGTAAGTTTTTTAGTTTAGTACTTCTTCTTCCCATATTTCTTCAATCAAAGGCACAAGATTTGCTGGCATTTCTGGAATTCTATGTTCTTCTAATTCTTTTGTAGATAAAGTGTATTTACCGCTTGGAATTTCATCATATAATTTCTTTTGCTCATCAGTTAATTTATCGTAATCTATTATAGGAAGATCTCCTAAAGTTTCAGGATCAGCTTTTGAAATTTGAGCTTCTGGGGATAATATTAAGTTTATAAGAACCGTTGAAGCATCTTTGTTTGAAGATCCTTTGCTTATTGCTAAGAAGTGTGTATTTGCGATTGTCCCCTTATCAAATACTGCTGTCCTTACATTTTCATTAAATTGTCCATCAGCTACACCAGTTGATGCGGCATTTGGATTATAGCTCATAGCCATTATTAATTCACCATCTGCAAACATATTTACTAGAGTTGGGTTATCTGCTGGATAAGATTGACCTTCATTCCATAAATATGGTTTTAATTCATTTAAATAATCAATTGTTGGTTTTAGCATTTCTTTAAGCTCATCTTTAGTTAGATCCTTATCCATAAATTCTTCATAACCTTGGATATCAGAAATAATATTTCTAATAAAAGCTGAACCTGTAAAATCTGGCAAAGAAGCATAAGTTATTTTTCTAGGGTTTGCTTTGGCAAGTTCTAATAATTCTTCAGCGTTTTTAGGTGGATTATCAATTTTTGAGCTGTCATACATAAATACAAATTGAGCTCCACCATATGGTGCTTCCATATTTTCTACTGGTTCACCAAAATCGTATTTTATTCCTTCATCATCTTGGTCTACATAATCATTAAAATTTGGAAGTACCTGTGTTATTGGACCAAAAAGCAAACCATTACTCTTTGCATTTTCAAAGTTTTCACCATTTATCCAAACCACATCTACATCACCTTCTTCAGAATCTTTCTCTGCTAGCATAAGATTTAATATTTCATCAATATCCATGCCTACACGATTTACTTCGATGTTATAATCTTCTTTCATCTTTGGAATTATATAATCATCTAACCATTGATTACGCTTATCATCCCCACCCCATCCATATAAATTTACAGATGTTCCTTCCGCTTTTTTAGCTATTTCGTCATAATTTACTTCACTTATTACATCACTTGTTTCAGAAGTTTCTTTAATTTCTTCATTTTCCTCTGATTGGCTTGTTTCTACTGGTGCTTTTTCTTCTACTGCCTTCTCATTAGCATTGTTAGCACAACCGGTTAATATCCCTAAGCACAGGAGACTTGTAATAAATAAATTTTTAATTTTCATCATTTCCCCTCATTATTTCTTCTGTAATCTCAATTGCATTTGTAATGCATTTGCCACATATCTTTGATAACAAATCATTTTCTACTGCATAATTAAATCCATCATCTGTATTTACATCTACTTTTAAAAGATTGGAACATTTTGTATGGCCCATTCTTTTTTCAAATTCTTTATCAAGTTTATAAATCATCTTAGCCAATTCAATCTTTTTATAAGGATCTGTAGACCCATATTTAAGACCTAATGCCATATATGATGCAGTCAAAGCACCACAAATATCGGATTTATACATTCCCATTTCAAAAGGTGTAGAAATTTTTACTGCAGTATCTTCATCCATTCCCAAATCTTCAGCAAAATAAGCAAATACTGTTTGTGAACAGTTATAGCCCTTTTCCATAAAATTTTCTAATTTTTTATTATCCATTATAGCTCCTATAAAACTTCTCTAACATATCTAAAAATTCAATACTTAAAAACTTATTTATTTTTATAAGTGTATCTTTATTAGATAAAAATCTATCTTGTTCGTATTCTACCTTTGCCATAGAACACCATGTCACTCCCCTTAGTGAGTTAAACATTAAGTACTTATAAAACTTATCATAATCTACTTCTCGATACTTCTCATAAATCTTTAAAAAAGATAGCATTTTTTCTTCAGATAAAATTGTATCAGTTTTCCAATTTGTAGTAGTAGGCACTAAAAAGTGAGCTAAATCTTGTTCGCACTCACCAATAATTGGTTTTTCCCAATCAATTATCACTGATTTTTCACCAATTATAAAATTACGATTGTTTAATTCAGTATTTATAATGCATGGATTTTCTATTTCAGAATCTAAACCTGAATCTCTAGCTATTTTCAAAAATTTCAAAATTTTTGACTCGACAATTGGATCTTTGTGGATATAGTTTTGATAATGGAAAAACATGGTCTGAAATTCCTCATACATGCTAAGAAAAGGTTTTTTAGCCCAGATAAACTTATTGAAGTCTACTTTCAAATTATGGACTGTGCTTAATAATTTTGCTGCAATATCCATATCTGTATCATAATTAAGAGGTCTACCCTCGACATATTCCATAGTCATAAACGATTTATTAAGGTATTTGCCATTTTTATAATAATCATAGATCTTAGGAGTAACGTTAGATTTTCCTAAAGTTTTTAAAGCATCAAATTCATACTTTAATTGATTTTCACCTAAACCCATCTGGGATGCAAGATTTATTCTAATTACCATATCATTAAGTTTATAATTTAAATTGTATTCACCATTACCAAGCTCTGTAATGTTTTCATCATCAAACTCAGCAATTATCAAATCTTTTATGGTATCTATATCGCGAATTGGATTAAGTAAAAAATATGATTTATCAAGGTCTTCTATTTTCTTGATAGTATCGTCCAATACATTGGGGGTTGAGTATTTTATATCAGAAAATATATCCAGTTTTTCTTTCATAGCTATCAGGCCATATCCCCCATCAATACTTGGTGCAATTACTACATCAAACTTATCTAGTTTTTCGAAAGCATTTTCAATTTGTATCTCTGTAAGATTTTCTAAGTCTGATCCTATTAAAAGAACTTTCTTGTAGTTATCTAACTGATCAAAAATAGCATTTCGCATTTTTTCCCCTAAATCTTTTCCATATTGGGAAATTTTTTGACCTTCTATAAAGTCTAAATCTGATTCAGTTCCACTAAAATATATCACTGATTCTATTGATTGTTGATTTAGAAGTTTATAGTTTTTCTTTATAAGTTTTCTCATCAGATCAAGTCTTTCTTTCTCAGACAGGAAATCTTTTAGTCTTGTTTTACTATTGGTTAGATTGGGTGCTTTTGTAAATAAAATTGCTCTATTCATTTTAGCTTCCATTATAATTTTGTTAAAAAATTTATTAATTATTTTAAAAAAAATGCCATATTTTCATATGGCATTTTTTGCTAATTAATTTTTAACCTTATTTACCAGCAAGTCTCTTATATGTTTCGTATCTATCGTTAGCTGCTTTTTCTGCTTCAGCATATAATTCGTCTGCTGTTTCAGGGAATGATCTCTTAAGTGATGAGTATCTTACTTCCCCTTGAAGGAATTCTTGGAATGATTCGCTTGGTTCTTTAGAGTCTAATTGGAATGGATTTTTGCCCTCTTCTGCAAGTCTTGGGTCAAATCTCCATAAGTGCCAGTAACCAGCTTGAACAGCTTGTTTTTCTCTAAATTGTGATTTACCCATACCAATTCTAATTCCGTGGTTGATACATGGTGCGTAAGCGATGATTAATGATGGTCCATCGTAAGCTTCAGCTTCTTTGATAGCTTTGATTGTTTGGTTTTGGTTAGCTCCCATAGCTACTTGTGCTACGTAGATGTAACCATATGAAGTCATCATTAAACCAAGGTCTTTTTTACGTACTTTTTTACCAGATGCAGCGAATTGTGCTACTGCTGATAATGGTGTAGATTTAGATGATTGTCCACCTGTGTTTGAGTAAACTTCTGTATCGAATACAAGAATGTTGATGTTTTCACCACTTGCTAATACGTGGTCTACACCACCAAATCCGATATCGTAGCTCCATCCGTCACCACCGAAGATCCATAATGATTTTTTAATCATGTAGTCTTTTAGGTTGTAAATATCTTCTAGAAGAGCTTTACCTTCTTCACTGTCAACTGTTTCGTTTTCAAGTGTAAGAATTTTAGCTGTTGCTTCTTTAGATGAGTTTACATCTTCTTTACCTTCTAACCACATTTTAAATGCTTCATTAAGTGGTGTATCAAGGTTTAAGTCTAAGAATGAATTCATTCTTGTTTCAAGAAGTAATTTATTTGATTCTGCAGCTAATTTGATACCATATCCGTATTCAGCAGCATCTTCGAATAATGAGTTACCCCAAGCTGGACCTTTACCTGATTCTTGGTTAATTGTGTATGACATAGCTGGTGCACTTGCTCCCCAGATTGATGAACAACCTGTTGCGTTTGCAACGTACATTCTGTCACCGAATAATTGTGTAACAAGTTTAGCATATGGAGTTTCACCACAACCTGCACAAGCTCCTGAGAATTGAAGTAATGGTTGTTTGAATTGGCTTCCTTTAAGTGTTTTATCATCCATAACATCTTCTTTGTAGCCAACTTCTTCGTGAGCGTATTCCCAGTTTTCTTTTTGACTTTCTACTTGTTCATCGAATGGTTTCATTAGAAGAGCTTTTTCTGGAGCTGGACAGATATCAGCACAGTTTCCACAACCTGTACAGTCTAGTGGAGAAACTTGAATTCTGAATTCGTATTGTTCCATTCCTTTTCCGATAGCTTGTTTTGTTTCGAAACCTTCAGGTGCATTTGCTTTTTCATCTTCTGTTACTAGGAATGGTCTAATTACAGCGTGAGGACATACAAATGAACATTGGTTACATTGGATACAATTTTCCATTTGCCATTCTGGAACATTTAGAGCAATACCACGTTTTTCAACTTCTGTTGTACCAGATGGGAATTCACCATTTTCAATATTAAGATCTACGAAAGCAGATACTGGAATGTCATCTTCTTTTTGTTCAATCATTGGTCTTAAGATGTTTTTAACGAATTCTGACATTTCTGCTTGTTCAGCTTTTTCTTCTTCAGTAGCGTTTGCCCATTCAGCTGGAACTTCTACTTTTTTAGCTGCTTCTAGACCTGCATCTACTGCTGAATAGTTCATGTTTACAATGTCATCACCTTTGTGACCGTAAGCTTTAACTATAGAATCTTTTAAGTATCCAACAGCTTCTTCAATTGGAAGTACTTGAGATAAGTTAAAGAATGCAGCTTGCATAATCATATTTGTTCTTGAACCTAGTCCAATTTCTTGAGCAATGTGGCTTGCATCAATGATGTAGAAGTTAATATTGTGTTCAGCAAGGTATCTTTTTACATTTGCTGGAAGGTGTTCGTCTAAATCTTCTTCACTCCAAGTTGTGTTAAGAAGGAATGTACCACCATCTTTAAGTCCTTTTAATACATCATATTGGTGTAGGTAAGCTTGTTTTGAAAGTGACATAAAGTCAGCTTCGTCAAGTAGGTATGTTGATTTGATTGGTTCTTTACCAAATCTTAAGTGAGATACTGTTAAACCACCTGATTTTTTAGAGTCATAGTCAAAGTATCCTTGAGCAAACATGTCTGTGTTATCACCGATGATTTTGATAGCTTGTTTGTTAGCACCAACAGTACCATCAGATCCGAATCCCCAGAATTTACATCTTGTTGTGCCTTCGTGACGTACTTTGAAGTCTTCTCTTTCTAAAGATGTGTTTGTAACATCATCTGTGATTGAAAGTGTGAAGTTATCTTTTGTATCTTCTTTTCTAAGGTTGTCATAAACAGCCTTGATATCTCCAGGAACTGTATCTTTACTTGAAAGTCCGTAGATACCACCATAGATAACTGGTGCGTTTTCTACTCCGTAGAATGCTGATTTAACATCTAGGTATAAAGGTTGTCCTTCAGCTCCGTGTTCTTTTGTTCTATCAAGAACTGCGATTTTCTTAACTGTGTTTGGAACAACTTTTAATAAGTGTTCTTTAGAGAATGGTCTGTAAAGGTGAACTTCTACTAAACCAATTTTGTAACCGTCTTTTACTAATTCATCAATTGTTTCACGAATTGTTTGGTTTACAGAACCCATAGCTACGATAACTTCTTTAGCATCTTCTTGACCGTAGTAGTTGAATAGACCGTAGTTTGTACCGATTAATTCGTTAATTTGGTTCATGTAATCTTCTACAATACCCACGATTTCTGTGTAAGCATTGTTTCTTGAAACTGTTCTTTGGAAGAAGATATTCTTCTCAGCTGTACCCATGTGTTTTGGTCTTTCTGGGTTAAGTGAGTTATTTTTGAAATTATCAACTGCTTCGAAATCTACAAGGTTTTCTAATGTTTCGTAATCCCAAACATTAATTTTTTGGATTTCGTGGCTTGTTCTAAATCCGTCAAAGAAGTTAACAAATGGTACTCTACCTTTAATAGCTGATAAGTGAGATACTGGTGATAAGTCCATAACTTCTTGTACAGAGTTTGAGCAAAGCATAGCTACACCTGTTTGTCTAGCTGCATATATATCTGAATGGTCTCCGTAGATTGAAAGTGCGTGTGTAGCAACAGTTCTAGCTGCAACGTGGAATACACCTGGTAATCTTTCTCCAGCAACTTTATACATGTTAGGTATCATTAATAATAAACCTTGACTTGCTGTGTATGTAGTAGTTAGTGCTCCTGCTGCAAGTGAACCGTGAAATGCTGCTGCTGCTCCTGCCTCAGATTGCATTTCTTTAACCATAACTTCTCTATCGAAAACATTTTTACGTCCATTTGATGACCATACATCAATAGATTCTGGCATTGGTGAAGATGGTGTGATTGGGTAAATGGTTGCAACGTCAGTAAATGCGTATGATACGTGAGCTGCAGCGGTATTACCGTCCATAGTCTTCATTGCTCTAGTAATTGTCATTTAGACCTCCTAAAATAATTAATAAGCAATTATCGTTAACACTAATTTAAGTATAGATAAGATGAAAGCGAATGTCAAGAGCCTTTGGTAAATAATATCAAAATAATAAATTTTTTTAAAAAATTAACCAATATATTTGCAAAAAAATAAAAACGATAAACTTATTCAAAGTCATCGTTTTCATCAACTAATTCTTTATGAAATATCTTATTTGTCATTACACGAGCTGCATTATAGCCAAAATTTTTCTCTCTTTGGTTCATAGCAGCCACTTCTACAATCATAGCTAGATTTCGCCCTGCTCTAACCGGAACAACTAAGTGAGGTAATTTGACATCTAATAGCTCAATATAATGATCATCAAGCCCTAGTCTGTCGTACTCGTAATCTTCTTTCCATTGCTCAAGCTCAATTACCATTTCTACTTGCGTGCTATTTTTAACCGACCCTGTACCATATAAACGTCTCACATTTACTATTCCAAGCCCTCTTATTTCCATATAATGGCGGATATTATCCGGAGACTCTCCAATAATTTTGTTATCAATAGCCATTATATCAACCATATCATCAGCTACTAATCTGTGACCGCGATTTACAAGGTCTAGGGCAGTTTCACTTTTTCCAACTGAGGATTTCCCCATAATTAAAACCCCCACACCAAAAACTTCCAAAAGCTCACCATGGACATTGCTTCTTGGTGCTAATTGATATTCTAGTTCATCAGAAATATCAGAAATTAATTTAGTTGTTTTTGCTGGCGATCTTAAGACTGTTTTGTCATAATAATCGGCTAAGTCTAATATGTCTTGGTTAATGTCAACATCATAAGAAAAAATTACCGCAGGAATGCTATATGAAAGTATGCCTCTAAATCTTTCATATTGAAGCTTACTATCTAGTCCTGTAAGATATGTGTATTCGACAGAACCAATAACTTGAAGTCTCTTATAGGGAAAATCTTCTAAGTATCCTGCCAATTGCAAACCAGGACGATTTACATCAGCGCTTAAAAGACAAATATCATAATAATCTGAGGATTGGTGGACAATTTCAAGACCTAGTCTTTCAACAACCTTATGAAGTTTTATAGTATTTTTTTCCTCACCTAATTGTAATTCTTTTAATATAGTTTCACTTTCCACCATTGATTCTTGAGGCTCATTTATTGATTTATCACTCATATTGTTATTTTCATCCATAAATACGCTCCTATTTCTAGCCTTTTAATCTAAAGTATTTGTAAATTTCAAGGGCTTGGGCTCTGCCGACTAATGGCACTTCCATAAGTTCTTCAACACTTGCTTTTTTTATATTGGATATGCTTTTAAAATGTTTGTATAAATTAGTTCTAGTCTTTACTCCTACTCCCTTGATATTATCAAGCTCAGATGTTTTCATTGTACTTTGCATAAGCTTTCTATGATAATTTATTGCAAATCTATGGGCTTCTTCTTGGATTTCGTAAATTAATTTATAAACCGGATCATTTCGGTTAATAAATATCTCTTGACCTTGATAAATTATAGCACGGGTGGTGTGCTTATCATCTTTTACAAGTCCTGCAATTTCTATATCCAATTTAAATTCATCAAGGATTTCTAGGGCTGATGAAACCTGACCCTTTCCACCATCCATTAAAATTAAATCTGGCATATTTCCAAAACCTGTAGAAGTATTGCCATTTTCCATTTCTTTTATACCATTTTTAAATCTACGAGTTAATACTTCTTTTAAGGAACCATAGTCATTTGGCCCCTCAATAGTTTTTATTTTAAATTTGCGATATTCTTTTGGATTTGGATGACCATCTTCAAAAACTACCATAGATCCTACAGACTGAACACCAGATGTATTTGAAATATCATAGCATTCGATACGCTTTATCTCCGTCATATCCAAAATATCTTTTAGCTGATTGATACCTGCTGACTTCTTACGTTCTTTTTTTTCAGCTTGCTTTTCGTATTTTATGCGCATATCATTGGCATTAGTAAGGGCCATATTTATTAAATCTCTCTTCTTACCAAGTTTTGGCTTATGGATTAAGACTTTTGTCCCACGCTTTTGATTTAAGAATTCATTTATAGTTTCTAAATCATCTGGCTCTGTCTCTATCAAAATTTCTTTTGGTATATACATTATGTCAAGGTAGAATTGCTTGATAAAAGAGCTCATGATATCTTTATCGGTTTCTACATAGTCATTTTTTATTATAAAATGTTCACGTTCTACAATTTTTCCTTGACGCATGAAGAAAACTTGCATGACAATAGCTATTACACCCTTGCTCATGGCAATGATATCCATATCTTCTCCGGCAGCTTCTGTAACTTTTTGTCTTTCGGATATTGTTGATAGCGCCTTGTAATAATCTCTATATTTTGAAGCCATTTCAAAATTTAAATTAGCACTAGATTCATTCATCTTATCTAAAACCCAATCAGGAATTTTATCAGACTTATTTTCCAAAAAAAGTTTTATATCATCTAAATGCTTCATGTAGCGACTCTCATCTTCATCATGGATACAAGGTCCGTTACATTTTTTAATAAAATAATTAAGACATGGTCTATCTAATGTCTGTCCTTTTTCAAAATCTAGATTGCAAGTTCTAAATGGATAGTATAGATGAAATAAATCTATGGCATCATTTACTGCATAGGCATCAGGATATGGCCCATAATAATTAGCTTTATCATTATAAATTTGCCTTACTTTTTGTATCCTAGGGAATTTCTCATTTGTAATTTTTATATAAGGGTATTGTTTATCATCTCTTAGGACGATATTATATTTTGGCCTGTTTTTCTTAATTAGATTTGATTCTAAGACCAAGGCCTCCACTTCATTTTCTACTATGATATATTCAAAGTGGTCAATGTGGGAAACCATGGCCAAAACTTTGGCACCCTTGTTTTTATTGTTATCAAAATATTGGCGAACCCTTTTTTTAAGAGAAATAGCCTTGCCGACATAGATTATTTCATCATCGGCATTTCTCATTATATAAACTCCTGGCAAATCAGGAAGTTCTTTAAGCTTCGTCCTTAGTTCTTCTTTACTCAAATTTGTCTACAACTCTCTTTCAAATACTCTAAATCTGCTCCTTCTAGGTGTGGAGCTAAAACTTCTTCGCATTTTTGATTGTAATCATTAATCCAGTTAATCTCATCATTTGTTAACATATCAATATTTATTGGACGTGTGTCAATTGGAAGATAGGTTAGATTTTCAAATTCTAAAAACTTACCAAATTCATTTTCCATTGCTTTTTTCACAACAGCTTGATTTTCTATTCTAATTCCGTGGCTGCCTGCAATATATAAACCTGGTTCAACTGATGTAAACATATGTTCTTTAAATTCTATTTCTGATCCAGGACCCATACCAAGTCTTTGTGGTCCTTCATGAACTGTTAATAGATAACCAACACCGTGTCCTGTTCCGTGGAAAAAGTCCTTTCCTGCTTGCCATAATGGATATTTAGCAATAGCATCTAATCTTGATCCAGTGGTTTTTTCTTTAAATTTCGCTAAAAATAGTGCAATGTGTGATTTTAAAACCAAGGTATAGTCATCTTTTTCTGCTTGGCTAAGTTCTCCAAGTGCAATAGTTCTTGTTATATCAGTCGTTCCTTCTTTATAGTGAGCACCAGAATCTATCAAAATCATTCCATTTGTTCTAATTGTTTTTGAGCCCACATCTGCTGGCGCGTAGTGAACTATGGCTGCATTATCCTTAAATCCTATAATTGATTCAAAAGATTCTTCTACAAAACTCTCATTTTCTGCACGAAGTTCACGTAGTTTTTTACTAGCTACATATTCGTTTAATGTACCAGTTGTTGCTCCTACTTCTAACCAATTAAAGAATTTCACTAAGGTTATTCCATCTATAATGTAAGCTTCTTTAGTATTTTCTATTTCTTTTTCACTTTTTATCGCCTTCATATTTGTAGTAATATTTGTCCCAGTGGATACCTTAACATTGGAATTTATAGAATCATAAATTGCTACATTAGTACGAGCTGGATCTAGGAAAATACGATTTTTTCCAGGAATATCTTTTAATAGTGTAAAAATATAATCATATGAATGAATTTTTATTTTGTTTTCATCTAAATATTCTTTTACTTCTCCATCTAATTTTTCTTGGTCTATGCATAAGTAGGCCCTATCTTTTGAAATTAGCATGTAAGATAAAACAACTGGATTAAAATCAATATCATTTCCACGGATATTTAAAAGCCAGCATATGTCTTCTACTGCCCCTATAAAATAATAATCGTATTCATTTTTCTTCATTTCTTCCCTAATACGACTTAATTTTGATTCTGTACTTTCGCCAGTATATTCTTCGCCTAATAACCAAGCTTTATCTTTTCTTAAATCTGGACGGTTTTTCCATAATTTTGAAATATAATCAATATCAGATACTAGAGTACGTGATCCCATTGATTCGCTGAGTTTTTTATATTCTCTTACTGAAAACAAATTTCCATTAAAGGCAATTTTTCCAAATTCACTTACACTTTGGTCTAGGTATTCTTCAACAGATGGATAGTCTTCATCTCCTAATTTCATTAATTCAAATTCTGATCTAGACAATTCTTTTTCTGCTTGTAAAAAATATCTGGAGTCTGTCCACACTTTTGCTTCATCTGGTGTAATAACAGCAGTTCCAGCAGAACCAGTAAATCCAGAAATAAATTCTCTCTCCTTATAATGATCTGCTAGATATTCTGACTGATGTGGATCAGAAGTTGGAATTATGTATGCTTCTATTTTTCTTTCTGCCATTAAACTTCTTAAGTCTTCTAATCTTTGATCTATATTCATATAAACTCCCTTAAATATTTAAAAAAGTAACTTTGTTAAAAGGTTAAAATTCCTTGATTTTATAAAATAATTATACCTTTTAGCACCCTATTTGGTAGCATATCAGTGATTGAATTTTTTAGCAAATCAATTATAATAAATACAATCGTGTAAAAATATTAGAGGGGTGATAATATAAATGAAACTTGGAATTGTAGGTTTGCCAAACGTTGGAAAATCAACTTTATTTAATGCCATTACAAAAGCTGGAGCTCTTATTGCAAACTATCCTTTTGCAACAATTGATCCAAATGTAGGGCTAGTAAATGTACCTGATGAAAGACTAGATGTCCTAGCTAAAATCAGTGAGTCAAAAAAAATAGTTCCAGCTGTAATTGAATTTTATGATATAGCAGGTCTTGTAAAGGGTGCTTCTAAAGGTGAAGGTCTAGGCAACCAATTTTTATCAAATATTAGAGAAACAGATGCTATTGTTGAAGTTTTAAGATGTTTTGATGATCCAAATGTAACACACGTTGATGGATCCGTTGATCCTATCCGTGATATCGAAACCATAAACTTAGAATTAATTTTTGCTGACCTTGATATGATTGATAAAGTTTTAGAAAAACGTAGAAAAGTTGCAAGAAATGATAAGGAAGTGGCTAAAGAGGTAGAAGTTTTGGATAAGGTAAAGGCTGTGCTTGAAGAAGGAAAATCAGCCAGAGTCCTTAACCTAACAGATGATGAAAGAAAACTGCTTCGTTCTTACCAATTACTTTCAACAAAACCGATAATCTATGTTTGTAATGTAAATGAAGATGATGCAGCAAATGATGGAGCTGATAATCAATATGTTGCAAAAGTTCGTGAATTTGCAGCAAATGAAAATGCAGAAGTTTCTATAGTATCTGCAAAAATCGAGCAGGAAATCTCAGAACTTGATACAGATGAAGAAAAAGAAGATTTCCTATCTATGCTTGGTTTAAACGAGTCTGGTACTGATAAAGTTATAAAAGATAGCTACAAAACCCTAGATCTCATTTCATTTCTAACAACTGGTGAAATGGAAACACGCGCTTGGACTATAAAAGATGGTACCAAAGCAGTGGATGCAGCTAGCAAAATCCATACTGACATCTCCCGAGGATTTATAAAAGCAGAAATAGTTTCTTACGATGATTTAGTAAATAGTGGATCTATAAATGCTGCTCGTGAGAAAGGCCTTTTAAGAATGGAAGGCAAAGATTATATTATGCAAGATGGTGATGTAGTTAACTTTAGATTTAATGTGTAAGGTTAGATAATGAAAAAACAAGGAAAACTAATAGTTCATACAGGATCAATGTTTTCAGGCAAAACCACTTCCCTATGGCGCGAGCTTTATAGGATGCGCATTGCTAATTACAAGATTGCCGCCTTTAAGCCAGCAATTGATAATCGTGACGATGATAAAAAAATAGTTTCTCATGATAACTTAGAATTAGATGCCATAAAGGTTGAAAATCTAAATGATGTTCTGGAATACGCAACCAAGCACGAGCTAGATGCCATAGGAATTGATGAAGTGCAATTTTTCCCAAATGATCCAACCGAAGTTATCGATATTTTTAATGAACTTATGGCAAAAAATATCACCATCGTAGTCTCAGGACTTGATATGGATTATAAAACTAGACCATTTGAAATTATAAAAGAAATTATGCCAATTGCAGATGAGCTTACCAAGCACCATGCCATTTGTGCAAATTGTGGTGACGATGCCTGGGCATCATACAGAAAATCAACTGATGAATCAAGAATCCAAATTGGTTCAAAAGATAAGTATGAACCATTATGCAGGGAATGCTACAATCAAATGATGGGCGAACGAGAAAAAACCAAAAACCAAATATCATTAGAATTAGGTGAATAAACCTAATTCTTTTTGTTTATCAGGAAATAATTTACTATATTAATGTTATAAAAGGAAGAGTACATATGAAAGTTGCTTTAGTTTACGCAGAATACGAAAACATGACAGAAGAAATCAGACAGGTAAATCCAAATGCAGATAGGATTATGAAAAATATGCTATCATCTATAAAAGAAGCATTGGAATATAAAAACCACGAAGTTTATGAGATCCCAGCAAATATCGATATGATGAGAAATATTATGGAAATTGAGGGACTTGATGTAATATTTATCCATTACGATCCATTAGAAAATCTAAAACTTCAAGGAAATGTATTTGCAGCATTAGAATTACTAGGAATTCCAATAGTAGGAAGCGGTATGCTAGCGCAAGCTACTGCTCTCTCAAAGGAGACTGCAAACTTAATTTTAGCATCTCATGGTTTACCAATAGTAAAATCACAAATCTTATTTTCAAAAGATGAAGAGTTAAAAGAAGAGCTTAAAGGAAGCTATCCCCTATTTGTAAAACCAGAATCAGAAGCTGTTTCAGTAGGAATCAGGAGTGATTCTTTGGTAGAAAACGAAGAAGATTTAGAAAAAACTTTAGACAGGATATTTTCTGAAGTAAACCCACCAATAATCATTGAAGAATTCCTCCCAGGTAGAGAATTTACTGTCGGAGTTCTTGAAGATATGGGTGAGATAAAAGCATTAGAGGTAACCGAAATTACTTTTGATAAAGAAAGTGGAGTTAACTTTAGAACTAAGGATGTCGTTAAAAATAAATGGACTATTAAAACTACTCCAGCTGAAATTGATGAAGAATTAGAGCTAGAAATGAAATACCTAGCCATTAAATCATTTAAGGCTATGAATTGTGATACTTACGCAAGAATTGATATTAGACTTAATGCAGATGGAGAGCCTTACATAATGGAAATAAACACCATGCCAGGTTTGTCTAAAACTTCATCTCCATATGTCTTAGAAGCGAAAGCCTCCGGGATTGAGTACGAAGAACTAATTGATAAATTAGTAAAATCAGCTTACAACAAGGGTGCAGATAATAAAAAATTAGGTATAGGAAAATTTTAATATTAAAAAAGCAGGATCAGTTTTGAGCTGAACCCCAAAATCCGGAATATGGATTGAGGGGTTTTTTTCATGCCAAAATACACAAAAAAGTTTAAAATTAAATTAGTTCTGGAGTACTTATCAGGTCAAACAGGTGGACGACCTGAAGTAGCAAATAAATACAATATACCTGATAGCACTCTAGAAAATTGGATTAACAAATATAACTCAGGAGGGTTTTACAACTTAACTAAAAAACAAAGTAACGATAAATTCACTAGTGAATTTAAACTATCTGTAATACAATATAGACAAAACAATAATATCTCATACAGGCAAACCGCAGAGCACTTTGATATCACTAATGGATCAGTAATATGTAACCGGGAGAAAGCATATCGAGAACGTGGTTTATCTGGATTAGAAGATAACAGAGGAAGGCCTAAGAAAGATATGTCTAAATCAAAAAAGAAATCAAAGAACGAAAAACCAATAGTTGAGTCTGAAAGAGAAGAACTAATAAGACTTAGAGAAGAAAATAAATATCTAAAGATGCAAATACTATTCGAAAAAAAGTTTCAAGCCTTGCTACTAGAAGAGGAAGCAAAAGCAAGGAAAAAACAAAGATAATACTTCATCTTCTTAAAGAACATCCTGAAACAAAAGCAAATGAATGGATAAAAGTAGCTAAGCTTCCTAAATCTTCATACTATGAGTGGAAAATTAAATTAGAAAATCCAGAAGACAAAGATAAAGAAGTAAAAGAAGAAATTAAATTAGTAGTTAAAAAAACTAAAGGTAGATATGGTTACAGAAGAGTAAGTACAGTTCTAAGAAACAAAGGCTTAATAGTAAATCATAAAAGAGTTCTTAGAATCATGAAACAAGAAGGGTTACTCTGTACTAAATTTAAAACTAGGTCAAGAAAATACTCATCATACAAAGGTCAAGTAGGTAAAATAGCTTCTAACGTAGTTAATCGTAACTTTAAAGCCAGTAGACCTAATAGGCTATGGTTAACAGATATAACTGAATTTAGAATTAAAGGTCATGAAGATAGACTCTACCTATCACCAATACTAGATGCATACAATAGCGAGATAATTAGCTATACACTAAGTCATCACCCAACAATTAAACTAACGAACTCAATGTTAGACAAAGCAATAAAAGGTATTAGTTCTAAAGACAATTTAGTAATACACTCAGACCAGGGATTCCATTACCAACATAGTTCATGGTCTAGTAAACTAAGAAAACTAAATATAATACAAAGTATGTCAAGAAAAGGGAATTGTCTAGACAATTCACCAATGGAGAACTTCTTTGGCATACTCAAACAAGAAATGTACTATGGTGTAGAATTTACAAGTTATGATCAATTAAGAAAAGAAATAGAATTATATATCAAATGGTACAACGAAGACAGAATAAAGACAAAATTAAACGGAATGTCCCCTGTTGATTACAGATTACATTCCGCTTAAAATATTATTAAGTTATTCCGTGTTTATGGGTTCAGCTCATTTAAAGATCCTGCTTTTATTTTGTTTTAATTTTTTCTAAAGACTTACTTTTTTTATAATAATCATAATAAACCAAAAGACTTGTAACAATTATAATTATTATTAAAGATACCTTAAAGTCTTCAATACCTATTGGTAAATAAAAGGCATCTCTAAGCTCATACGAAACTCTTGGAAATTTACCAAATATAAAAACTAACACCATAATAATTTCACCAATTAAAATTGGTTTTATAGTCTTAAAATCCCTGCTTATTATGAATATCAGCATTATGATAAAACTAGCATAGACAATATGCCTAGCATGGATTCTCATATCTATCCATACGCTTAGGCTAATTAAACTAGTTGCAAGTGCAAATAGAATGATTGAGCTTAATAAGTATCTTGCAATTTTTGTTAAAGTTTCCATTATCCTTTAATTGAGTATACTATAGCAATTGGAGTTCCATCTTCTGGAGCTAGTTCTTCATTTAATCCAAATTCTACAGTTTTTGCTTTTTCAACAGATCCGTATGGATAGTTAGCGTTTGATGTAATACCAACTGTACAAGAGTCTAGGCAAGATAAGCAGCCTGTTTTCTTATCATTTGCTCTATCAAGGTTACCTGTAAATCTTAAGTCAACTCCTTTACCGTTTGGATCTACAATAAAGTCATTTACATCAACCCCATCTTCATTTCCTTCCCAGTAAAGTGTTACATCAAGTGGTGTACCTTCAGATGTTGTTTCTTCTGCATTTTCTGGTGTCATATTGTTGCCTGGTTCAGCTCCGATATCTAATAAAGCTTGATGGAAATCAGCTGGTGCTGTATATGATTTAAATACTGGTTTATCAGCAAATTTACCTGTTTCAGAGACCACTAAGTGTCTTGTTGACTCTGTTAAAAATTTACCATTAAAGTTTGCATATATTGTAACTGTTTGGTTTTCTTTATCAACTACGATATTGTTATCTTTGCTTACACCTTTAATTTCTTCTGCCACTTCTTTAGTACTATCAGATGACTCTGTAGTTTCAGTTTTGTTTCCTGCAGCATCTTCTTTTGGTGCTGCATCTTGATTAGAACAAGCTGTTAGTAGAGCTCCTGCTAGAGCTAAAGTTAGAAACAAATTCTTGTAATTTTTCATATTACTCTCCCTTTATAAAATGTTATTTAATGTATAATATATTTTATCATGCTTAAGAAAAAAACACAATAATTTAACAACAACAAGCTTCTTTACTTTCTCCATTATCTGAATTGCTAGATCCTGTCGTTACGCATCCGGCAAAGGCACCAAAGTGTTTTTCTCTATTACCTATAATTTCAAAAAACTTATTATATCTAGTTTCTTCAAGCATAGCAGCTGTATTGCCACAAACTAATTCTGGCTTATTTAGAAAAAATCTATGGTGGTCATCAAGGTCAAAGTAAAATTTATTTTCATTTATTCCACCCCTATAGATAGCAATTTGGCCATAGTCTTCACATATATCTTCCATAAGATTTGGAATTTTAAAGGCACTAATAGTATCAGAATAAAAGTTGATATCGCCTACCAAATCTTCTATATTTTTATTTCCTATACTTTGCTTAGCGCTTGATAAATATCTAAAGTCAGCCCATCCTATCTTAGTCATTAGCCTTCTAAAATCTTCCCTATACATAGCCCCACCTAGACACTCTCCTCTGAGGGTTTCATTTTTACTAGTTTCTTCTGGGATTCTTCTATCAGCAAATATGTCTGAGAAGAATAACTCTCCACCACGTTTTAATACTCTCCATATTTCTTTAAAGACTTCTTCTTTAAATGGAGAGAGATTTATAACACAATTTGAAATGACTACATCAACTGATTCATCTTCTATTCCAAGTGTTTTTAAATCTTCTATGTATCCTTTATGAAACTCTACATTTGATTTGCTATAGCCAAATTTTTCTGCCATCTCATTTTGATATTTTTTTGCAATTTCTAATTGGCTATCTGTCATATCAACACCAATCACCCTACCATTTTCACCGACTAGTTTTGACAATATATAACAATCTAGACCTGTTCCACATCCTAAGTCAAGGACAGTTTTGCCTTCAATAGCCTTTGGTATAGGTGATCCACATCCATAAAAACGAGTAATAATTTCTTCTGGCAATTCTTTTCTGATTTCTTTTAGATAATCAGGCATTGCATCGCTTGCACATGAGCAAATATTAGTTTGCATTTTACCTTCATCTTCTGTAGTAATCTTACTATAGTAATTGCTTACTTTTTTTCTTAAATCTGACATAAAACATCCTCAAATAATATATTAACTCTTTAGGAGTAAACTACTCCAAAGAGCCACCTCAGGAAGAGCCCGCTCCTGCTGTACAGCTGTAACAATGATTTGCTGTAACTATTGGTCTATTTTCTAAATCATTTACTGTAATATCAAATATAGTTTTATTTTTCCCTTTTATACCAAGACCTAGGGCTAGGTTAAAATCACAATCATGGATAGTGCCATCATAATCAACTGATAAAGTAGACCTGCACATAACTTCTTCGATAACTTCATCATTAAAAGAATTGTATAGGCGATTCATATACCTATCAAGATTGCGAGATTTATCTAACCATTTTCCAAAATTTCCTATAGGTGAATTTGTAATTGCAAATAAATCATTAAATATTATGCCATAATCTTCTTTTAGTTTTACCCTGTATACTTGCTCTAACTCTTCCTCTGATTGGGGAATCATGGCACCAGAAGGATTATAAACTAGGTTTAGATTTAAATCAGAATCTTTTCCATAATCCAATTCATTTAATATTTTTAAAATTCTTATAGAATCCTCAAAAACTCCTAGGCCCCTTACCTTGTCAGTTTTTTCTCTCTCATAAAAAGGCAAACTTGCTATTATATCCACCTTATGATTTCTTAAAAACTGAGGAATATCCTTATAATCTTCTTTGTTATAAATAGTAAGATTTGATCTAATCATTACATTTTTATTTAATTTGCTAGCTTCTTCTACCAGGTACTTAAAAACCCCACTCATTTCTGGAGCCCCACCTGTGATATCTACCGTGCTAAAGTTATAAGATTTTAGAAGCTCTACACATTTTTTGGCCACATCCAGACTCATATCTTCTCTTCGATTTGGATTACAGGAAAGATGGCAATGTTTACATGAGAGATTGCAAGTTCTGGTTATATTTAATTGTAGGATATCAATTTTGTTTTTAGTCTTAAGCTTATAACCTACCCTATCGTTAAATTTTGGAACAGTTTGATTTACTTTTTTTAAAATAATCCACTTAAAATTCCAAATCATCTATGATATTTTTCATTTGAACACTAGTTACAAGAGTAATACCTGCCTGCATAGCACTTGCTACGTGAACTGCTTCCATCATTTCTTCTTTACTAAGACCTAAGTCTAAACATTTTGTAGTATAGGCATCTATACAATATGGGCATTTTTCTGCATGAGCTACTGCAAGGGCTATTAGAGCTTTTGTTCTTACAGAAAGTTTGCCATCAGCCATCACATTTGAATAATAATTTAGAAAATTATCCCAATGTTCTTTATGCAATTCGGCTAAATCACCGCTATTAAATTTATCTAAATCAGATTTGTTAAAATATTCACTCATCTTATTTTCCTTATATTTTATTAATATACTATGTATTAAATATAATTATACAATATGTGAAAAGGTTTAGCTAACTTATAAACCTTAAAAATTTAAAAAACAAAGGGTCTTAGTAAATTAAACTAAGACCTCTAAATATCAATTGCTTTTATATTCTCATTTATATAATCTTCTTCAAAAATATTTAAGTAAGTATCCATATATTCATCAAGACCAGCATCTTTTGTAGTTGCCATTAGTTCCATTTCTATTCCAAAATAGTTTATGTTTTCTTCTAGTACATTAAAACCATTTTTGATATAAAAAGCCTTTCTTCTATTTCTTAGGGCAAAGTCATCTGCATCTTTAAATCTTGTACTTTCAATTTCGATAATCAAATCTTCGTACTTTACTTTAAATAGTTTTAAAGCTTCGCTACCCATCCCCTGGCCTCTATATTTTGGATCTATCGCAAGATATGAAAGTAAATGAATATTTTTATTTAAATAAATTACAGCCATACCGACTTTATTTTCATCTTTAATTAGTATTAAAATATCTATCAAATTTTTCTCAAAAAAACCATATAAAATATTTTCACCAATTCGTTCATCTTCTGGAAATGATGATTGATATAGTTTTTCAAAATATTCTTTATCTTCTTGTGTTTTTACTTGTTTTAATTTCACTGTACCCTCAAATTAAAATTTATAGTTTTCAATAAATTCTAAGTCAGATTCGTTTAAGGAATATTTACTTTGATCTGTAATTATTTCTGGACCATCTTCATGGATTATTAATTGATGCTCAAATTGACAAACATTTGACCCATCTTTTGTTTTTGCCACCCAGCCATTATCTTCAAGTTCCATAGGCCAGTTTCCACTTGCAATCATTGGTTCGATTGTAAATACCATTCCTGCTTGAATTCGCGGTCCACGATGAGCCTTACCGTAGTGTGGAACTTGTGGATCTTCGTGCATTTCCTTGCCTATACCATGTCCTATAAAATCACGAATAACTGAAAAATCATTTTCTACTTCTGCATATTCCTGAATAGCATGCCCAATATCACCTATTCTATTTCCAATTTTTGCTTCTTTTACTGCTCTATTTAATGAATCTAATGTCACATCCATTAGTTTTTGATCACGTTCTGATAACTTACCGATTGGGTATGACCAACAAGAATCAGCTAATCCTCCATTATATTCAATAACATTATCTATAGAAACTATATCTCCTTCTTTAAGGACATAGTCGCCAGGAAAACCGTGGCATATTTCATCATTAACAGAGATACAAAGCGTATATGGAAATCCACCATAGCCTAACTGAGCTGGTATTGCCTTTTTATGCTCTACTATAAATTTATTTGCAAAGTCATCAAGCTCTTTTGTTGTCATACCTTCTTTAATAACTTTTTTAATAGCAAGATGGGTTTGGCAAAGAATTTCTGCAGCTTCTCTCATCTTTTCAAAATTATTTTCTGTATATAATCTAATCATATTTACCTTTCAATTAAAATAAAGCGACTAAAAGTCGCCCTATCATTATATTTTCTTTGTTGCTATATAAGTGTATTTGTCAGATGAAATTTGTGGGTTTAATTCCCATCCACTTGTCATCGCAAGGGATTTTCCAAGTTCATCTATATAATACATTATTATACCAGCATCGATTAGATTTACATCTCCCTTAAAGTTTTCGATATATAGATTGATTTCATCATCTACAATTACAAATCTCCAAGGTTGTTCGTTATGAGTTGATGGTGCAAATTTTGCATAGTCAAAGATGTCATTTAATCCTCTTTGTTCTAGGTCTTCATCTGTTGCTTGTGTATCAAAATCACCAAGGAAAACTAAATCTTCTGTTGGTTTTCTATCATCATATCTTTGTTGGTGCACTCCATCATCTAGTGGATATCCAACAGCCAATAGTAGATTTACATCTCCATCAGTAAAGTTAAAGGCAGATTGTTTTACAGTTGCATCTACATCATTTACTGTAATCCAGCAAGATCCAAGACCAATTTCGTTAAGTTTTGTGATGATCTCTTCCATACCATAAGCACCTTTTACAATAGATGCAGGATTTGTATTAAGCGCATTTAGTGCAATGTATGCAGGAGCTTTAATCATGATTCCCCTATAACCTGCCACTCCTTTAAGAGCATTAAATACAGATTCTCCATCTGTATTTACTAAAAAAGAAAGATCATCTTTACCAAGTTTTTCTGTCTCAGCATCCACGATTTCATAAATTTTTTTAGTTGTATCTTCATCTAATTGTATGTCTTTATAATCTCTAGTTGAAGTTCTAGATTTCAAAAAATTTGTTGTAAGCATTGTTACCCCCATTTATGTATTCTAATACAATTTTACCATATTTTAATAAATTTTTATATGGTATGATAATTATATGAAACTTACAGAAAAACAAATTCAAGCTGCAAATCATATATATGGTCCATGTTTAGTTCTTGCAGTGCCTGGAGCTGGCAAAACAACCATGCTTTTAGAGCGAATAAAAATATTAGAAAAGCAAGTAGATCCAGCAAAAATTTTATCACTCACCTTTTCTAGAACCCAAGCTTTAGATATGAAAACGCGATTTGAATTAGAAAATGATACAAAATCAAATTTTATGACCATACACGCCTTTTGCTATTTGATTATTAGAAATTATTATAAAAAATCAAATAGAGAACTTAAGATATTAGAAAGTGATGATAGCTATAATAAGTACAATCTTATCCAGAAAATTTATTTTGATATCAATGGCAAGTTGATGTCATCAGAAGATTTGCGAAACTTTTTTACAGATATTGGTTACATGAGAAATAGTTTGTCAGATATCACTTATCTAAAAAATTCTCAAATAAAAAATATTGAGAAAATATATTTTGCTTACGAGAACTTCAAAAAAGAAAATTCCTACATAGATTTTGATGATATGCAGACCATTGCATTAAGATTATTAAACGAGCATCCAAACTTACTAAAATCTGTAAAAAATAAATACAAATATATCCAGCTAGATGAGGGTCAAGATACATCTATCTTACAATTTAAAATCATAGAAAAAATAATTTATCCAGAAAATAATCTAATGGTAGTTGCAGATGATGATCAATCCATATATTCATTTAGGGCTGCAGAACCAAACTATTTATTAAATTTTAAATCCACATTTCCAAATGCAAGAATAATCACCATGGATGAAAACCACAGATCACAGGCTAACATAGTAAAAGTAGCAAATGATTTTATAAGGCAAAATCAAAATAGATATGAAAAAAACTTATTTACAAATAAGAAAGCTACAAATAAAGTTCATAAAAATTATGCAAAAGATAGCAAAGATGCTTTTACTTATATACAAAAAAATATTGAAGATGGAAAAACAAATGCAATTCTTTTTAGAAATAATATCTCATCACTTAATTTAGTAAGTTTTTTAATGGATAAAAATATCGATTTTGCAGTTAATAATGGGTCCATTGATTTTTTTGATTCCAAAATTTTAAGAGATATGATAAATATTATTAACTTTTCTAACGATTTTAATAATGTTGAACTTTTTACAGAAATATATTATATGGTAAAGACATATCTGACCCGCGAAGAAGTTGAAAAATTAGAATTAAAACCTAGAAATTATTCAGTTTTCGATTATCTTCATGAGTATATAAATGAAGAAAAAGCCTATGGACTTTTAAGAAAAGAAAAAGAATTTAAAAATTTGCGAACAATGACATTGGATAAACAGATTGCATATATCTACAATACCATGGGCTATAGAGATTATATAAAAATGTTTTCTAATAAATATTATGAAGTTGTGTTAAATAAGGATTTGTATATAGAAAGTATAATTAATTTTACCAAAGACTTACATAATTTAGATGAATTTTATAGCAAAATAGAAGACTATGAAAAAATCTTAAATAGACGCAGCAAATCAAACATTATCCTTTCCACCATCCACAAATCAAAGGGTCTTGAGTATGATAATGTGTTTGTAGTAGATTTAGTCAAGGGTGAATTCCCTATGATTTTTGATTATAAAGACAAATTAGATCGACTAGAAGAAGAACGAAGGATGTTTTATGTTGCTATGACTAGGGCTCGCGACAATCTCCACATTATTTCTTTAAAATATCGTAATAATCATAAGGCCTATCCTTCCGAATTTTATAATTTTATTACAAATAAATAATTTGGGTATAAATAAAATGAACATGAAACATTGAGTTTTAAAGGAGAATATAATGAAAAAAGTAGCAATACTAATTGAAAATAAATATGAAGAGCCAGAACTAATTTATCCATATTGGAGACTTAAAGAAGATTATGAAGTAGTACTTGTTGGTACAGAAGCCGATACAGAATATGTCGGAAAAGCTGGTGGATATAAAATGAAATCAGATATTGCAAGTTCTGATGCAAAAGCAAGCGACTTTGACGCAGTATATATTCCAGGTGGTTTCTCACCAGATGCTATGAGACAATCAGAAGATACAGTAAATTTTGTAAAAGAAATGCATGAAGCTGGAAAACTAATTGGTGCAATTTGCCACGGTCCATGGGTATTAGCAGAAGCAGATATCCTAGATGGAGTAAAAGCAACATCAGTAAAAACTATAAGCACAGACATTAAAAATGCTGGTGCAAACTGGGTTGATGAAGAAACTGTTGTAGATAATAACATTGTTACAGCAAGAACTCCTGAAGACCTACCAGTTCACGTTACAAGATTTGTAGAAGAACTTGGAAAATAATATAAAATTTAGCCCCTCCTGGGGGCTTTTTTATTTGCTAAATTTCTCTTTCAAATATAATTTTGTAGTAGTTTATCATAAATAAACCTGCTTTTTCTTTGGGAACAACTAAAACTTGGACCAATCTCCAACCATCCTTAGCATGATCCACTATTGCTTTTTCTACTTGCTCCATATTATTATCTTGTCTTTCTTTTAATCCATTACTGATGATAACTTTTTCAAACTTATATTCAAACATAAGGCCGCCTAGCTAGTTTTTATGTTATAATATTATCATGAAAAGAAATCACAATCTAGATAAGTGGCGTGGATTTACTATTATATCCATGGTGCTTTTTCATTTAATCTATAATATAAATTATTTTTGGCAAATTGATTGGTATGATGGGACTATTTTCAATAAAATTTGGCAATTATCAATTGCTTGTTCGTTTTTTATCATATCAGGCATTACATCCAATTTTCTTACTCCAGAAAGAAATATAAAACGTGGAATAAAAACATCTTTGATTGGCTTTGCAATTACAGTTATTACCTACATTGCAGCGCCTAGTCAGTTTATACTTTGGGGAGTATTAAATGGACTTGGTGCTTCTATTATTATAACGGGTCTTATCCAGTATTTTACAGATATTTCACCAAAATGGGCCATAGTTTTTTTATTGCTGTTTGTAATTAGCTACAAAGTTCCAAGAGGGATTCTTTATGAAAACCAAGTTTTTAAAAATTTTTATGATCTAAATTTTTTCTACCTAGGTTTTCCCTCAAATGACTTTCATTCTACAGATTATTTCCCAATCATACCTTGGGGATTTATCTACCTATTTGGTTTTTACTGGGGCAAGTCTTTAAAAAACAAAAATTTTTATGGTAAATATGGCAGGGATAGCATGTTAGCAAAAATTGGTAGATACGCTATGCCAATTTATCTAGCCCACCAAATAATCTTATATCCTCTTATAACTTTGATTTATAATTTTGCAAAATAAAACTAGGAGCTTATTACTCCTAGTTTTTTATTTTACAGTTAATGTGTATTCTTCTTCTATTATTGGATTTAACAATAATATTTCTTTTACAGCCTTTAAAGTTTGATCTTTTGCTTCTTTTAATAAGCCTTTATCAATGGCTTCTTTTTCTACTTTTGCTTCTTCTTCTTTTCTAAAATTTGAGTAGTCTTCTAATTCTAAGGGATTAAATATAGAATTTTTCTCATCATAAAACATAACACTATCTTCATCTATGTCATGGCTAAGTATTTTTGTTTTAGGCAATGTGACACTTATAGATTTTGCCTCTTGATTAATATTTACCTTTGCCTGATCAAGGTCGACCCCTGCATGGATTTCTCCTTCGTAAGTATACAAGAATCTTTTTGTGGTAAATGGTATGGTCATACCATGAAATTGTTGACTATTTTCAAATGAGGCTATATTTTTATAATGATATTTTAAAGTAGTAAGCTCTTTTGCTTCCTTTAAGGCTGATTCTACAGTTTCTGAACTTATTTTTGTGTCTTCTTCTACATTAAAGATACTTTTTGCAGTAAAAAAAGTTAACAATATAAGGCTAGCTACTATAATAGCGCTAATAAGCCCTTGTTTAAATTTACTTTTATTATTATTCATTTTAATTCCTTTATTTATTATTTTATAATATTATACTGCATATATTAATAAAATGTAGGTAGGATTTAAAATAATAAATTATATTGTTCTAGTACCACCTGTTATACCAAAAACTTGACCAGATACATATGAGCTATCGTTTGATGCTAAGTATACATAAAGAGCTCCTAGTTCTGCTGGCTGGCCAGATCTTCCTAAAGGTGTTTCTTGACCAAAGTTTTCTATATCGTGATTTCCATCATCTAATTGAAGAGGTGTCCAAATTGGTCCTGGCACAACAGTATTTGCACGAATTCCTTTTGATGTGAAATAATCAGCTAGACCTTTTGTAAATGTAAGTACTGCTCCATTACTTGTTGCATAATCTAACAATTGTCCAGATGGTTCAAAAGCTTGCATAGAAGAGGTTGTTACAATAGTTGCACCTGCTTCAAGATATTTTTCAGCAACTTTTACTGTTTCAAACATGGAAATAATATTGACATTCATAGTATCTCTAACTTGCTTCATTGACAATTCTTCTAAGGATTCAGAAACTATTTGTTGAGCTGAATTAAGAACTAAGATATCAAGATATTCAAAGGCTTCAATTGTTTTTTCTACAAGATTAGCTCCAGTACCTTCTTCTCTAAGATCTGCTGGAATGATTAAAGCTTTTCTTCCTTCTGCTTCTATTAATTCTTTTACTTCCTTTGCATCAGCTTCTTCAGCTGGGAAATATTGTATGGCAACATTTGCACCTTCCCTAGCGAAAGCTATGGCTGCTGCACGGCCTATACCAGAATCTCCCCCAGTTATTAGGGCATTTCTTCCCTCAAGTTTGCCATGACCAACATAAGATTTTTCGCCGTGGTCTGGTTTATATGTCATTTCAGCTTCCAAAGCTGGTGTGTCTTGTTCCGCTTCCTTATATCCTTGGGTATGATATAGGGTTCTTGGATCTTTTAAATATTTATTTTTCATTTTTGCATCCTTTCTTATCCTTTATGTATATTTACCCAAGTTTTTTTATAAAAAAACTAAGTTTATTTAAACTTAGTTTTGGCGTAATATATTGGTTTTTGACGATCTCTCCATTTTCTTTCGTATTCTGTGACTATGGATTTTTCTTCTGGTAAATCAAAATTTGATTCTAAGACTTCCATTCCAAAATCCTCATAATATTTTAATGAATTTTCAAAAAATGATAAGTCATCTGTTTTTTGCTCGATGATACCATTTGATTTTATTATTTTTTCGTATCTTTCGAGAAATCTTGGATGGCTTAAGCGTCTCTTATGGTGTTTTGTTTTAGGCCATGGGGTAGAAAAATTGATATAAATGTGGTCTATTTCGTTTTCATCAAAGGTATCAGTTAATTCTTCTGCATAATCAACTAAGCCAATGACATTTGTAAGTTCTTGTTCAATTATTTTTCTACTTGCAATTACAAAAGCATTTGTATTCATCTCTAGTGCAATAAAATTTATATTAGGATTAGCTTTTGCTTTTTCTATGATAAAGTCTCCCTTACCTGCCCCAATTTCTAGGTGGATTGGATTATCATTAGCAAAAATTTCGTGCCACTTACCTTTCATATCTCTTGGATAAAAAAACACTCTATCATTTTCTTTCATCTCTGGTATAGCATTTGGTTTAAATCTTAATCTCATATTCTCCTCACAAAAAATGGCAAGCCTTGCTCCATCGAGCTACTTGCCTGTAGTGTAAATCATTTTACTTTTTTTTCTACTTTTATCAATCATATAACCTATGATAAATCCAATGATAGCAGGAACTACCCAACCAAAACCTAATTCAAATCCAGGTAGATATCTTTGAGCTATGCTTAGGATGCTTGTCATAAAAGAACTTTTTGATATACTTTCTGGTAAACTTACCAATAAGTCAAAAAATGCCGCTACTGCTGTAAACGCTAGAGTCCACTTATAGATTGTTTCTTTTTTGCCAGTTTTTATTGAAATCATCGATAAAAATATAATGGCAATTGAAAGTGGATATAAGAACATCAATACTGGTAATGATAGCGAAATAATCCTACTAAGTCCAAGGTTTGCTATTAAAAACGAAACTAAGGAAAAAATTATGCAATATTGCTTATAAGATATCTTAAATGAAAGCACCTCGCTAAACATCTCAGAGCATGCAGAAATTAGTCCAATAGCTGTTTTTAAGCAAGCTATAAAAACAATCAAACTTAAAAGAATGTGCCCAGCTGATCCTAAATAATGACTAGCAATTTTTGCAAGTATTATCGCTCCATTTTCTCCACCATCCATGATGTGAGCTGAAGCTGAACCTAAAAAAGCAAGAGATGTATAGACAACCCCCATGCCAACTAAACAAACCAAACCAGCCTTTAAGGTTTCTCGTCCAATATCAGCTGGATTCTTTACTCCTAAATCTTTAATAGCAGATATAATTAAAACTGCAAAAGCAAGGGAAGCTGGTGCATCCAAGGTATTATAGCCATCAATAATACCAACTGTAAAAGGACTATTTTGATACTTATCAATAGGTTCTACACTTGCTAGAGGACCCATAGGCTTTACTAGTCCCAATATAGCAATTATTGCTAATAAGATTAAGAATATTGGAGTCATGTATTTTCCAATAGTATCTATTAAATCACCCTCTTTTACCGCAAAATAAAAGGCAATTAGGAAAAATACTAAGGAGAATACCAATAAAACTACAGCATCATTAGCTCCAAAGATCTCCTTAAAGGCAACTTCATAAGAAACGGTCGCCGTACGAGGGATTGCAAAACCAGGCCCTATTGTCAAATATAGCAAAATAGTGAAAAAATACGCAAAAAAATTGCCAGCAGGTTTTGCTGAATCAAACAAAGATTGGCTATCACTAAGACCAGTAGCAACTATACCTAGTATTGGTAGCCCCACACCCGATATCAAAAATCCAATGGTAACTGGTGTGAGATTAAATCCTGATCTTTGTCCTAATTCTAGTGGGAAAATAAGGTTTCCTGCTCCAAAATATAGGCCAAATAAAAGTGAGCCTACTAGTAAAACTTCTTTAAAACTTAATTTATTTTTCATAATTTATCCTTCCTTTATCTGGATAATTATATCAATAAAACTTAAATTTTACTACACAATAAATATTAAAAAGGGTGTATTTTTTTCTCTATTAGTTTTCCAATTTTTGAAAATCCATCTAGCTCTATATCAGTAAATCTATTTTTTATTGGACTATCTAAATCAAGAACTCCATATACTTTGTCTTGGTAAAAAAGTGGTATAACAAGCTCGCTTTCTGATGCACTATCGCAAGCTATATGATCAGCAAAATCGTGCACATCATCTACCTTTGTAATCTCTTCATCCCTAAAAGCTTTAGCACAAACTCCCTTATCTAAAGCTAATCTTGTACAAGCAGGCAGGCCTTGAAAAGGACCTAATACCAATTCATTTTCTTTTAAAAAATAAAATCCAGCCCAATTTAGATTTTTTACACTTGCCATTATAAAACTAGAAATATTACTCATTAGTGCAAGGCTATCAAGCTCATCATCCAATTGTATTTTTATAAAATTTATTAGTTCATCCATACGTTCTTGATCCGATAATTTATCCAATCCTTTTAGTTCAAAGCTCATTTTTCTCTCTTTCCATTACTTAACTTATCTATTAACTTTTCATTCTCTCTAATTGTATTATCAATTACTTGATCTAAAAAATTATCAAAAGCCTCTTGGCCATATGAGTCGACCAAATAGGTTTTTAAATCGTGAATCAGTTCATAATTATTGATACCATTTGGATTTTCCGTGACTATTACATCATGTGTTATGGCCACATTATTTTTTTCATCAGCAGTATCCCTTATTTTTGTATCAATTATTTCAAATTCTGCCCTTTGATACCTGATTTTTACCGGACTATCATCTTGCATAAGAAAAACTTTGAGATTATCATTTATTTTTAATTCCCTATCAGAAGAATATGTCTTTATAAGCCCCATTATTTTTTCTGCAGTATTTTCATTATAAAAAAATTTATTTAAAGCTTCCTTATCATCTGCTATAAGCTCTGATAAATCCTTGGTTGTTGTATCAAGTGTTTTAATTCTCTCAGATACAATCTCTGTTTTATTTTGCTTTTGTCTTAAGGGCAAGGTTTCCACAAAATAGTATAAAATTAATAATGCAATAAGATAAACAATATATCTTTTAGTCTTATTTTCTATTTTAAATTTCATAGACTTTCTATATGTTTTTTGACATCTGGTCCTACGAAAATTTCTCCATCATCTGTAAAAAGGATTGGTCTTTTTACAAGCATGCCATCAGTTGCAAGCAATTCATAAGCTTCATCATTGCTCATTTGTGGCAATTTATCTTTGATATTATTCTCCCTATAAATTTTACCTGATGTATTAAAAAATCTTTTGATTGGTAGCTGTGTTTTCTCATGCCATTGTTTTAGCTCACTTGCACTTGGGTTTTCTTCTTTAATGTCTCTATAATCATAAGAAATATTTTTTTCTTCAAGCATTTTTTCCACACCCTTGCAGGTTGTACATTTTTTATAGCAAATTATTTTCATGTTTTCCTCCTCAAAAAAGATAAGTATATGATATCATCATACCCTTATGATCTAAATTCTTTCTATTGCGTAGTTGGTAATTTCTACTGGATAATTATTTTCTATTCTTTTTAGCAAGTTTTCTAGGATTTCCTTTGCCTTATAATTTTGATTTGAGATAGTCACAAATCCTAGGTGGGCAAAATTTTTAATATCATTTGCTGAAATTTCTGCTGATGATATTTTTAAAGTATTTCTTGCATAATCAATAATTGACTTTTTGACTTCTAGATTTTTCTCATAAGCTTATTAAAGTTTGGAGCGTATTCTGGAATTAAATACTCTAGTGGTATCAAAAGACCATAACTAACGCATTCCACTTCTTCGGCAGTATTTAGAATGCATGGTCCATTAGCATATATAATATCAGCGATTTAGGCAATCTTTCGGCTCTTTAACTCAAGTCGGATCAAGGTGTATCCTGCTGATATAGTAAATGCAAGGTTTACCAAGGTTCCACAACTGTATAAATAAACGAAAAATATATCAAAGATAATTAATCAAATCCCCAAGTTTTGATAAAAATATTCTTATATCTAAGCTATAAACATATACAAATTTAAATTTTTTAATAAATATATATACGAATTATAGGTTTACAACTATATTTTCATATAGTCTCTATCGATTTTATCCTTAATTTTCCAGGAAATTTTTCCATAATTTGATAGACTACCATAATTTGACATGGCTCTTTTATTGCCACAATTGATTATCTGTAGATACTTTTTTTGGGGTTTGTAATTTATAAAATCATTATCGCCATTTATAAGTTTTAGCAAATTTTGGTAAAGTATAGGTGCTTCGCGTATAGCATATACACCTGCTTTTGGCATAGTAGGATATTCTTTTATACTTGCTGCATCCCCCATAGCCAACACATTTTTATCAGCAAATAGTTTATCATTTACTGCAAGATAATTATTATTAAAAATCATGAATCCATCAAAATTAATATCTGGTCCGCAAAAACCTGTTGTAATAAAAGCAAAGTCAAAATCATATATATCATCATCAGTATAGATCTTCTTGTCTTTTATCAGATTAACTCTCTTACCTGTGATAATTTTTATAGACTTAGTATCTAAAAGTTTTTTAAGCTTATTTTTTGCACTCTTATTAAAATTTTCTAATATATTCTTTGTGGTCATGATAGAAATTTCTGCTTCAGGAAAGGCTGCCCTGAAGGCAAGGGCAAGCTCCACCCCAGAGGCCCCAGCTCCAATAAAACTAATTTTTAGTCTTGGATTTTTTCTGTACATTTCACTTACCCTATCTTTTGCATCTACCACATTTTTAATAGGTTTTACCAAACAAACATCTTTAGATTTTATTGGAAAATTGATATTTGAAAGTGATCCTAGATTTATTGATAAAAAGTTATAAGGATAATCACCCTTACTTGTAATAACTTTTTGATTAGCTTTATCTATGGCTATAATCTTTTCTTCAATATATCTAACATTTGCCATTTTAGAGAGTTTTGCCACATCAAATGAAATATCTTTCTCAGTATATATCCCCTCAACGAAACCAGCAAGCATACCCGAGTAATATTGTTTTTTAAAATCTGTAATCAGTAATATTTCACAGTCAAGTAACGGATTTCTAATCAAATTTTTAAGAACATTTATATGCCCATGGCCTCCGCCAGCTAATATAATTCTCTTCATAATCTCCCACCTTAATTAATATATAAATATTATACTAGACTTATATATTAAATAATTATTAATTTTTTTAAATCTTCATACTAAAATATTTGACAAACCTAAATTAAGCTCCTATAATGAATATAGAAATAAAAACGTTGATGAGAAAAGTAGCTTTGCTAAGACCTACCCAGAGAGGCTAAGGTTGGTGAGATTAGTCTAGGGATAGCAAAGTGAAAATGGCCTCTAAGTTGATTATCCGAATTTTTAAGATAATCCGTGTGCGCACGTTACAGCGATAGGGTATAAATTTGTACCTGATGAGTTATTAATTGTGAAATTGATATAAAATTAAGGTGGTAACACGAGTGACCTCGTCCTTTATAAGGACGGGGTCTTTTTTTATAAAGATTTTGCATTTAGCGTTTTATTTCTAAAAAATTTTAATAAAGGAGCTAATTATGAGCGAAAGATTTTTAACAGTAGGATCGTTACTAAGAGAAGAAGAGTTATTAAAATACAAAAACGAAATAGAACACAGAGATGACATCACTTATCCATTTTACAATGACATTGAAGGCTATAAGGAAGCTGAGGATAATGCTGTAAAAAAAGTAGTAGATGCTCAAATTGAGCATGGCTTGCCACAAATAACTGATGGAGAATATTCAAAATCTCTATGGCATCTTGACTTTGTCTGGGGTCTACATGGGGTAAAAAGATTTATCGATGAAAGTGGATATTTCTTCAGAGAAAAAGACAATGAAGAAAAATACGAAACCAGAAAAGATATAGGAATAAAATTAACAGATAAACTTAATGGTAAAAATCATCCATTTATTGATGACTTTAAAAGACTAAAAGAGCTTGCCGGCGATAAAAAAGTCAAACAATGTATTCCTTCCCCATCACACATTTATGGTGAGCTATCTCTATTTGGAAGACTAGATGATGGCTATTATGCTAGAAAAATTGACGAATTTGAAGAAGACCTTAAAACATCATACAAAGAATTTTTAGATGAATATAAAAACGCTGGCGGTGAAATTATCCAATTTGATGATTGCTTGTGGGAATTATTTTCAGAAGATAATGAGGATTCACCATTTTCAGAAGATTCTACACAAGCAGAAAAGAAAGAACTAGCATTAAAATTTATAAACATTAACAATGATATAATCGCCTATGCCCATAATCTAGGACTAAAGGTTTATACCCACAATTGCAGGGGAAATTATGACTCTAGATCTATGAGTGATGGCTCCTATGAGTCCATAGCAGATTTATTCTTAGAAAAGCAAAACTATGATAGGTTTTACCTAGAATGGGATGATGAAAGAGCAGGATCTATAAATGCCTTAAACGCTTTTAAAAATAAGGATAATGAAGTAGTTTTAGGGTTACTTTCCAGTAAGACAAATACCCTAGATGATGAAAAAAGAGTAAAAGAACTTTTAGAAAAAGCTAGTCAAATCATCGACAAAGATAGACTTTATCTCTCCCATCAATGTGGTTTTGCATCTTGTGATGGAGGTAATGAACTAACCATAAATGAGCAATGGCAAAAAATTGACCAAGGACAAAAAATCGCCGAAGAATTTTGGGGATAAAAAAAGTGTAAGGAATCTTCCTTACACTTTCTAATAATTAATATAGACGGTGCTCTTCGCCCCTATCCCATACTGGTTCTTCTATACCTTCATCAAGTTGTTTTTGATAGTCTTTTAAAACTACTTTTACATCCTTAAATAATAAGAATAAGCATATTACGTTAATAAACACTACTATACCAACAAATACGTCGATGAATCCCCATACTATGTCTAGATCCATTTGTGTAGCAACTAAGAACATGATAAAGGCAATTATTCTATAAATCCAAAGTGGCCATTTATAATTTTTGCCAAAGATTAAAAGGATGTTGCTCTCACCATAGAATAAGTCAGCAATTAAGGTTGTAAATCCAAATAAGGCCATTGAGAAGAATACTAGCCATCTACCTATTTGGCCAAATTGAGATTGGAAAGCATCTTGTACTAGTAAGATACCATCGTGACCATTACCAGCTACCCCTGTTAATAGAATGGCAAATGCAGATAATGAACAAATAATAATTGTTGTTACAAAAGTACCAAACATAGCTAGGAAACCTTGTTCAGCTGGGTGTTTTACATCTGCTGATGCGTGCATGATACCAGCTATACCGTTTCCAGCATCATTTGAGAATAATCCACGAGCAACCCCATGTCTAAATGCTTCTGTAATAGTATGTCCTGCTAGACCACCTACTATAGCTTCTGGTTTGAAAGCTCCTCTAAAAATTAAGCCAAACATAGCAGGTACTTCTTTAATGTTAGTTATAATAATAAATAAAACTGCTAAGATATAAAGACCTGCCATAAAAGGAACAACATTTGATGAGAACTCTGTTAGTCTTTTTACTCCTCCAAATGTAATTATAGCTGCTGCAACAGTTACAATTATTCCAGGCCAGATAGGATTTGCATTAACAACCCCTGTAAAGGCTTGACCAATAGAGTTTGATTGCATAAATGCAATACACAAACCTACACCTAAAATATAGAAAAATGCAGTGAGAATAGCAAAACCACGAGATTTTAGTCCATATCGTACATAATAAGCAGGACCTCCCCTGTATGTACCATCTTCAAGCTTTACTCTATATAATTGACCTAAAACGGTTTCTGCAAAGGTTATTACCATTCCTAAAAGAGCAGTAATCCACATCCAGAAAATAGCTCCAGGGCCTCCCCAAACGATAGCAGTAGCTACCCCAACAAGAGATCCAGTACCTACCTGGCCTCCAACTGCAGTTGCAAGAGCTGCAAAACCACTGATGTTATCACCAGATTTTAAGTTTTTCTTCAAAACTCTATTAATGTTACCAGCATATTTGAATTGTGGGAAGCCTAGTCTTAGGGAATAGTAAAGACCAACAGCCAATAATATGTACCCGATAACGTTATCCCACATCCAATTGGCAACGCCGATTATATTTTCCATATAACCCTCCTTTATAAAACTATTTCTTGTGCACAAATACCCCTCCATTATATATAATCTATCAAAAAAATACAAGTCATAAATTAAATTACAAATCAAATTACTATTTTATTTCAAATATAATATTACTTTGTCTAATTAATAAACTATCTAGCTATATTTTTTATGGCAAATTTTAAACTGTCTATTTTGCAGCTATAAAGGGTATATTGATAAACATATACTTAAGAGTATAAGGCAATCCACCCTACAAGAATTAAAATTTTGATTTTTTATGCCATAGCCAATGATTAATTAGCCATATATTTGTCATTGTAAAATCAATCCCAAATATAATTTAATATAAGGAAAAAAATGAAAGTAAATTTTAATAATCACAAAAAAACAAATTTAATAAAATTTGCCTATAAAAATGAAATTGATAATCCATTTTTTAAAACAAATGCAGGAGAAACCCTTCCAAATTCTTCCGATAATTCTATCCTTCTAGGACTTGGGGAGAAAGAAAAATTAGACTAAGAAATATTTCAAAAATCTATCTATGATTTAGCAAAAAAAGCTATCAAATTTGACCTAAATGAACTTAGCTTTGAAAAAGAAAATATAGATATAGAAAATGAAGAATTTTTAATCCAAGTAATAGAAGCAGTAAGCCTTGGCTCATATAATTTTGATCACTACAAAGAAGAAAAATGCGGCAAGATAGAATATATTAATTTTCCAGAAGATCTAGATGATGAAAATTCAAATGCTATTGAACAGCAACTAACAGTCCTAGACTCCCAAGCCTTTGCCCGTGATCTTGTAAACCTACGTTCAAATGACATCTATCCAGAAACTTTAGCAAACAATGTAAAAGAAAAATTTGCTGATAAGAATGTAAATATAAAAGTTTATGATGAGGAACAAATCCACGAACTAGGTCTTACAGCATACTTGGAAGTAACAAAGGGATCAGACAATCCACCAAGATTTATAGTAATAGAATATCTAAATGGACCTCAAGAACAAAAACCACTAGTATTTGTCGGAAAAGGCATCACCTATGACTCAGGTGGATATTCTATAAAACCATCCGATGGCATGAAAACAATGAATGCAGACATGAGTGGCGCTGGAACAGTAATCGGTGCAATCGATGCCATTTCATCAAACGAACTAAAAGTAAATGTTGTAGCATTAGTAGCAGCTTGTGAAAACTCTATTTCAGGCAGATCCTACAAACCAGGAGATATTATAAAAGCAAGAAATGGATTAACCATAGAAGTAGATAACACAGATGCAGAAGGAAGAATAACCCTTGCAGATGCAGTAAACTACGGAGTGACAGAATACGACCCAGAATTTATAATAGACCTTGCAACCCTAACAGGAGCATGCCTAGTAGCCTTTGCAGAAACCTACACAGGAGCTGTAACAAATAACCAAGAAACATTTGAAAAAGTTCTAGCAGCAGCCAATGAAGCAGACGAAAAAATTTGGCAACTACCAAATGATGACACAATAAGAAAGTATAACGAATCTGAAGTAGCAGATGTCAAAAACTCAGGCGGTAGACTGGGTGGCACAATAACAGCCGGTCAATTTATAGAAAACTTCATAGAAGAAAAACCATGGGTCCACCTAGACATAGCAGGCACGGCCTACCTATCAAAAGCCCAAGGCCTATACGAAAAAGGCGCAACAGGTGTCCATGTCAAAACCCTTTATAACTTAGCAAAAAAATATAGCAAGTAAATACAGACACAGAAAAAGCTACCATTTATTGGTAGCTTTTTTTGCTAAATATATCTATATTTTATATTACCAAGACGGTAATTATTCAGCTTTAGATAGTTCGTCTTCTGACATCCATTTATGGTTTTCAATCTCTTTCCCAGATTCTGTGTCTGTGTAAGTAACCATATAAACATTAGTCTTTTCAGCCGAATCAATAGTTGCGGTAGCCCCTTTCATACCTGGCATATGAGAAGCTTCCAAAACTACCTCATCGCCTGCTTGGTATGGTTCATCTTGGGCGTTTTCTAATTCTTCATGGACTACCCATTTGTGGTTTGCTACGGTTTCACCTGTTTTAGTATCTTTATAGGTCACTTCATAAGCAATAGTGTCAAATACGCCTACCACAGTACCTTTAGCACCTTTCATTCCTGGCATATGATCATTTTCAATAACAACTTCGCTTTCTACTGGGTAAGTTGGATTTTCTGCTTCTTTCATTCCCTCTGGAACTTCACCAGATTCATCGTGTTCCATATCTTCGTGACCATCTTCATTTGCAGCTTCTTTTTCTTCCGCATCGTTAGTGTTTTGTGTTGTCTCTGTATCAGTAGTTTCCTCTGTTGTAGTTGTTGGTTCAGTTGATTCTGTTTGTCCATTATCATCTGTTGTACCACAAGCTCCTAGAAATAATGCAGATGATAGTAAAACAGCTCCTAACTTCTTCTTATTATTTTTCATTTTTTGCCTCCTTTAAAATATAGAAATATCTTTACAAATTCAAGTATAAAAATAGCATAAATAATGGTAACCAAATATTTTTTTGTTCCCACCGTTTGCTTATTAACGTCATTTAATTAAGATTGATACTCCCCTCCTTATAATTTATTATACACATATTAGTCTAGAATATCATAGACCCCTATCCTAATAAATAGATTCACTATCTAATACACAAGTTTTGTATGAAAAATGCGACTATATCTAGAAATTTTCTTTTAATTTATTGCTATCCTAATCTTCAAAGAATTTCTAAAAGCTTTTTCTAACATTCCTTCATCTTTTGTATAAGTAGTCTAAACAGAAACCTTTTAATTCTAGATAAATACTATTATAACGAAATTTTGTTAATTCATAAATATTTGATTTTTTCTTATCTATTTTGATATCAAAAAAGCACCTATTTTTTGATAGGTGCCTAAAACTAATTATAAGATATATAGAGTTCCTTCCTCGTATTCCTTATTATCGAATAAATCTTTAATTGTTTTTTCCTGTATAGTTATTTTGCTAACATTTTTTATTAATTTATCATAGTCTTCAAAATCGGAGAGTTCTTGAGATTTTACCAAATCATCTTTTTCCTCAGAGAAATACCAAATCCCCTCATAATTAGTTATAGAATAATTAATATTATTATAAGAAAATTCAATTTCTCTCCCTCTTCTTAAGCTATCTACTAAGTCTTTATAGTTCATATCATCACCAATTATTAGTATGCTTTTCCTCTACCAGTATCAGACCATTTGTGTCTATGCGGAAATTTATGTTTAGCACCACTATGTCTATAATCTATATCTAAATCAGCTTTTCCGTTTTCATCGTAATATCTTCTTTGTTTTATACCTTTATTATCTATTAAGTCTTTTGAAGAATTAGGATCACCTTTGGGCGGAAGACTGCTACCAGTTTCTGAGGAATGGTTTTTCGTTTTTGTTCCATTTTCTTTAGCATTATTATATTCTCTATTTTCAAACCAATTAACAACTGCTTCGTAAATCCATGATCCCGCTGCAACAACAGTACCTGCAAAAATAACAGCACCTGCTGCTGTTACTACCACTTCTCCTACTCCTGGAATCCACCATGTTCCTGCAACTAATGTAGCTGCAGTGGCGCTTCTAGTTGCCACACCATTTTTGTTATTTTCTGATATAGGCACTGCATTATCTAGTAATTTTATAAACTCTTCTTGAGTATAAAATTCATCATTTATAAAAATACCATCATTAGTCACTTTTACAGTCGATTCATTATTACTTACACTTAAACTGTTACTACTTTTTTCTTCCACGGCATGTGATTTTGTAGCTGGAGCTACTGTTGATATTAAAATTGAAAATATCAAAAAAAGTGTTATTCTTCTTTTCATTTTTACCTCCTATAATCGATTTATCATAATATACTATAATTTAGATTTTTCTCAAATAAACTTTTTAACTCATAAAAATCTTTAAATTGATAGTAATTAAAAAAACTACTTACAAGATTTAATCATTTATCTTTTTTAAAACTGATAAACTTAAATAAAAAGAGTAATATGTAATCACAAACTATCTATCAATCATGTAAACTTATTACCATTAAAATAGTATAAATAATTATTCGATGTTATAGATAATATTTTAAAATATTTATATATTAAATAATATCAATTAGTTAAATAAATATATTAATTTACCCTTATTTTTACATCCTATGCTATATCTTAGTATCTTGGATCTTTGAATGTTAGTAAGGATTTGTTAATCTAAACTTAATATTACAGTTTCTTATGTATAAGCTAATAATTAATTTCTATAAACTCTTATTCTGTTTTGTGAACTATTTTCCTATTTGATTACTTTACATGATGAATACTTTAAAATTTTAAAATAATTCTAGTTTTTATATGTATAAATTTATAATCTTTACTAAGTATTATTATAATTAGTATTCTCTCTAAATAAAATCTTCATTTAATTCCATCTCTATATTAATAAAATTTACTACAATTGTAGGAACTTTTCATTAAGATTTTTTATACATTTACATGTCAAACATTTAAATAATTTTTATATCTTATACTCAAAATAAGTCCCAATCTTTTGCCTTATAAACTTATGTGTATCTTTTCTAAGCATAGATTTAAATCTTAATAAAATTAGATTTTCGCCACTTGCCTCGTTGTAGAGGTCTTTGTTGGCGTTTTTGATTAGCTTATCCTCACCTAGTGGTTTTTTTACTTCTTTTTTATCTAATTGGTAGTTGGCTATTAGAAACTCTATGTCTTCTTTGTTACCTTGGAAAAGTTAGATATCATATATTAGTAGGCATATCCTAGTATGTCGTCAGAATATTCTGCAAGGTTGATGCCTGATATTTGTTTCATAACATTGGCTATTCTTTTGTTTTTATCTTGCAAAGACTTGCCCAAACGATTTGAGTATAAGTCTACATCATCGAATAAGCCTGCAAAGTTTTCATCTGATCTTTCTATGTCGTTAAAGGCTTGTTTTAGATTATCTAGCTGGAAGCTTGCCTCATCTATTTCTTTTATAAGATTTGTAAATGTATATTGAGCTTTGATTATAAAACCATCTTGGTATTTTAGTTCTTCTAAAAGCAAGTCTGCATCTTCACTTTGTATGGCTTCTTCATATGCTATTTGTATTTCTTTTAAGTCATCTGTTTCTAGTTCTAGTAAATTTGCTATCTTTTTTAGTTGTTTATCTGATAAATATTTATAAAAAATGATCCCTAGAAGATAATTTTTGTACTCATTGGCATCCATAATGTTACGCAAATCATCCGATGCGGACCATAGTTTTTGGTATAGGTTGTTAGTAGTTTCCATTATCATCTTCTCCTTAATATATATTATAACATAGGCACTATATCTATTTAATTGACTTTCTAATATAGCATTTATAATTTCCCAACTTAGGCTCTTGCTAATAGCTCAACGGTTTATAAATTTATTTTTCTTACCACATTCACCTCTATCTAAGTATCTAATTAAAAGTAGGCATAAAAAACTATCGTTTTAAGCTTAGAAGGTAACACTGAATAACTTAATAGTATTTTAACTGGTAAATTTATTATATTTTTAGAAATTAAAAAACCCCTAAATCCATATTACAGATTTTGGGGTTAAGTCAAGAAGAACTTGACATATTTTTCAATTAGTAGGCTAAACTAAGATCTAGCTAGTCTTTTGTTATTTTTAAATATTCTAGCACGTGGATATCCACATATTTTTTATTTCTTATCCTATTTGATTAGAAAGCTTAAAGTTCATATCAGCTGTTTATGTAGGAACAATGTCTGATTTTTCATCTAATCCTATGCTTCTTAAACATTGGTGTTTGCTTGCTTATTTTAGTCTATTGTAAGTATCCTTGAAATTATACTTCTATTTTTCCCTTACTATTTCTTTAGCCATTTCTCTCATCTCTTTTGTCCACCCAAACATTCCTCCTGTATGGATAAATAAATGATTGCCTTTTTTGTCGTACTTGTTTTCAATATTAGAAATAAATCCTGCAAATGCTTTTCCTGTGTAACATGGATCAAATAATATGCCAGTTTTTCTTGCTATATCTAGATATAATTCTATATCTTCTTTTCTATATTTAGCATAGCCCGGACCTATAAATTTGTCATTTATATAGATTTTTGAAGTATCAATTTCATCTTTGCTGTCTTTTAAAATTTCGCTTACTTTTTTTATAAAAAATTCCTCGCTATTATTAACAGATATGCCATGGATTTGCTTTTTGCCAGCTGATAATTTTTCATTGCCATTATAAATACCTGCATATGTTCCAGCTGAACCAATTGCAAAAGTAATAGTATCGAACTTTATATTATTTTCATTTTCGTAAGTTAAAATTTCTTTATATTGGTCAAAGTATCCTTTTGATCCTATATAATTGGATCCTCCCATAGGAATTATATATGGTTTTTTTCCTATGTCATAAAGCTTAGAATAAGTTTCCTCTATTGAATCTTTTACATTGTTTGTAAATATGATTTTTGCTCCAAAGGCCTTATCCAAAAATAAATTGCCTTCAAATTCTTTTTCCTCGCCTTCAAGTACTAAATAACAATCTAGTTCATACATGGCCGCAACTACAGCAGTAGCCCTGGCATGATTTGATTGAACTCCTCCACTTGTAATCAAAACATCACATTCTTTATCAATGGCATCATATACCAAATATTCCAATTTTCTTATTTTGTTTCCCGAAACTTCTAAACCAGAAAAATCATCTCTTTTTATATAAATATTTGTTCCATAATAATCAGACAAGCTATCTATCTTATAAACTGGTGTCGGAAAGTTTCCTATTTTCAATTTATTCATTTTTTAATCCACCTTTTTCTATCCAATCTTTTCCATAAGCTATTCTTGCAACCATCATAGATGATATAGTATCTCCATATACATATATATTTAATAAAATAGGTTGACAAATTCTTAGAAATTTTAGAATCATATATATAAAGTCATCATTAGTATAATTATAACAAAAATGTTGTTAAATAGGCAATTAAATAGGCTTGGATTAAATTTGATAGTATTAGAATATAATTAGATATATAAAAACAATGAATGAATTTAATAATAAAAACTTATATAAGATAAAATTGACTAGGTAAATATACTTTTTATTGGTATATTTGCCTAGTCGATATTTTTATCTTTCTTTCTTAAAAATATAATAAAAGACTATAAAGGGTGATATTATAAAAATCACAGGCAATATCAATTTTGAAAATGTGAAATAATCTGTATCTTCTAATTTGTTTCCCATATTTTTCACTGCTTGTGGGAAAGTTATTACTGAGATTATTAGGAAAATTGTTAATATTAAAAATGGCATTTGTTTTGGATCTTTGTTTAGGGCTCCCTCTACTATACCAAAGTAATATATCAAATAGAAAATAAGTCCTACAACTGCATACAAAATATCCCAAAATATTCTCAAAGCTTGGGACGTATTTTCTTCTGGATCCCTATCTTTTTTAAAATAGCCTATATCAACTCCGAATATTTCAGATAGTTTAACAAGATTATCCATAGATGGTTCGCTAATTCCTTTTTCCCACTTTGATACAGCTTGTCTTGAAATATTTAATTCTTTTGCTAAATATTCCTGGGTTAAGTTCAATTTTTTTCTTTTATTTTTAATTTTTTCTCCAATCATAAAATCTCCTTTTTTCTATTGTAAGGGGATTTTTTAAAAAAAGCTAGCAACTATAGGGCAACTTAGACATTTTTTCCTATATTTTTTAGTTTTTTCATTGTATTTTACTTGATTTACCTGATTTTTTTACTCATTTCATACAATCTAGATCGATGATTAATTTTTTTAAATAAAATGTTAAAGTCAAATAGTAGTCCTACTACTATCCCAGCTGGTATTGATGCAAAGTTTGCTGATTGGCCATATACTCCTTAAAATCCTCCCAAACATTCAAAAAGGGCCAGCAGATTTTACTGCTAGCCCTTTTAAGTCGTAAATTTTAAATATTATTTTTCTATAATCTCAATCTGATATCCATCTGGATCTGTTACGAAAAAGTATTTGTCTGAATTATCACTTAGACCTCTAAGTTCTGTAACTTCATAGCCTTTATTGCTTAATTCTTCTCTAAAGGATTTGATATCTGGGTTAGAAATTGCTATATGTCCGTAGCCATTTCCTAGCTTATAATCTTCTTCTTGGTCGTAATTATATGTTAATTCCAATTCATAATCGTTAGATTCAGGAAGTTTTAGGTATACAAGGTCGAATTTCTTGTCTGGAAATTCCTTTCTTCTACTTTCAACAAATCCCAACTCTTCTGTATAAAACTTATAGGACTTATCAAGGTCCTTAACTCTAATCATTGTGTGTAAAAATTTCATATATCCTCCTGATTTATTTATAACCAAATGCGATTTTATTATTCAATTAGCTTATTTTTGGATTTGCTTTATATAAGGGGCTTGATCTCTTTTTCTATCCAATTTGAGTCTTTAAAAACTGATCTACCTACGCCAACTAAATCACATACTTTACGATTTAAAATATTTTCTACATCTTGTCCAGTTTTTACACCACCTGTAAGTATAACTGGTATTTTTACTTCCTCATAGATAGGTTTTGACAAAAAGTCAAAAAATCCAGCTGATGTGTTATCAATTGAAAATTTACACATACCACCAGAAATATCCAAAACATCTATATCAGCTTTTTCAAACGCTTTCGCTGCATAGACTGCATCTTCTTGTGTGAGTCCTCCTTCCATATCATCACCTGCACCTAGTCTTAAAAATATTGGATAATCCTCTCCAACTTTTTCTCTAACTTTTTTTATAATTTCTAAGTGAATTTTGATTCTATTTTCGATATCTCCGCCATATTCATCAGTTCTTTTATTAGTAAGGGGTGATAAAAATTGATCTAGTAGATATCCGTGAGCAGAATGAATCTCAACTCCATCAAATCCTGCTTCTTTTACACGAACGGCTGCATCTGTAAATTTATCTTCTATTTCTTTTATTTCTTCAATTGTAAGTTCTCTTGGCTGGGATGCTTTTGCATTGGAAGGATTTTTTATTGCAGATGGGGCAACTGGACTCTCACCTATAACATCCTCATTTGTAGAACTACCTGCATGAGAAATCTGCACTACTGCGTGAGAGCCATTATCTTTAATAATTTTTGCAAGTTTTTTTAGGCCATCTATAGAAGAATCATCTGCTATCGAAACTTGATTGTGACTTGCTTTTCCAAGAGGATCAATAAAATTATGCTCTATAATAACTGTTGAAAAAAGTTTATCACGAGTTTTCTCCTGATAATAGTCAAGTATTTCTTTGGAGATATGCCCCTTATCATCAGCCTTGGCGGTAGCCATAGGTGGCATTATAATCCTATTTTTAAAGCTTATATTTTTGGATTTTAACTCTTCGAACAATTTCATACATACCTCTGCTTTCATGAACTAACTACATTTACAACAATACTCTACTAATTTTATTTTACTTGTTTTCATTGATAGTAACGAAGATGATGCTACAATTTTATACTTAATTGTTTAATTTTATAGTTCATTTATCTCATTCACAAGTTGTCTAGCAATCGCCTACCAGAATCTATTTTTTCACTATCATTTCCTTAATGGACAGTGTTTGTAATTACTACTAGTGATTTTTTATCCATTGTTTGCCTCATTTTTTCTTAATTAAATATTCACCCAATAAAGTAAATAAAGAAAAACCGCAAACTTATGTTTACGGTTTTTCATTAGATATTGTTGGTTTTTGCAAATATTGATTCGGATATTTCTCTAAAAGTATTTAAAATTAAGCTAATACTTTTTTTATCCCGTTTTTGTACTGATCTATGAGCTTTATAAAATTAGCTTTTTCAAATCATTTGTCTTATCTTTGAAATATTCCAGATGTACTAGTAGGCATCTACAAATCCATTTATATTTTCTTAAAAAGACTTGTCATCCTCAGCCGTTTAGCTTCCTTCTTTTTTATTTACCCACAGTCTAATTTTTTATAATATTTATAATTGGCTGTTGTTGATGATATCTTTAAGTGTTTTTGCAGAGTGTTCTAATTTTTCTTTTTCTTCATCTGATAATGGCACTTCAATGATTTGTTTTACACCTTCTTTACCAATTACTGTTGGTACACCTATGTGGATATCGCTTAATCCGTATTGGCCATCTAGGTAGCTTGAAGTTAGGTAAACTGCGTTTTCATCATTTAGGATTGCTCTAACTAAAGATGTAAGTGCTGTACCAATTCCATAGAATGTAGCACCTTTTCTGTTAATGATTTCATAAGCTGCATTTACAGTTTGATCAAATGCTTTGTCAAGTACTTCTTGAGTTACATTTGGATGTGTGCTTTTCCATTCTTCAATGCTTAGTCCACCTACGTTTGCGTTTGACCAAACTGGAAATTCTGTATCTCCGTGTTCACCCATGATGTAAGCGTTTACTGATCTATAGTCAACATCTAAAAGATTACCAATTTGTTTTTGGAGTCTTGAAGTATCTAGTGTTGTACCAGAACCAATTACTTTGTGTGCTGGGAATCCTGAGAATTTCATTGTTGCATATGTTGTGATATCAACTGGGTTTGAAGCGATTAAAAAGATGCCATCAAAACCACTGTCTACAACTTTTCCAATCATGTCTTTAAAGATTGCTAAATTTTTATCTACTAATTGTAAACGTGTTTCACCCGGTTTTTGTGGGATACCAGCTGTAATTACTACTACTTCTGCATCAGCACAGTCTGAGTAATCAGCTTTGTAAACTTTTTTTGGATATGCAAAGCTTAGTGCGTCTGTAAGATCTAGTACATCTCCTTCAACTCTTTGTTCATTGATATCGATGATTCCTAGTTCACGACCTACTCCTAATAAACATGATGAGTAAGCAAATGAAGATCCTACTGCACCATCACCAATTAAAATTACTTTACTATCTTTCATAATAACTCCCTTCAATATATGTAATGTTATTTTTTTTATTTTTGTTATTTTAATAACTATAATAACTATAACATTTGGGCATGGATAAAGCAAACCTAAAACGAAATTTTAAATATCAGTGCTAAGGAAGTTAAGATAATAGCTAAAGGTACATAAATATATTTGCCCATTTTGTACCAAATTTTAGAGTGCTTATTTTTACTAGAAAGATTGACTTCATTAATTAGTAAGTCTTTTTTTAGTACATAAAACCAAGTAATTGCACCTATTGATGCACCTATTGGGATGATATAAATAGAAATGATATCCATATATGGTCCAAATGAATCGATAGTTTCAAGACTCACCCCGATGATAAACACAATAATTCCTAAGGCTAGAAAAACTGAATTTCTGGATAGATTTTTAAATCTTGATGTGATAGATTCGGCTATTACTTCAAACATATTTTGTAAAGAAGAAATACCAGCACAGATTACTGCAAAATATAAAAATATGGCAAATATTCTACCAAATTTAATATTTTTTAGAATTGTAGGCAATGTTACAAATAAAAGTGATGGTCCCCCTATTTGTTGCATATTAAATACACTTACTGCTGGAATAATTACAAAAGAGGCAATAATTCCTGATAGTGTATCAAGAATACCCGTTTGAACTGATGAGCTTACTATATCTTCTTTTTTACTAATATAAGCACCTACCACTATCATTCCAGAGCCTGTAATTGATAGGGAGAAAAATGCCTGACCCATTGCCGTAACTACCGTATTAATATTTAGTGTTGCTGGATCATACTTAAACATATTTACATATCCAACACTAGCATTTGGTAAAGTTGCTACTTTGATAGCAAGGATTACAAATAAAATAAAAAATGCAGGCATCATAATTTTATTTGATTTTTCAATTGAAGACGCCCCACCTAAGCAAGTAATTATAGTAAGTATGATGGCTATAGCATGATAAATAATTATAGAATATTTCTCTTTAGCAAAACTATTAAACCAAAGTTCTGCATCCATAGTAAATATATTTCCAGTTAATGAATCTACGAATCCTTTTAGTATATAAGCAACTATTACACAATATCCAATTGCTATTAAAAATGTACCAATAAGCGGGATAAAACCAATAACTTTCCCCAATTTTGTCTTATTTTTCTTAGATTTAAAGGCAAATTCATAAGCTCCCAAGGTCCCAGTTTGGGCCATTCTGCCTACTGCAAACTCACTTGCAAGTCCTACATAGGAAAAAATAGCTGCAAACAATATATAAAATATTAAAAACACTAGACCGCCTGCTTGAAATTTATATGGAAAACCCCATATATTCGCCATTCCAACTGCTGACCCAACTGCAGAAAGTACGACGCCTAGTTTCGATGAAAATTCTTTATTCATACTTTACCCCTTTAAAGTGTGATTAGTTATAAAAAGATTATAACACTTCTAAAAATTGATGTAAAGATGCCAACAATTTAATATGTTTAGTTTATTTAAATAATAAAATATTATTAATTCCTATCTTATGACAATATTTTCTTTATCATCTCCTGTAAATCAGGAATAGCTTCTTTTTCAAACCAAGGATTTTTCTTTAGCCAACCTATATTAAGAGGGCTAGGATGTACTATTGGAAAAAATTCTGGTAAATATCCCTTATAATTTTTTACGGTTTCTGTTAAATTTTTCTCACGGTTTTTACCTAGATAATATTTTTGCGAATAGGCTCCTATTAGTATAGTAAGCTCTACATTGGGCATTTGTTCTAATATTTTCTCATGATAGACATCTGCCATGAATTTTCTTGGTGGCAGATCTCCTTGTTTAGCCTTACCTGGATAATAAAAATCCATTGGTAGAATTGCTATTTCTTTTGAGTAAAATTGCTCTCTATCGATCCCCATCCATTTTCTTAATTTATCTCCAGATTTATCATTAAAGGGAATCCCTGTTTCTTCTACCACCCTACCTGGAGCTTGGCCTATAAGCAGGATTTTGGCATTCTTATCTACTTGAAAGATTGGATCTATGCCGCGTTTTGTGTATTCTTCATTTTTAGGATCAGCTTTTATTTCTTCTATAATCTCTTTTAAATTCATTTTCCCTCCAAAAAAACCACCAAAAGCTGGTGGTTTGTTTTAATTATATTTTTCTTTTATCTCATCTAAAAATCTGCTATCAGCAAAGTAATCTATGCCCATCGCTCTTTTGACTTCTTGAAGTTTTGCTCGCCCTATCTCTCTTGCATCAGCAGTCCCTTCTTCAAGAACGGCTAGAACCTGATCTAAATTTTGCTCATAGTAGGCTCTTTTTTCTCTGATAGGTTCTAGTTCTTCTTCCAAAACCTTTATCAAGAATTTTTTAACCTTTACATCACCAAGACCACCACGTCTATAATGATCTTTTAGCTGATCAAGATTCTTATAGTCTGGCAAATATTTTTCAAAATGTTCCTGTTTAGAAAATACATCTAGATAAGTAAATACAATATTTCCATCAATTTTTCCTGGATCATCGATATTAATATGATCGGGGTCAGTGTACATGGACATTACTTTTTTCTTAACGGTAGCCTTATCATCTGCAAGATAAATTGCATTTCCAAGAGACTTGCTCATTTTTGCTTTTCCATCTATACCTGGCATACGTCTAGCTTGTTCATTTTCTGGCAAAATAGCGTATGGTTCTGTAAAAATCTCTCCATATATATTATTAAAACTTCTAGCAATTTCTCTAGCTTGTTCAAGCATAGGCTCTTGATCCACCCCCACTGGGATAAGATTTGCATCAAAAAGTAATATATCTGCAGCTTGACTGATTGGATAGATTAAAAATCCTGCTGGAAGACTTGTTTCAAAATTTTTTTGTTTAATTTCTGTTTTAACTGTTGGGTTTCTTTCTAGTCTTGAGAGAGTTACTAGATTTAAAAAGTAAAAAGTAAGCTCTGTTAACTCTTCTACTTGAGATTGAACAAAAATAGTTACTTTTTCAGGATCTATACCTATACTTAGATAATCAAGAGCTACTTCAATTAAATTTTCACGTATTTTTTCTGGATTATCAAAATTATCTGTTAGGGCTTGGCTATCTGCAATCATGACATACATTTTTTCATAATTGCCTTCATTTTGCATTTTTACCCTGTTTTTTAGACTTCCAACATAGTGGCCTAAATGTAATCTTCCTGTTGGTCTGTCCCCTGTTAAAATAATTTTTCTTTCTTGCAAAATATTCTCCTTTTAAAAAAGAGAGGATATTATCCTCCCTGCTTTAACTTTCTTAATGACTTTCTGCTAGATATGCATCGATAAAAGCTTGTATATCTCCATCCATTACCGCTTCTACGTTTCCTACTTCGTAGTTTGTCCTATGGTCTTTTACCAAAGTATACGGTTGGAAAACATAGGATCTAATTTGGCTTCCCCAGGCAATTTGTGTGTATTTACCTTGAATGTCGGAAATTTTTTCTCGTTGCTCTTCTTCTTTTATTTGTATAAGTTTTGATAAAAGAAGTTTCATAGCAGTTTCTCTATTTAAAATTTGGCTACGTTCTGCTTGGGAGCTTGCAACAACACCTGTTGGTATGTGAGTAATTCTTACTGCAGAATCAGTCTTATTTACGTGTTGACCACCAGCGCCGCTTGCCCTATATGTGTCAATTCTTAAATCATTTGGATCGATTTCTACATCAGTATTATCAGGAAGTTCTGGAAAAATATCTACTGATACAAATGATGTATGGCGGCGAGCGCCACTATCAAATGGTGAAATGCGAACTAATCTATGAACTCCTTTTTCACCCTTAAGGTATCCGTAAGCATAGGATCCGATTACCTTTAATGTAGCAGATTTTATACCACCTGCTTCTTCATTATTTATATCGGTAAGTTCAAATTTAAAACCATTGTGGTCAAAATATCTGGTGTACATACGTAGGAGCATTTCTGCCCAATCTGTAGCTTCTAGACCACCAGCACCTGCATTAATTGACATAAAGGCGTTGTTTTTATCATATTCCCCATCTAGCTGGGTTTTTAGTTTCATTGAAGATACTTCTTTTTTTAGTTTCTCCAAATCATTTTCTATTTGATCAAGAGTTGCTGATTCTGAATTTTCGCTCATTTCTACAAGGTCTATCAAGTCAGTGTTATCAGTAAGACCTTGACTTATTTCTTGATACTTTTCTAGGTCTTCTCTTTTAGATGACAATTCTGCCATAATATTTTGAGCCTTGTCACTATCATCCCAAAAATCAGGAGCAAAGGTCTGTTTTTCTAGATCCTTTACTTCATTTTCTAAATTTTCTGGGTCAAAGAGAGTCTCCGATTAGTTTCAATGTATCAGATAATTCTTCAATTGTTTCTCTTAGTTGATATATTTCTGCCATATTATTTCTTTACGTTAGATTTTTTGCTTTCGCGCTCTAATCTTCTGCGTTCAGCTCTATTTAGCCCTTCCATTTGATCTTCATCACTAATGTCATCAGCTTCTTGAGATTTTATATTGCTATCTCCATCAAGTTCTGGTCCATGTTCTATGGTTGGAGACATAACTTGTTTTCTTTGGATATTTTGTCTCATTTCTACATTCATCATGTATCTTACAGTTTCTTCTTGGATGGCTCTTGTCATTTCTTCATACATATCAAAACCTGTGTTTGTGTATGCACGGACTGGGTCTTCGTTACCCATTGCTCGAACACCAATTTCTTTTCTCATTTGATCCATTGCATCGATGTGGTCCATCCACTTTTGATCGATTACTCTAAGCATGATTACACGTTCTACTTCTCTCATGTTTTCAGAACCAAATTGGGCTTCTTTGTCTTCATATTTTGCAAGAGTAGCTTCTGTGATGTAATCGATTAAGTCTTGTTGGCTGTAATCATTTATATTTTCAAAATGTAATTGTGTTACTGGTATCCCTAAACTATTTAAGTGGTTTAATAGTGCAACCATTTCCCAGTTTTCTGGTTTGATTTCTGGATTTGTAAAGTTATATACACTATCAGAAATTACTTCTTTAATCATACCAACAATAGTTTCCTTCATGTCTTGACCATAAAGAACATCTTGTCTTTCGTTATAGATGATTGTTCTTTGTTTGTTCATAACATCATCGTATTGTAACACTCTCTTACGTGTTGCAAAGTTATTTGCCTCTACACGGGTTTGAGCTTTTTCTACTGATCTACTTACCATTTTTGATATGATTGGCTCGTCTTCATCAAAGTTTGCATTTTCAATGAATTTAGCTACTTGTTCCCCACCGTTTAGTCTGATTAAATCATCTTCAAGTGAGATAAAGAATCTTGAGTGTCCTGGGTCTCCTTGACGACCTGAACGTCCTCTTAACTGGTTGTCTATACGACGAGATTCGTGACGTTCTGAACCAATGATGTATAGTCCACCTACTTCTTTTACTTTTTCGGCTTCTTCTTTTACACCTGGTCTTATTTGGTCTTTGTAGTGTCTAAATTTCTTACGAGCATCTAGGATTTCTTGATCATCTGTTTCTGCATATGAATCTACTTCTTCAAGAAGTTCATCACTCATTCCTTCTCTTTTAAGTCTTTGCTTAGCCATATCATCAACATTACCACCAAGCATGATATCTGTACCACGACCTGCCATGTTTGTTGCAATTGTTACTGCTCCAAGGCGGCCTGCTTCTGCTACGATTGCAGCTTCTCTTTCGTGGTTTTTAGCATTTAGTACTGTATGTTTGATTCCTGCTTTTTTAAGTGCTTGAGATAACCTTTCGCTTGCTTCAATGGAAATTGTACCTATAAGAATTGGTTGTCCTGTTGGGTGTATTCTATTTATCTCGTCGATAATTGCTCTAAATTTACCATTTTCGTTGATATAAACATAGTCCACATCATCTATCCTTTGGATAGGTCTATTTGTTGGAATTTCTACAACGTCTAGGTTATAAATTTCGTCAAACTCTTCTTCTTCTGTTTTTGCTGTACCAGTCATACCAGAAAGTTTATCATACATTCTAAAGTAGTTTTGGAAAGTAACTGTTGCAAGAGTTTTTGATTCAGCTTTTACTTCTACGCCCTCTTTTGCCTCGATTGCTTGGTGAAGACCATCTGAGAATCTTCTACCTTGCATAATACGACCTGTAAATTCATCTACGATTTCTACTTCGCCGTTATTAACTACATAGTCGATGTCACGGTGCATGGTTGTATTTGCTTTAAGAGCGTTGTTAATGTAGTGAGAAAGCTCTAGGTTTTCTGAATCTGATAAGTTTTCGATACCAAAAAATCTTTCTGCTTTTTCAGTACCTTTTTCTGTAAGGTTTGATGTTTTTCTTTTTTCATCTACTATAAAGTCGACATCTTCCACTTTAAATTCACGATCAAATGGGTCGATATCTGTATCTTCGTTTGGATCAAGGATTCTACCTTCAAGTGTTTGAATAAATTCATTGGCACTTGTGTAAGTATCTGTGGATTCGTCGCCTTGACCAGATATGATAAGTGGAGTACGAGCCTCGTCGATTAAGATTGAGTCAACTTCATCGACAATAGCATAATTAAGGCCACGTTGAACCATATCGTCTTTATAAATTACCATGTTATCTCTTAGATAATCAAACCCAAATTGGTTGTTTGTACCATAAGTAATATCTGCTGCATAGTTTTCTTGTCTTTCGCTATTTGTAAGGCCATAAACAATACATCCTACAGTCATACCAAGGAAAGTAAATATTTTTCCCATCCACTCTTGGTCACGTTTTGCAAGATAGTCATTTACTGTAACTACATGAACACCCTTACCACTAAGAGCATTAAGATATGCTGGACAAGTTTCTACTAATGTTTTACCTTCCCCAGTTCTCATCTCAGCAATCTGACCATTGTGTAAAACAATTCCCCCAAGCAATTGGACTGGATAATGTTTCATACCTAATACCCTATCACTTGCTTCACGTACTGTTGCAAATGCTTCTGGTAGAAGGTCATCTAAAGTTTCGCCGTTTTTTAATCTTTCTCTAAATTCTACTGTCTTATGTTGTAACTGTTCATCTGTAAGTTCTTGCATAGACTCATCTAGGCTAAGGATCTTATCAACAATCTTTTGATTGTTTTCTATTTCCTTTTCGCTAAATGACTTAAATAAATTAAATATTGCCAAATTATTCACTCTCCAATTCTCTTAATTATTTGTCCAAATTATTAAAATAATTAAGTTTATACCACTATAATATTAAAGTATTTTATCAAATTTGTAAACTCCAATATAAGTTGGTTCATTTTATAACTTATTTTACTTAACATATAAAAAACGCAGTAGACTTAGTCACTTAAGACCCTGCGTTTAAAACTTAAGTATTTTTATTACTTTCTTCTATTGATAGTACCTTTATAAAGGCAAATTTTCAAACAAAAAAGCTGCAAGATAAACAAATAATTTTTACTATTTGTTTAAGCTTGCAGCCCTTAATTTATCTAGCTGGTACTATTAATCCATAATCTCCCTTGCGTCTTTTATAAACAACCCTTACATCCATTTCTTCTTGGTCATAAAATACAAAAAAGTCATGGCCCAATAGCTCCATTTGCATTACAGCTTCTTCTGTATTCATTGGTTTAAGTGGAATATTTTTTATCCTAGCTATATTTATCTCATCATCATAAGCTTGATCAATTTTGTATTCATCATCAAAAGCTTCGTTAAAATTTTCGAACCTAATAGAATCTTGATGACGATTTTTGGTTAGCCTTGTTTTATGTTTTCGGATTTGTCTAACCAATGCATCAATTGTTTTATCAATTGCATTTAGATAATTTTCATCATAGGCTTCTGCACGAAGGATTGGCCCCTTGTCAAGATACATAGTCACTTCTGACTTAAAACCATTGCCCTCTTTTGAAATTAGAAGATTCATTTCTTCTTCTTTAGAAAAGTATTTATCAAGTCTGTCATACTTTCTTTCTGCTTCGTATTTAATATCATTAGTGATATCAATATTTTTGCCTTTTAGATTAATCTTCATAAAATCATCTCCTCTTTGCTTTTTTATTATTTACCCAAATTCTTAGATATGCAAACGTTTGTAATTTAAAAATAATATAAAATATTGTATAATTATATTATTAATTGGAGGAAAATATGACTAAGACAAAAATTAAAGACATACTTAACTATGAATTTTTATCTGGCCTTGAAATTTCAAAGGATGGATCAAAATTAGTCTACAAAAAAACAAAAGCAAATTATGATGAAAATAAATACGAAACAGACCTTTGGGTTTATGACACTAAAGAAAATAAAAACTATCCTATTACAGATATTAAAAATATAACAACTTACACCTTTGATGAAGATGCAAATGTAATTTATAAATCAAAATCAGGAGCCAAAAAAGATATCTTTAAAACCTATAATGGATATGGCATAGGCAAAAAAGCCTTTGACTTAGATCTTGATGTAAAAGAAATTAAATGGATAAAAGATGAATTATTTTTAGTCCATGCTAGTGAAAAAAAGAATGATAAGGCAAAAGAAAAAAATAAGTACTTTGAAAAACTAGATACCCTCCCTTTTTGGTTTAATGGACAGGGATATATAGAAAAAGATTCAAGTGCTTATTATTTTTACGATGCAGATAATGAAAAATTAACAAAAATAGTAGATTCAGAATTTCCAAACGAAATCCAATATCTAGCCTTAAATGATGATTTGTCAAAAGCCTTATATATAAAATCAAATTATGATAAAAACAAGGTTGCACAAAGCCGCGAAAGCCTAGTGCTTTTTGATATAGAAACAAAAACAAAAAAAGTTCTAATTGATAATATTTTTTCTTACTATACTGCAGAATTTTTGGGCGATAGAATTATTTTTGTAGCTACTGATATGAAAAAAGGTGGCATTAACGAAGACTCTTTCATTTTTACCTGCGATTTTGAAGGAAATTATGAAAAAATTACCGATAGTAATTTCGATATGTCTTTTGGAAACTCTCTAGGAACTGATGCAAGATTTGGATCAAGCAAGACTTTCTTGAAAGCTAATGATAAATTATATTTCATTGTAACCGAAAAAGAAACTACAAAATTATACTCAATTGATAAAAAAGGCATAGTAAATCTTGAAATAGATGATCAAGTAGAAGACTTTGCTATCAATAATGATGACATTTACTATTTATCTATGGGTAAAGAAAGTTTATCTGAACTTAAGAAAAAAGACGATGACCGCATCCTTGTAAAAAATAAAATCAAATCAAATGTAGGAAAAATAGAAACATTTGAATTTGAGTCTAACGGGGATACACTAACAGGCTTCGTAGTATTACCTCCAAAATTTAACAAAAATAAAAAATATCCTACCCTATTGAGCATCCACGGAGGACCAAAAACTGAATTTGGAGACATCGTCCACCACGAGCACCAAGTGTTTGCAAGCAATGACTACATTGTAATTTACACTAATCCACATGGTGCAAGCGGTAATGGTGTTAAGTTTTCTGATATCCGTGGTAAATATGGAGATATAGATTATTCCGATTTGATGAGATTTTTAGACATAGCAATTAAAAAATATCCACAAATTGATACTGAAAATCTAGGAGTTTACGGTGGATCATATGGTGGATTTATGACAAACTGGATAATTGGTCACACTGATAGATTTAAAGCAGCTTGCTCCCAAAGATCTATTTCAAACTGGACAAGTTTTTATGGAGTATCCGACATAGGATATTATTTTGGATCTGACCAAACTGCTTCAAATCCTTGGGATAGCCTAGATAAAATGTGGGAACAGTCACCAATAAAATATGCAGATAATGCAAATACTCCAACCCTATTTATTCACTCTGATGAAGACTACCGTTGTCCTTTAGAACAAGGTTTACAAATGTATACCAAATTAAAATTAAATGGTGTTGATACAAAAATGTATGTTTTCCATGGAGAAAATCACGAATTATCCAGATCTGGTAAACCTCACGGTAGAATAAAAAGACTTAAAGAAATTAAAAAATGGTTTGATGGGCATTTAAAATAATGAAAACAGCGACAAAAGTAAAATTAAAAAATACCATATCAAATATGATTTTTAGATTTAAAAATCATGAGGTTACAAATAATTCTGCTGCCCTATCTTTCTACTTTTTACAAGCATCCATCCCACTTTTGATGGTTCTTGTTTCAGTAGCTTCAAAAGTTTTACAAAATAATGCAAAAGCAATCTATTCTCTTATAGACTTTTTGCCATCGGCATCCCAAGAAATGTTAATTTGGGTAATTGATACTATGTTTGCAAATACGGGATCAGCTTCTGTGACAATCATTACTATTTTGTTTGCCCTATGGTCAGCTACAAAGGGTATTAATAATCTAATAACATCAATAAATAAAGCTTATGGTTTAGAAGGGGAAACTAAATATATAAAACAAAGACTATTATCACTTTTATATACAATTATCTTTATATTGTTTATAGTATTTATATTAGTTTCTCAAATCTATGGACCTAGTATTTTGACATTTATAAATGACCAAGTTTTAACCCGTATATCTGATAAAGCATTTGGTGGGATTTTTGATAGAGTCATCAAAACCCTATCTTCTCCCCTATTTAAACTTACAGTTATACTTATTCCAATATTTATAATGTCTGTTGTTTTTGGGATATTTTACAAGTTTGCTCCAAATAATAGAGAAGACCGAGTACCTTTTAAAGATTCGTTATTAGGCGGAATCTTTGCCACAGTTACAATCTATATTGCAACATTTATCTACTCGTTCTTTTTAACAAATTTCTCAAAACAATCTGTAGTGTATGGAGCACTTGCTGGTATTTTGGCGTTATTTATCTGGCTAAACTTAGTTTCAACAATACTTATACTAGGTGCAGAATTAATCGATGCAGTACGTAAAAATTACAAAATAAAATCAGATGAAGAAATTGATTCATTTGATGAGGAGAATAAATCCTTTAAACAAACTCTAGAATCGACTATTGCAAATTCAAAATCTAATGATAATGATAAAAACAAAAAGGAAGGTCATAAAATGGACAAAAGATCATTGCGTAAGAAATTTAGAGATATTAGATATCACATGAACTATGATTACAAAAATATGGTTGATTACAGCATTTATACCAAATTTTTAAACTCAAATTTATTTTATGAAGCAAAATCAATTTTTATCTATGTTTCAGTAGCTGATGAAGTTGACACTTATGAAATAATCAAAAAATCATTAGAGTTTGGAAAGGAAGTATATGTACCATATATCTATGATCCAGATAATTTTCTAATGAAAGCTGTAAGAGTCTACTCCCTAGATGATTTAGGAGTTGGAGAATTTGATATACCTACATCTCGTTCGCTAGAGTATATAGAAAATCCAGATCTAACAGTTGTGCCTGGACTTGGTTTTGATAGAGATAAGAACAGGTTAGGCTACGGCGGTGGCTACTATGACAGATATTTAAGCAAAAATCAAACTAAATCAGTTGGATTTTTCGCTAGTGACTTTGAAGTAGACCATATACCAGCTGATGAAAATGATCAAAAACTAGATTATATTATTACAGAAAAAGAAATATTTTAATGGGGCTTATATAGCCCTTTTTTTGGAGACAAAATGAGAAAAATTTTTGCTATAGTACTAATGCTTTTAAGCTTAAACAGCTGTACAAATAAAAATGAGATTATAATACCCGAAAATGATGAAAAAATCTTAGTTTATAATAACCTTGCTAGTAAAAAATCCAAAGATGATTTAAAAGGTATTATGAATAATACTGACTTGAATAAAAATAATATTGATAGATTTTTTAAGCAAGTTGATTTTTTTAATAAACAGGTTGATAAAAATTTGCTTGTAGAAAAAGATTACGAAAAATCTGACAGAATTATGGATTATGATTTTTATGCTATCCAAGATCAACTTTTTAAAAAACATCCAGAATTTACCGGTACCAATTGTAGGATAACAACTTTTGGCTTAATTTCTGATAAAATAAAAATTGCTAACACAAAAAATCCAAATTTATCAGTAGTGGAAGTTGACAATACAAGCTTTAATAATGATTTAGTTGCAACTTTAAACAAAGATGAAATTGAAAAATTTAACAAATTTTACTCAGCAATTCCAACCGAAAATAAAAACGATAAGAATTTTCAAATCAAGAAAATAAAAGATTTTTGGAAAGAAAATGATATCACTTTTCCAAACAGCAAAGATTATAGTGTAATATCAGTATTTGTATTCTCAAACATTGATGAAACTATAAATGAGCTTTTTATAGGTCACACTGGATTATTATTTAATCTAAATGATGGCAGATTTATGCTAGTAGAGAAGTTAGCCTTTACTGCTCCCTACCAAGCTATAATTTTTAAAAACAAAAATGATTTATATGATTATCTAATGAAGCTTTACGATACTTCAAATGAAGAGTATCCTATAAAGCCTATTATTTTTGAAGATGATAAAGTTTTAGATAAAAAAAATTCCCCTAATATTGAACTGACCCCTTAAAGTTGGACCTAATCAACTTAAGGAGGTCAGTTTTTTATGGCAAAATATAGAACAGAATTCAAATATAAACTAGTTAAAAGATATTTAGAAGGTGACGAAAGTTATGAATCTTTAGCTAAATCATTCAATATTCCTGATAAATATCAACTAAGAGTATGGGTGAACGCATATCAAACACTAGGTTATGAAGGATTAAAAAGATCTAGAAATAAGAAGGATTACTCTACAGAATATAAATTAAAAGTAGTAAAGTTGTATTTAACAAGTGAAATGTCCTATCTAGACCTAGCCAATAATTTAAATATATCAAATCCATCTATGATATGTACATGGATTGGCAAATATAGAAAATATGGAATTAAGGGACTGGAAGCTAAAAAACGAGGAAGGCCTTCAAGTATGACTAAAGAAGATAAAAAAGTTAGTAAATCAACAGATAAACAATATACTCAAGAAGAAAAAGATAGAATCAAAGAACTTGAAGATCAAGTATATTGGCTACAAATGGAAGTAGATTTCTTAAAAAAAAAGAGGGAATTCAGACAAAGGGACAAACTCAAAAAGAAGAAATAGCTAGGATAATACACGAACTTAGAGAAACATACAAATTGAAAGATTTACTAAATAAATTAAACTTTCCAAAATCAACATATATGTATTGGCAAAAAAGATTCGGTAGAACTAACAAAGATGCTGATTTAGAAGAAAAAATATTAAATATTAGAGCTAATCATAAAAACTATGGATATCGTAGAATATATGGACATTTAAGAAATCAAGGAATACTAATAAACAAAAAGAAAGTACAAAGATTAGTCCAAAAACTAAAACTACAAGTTACAAGCTTTGGAAGAAAATCTAAGTATTCATCATACAAAGGGCATATAGGAAAGTTATCAGACAACCTAATAAATCGTAATTTTAAATCAGAACTAGCTCATCAAAAGATAACAACAGATACATCAGAATTTAAATATTACGCCACTGATGATAAAGGTAATACTAGAATAGGTAAACTGTACTTAAATGCATTTCTAGATATGTATAATAGTGAGATAATATCATATTCCATAAGTAAAAGGCCAACAATAAAAGCAATCTTAACCCCACTAGAAGAAGCCATCAATATAACAAGTGACTGCAAAGAAAGAAGAATAATTCATTCAGATCAAGGATGGGGATATCAGATAAATCAGTACACAAAAAGACTTAAAGAATATGGAATAACTCAAAGTATGTCAAGGAAAGGTAATTGCTTAGATAATGCTCCAATGGAAAACTTCTTTGGAATACTAAAACAAGAAATGTATTATGGTCAAACTTACAAATCCTATGAACAACTAAAACAATCCATAGAAATGTATATCGAATACTATAATGAAGAAAGAATAAAAGAGAAATTAGGATACTTATCACCGGTAGAATATAGAAGAAGGAATGCTGCTTGAAAAATAGACTTTCCCCTAGGGGAAAGTACAAACAAAAACATCAGACACAGATATAAATCTATGCCTGATGTTAAGTCCAACTTTTTGGGGTCACCTTAATATAGGGGAATTTTTATATTTCTCTAACGGCAAAAGTTTCTTTGCTTAGCTTATCCAAGTATTTTTTCATTTTTAGTCTTCTTTTGAAATTTAAATCTTTTTTATAAACAAGTGGGTTTGCTGAGTTTGTTTTTCTATCATCATCTTCAAAGTCTTCTCTAAATTCAGGGTCTAGATTATCGATTGTTTGACCTAAATCTAGATTATAGTATCTAAACTTCTTATCTCCTATTATCTCTGCTTGTTTATCAAAAATTAAATCTTCAATAGCAAGTTTTGAAGTATTTACTCCATTTAGACTTGCAAAATAATGGCTGCGGCCTTGGCGAAGATTTATTTCAAAGGCATAAAATTTGCCAGTTTTGGTATCTTTTTTAAAATCAATGTTAAATAAACCAAAAACGCCTAAGGTTTCTACAATTTTTCTAGCATAGTCAAATAAGATTTTTTCATCAGAGTCAATTTTTGCAACAAAATTTCCAATCCATTCTACTCTTTTATCAAGTAAAATATTTCTTGAAATTGCCATAGAAATAGTGGATTTTGATCTATATCCTTCGATAGTGTATTCAGTTCCATCTCCACCAGCTACAAATTCTTGAACTAATACATTGTAATTGTAGCCATTGTTAAAAATATTTGCCAAAATTTCCTGAGTTTGTTTAATTGATTTTGAATGATATCCCTTTTGCCAACCTTCAAAATCTAATGTTTTATAAAATACATCATTGTCTGGCTTGATAAATACTTCTTCTGGAAAATCCAAGTTCATATAGTTTTTATTATTTGCTATAAAAGTTTTTGGTGCAAGATCTAAGTCACTTATCTTATCATAAAAATCATTTTTTGTTGAAAGTCCTCTGATAACTTCAATATCCGCATAAGGCATAAGTGGTTTAAAGTTTAAATTTTCTATATTTTTAAGGGCAAATGTTCTCATAACATCATCCGGAGCAAAAATTATAAAGTTTTCGTAATCACTTTTGTAATCTTTGTAAATATCATCCAAAACTTCTTTAAAAACTTCTGGATCTTTTGAAAAATTTGTTTTTTTATAAAATTTGATGATTTTAGAATCCACACATGGCAATAAAATCGTAGATGTTGCTACAACTGGATTTATGTCATAGGCTTCGTGGATTTCTCTTGCTATAGAATATGTATTTAGGTCTGAGCCTAGGATAATTGGTAAAAATTTGTTCATTCTGTCTCTCCTATTTTGCTTAAAAGGCTTGTCAATAGTGATATCTATTATATAATCGTATAATATAAAAAGCAAATCCTAGAATTAAGGAGAACTTTATGAAAAAATTAGGAATCTTAGGTGGAATGGGTCCACTTTGTACTGCAAACTTTTATCAAAAAATAGTACAAAATACCAAAGCAGACAAGGATCAAGGCCATATACCTACTATAATAATTTCAGATCCTCAAATACCAGATAGAACAGCAGCGATTTTAACTGGCAAAGATGAAGAAATTTTACTTAAAAAATTTAAGGAAGACTTAGAAAACTTAGAAAATCAAGGCGTAGATAATATTGCAATTCCTTGTAATACCATGCATTATTATTACGACACTTTTAAAAAGTACACAAAAGTCAACATTATAAATATGGTAAAAGAAACGCTTTTGTATTGCAAAAAAAATAATGATATAAACATTGCGGTTTTGGGAACAAAAGCAACAATGTCTTGTGGGATTTATGAAAAATATGCTGGAGATATTGGCATAAATATTATCCCAATGAATGATAAAATCAAAGATTTTACCATGGATACAATTTATAAAATAAAAGAAACAAACGAAACTAATCATCCAGAGTTTTTGGATATGATAAAACACTTGAAAAATACAGGTGTAGATGCAATAATACTTGCTTGCACAGAGCTTTCACTAATCGATAATATAACTTCATATGATTTTGTCATAGATGCTATGGACATCTTAACCTATGAATCTATAAAAAAATCCGATTTCGAATTAAAACTTTAACTAAGATTTACAAAGTTCATAATGTCTTTATAAATTTTTAATATTAGCTCTGTTATAATTAATCTGTTAACGAGGTGGCATTATGACTAGAAGAATAAAATCAAATAAAAAATATAATTACCTCACCATTCTTAGGGCAATCGCTTTTTTTGGAGTTTCTCTATTTCATACCTACTCGCACTTTGTGCCAGGTGGATACTTAGCTGTAATTATATTTTTAGTTTTATCAGGATTTTTAACAGTTAAGACAGCTGATTTTAAAAATCAAGAATTAAAAACAAAATTAAAGACAAAATTTATAAATATACTCTCACCAGTTTATTTGATTATGGCAATCTCCCTCATATTTTCATTTATTTTTGCAAGAACCATATTTGATGATAGCATCAAGTCTGCTATACCAGTTGCATTAAATATTGAAAATATTAGGCGAATCTTAGCTGGCGATGACTATTTTAACCAACTTGGCAATTTCAATATGTTTTTGCATATGTGGTATGTTTCCCTCTATATGCAATTTATTGCAATATTTTTTACAATTGATCAATTTTTAAGAAATCCTAAAAAGGATAATAAAAGAATCCTTGTATATGGTTCTTTGACTCTCATAAGTTTTATATCAATGTTTATATTTGCAAAATCAAATGCTGATATTACGAGGATTTATTACGCTATAGATACAAGATTCTCTGCTTTTAGTCTTGGTGCTCTTGCATATTTAATTAATAAAAAAATTGATAAAACTAAGCTTAAACTTGAAATAAATCCTAAAATTGCAATTATAATCCTAGGGCTTCTAGTGATTGTTCCTTTTTTTGTAGTAGATGGAAAAGATATTAAAGCATATCGAGGATTTTTTGTTATTTATACAATAGCAGTTGCCCTTTTAGTAACTTTTTTATATAATTTTGAAAATTTATCATCGAGCAATAAGCAAAATAGACATGGTTTTATATATAAATTTTTATTATACATTGGCGAAAGATCTTTCTACTTGTACCTGTGGCAATATATAGTGCAAATTTTTGTAGTATATTTTTCTCCAGGACTCATGGATAATATTTTACTTAATCTGTTAATCCAATTCTTTATAATAATAATTTTAAGTGAATTTACTTACCATTTATTAAAAACAAAGAGTTTTAAAAAATATATCTTGAGTGGATCTCTACTTGTTTTTGTAATTTTATCCATAACATCTCTTGTACTGGGTAATAGCAAAAATGATGAAATCAATAATCTACGCAATGATATAAAACAAAGTCAAGAAAAGATTGATCAAGCCAATAAGGAAATAATAGAAAAAAATAAAAATCGAAAAGGAAAAATAGAAGAAAAAAATATTCCTAAGACAAAGAAATTAGAGGATAACTTTAAAGAAAAAGCCTACGATGACTTTGATTTTAGCGAAAAGGAATTAGAATTTTTAAAAAATCTCAATATCACAGCTGTTGGTGACTCTGTTATAATTAATGCAGACTCATATATCAGAAAATTTATTCCAAACTTTTATCTTGATGGTAAAGTTGGTAGAGATATGGTTTCAGGTCCTGATATCCTATCTCAAATTAAAAATAACTACGGCCTAGCTGATATTATTTTAATCTCACTTGGTTCGAATGGCTCAGCTAATGAAGCAGATTTAGAAAAAATTATGCAGATTGCAGATGGCCGTGATGTATATTTTATAAATACTTCCCACACCCAATCATATATGGAATATGTAAATAAAAATCTAGCAAGTTTTACAGAAAAAAATGATAAGGCCCATCTAGTAGACTGGAGAGAATTTGTAAAAGACAGACCAGACCTATTAGCACCAGATAGGACACATCCAAATGTAGAGGGATCAGATGATTTTGCAAAACTAATTATGAGAAAGATTTTGAATGTAAATAAAGTCGTAAATTAATATGGGTATCATAAGTAAAAGGAGTTGCTTATGAAAAATAGTAAAATTTGCCCGAAGTGCAATTCAGATGAAATAATAATAGTCCCTGGAAAGAGGATACCTGCTGAAAATGGTAGAAATATCATGATAGGAAGTTCTGTTTTTTCCTCAGCTTTATTTGATAGATATATTTGCTCTGATTGTGGTTACTCTGAAGAATATTTTGATGAAAATGAGATTAAAAAATTAAAAGATAAATTTGGAACTAATAATTAGAATAAAAAATCCAAGCAATTAATAAGGTGACCCCAAAAAGTTGGACTTAACATCAGGCATAGATTTATATCTGTGTCTGATGTTTTTGTTTGTACTTTCCCCTAGGGGAAAATCTATTTTTTAAGCAGCATTCCTTCTTCTATATTCTACCGGTGATAAGTATCCTAATTTCTCTTTTATTCTTTCTTCATTATAGTATTCGATATACATTTCTATGGATTGTTTTAGTTGTTCATAGGATTTGTAAGTTTGACCATAATACATTTCTTGTTTTAGTATTCCAAAGAAGTTTTCCATTGGAGCATTATCTAAGCAATTACCTTTCCTTGACATACTTTGAGTTATTCCATATTCTTTAAGTCTTTTTGTGTACTGATTTATCTGGTATCCCCATCCTTGATCTGAATGAATTATTCTTCTTTCTTTGCAGTCACTTGTTATGTTGATGGCTTCTTCTAGTGGGGTTAAGATTGCTTTTATTGTTGGCCTTTTACTTATGGAATATGATATTATCTCACTATTATACATATCTAGAAATGCATTTAAGTACAGTTTACCTATTCTAGTATTACCTTTATCATCAGTGGCGTAATATTTAAATTCTGATGTATCTGTTGTTATCTTTTGATGAGCTAGGTCTGATTTAAAATTACGATTTATTAGGTTGTCTGATAACTTTCCTATATGCCCTTTGTATGATGAATACTTAGATTTTCTTCCAAAGCTTGTAACTTGTAGTTTTAGTTTTTGGACTAATCTTTGTACTTTCTTTTTGTTTATTAGTATTCCTTGATTTCTTAAATGTCCATATATTCTACGATATCCATAGTTTTTATGATTAGCTCTAATATTTAATATTTTTTCTTCTAAATCAGCATCTTTGTTAGTTCTACCGAATCTTTTTTGCCAATACATATATGTTGATTTTGGAAAGTTTAATTTATTTAGTAAATCTTTCAATTTGTATGTTTCTCTAAGTTCGTGTATTATCCTAGCTATTTCTTCTTTTTGAGTTTGTCCCTTTGTCTGAATTCCCTCTTTTTTTTTAAGAAATCTACTTCCATTTGTAGCCAATATACTTGATCTTCAAGTTCTTTGATTCTATCTTTTTCTTCTTGAGTATATTGTTTATCTGTTGATTTACTAACTTTTTTATCTTCTTTAGTCATACTTGAAGGCCTTCCTCGTTTTTTAGCTTCCAGTCCCTTAATTCCATATTTTCTATATTTGCCAATCCATGTACATATCATAGATGGATTTGATATATTTAAATTATTGGCTAGGTCTAGATAGGACATTTCACTTGTTAAATACAACTTTACTACTTTTAATTTATATTCTGTAGAGTAATCCTTCTTATTTCTAGATCTTTTTAATCCTTCATAACCTAGTGTTTGATATGCGTTCACCCATACTCTTAGTTGATATTTATCAGGAATATTGAATGATTTAGCTAAAGATTCATAACTTTCGTCACCTTCTAAATATCTTTTAACTAGTTTATATTTGAATTCTGTTCTATATTTTGCCATAAAAAACTGACCTCCTTAAGTTGATTAGGTCCAACTTTAAGGGGTCAGTTCATTAAGCTTGGATTTTTTTATTTTATTTATTTTTCAACTGGCTCGATTTTTTCTTTACCACCCATATACATTCTAAGTGGTTCTGGGATTTTTACGCTGCCGTCAGCTTGAAGTAGATTTTCTAAAAATGCTATAAGCATTCTTGGTGGAGCTACAACTGTGTTATTTAATGTATGGGCAAAGTAAGTGCCGTCTTCTCCACGTAATTTAATACCAAGTCTTCTTGCTTGAGCATCTCCTAGGTTTGAGCAAGATCCTACTTCAAAGTATTTTTGTTGGCGTGGGCTCCATGCCTCAACATCTACTGATTTTACTTTTAAATCTGCTAGGTCTCCTGAACAACATTCTAGTGTTCTTACTGGTATTTCCAAGCTTCTAAAGAAGTCTACAGTATTATGCCACAATTCATCATAAAATTTCATAGAATCTTCTGGTTTACAAATTATAACCATTTCTTGTTTTTCAAATTGGTGGATACGATATACTCCACGTTCTTCGATGCCGTGAGCTCCTACTTCTTTTCTAAAACATGGAGAGTAGGATGTCATTTTAAGCGGCATTTTTTCTTCATCATTGATTGTATTTATAAATTTACCAATCATTGAGTGTTCAGATGTACCGATTAGATATAGGTCTTCTCCCTCGATTTTATACATCATATTTTCCATTTCTTCAAAGCTCATAACACCTGTTACAACTTCGCTTCTAATCATAAATGGAGGTATATAATATGTGTAGCCACGGTCAATCATAAAATCTCTAGCATATGAAAGAATACCTGATTGTAGTCTTGCTATATCTCCTTTTAGATAGTAAAAACCAGAACCGGAAGTTTCACGAGCAGCATCTAATTCTATACCATCAAAACTTTCCATAATATCAACATGGTATGGTACTTCAAAATCTGGTACTACTGGATCGCCGTATCTATCATTTTCCACATTTTCGCTATCGTCTTTACCAATAGGTACAGATTCGTCGATAATTTGTGGAATTTTTTGCATTCTAGTTTTGATTTCTTCTTCAAAATTTCTAGTTTCTTCTTCTATGTGAGTCAATCTGTCGTTGATTTCTCCTACATGAGCCTTAGCTTTTTCTGCTTCATCTTTTTTGCCTTGGCCCATAAGAGCACCGATCTCTTTTGAAACTTTATTTCTTTCTGCTCTTAGATTATCTCCCTCAGTTTTTACAGCTCTGCCCTTTTCGTCAAGCTCTAAAACTTCATCAACAAGGTGTAATTTTTCATCTTGAAATTTCTTTTTGATATTTTCTTTTACTAGGTCAGGGTTTTCTCTAACTAATCTTATATCTAACATTTTTTCTCCTTTTTTGCATAAAAATAGACCATCATCCTACATGGGACGAAGGTCTCGTGGTGCCACCCAATTTTTATGTATAATTACATACTTAAATTTAAAAAGCTAAAGGTAGATTCACTATTAACCACCAAAGATTTTCACCAACCATCTTCTCTCTAAAGGCTTTATAATAGTTACTAAGTCTTATCATCGCTCATATTAACTTAAGTATAGTATATACCAAAAGTTTATTTTATTCAATTATTTTCTGCTTTTTTGAAATTAATAGTCCAATTATTAAAGAAATCCCAAAAACAAAAACAAAGGCGAATCCTGATGATCCTAGCGGCAATTTGTTTATACCATTTACATAAAAATTATTATTAAATCCAAGGGCACTAAGGGCATCTGCAAAACTTACAAGAGCCACAGCTCCTATTGATATTTTGTAAGCTAAAGGACTAATATTTCCCCTATCTATTAAATTTAAAATATAAAGACTAATTACAATTGGATAGATAAATAACAAAATCGGGATAGATATTTCCATAATTTTGTCTACTCCCAATATCGATAATACAAAAGAAATAATCACTCCAATCCTTACAAAAAATTTGTATGATAGCTTTTTAAAATTGTTTGCAAAAATAGATGCAAACGCTGATACGAGTCCTATGGCTGTAGATAGACATGCGAAGCCTACTACTAAACTTAGGATAATTTGTACATTTCGCCCTAAAAGATTTTCTGATATAGTTATTAAAAGGCTTGTTCTATTTAAATCTGGATCAGCAAAGGCAATTGATTTTGCACCTACATAAGTAAGACCAGTATAAACTACTACTAAACCAAAAACAGCAATTAATCCTGAATAAATAGTTGCCCTGATCAAGTCATTTTTTTCACTGATTCCTTTATTTCTAAAATCTTCTAAAATCATACCAGTAAGAAATATCGGCCCTAGTGAATCCATAGTTTGATATCCTTCTATAAATCCTGCGGAAAATTTGTTGCCAGCTGTTGAATTCAAAACTATATTAGGATACATAATTCCCCTTACAATTAAAATAGCTAATATGAAAAGAAGAGTTGGTGTCAAATATTTGCCTACCCTATCAATTACCTTTGATCCATTTATAGTTAAAATATATACTAGAGCAAAAAATATAAATGAAAATAATATTTTATTTATATTTGGATAAAAAGGACTAAGGACAACTTCAAAAGTTGTTGCACCAGTTCTAGGGATTGAGAGCAAGGGCCCCACAAGTGTTATGCATATTAAACTTAGGATATTTCCAAAATTTTTACTAATCTTGCTTCCAAAATCATTTAAATTTGCTGACCTAAAGCTTAATGCTAATATTCCCAAAAGTATTAGAATAGAATCGGAAAGATTAAAACCAAGGGATGCTAAAAACCAATCTTTACCCGAATTTATGCCTAAAAATGGAGGAAAAATCAAATTGCCCGCACCAAAAAATATAGCAAAAAGGGCAAATCCTGAAATAATTATTTGTTTTGTATCTAAATTTTTTTGCTTCATTGCTTTTACCTGCTTAAGTGTTTTACTTTATATTATACAAGTAAAATTAAAATTAAAAACTATTTTATCTCATTATTTTGATCTAATTTCTCCTCTATCTCATTTAGGTGTTTGTGTATATCACGGATGATGATTTCTGTCTTAAGATTTACTATATAATCATCTTCTGCCCTTTGTCTGTCCTTTTCCTCTTGACGATTTTGACTCATCATTATTAGTGGAGCTTGGATGGCAGCTACACATGATAAAACTAGATTTAAAAGTATGAATGGATATGGATCAAAAGCCTTATCTTTCATTTTTATATTTATAAACATCCATAGAATAAGACAGGCCACAAAAATAATGATAAAAGTCCAAGATCCAGCAAACTTTGCTATTCTATCTGCAGCTTTATCTCCAAATGAATAATTATCTTCTTTATTTCTTTTTTGCTTTGATAGGCTATCTTTGATTAGCATTACTATTTGTTCATCATCTAAGCCAAGATCATTATCTAGAATATTTCTAAGAATTTCAGCCTCATTTTCTTTATGATTTTCCATAATTTTCTCCTAAGAATTTTTTCTATTATATTTTATTCTCTTTTATAAAAAAATAAAGATGGCTAAATCGCCATCTCATTTAATTACATAATCTATTGCTTTTTGAGGAATGCCAATGTCTTCGACAATGCACTTATTTTTATAAATTGACCTTTCAAATACACCTTTTTTCATCAATTGCATAGAAACTATCAAATCGCAATCGACAATTTCACCCCAGCTGTCCCCACTTGACGAATCAAGTCCTGAAGGCACATCTATTGAAATAATATATTTTAAAGATCGGTTTATAAGGGATATCACATATGCATATGTACCAGATATTGTTCGATCAAGTCCAGTGCCAAAAATCCCTTCGATGATTGTAGAAACATTGGAAAGATTTTGCTCCATAAATTCTAAGTCTGCTATTGTTTGTAAGGGATAAATGTTTTCTGTAAGATTTTTAACTGCCTCATAATTTTGCAAAAATTCAGTACTTGCTTTTTCAGTGTTTCCAACAATATAAATATCTACATAATATTGCCTAGCTAGCAAATTTCTAGCAATAGCAAGTCCATCAGCTCCATTGTTTCCAATTCCAACTACTATTGCAAAAGTTTTTCTGACTTCTAGATTAATATTTTTTATTACCGCAAGGGCTGCCCTTTCTACCAGAGCAAGAGCTGGAACTTTTAACTCATCTATAGCATACTTATCAATTTCTATCATCTGGCCTTTGTCAACAACTAGCATTTTTACCTCAAAATTTTCTTGTTTTAAGTCTCAAATCTTCACCAAATATTTCAAAAACTTCACTATTTCCAATAATTCTAGAAAAAATCCTATCCCCATAAGTATCTGACAAACTTGTTTCATCAAAGTTAGTAGAAAAAATAATTGGCTTTCCAGCAATCATTCTATTATTAACTACTTCAAATAAATTTGCAGAATCATTTTTACTGGATGGTTCACTTCCTAAATCATCTATTATTAGTAAATCACATTCTAGGATAAAATCAAATTGATCCTGATGTTTTTCACGTACTTCTTCAAAAGCCCAATTGTAGTCATTTAAAAATTTAAAAAGCCTTGAAGAGGTCATATAAAGGACTGAATAATTGCGATCTAAAATTTCTTTGGCAATAGCATTTAGTAAGTAAGTTTTCCCGCGTCCTACATCACCAAAAATATATAAATTGTGACTGACATTATCAAAATTATTTATAAATCCATACAAAGATTTTTTTATTAGCTGAATATTTTTATAAGGTGTAATTGGATAATCTCTATAAGGATTATCAGAAAATAATGAATCATCAAAATTTCTAAAATTTTCTATGGAAATTAGATTTCTAATATTTGATTGATTGTAGTTTTCATCAATTATTAGTTGTTTGCGGCAAGAACACATTTGTGTTCCAACAAATCCTGTATCTTTGCAAATTGGATGATGATATCTTATCTCCATATAATCTTTTGAAAATCCATTTTGCTCTAAGATATTTATTTTTTGAAGTCTTAAATTTTTAAGGTCATTTTCTTTTTTTTCTGTATCAAAACCCTTAAGCCCATCTTGAATTATAGAGTAACCAAGCTCTTTTATATTTTTGTCTAAAGACTCCATACTAGGAATTTTGTGATATACTTCATTGATTCGTTTTTGCTGGTCAAGTATATTTTGCTCGCGCCTTTGAGATAGGATATTGGATACTTTATTGTTAGTTTCCATTTTAATCCTCCCCTAGCATTTTTCTAAAACGTTCTTCACGAGCTTTTTGGGCATAGTTTTTAACATCATCATTTGTAGAAGATTTTTTCCTATATTGGCGTGGAGAATTATTACGAGCAAGTTTTTGGCGTTCTTCACGCATTTTTAGATCATTTAGAGTAAAGACTCCTTGGTCACGCCAGGTTTTTATGTAACCTAGGACATATTTTACATCCATATTTCCATTGGCTTTTCCTTGACGAAAAGCTTCTGTCACTAACTCTGGATCAGAATCATAGTCTATTAAAGTTTCCTGGATACGAGTAATATCTGCTGGGGTCAAACTTCTATCTAGTATTCTTTCTATATTATCGAACATAATTGACTTTCTGCCTGCCTGATCAAAGCTAATTTCATTATCGCTTTTACTATTATCACCATAGTACATTTGCCTTAGAGATACTATTTCTATGAAATTTTCTCCCCTTGGATTTTTCTTCTCACGAAAAACTCCCATATTTATCCAAAACTCTATACACTCATTAAATTTTTCTTCTGTAAATGATAATTGTTTTTGAATTTTTTTTGTATCTACAAGTCCAGTATTGTAGGCATCTTTGTAGACTAAAAGATAAACCTTAAGCGCATCTCCATCTGCCATTTGGACATAGGTGTTTAAAAACATATTTTCAAAAGCTGTCATACCTAAATCTAGCTTTACATCTTGCATCTTAAAGTTCATAATAATCTTCCTTTGCTAAATTCATAATAAGTATCTTGGAAAAAATAATATCTCTCTTGCCCTCAAAATATCTTTCGTCAAATTTTATATTTTGGTTTTCAAAAACTTCAGTTTTTTTTCCACATTCTTTAAAACCCAATTTTTTATATAGCTTTATTGCTCTTTCATTAAATAGATTTACTTCAAGAATCATCTCTCTAAATTTTAATTCATTAAAATAATAGTCTAAAAATATGGACATGGCTTCATATCCATAACCTGCTGAAACAAAATTCGGATCAAAAACTATGCCTAGTTTTGCTTTTTTGGTAAGTGGATTATAGTTTTTTAGGCCCATAAAACCTATAAATCTATTATCATCAGTCTTTTTTACTGCAAAATATCTCTTGCGTGGTGTTGTTACAGAATTATACCAAAAATTAATTTCAAAGTCTGTTAGGCCACCGTAATTATATCCAGCTAACCTAGGATCATCAAACTCTCCCCGATCCTTAAATCCATATGCTGTTTCGCGATTTATTTTTTCTATATAAACTCTATGCTTGTCTTTCAAATTATGCATCTTCTTCCCTATAGCTTAGGTCTCTAAAGGTTGTGCATGGTTTGTTGAAAAATAAATCAAGAGTTCCCGTTGCACCATTTCTGTGTTTTGCAACTATAACTTTGGCAATATTTGGATTTTCTTCCTCATCGTAATAATCTTCACGATATAAAAGCATAACTACGTCTGCATCCTGTTCTATGGCACCTGATTCTCTAAGGTCTGATAAGATTGGTTTATGGTCTGCTCTTTTATCAGCTTCACGGGATAATTGAGCAAGGGATAAAATTGGGCAGTTTAATTCTTTGGAAAGTGATTTTAGTCCACGAGAAATAGAAGCAATTTCATTTTGTCTATTTTCTTGTCGACCATCTGCTTGCATAAGCTGTAGATAATCGATTACTACAAGATCTACCCCTACTTCAGCTTTTAGTCTTTTTAGTTTTGATCTCATTTCTGATAGGGTGATACCTGGGGTTTCATCGACATATAAATCTTTTTGTGCAATTTCTTTTGTAGCAGTAAATAATAACTCCCACTCATCATCCTTTATCCTACCATTCATGACCTGTTCTAGATCAATCATGCTTACCATAGATAAAAGTCTATAATTTAATTGGAGAGTTGACATTTCAAGAGAAAAAAATGCAACAGATTTTCCTTCTCTGGCTGCATTCCATGCCATTGTAAGGCCTAAGGCAGTTTTCCCCATAGCTGGACGAGCTGCAAGTAAAATTAATTGGGCTGGTTGAAGACCTGAAAGTTTGAGGTCGATAGTTGAAAGTCCAGTTCCAACACCTGTAATTTCTCCATCATTTAGGGATAATTCGTTGATCACTTGGACAGTTTCATCAAGGGTGTCAGCTACTTTTATCAAACCTTCGTTAAGTTTGCTTTGGGATATATCAAAAATCCTTCCCTCAGCCATGGATAAAATGGAGCTTACATCTTCATTTTGCCTGTAGCTTACCTCCATAATATCTTCACTTGCCCCTATAAGACTTCTAAGCAATGCTTTTTCTTTTACAGTTTTTGCGTATGTATCGATATTTGGAGTATAAAATGAGGAGAGGGTAATCTCAGTGATAAACTCCTCCCCTCCAACTTCTTGTAATATATTTTCATTCCTAAGCTGGGATAATAAACTTATTTCATCAACCTTAATGTCTTTTTCAAACATAGTGACGATTGATTTATATATCCTCTGTGTCCTAGAATCATAAAAGTCTACAGGTTTTATTATTTGATTTGCCTTATCGAAAGTCTCATTTTTTTTGATTATACTTCCGATAATAGCTTTTTCTGCTAAGAAGTCGTATGGAAGAGGCCTATTTGCCTCTGTCACTATTGAACCTCAGCTACAACTTCTACTTTAAGATTTGCGTTTACTTCTGGGTAAAGTCTAACATTTAGATTATATTCACCAGCTCCATCAATTTTTTCAACGTCTTCAATTCTTTTTCTATCGATTTCGATTCCTTGTTCTGCAAGTGATTCTGCAAGGTCTTTGTTTGTTACTGATCCGAATAGTTTACCATCTTCACCAACATTTACTTTTTGAGTAATTGTAAGTGCTTCGATTTTTTCTTTTAATTCTTCAGCTTCTTTTCTATTTTCTGCTTCTTCAGCTTTTAATTGTGCTTGCATTTCTTCAAGCTCAGCCATATTTTTCTTTGTTGCTTCTACAGCTAGTCCTTGTGGATTTAGGTAGTTTCTGAAGTATCCTGGTTTTACGTCTACTAAATCTCCTTTTACACCTACTCTTACAATATTATCTGTTAGTATTACTTTCATTTTCTTCTTCCTCTCTTAAATATTCATTTATTGCTTTTTTTAGCATATCTTCAGCATTTTCCATGCTCATGTCTAATTGGGTCGCAGCCGCTGTTAGGTGGCCTCCCCCGCCGATACGTTCTAGTATTAATTGTACCGATATATCGCCAAGGCTTCTACCAGAAATGTGGATTTTGTTATTAGCTTTTGTGAGTACAAAAGATGCTTTTACACCCTTTATAGTTAGCAAATCATCAGCAGCCTGACTTGCAATTAAGCTAGATCCATCTATATCTCTATTAAAATGAGCTATGGCAATCATATCATTTACTATACTCGAATCTGCTATAACTTCCGACTTATATTTTACAATTTCAAAGTCATCTTTAAACATACGTTTAATATACACAGAATCAGCTCCCCAGCGTTTTAATATACTGGCTGCTTCAAAGGTACGGACACCTGTTTGATAAACAAAATTTTTGGTATCTACAGTTATTCCTGCAAGAAGTGATTCTGCAATAGATGTCCTTGCCTTAAAGTCTTCATCCAAATAATTTAATATTTCAGTTACAAGCTCTGATGCACTTGATGCATATGGCTCGATATAAGAAATAGTTGCTTTTTTGATATAGTCATTTCCACGTCTGTGGTGGTCTATGATAAAAATTTGGTCTGTTTTTTCAATTAAACTTGGTGCCTCTGTTGAGTTTTTCCTATGGTTATCACAAACGACTACAAGTGATGAAGGCTTTATGCGGGCAAGGGCTTGGTCTTCTGTTAAAATATTACCTTCAAGCTCTTCTAGAGTACTAGTAGTACTTGCATACATATTTTCTATTTGTCTAGGCACTTCGTTAAGTACGATATAGGCATCTTTCTCTAAAAATCTTACGCCCTCATAAACCCCAAGTGATGACCCAAATGAATCCATGTCTGGATTGTTATGGCCCATGATATAAACTTCGCTAGAAGCATTTATCATTCGTCTTAAAGCACCAGATATTACTCTTGATTTTACTTTTGAAGTTTTTTCAGTAGCCTTTGACTTTCCACCAAAATATTCGTAGTTATCATCAATTTTTACTACTGCTTGGTCCCCTCCACGGGAAAGAGCAATTTCAATTGCAACTCTTGAGTCTCCATATATCTCGCTAGGATTAGCACCAGAAATACCAGCACCTATAGATAAGGTAGGATTGATAGTATTTCCAGCCTCTATTTCTCTAATATCATCCAAAATCGAAAATTTTTCATCATGGATCTGTTGGTAATCTTGATACTCCATGATCACCATATATCTGTCATTTTCATATTTTCTTACGATACCGTTGTGACCATTAAAGTACTCATTGATTATTCTATCAACAGCGCCTAGGACTTGAGGTCTATTAACTGAGTTTGTTGAACTTCTTAAATCCTCATAATTATCTAAGTAAACTGTAAAAAATACTAGCCTTTTATCCTTAAATAATTGCTTAATAGACTCATCATAGGAGTTATCGATACCATATAGAAAAGTTTCTGTTGTTTTTAATTCCTCATTAAATACTGTTGAAAAATAAAATTGCATGGACTTATCATCTATAACTATTGTTATAGGCTGGATAACATCCTTATCACTAAAGTCGGTATCTTCAAAATCGGAAATTAATTTTTTTATATCAACTCCAACTAAATCTTCACCTGGAAACAAATTTCTAAAATATCCATTATGCCATTTAATATTTGCTCCATCATTTAAAACTGCAATAGGAAAAGGCATCTCAAAAACCAAATTTTTTGTGATACTATCAAAACTTAAATGCACATCATCTACGTATCTTTGGATAGCTTTTTCATTATAATCTCTTTGATTTTGCAAAAAAAAGTAAAGAGCTCCGCAGCCTAAAATAGCTATGGCCCCAAATATTTGGTTATAATAGAAAATCCCAACTGATGTGATAACCGGAAGAATCATTGTATAAAAAATATTTTCATTAGCTTTATTTGAATTATTTTTCATCTATCCTCCTTATCTTTTTTCTAAAATCAACAAATATATCGCTTATGCCTAACAAAATAAAGATAAACATAAAAAAATAGAAAAACATTATAATAAAAAACCATCTCATACCACGAGAAATAGCTCCGGCCCTTCGCATTGTCATATAATCATAAGTTAGAATACCATTTAAAATTAAAAATATAATCACAATGGCTATAAGATTTGCACTTATATATTTTACAGGCACACTTAAAACAAAGCTTAATACAAAATAAATCACTAAGCAAATTGCAATTAGTGTGATGAAATTACTTTTACTAAGCCTAATGGTATTTAAGTTTTTGATATCCTCGCCTTTATTTTTGTAGGCTAAATAATTTCTCACTATTTTTAAGGAAAACAAACTATAAAGCATAGCAAGCCCAGACAAAATAGATGGATAAAGGGCAAATGATGTTTCATAAACCCTATCTGGGATATCATATTCCAAACTAGACGAAAAAGCTTCTTTCATTTCATTTGCCATATCAGCAATACTGATATTTTCAGTAATCATTTGATATTTATATATTCCAATAAATAACAAACTTGCTAGGGCAAAATTAATGACTATCTGGTATTTATCAGATAAATTAGATTTTATAAGTCCTATTTGGATCAGTGACAAAATTAAAATCGGGATGAAAAATAAGCAATTTTGCTTAATATCACCAAATATTAGCCCAATTAAAAACGAACTGGCAAAAACTATTAAAAATTCACCAATTCCCTTATCTAGGCCAATAGCAGAAAAAATAATTGGTATGCTAGCGAGCAATAAAAAACTATCTCCTGCTGTGATAGTTAAAATACTGACTAGGCATATGTAAAATAAAATATTTACTATCTTATTTATATTTTTACTAATGTCCATAAAATTCCTTTCACTTAATTTTAGCATAAAGGTTCAAATCGAACAATTTGATTTATATATTTTACTTCATCCTTGATAAGTATCAATTTAATAAAAACTACATTAATTTTATATTATATTTAATTAAAATAATAATGTTACCCTTATAATTGAATTTTAACTTATAACTTATGTAATTGCCCTTAAGGCATATCACCTTCATAAATTGATAAGGGAGTAATCAATGGCAAATTTACGTAAAAATATGTAAAGTAAAAAGTGCTAATCAAACTAATAATTAGCACTTTTTATTTATTAAATATCAAGCATATCTAAAAGTTCATTTCTGTATGCCATAAATTCTTTACTTGTTCTTTTTCTAGGATATTCTAAGTCTATTGGAACTATGCCCTTTATTCTACCTGGGCGAGGCTCCATAACAATAACTTTTGTAGACATATATACAGCTTCGTCTACATCATGTGTTACCATTATTGTCATATTTTTCTCTTCATTCCATAATCTTAAAATTTCATCTTGCATGTTCATTCTTGTAAATGCATCGAGGGCACCTAGTGGTTCATCTAATAATAAAACTTCTGGTTTGTTAATTAGTGTTCTAATTAGCGAAACCCTTTGAGCCATACCACCTGATAGGTTTGATGGATATGAATCTTTAAAGTCAAGTAATCCAACTTTTTCAAGCATTTGATCAATTGCTTGATCACTTACTTTCTCTTCGTTTTTTAGTTCACCAGAAAATCCAACATTTTCTCCTACTGTAAGCCATGGGAATAAGGTTGATTTTTGAAAAACCATACCCCTGCGGCTAGATGGACCTTCAATTTCCTTATTATCTAAATTTATATTTCCTGTTGTAGGGAAGATTAGACCTGCGATAAGTCTTAATATAGTAGACTTACCACATCCTGATGGTCCAACTATACTTACAAATTCCCCATCATGGATTTCAAAATTTATATCATCTAGGGCTGTAGTGATGCTGTTATTATCTGGTCTTACAAATGATTTTGATACATCTTTAAATTCTAATTTGCTCATCTTACACCCCCAACTTTCCATCTTAAGGCTCTATTACTAATATTTTTAATTACTTTATTTACTAATATAAATGTAAGAGCAAGTAAAATAATTGCTCCATACATAGCTGAGTAATCAGCCCATGAAGATTTCCATGTAATATACCAACCAAGTCCACTTTCTACTCCTAGCATTTCAGCTACGATTAGAGCATTACAAGCAGCGCTCATACCGGCAATTAATCCTTGGAAAATATTTGGTGTTGCTGACTTTATTGCAACTTTTCTAACTAATTCAGAGTTTGTTGCACCTAGAGTTTGTGCAGCTTCATAATAGGATGGATCTACGTTGTGAATACCAGTAATAGTTGCTAGAGTTGTTGAAAACCAAACTCCAAGTGCGATTATAAATACGGCTCCTTGGAAGAGATTTATTGCAATTACCATTACTACTGGTAGCCAGGTTGTAGTTGGAATAGGCCCTAGTAGTTTTAAAAATGGGTCTACCCAATAATTTACTTTTTCAAAGTATCCTGCAAGAATTCCGGATAGTATTCCTAAAAATGCTCCTATAAAGTAGCCTGTAAATAGTAATTTTAATGAGCTAAATACAGAATCTGCTAAAAAGCTTGTATCCTCTTTCATAGAATTAAATATCATATCAAGCCATGGGAAATATGGCAGAGCCAATTTTCCTGTTTTTAGGGTCATGATATCATAAATAATCAATATAATAAATACGAAAGTGTAAAAGTTAGACTTATATAAAAGTCTATCTCTTACATTTTCTTTTTTTATAGATACTAGTAGGGCAATAATATAAATTGCTAATAGTATGCCTATAAATCCCGGATAAAGATTTGTTTTTGTTACGGATACATCATAATCTGGGACAAATAGGTATTCTAGTATTGCCGCAAGTCCTGCAAGGATTGGCAGGATTAGTTTAAAGCGATCTTTTATTTTATTTCTTGGTTTTGATTCAAGTTTTATAAGCTCTTCAGCCGTAAGGGTTCTAGTTGAAGGTTTCTTTTCTATAATTTCGGCAGACGGTTTTTCATTATTTATTGCCATTTATTTCTCCTTAACTATTTTCTAACTACGTCAACTTCTCCGTTACCTAGTGGTCTCCATAGTTGTTCTACAAGTTCATCTGTAGATTTATTTGCTGGGATTAGACCTAGTTCTTTGTAATCATCGAAATAACTTCTAATTGTTGTTTCACCATCTTCGTTTGTTAATGAGTAGTCATATGATTTTAATAGATCAGTAGCTACTTCTGGGTCACCTTCAGCTAAGTTTTTATCTTGAAGAAGTTTAATTGATTCTTCTGGATTTTCTGCTGCAAATGTATTACCTTCATCAATTGCTTCTGCTACAAGCTCTGCAAGCATTGGGTTGTTTTCTACAAAGTCTTTGTTAAATGCAGCTACACAGCATACTTCTTTACCAAAGTCCTCATCACTTGTTAGTGATCTAATTGGTCTAATAATATCTTTTTGTAGGAATTCTTGAGCAAATTGATCATCAAGAACTGCCCCTTGGATTTCGCCTTTTTCTAGAGATTGGATAACTGCAGATTTTTCTACTGGTTTTACTTTGATATCTTTTGGATTTACATCATCATGGTTTAAGAATCTTAAAAGAGTGTTGTGTCCACTATTTCCTATACCATTTGTTACTGCTACTGATTTACCAGCTAGATCAGAAGTTTCTTGTAAATCAGTATTTTCATTTAATACATAAAGTGATTTACATCCTGAGTGAGATGCTGTTGAGAAGACATAATTTAGTCCTTTTGTTGCTGGAACGATTAGTGAACCAAATTCTCCTGTCATAACGTCAATTTGTCCTGTTGAAAGAGCATCTTTACCATTTTGTGTGTTGATAAACTCGATATCTATACCTTTGTCTTTAAAGTATCCATTGATTTCAGCAAGGTTTTGTCCTGCCATACATAAGTCACCATCAAATCCCATTTTAATTGGAGTATTGTATCTTGGTTCTTCTTCAAGACTTTGAGCTTGAGCTACATTTTTATCTTCAGTTTTGTTTTCGGTTTTATTTTCTTTCTCAACTTCATTTTTAGTTTCAGTTTGAGTATTTGCTTGATCAGTAGTTTGATTGTTTGCGTTGTTACCACAGCCTACTAAAGTAAGTCCACCTAGTAATAGTACAGCTAATAATTTATTGTTTTTCATTTATATTTCTCCTTTTATAATCGTTATATATTAAAGATCACAGCATGAGCGCTTTTCAATCTTATCCATATCAAAATCTTTATCCATAAAGTCAACAGTTTCTAAATCATCGACCATATGTTCTTCATGAGTCACACTATTACTAGCATGATCATGGTGGTGAGTATGCGTATCTACTTCAGCATCAGCACTGGAACAGGCAGATAAGCTAAATGCCATAGCAGCTGAAAGTGTTAGATAAACTATTTTTTTCATCCGATAATACTATAAAAATCCTTTCTATATATTACATGAACATAAAAAATCCCCGCCCAAAAAGGACGAGGTTATCGTGGTTCCACCTTAATTTATTTTAAGAATATCTTAAAACCTTAATGTGCTTAACGGGCACAAGCGTTATAGCCTACTATGATTTCGGTATAAAACTCAAAGATGCACTTCCATAAATTTTTCAATGATTTTTCTCAGCTAACAAATCTCTCTGTATTTGAAAATAAATATGTACTCTTCTTTTCCTAGTTATTCATGTAAAATAAGTATACCATCTACTTAACATATGTCAATATTTTTTTGTAATATTTTTTACATTTAATAAATTTATAAAAACATTTTCTTATCTGATTTTGTTTAAGAAATTTCATTTCCTGGTATATTATTTATGACAAAGTTATTAAGAGGTAAATATGAGTTTACAAAAAATAGACAATTTTGATATATCAATCATTAGCGACCCCCATGTGCTTGCTTATGACTTGATAAAAGATACAGAAGATTTCCAAAAAGAAATCAAAATAGACAGAAAACTTTTAGTAGAGAGTGAGGCCTTACTGGGTGAAGCTTTATCTATGGTAGATAAGGTTAATAGCCAGTTTCTTTTTTTGCCAGGAGATTTGGTAAAAGATGGAGAATATAAGTCTCATGAAATAGTTAAAAAATATGTTTGTGATTGGAAAAATGCCAAAGAAGGTCGTGAAGTTTTTATGATCCCAGGCAACCATGATCTAAATAACCATAAGTCCTACGATTTTAAAAATTCTAGAAAAACAAAAAATATTACACCAAAAGAATTTTATGATCTTTATTCTTTTATATACGAAAACCCATATGTCATAGAAATGTACAAGGATACAGATATTTTTAAAGAATATTTGACTAGGGTTAATGATGAATATGATAGAGATCAACAATACAAATATTATGCTCACGGATATTTTTCTTATGTAGCAAGAATTCCAAGTGAGATTAACAATAGTGGCTTAACCATCATTTCATTAGATACTTCAATTTATTCTGCTGATACCGAGCAATCTCATAGGGATGGCAGAGAAAATGTTCCTGGATCATTAGTCCTAGAGCAAATGAGATGGGCAGTAGAAAAAATAAAAGAGGCAAAAGAACGCAATGATTTAATTTTTGTAATGGCCCACCATGCACTTATGCCAAACTTTAGAAACCAAGAATTGGTTTTTTCACCATTTATAATCAAAGAATGGCGCACAAAATTTATTGACGATGACCCAAGGATAAATAACAAAACACCAATAGAAGTACTAGCTGACAATGGGGTAAAATTTGTATTTACAGGCCACTTACACGAAAATGGTACTGCCAAATATATTTCAGAAATGGGCAATGAAATCTATGATATCCAAACAGGCTCTACAGTGACCTATCCCCTACCTATTAGGCATATAAAAATAATAAATAAACTAGAAGAAAATAGCGGCTATGAAGTTCATATAAAAACCGAATTAATTAAAAAATTTACTTATAGAAATTTATCCGATGAAATAGAAGTTGTTAATGATGCTATAAATTATACAATTGAAAAACAACTTTCACTTAGAGATGTTCTTCATAATTATGTAAGGATTCAGGCAAACAATCCAAAGTATGCTCACATAGATTTGCAAGATCTACTAATAGAAAAAGCTAGCGCATATTTAAATGAAGATGTGCCAGAACATGGATATATGAACAAAATAGTTTTTCCAATGATCTATAAGTATTTCCCACTTTCTAAAAAATATCTTGGAAAAATAGATATTGCAAAAATAAACAATGAATTTGAATTTCAAATTAGATCTATAAAAAATATCCTTCATGTAAAGGCTACTAATATAGAAGAAGCTATAGATGTAATTTTTGATCAGATTGAAGATAAAATTTTGATACCATATCAAATAGTCAATTATTGGGATAGGATAATAAATAAAGCTTGGCAAATGCCTATTGATGAGGAAGGTAACACCTTTTATGATTTTGCTAACTACATTTATCAATATAAACCTCTAGGTGAGGAAGAAAGACCTACCTATGTATCAAAAATGATTGATAATCTAAATAATCCAAACTATAATTTAATAAATATAGTTATAGAATATTGTAAAGATGAAATAAACGAAATATTTGATAAATTTACAAGATCAATCAAACTAGAAAAAGATGGCAGCAAGGAAAAATTCTTTAAAGACCTCATCCAAACAGAGGGATTTACCTCAGGCCTTGTATATAAATATCTAATAAAAAGAGTTGATAACCTTAGGGACTTACTAGACTTTTTCTCCCTATACCTAACAAAGAAAAAAGATTTGACTGGTGTTGATCTAGCAAAAAGAATAGTAAATACAAAATCAGCAAGAATTGCAAAAGAAACATTCGCAGACCATATGTTCGGACAAACAAGTTTAAGGAAATTCATAATAGATGTGGTAAACTCGATGAGTGATGAAATGGTAGAAATTTACCAAAATGAAGATTTAAATGAACTAGAAAAATATTTTAATTATATAGAGTATAACGACAAAAAAACAACAACTTAAAAAAGTAACTCGCAAAATCCCAAATAAACATAAGTGCCTAACTAGATGGCTTAAAAATTAAATGATAAAGATAAAAAGACTTTTAGAAATCCTAAAAGTCTTTTTTAATATCCACTATCATCTCCAAAAACTGCATCTTGAGTAAAATTAAAACCTAATTTTCTAAGTTCACTTTTTTCACTATCATTTAAAATAACTGTGCTGTGGGCATCTAAATTTTTTAAATTTTTAATCTCCTCCATAGCCATATGGGTTAAGGGATTTGTTGTAGCTGAAATTGCAAGAGCAATCAGCATTTCATTTATAGATAGAGAAGGCTCTACTTCTCCAAGAGAAGCTGTTTTTAAATTTGAAACTGGCTCTATGATATGTGGACTTAGCAAAAGTATTTCATCATCTATTTTGCCAAGTTTTTTTAATGTATTTAAAATTGCTGCAGCTGGTGCTGAAAAAAGATTTGATTTCTTACCAGTTATTATCTGTCCATCATTCATCTGAATTGCAAATGATTCTTTGCCAGTGCTTTGTTTTTTTTCTCTAGCTGCGATTGCAACTTCTCTATCTTCTGCTTTTATATCCAAATTGGACATTAAGGTTTGGATTTTTTCTATTGAGCTATATGATTCTTTGGCAAAACGATAGTCAACTAAGGCATTATAATATCGTCTAATAATTTCTTCTTTGCTTGCTTCTATGGCAGCTTCTTCATCAACTATGCAAAAACCAACCATATTTACACCCATATCTGTTGGTGATTTGTATGGTGCCTGTCCCATAATTTTTTCTAGCATTCTTTTTAAAACCGAAAATGCTTCTACATCCCTATTATAATTTACCGCCAAAGTCCCATAGGCCTCTAAGTGATATGGGTCAATCATATTTATATCATTTAAATTTGCAGTGGCAGCTTCATAGGCCATATTTATCGGATGCATCAATCCTAAATTCCAAATAGGAAATGTTTCAAATTTAGCATATGAAGATCTTTGTCCTCTTTCATGGTCAAGATACATTTGTGAAAGGCATGTTGCCATTTTTCCTGATCCTGGTCCTGGTCCAGTAACTACAACTAAGGGTCTTGTTGTTTCTACATAATCATTTTTACCAAAGCCTTCCTCAGATAAGATGTGGTCAATGTCATTTGGATAGCCATTTATATTATATGTCCTGTAATGTTTTATTGATAGGTTGTCTAAATATTTTTCAAATTTTATAGCCTTATCTTGGTGAGTAAATTGGGTGATAACTATACTATTTACTAAAAATCCCTTTTGTTCAAAGGCTTGTTTTAGTCTGATAGATTCTGTATCATAAGAAATATCATTATCTCCCCTGATTTTATTATTTTCAATATCATTTGCATTTATTGTTATTATTATTTCTGCCTTGTCTTTTATACTTTCTAGCATTCTAAGTTTGCTATCAGGCAAAAATCCTGGTAAAACTCTTGATGCATGCCCATCATCAAAAAGCTTTCCGCCAAATTCTAGGTAAAGCTTATCAAAATGGCTGATGCGTTCTAGGATCTTTTCAGATTGTAATTTTATGTATTTATCATTATCATAGGCTATCTTTTTCATAATTCCTCCATTTGCTAATCTAATTATAACAGATTAAATTTTAAAAAGAAAAAAATCGGAAACATTATTTTTCCGATTTTGATTCTAATTTTTCATAGCCTTCTGTCTTGTAGTAATTACCATCATAATCTATCCAAAGTACTTCTGCCTTATATTTTTCGGCAACTTTCTTACCAGTTTCTAAATCTACAGTAAATAAATAAGTACTTAATGCATCTGACAAGGCTATATCTGGGTGGATTACTGATACTGATTTAAAGTATTTTGATGGATAATTTGTATCTGAGTCTATAATATGGTGGTAAATTTGACCATCTACTACATAAAATCTTTGATAGTCCCCACTTGTTACAACCGTATTATCTTTTATGTCTACAACACTGGCATAAGGTTTTTTTGCATTTTTTTCAGGGTTTACAATAGCAATTTTCCATAGGCCATCTGCTCTAGCAGGATTTTTTCCTATTATTACATCATCTCCACCGACTGATAAAATACCATGCTTCATTCCAGCTTTTTCTAGGCTTTCCTTCATTTTTTTTATAGCGTAGCCTTTACCTTCTGCTCCAACATCAATTTTGATATCTGGATCTTTTATATAGACTGTGTTTTTTTCATGATCAATTTCGATTTTTTCGATATCACTGTGACTTGCAGCTTCTTTTAATTCTTTGTCGCTAGGTATAGCTGCATTTTTTTCATCAGCAAGTCCTGCTTCCCTGTATTCATGCCATAAGCTTATTAGATCTCCCAAGGCCATATTTATTTTTCCATCTGTTATATTATAGATTTCTTTACTATAATCTAAGAGTTCTATTATGGCTGGGTCTACTTTTACTGCTTCTTTTCCTGCATTTTCATTTATGGTTTTGACATCATTTATCCCATCAAAATCATAGTAAGTGTTAAAAAGTTTGTTGTATTTGGATAAGTCGTCTTCTAGTATTTTTTTATAGTTCTCAAATTCTTCTTCATCTTTTGCATATACTAAAAATTCGGTAACTGTATCAAAATAGTCGTAGAAAACTGCATTATATTTTTTTAAATCAGTAGCATTTTCATCTGTTACTACTGTTTTATCGCTTGCGTTTTTATCTTTAGCTCCTTGAGTACTGCAAGAGGTTAAACCAATTGCAAAAACTAAGGCCATTAGTATTTTTTTGTAATTCATATCTTATTTGTATTAATTGTCTCCATATCTTTTTTAATATGTATGCCTTGTTCATCTGCCCAATATAATAAAATATTTCCGGCAGCCTTTGATCTAAAGTCATAATATTCATTTTCAAGACCTAAGGTATAGACTGTATCTAGAAATTCTTCGCTTGGAGAAAATCCATCATATTGATCTATAAACTGGTCTTTTTTAAATCTATCTAGGGTTTCTATAAATGCTTCCCTTATATTTGCCCTATTAAATTCATCACGACTTGGCATTAGAACATAGTGTTCTATATCATTTTCTATATCTAAGTAATCTTTTGTAATATCTTCTTCTGTTTGTCCTTGGTTGATACGAACAATGTCTAAACTTTCTGTATTTAACCACATTGCTTTAAGATAAGAATCCTCATCTAGTAATGTCCATTTTTCTACCAACCAAGATAAGTTAATTGGTTTTTTCATTTTTTTCTAAGATTTCAAAGACACAAGCTTCATATTCCCAAAGCTCAAGTCTTAGAACTTCTCCCTTTCTAATTTCAATTTCCCTATAATTATCCTTAGCACCACCATAAGTGGGGCTAAAGGTATTTAATTTTTCAATAAATATCAAATCTTCATCATAAGTAAATTCATATCTACCATGATACACATTTGCCATATTTAGTACAACTAAAAATCTTGATCCCTCTGCTATTCTTTCATAAGCAAAAACTGAAGTACTTGCATCATCTACAACTATCCACTTAAATCCATCTTCTTCGTAGTCTTTTTTATAAAAGGCTGGATTATTTTTGTAAATGTAATTTAAATCTTTAATAAATCTATTAAAATCATCATGAACTGGATAATTTTTTATGTCCCAATTTATGGATTCATTTTCATTCCACTCATCAAAAGTTGCAATCTCATTGCCCATAAAGTTTAACTTTTTGCCTGGATGAGTCATTTGATAAGTATTTAAAACTTTTAACTCTTTAAATTTACTTTCATAGTCCCCACTCATTTTGTTAATCATTGGTTTTTTTAAGTGCACTACTTCATCATGACTAAGGGGTAAAATAAATCTTTCATTTTGAAAATAGAACATAGAAAAAGTTATTTTATTATGATACATGGACCTATTGAAAGAATCAACTTCAAAATATTTAATTGTATCATTCATCCAGCCCATATCCCATTTGTAGTCAAATCCTAAACCCTCATCAGAATTTTTATTTGTTACTAGTGGGTAAGATGATGAGTCTTCTGCAATGAGCATTACATTTGGATAATTTGTAGCTAAAGTTTTATTTAAATCACTTATAAATTTTATATTATCTTCATGCACTCCACGATTTTCGTTACCATTATAATAAATCATATACGAAACCGCATCTACCCTTATACCATCTAGGTGAAATTTCTCTATCCAATAGGATAAACTTGATTTCATAAAGCTTTTTACATGCCCTTTTGAATAATCAAAATTTATAGATCCCCATTCAGAATAAGTGAGTCCTTTATATGGCGATTCGTATAAATGAGTTCCATCAAAAGTTTTTAGCCCATAATAATCATTTGCAAAATGCACTGCAACTACATCAAGGATTACACCGATACCATTTTGATGCATTAGGTCGATAAATTTCTTAAAATCTTCCGGTCTACCATAACGAGAACTTGTGGCAAAAAATCCTGTGGATTGATATCCCCATGATGGATAAAATGGATATTCTGTAACTGGCATTATCTCCACATGGGTGTAGTTCATATCTTTGATATGAGCAATTAATTTATCTACAACATCTAAAAAATTAACATTTTGACCATATCTAAGCCAAGAACCTATATGAACTTCATAAATATTCATTGGCTTATTAAAATTTTTGCTGCGATTTCTTATAAATTCATCGTCATTAAACTCATAGTTTTCATCCACTATTAATGATGCAAAATCTCCTTCATAGTCCATGGCCCTTGCAAAGGGATCTGTGTGTTCCACCCAGTTGCCATCTTTTACTACAACTAATTTATAAAAATCTCCTATTTTTGCGTTTTTAAATATATAAAAGTAACCATATTCAGGATTTTTACTCATCTCGTGATTTTCCCAATTTGAAAAATCACCCCTTATAAACATTTGATCAGCATTTGGTGCATATACTCTAAAGATGTAACCATCTTCATAAGGGATTGGACCAAAAATTTCATGGCCATTGCTGGCATGACCACTTATATAATTTTTTATTTGCTCATGGTCTGTTTCAATGATATTTATCTCCATTATTATTACTTATCCTCTATCATATCAGTAATATGTCTTAATAGGATTTCTATTCCTTTAGTATTTTTTGCTCCGCGTGGGATGATTATGTCTGCGTATTTTTTGGTAGGTTCTACATATTTCTCATGCATTGGTTTTACTTGCTTTATAAATTGTTCCAAAACAGAATCAAGAGATCTGCCGCGTTCTTTGGTGTCTCTTAAAATCCTTCTTTGTAGCCTTACATCACTATCAGCATCAATAAATACTTTTGTATCGGTAATATTTCTAATTTTCTTATCTTCTAAGACTAAAATACCTTCTATTAGGATGATTTTTGTAGGCTTGATTGTGATAGTTTTATCGCTTCTAGTGTGGATTGTGTAGTCATAAGTTGGCATTTCAATTGTTTCACCCTTTTGAAGTTTTAATAAGTGCTTATGAAATAAGTCATTATCGAAGGCTCCTGGGTAATCGTAATTTAGCTTTGCCCTTTCTTCAAAAGAAATATCATCATGGGCTTTGTAGTAATTATCATGGCCTATAACTAACAAATCATCTTTAAAATACTCATCTATATGTCTGACAATAGATGATTTTCCAGATGCAGACCCACCTGCAACTGCAATAATTTTTATATCACTCATAGTTTTATCTCATTGATAATATTTCCATCTAAGTATTCATAAATATTGTTAAAAACAATTTCAGCACGGTTTGCCATTGCTTCTTTTGTATAAAAACCAATGTGATTTGTAAGTACTACATTTTTTGCATTTCTTAATGGATAATCGCTTGGAAGTGGTGGTTCCATATCGAAAACATCGATACCAGCACGAAGTTTATTAGCATTTAGTAATTCTGCTAAATAATCATTATCTACAACTGGACCTCTAGCGCAATTGATTAAAATAGCATTTTCTTTCATTTTATCTAATTCTTCTTTGCCTAGGAAATGTTTAGTCTCACTGTTATTTGGAATGTGTAAAGAAATTACATCTGATTCTTTTAAAAGTGTGTCTAAATCTACATAAGTCACACCAAGATTTTTTATATCTTCTTTTTCAGTTCTAGAATAAGCTATGACTTCGCAACCAAAGGCTAAGAGTATGCCAATTAATTTTGTACCAATATTACCTGTACCAATTATCCCAAACTTTTTGCCTTGGATGGTTTCTCCCATCAAATTATTATTTTTACCATCAAAAATATTTGCATCATTTTCTTTAAACTTTCTCATAACCGCAATTGTAAGACCAATAACAAGTTCTGCTACAGAATCATCAGAATATCCACTTGCATTTAAAAGTTTTATTCCATTTTTTTTGACAGCCTCTAGATCTATATGGTCTACCCCTGTAAAGGCAACATCGATCAGTTCAAGATTTTTTGATGCATCTATAACTTTTGCTGATAATGGTTTATTTGTTACAATTGCAATATCAGTATCTTTTAATCTTTCTATAAGTTCATCATCATCTTTTGCGTTTTCATCATAAGAAATGAATTCATGACCCATTTCTTCTAATTTTTCTTTATGACTTTCAATAATTTTTTCTTCTACTTCTAACGGATTAACTAATGAAATTCTCATAACACTCTCCTTAACTATTATTCTAATTTAATTATACTATAAATATTTTGATTTTAGAGATAAAAAAAGACTCCAGAATATATCTGAAGTCAATAAGTATTTGAGATTTTAATAAATTTATAAATTATCCTGATACCTTTTTAATAATTTTTTCTCCTTATTACGAGCTCTAAGCATTTTAAAAAAACTTTGAAGTTCAAAAAGACATTCATCATCTCTTAAACCAAATTCTGCATCTAAAAAGTGTAGTTGAGATCTATCACCAGTAATGTTAGTATTTGACCCACAAGCCCCTCTTTTATAATCAGGGATCCCAATAACAAGTCTAGAAATTCTGGAATTTATAATAGCACCAGCGCACATAGAACAAGGTTCCATAGTAACATACATAGTTGTGTTTTCAAGTCTAAAGTCATCAAAAAATTCATTTGCTTCTTTTATAGCAATCATTTCAGCATGTAAGAGACCAGACTTGCCTTTAAAAGTGAAATTGTGACCTCGTCCAATTATTTTGCCATCATACACAATTACACAACCAACCGGAACTTCCTCGATAAATCTAGCAAGTCGTGCCTCATAAATTGCCTCATTCATAAAAAAATAATCATCACTAGTAAAATCTTTTTTTAAAATCTCAGTCATAAAAAATCCTTAAAATAATACAAAAAAAATATCTTTAATAAAAAAGATATTTTAAAAGTTAAATATAAATGGTGTTCCAGAGAAACTGCCTACACCCCTTGCAATATCTTTACCATAAATAATACAACCGCTTTCAGCCAAAGGCAACCCACCGCACCCAGTTAGGTTGCCCACACGTTGCCCACATCATTAAAGAGGACACTCAGTCCTCTTTTTCTTTGATCCCTCTAGGATTTTCTTTGTAGTATATATCTATCAACTCATCTATATCATCTTGGGTTGCATGGTGCCTAAAGAAAGTTCTTGCGCTTCTTTTGTACCTATCTATTTTAGTTTTTTCTGGGTTTCTTTCTTCGTAAGCTCTGGAGGCTCTTTTTTGAGCCTCGCTTACTTTTCCCTTTTTATCTGTCATTTTCTGCAGCCTTTAAAAAATCACTCCACATAGTATCTGGATCATCATAGCTGCTATAGTCTAGGTCATACTCTTCTAATGCTTTTGCATACACTTCATCATCGATATCGCTCCACATATCAACACTTTCTACTTCTTTTACAAATTCATCTACTGTAAGATAGTCATAGTTATCTAGGTTTATACCGTTGTATGCTACTGCGATTTGGTTGTCTTCTTTGTTTCTTAATACTTCTAATTGTTTCATTTTTCTATCTCCTTTAATTATTTATCTTACACTAACATTATACCGCGGGCGTTATATAAAGTCAAGTACTTTTTTTAATTTTTTATGCTAATTTTAAATTATTTTCTAAAGCAATTACTGCTTCTTGCACATCATCATCTTTTGCTTGTGTACAGTGAAGTTTACCAGTTGTTAAGTCGATGTAAGCTCTTTCTACTATGCTTGCCATGTTGCTACCTTTAGTGTTTGAAACTTTTTCGCCGTTAAGTTTAGCACTTGAAACATTGCCTGTGTTATATCTGCTAATTTCTAGACCTGCAAGTTTAAGACCAGCATTGTTTAAGTAAAGTCTATCATAGCCAGCTTTTTGCCATCTTTTAGCACCCATAGCTATAAGATCTTCTACTGTATATCTTACTTCTTTAACTTCTGCCCATGCCATCTTCATAGCTTCTGCTATATACTCAACTGCTTTGCCGCCAAAATTTGCTACTGCTTCTTTTGCGATTTCCCATGCTCTTGTCATAATGTTTTTTAAGTTTGCCATTTTTGTTATCTCCTTATCTCTTATGTTACTTATATTATATCACGCCCGCGTTATATGTCAAGTGTTTTTTTAAAGTTTTTTTAGAAAATCTTCACTTTTTTTATAAAGGCAAGTTACAAGCATTGCAATCAAGCCAATCATTCATATTTTAAGTTATAAACGATTTAAAATATCTAGCCATAGTTTTATATGCCTAAAATCTACTTTAAAGCACAAAAAAAGAGGGCCAGCACACCGCCAGCCCAGAGTTAAACATTTACTATATATTACTACTTCTTTTTTTGTTTTCTTACTTCCGCTTGAACCACATCGGTAAGGTAAGAGTCAAGGTCATCATGAGTTTTAGATAACACTTCTTTGCTAGCATCATCTAAGTTTTTCTTTATTGCAGCCTTTGCTTTTTCACGCACTGCATTTTGCCTTTGCTCATCAAAGTTAAGCTCTGGCGATTCTTTTAGTGGGTCTACTACTGTTTGGTTAAGACTACCTACTATAGTCTCTGCTAGATCTAGTAGTTGTAGTGTGGCGTTTCTTAAAAGCTCATTTTCAATAAGCTTCGCTCTCTCTTTGCCCTCTTTTATACCTTGTATAGCAAGAGCAATCACTGCTCCAGCCATTAAAACCATTAAAAATATTACTAAACTATCTCTCATTTATATCCTCCTAAAAAGTTATCCATGCTCTTGTGTTGCCACTTGTACGTCTATAAGCTACATATCTACGCTTACCAGAGTTACCTACATAGGATATCCAACGATAGCCATTAGCCTCATACACCCTATCATAGTTAATTCTAGATCCCATTGGGTAGGTTGCCACTATGGCTGAGTTTGTACTTGCATCTGCTCTTACATGACAAGCAGCCTGTGTTATTCCGTGCCACTTTTCATATTTAATTAACTTTTTACCTGATGCTTTTTGTGGTCTCTGTTGTTTTACAGGTGCTATATCTAACTTTTGTCCACCATACCTAGGTCTAAAGTAACGCTCATTACTGCTCCTCCTGCGGTCTAAAAAGTAGCCTATAAAGCTCTTGTTGTCGTTGTAACTAATCCCATTGTTTGAATAGTTAGAGTGGATTATGCCGTCTTTTTTGTAAAACATTCCAGTGTGGCCACCAGCACCTGCAGAGGTACCCTCGCCACCTCTTATAAAGATATCACCAGCTCTTACATCCTTGTAGTCATATATCTCATCTAGATACTTGCCTTTTAGCTTAAAAAGAGTCTCGGTGTTTCCTATCGGCGTATTTTTAGGTAAGACTCCACCCGCTATAAGTGCATAGTAAACTGCAGATGAGCAGTCATAACCTGGGTTGCCATTTCTTTTAACCATTGAGTATGGATAGTTGCCCTTGTGCCTATGGTGCTTATCCATCCAATCTAAAGCTTCTTTTACTCCCATTTTTACCTCCTTTTAGGTACTAAAAAAGGACTAGCTTGTGCTAATCCTAATTACTTTTTTGACCTGATATACTCATCAAGTCCACTTTGCACTTTATCCAGGTCTGCTTTTGTTACTAAATCGCTAGTACTGTGTTTTATATCCTCAAGCATACCAGCGATGCTTACTAACTGACTATCGACACAATCAAAACGATCACCAGTTTTTTTTATGTGGGATATAAAAATTTGATTATGCTCATCAATAGCCTTAGTATTGCTATTAATCCTATCGCTATAGCTTCTTAGTTCATTTGATTGGTTGCTTAATATTTCCGCTTGCATCTGTGTAGTTTTCTTAAGCTCTTCTGTCATACTCAGATAAGTTCTTCTGGTCTCTTTTTCTGCTTCGAGCCTATCCCTCTCGGCTTCGAGCATTAGTTCATCACGTTTTGCCTTTTGCTCTCTCTCGTATTTGTTATTTTCTCGTTCATCCTCAAAATTTTTATCCAATTTTTGCAGATACTTATAAAAAAAGGCAACTAATAGAGTAACCACAATTATTGTTATCCCTATGGCTACCCCGTAATCTGCTATTGTTTGACTTACTTCCATGTCTCACCTCCTAATTTCTTAGTATGATTTTGGTCGTAGATGGGAAACTACTTGGTTTATATATTGTGTTTTTATTAATTACTACTTCTTTTATATTTGGATTATTTGAAAAAGCATAATTACCTATACTTTGTAATCCATCAGGGAAAATTACACTTTCTAAAGTGTTATTTGAAAAAGCATAATCACCTATACTTTGCAATTCATCAGGGAAAATTACACTTTTTAAAGCGTTATTTCGGAAAGCATAATTACCTATACTCGGCAATTCATCAGGGAAAATTACACTTTTTAAAGCGTTATTCTGGAAAGCATAATTACCTATACTTTGCAATCCATCAGGGAATTCTATTTTCTCTAATTTATTATTTTCAAAAGCATAATCACCTATATTTTGCAATTCACCAGGGAGTATTATACTTTTTAAAGCGTTTTTTTGGAAAGCATAATTACCTATACTTTGCAATCCATCAGGGAATATTATACTTTTTAAAACGTTGTTTAAAAAAGCACTAGCACCTATTAATAATAAATTATCCGATAGTTTTAAATCTTTTATATCATTACTTAAAAAAGCATTTTTACCAACTGATGTTATACTGTTGGGCATTATAACTTTATAGACTTTTTTTTCATTTGGAGTGTTAGAGTCGGTCGTAAAGTAATCGTCGGGTATTTTTGTAAACCCAATTAAACTTTGATAAGTACCATTATTAATCCATATACCTTGGGTAGGCTCTGAATCAACTGATAGTTGATATTCTTCTATATATCCCTTGATAGTTTCTTTTTTATCCTCGATGTATTTATCAGCAGCTAATGATATAATATCATCATTTATAGATATATAGTCGCTACCTTGATACTTTGGCGCATCTTCTCCTTTATCGCCTTTTAGCTCAGTTTTATCTTCTTCGGATAAATCTTCAAAGGTTAGTTTGTCCCCTTTTTCCCCTTTAAGTTCCGCTTTCTGCTCTTCTGTTAGGTCTTCAAAAACTAGGGCTTTTCCCTTAGGAATGGTAATTTGTGTATCATCACTAAAACTAACAACTACATTGTTTTCTTCATCTTCAAAAGTTTCAGCAATCCTTATAGACTCCCCAGGTTTACCTTGAGGCCCCACATCACCAGTATCACCCTTTAGGTCAAGCCTTTGGCTTACAGTCAAGTCATCAAAGGTAAAAGGGTCCCCTTTCTCACCCTTAGGCCCTCTAATCAAGGCTTTATCTTCCTCGGATAATTCATCTACCTTGATTTCCCCGATAGTGATATAAGGCAGGTCAGCATACTTAGACCTACCATCACCCCTTTTTATACGGGTAGTACCCTCATCATCTGTTTCTAGAGCCAATTCCCCTTTTAACAGTATTAAATCAGATGCTTCTAGCTCCTCTTTTGTCCCATCGTAAAACTGGAAACGCCCTTGTATTACACCAGTAGCCATTATTCAACCACCTTCCAGCCAGCAGGATAGTCAGTAGGACTATAGGCATTATTATCGATCGCAGACTCATAAACCTTGCCTTCAAACTTCACTTTATCCCCTTTTTTATAAGTATCATGACCACCTGTAGGTTGTTTAAAGTCCGGGATTATTTCAACCCCATCTGTAGTCTCTTTAGCTGTAGTAGTTTTAAAAAGAGCAGGCGTAGCATTAGGCTTCCAGTCCGTTTGACTTGTGTGGTCTTGGATAACCTCATAAAGCACATTGTAGTACTTGACAACATCCCCTTTTTTATAGGCCTTGCCAGCCTCCCACTTATCATAGATAGCGATTATCTCAGCATAATCACTTGCTGATATATCGCTTGCCATTACTAGCCTTTGTGTAGCCTTTTTAATATCTGCTACATCAGTCGTTGTAGCATCAATGTTTTGTCTTAACTTTTTTAGTTTATCACGTCTACTCATCTATATCTCCTACAAGAACATCAAGGTCGGCATTTAGGTCTTCTATGGTCTTAGCTTGACTCTCAGTCTTAGACGCATAGTCAGCCACTGTTTGCTCAGATTCTGCTAGCTTTGCTTCAAGTTCTTCTATTTTTTTCAAAAGTTCACTGTCATCGTAAAGATCTGTAGCATTGTCTTTGCTTTCAAGCTCTGTAATCTTGCCCTCCAGCTTTTGAATTTTATCCTCCAAAGCTTTTGTATCTGGAGTCTCAATCTTTGTGGGATTGGCATTTTCTTGCACACTAAAAGGGGCGTTGTATAGCCCCTTTTCTCTCAATTCTTCAATTTCCTTTAGTGGTTTTGGGTTTAAAATTTTAATCAAAACTACCTCCTATTGCACTTATATATGACTGCCCTTTTGCATCTCCACGGCTGATAGTAACTCTTATATCAACCCCAGCTTTTTCAGCCACCTTATCCTTATTAGTAAAATTAAAGGCCTTATTAGCCATAGTCATAGCAGTAGCATCTTCCCAAGTCGGGCTATCATCAAAGGAGTTGTTGCACACCTCATACTTTACATCTGCTCCCTTAGCTACATAAACACCGGCAGTAGATATGAGTACACGCTTAGCTAATCCGTTAGTTTCTATCCCGTTGCCCGCAAGCTTCATCACTAACCTATCTACTACCCTAGTAAAAGTTAAAGTACGACTAGAGCTAAAACCCTTATCATCATCTACAACTATCCTTATAGTATGTTTGCCACGAGATAGCTTTTGCATAGCTTGGCCATCTATTTTTACAGTCTGATTTGTCCCCTCAGTTAAGGCAAATCTATCCTTGATTATCCTGTCATCAAGAAAGATTATTGCAGTCATCTTATCTTTTTCAGGATCAGTAGCAGACCATGAGTATTTAAGGTCATTTGTCACTTCTCCCAAATCCTTGTCCTTATCAGATATGATAGGCGGCATATTGTTACGGATAAAAGTAACACGCCTAAAGGTTGTAGCAGTACCATCAGTCGCCTCTATCTCAATAGTATTAGACGCATTAAGTTCAAGCTTTCTGATTTGCTCATCTGTGATAGTTATCCTATACTCACTACCCAAAGTAGCATTGTTAAGTACACGGATGACCTCGCCATTTACTTTTTCTATAACATATATGTTGTCACTTTCCCTATCAGTCACAGTATAAGTATAGGAAAAAGCAGTATTCTTAGCCCCTAGATTTTCATCCTTGCCCGATATGACTGGCGCTGAATTAACCTTATTAAAGGTATAAGCCCTTACTGTAGATGCTCCATTGCTATCAGTAGCCTTTATCTCAATAGTATGGCGGCCTATCTCATAGTCTTTTATAGCTATAGTAAAGTATCGCCTTACCCCTAAAGTACTCTTACTAGAGCTTTGCTTGATAGCCCCATCAACCTTTATCTCAACCGATACATCATTGCCCTCAGCATCTTGGACTAAATAATCGACTTGGAAGTCCTCAAACTTAGCCCCCAAATCCATATCAGACCCAGATATAGTAGGTGCAGTATTAGACTTTGTAAAGTAGTAAGTACGGCTAGCAGATGCTTTACTTGTATCAGTAGCAGTCACTGTGATAGTATGGTCACCTAGTCCATAGTCTTTTATACGGATAGGCACACTGTGACTTTGGTTTAAAGCCATAGCCATAGGGTATTGGATAACTTTTCCGTCCACCATAATCTCTACTTTTACTTCATCATTATCTTCATCCATTAAATTATATGATATAGTAAAGTCATTGTTAACATTACCAATAGCGGTGTTAGACCCTCCTATTATAGGGGCACGATTAGCATATCTATCCCACTCGTACCAATAACCATCTTTTGTGCCATCTCTTGGGTAGGCGCCATCTTCTGCTGTAACTTCACCAATATATTTCCCTTTAGTATATCTAGGAGTTACGCGTTCTGATTTATAAACTTTTTCTGGCCTAGGAAATGTTCCTCCACCTGATGTGTATCTTGTATACTCGACAACTATATTTTTAGAGCTACCACCATAGGCATAAAAAGTCCCACTTGGATAAGTGGAGCCACTCATGGTAAAAGTCCCGTCATTTTCATTAAATGTAAAGTGCGAGTAGGCGGTGTTGCTATCATTATAAGAATAGGAATAAGGACTACCGCCATCTACCATTTTATAATTTGGATTTAAATTTTTAGCCTCATATTTTTTGTAAACAACCTTAGCCATCTACACCACACCCCTTCCGTTCACTTCATCATAGATACCTTCAACCATTTCAATATCCTCTCCGATATTTTTAGCATTAGCCACAAAGGAGTTGTAAGGCATATTGTTGTTATTTTGTCCTATAAGAGTAGCCACCTGCACTTGTACTTCCCTTATTTTATCCATTACATATTTACCTATGACAAAGTTGATAAGGTCATTCCACTCCATCTGTCCAAGATTCTCAGCATTCACAGGAGTACCCTCTTGAACAACCACACCATCAAATCGTATATGTTGATACAAAGGATTACCCTCACTATCCTTACCAACATCCTTTTCAGCCCTCACATCAGCAAACTCAGCTAGATGGTCTTTCCATCCCACAAGGCTTATGCTTTGAGTTATAAAATATTCAACAAACTCTTCACGGTCATAGCCTTGCTCAACCAGGTCATTATACTCAGCTAAAGAAAAATTATTATCCATTTAACCCCTCCTTTATCTCGATAATGTTCAAAGGATTTGCAATTTCTTCTTCAGTAATTTTTATATAAAAAGAGGACACCAATGCATATCCTGTCGTTTTCACTCTCTCACGAGGTTTGCTTAACAAAATTATGCCTTTAGCATCCTTAAGTCTTATATCTTTAATTGTTCCAATCCCTTTGGTTGTAGTCACATTTACTTGCAAAACACTTCCCACAACCCTTTTGTTCATAATTTGCACTTCTTCCACCCTCTCATCATCAAAGACAACCTCAGCAGTCGCTATTTTTTCTTTGATAAATTGGGCTACATCAACCATTAGTTGGTCAGATAACATTACTTATCACCCCCAAAATCGTACCTATTTTCAAGACCAAAGTTTTGTACATATAGATAGTCAGCATCTTCATAGTCACGTAGTTCACCAGCCTTATGCTCAGTACCAGCATATCCATAGTAATTTTTAGCATCATATGTGCTTGTATTAAGACCAATCCCCATATAGTGCACTTCACCAACAGCCCATGGATAAGGTATATCCCCACAAGGATGCTCCCCGCAAAGGTACTGCATAAAAGAACTATCCCCAGACCTAGTCACTATCTTAAGCTCAGTCGCATAGATCTCATCAACCAGTATTCTTATCCCAGCAGCCTTTATCCTTTCAAGGATTTCATAAGGCATAAAGCCTGCAGAGTTATCCACACTTAGCCTTAAAGCAGCCGGCTCATGATAAAGGTATTCATCATCTAAAAAACCCTCCTTGATAGATAAATACTTATCTCCAAGTAGGGTAGACATTACGTAGTTTATAGTTGGTATATCACCGATAGATAAGTTAGATATGATACGGACTTTTATATAGAGCCTATACAGGTCATCATCCATACCCTCTTGCCTAAACTCACCAACATTTGCTCCAAGCATATCTAGAGTTTGCCCAAAGGCTTTATCTATACTGTGACTGTCTTTAATTGTTTGATAGGCACTTTCAATTTCGTCAGATCCGTTATAAAGCACATAGTAAAGGTCTTTTGTGTTAGGCTTTCTAAATCTTTCTGGCAATCTCTCAAATGCTTTTAAGTATAAAGGTTTATTCATAGCTAATCCTTATTAGTTCAAGGCTAGTTACCGCTATTTCATGCCTATCTATATCAATAGATTCTTCTACCATTTCATAGTCAGGGCTTGCTCCTATCTTTACACTTGCATCTGACACTCCACCCGGACACAATATTTTAGCAATAAGCTTATTATAAATAACATCTTCGCCTAGCTTTAGTCCTGCATACTCTACGTTGTCATCATCAACTCCGCCAATATATCCAAGGACTGCTCTTTTGATTACATCATCTCCTGGATAATCTTCAGTTTTTGTAAGAGTAATATCAACCTTGATTTTAACTTCTTTGGCACGGGTAAATCCTATCTTATGCTTAACACCTTTTTTATCTTCTATATACTTATAGGTTTGACCATATGCTTCGATACCTGCAGGTTTATTTTCATAAATTACATTGGCAATTTCATCATCTGTACCACCAAAAACAAAGCAAGCTACAGATTTTGGAGGTATACCATCAACTTCTTGCATGGTGACGTTCTCACGGACTTCACAATCCACAACATCGTTTATATCAAGCAAAGCCGCAGTCATAGCAGGCACGGTAGATCCACCAACTCTTGAATAAGATTTTTTATATCTTAGCCTAAATTCTTCGTCAGATTCTACATCCATACCACCCTCGGTATACATAGCATTGCTAACCCTATCTATACCAAAAGTAGGATTGACTATTTGGTCTATTTCCTCAGATTGGGCATTAGTGTTTTTACCTGCAATTACTGACTCTATGGGTATATCCACTTGACCATTATCACCAATATAAGCTTGTTCTGTGGTATAAAATTCCACGCCACTTCCTGTCGCTACTCTAAAACCTGCAGGCACTAGAGTATTAGCAGTACCAAATACAGTGATTACACCCTTACTCTTACTAGCAGGTCTACGGGTAATGGTTAAGTATTGGCCAACTGCATCAAGCCCCGTACCCTCAGCATAATTTACAAAAGGACTCATATAGACCGATTCTGCAATTTCCCACATATAGGCCTCATCCCATGCAGCATTACGTATTAATTTTCCTAAAAAAGAGGTCTCTGAAGTATCAATTTTTACTCCAAAAACCTCTCTTGCACGTGTTATCCTTTCAGACAAGCACTCACTATACAATTTTCTTCTAAATCCATACTGGGTCACACCATAACCATCATCCTTAAACTCAGTTATGGACCCGTAATCGTCATATAATTCAAAATTATCCAATATCTATCACCCCCGATAGTATTAGTTCTTCGCCATAAGGGTCGATTATAGTCACATCAATATCAGCAGTCCTTAAAGCTGCATTCCTATCTACAGTCACTTTCCTTACTTCTTTTATTCTCTCATCTTGCAAGATACACTCACGGATCCAGTACTCTATATCACTGTCTCTTACACCCTTGCCCCTTATATCCTTGTAGGATAAGCCAAGGCCAAGGTTTAAAAACCATTCAGTTTTATTTACAGCTAGCCTATTTTCGGCATTTTGTCGCATTTCTTCTTGACCAGTAACCAAGGCAAGGTCATTGCCAACTATGTCTATATCTCCGTTAGTCATCTTAAAAGTATCATAGTAATTCATGCTATACTTGCTCCATCCGTTGTAGGGTCACCCCTACGTGCTATTTCTCTACCATTATAAGTTGCCTTGCCTTTTATAGATAAATTAGCACTTGATATGTTGATATTGGGAGCATCAATCTTTATTGACTGCCCTTTTACATTTATATCTCCACTAGATTTTATAACTATACTAGCATTTTTATCCATAGTTTGTAGGCAAAGACTGTCGCTATCTTCAATTTCTAATTCATCATTGATAAGGCTAATGCCACCTATAGCTATACAATCAGATATATCATGGCCACGCTTAGTATCAGCCTTATCTTGGCCTAATAATATTTGGTCTATATCTCCATCCATAAAAAGCAAGACTACATAATCATCTGCTTGTAAAGGGTAATAAGCTACAAAGTCCTTAGATCTCATACCAGCTACTGGTACATTTATTAGCAAGCTATTATCTTTACTTGGTAAAGGCATTACCTGGCAAGACATATTTTTTGGATCGTAGGACTTAACCCTACCAACCCTTGCAACCACGGTGGACTCAGCCATAGACTGACTAAAACTATCCATAAACTTATTAAAAGCTGCATTAGTATCTTTCTTTTGTCTTAGTAAATCGCTCATGCTTCCACCACCTCCAGCTCTGTTACAAAGTCCTTAGAGTGCTTTCCAGATTTAACCCTAAAAGCACCATTTATAGACCTTGATTCTATATTTATTATCATATCTGTTTCTATCTGTGGATTTAACAAGCATTTTACAGTCCACGACTTTTGAGGTGGATTTTCTTTGCCACCCTCAGCACTGTCTACTTGGTCTCCAGTATTATTTTCATTAAGGGTAGGCGTATCCAATAGTCCAGATTCACCATTAAGCAAAATCCCACTATTATAGCCAACTTCTTCAGGCCTTATTACAATACGACCTTTATTTATAAACATCTTAGATTCAGTATCTTTTGCTAGTTGTATAAGACTCTTAGATGCGCTCCCTTTGATTGTTTTACCTAATGGATATGTAATATCCTTTTTAGGTTTTAATTCACTTACAGGGTAGCCTAGAGTACTGCAAAGGTCATTCATTATTGCAGATGCCTTGGTATTGTTCTGATATGTCTTATTTAACTCAGTCTTACGCCAAGCTTTTGCTCCATCAGATATGGTTATAGTTGTAACCTTGTCAAGGCCTTTCCATTCAGTTTTGATAGATTCTATCTGCCCAGATAAAACTTCGGCCACATTGTGCATATCTCTATATCCAGCAGATACCGATACATTGCCTTGCTTTTCGATTGAGTTTATACTATCTTCAGATAAGTTATATATGCTTATAGTCGATACATCCGGCTCATTTTTATCGCTAAAGGGTATCTCAAATTCTATATCTAGGGCGTTATCCCCTATAGATTCAAAAACTTTACCCCCAGCTTTAACTTCAATTTGCCTAATCCAATACATACAGAAACACATCCTCATTTAGATTTTCATAGGTTATCCTTAATGCTGACTCAGTTGTATCATAAGGAATTACAATTATCATCGGTATATTTAAGTGTTCAAATCCATCAAATAAGGGCTGGTGGAGTACAATTTTCTCCCCGATTATTACCGGCTCATGATTTTTATATAAATTAGCAGTGAAGTAGTCCCCATAAGTGTTATACAGGATTTCGAATTGGAAAATCTCCCCGTCAAACTCCATTTCAAACTCATAGGGTATCCTCTCTTTTTCTATTTCTATATAATTCATCGTCCACCACCCCCTCCACCGCCAAACGCTCTGCCAGACCTTTTCTTTGGCAATGGATTTAACATTTTCTTATACATTTTTTGACTATTTATTGTTTTGTTCACTCTTAATTTAGTGCCAGATGTTAGTGTGGATATCATCTTTTTACGTATTTTACCTGGGTTAGTTATAGTAATATTTGATCTTTTTCCAGAGTAATATTTCATAATAGTTTTAGGTCTTGTATTTCTATTGACTTTTTGTCGTCTATTGCTATAACCGCTAGACCTTTGATTTTTATAGTTTCGATTTCTATTAGCCGTATTCTGCATTTGTTTACGACCTGCATTTGTTACTTGCTTAACCTTAGTTTCGACTTTTTTATCAGCTTGCTTAGTTACAGGATTTTTTACCTCTTGCTTGATAGTTATAGGCTTAGCTATTTTTACAGATTTTAAGGATATATCCCAGTCATAACCATTAGACACTTGCTTGTTTTGTTTTGTGCTAAAAGATGTTATAACCATATCCTTTAGCTTTCTTTTGCCTATATACTCAACAAGTTCAGCATCAGCCATCATTTTTTCAAGGGTAGATATTTTGCCCTCTGGATCGTTGACCATAGTCCCAGACAACCTTACACTATACGGTTTAGTTTTCATATGGTCTGATATATCTTCGCCTTTTTCTACTGGCCTATCAGTTACATCTGCAGTCTTAGATACTTCTTCAGCCGTGGTACAATCGAGTAGGACTGTACCAAGCTTAATCTTTGTTATCTCTTTTGGTTGGTCCATATCCTACCCCCTTTGTAAGTTAGCAGTCATAAATAACTGCATCAATTCTTCTTTTACTACATCTGCAATATGATTTGCATCTGAAGCGTTTCCGTTGCCATTTACTGTCACATTTATTACCGGGCTAAAACTACTATTATTAGAAGTGCTAGACTCGTTATTAGTCACACTTGGTCTTAAGTCTCCCATCATAGACCCAGTTGGAGGATTAGAAAAACCATTTTCATTTGCCCCCATAGAGCGTAGTTGATTAGACCCTTGGGCAGTAACAACCATCTCATCTTTATGGAGCATTGCAGGGTACTCATCATAAGGCACACGATATAAACCGTCAGCATGAGAATTCCCAGAAATTAAATTCTTTGCCCCATTAACGATCCCTTTACCAAAATTAACTACGGCATTGATTGGAGCAGATAAAGCCGATTTTAATCTGTTCCATGCTCCAATTATTCCATTTATAGCACCTTGTGCAGTTGCTTTTAAAGAGTTAAACATGCCCATAGCAGTATTAATCGCTCCAACTACAACTCCACTTATAGTGCTAGCTAGGCTAGAAAAAGCAGATTTTAAAGTATTAACTGCAGGCGCAAAAAGGCTTTGGATGGCACCGCCTACTTCAGACGCTTTTTGTTTTACCATGTCCCAGTTAGAATATAGCAAATATCCAATACCAATCACTGCAGCAATAGCACCAACAACCATACCCATTGGACTAATAACAAAACTTACAATGGCACCCCCAACTGCCATTAGACCGCTACCGATACCCCCAAGGATACCCATAACTACAGTCCCAACAGTTGAGAAAAATGTTCCGACAGTTGCCAAAGCACCACTAATACCAGCAACTGCACCACCGATACCAGATACCACAGACCCTATCACTCCAACTATGGCACCAACACCAGATATTAGCCCACCAATAGCACCCCCAATAGTGCCAAGGATAGCTAACACAGGACCTGCCACAGTCATTACAAGAGCAACTTTTCCTATCATTCGTTTAGTACCGTCATCAAGGGAATTAAACTTTTCAGCAATCTTAGTTACTCCAGATGCAAATTGTTCAAAGACTGGAATCATAGAAGCACCCATTTCTATAAATGAGTTTTTAAGCTTGTTTTGTGTTTGCCTTAATTTTTCAGTAGGACCTTGCATCTTTTGAAAGTTTGCCTCGACAGACCCACCACTATTAACCATAGCATCTAAAGCACTGTTAAATTGTTCTGGGCCGTCAGCTAGTAGTGTATTTGCAGCAGATGTAGCCATTTTATTAGCAAACATATCCCCAAGGTTTAGGCCTTCCTCTTGAGCAATACCATCTAGAGATTGGAGTACATCACCAAGTGATTTACCATCTTCCATCATCTCTTTAAAGGACTGGCCCATGCTTTTTCTTAAGGCCTTATCAGCAGTAGACCCAGTTGTATTAAGCTCAGATATAAGGGCAGATAAGTTAGTAGTAGCAATAGCCGCATTTTGCCCTTTAGCAGTTAACACTGAGTAACCAGCCCCTAATTGGTCAATCGATACACCTGCAGCAGATGCAAATGGTACTACCCTACCTATGTTTTTACCAAGCTCATCCACGGTAATCTTACCAAGGTCTTGGGTCTTAACCATTACATCTTGGATATGTGAAGTGGCCTCAGCGCCTTGCAAACCATAAGCATTAAGAGCGGTAGTAGTAGCATCTATTACAGTTGGCATATCAGTAAAACCAGCCTTAGTAAGTTGTACACCTTGCTCTACAAAGCCGACTACATCAGCACTATCTATACCAGATGATAAAGCCTCATACATAGACTCAGATATTTCTTTTTGGGCAATACCAGTGGCATCAGATATACGCCTTACTTCACTTTCAATTTTGCTTACAGGCAAGACATCTTGGTCTGCTAGTGTAGTAACTTGTCTTATAGCAGTATCAAGCTCTAAAGCTCCATCTACACCCTTTTTAAAAGCTAGGGCAACTGGCGCAGCCATAGCGGTCATCCTTGCACCAGCAGTAGCAATTCTCCCGCTTACATTAGATATGCCAGCACCCACGCTTTGCATACCAGCCCCAACATTTTGTATCCTAGAGCCTGCAGTAGCAAAACCTCCAGCAATCTTACCTAAAGCCCCAGACTGCTTGTCGACAGCCAGCATGCTAGTCTTTAGCTTATCTACTTCTTTGTCAACTTTTTGTATATCACTGACTGCCTTGCCAGTTTTCGTATTCAAGTCCCAGGTAAGTTCTCTCTCTGCCAAACGCCTCACCTACCTTTCTTCATTTGATTATTAATTTCTTTGGCTATCTCATCTTCCACCCTTTCTGCAGCAATGGATAACTCAGCTAGTTCAATTTCTGTCAGCTCCATAGCCTCTGAGTATGTAAGATAACCCCCGCGCATTAAAAAAAGAGCAGGACGCCAGAAATCATAGTAGATCTCATCAATCCTGCTCTTTAATTGTTTTTTGTAAATTTGCCTCCAAATTGGAAGTTTACAGCTTGGGTGCCTAATTTATTAAGCTCTGATATATCATCAAAGTCATCTACAGTTTTCTTTGGATTTACCACAATGTGTTCAAGCACTTGATCATACATTTCAAGCTCTATAATTTGTCCATTAGCATCAAGCCATTTTTGTTTTATTTCTAAAGCCTTTCTAGTAGGTAGCTTTTGTAAAACATATTCTTTGTCCGCAACTGTAACTGTCTTCTGCTCAAATTTTTTAGCTTCTGTCATCTCTACTCCTTTATCTATTTATATCTTCTATCTTCGTAGTATGGTATTAGGATTTCTATTTCCACATCTTCAACTTCTTTATTACCTCTATACTCAGTCATAGGCTTTACAATTACACAATCACTGCTAGCAATATTGTCTTGATTTTCGTTCATATCCACGATACTTAAGTCAAAGAGTTCATTGGTCTTTGATAACTCTCTAAATAGTGGGATAGATGGGCTAGTACTTACAAGCTTTACAGTAGCAGTTGCAGTACCATCAGCACTCACGCCAAAGCTTACAATACCATCTACACCAACTTTGTGAGCTATATTGTCCTCGTTTTTCTCTATTTCTATTTTCCCGTCTTCGGAAAAACCAGTAATGTATTGACCATTTATAGTTAATATGCAATCTCTAGGATCGTATACATAAACATTTTTCATTATCTACCAACCCTTTCTTCAATATCATTGACCATATCATAAGTCAATATTCCTGATATTTGCCCTTGGTGGATAGCACCTTGTAATTGTGCAGTCCAGATGATGTCGTTATATGTCTTAAAGCTACTTCATTAGCATCTACATCTTCACGGCGCTTATAGTCCACTCTATATTGGCCAGAGCTAATAATTCCTTGAGTTACTGCTTCTTGTAACGTCCCTTCAACTTCCCCTACAAGTATTCCAATACCAATATTTGTATATGGTATCTTGTCATTAGTTACAGATGCTCTTAAAGCACGCTCTTCCATACGGAATCTAATCCAGTATTCAGCAAGTACTATGTCTAGATACTCTCCAGATAAAACAAGCCCCTCACTTCTTTGCAATACTCCTAATTTTTCTACATAAGTATTGATCCCGTTTTTGTGTAGGTCATAGATTTGAGTATCAGATACATTTGAACGCTTAACCCCTTGGATAGCCTTAAATTTAGCAGTCTTGCCACCTACGTTATAAGACATAATAACTGCAGTAGCTTCTGCCGAAAATGCATCCTTATCATCGTGGTAGTCTACAAATGTATTTTCATACACTTCTTCAAATAACGCTTCACAGTCGCTATATTCATTGATAGTTACTGCATAAAGCTTATTGTTAGTTTGGGCCAACTCAGATAAGGCCTTTACAGTTTCTAGGCTATTGTCAGTAGCAGTTAGCCAAAACCAATCAGTCCTGCCAGAGTTTAAAAGCTCTCTTACAGCATCAACCACAGATCCATCTGCTTTACCATATACTGCCACTTCCTGTGGTTGTGGTTTTTGGGCAAACAGTCTATTTAATAGCTTAAACAACTTGCTATCAGGCTCTAATTCATTAACATAGTTATAATCAACTAATGTATAGTCAATATCCATAGTATTATCAACAACTAAAATTGTGCCAAATCCTCTCTCAGATACGGCAACAGTTTTTCTTTGGATATTAACAGGAAAATCCAATTTAGCCATATATTAAAATTCCTTTCCTTTGTTTATCTTGTATGTTTCAATATTTTCAGTTCTTCGCTCCACTTCGTGTAGGTATCTTATACGGACATCAAACCCATACCTATACTCAAAAGATACATCCTTAAATACCGACCTATCAGAAATATTTTTCACATCAACTACAACATAGTTTTTGTCTTTAAAATCTTGATAGCCTGCTTGCTTAAACCAATCCCAAGCCTTTTGGATTGACTCTTGGCACTCTATGAGGTCATCAGAATAAGCATTAAAGCTAATCACATAATTAGGTTGATGCTGGTAGGTCTCTCTTAGGTCGTATTTAAATTTAGGGTCTAAACTATCAGGGTAGTCATATAAATAATTGCCCTGCCCCCTATCCTTTTGCAGTAGAGTTGTAAACTTAAAACTATAAAAGGGATATGCAGGTCTCCTATAATTGCTATCAGTATCGATAGTCTGAAGTCCCGTATATCCCTTAAGTCCACTAACAATTACCTCTCTAATTGTCATTATCATTTCTGCCACTCCTTTTAAGAGTGTAAATAAAAAGACCCTCATCAAAATCTGAGTAGTCTTTAAGCTCCATTATTCTATAATATTTTCTAGTACCATTTTTCTGCCAGTTGCAAATATAAGTCCCTTTGGGCAAGTATTGGTAAGTATAAAGCTTACGATCATCTCTTGAGTACATACCGCCCTCATCATTAGCAAGGTCAGTATTAGATAAAGGGACAATTGCAAACTTATCTAATTGTACAAATGTTTTTTTGCCCTCGATTGGCAATCCAGTCCTATCATCGTAGGTATCAGGCTCTCTTATCATAGCCAAGACCCTACCAGTCTGGAATTTATCAACCAAGGCCTTAAAATTAAATAGCCCCATTATCTACCCCTTATCTCATAAGTTATAGCTGCTGCCAATTGCCCACTATCTACAAGTGGATTGCTAGAGCCTTTATTTGCTATAGTTAGGCTACTATTAGCAGGACTATTAACTTCATTTACCATATACTCTCTTATAGTATCAGCACATGTTTGCCCCAATAGCTCATAAAAAGCTCTAGCCGACATATTGCCATTTACTACTTCAGTAAGCAAATCCTCGCCCTTATCATAGACTTCACTTGATTTATTGTCATAAGATGACCTAACAAAAGACCTTTCTGGTATCTTAATTACCTTAGTATCTCTTTTAAGGTGGACACCGTAATTGTAGGCCAAAAACCCCCTCATCTTATCAGTAACAGGGATACTACAGCCAAATTCATGGACATTAGCTATCATTAGCATTTCTCCGCCCGATTTGGATAGGATTCCCACTGCTACTTGATACGATTCCAACTCTTTTAAGTTAGATAGGATTTCTGGCACCTTACTTTTATCATCTACCGTCATAGTAAGGACGTTTCTTTTTATCTAATAGGTGGACACGCCTATAAGGCTCTAGCCACGCTAATATATATCCAGGTATTGCTCCACCAGCGCCCCCACCTGAGCCAGTGCCAGACCCATAAGTTATAGACATATCTGACAGTTTTTCTGTAGTTACGTTATAAGACTTAGGATCTGTCTTGATTAATTCTTCAAGGGCAAGGGAGACAGGACCTGGCAAGCTAGCCTCATTAAAGGTCACATTGCAATAATCTTCTATCCAATTCATATAAAGAGGCCTTAACTTTTCAAATTCATCTTTGATATTTGCCTCAGCTTCTTCTAGGTTAGTAATCTCATTATCTAGGTCACGTTCCCACCTATAGTCCGGAGTTAAATTTTCCATTTATACCCCCCTAACCATTGATTAAATTGATTAAGTCCTCTTTGGTATCATCGTCCTTAAATTCAATACCTTTTTCGCTAGCTAATTCTTGTAGCTCAGCCTTTTTTAGTTTAGATAAGTTTTTGTTGGTTTCTTCTACTTCTTTATCTTCCGTATCATCAGCCTTATCTTCAGATACTACTTCTTCTGTTTCTACTTCCTCTGGAGTAATTTCAGCTTCTGGTACAGATTCAGTAGCTTTACCTTCTTCATCCTTAACCAAAGTCCAGCCCCTATATCTATATAGGGTAGAGTAAGCCTTTTTAGTAACTTCTACAATTTTACCTTGTGGATTTCTCGCTTTCATCTTAAGCCTCCGCTCCTGCTGGTTCTCCAGCTGGTTGTAGTACTGCAAACGCATCTGGTTTAACAGTCAAGAAAGCCACATGCATAGTAGCTCTTAATGCTACTAAGTCTCTTTCAGCAAGATTGATAGGTGCTCCATCTTCGCCTACTACTGTAGATAGTGTAGCTTCTTCAAGGATTTTATATTCTATTCCTTGTGGTATACCATAAAATAGATTGTCAAAGTCCCCAGTTAAAGCAACAGCCTTTTCTTTATCCCAAGACTTTCTGTTTCCATAAACGATAGGTAGACCTAAAACATCAGCAGTTACTCCGTTATGAGCATCATTAAAGATAGGTAGGTTTCTGCTATCAAGAGCCCCCCTTAAGTCCTTGTTATAACTTCTAGTAGTAGCTATTGCTTGAGGTTCAAGGTCAGCATCTTCAATAAGTGCCATTAGGTCATTGATGTCGCTATATGGACTAGTAGATTGTGTAATTATATTTCCTTCTTCAGTTGCTCTTTCTAGCACTGATAGACCTTTAGGGAATGGAGAATCTTCTCCACCAAATAGTACAGATCTATCAAACTTAGCTTGGAAAGCTTCAGCAATCTTAGGTTTGATTTGTTCAAAGAAGTCTGTGACTGTAAATTTTAAAAACTCATTAGACACTGGAATGATAACCCCTAATTTATGAGCTTCCATTTCTACTGTTAGCCACTTAGCCTTAGAAGTTTGGATTTTTTCACCTTCCGATACCCAGTAAGCCCCAGGTCCTTCAGCTAGATAAGTAAACTTCTTTCTTAAAGAGTCCATCTCTTCATATTTTGCAAGCTTAGTAACTAATGAGTCATCTACTACTTGCTTAATTACTAAATCTCCTTGCTCGGTAGGTACGCTACCTGTTTTTTTATCAGATAATAAAACATTATCTGGATCAAATGTAGCATTTGTTTTTACTTTTTCCATTTATATTCCCTTCCTAGATAATTCTTTGCTTTGAAGCATATTCAGCCATTTTTGCTTGAGTATCCTTCTTATCAACCTTGGCAGTCACAGTATTAGAGCCCTTTGGTGTACGACCCTTAAGCCTTTTCTCAACCTCAGCCTGCACTGCATCAAGAAATATAGGTTTGAATAAGTTAATATTTTCTAGAGTGTTTTCAGCATTTTCTGCAATTAAAAAAGACTTAAACTCAATCGGTAAGCCTTCTTCTTTAAGATTTTCAATTGTATCGCTCTCTAGCTCCATACGGGCTAGCCTAGCCTTAGACTCTGCAAGCTCTTGCTTTAATTTATCGTGTTCTTCGCTATCTCTTTCCTCTTTTGATAATTCAGAAAGTCTCTTAGCCTCTTTTTTGGTATCTTCAATAGCCTGCTCTATTTCTTTTTCATGATTTTTCTTCTCGCGAGCCAACCTATTAGCAATTAACTTATTTACCTGTTCTTCAGTAAAAGTTTTCAGTTCAGCATCAGCCTCTGACTCTTGGTCATCAACTTGATTAACATCTTCAGTTTGCTCATTTACTTGTAATTCTTCTGCCATAATTGTTCCTTTCTTCCGTTTAACGACCGTATGTCTAATTTCCACACTTCTTTAAAGTCTAGTGAGTCAAAGACCATATGGAGGGAAGAGAGGGATTCGAACCCACGATGGCTTTGCCAACGGTTTTGCAGACCGCCCCGTTTTCCGCTTCGGTATCTCCCCACAAAAAAAGACGGTATAAAACCGCCTTGATTGATTTATTTAATTATCGTCAACTTTCCCGCCTACCCAATAGACAAATCCAAATATGGCAATTGTTAACCATAGTGGAGTAAAAACAAAAAACCAAGATGCTGAGGTCCACCCCATAACCTTGGCCATAATTAAAAATATTTGTAGTATATACATTAGCACCTTATAAACTCCGTTTTAATTCTTTTTATAATCATAAGACACCCAGCACCTGCAATGTATATCTTCAGCAGCCACACCAAACTCCCCAGGTCTTAAGGCAGTAGCCCCAGATGATGAAACAAATTCCTCATCAAAGGCAACTGTCTTACCATCTAAATATTGGTGGGTATGCCTCACTCTCTCATCACCCACACAGTGCCAGGTCTTTTCAAGTCCTAACTGCCTATTGACTTCTTCCATTGTGTCATACTTAGTAGTTTCATATATCCTATGGCCTTCAGTTCTAGCAATTGTATAGGATTTGCTATAATCATTCATAAATTTTTCAGCTACTTTTTTAGTAATAGTAGTATAGCTATCTCCAGCTTCAATACCACCCGCAGTTACATTGATTAGATCATACCTAGTATTAGCATTGTGATGAGCCAGTCTTCCAGCCCAATCAACGCCAGCCCTAGACTTATTTATAATTGCATTCCTGTCGATAGCCTTATTAATTCCAATAAGCCTATCAGTCCCGCCAAGAGACTGTATAGAATTATCACGGGCTTGTTCAAATATCGTATTAAAAGTTGCAGTAATCAGCCTTTCATTAGACAAATAAAGGTCTTTCATAGTAGATGCAGTCTTAAAATTTAATAACTGTCTAGACCAATCATCAAGGCTTAGTTGCCCCTCAATCTCATCAAGGCTGCCATAGATCTCTCTAAAATCTCTCTCTAATTGCCTATAAGATAGCTTATAATTAGCATATAGTTCTTTTTCCTTAGCCTTCAGAAGCCTCTCGTACTTCGTTAGCATTGTCTCCCAAGTCATCTTGGCCATACATCAAATCCTTTGTAGTCTCAGCAAATAAATCACTATAGGCTTCCCTTTCCTGTCGTTGTCTTTCTAACTCCTCAGATACATCATCAATACCTTTAAGCTTAGAAAATGCATATTGACGACTAGCACCAGCATCAAGCAATTGCTTAACAGTTTGTGCATTTTGTAGTTCATCATAAGGCTTATTATCTTGAAAGTTTATAGCAATCTCTCTATAGTCCAAATCAATACCTTGCTTAATTCTTAAATACTCACAGATAAGCTCAAGCCTTTTAGTAAGTGCCGAATGGAATTTACGCTTCTTAAGCTCTATAATCTGGTCAGTAGTAAATACCTTATATTTCTGACTCTCGCCAGAAGCAGTACCAGAAAACTTTTCATCAGTCACATTAGGAGCCTTAGAAAACTTATGGATAGCCTCATCAAGATTTTTCTTAAAGTTTTCAATAGCTGTGTCATTAATATCTTTGGTTAAAAACTTAGCATCTTGCTTGCCCCCAGCACCTTCAGATGTAGCCAAAAGCACTCCATCTTCACGCAGCTTCTTAAAGTCATCGGAGTCAGTATTAACCATTCCCCATAAGATTAAAAGAGCATTTATAGTCTCTTCAAAGCTATTGGCATTATCAGAATATAGAAGGTTCATTTCATCAATCTGGGTAAGCTCACGCTCAAAGTCCCCTGTGTACTCATCGTTGTTGGCAAATTCAATAACCGGAAACATACCTAAAGCATTGTCATATTCTTCTTCTAACTTAAATCCACTTTGGCTTGGCACATATTCATAAATCCTATCAGCAGTATAAACAGTAGCTGCTTGGGCTTTCTCATCTGCAGTTAAGTTTTCTAATGTGATAGCATCTCTAACATAAATAGCTAGCCAAGGCTCAGGATTAATCTTATCATCCCAAACATAAATCATATTCTGAGGCAAGATCTCATTAAATCTAAAGTTCCCCTCCTCATCTATATAGTTGATTTCATAACCTACACCATTGATACCACCCATTTTAGCAAGAGCGGTATTCTCATCCTGTTCACGGTTTAAGTCAAGGATATCTTGTACTGCTATCATTTTATCTCTAAAATCATCAGAAACAGCATAAGTCACAGGCCTACCAACCGCCATACCTTGAAGGATGTCCACAATATAAGCAGGATAAGCCAACACAATTTTATTATTAGACTTTTCAGCATCCCTAGTTCTTTCAAGGATTTTTGCCCAGCCCTTGTAATACTTTTGTAGGGTAACAAAACGTTCATTGTCCTTATCCTTAATCTTCATTAAAGTATTAATTAAATCAGGACTAATCTCAGTATCAGTAGGCAAACAAATTCTTTGGGGCAACTCCATATATTCACTTATGTAAGATTGTGATTTACCAGCCATTATCTTCTCACCCCACAATTCTGATTAAAATATCTTTCCTTTTTGTTCAACTTCTTAAACTCCTCATCTGTCAGTAATCTTTGCATTGCAATCCTATACTTTTCCTCACGTGGATACTTGCAAGCATCAATCAATTTCCTACAACACAAAGCTTCTTTTTTGGTATAAAAATGAGCATGTTGAGAATACTCTCCATGCTCACGTTTCAATAGCCGAGGTCTATTCATTTTTGGATAATAGATTATTGATAATTGCATTAGCTTAGACTTTCAATGATTGACTTTTCCTTATCGCTTAGTTCCCATTTAGTAGTTTTTGCCAGCTCTATCTCTTTGGCTCTAATCTCCATTTCCTTGGCTCTTTCGTCATTAATAAAAAAACCAGATCCATAGATAGTTTTTTTGTGAGGCTTCTGGGCATCTAGCTGCCTAACAAAATGTAACTCTTCTTTTTTAAATTTGATTTCTTCCCCAGCCTTTACATACTTGCCTAGGTGGGATGCGGTAATTATATTGTATGGATAAATATATTTAGGCAAATTTACCTTATTATCTTCTTGGACTTGCTTTATCATCCTATGTAATTCAGGCTCAGTCCTCACCATATAGTCATCCATATTGGTCACGAACGAAGTATTGACCTTGGCCTTGTTCTCATACTCTATACTGGCATCTACAATGACGTAGCTTAAATCTAGGTGCGTGCTTGAGAATACAGTCAAGCTCGGAGCAAATAAAAAGAATTTTATATTATGCTTAATGTAGAACCTCTTAATCTCAGCTAAAATAGAAAACGGTGGATTATCAATTACCACCGAGTTTTCAGAATATTCATAATTTTTATAGTCCCCGCCAGGATAAAAAGGTCTTTCAATCTTTACATTTTCTAACTTATAATAATCAATTACATAATTCTTAATGACTTCATATACAGGTTCCGGAGTATAACAGTCGTCTGTAGTAACCTTATGCTTGAATTTTTCTTCAAACGCCCTATATTTATCGTCTTTAATCTTTTCTATATTTTTTAATTCTTTCAATCTATAACCCCAACTTACGTTTACTAATAGTCCTCATGCTTCCTTGTCCTGTCATATCGTTATTTAAGGCGTACCTAACAGCATCTATAATGTGGTTATCCTTATCCTCAAGTCTCGGTAACGGATTACCATCTCTATCCACTTGATAGTCAATGTTTTCAAATTCTTTTGCCGCATTAGGACACCTCTTAGGGTCAATAAAAATAGCCTCTAAATCATCCAGCCATTTTTCCCCAAACTCGACAGATCCAGGACCTTTTTTAGCACCAATGATATTAACACCAAAGGACCTAACCTCATCAACCGACTTAGGCTCAGCACCATCTGCAATTATCAAAGTGTCATTAAAACCACGTTCCTTTATCTCAGCTGCAGCCTTACGGTTGCTCATCTTAACTTGGTATATCTCATCAAACAAATATATACATCTCCTAGTCTTATCATAGTGGAGCCTTATCATAGCAAAAGGGTCAGTTGCATAACCCCAGTCAAGGCCCTGCCTAATATTATCAAAGTTCCTAACCTCATTATCAGAAAATTCCCTAAATACAAGATTATCAAAAGGTACAACCCCAGACCCGATAGGCTCTCCTAAATATTCCCAGCGATACTTATTAGACCTATTGTCTTTTAGATGTTCAGCCTCTTCGATAAAGGCCTTAGATATATAAGGATTATCTAAATAGGTGGAATGATGTACATATGTATTAGGATTTATAAACTGAGTCTCATACTTTTTATTAACCCACGATTGCTTACGCTTAGGCGGGTTATATGAGTAAAACATCTTGTAATGCAAGTCATTAGGTAACTCTGCCCTTAGCACTGAGTTCTCTATAGTGCTAACTTCATCTTCTGTCTTAAATTCCGCCAATTCCTCAATCCATAAAGTGGCAATAGGAAACTTAGCCACCTTGATAGACTTAATCTTTCCAGGATCATCAGCACCCCTAAAGATGATAGAATTACCACGCGGGATATAAGTAATCTTTAACGGGCTTTTACCAAAGTGAAAATACGAATCAAGCTCTAATATAGACACAGCCTCTTTTAATTGCTCATAGCAAGACTCATAAAGAGTATTAGCCACCTTACGAATGCACAAAATAGAAACAGGATTAGCCACTAAATCAAGAATCAATTCAATAGCAATATTAGAAGATTTACCAGACCCACGGCCACCCTTTAAAACATATCTTAGGTAATCATTGTTTTTAATATGCCTATGCAGGTCAAAAAAAATAGGATTAATGATTGTAGATAACTTAGCCGATGTCATCTATAATCTTAATCCCTTCGCTAGTACTTAGGTCAACCTTATCAGTAAACATTTGATGTCTTTTACCAATAAGTTCTGCCGCCCTTAACTTATCCTTAGCAGTTATTTCAATATCAGTTACCACCTGATAGCCATCACCATCAAGCCTTAAGACCTGCTCAGTCTTTTCACCACGCATAATAGCAGTCAAAAACTCCATAACCTCTTTTTGGTCAGCAATCTTTTTAGAGTCAATCTCTTTCATACGCTCAGCAATATATTCCTTAACATCACGCCTGCCAAAAATAGACTCCGCATTCCTATCAGCATAATTCTTCGAATAACCAGCCTTAAGCATAGAGCTTTTCTTATCACCGCAGATGATAAACTCATCCACAGCAATCTTTTGTTTAGGATTCATCCAGTCACCTGCCTTTCCCTTAAAAATAAACACAAAAAAACAACCACCCACCGCAAAAAATCAAAAGATAAAAAAATAAGGAGTTTCATTCAGTAACCGCGGTACCAAGTAGTTGTTAATTTATGTAATTTAATACAATACTATTATAACCCATTCAGTGACTTAAAGTGTCGCTTTTTCTGTCGCATTTAATCAGGATATACATCCTCAGGAGTTTTTATATACAATTCTTCAAAAATATAAAGCAAAGCCTTGTCAGATTTCCTCTTAACCGTATCCTTAGCCATATTAACCTCAGGCTCAAGCTTTCTTAAAGAACTAGTTTTATCAATCCATAAAGCATTAACCAACTGCCTATCTTCATCGTCCAAAGTAGATAAAACCTTTTTCAAAGCCCTAGTATCCAAATCAATCATTTTCAAAAGTCTTTCAAGCTCTATAATCTTATCAAAAACATCAAAGTACCTATCCTCTTGGGAGCTACCCCCACCCTGCACAGGATCAGTATTACTTAAGCCAGACTTAGCATCAGTCACGCCTCCACGAAGATTTTCAATCTCCTCTCTAATTTCCTTAGCCAGTTCATCTTGTCTCTTTAAAAAACTTAAATCAGACTTTACCTTATCAAGTCTCTTAATCCTAATGTTTTTGTTTCTAATGTAGTTGTAATTAATCAATCAACACCTCCAGCTTAATCCTCAACCTTTTGTATTTCACACTCAGAAAGAGCATCCAGAATTTTCTCATACATATCAATCCTAGCTTGTTTAACCCTAATAATCCTAGGGTCCACGTCCTCCATAGACTTAACCCTTTCCAAAGCATCCTTTTCTAGTTCAATTTCCGTACTACAATCAGAATGCAACATAAAAAGCTCGTCAACATCAAGTTCAATCTTAAGTTTAAAAATAAACATAATTAAAGCTCCGAGTCCTTAACAAAAGTGCCATTTTTAACAACGCCTTTTCTATCAGCAATTTCCTTGTAAGCACTTTCTACGCAGTCGGCAAAATCTAGATTGTATAGTTCCGCCACCAAAATTATAGTATTGATTTTCACATGGACAGCCTTGCTATAATCTTTATCAACAAGTAAATCACTAAAGTTAAGCATGAGTGTTTGTATACACTCGAATTTATCTTTAAAGCAATCATTTTTTTGGTACTTATAAAAGTCATCAATAGTTTTCATCAAGTCATTTTTATTACCTTGAATTAGACTACCAATAACAAGTGTAACAAACACATCCCCAATAGAGTCCTTAATCATATCAACATCATCCTTAGAAATCCCAATAATAAGTTCCGCCACTTCTTCAGCAGTCTTGATCAACTGCCCTTCTACTGTGCCATTCTCATCAAGCCCACGGTCAATAGCCCATTGTTCTGTAAGTTTAATTAATTCATTAATTGTCATCTAACACCTCATCTATTTTAAACAATGTATCATCTATCATTCTATGATCTCCCAAACATACCCTTTCAAAATAAACAGATTTGCTTGCATGGATTTTATAATCTCTAAAACATCTTAGTAGGTTTCTACACTCTATATCAGTAAGTTCTAATTGTATCGTATCAGCTTTTAAATCCTTGCTTATTTCTAATCCTAAAGACAGGAGAGTTCCCTCATGTTCAGGAAAATACCTAATTATCCCTATATAAGTTAATTCAAATTTCTCTATATCCTCATCACTTTTTCTATCTTCGTATATTAAAGTATATTTAAAGTCATTTATAATCCCTATTTTTAAATAGGCCTTGTATTTATATTCCGCACCTTTCATCAGTGCAATGATATTTTTATATAAAGGATTACCTTCACTTAAGTATCCTTCAGGGTGGTCGCCATATTTCTTCCATTGTTTCTTAGTTCCATAGACGTAGTATCTCATTCCTCAAACTCCATATGCTCATATTCTTTAAGAACTTCTTCTGCCCAAGCCTTAGAAACTAAGTAACAAAACAAATTGTAAAATATATAACATATTATAAAAATCACTTCTGTTCTCATCCCTCCACCTCAATTTCATCGTATAAATTCTGAAATTCCTTTCCACTAATCTTGTATCTATCTCCAGTATCTACATCAACAAATGCTAAACTACCATCTTTGTGCACCTCTAGACCAAAATTAAATTCCTTTACAATCCTTGCTATCATCATTGCAGCTAGCATAGCTATGTCTTTTTTATTCACTCCTCCACCTCCACCTCTTTAAAATCGTATAAATCAGTATCAAACGCAAATTTTATATCTTCAATTTCTTTTTTTGTAAATCTAACTTTATACTCAAATACATCTTCGTTTGACCCTTGTAGTGTCAAGTATGATATGTTCGGTCTTTTTCTTAAAGCCATATATAACCAATTGCCATTTTTTGTTTTTGCCCACCTATGTCTCAAATAAAACTTCTTTTCCTCTTCACGTTCTTCAATTGGAGTAGATGCATATTCCACAAGTAGGTCAAATAATTCTTTTTTAAAGTCATCATTAACTAATCTAAATCCTAAAAAAAGTGTATTAAAATTATACATAGTGTACTTAAATATAACCGCCAAATCTTCATCACTATCATAATCAAACAATCTAATAAAGAGTCTGTCTTCTTCCACGTGCAATCCAAGTTGTTTAACTCTTTCAATAAATTCCTTAGTTTTCATATATTAAGCTTATCCCCCTGGTCATAATCTTTTACCGGTGCAGGCTCACCCGGAAACCCTTTATCACCAACATGTATTGGTTTTTTTCTTTCAGGACATATCCCAAGCCTCCATTTTTCATAATCAGTTAAAGGTGTAATTGTAAAACCGCTATCTTCCAACTCCATCTCCACCACAGCCATCACACAATAATTAGCACAATCAATAAACGTATCTTTAATCGACTCATCCTTAACCCTAGCATCAGCCCTGGTCAAAGCCTTAAGCCTCTCAACCTTATCAGAAATCCTAACAACAGGAGCAGTCAAACCAAACTCCTGGTAGGATTTGCTAAAGCTATCCCCATAGTCAGCATTTTTAGCCTTATAAGTCTCAAGCATCTCCCTAAAAATCACAGCCATCCTATCTGCCTTATTCATCTAAACCTCCCTAAAAACAAAATCTGTATATTTTTGCAAAAACAACCTTTTTTTTAATAAATATACAGGCGTTTTTGTAGCCACAGATTTCACATCTTCAACAATAATTTTTCCACTTTCAACATCCACATACTGAAAGTCAGCATAATAAGAAACCTTTCTCAAAGTCTCAGTCTCAGTCCTAATAGTAGGTATCAGCTCAAACTTAGGCTGCAGCTCCAAGTCTTTGATAACTCCAGCCCTCTCCATAAGTTTAAGCTCCCCATACCTCCTAGCCTCTTTCTGGCTGTCAAACTTATGTCCATCAACAACAACTTTTTTATTGCCATACTTGTTGTAAGCCTTATTTTGCGTTCTAACGATATTTACCCCCTTATTCATATGTAGGTACTCTTTTTACATTTCAATACAATCTAGGCACAAAATATGCACGATCTAGGGCAAATCTATATTAACCCAATAGACCTACCCAACAATAACCACTAAAAAGGAATAACTCCATTGTCAGCCTCATCAACAAAATCATCAGCCCAGTCATCCTCAGACTTAGCTTGATTAGCACTGCCCAAAAACTCAATCCTATTAGCCACAACATCAGTCGTATAAACAGTTTTGCCAGTATCCTTATCTTGATAAGACCCAGTCTGTATCCTGCCCTCAATAGCAATTTTAGATCCCTTGCCACAGTACTGAGACAGTAAGTCAGCAGTCACGCCCCAAGCTTGGCATGATATAAAGTCAGCAGTGGGCCTATCATTTTGCACCGCCTCATCTCTCTTTTGCTTAGACAAGCCCTTATCAACAGCCAGTATAAAACCAGCAACACTAGTCCCACTCTTAGTAGTCCTTAAATCAACATCTTTGGTCAAACGACCAATCAAACTAACACAATTCACTCAGCATACGCCCCTTTCTTATTTATAATCTTCCAAACAGTCATGTAATGTATATCCATTTCTGTAGCTATAGCCCTTTGACTCATCCCATTAGCATGAAAGAACCTAATCTTGTCAATCTGGGCATCATTAACAGCCCTAGTTTGCGGAATTTTTCTAGGTGCCCTACCAATAGCAGCCTCAATCTTAGCAATACTCACCTCAATACTTTCAGGATCAGACTCAGCCAAAGCCCCATAGCGTATCACACCCCTAACAAAAACACCATCACGATCCAAATCATAAGTCAAATATCTACGACCGCCACTAACAAATCTTACAATTTGCGTATCCCTAGCCTTTTTATTATGAGGTAGTAGGAAACCCTCAAAGACAATGGAGTTACCTACAAAGATCTCCTCATAGTCGCTAAAGACTTGGTCTGTCCTATTTTTTAATCTTAAATCAACAGCCATTACTGTCCTTCTCCTAACATTTTCTTAAATCTTTCCTCACGTGCTTTTTGAGCATAATTGTTGTGCTTTTGTTTATTTTCTGTCTCTTTGTCTTTGTAATTACCTTCTAAAACCTTAATAAAATTATTAGGCTTAATAAACCAGTCAAAGTTAATAACAAAATCAGTTACATATCCTTGTAGAAAAGGACTTTGATTAATCGATCCAATAGCACCTAATACCTTATCCAGGCCATTTTCATTAATCCTAGCTTTGATTAATCTATAGCGATTAGTGTTAGGGTTAAGCGATTGTATTCTAGGGATATTTTTATCTAATTGGTTCCATGTATCCATGATTTGTGCCTGCCATACTTCATCATCCTTCTTATTCTTATCTCTATCTCTTCTCTCTATATCTATCTCTTTCTCTATCTCTGTGTAACAGGAACGAACATTGTTACGCCCTTCCGTTACATTGTTACGTAAGGCTTGAACATTGTTAGCATTTGTATCGCTCTCTATAGCTTTATTGTCTCTTGCTCTTTTCCTTCTCATGCGCCTAGCAGCCTGTGTTTCCGACCCAATCAGCTGAGGAACATCATTTAAAAACAAGTCCTGCTCCTTTATCTCGATTAGATCATTAGCAGTACAAAAGGCCACCGTCATTTTTATATCATCAATCTCTTCATCAATATCAAGGGAGAGTTGGTGGAATATATCCTCATCAGTACCTTCAAACTCAATCACACCATCGTTATTTATACTTAGTAGCTGTAGTTTTAGGTAGATGATAGTATAGGTATCCCCACCAGCCACCCTTCTAAGCTTCTTCATCTTCCTTGACTGGAAAAAGTCATCCTTAAGTTTTAACCAATAATATCTCTTTTCATCTCCCACTAACTCACCCCACAATCAAAAAGCAAAACCAAGCTGACCACTATCATAAGATCTAAAACCTAATTCTTTAGCCCTACTTTTCATTCCATACTTTTGTTTCTGCTCCCAAGCCCCTAAAATATAAAAAGGAGTAAACCAAGTATCAATATCTAGCACACTATTAGGAGCCAAACCATCACGCTGTCTAATCACAGCATTAGCACCAAGTAAAGACAACTGCACATAAGACATACAGCAGGCCTTATGGTCAACATCAACACCTTCCAAAACCAACATTTGCTGAGGATTAAATCCCAACTCTTTAATATGATTAAAAGCAGCGATCATATTAACACCGCCACCACAACCAGAATTATCAGTTAATTTGGCAAAACCCTTATCATCCACCTGCTTTTGGATAGCCTCTTTGGTTAAAATTAAATTAGTCATTACATTAACCAGATAGTAAGGGGTAAAAAACTGCCCCTTCCACTTATCTCCCAGCTCCAACTCCATAAAAGCCTCTCCCAAAACATCGCGAGGATTTTCTTCCAAATCCATAACCAAATCAGCAAAGATTTTAGAGAAAACTTCAAGCTCACTTTTTGAATATTTATTCGCAATAGCCTGATACCTTACATTCCTAAAATCCCTTCGTCTAGTATCAACAGTATTAGATAAACTAATAGCCGCCATTTCCACAAAGTCAGACCAAACAGTGTAAGTATCCCACTTATGCCCAGCAAAGCTTTTAATTCCTTTTACAAAATTACTTGTCATCTTTTACCGGCTCAAAATCATCCCCAAAGAAATCATCCTCAATAATTTCCCCAGTCTCTTTATCAACCTTAGGCTCTTGCTCTTGCTTTTGCTCTGGCTCATCATCTACAACCTCATAGTCAATATCATAAGTAATACCACCAGTTTCTGAGTCAGTATTTGACGATTTAAAGACTTGATTGTCATAAGCCATAGCTTGACCTAGTTCGGGCTTATCTATAGCCTTAGGGGCGTATTTAAGCACTTGTATGATGCAAGACTTCTTAGCCATAGCATCAAAGTTAGTTTTCCAAGGGCCAGAGTTAAAAGACTTAGAAAATCTACGACCATAGGCCTCCGCATCCTCTTTGCTCATATAGAAAGAGTCACGGCCACCCTCTTTGGTCTCATACACTGCATAGTAACCAATCACATCGCCACTTTCGCCAATCAACACTGGTTTATGTTTGATTTCTCCAGTCCCATAATCGATATCAAAGTCATCATTTTCATGCACTTCCTTAGCAGTTATTCTTCTAAATTGGCCGGTATTGTGTGCAAGCTTTAAAAGTCCTTGATAACCAATCTGAAACTGCACTTGATTACCATAAGGGATCAGATAAGCCTCACCCAGCGGAGTATTAAACTCAAGCCCCAACTGTGCCGAATTCATAACCGCAGCTAAAAGCGACTGCGGGCTACATTGCAATAACTTAGGATTGCTATTTATAGCAGTTAGTGATGTTCTTACAAACTTATCAGCAGGTAAATATTGAGGTAGAGCATTATTAATCTCCCCCTTCATACTCATTAATAGATTTCTCACATTGTCCTGTGGTGCCGGTTTATTATTTGCCTTTTTGCTTAGTGCTTGTTTTGCGTTAGTCATGTAATCCTCCTAAAAACCCTCGTTTTGTTCTTCTAATACTGATATTTTTTTCTCAAGTTTTTCTGTCATTTGATAATATTTGTCCCTTTGTTCTCTAGCTAAATCTAATTGCCCTAGAATCTCATGTTGTTTATTTATAAGCTGAGCCTTTTCAACTCTCAGCCTAGTAATTTCACTTTTTAATGTCTCGATATAATCTTTTGCTACATCACTTAAAACATCTGCATAATTTTTGTTTCTCTTACTCACTTTTAATCTCCTTAATCAAAAATCTTCTACTTTCAGTCTCTTTTCCATACTTCTCATATATTTCAGGTGCTTCAGCCTTTATCCTCTTAGTATCAAGTCTTACACTCTTACTAGGCTTGTAAGTCACCGTGAAGTGCTTACTCTCACCAAAGTTGTTATCACCCATAGCAAGCTTAATCTCCTGCTCAAACTGTTTGTTATACTCCTCAAGCCTCTTAATCTGCTCCTTATTGTAAAGATATAGGTCATAGGCATGTTTATCTGTATCTAGGTCAATACTTTCCTCTAGTCCCCCTTTAAAACGATTTTTAAGGGCATCATCATAAGCACTAGATCCATCAGGCTCAGGCATTATTCCTTTTTCTACATATTCAGTCCAAAACTTGACTTCCAATTCCCTTAGCATCTGGATATCTTCATCATCCCAATCAAGCTCACGGATGATAAAATCAGTACCAAATATCAAGCAAGCAATGTAGCACTTTCTAGCCCCAGTAACAGACATATAATGCAAGCATTGCAGCTCATACTCGATAGGTATAGCACCATCTGCCCACTTATCCTTTACATAAGGACTAGCAGTCTTACACTCAAGGATTGCATCCTCACCAACCACACGGCGGTCAATATCAGCAATCAAAAATGGATACTCACTATCACTCACCATGTGGTTATCACGCCTAACTTTCTTACCAGTAGCTTCAGTAAATCTTTGGGCTACATAGTCCTCAAAGTCCCTGCCTTGTCTTAAATGCTCACTTTCAGACTCTTCTTTTTCAATCTCTGTAGTCTTTTCTAAATATAGCTGTGCAGGACTCTTCCACTTAGAAAGCCCACAAGCAGCCGCAGCATCAGACCCGCCAATACCTAGTTGCCTATACTCCAACCATTCTTCGCGGCTTAGGTCTTTTACATTAACAATCGTATTAGTCATATAAGACCCCCTAAATAGTCAGAGTTTTGATTTCTTTCATCTATCTCCCATAGCCTATCCTGTTCCTTTTGATATTCCTCATCCTCATCATCAAGACTGCCAACTTTCATATCATCAAGCTCCACATATTCATGGATTTTTTTAGCCTTAAACATATACTCAAGGATTGCCTCCTCCTTGCTATCGTTAAATCGCTCCTGAAACTCTTTCAAAGGCACATCCACCTCACAGTCTTGATATATGCACTTAGTAAATGTTATTTTCATAATATCTCCTAATCTTTTCCCTACGTTCAATCTCCAAATCTATATATAAAATCTTTGTATCTCTTTCTTTTTCATTAGGTTTAGTTTCTAGCCACTTTCTTAAGGAAAATAATCTATCTTCTTTAGTGGCCATCAAACAACGCCTATACTCTTCCCAATCATGACAATTCATTTCTTCTTCCTTTCAAATTGTGGTATAATAACCACATAAGTTTTTTTGCCAAGCCCTTAGATTGCCGTCTATTGGGCTTATTTTTATTCTCCAAACTCCTCTAAACTAGCTTTTCTGATACGCTCCCAGTTTCTTTTTCTGTAATCCTTTTGCATATCCTTGTAGACCCTTTTTTGATTTCTTCTTTCTGCTTTTCTGCTTATCTTTTTGTCATAGTTTGGTTTAAAAATATCTTGAAATGTTAATCTTTTTACTGTCATTTTTTAATCTCCTTTTACTTAAACAATTCTTTTTCCCCATTTGCACACTTGTACAAAGTCTTTTTATCAATGTAATATTTGTGATTATCTCCAGTACCTTTTATAGCAGTGCCAAAAGTTAAAACCCCAGCCCTGAGACAATCACGTATTATTTTTTCATCCCAGTTTAAAAGCTTACTAGCCTCTGCAACTGTTGTTATATGGTCACTTGCTTTCACTGGTCACCCCATCCTCCTTTTTAATATTGAGTACAATCACCTTAAGGAGGTGATATAATGTCTAAAAAAGTCAATATAGAATTGACAGAGCGCCAAGCCACATCTTTATTACTTTTGCTTGCAGAATACAGCAACGGCAAGACTGAAGTAACAAAAGAAGATGCCAAGCTTTTTAAATCTGTTTTAAATTCTATAAAGAAAAACTATCCAAACATTGAAAAGTTTGATAATCTATTCAAAGATTAATATTTGTCCCAAACACCAAGGTCATTAGCTATATCTTCCATAATTGATATTCTTTCTTCGGCAGTAAGATTAAGAAGATTATTTTGAGAAATAGTTACCATGACTTTCCTAATATCAGAGTCGTCCAACACAATTTGGTCGGCTCTTTTATTTTCTTGTAGTCTTACAGCCTCATTAATCTCGTGCCATTCTCTTTTAGTAAATTTTTGTCTAAACTCTAAAAACTGTTTTATATCTTCTAATTTCATAATTTCACCTATCCTAAAAATTTATTAATAAAGTAAATCTGACCCTTGCCAGTAACCTTTGTAGTGGTTGTCAATACATTAGCACCCCTACTATCCACATAAGACCCTTTCTTCATTTCAAATAAGCCTTGCTCAACATACTGTTGCAGTGGTTGATTTTTTCTCTCGCCAGACTTACATAAGTATCCGTTATCTCTCATCCAAGCAAATAGTTTGTTTTGTCCTATCTTTCCATCAATTTTGCCTTGTCTTATTGCTTCTTGACTAATCATCTTAGCAAGTTCACCCATTAAGCAAGACCTACTTGAAGCAGATACTGTGTCAGCAAATAGTACCTTTGGTTTGTTTCTTTCATTCTCAGCCTCAGCCAATGCTCTTTTTGCTCTTTCTTCTTTTAAGTTTGTCGCTAGCATTATTAGATAGTCCGGATCAGATAAAGTTTTCTCTATGACTTCATCAGACATGTATACTCCATGCTTTCTGATTGCTGGTAGGACTTCACTTGTAACCCAATCTGTAAATCTTTCAGCTTGAGGTTTTCTACTTTGGAAAGCTAGTTTGTATAGGTTGGACTCATTGATAAAATTCATTTTTACATTTTGTACAGCATTTGTACCGTCTGATTTTTTTCCAGTTATCACCCCTACCTCATTACTAATGACCCCGTCTTTATTAAGTCTTGTCTTAGCTTGACTAGGATTATTTATTTCTAAAATCTTACAAATATCATTCAAAGCGAAGTATGGTTCGTTGCTTATAGTTGTTGTTCTTATTTCAAATTCATTGTTCTCAAAAATTTTTAATTGATTCATAATTACTCCTATTCATTTTTCTTGGATTTATTCTAAATCTATTTATTTTCTATTCCATATTCTTGGACTTTTAGGTCAAAAAAATATTGTACTGGCTTATGAAATATGTCAGCTATTGAATTCATAATTTCAAGTCGCGGTTTTGTGACTCCTTTTTCAATATACATATAAGTACTTTTGCTACTATATCCTAGTAGTGTAGCCATATCTTCATACGTATAGTTATGCTTCAATCTCTCTTCCTTCAATCTATTATTAGTTATAATAATCACCCCCTACTCTTCATAAATCAACCACCAATCAATTTTAAGCTCTTTAGCTAAAAGCTTAGCTTTACTAACTGGCAACTCTAATCCACCATTCTCATACAAATAATAAGTATTTATATGACAACCCCTATAAGTGTTATAATTGTCTTACAATGTAAAGAAAGGAGGATAGTATTATGAATACATCTGATTTAAACACCCTTATTTACCTACGTTTAAAAGATGAAGATTTATCTAAACTTACCGACATGGAATTAGTTGAAAAATACTTAGAACACTCAAATTCATTAAAACAAGCTTATAATCAACTTAAATACCCAGACGGCGAAAGATTGAGATCCATTGATAAACGTGAATTAGGTTTATAAGATTGAGGGCTTCTGGCCCTCTCTATTTGTAAGCGTCTAAATTTATGTGGACTTCAACCACACAATCATTTTTTTTAGCGAATGCTTCTGCATACTCCTTATATTCTTCTAATGCTTTATGCATTTCTTCTGGAGTCCACTTATCATAAAAATTAAAATTCAAATGTATTTTTACTTTATTTTCATCTTCAATTTCCATCATTTCCTCCCTTCCTAAGTATATTATAGTCCAAGTAATTTGGACTGTCAAGTAAAAATAATTTATTAGTACAATATTTTTGGATTAAGTTCATTTTATTTGGATATTATAGTATTATGAACTTAGTAGTTCATAATATTTGAACAAGGAGAATGTATGATTAGTAAAAATATTAGAAAGTTTAGGAATGAAAATAACTGGACTCAAAAAGAATTGGCAGATAAACTTCACGTAGGCAAAACAACGGTTTCTAACTATGAGACCGGCTACTCAGAGCCTGATATAGAAACACAACTTATTTTAGCCGATTTATTTGGCGTATCACTTGATGAGCTTAATAGCCGTAAATCTGACTCCAAAATCAAAAATTACATAACTATCAACGTCTATGGTCGTGTCCCAGCAGGCATCCCTATAGAGGCAATAGAAGATATAGAAGACACCGAAGAATTATCCCTAAAAGATTATCAACTATCCAAAGACTACATAGGCCTCATAGTAGATGGAGACTCCATGTACCCTAAATATCTTAAAGGAGACACTATAATAGTAGAAGTCACTCCGCAGTGTGAAAATGGCGAGGATTGTGTTGTATATGTAAACGGCTATGATGCAACACTAAAGACTGTGATAAAAAATGACGATGGAACAATAACTCTACAACCAATAAACCCCTCATATCCCCCAACTACATATGGCTCAGATGATGAGCCTATAAAAATCTTAGGCAGAGTAAAAGAAATAAGGAGAAAAATATGAAAAAAATACTATTAACATTAGCTTTATCACTAACATTAACATCTTGCGGAGGAAACTCAATAAAGCCAGAAAAAAATGATATAAAAAATGGATCCGGTACAGAAACAATCGGCACCATGACAGTAACAAGAGAAGATGAAGCTAAAGTAACAGATGAGTACATCAGAGAATGGTACGAAATTGTAAAAGACCAAAGCTCAGACTATGATGTAATAATCTATAACGAGTCAAACACAAATAACGAAGGTAAGGGAATATACTATGATGGCAGCACTATATGGAAAGATGTTGAATTTGAATTAGGACCTGACTTAATCTTTACCACATCAAGCATGGAGAATGCTGAAGAAGTACCAATACAATAACAAATAAAAAAGCACGGGAACCTGTAAAACCCGTGCTAAATTATACTTTTTAAAAGACATTAACCGACTTCTTATATCATTTAGTGCCTCTTAATAGAATTATACAACAAGGAGGACAATATGGCAAAAAGAAGAAAGCTACCCAACGGAACTGGATCTATCGAGCGAGTAAAAAAGACACCCCAAGGCAAAACACGATTAAACCAATATCGAGCAAGACTACCAGCAAAGAAAGGCCGTAAAGACATAGGATTTTACAAGACCTACAATGAGGCAATGGACGCCCTAATTAATTATCAAGAGCCAGCAAAAACCGAAACCTTTGAAGCTTTATACCAAAAAACAAAGCAAACCAAAGCCTTTAGAGACCTAACCCACAAAACAAAAATCAGATATGACTCGGCCTATGAAAAATTTGAGCCTATCCATAGCCTAAATATCACAGAAATAACCTACACCGACCTGCAAGAAATCATCGACCAAATGGATGAAGAAGGCTACTACAAAACGATAAATGGAGAATATAGGCATCAAGAATATAGCAAAGGCACCCTCAAATACCTAAAATTTGTAGTAAACAAAATCTATACTACAGCCATAAGAAACAATATCCAAGTGACCAATCTAGCCCCTACCCTAACATTAGGAGGTGCAGCGGTAGGTACAAAAAGACAAAAAACAATCTTTACAAAAGATGAAATTAACCAAATGATAGATCAAATAGACAAAGTACCAAATATAAGACACGTACTTATAATGATATTTACAGGCATGAGACCAGGAGAATACAGAGAATTAGAAAGGTCAAATATAGACTTTGATACCAATACCATATCAAACTTTGGAATAAAAACAGAAGCAGGACAAAACAGGAAAATATTTATCCATCCCAAAATAAGAAACTTGCTAATGGATCTAACTATAGAAAGTCAGTCAGGATATATTTTAGAATATAAAGGTAAAGCACTAAAACATGATAAAAGATTTTATGATGACATCTACTATCCAGCACTAAAAGATGCAGGCATAGAAAGAAAAATACCATATACATGTAGGTACACCTTTGCCACCATAGCCCACAACAGTGGAGTAGATAATAAAGCCTTACAAAAATTAATGGGCCACACCGATTTTAATATTACAGCAAATTCTTATATCCAAGACCTAGATGAATTTATTTATGAAGAGTTACAAAAAATACAATAAAAAAGCGGATAATATGTAAGATTACCCACATATTACCCACAGACAAAATATAAACCGTTGGAATTTCAATATTCTAACGGTATTAATGGTGTTCCAGAGAGGATTCGAACCTCCGACACCCGCCTTAGGAGGGCGGTGCTCTATCCAGCTGAGCTACTAACAAGCCCCTCCGGCTTAGGGAGGAGTCGCGCCATAGCGCGAAATAACCGCAGAGCAAGGCTCGAGGACAAAGGCCCTGCGCCGCATGAGCAGTCGGAACGAAGTTCCGAACTAAATTTAATATCAATCTACAGTCCTCAGCCCTAAAAGGGCTTGCGGTATTCCGTGCTGTAGCACGGGTCCTCTAAAAGGCGGACAGCCTTGTCTTACTATCTAGCAATCAACACCTTCAACAAAAAGTCAGCTGCATCTTCACTAGATCTCATAATTCTTGAAAACATAGATGCTTCTTTAAAATCACTTTTTGCTACCAAAGGCACTTTGTATTCTTCGTCTTCATAGCTTACATAAGCTTCACCGAGAACTTCTCCTGCCTTAATTGGTGCCTTAATTTTATTTTTTATATCATATTTAATGGCAGCTTTTTCTCCATCTTTTAATATTATGTTTACATTTTCACTTGGGAAAACATCGACATAACCTTGACTTACAGTGTTTGTTTTTATAGATTCTACTGCTACGTTTTCATCTAGTACACTTTCTAGATTGTAATATCGGCTTACATAATAAATCAAATCGCTCATTACACTATTTCTAGTGTCTTTTTGATCAGCTCCCATCACTACACCGATAGTTCTAAAATCATCTTTATCATCGATTTTTTTCATATCAGCTGTAGATATTAAACAAGCACCAGCTTGATCAGTTGTCCCAGTTTTAAGTCCGTCTACTCCTGGTATTTCTCCTATCAATGGTACTGTAGATTCTACATTTATGTTGCGTCTTGGATCTGTTATTTCGCGTACACTGCCATATTCTAATATTTCAGGATACTTTTCAATAATGTGCTTAGTTAGTAAAAATAAGTCTCTAGCCGAAGATGAATTTTCCTGACCATTTTCTGTTTCTACTCCACTTGCATTGTAATAAATTTGACTGTTTAAGCCAAGTTCTGAAGCTTTCATTGTCATATTTCGTGCAAATTCTGTCTCAGAATCCTCTACTGTCACTGCAAGTTGATAGGCACAATCATTTCCAGAAGCCACAATTAAACCTTCTAAAAGCTCTTTTACTGTAAAAGTCTCTCCTTCTTCAAGGCCTAGGGCAGAATATTCCCAGCTATTATATTTAGCTGCTTCTTTACTAACTGTAACCTCTTGATCTGGGCTTATTTTCCCTTCATCAATTGCTTCTTTAGTTAGTAGATAGGTCATTAATTTACTAAGGGAAGCCATTGGCAAAGACTCATCAGCATTTTTTTCGTAATATATATCTCCTGTTTTTTCATTACCTATAATGTAGCTTGTTACATTATCATCTAGACCAACAATCTTATTTTGATTAGCTGCAAGAGCTGGCATTGGCGCTAGAATTAAGATTAATGATAAAAGTAAAGATATGATTTTTTTATTTTTCATAGATACCCCTAACTTAAGAATGACTCAAGTTTTTTATAATTACTTCTTAAAATCTTAAGGCTTTCTACATCTATTTCTTTTGGATAAGCATAACCTAAAACATTACACATATTCATAGCAAGTCTTCTAAATAGGACACAGGCCTTAAAGAGTGAATTATATATATCCATCAAGTCCTCATGATGATAGGTCAAAAGGAAATTTTCTTTTGTGTCGATATCTAAAGTACTTTTAAGCTTTTGCCCGTCATATCCTTTATCCATTGTATAAGCATATTTTTCTTTTACATAAAAATCAATCATTGCTAATAAGTAGCTTCTTAATTCTTCCATTTTAAGGCTTGCCGCAATTTCATCTTTTTCTGTTATATATAGTGAAACTTCAATAGCATTTGCAAAGAAATTTCTGATTGTTGATGTAAATTCATATTCTTTTGGAGATTCGTACCTAAAATTATCATTAATATCTAGTCTATCAACACCTGGTTTGTTATAGATAAACTGAATTTCCTTAGGCAATTTTTTTACAAAAACATCTGCATAATCACTAGAAATAATGCTTTCAGTAATTTTAGTATTGTCTTTTTTGTAAATATTTATACTTGTAAAAGGTACCTTAGATTTATCGATTGTAAACTCTTCTTTTATTCTATTTACTAGTACAACATCATCAAATAGGCCCACTAATTCTTCTTCAAGCTTTCCAATTATAATGTCATTTACAATTGTATAAACCTTGTAAAACGAATCGTAGTTTTCATCTTTGATGCAAAACATCGATTCAATTGCATCATTAGTTTTGGAATATGAGATGAGTTTGTTATTAATATCATTTCTCATATTAATCTAAACTTTCTATATAATTATTTAGTAGCTTTGCAGTTAATCCCCATATTACTGGCTCTGTATCATAAAAATAAATATCATTAAATCCAGTCCAAAATTTATATTCTCTGCCATTTGGTATTTTATCAAATGGAAAATCATCTGGGAATTCCCACCTTGACGGAGTGTGATAAACTTTTGGTCTATGTTCTTTTAAATAGTCGATATCAACTGCAAAAATTTTTTCTACTTCCTCATTATACTTTATTTCTTCGATTTTTTTATGTATTCTGCCATAAAAAGATTTAACATGCATATAAGATGTATTTAAAATCATAGAAGAATATCCTTGATACTCAATATCTTCATAATCAAGCAATAGCTCTTCCATAGTTTCTCTTACAGCCGCTTGTTCAAAAGTCTCACCCATTTCTACTCTCCCACCTGGAAAACTCACTTCTCCTGGCTGGGGAATATTTTTAGATCTTACTTCAAAAAGTATATGGTCTTTGCCATCCACTTCTATAATTGGAATCAGGACAGCATAATTTTTAATTTTATCATAAAACTCATCATCAACCAATAAATTTTTCATAATAACCTCTGTAGCTTTATCTTATAAAAATTATTTATATTAGTCAAATAAAAAATAATGTTTATTAAATCCTAAATTAGGTATAATAATAGTGTCATTGACAAATTTCTGAAAGGAGAAATATTATGTGGAAAGAATTTAAAAACTTTATCCAAAAGGGTAGTGTTTTAGACATGGCCGTTGGTATCATCATGGGTTCTGCATTCACAGCAATAGTTAATTCACTTGTTGAAGATTTATTAATGCCAATTATTACAGGATTAACTGCAGGTGTTGATTTTGAAGACCTAGTAGTAAATGTAGGTGGTGCAACACTTAAATTTGGTAACTTAATTAACGCTATTATAACATTCCTAATCATTTCACTAGTTCTATTCTTAATATTAAAATCAATGAATAGAATTGAACCAGTTAGCGATAAACCAACTACAAAAGAATGTCCTTACTGTAAAACAGAAATTGATATTTCTGCAACAAGATGTCCAAATTGTACATCAGAACTAGAAGGATACCACAACGAACATGCACATGTTCATAATGAAAATGTAGTTGTGAAATAAGACTTTTAATTAGAACCACGTAAGTGGTTCTTTTTTTTGCCATATTTTACTTTACAATTTAAATAAATTTGTTATACTGTTATATATACAGTTATACAATTATTATAAGGAGTTATAAAAACTTAATGGATATACTAATAAATGCGCAAAGTGAAGATCCAATTTATATTCAAATTAAAAATCAAATAATTAAAGCAATTATTGAAGGCAATTTAAAAAACAATGAACAGTTGCCCTCCCTAAGAGGCCTTGCAAAAGAATTAAAGGTAAGCATCTTAACTGTAAATAGAGCATATACTGAACTTGAAAGTGAAGGATTTATAGTAGGGGTACAAGGAAGTGGATTTTTTGTTGGAGATACTCAGTCACTCATTGTTAAAGAACAATATATCCGCGAAATCGAAAACTTATTTTCCCAAGCTGTAAATCTTGCTAATATTTCTAATCTAGATTTAGAAGATTTAACACAATTACTAGAAATGATATATAAGATTGAAATTAATGATTAGGAGCAAATATGGATAGTGTAATAAAAATTGATAAGTTAATTAAACAATACAAAAATTTCGAATTAAATGTATCGACAGTTTTTCCAAAGGGTTATATAACGGGGATTATTGGTGGAAATGGTGCCGGTAAAACCACCTTAATTAATTCTATCTTAAATATTATAAAAACTGAAAGTGGTTCTATATATGTGGATGATAATAAAATAAATGACGAAAGTTTCATTTATAAGGATAAAATTGGAATCGTACTTGATTCAAACTTTTTTCCCTCCTTTTGGACCGCTGAAACACTAGAAGAAGCTATAAGTCCATATTATAATCACTGGTCTCATAAAAAATATATGGATTACCTTGATATATTTGATCTTGATAAAGAAAAAACTATATCTTCCTTATCAAAAGGCATGCAAATGAAATTGATGCTAGCAGTTGCCCTAGCTCATAATTCACAAACTCTCATACTTGATGAGCCTACTTCTGGACTTGATCCTATATCTCGCAATGAATTACTTGAAATACTACAAGAATTCGTACAAACTGAAAGCAATAGTGTTATATTTTCAACTCATATTACCAATGATTTAGAAAAAATAGCTGACTACATCATATATTTAAATAAAGGAAAAATTGATTATAGTGGAACAAAAGATATGTTTCTAGAAAATTACCGTATTGTACAAGGACCAAAATCTAAATTAAGCCAAGGTATAGAAAAATTTATGATAGCTAATGAAACTTCTAATTATGGCTTTAAATCATTAATTGAAACAAAAAATATATCGAATTTTAAAAATGATGATTTTCAAATATTAAGTCCTAGTATTGAAGAAATAATGATTTTTAAAAATAAGAATAAATAAAGGAGATAAGGGTGTCTACAATTAAAATTCAGTGGCATTTAATAAAATCATATCTTTTGCCAATTTTATATTATATGTTAATAGCATCAATTATGACCATACAATCAAGTAGCATAATATTTTCTGCTTTATTAGCAGCTACACTTATGGCTATGAAACTAACATCCCTCCCATTTGAAGTTGATACAAATGAAAATCTAGATAAATTTTATGGATCACTTCCTGTATCAACAAATGACTTTATTAGTTCAAGATACGGTTTGATGATAATAATTGGTTTTATTGGAATTATACTTAGCGTATGTCTAAGATTAATATTAGTACTAATTATTAAAAAAACAGTTTCAAGCTCAGAAGAAATAATTTGTGCTATCATATTAGGTATGATTTTCTATGTGATATTAATCTCACTACAACTTCCTTTGTATTATAGATACGGCACTATTAAGGTTAGATTATTTTCTATAATTCCTGTTATATTTTATGTTTTAGGAGCTTCATTATATATATACACAGATGTATCAAATAATCTAATAGAAATTATTGGCTATCTCAAAAGTAATATTTGGCTCTCTATTATAATTTTTTTATTAGTAAGCATATTAGTAGGATATATCTCATTTACGATTTCAAATAATATCGTTAAGAAAAAGGAGTAGAAAAATGGATGATAAATCAAGAAAAAATTTAAATTTTGTAGGTAAATTTATAGCAATCTCGGGAGCCATTCTAGGAATACTCCACATAATTCCTATAAATGGAATTATTCAATTATCATCACTGGGGATTGGCCTTATATTAATTATTGTGAGTAAAATTGATAATGATAATTTATAAAAAGAACTATAAAGATAGTTCTTTTTTTTTTGCAAAAATAAGTTGACAATTAAAAATGAGATGCTATAATTAAATTAAGTTAGTTAGTCACTTAAGTAACTAACTGATAAGGAGGCTGTATGAATGGATTCTAATAAACTTATTTTTGAACAAGTAGCAGAAATGGTAGAAAATCAAATCCTAGATGAACTTTTAAATCCAGAAGACCAATCCCCTTCTACGACGGATTTTGCTAATATATATGGTATAAATCCAGCTACGGCTAGGAAAGGACTTAATATTTTGGTTGATGAAGGAATACTTTACAAAAAAAGAGGAATGGGCATGTTTGTAACAAGTGATGCAAAAAAAATTATTAGTGAAAAAAGAAAAAATGAATATTTGACCAATATCCTACCAGATTTGATAAAAAATATTCAAATGTTAGGCATAAGTCAAGATGAGTTGATTGCAGAAATTGAGAAAAATTATAAGGAGCTATCTAATGATTGAAGTTAGAAATCTAAAAAAATCTTATAAGGATAAACTAGTCCTTGATCGAATAAATTTAACTTTAGAAAATGGAAAGATTTATGGACTTGTGGGCAGAAATGGTGTAGGTAAAACTACCTTGATGAAAATCCTATCAAATCAAATATGTGAGTATGAGGGAAATGTAAAAATTAACGGTGTTGACATTAAAAATGATAAATCATTTAAGGAAGGCGTAACAATAATTAGTGATGATTTTATAACTGAAAACCAAAATGGTGAAAAAATAAAAACTTTACTTAGCAGTTTTAAAAGCCTATCCCCTAATTTTAATCAGAAAAGATTTGACGAATTGATGAGTTTGTTTAATATTGATAAAAAGAAAAGATATGATAAACTTTCATTTGGTAATAAATCTCTATTTAGGACAATAATTGGCCTATCATCTGGAGCAAAATACCTATATCTAGATGAACCAGCAACAGGACTTGATGAAATAAATAAAGATATTCTTTACAATAAGATTTTAACCTACCAAGATAGTGACAATTCAACCATTATCCTTTCATCACATATTTTAAATGACATAGAAAAGATTGCAGATGATGTGATAATTTTAAAGGGTCAAAAAATTATAATCAATGATTCTATAGAAGCATTGTCAGAAAATTCTCTAAAAATAACTCTAGATCCTAATGACCTTAGCTTGCTAGATGGTAAGAATATCATACATACAAACAATATTGGCGGACAAGTTATAGCATATGTTTATGATCGATTTACTAGAGCTGAACTTGAAAACTTGAGGGCAAAGTCTGTCGTTCAGCCAATGCCACTTGATGAATTATTTAAGTCATTGAATATGGAGGTTTAATATGAATGGAATTACAAAAGTTATAAAAGCTTCCTTGAAGCTAGATTTAAGAGGACTACTCGGTGCCTTTATAGGTATTATTTTTGGCAGTTTGGTATTATATTTTGGTTTAGGCCAAGAAATCATGAAAGATAGTGGAACTAGTGGAATTAATACAATTTTGCTGATTTTAAGTGGAATGATGATAATAGCCATAGTTGTTATGGTAGCAATGTCCCAGGCCCAATCCATGGGCGATATTCTCCCAACTGCTAGCAAACTAGGTAATAAGAGAAATGATATTGCTTGGGGATTGCTTTTAAAGGATATTATAATCACGTTAATAGCTGTAATAATGTTAAAGCTATTTGTAGATTTTATAGTGGGAGTATATATAAATAGTCCTAGTTTTAAGGATGATTCCTTAAGCAAAACAACTATGAATCTGTCATTAAATGAAGCATTATTGAAATTTGTTTTAAATATTTTAAGCATATCAGTAATTGCATCTGTAATTTCCTACTTATTAAAAGTAAACCCACTTATTGGATGTGTTATAGGACTTGTACTTTCAAGTGCATTCAACTCAAGCTCCCTTACCTTTGATGCTATTACTAATAATTTATGGTTAAGCCTTCTACTAGTAATTATCAGCCAAGCATTTAGATTTTATGTAATAAAAAAAATAGATTTAAGATTTTAAATTAATAGAGATGAGAAATTATTCTCATCTCTTCTTTTCTTTTATATAATCACAGTTAGCACATCTTATCTCATCGACTCTTCTATTTTTCTTATGAACTAAAAGGTCACCACATTCTGGGCACTTTTCTCCTGTTGGTGGATCCCATACTGCATATTCGCATTTTGGATAATTATCACAGGCATAAAATCTTTTACCCTTTTTGCTAACTTTTTCGATAATTTCTCCAGTTTTGCATTTTGGACAAGTAACTCCAGTAGTTTTTACTATTGATTTTGTAAAATCACATTCTGGAAAATTGGTACAACCGATAAATTTACCATTTCTGCCGTGTTTTATAGCTAGAGCATGACCGCATTTTGGACATTTTTCATCTAAAACTTCATCTTTGACCTTATAATCTGTATCATCTTTTTTGACATTTTTCATGTCTTTTTCAAAACCAGTATAGAAATTGCCCAATACGTCTTTCCAATATATTTTATGTTCGGCAATCTTATCCAATTGATTTTCCATATCTGCGGTAAATTCTACATTTATTATGTCATCAAAATTTTCTTGTAAAAAGTCATTTACCGTAAAACCAAGTTCTGTTGGATAAATAGACCTGCCCTCGTATTCTACATAGTTTCTATTTACAATTTGATTTATCGTAGCTGAATAAGTTGAAGGACGGCCAATGCCAAATTCTTCAAGGACTTTTACAAGACTTGCTTCAGTATATCTTGCTGGTGGATTTGTAAAGTGTTGGTCTTTTTTTATTTTTGTAGCAGATATTACATCTCCCCCTTTAAGCTCTGGGAGTATATTTTCATTTTCAAGTCCCCCACTTATTTTGTTAAATCCTTCAAAAATAGTGATTTTACCATTTGATTTAAAAATTAAGCTATTATTATCAAAATTTATTGTGGTTGATAGATATTCATAATCTGTCATTTGCGATTGAACAACCCTTGTCCAAATCAATTTGTAAAGCTTATATTGTTGATCGGTTAAATATGGTTTTACTGAGATAGGGTCTCTAAAAATTGATGTTGGTCGGATGGCTTCGTGGGCATCTTGGCTGCCTTTTTTCTTGCCGCCATGATTATTGCCCTTTCCAGCATACTTATCTCCGTACTTATCTTTTATATATTTTAAAGACTCTCCCACAATTTCTGATGAAATTCTTGTAGCGTCAGTTCTCATATAAGAAATCAAACCAACAGACCCATCTCCTACATCTATACCTTCAAATAGTTGTTGGGCCAATTGCATGGTGTATTTTGTAGAATAACCCAATTTGTTTGAAGCATCTTGTTGGAGTGTTGATGTTGTGTAAGGTTTTGGTGGTTTACGAGATTTTTTGGTCTTTTTAACTTCTACTACCTTAAAATTGTCCTTATCTATGGCATCTAAGACCTTATCAGCCCCAGACTCGTTTGAAATTTTTACCTTTTTGCTAGGCTTACCATAAAATTCTGATATAAATTTTGTATTGTCATAATCATGGTCAGCTGTGATTGTCCAGTATTCTTCTGGTACAAAGGCATCTATTTCTTTTTGTTTTTCTACAATTAATTTTAAAGCAACTGATTGCACACGGCCAGCTGAAAGTCCAGATTTTACTCGCTTCCACAAAATCGGACTAATTTCATAACCTACTATCCTATCCATAACCCTTCTAGCTTGTTGAGCATCTACTAGATTTTGGTCAATTTGCCTTGGAGTTTTTATGGCATTTTTTACATTTTCTTTGGTAATTTCATGAAATTCCACACGATTTTTATCATCTGGATCAAGTCCCAATAGATATTCCAAATGCCAGCTTATAGCTTCACCTTCCCTATCCGGGTCAGTTGCCAAGTAAACTTTGTCCGCCTTATCTGCTTCTTTTTTAAGTTCATTTATAGTTTTTGCCCTGCCCCTTACTTTTATATATTCAGGTTCAAAGTTATTTTCTATATCTACACCAAATTTTGACTTTGGTAAATCACGCAAATGTCCAATGGTCGCCATTACCTTGTAATTGCTTCCTAGCATCTTGCCGATTGATCTTGCTTTTGTTGGAGATTCTACTATCACTAAATTTTTAGCCAAGCTTTTCACCTCTTTGTTGTAAATTCATTATTTCCAATATTTTCTATATAATCTCTAAGTTCGAGTGATGTTAAAAGATAATTAATTTCTTCGATATTATATGATAAATTTGCTGCAAGTAAGTCTGCAGTAGCATTTGGATTTTCTTCGATATATCTTACTATTTCTAGCTCATCTTTTGCAAGTGATGAATAATCAATACTTGATTTTATTTGATTGATATCCAATAGATAATCCAGTTCTTCTAGGATATCCTCAGTACTTGTAATTAATTTGCTACCCTCTTGGATAAGTTTATTTGTACCCTTGGAATAAATAGAATTTATATTTCCAGGCACTGCAAATACTTCTTTACCTTGGTCTAAGGCACATCTGGTTGTAATCATTGTCCCAGATTTTTCCTTAGCTTCAATAACTACTGTTGCAAGCGATATACCGGATATAATTCTATTTCTCCTTGGAAAATTATAAGGCTTTGGTTCAGTTCCTAGGGGAAATTCTGATAATATAAGTCCCTTATTTTCTAGTTCTTGATATAAATTACGGTTTTGTTTAGGGTATATCTTATCTATTCCACAACCGATTATTCCTATGGTCCTGCCAGAAACTTCTAATGTAGATTTGTGGCATACTGCATCTATGCCATAGGCAAGTCCAGATACAGTTGTAATTCCAGCTGATGAAACTCCCTGGCTTAAAGTTTTACAAGCCCATTTGCCGTAATCAGTGCATTTACGTGCGCCAACAAAGGCAATGGAGTTTTTATCTTTTTCGTGATCTAGTTCACCCTTATAAAATAATATAGCAGGTCTATCTTCAATATATCTAAGGTTTCCTGGATAATCTTCATCTAAAATAGTTACGTAGTTATAGCCATATTTAATAACTTTTTCATGATATTCTTTAAAATCTACCATGGATTTAGCATTAAATATTTTTTCATATATCTTATCTGTTAAAAAATCTAAATCTATCCTAGATTTGTCAAAAAAATTATCAAAACCTATGGTTTCATTAATCTTTAAAATGACACGATTATCTAAAAATATGTAGTTTAAGTATAATATTATTTCTCTATTTGTGTATTTAGAATGCATTTTCAATATAATTTATCTTTCTACTTTCGGTAAATACTTCCGCCACATCAAATCTCATTATATAATTTGTAAGATTGTTCTCAATTAGATAAGTTTGGCTAGCCTTGGCTATGCGTTGTTGTTTATAAAAGTTTACTGCTTCTCTGGGATAGCCAAATTTTATATTTTTTCTAGCTTTTACTTCCACAAAACATACTATATCATTTTTCATAGCAACAATATCAATTTCTCCATAGGGCTTTAGGTAATTACGGTCGAGTATTTCGTATCCATTTTCGATTAAAAATTTTGCAACGATTTCTTCTCCTAAGTTCCCTATTTTTCTTTTTTCACTCATAAAAAACTTTCCTGTTTTGCATAGTATTTTTTTAAGAAACTTAGCCTATGAATAGGTGTAATTCCGTTGTTATCAATAGCTTCGTAATGTTTTTTTGTTCCGTAGCCTACATTTGTATCAAAGGAATATTCTGGATAGATTTTTGAAAAATTAATCATAATATCATCCCTACGGATCTTTGCTAAAATTGACGCACAAGAGATGGCATACTCATTTAAATCTCCTTTTACAATATTTAATTGAGGGATATTTGAGTCAATTCTTTCTGCATCTATTAGCAAAATTTCTGGCTTTATATTTAAATTCTCAACTGCATTTTTCATCGCAAATAGGGTCGCCTGTCTGATATTTATCTTATCTATCACTTTATTATTGGCATAGCCATAAGAAACTGCAAGAGAATCATCTAAGATTTGCTCTTTTAATTCTAACATTTTCTTACGTTTTAGCTTTTTAGAATCAGTTACGCCTTCGATATTGGAATCTTTTTTCATAATTACAGCACAGGTTACAACAGGTCCTGCCAAGGGCCCACGGCCTACTTCATCCACTCCTGCTATATAAGTATATTTTTCGTATATTTGTTTTTTTATTTGATCATTATATTCTGAATATCTCATGGGCGTTCTAGTGTGATTCTTCCAAGTTTGCCTGACCTAAAGTCTGTTAAAATTATGTTTGCAGTTCTAGTGTAGTCAAAATCTCCACCCTTTGTGACTGCACCACGTTTTCTTGCAATATCTTCGTAGATTTCTAGGGCTGGTTTTTCTTGATCTATACCATATCTTTCATTTAGATTTTCTGGATAATCTTCCTTCATTTTTTCTAAAAACTTAAGAGTTAGGTCTTCGATATTTAAAATTTCATCTTTTATGGCATGGGTATATGATAAATTTAGTCCAGTTTCCTCATCAAATTTTGGCCATAAAACCCCAGGAGTATCTAGAAGTTCAATATTTGCATTTGTTTTTATCCATTGCTTAGTTTTTGTAACACCTGGGCGGTTTCCTACATTTGCAGATTTTCTTTTTGCAACATTATTTATAAAGGTAGATTTGCCTGCATTTGGTATACCAACTATCATCATGCGGATGACTTTATTTTCAATATTTTTTGCCTCTATTCTCTCAAACTTTTCAGATAGTTCTGCCTTTGCTAAATCATAAATTCTAGAGACATTTATTTTTTCTTTTGAATTCATAAGTGTAGCAGGTATACCCTCCCCCTTAAATTTATTAATCCACATTTTATTTACCTTACTATCGGCAAGGTCTGATTTATTCATCACTATTAAACGTGGTTTATCTCCCAAAATCTCATCAAGCATAGGATTTCTGGATGATTCTGGTATGCGGGCATCTATTATTTCTAAAACTATGTCTACTAGTTTTAAGTTATTTTGAATCTCTTCCTTGGTCTTTTTCATATGACCTGGATACCAATTTATATTCATTGCCATAATACTCTCCTTATTTTCTAAATATATTATACATAATATATTGTCTTTATCTAGAATCAGTTAATTTGTTGTACTTAAAAAGTGTACCAATTTATAGAGTATAAAGCTATATTTGATGCACTTAATTTAATTATTTAATAAATAAATCTCATAATAGCTGAGATTTATTCTTTTTAATTTTTATCCTTGTGTTTAGCCAAGTTTTGATATACAATTAATAAAAATTATCAATAAAAAGTAGAAAAGAATAAAGAATGGAGAAGAAAATGAGTATGGAATTTTCTATTACAGGAAACAAGTCTATTTTAAACTTATCGGAACAATTTTTTAATGATATCAACGAACTTTTAAATAGCGATTCTTTCTTTGAACTAACAAAATCATTTATAAACTATCACAAAGAAGAATCATCAAGGGTCTACGCATACATAGAACAATTTTTTATTAATTCATCTGTTGACTCTCTTTCAAGAGAATTAGTTGATATCCTAAAGCTACTTACAGTTATGAATATTGACGAAGTTTCTTCAAAAATAAACAAATATCATAACCTAAACAAGGAAAAAGATGGACTATTAAAGATAGTTGAAGAATTTTATAACTATTGGAGAAATCTTGAAAGATACTCAATCATAGAACAAAAAGAAGATTCTCGTGGAGTTGGAGTTGTAAATTTTGTTGAGATCAATGAAAAATTAAAAAATATGATCCTACAAGCCTACAGAAGAATTGAAATGTCTATCATAGGAGAATGGCCAAAAGTCTATAGGCAAGTACCTGCAGCAGCTGATGCTTCTATTATGATAAGATATTTTGATAAGGACTTTCCAGAAATTTATCAAGACTTAAATAAAATACCTTTTATAACTCAAGTTATGATTGAAACTCCATATATTACCTATACTAAATCAAATAAAAGAGATGGAATATTTGAAGAAGTTTACGAAAACCCAATATTTGATACAGATATAAATTACGACCATTTCTTCTGCTATCCAGCAAAGGTAGGAGATAATTTAATCTATATATATTTTCATAGAGACCTTCTTACCCATGGAGTTTCAGCATCCAACCTATTTGAGCTAGCAGATGTTAAAGATATTGAAGAAAAAACTCCAGATGCCATTTATATTTATGGACCAAAAGATAAGGGTGATAGAAAAAATTCTTTCTACTATGATGAGGAAAATAAATTATATGTTGGCTATATTGCCTACAGCGATAAGATTGATTATTTTGGTTATCTTAAAAAAATGGTCCTAACCTTAAACAATGTAATAAACATCAAAAAAGGATATTTACCAATACACGGTGCTGGTCTTTCAATAGTTTTACAAAATGATAAAACAGTAAATATAGTAATCCTTGGTGATAGCGGAGCAGGAAAAAGTGAATCAATAGAAGCCTTTAGATCTCTTGCCAAAGACTATATAAAAGAGATGACCATAGTTTTTGATGATATGGGATCATTTAGAATAAAAGATGGTAAAGTTTATGCTTATGGAACAGAAATAGGTGCTTTTGTAAGGCTTGATGACCTTGATGCAGGCTATGCCTTTAAGCAAATTGATAGATCAATTTTTATGAATCCTGATAAAGTAAACTCTAGACTTATAATGCCTGTGGCAAGTTTTGAGGAGATAAATAAGGGATATGAAGTTGACTTTTTCCTTTATGCAGATAACTACTCAGCAGTTTTAGACAATGAGTCTTCACTAGAAATAATTGATGATAAAAAAGAAGCCTTAAGAATTTTTAAAAGAGGTGGAAGACTTGCCAAAGGAACTACTACAGAAACAGGTCTTGTTAAAACTTATTTTGCAAATCCATTTGGTCCTGTTCAAAAAATGGAAGAATGTGACAAGTTATTAGACCAATATTTTGAAACTTTATATAAAAATAAGGTTAAGGTAGGAACTATAAGAACTCAATTAGCACTTGATAATATGCAATTTGCAGGACCAAAAGCTGCTGCTATCGAACTCTTCGAACTAATTAAAAATATGTAAAATAAAAAAACTCAAGCAAAATAATATGCTTGAGTTTTTGTTCTATTTGTTTACCTTATCAATAGCTTCTTTTATAAGCTTTGGTGAAATTTTACATTTTTCTTCACTTACTGCACACACTGCAAATCTTAGCCCGTTTTTATTTGCAACTATGTACATATCTTTTTCCTTTAATTTTTCGGCAACTTCTTTTGGATTTTCACATGGAATTGAAATGAAAAATCCTCCAAAATATGGCAGATGAATAAGGCCCACCTCTTTTGCACTTTCTACAAAAGCACTAGCTCTTTTTTCAATCAAACGTCTATTTGCAATAAGTTCATCTTCATAAGATTTTTTCTTCTTTTCATCACTTTCTATATCAACTAAGATATTCATACCAGCATGGGTTATATTTGACCAGATTGATCTGTTTGAATGTTTCATCGAATCAAAGGCTCTGTTTGCAATATCTTCATTTGATGAAATTATTATACAAGCACCTGCTCTTATTCCATAAGCTGTATAGGATTTACTCATAGAATAGGCAATTGTTGTTATGATATTTTCTGGTAAAGATGAAAATTTTTGAAAGAATTTCTTTTGAGATCCATCCCCTGCAAATTCTATATAAGCAACATCAAGAAGAATGCAGATAAACTTACCAGAAACCGCTCTTTTTCTTATTACGTCAAGAATCCTATCCCACATTGCATCATTTATACTAAAACCTGTGGGGTTATTGGCAGGGGTGTTAAATACACAAAGGACCCTATCTCTTTTTTCTAAGGCAAAATCTAAAGTATTTGTAAACTCTTCTAGATTGAAGTTAAAATCTTCATCTAAAAACTCATAAGTTTTAAATTCCCTATCAAATTCTTCACACATTGTATGATAAGCCGGCCAATACCAATTCGGACATATTACATAATCACCTTGATTTAAAAATGTCCAAATACTATGCCTAATAGCTCCAGTGCCACCAGCAGTTGCAACAGCTTTAATATAAGCATCTGGCTTATAAGAGCCAAAGCAATTATCAATTAAGAGGTCAAGATAAGCTTCATTTCCCTCAATAGCTCCATAGCCTGCTATTGACTTTTTATCCATATCTTTTAATGTATCATAGACACTATCAAATGCAATCAGATTCCCATCATCATCTATCAATGTTCCAAGAGTTGAGTCTATGACCTTATCTCTTCCTTTTGCTTTTATAGCTTCTTTGCATTCTTTATTTACTTTAAATATTTCATCTTCAAGTCTTGGCCACCTAGCATGGTCTGCTATAATATCTTTTGCCATAATCTCTCCCCCATTTTAATATTTTTGATATTGTATCATTTTTTAATATTTTTTAAAAGGAAAGATTTAGAAATCATAAAGTATCTCTATGAAATATAAATCAAATAGGTATTTTTATCTAACCAAAACTACCAGTTTAGCTGGTAGGTTCCACAGCGCCTAGAAGGCGCTAATACCAGCACGCCCCTACTGGACCTTAGAGTATTTCTCCATATGCAACACTATCCCAGCTACTGCTTAAGCAGTTATTTATTTGCTCTTTGGTAATGACTCACTCGTAAAAGGGTCATAGTATTCCTTTAAGCTGATTTGATCTAAATAATAATCTTCTTATAATTGATTTTGTATATATTCTTTTATTATTTTTTCGTTTCGTCCTATTATATCAACATAGTAACCTCTACACCAGAAATGTCTGTTTCCATATTTATATTTTAAATTGGCATGGCGATCAAATATTATTAATGAACTTTTTCCCTTTAAGTATCCCATTATTTCTGATATGCTGTATTTTGGTGCAAATACTACATGATATTTACATCGTCATTTAGTGTGTGATAAACTATTTTCGTCCATTAAATTCTCCTTGTTTTAATTGTACTTGTGGTTATCACAATTATATATCAAGTGAGAATTTTTTGGCTTGAAACTGGCGCTTAAATCCTCCACCTGCATAGCGGGTGGTTTTTTGTTTCACTCACATTCGTTCGTTCAACTCACTAAAGTGAATAATAAAATATGTCTCCTTAAGCTTAAAAGTTAAGGAGACATTTTATTATTATGACAAGCATAATAAGTAATCTTTTCTGCTATATTTTATTCCCTAAAAATTTAACAGTATATAACTATATATTAATTGAATATATTTGCCCAGCACCAGCAACAGCAGCTACAGCACCATCCACCTGGTGAAAGTGCACTAGCATTGAAGTCTTTTTGGTCTTCAATTTTCTTTACAATTTTCATTAAGCGACTCTCCTTTCTTATTATTTACAGCAGAAAAGTATTACCAAGATTATTCTGTTTTTAGAAAAATTAATCTAGATTTTATCTAAAAACTTATTTAATAAATATTATGGGAAAGGTAAAATTCTCTTATTTAAATTTTCACCTTTTGGTAAGAATTTTTCATAAGCTTTATGACCTAAAGCCGGGACTCCTGCAATGAAAGCTGTAGAGAACTCTTTCATATAAACTTTAGCTATATATATTCTTCTAAATCTCTCTTGCATTTTAAGTACTGTGTAGACAGGCTTTATATCATTTTTCTCTACATATTCTTTAACGCTAAGACCTAGTTGTTCTTTACGTATTTCGGATAATTTAATTTTATCGTTTCCTTTAACAAACCAATCTAACTCACGTTTATAACATGAAAGTCCATAGTAAGATACTGCTTGATAAAAAGTTTTGAAATTTTTGGGATCATCACCTTCGTGAACATCTAAAACTTGGTTAGAGAACTTTGATGTTATCCAATTTGGAGCGTAAACAATTTTTCTAGTATTATTAATCGATTGCATATATTCTTCTAGAGATGATAATATAGCACTTTCTATATCATTAGAGACCCCTCCTCCAGCATTAAAAGAATATTTTGTCATATCTTCATCAAAAGACATAGCAGTTACAACGTGAAAATTTTCTTGATCTACGTTATGTAAATAAAAATTAATATTTTTATCTCTTATGTATTCTTTAAACTTTAAAAGCTTTGAATTTTTTACTTTATCTAATATAATTGCTTTTGGAGGATTTTTACAATACCAAGATAAATTAATTTCATGGCGTTCAATAATTTCTTCTATCCCGTGTAAAATTCCACGATTATATTCAAAATGAGAAGTCAGCCCCCCCGATGTAGAATAACCTATCCTATCTTCATTTTTTTCTTGTTGAACGTAGTACATTAGAACTAGGGATGCAGGAAATAGAATTTCCTCATCTGTTCTGTATTCTTTCATCGGAACCCATCCAATTATGCTATCTTCATTAAATTTATCAAATAAGAAGTTTTTTTCTTCATGTTGATCTTTTGCAAATAATGAATAGTCTGCAGGATTAGCTGCATTAATATTTTTATTGACTAAGTCCTTGTAAGAGGATACTACCAAATTATTTTCTTGCTCAAAATATTCAAAACATGCCATAAGTCTTTCAAATGCTTCTCCTAAAGATGAACATATTGCTTTATAGTATGTGAATCCCTTTCCTCCAGCAAATATAGATTCACTAAGGGATAATGATTGTCCTGTGTTACCAAGAAGATAATTAAAAATATAATCTATATTAGAAAACTCACAATTGCCTATAAAAAGTGGTAGTTCTGAATATGGAGCTAAAACTATATCTAATTTTTTTATCAAGTTAAAATATCCTAGATAATTCATCATCTCCCTGTAATTTAAGAAGTCTTCAACTTGAAATTCTGATGGCTCAGAAATCTTTTTATGATTTTGTACTTTTATCTTTAATCCCATTTTATCCTCACATTCTTTAGTACTAGTATTGCAATTATAGTATAACCAAGCATATAGAGACAGTTTATTCCATTATTAGATAATGAAAATTCATTAATCCAAACATTTTGAACTATTTCAATAGAATGATACATTGGAAAAACACGAGCAACTTTTTGTACAATTTCTGGTAAAGAGTCTACTGGCAAAGCAACCCCAGATGTAAATATCAAAAACATAAATACTCCCGATGCTACTAAACTAGCTGTTCTAGTTGATTTTATTAGCAAGGCTAATGCATAACCTAAAATGAAAAATACAAACATAATATCAAAATATGCTACAATGAATATTAGTAATGATTTAATATCCATAAACCAACTCGCATCATATATTAAAAAAGATGCAGCTACAAAGAGAGATGTTGATAGCAAACAAACAATCATAAAAGTTAGCATAAGTGATAAGAAATACATCCCATAAGATACAGGATAGGTCATATACCTTTTTAAAACTCCTTGATCTTTTGCTTCAAGCGTTGTTATTGGAATCCCCATTAAACCAGTATTTGCTAATAAAAATACTATATTTACAGGAATTACTGTGTCTATCCCTAATACATCGGAACCGTACTTGGTTACTTCATCACCGAAAGTACCACCAAAAACTATTGTTAGCACCATAGGTAAAACTATCATAAAGAAAAGGGAAACATATTCACGTGATAAAGCAATCATTTCCATTTTTAAATATGGTTTTATTTTATTCATTACATAATCTCCTCAGAATGACTCTTTTTACCAGTTAAATAAAAATATATGTCTTCTAAATCCAAATCATGAACTGATACTTTTAAATCTTTCACTTTGTTTTGAATCTGATCAACATTATTTCTTATATAGAAATTATGAACAGTTCCTGATACTTTAATTTCGGAAGTGCCACCCAATTCTTCTATGATTTGCTTTATGGGAGCAACATTGTTATGTCTAACTTTAATTAATTTCTCGTAAGGACATTTTTTTCTTATATTTTCAAAAGTATCTTTTGCTACTATTCTTCCATTATCTAGTAAAATTATTGTATCAGAATAGAGTCTTGCTTGATTTAAGTAGTGATCAGAAACAATTACAATATGCTCTTTTCCGTATTCTCTAATTGTATTCCAAATCTCATCTCTACTATATGTATCAAGTCCTGATACTGGTTCATCAAGCATGATAATGTTTTGCTGTGCTAAAAAAAGAATAGCTGTTAAAAAACGTCTTTTTGTACCTCCAGAAAGAGTAGTTGTTTTATTGTTATAATATTTTTCCAGATTAAATCTTTTTAAATAATCAATATCATTAACTTCAATTTGAAAAATATCTTTTATTAGAGCCATTTCTTCCTTTAATTTTATTGTTTTTCTCAAACCATTTTGTTGACATAAGAATCCTAGCTCTTTTTTCGCCTCTAAACTTCCTGCTTTATAGCCACTTATTAAAACTTCTCCGCTATCCGCTTTACGAAGCCCCGCTATTATCTCCAATAAAGTTGTTTTCCCACTACCGTTTGGACCTGCTATCAAATAAACACCTGGTTCCTTAAGATCTAGATTTATATTATCTAACACAGTATTATCGTAATTTTTTATTACATGATCTACAATTAAATTCATATCTTAACTCCTAAACATCATCTCTATTTCTCCTTGTATTTACCCCACCAAATAATTCAATCGCAATATTATAAGTAATATGAACTATTATAGAATAATAAATATTCTTAGTTATTAGAACAATCATACCAAAAATAAGTCCAATAACTATTTTAGATAATCCATCATACTTTGAAAAGTAAAAGTGAATTATACCGAATGAAATTGATCCTAGCATAAATAATAACACTCCCTTCACAAATTCTAATTGACTTATAGGGAATCTAAATATAAACTCCTCACCAATTGATATTATCAAGGATAAGATTAATCTTAATAATGATATATCATTAAAGCTAGTATAAAATTTTATGTCTAGTATCAACAAATCATTTAATAAAATATTTTTTATTAATAAATCTACCATATAAATTAAAAAACCTATAATGATAAAACCTACGCATAATAAAAATTCAACATTCGTTGCCTGTATTATTAATTCCATCTTATAACGTAGTACTATGTATAATGCTAGACTAGTTGTCATAAGTATATGTGCGGCCAACACTACAATTCTAGAATGAATTAACTTATCTAACATCCTCTGGACTAAGGGAAATACCAGAAAGATTAATAGAGAATAGTTAAACATTAATTTTTAATTCCAAAGGACATAGTGGAAATTGGATAATCATTTTCTGTTAAAGAAAGTAATTTTTCTAATTCATTTTCTAAAAAACCCGCAACTATACAAGAGGATACGCCTAAATACTCTCCAAGTAATTGCATATACGCTGTTGCAATTCCTGCATCCATATGCACCATTCTATAGGCACGCTTATAATATTTAGGAACTATTCTAGATAAGTCTGATACAATTGTTACTATAAAATTAGAATATACAGTAAATTCATTTTGATAATTGACATACTTCTCAGCTAATCTCATATTTCCATGTTCAATTTGTATGAGCTCATCATTAATAAAATCATAATAATATATTCCACTTTCTACTCCAGTAACTTTATTTACGAATACATACAGATCAAGATGGTTGAGACCGCCAGCACTATTAACGAATCTAAAAGGATATTCTCTTTGATCATAAGCTCCTCGTGCAGTACGTTTTTTTCCAAAGCTATAGTGTAGAATTGTACTGAATTGCTCAAAAGACACTTCTTCGTTTTTATAGTCACGAATAGAATATCTTTGAGTTATAACCTTTTTCAAATCACAATTTGACATATCTTCACAAGGTTTTAATTTTATTCTTTTAGCATTACTATTAATTATATTTTCTTTATTATGTGAAATATGGTATTCATCATGTAAATATTTATTATATTCTTTTGTCTTGTAAGGAGTATCGTCGATTATTTCATGAATTATAGCAACTTGCTCTATATCTGGTAAATTAGCTATATTGTTAGAAATTTCTTTTATTTGATCTGAATACTTATTTAGTCTTATACCTTCCATTTTATCTCCTTAACATGTAATAATGCTAATAATACTTTTTTCAACTGAATCTATTCGGAATTTTTCATTTATATATCTAGACTCAAATCTTCGAATAATCTTAGAATCATCAGTACTATGTTCAACTAGTGAAAGTATTCTACCATAGTCTATGAGTGATTCTCTATAACCATATTCACCAAGAAATAGCATCTTCCTTATAGGTATAAATATAGGAATTATTACTATCTTATCAGTTAAGTCCATAGATAAAATTTTAGAAATTTTATCTATAAGATTTTTACCATTTTTTTCCCACGTGAATACAAAATTTTTTTTTGGTAAATATTGATATAAACTACCATCTACATAAAAAATTAAATCTACTGAAGAATAAAGTTCTATATCTTTTTTATTTAAATTATTAAGAATCTTTTTTATTTTATTGGAAAAAGAATCTATAAATACGTATTTTTCTTCTTTAATTACATATTCTGAATCATGAGGATGAACTGTTTTATTTCTCCAATCAACAGATACTTCATACAAATTTATATTTTCATCCATCTCATCTGAGTTCCAAAAATCTGAGTTTGCATGAAATAATTCTGCATAAGATACAAATTCATCTCTGGTATATCTAGAAGCATAATAGTCTAAATTTTTTTCGAAAACTTCAAATACGTTATCATTAAAGACATCATTTTCTTCTATATATCTTTTAAATGATGCTATCTGTTCACCTGAAAAGTCATCGTATTGTTCATTTTCATTTAATAACTTCTCCATAGCTTATATCTCCTTTCTATATAAATGGATGAGTAAGATTTGAGTCACCTTGACAACTAGGACATTTAGGAAATCGGAAAAGTTTTGTTTTTGAAAAATGCATTCTTTCAAAGTCAATAGATTGAGCAAAAGTATTAATTTGTGTTTGTTTTTTTATAAAATTCATTATAACTATTGACCAATCAAGTAACATGGCAGAATAAAAAGAACTTTTTTTCATAGTTCTTTTTTTTATAATTTCTTCTTTCATTATTTGATATTCTAATAAATTATGGAAAGACGATTCTCTTAAAAGTTCAAAGTCGTTGTAGCACCCTTTGTACTTAGGTTCTAATAGAGGTAATACTATTCCTTCATCCCCATCCATATAAGAAAAGATAGCGTCTTTATTTTCTTCAACGATGTATGAATTTATTGTATAGAAAATATCTGGTCTAAAACTATTAGAGAAAACTAATATCATTTCTGAGTTTTTTATATACTTTTCTAGCTCTGAATTATCTTCTGATACATTTTCGATTTCAAAAAAAGCATCCATAATAAAATCCATTTGGTTAAGTTTAGTTTCTATAAGTTTTTTATCATCTATTGTTGAAATGACCATTACTTTATTTAGAACAGAATCATTGTTAACTCTTCTTATTACTTCTAATTCTAAAAGTTTTTGTATAAATTCTTTTGACTCATCTCCAATATATTTTTTAACATTATTGGAAAATTTTTCCTCGTCTATAGGATACTTCTCAATTTCAAATATATATTCCAATACATCAGTATTATTTTCGTCAATTATATTAAATGAGTAATTTGACATACTACCTTTTTTGACAAGATAGTTTGCTTTGGTGCAACGAAAAAATTCTAAATCGTTATATAGATTAATCATATATGTACATCCCCTTTTTATATTTACTTATCTTCTAAAAATAATTCAAAATCAAGAACATCCCCGTAATAAGAAATATGAGACAGTTCTATTATAGAGTTATTCGATAAATCCAAATCCGGTCTTTGTTTCATTAACAATTTTATACCTTCACGGAATTCATTTTCATTGTTTGTGATAGCTAATTTCACCCCCTCATTTATTGAAAAATTTTTTTCCAATTCATATTGTGGATGCTTTTTAAAAAAATTACTAAGTCCATCATTTATAGAAATTGGAACACGGATTTGCATCAACATAGTTTTTTTAGTTGGATTTTTACCTACAACCTTACTAATAACGATATTTTTATGCTCTATTCCAATTTTTCTAAGTTTAGGCATAATCATATCAAGCTCTTTTTTTATAATTTGCGGCTGTGTTACTTCTCTTTCGAAGAAAAATAAATCCTCAAAATTTAGTCTTTCAGTTCTAACTAACTCACTCATAAGTATCCCTTCACACTTATATTAAAATCCTAATGAAACAATAAATTATTCTTTTATGATTTGAAGTGTATAATCATCAATTTTAAACCATCGATATTTTAATAACCAACAATATATTAAACGTTTATCCATCTTATAGGATATAATTAACACATTTATTATTTTATCTAAGTTTTATTTAGAATTTATTATTATTCTGTAAATAATATGTAAAAATATTTAAAATTATTTTGTAATCAAATTTATATAAAAACTAATCAATATTAATAATTTACTATTTAAATAATAATTAGTTCATTGTTAAAAATCAAGGTTACAGGAAAGTCCTAATTGACTTATAATCCTATATTACTCACTGCTATAAATTGATTAACCTTAATTTACTAGTATAGTCCATATCCGGTAGAATCTTTTTTACACCTAGTTTATGTGCATAATAACCCCTTTTAAAATTTCGAGGACACCAAAATTTTGGCCTTAACATCAGACATAAATCTATATTTATGACTGATGTTTTTTGTTCACTTAAGTAAGTTGAACGAACGAATGTGAGTGAAACAAAAAACCACCTGCTATGCAGGTGGAGGAATTTAGCTTTAGCTTCAAGCCAAAAAATTCTCACTTGATATATAATTGTGATAATCACATGCACAATTAAAACAAGGAGAATTTAATGGACAAGAATAGTTTATAACACGCTAAATGACAATGTAAATATCATGTAGTATTTGCACCAAAATATCGAAGAGAAGCAATATATGGGAAATTAAAAAAAGATATAGGGCAAATACTTAGAAAACTGTGTCAACGAAAAGGAATCTATATAATAGAAGCAGAACTTTGTGTAAACCATGTTCATATGATGATAGAAATACCACCAAAATATAGCATATCAGAAATAATGGGATATTTAAGAGAAAAAGTTATTAATAATATTTGATAGTCATGCAAATCTAAAATATAAATATGGGAATAGACATTTCTGGTGCAGGAGCTATTATGTGGATACAGTAGGACGAGATGAAAAAATGATAAAAGAATATATACGAAATCAATTATAAGAAAATTATTTTAGCGATCAAATAAGTCTTAAGGAATACTATGACTCGTTTACGGGTGAGTCAGTAGCAAAAGGCAAATAAATAATTGCTTAAGCTGTAGCTGGTAGTTCTGATTATTTGTACTTTTCCCTAGGGGAAAGTCGAGTTTCTTAAGCTGCTCTCTTTCTTCTATAATTCTACTAATGTGAAGAAGCCTAGTTTCTCTTTTATTCTTTCTTAACTGTAGTATTTTATATATACATATATGGATTGTTTTAGTTAATCATAGAATTTGTAATTTTGACCATAATACATTTCTTATTTTAGTATTACAAAGAAGTTTCCCATAGGAGAATTATCTATACAATTACATTTTCTTGACATACTTTGGGTTATTCTATATTCTTTAAGTCTTTTTGTGCATTGTTTTGCCTGATATCTCCATCCTTAATCGGAATAAAATATTCTTTCTTTGCAGTCACTTGTTATACTGATTGTTTCTTCTAGTGAGATTAAGATTGCTTGTATTGTTGGTTTTTACTTATGGAGTATGATATTATCCCACTATTTTACATATCTAGAAATGCATTAAGTATAGTTTACCTATTCGGGTATTCCCTTTATCATAAGAAGTGTAAGATTTAAATTCTGGTGTATCTATTGTTATCTTTTAATGCGGTAGTGGTGATTTAAAATTACAATTTATTGCTTTATCTGATAACTTTCCTACCTTACCTTTGTATGATGAATACTTAGATTTCCTACCAAAACTTGTAACTTGTAGTTTTAGCTTTTGGACTAATCTTTGTACTTTCTTTTTGTTTATGAATATTCCTTAGCTTTTTTCATGTGCCCTGGATACCAGTTTATATTGATTGACATAATTTTATCCTTATTTACTAAATATATTATACATAAGATCAAATTATTATCTATAAAATTTAAAATAATGAGAATATATTTTAAAAATTCATTCTTACGTTAAAAAACGACTCTATTTTGAGTCCTTTATTTTATAATTTATTAATAATTATAAAATTTATATTAATTTTCTAAACCTTCAAAATATTCATTGCAAAATTTATCCCATTTTAGTATGTAATCCTCACTGTTTTTAGCAAAAGTTTTTATTGCATCTAGCTTTTTTCTATCAATATAAAATTGTGTGGGTTGTATGTTATCAAGATCTAACTTAAATATTTTAGGAGACTTACTTTATAAGAGCCAAATTTTTAGATATTATTTTGATTTGATAGAGAAATTTGCCATTTACCACAAAGCATCCATGTTGATTAAGAGCTGCTTCATCAAATCTTTTGTCATCATATGAATCTATTCTTTGGATATCTATTTCATTTAGTAATCTATCCTTCTTATCTTAATACTTTTTATAGTTTAGTCTTTCACAATTTGGGATAAATTTTAAAAAAGGGACTGTTGAAAACAGATAAAATGTTCCAAAATCATTCGAGCACCCTCTCAGAAAGTGTCTCAACCAGCCGACGGAATATGCCTCCATAAGCCGGCGGGCTAAGTCTCTAACTTTCTGTGAGTGCACTCTAATGACGGAACAATGATTATCTACCAATTTCCAACAGTCTCTGATTTCTAATAATTAGTTTTTTCTTTTACTTTTGTAGCTTTACCTTGACGTCCACGTAGGTAGTTAAGTTTTGCACGACGTACTTTACCGTGTCTTGTTACTACTAGTTTTTCGATTCTTGGTGAGTTATAAAGGAAAGTTCTTTCAACACCTACACCATAAGAAATTCTTCTTAGTGTGAATGCTTTATTTACTCCACCTTCTTTAATTTTGATAACTGTACCTTCAAAGTCTTGAAGTCTAGTTTTTTCACCTTCTTTAATTCTGTAAGATATTCTAACTGTATCTCCTACGTTAAAGTCAAATTGGTCTTCACGTAAGTTTTCTTGTTCAATTTTTTTAATTAAGTCCATTTTTATTCTCCTCTCTTAGGAATTTTTCATATAAGTCTGATCTGACTCTTTTTGTTTTTTCTATTGCTGATTTTTTGTTCCAAGCTGCAATTTTTTTATGATCTCCACTTAGTAAGTCTTGTGGCACCATATATCCATTAAATTCGCGTGGCTTGGTGAATTCATCTTGTTGCAATAATGTATTGTAATGTGAATCTGTAACTAGGGATTCTTCTTTACCAACTACGCCTTCTATAAATCTTGCCATAGAGTCGATTACTACCATAGCAGGGATTTCTCCTCCTGTAAGGACATAATCTCCAATTGAGATTTCATAATCTACATAGTGGTTGGTTATTCTTGCATCTATACCTTCATAGTGGCCACAAATAAGTATAAGATGTTTAATTTCTGCAAAGTCGATTGCTAATTTCTGATTGAATTGAGATCCTGCAGCAGACATATAGGCTACCTTGGATCCAGGTTTTTTTACAGACATTAAAGCATCATATATTGGTTGTGGTCTCATAAGCATTCCTGCTGCTCCACCATAGACTGTATCGTCTACATGATTGTGCTTGTCGTTTGAAAAATCTCTTATATTTACAAATTCAAGTTCTAATAATCCTTTTGAAATAGCCTTGCCTATAACTCCATAAGTTTTTAGAAATTCAAAACTTTCTGGAAATAGGGTCAGGATGGTTATTTTATTCATAGTCACTAAAGTTTTCTACTTCTATAAAGCCATTTTCTATATCAACATTTTTTACAGTAGCATTTAAAGCTGGAAAGTAAACTTCATCTTTTTCTGTTTTTATAACATAAACATCATTTGGATAAACGCCTGTGATAACATCTGTGATCTTGCCTACTATTTGCCCATGGCTTTTCACATCTAGTCCAACTAATTCAAAAACATAATACTCATCTTCGTTTAGATCTCCAAGATCAGAATCTTCTATGGTTATATCCTTGCCCACAAATTTAAGAACATCATTTATATCATCATATTCTTTAAATTTGATAACCTTTAGTCCTTTTTGATCAAAGGATGATTCTACTGTAAGCTCCTCATCTCCGATTAGTAATTTTGCTCCGTCTTCAAATCTTTTTTCATAATCACTTAGGCTTTTTACTTTTAAATTACCACGTACGCCGTGGGTAGTTACTATCTCTGCTACTGTTATTCTCATATTTTTATATTAACCTTAACATTTTCTTTTATAGCTGCTGATCTTGCGATAGTACGGATTGAGTTTATAATATTTCCTCTTACTCCTATCACTCTGCCCTTATCAGATTCAGCTACATGGATTATGATGTTAACTTCGCCGTCATTACGGTTTTCTTCGATTTCTACTTGATCTTTTTCTTCTACAAGTTCTTTTACTATTGTTTCTACTAGTTCTTTCATAATTCTTAAGCTAGTACATCATTGTCATTGAAAAGTTTTTCAACGATTGATGTTGGTTTTGCACCAGTGCCAACCCAATATTTTGCTCTTTCATTATCGATTTTAAATTCTTTAGGTTCGCTTACTGGATTGTAATATCCGATTTCTTCGATGAATTTACCATCTCTTGGGCTTCTACTATCTGCTACAACAACTCTGTAGAATGGTCTTTTCTTTTGTCCCATTCTTTTTAATCTAATTTTTACTGCCATTTTTACTTCCTTTCATTTTGACGTTTGAAACAAATTAAATATTTAAATATTATTTAGCTATTAAAAAGGGAATTTAGGCATTTTTGGCATCCTCATACCTCTGCCTTTCTTTCCTTTTCCTTGCATATTTGAAACTTGTTTCATCATTTTTTTCAGTTCTTTAAACTGCTTTAAGAGTTTGTTTAACTCTTTTACATTAACTCCAGATCCGTTTGATATACGATCTTTACGGCTTTTGCCTATTATTTCTGGTTTTGCTCTCTCTGCTGGTGTCATAGAGCTTATGAGTGCTTCAATTCTTTCAAAGCCTAAGTCATCTACGTTAATTTGCTTAAGCATTTTATTATTTACACCAGGTATCATTGCAAGTAAGTCTTCTAATGGACCCATATTTCTGATTTGATTGATTTGCTCCATAAAATCATCTAGGGTATAGGTTTGATTTCTCATCTTTTCTTCAAGCTCTTTTGCATTTTGAAGATCAATTTGGGCTTCTGCTTTTTCTATTAAAGATAAAACATCTCCCATTCCTAAAATCCTATTTGCCATCCTATCTGGATAAAATGACTCTAGGTCTTCTAGTTTTTCACCTACACCGACAAATTTTATTGGTTTCCCAACTACTTGTCTTATGGATAAAGCTGCCCCACCTCTAGCATCACCGTCAAGCTTGGTGAGTATTACACCTGTGATGTCAAGATATTCATCAAAAGTTTTTGCAACATTTACTGCTTCTTGTCCTGTCATAGCATCTACTACTAAGAGGATTTCATCAGGTTTTGTTGCTTCTTTGATTGCTTTTAGCTCTTCCATCAAATCAGTATCTATTTGAAGACGCCCTGCTGTATCGAGGATGACTGTATCATAATTATTTGCCCTTGCAAAATCTTTTGCATTTTGAGCTGTAATTACTGGGTCTTGTTTGCCCTCTTCAAAAACTGGAACTCCTGCTTTGTTACCAACTACTTTTAATTGGTCAATAGCTGCTGGCCTATAAATGTCTAGGGCTGCTAGCATTGGGTTTCTGTTTTCGCTTTTAAGTTTGTGTACTAATTTACCTGAGTGAGTGGTTTTACCAGAACCTTGAAGCCCAACCATCATTACCATATGCGGTGTGCTTCCTTTAAGATCTAGTTTGGAGTTTTCTTTCCCCATCAAATTGGTTAGCTCTTCATTTACGATTTTAACTACCATTTGACCTGGGCTTAGTGACTGCATGACATCTTCGCCTAATGCGCGTTCTTTTACTGTTTTTACAAATTCTTTTACGACTTTGTAGTTAACATCAGCTTCAAGAAGTGAAAGTCTTATCTCTCTCATTGCACTATCGATGTCTTTTTCTGTTAATTTTCCTTTTCCGGTTAGCTTACCAAGGGTTTCTTGGAGTCTATCGGATAGGCCTTCAAACACCATATTATCACTCCCTAAATTTTTTCAATTTCTTCTGTTATCTTTTCAATTGCTTGTTCATAATTTGAACTTTCCATCAGCTCTCTTATACTCATAAGAGCATCCTTGAGCCCCTCTTTTTTTTCTAGCAAAGAAAGCTCATCTTCAAACTCAAATAATTTGTCAACTGAACGAGTCATCATATCTGAAATTGCTTGCTTGGATTTGTTGTTATTATCCGCAATCTCTTGTAAGGATAAATCCTCGTTATAATAGCAATTTATAACATCACGTTGTTTTTCATTTAGTAGCGGTCCATAAATGTCGAATAGTTCGGCCACTTTAACAATTTTTTCCATAATGCTCCACTAATATTCTTGTAATTTTCAAAAATTACTGTGTCAATAAAATTTCTTGACCTATGCATTATACAACGTATTTAAAGGAGTGTCAAGGATTTTTCTTGACATATAAAAAGAAGACAAATGGCCTTCCTTTTGTGCTTATTAATTATATTTTTTTACTTATTTTTCAGCTACTATTGCAACATATGATCCCTTGTCATATCCTTCTACAGCTTCTTCTACATAGTCATCTGAATATGCTGGATCTGTTGTTAGTGTTTGATAATATTTAAAGTCTTTAAATCCTATATTTTCTAAGATATCACGTTTTTCTGGTGTAGTTGTCATTACTGTGGATGTAATTAATTCTATTGGATATGGTGATTTTGGTAAGATCCCCTCAAAATTTGGCAAATCAAATGTTTTTGCATGGCTAGCAAATTGATAAAGAATTCCAAATGGGCTTTCCTTTGGAACATCGATTACTACAATGTGTCCGCCTGGTTTTAGTGCTTTATAAACTGTTTTGTAGGCACTTTCTAAATCTTCTATATATGTTGATGAACCATTTAGGTAAATGCAGTCATAGAATTCATCTTCTAGCTTAGCATCTTCGATGATACCTACAATTACATTTAAGCCTCTTTTTTCTGCAATCTTAGCCATATCTTCTGATGGTTCTAATCCATCAGTAATGGTAATTCCCCTATCTTTTAGAGAAACTTCAAACAAACCACTTCCACAACCAACTGATAGTGATTTTTCTGTATTTACACTTTTAAGAGCCATCTCTACGACACTTAGCTCTGTTAAATACATATTTTCATTTTCCATAAACCATTCATCATATTTATTAGCATATCCATCAAATTTTGCTTTCATTGTCATCTCCTTATTATATCCAAATTCACAATTAAAAATAAAAAACTCTTTTTTCTTATATTCGGAAAAAGAGTTATCATTGCTTTTTTATTTCCCTACGAAACTATTACGTTTATCAGGTTTGCGGGTATAATCTCAGCACTTGGCACCCCGAATACAAAAAGAAATATTTAATTGTTACTTATACTATATCAGTTATATAGAAAATTTAAAGTAATATGGGGTATGGTTTACTTATTGGAGGATTTATGAAATTTATTGACTATTTATACGAAAAAACCGAAGACATTTGGCAAGAGCTTTACAATCATCCTTTTATATTAGGTTTGATTAATGGAGACCTTGAAATGTCTAAATTTAAATATTACCTGGAAGAAGACTACATTTACCTATGGGACCATGTCAAAATTTTTGCTATTGGTATTACAAAAACAAATAATAAGGATATCATCCGCAAATTTTCCCATCTATTAAATAATTGCATGGAAAATGAGATGGCCATCCACCGTGGGGTCATGCGTGATTTTGGTATAGATGCTAAAGAAATTGAAAAAAAACCTTCAAATCTTACTAATCTTTCTTATTCAAATTATAGGATTTCTCAATCATTAATTGGGGGTTATGAAGAAATATTGATGGTCCTTATGGCTTGCGATTTAGGATATGTAAATATTTTTAGATATATAGATAAGGTAAATCCCGAGGCAAAAAATCATGATGTTTACGGCAAATTTATAACTGGATATCTAGATCCTGTTTATCTTTCATATGTAGATGGGACAGTTGATGAAATAAATGAAATTGGCATGGATATGACTGATACAAAAAGAGATATTTTGATAGATATTTTTAAAAATTGTCTGCTTTATGAACTTAAGTTTTGGGATATGGTTTATAACGAAGGCGATGTATTTTAAAAATAAAAGCTTGCTAGATACTAGCAAGCTTTTTATCTTTATGGAAGATTGTTAAATGGGTTAATACTACTATTTTCCTCCTCATTTTTTTCTACTTTATTTTCTGGACTAGCTTGTTTATATTCATCTACATTTGATGAATCTATTTTGAATGTAAAGTTAACTTTTTGCTCTTTTCCATCTCTGATTAATGTGATTTCTGCACTTTGGCCTATTTGATAATCAAGAAGAACCTTTCTTAAGGATGCCATATCAGTTACTTTTTTGCCATCAACAGCAGTGATTACATCTCCTTTTTGGAAAACACCATCTTGATCAAAGTCGCTAAATACATATACACCTTCTACATCCTCAAGAGCTCCCATATTTGCTTGTGGGAATTGTTTAAAATAGTCTAGGGATTGTCCAGTTATGCCTAGATATACTGACTTATATTCTCCATTTTTTATTATTTGTTCGATTACACTTTTTACAGTATTGATTGGTATAGCAAAACCAATACCATCACTATTTCCAGCTTTTGCAGAGTTGATACCGATTTGTTGGCCCTTTGAGTTTAGTAAGGCTCCACCAGAGTTTCCAGAGTTTATAGCAGCATCTGTTTGCATTAAACCATCCATTTGTGCTCCAGTTTGAAAACTTACTGTACGATTAAGTCCTGAGATTATTCCGCTAGTCACTGTAGATTGAAGTTCAAAACCAAGTGGGTTTCCAATAGCTACAACCCTATCACCTACTCCCACATCATCACTATCAGCTAGTTCCATTGCTGGTAGATTTTTCTTTTCTACTTTAATAATAGCTAAATCTAGGGTTGAGTCATTCCAAACAAGTTTTGCTGGTGTGGTTGTACCATCATTAAAAAGTACACTAATTTCACTAGTATCACCGTTACTTACTACGTGAGAATTAGTTAATATATATCCATCACTGCTGACAATAGATCCTGATCCGATTCCTTCAACATATCCAGATTGTGGACCCCAAAATGTTTCTTGGGTAACCTGAGACTTGGTTGTAATTCCTACAACGCTATTTATAGATTTTTTTACAACCTTAGACTCCATGGATGCGCCAGAATCATCAGCATCAAGATTTCCTATACTCTTATCTATTTCTTTTTTTGAAACATTCGCTTCTTCTGTCTTTGTTTGTGGAGGATTAGCAGCTTCATTGCTACTATTATCATTAGTCATTGCTCCAAAACCATTAGTTAACAAAAATACCAAAAGTCCACCTATAAGAGCTCCTGTGAGAGCTGATAAAAAATTAGGTAGAGAACTTTTTTTATCAGAAGTTTTATTAGACATAAATTATTCCTTTCTATAAATATTATTTAATTATGATTATATGATACTCTTTTTGAGATTAAGATTTTGTTAAGGATTTATTATACTATTTGTTATTTTTATCTGACAATATGGCTAAATATGATGCTAAATTGTCTTTTCCAGATTTTAACTTATCATTAAATACTTTGGATAAAGTTTCTTTTCCTTTTTTGCTAGAAATATCCTCTATATTCATTTCCCCCTTATAGATCATCTCCATAATTGTTATATATGCTGCTCCTAGGGCTGCTGTTATGATACCTGCAGTAGTTGCAGATATTGCACCCCCTGCTACAGATCCAGCTCCTGGTACTAATTTAAATACATTTGAAACCACAGTTCTACCTAAAAGTGTTGCTCCTCCAGATCCTATTGTTGAAGATAATAGAGCTGTTATAACTGTTTTATTAATCTCAAAACCAAATACTACTGTGATAGAAGCTATCATAGTAACTTGGGTTGGTATTAAAAGTGCAGCGTCTGCAAAAGGAATTGGGGCCGCCCCCTCGCTTGTAGCTGTTAGTGCTGCAGTTGCTACAATTTTAGAGGCTTTTCGCTTTTTTTCAGATAAACTTGCTATTTGCACATGTTGTAGAGTATCCATAAGCTCATCAGGCATGGCCTCACCCATTACTTGGATTAATGTATCCAGACCAAAAGCTTTTACAGTACCCAGACCTTCAATTTCATAGTCTTTTGCAAGTACTGGTATCACTTGGATAATATCTAAATTCTCATCTAAAATAAGATTTTTCATTTCTTCTGCATTTTTCTTAGAAATAGTCTGAGTTAAAACTACTATAATTGGCACTTGTGTAGAATTATTTTCTTCCGATAGCTCTCTTAACCATTCTATTTCCTCAGGTTCAATCCTATTTGAACCAGTATTTATACAATACCAAATACAGTGTATGGCTTTATTTATATCATTATAAGCAAGACCATCTTTAATAGTATCAAGTATTTCCTTTTTTACATCTTCTTGGACATCCTTGCCTAGTTCAAATCCTCTAGTGTCATAGATTGCTAATGGTATATCTTTTTTGCTAATCTTTCTCATATGATTTGTAACTGGTCTACCCATCCCTGTTTGTACGATATTATCTTTAAAAACAGCATTTATTAAAGTAGATTTTCCTACTCCGGTTTTCCCAGCTACTATTATATTTAAGGTATTTAAATTTTTTATTTTCTCATTGATTGCATTGATTGTATCTTGGGCAACTTTGTTTATATCATTAAGCATATTCGCTCCTTAGAAATTTAATTTTTATAAGCATATTGTACTTATAAGAGCATTTTTAACAATAAAAAAGGAGCCATAAGGCCCCTTTACTTATAATTTTATTATTTGCTTTCTTCTAGTAAATTCAATGTATCCTCTGTGCTTAAAACATAAGTATAAATTACATTCATTATTTTAAGTTCTGCATCATGAAGCTCTTCTGAAGCTGCAATGCAAGCATCATGTACTGTTATAACATCATAACCAGCATCAGCAAGACCTCTTACAGTAGAAGCCACACATTGGTCAGTAACCATTCCGCAGACAACAACAGTTTCTATTTCCATATTGTCTAATAAGTGTAGATAATTCGTTCCAGTTGTTACAGAGTCAGTTGTCTTATAAACAACTATTTCATCATCAATTGGTTTTAAAGAATCTACAACCTCTGCTGCAAATGAATTTACAGGCATGAGCATATTATTCCAACCATCAGATTTTTGAACTGGTGATCTATCACGTCCATCTTCTCTTTGGCAAGCAATAAGTCCATATGAAACTAATAAATCATTGTCTCTAAAATATTTTAAAACTTTTTCAGTATTAGGTAAAGCAACTTCATGCATTTTGTCAAAATATGGTTTCCAAGAATCCCACATACCTTGTTCTTTAAATTCCTTAGCTTCTCCAAAATCAGTCAGACAAAATTCATTTTGATAGTCAACAATAAGAAGTATTGTCTTAGAAAGATCAATATCTAAATCAGGAAAATCATCTACATGCTCATAATATTTTGATACAAACTTTCTGTCTAATTTCATATAAACCTCCATATGCAATTGATGGCTATTGAATTTAACCATTGTGTTAAAGTTTTGTCTTTATAGTTATTATAACATAAATAAATCATTTTCCAATGTAAGATATCAAGCTATCGTAATCAAATTTGTAACAATTTAAAAAACAAACCCTTGTAAACATAGTACTTACAAGGGTTTATTGAAATCTGGCGCGTCATTGAGGATTCGAACCCCAGGCCTTCTGGTCCGTAGCCAGACGCTCTATCCAGCTGAGCTAATGACGCAAAAATTTAATTTTTTGTGCACTCAAGAAGTTTATGCTTCTCTCGCTTAGTTCTTCGGATTCGCTATGCTCATCTCGAAGATTTCAGATGCTATGCATCTGAAACACTACAAGTGACTTGGAGCGGGTGAAGGGAATCGAACCCTCGCAACCAGCTTGGAAGGCTGGGGCTCTACCACTGAGCTACACCCGCATATTAAAAAATCACCATACCAAACATCTGCTGTTCGGGATATCTGGTGATATTGTGGAGCGGATGACGAGATTCGAACTCGCGACCCTCGCCTTGGCAAGGCGATGCTCTACCACTGAGCCACATCCGCATAAGTATATATAGTATTAAATTTTCGCATTATAAAGTCTATTTCAAAAAAATTTTAAATGGCGACTCGGATGGGATTCGAACCCACGACCTCCGCCGTGACAGGGCGGCATTCTAACCAGCTGAACTACCGAGCCAATAAGTGCCGATATTTATTCTCGGCTTACAAACCTATAATAAACCATTAGAGTTATAATATAGGTTTGATTTGGAGCTGATGATAGGACTTGAACCTACAACCTATTGATTACAAATCAATTGCTCTGCCAATTGAGCTACATCAGCGTACCTATGTAAAGGGTTGGGCTAGGGTAAAATCTACCCTAGTAAAATTATTACTAGTCTAAAAATCCAAAATATTCTCTACTTTATGTCTCTATTAAGAGCTATTTATAGACTAGTTATATGGTGGAAGTAACAGGGCTCGAACCTGTGACCCCCTGCTTGTAAGGCAGATGCTCTCCCAACTGAGCTATACTTCCATATTTACTTAATACATTATAAGTTAAAATCAAATATCTGTAAAACGGAGCTTGGGATTCGTAACCCAGTCCCTTGTAGGGTGGAAAGTACGGAGTACTTTTTATTTTCGAGATGAATCAAAGCGTAAGCTATTGATGAATCCGAAAAACTTACCACCGTCGGTGGTATCCCCGCCAAACGAAGATTTTATCTTTATATAAAAGTAATAATAATAGTGGTGACCCTACCGGGATTCGAACCCGGGATACCACCGTGAAAGGGTGGTGTCTTAACCGCTTGACCATAGGGCCTTGTTAAAAATGCATAATATATAATATAATTTTTGAAGCTACGATTCAAGGTGTCTTAGTCGGCTCCGTTTACCAAATCAAAGATTTGGACTTCGCGACATTTGACCTACCATCAATCCAACTTTGTTGTATTGGGTTAGGATCAAGAAACCGCTTGACCATAGGGCTTGTTTTTTATTAATGGTGACCCCATCGGGATTCGAACCCGAGAACCCGCCGTGAGAGGGCGATGTCTTAACCGCTTGACCATGGGGCCAAATTTAAAGGTCTATTAAACTAAATAAAAAAATGGTAGCGAAGAAGAGACTTGAACTCTTGACACTCCGGGTATGAACCGAATGCTCTAGCCAACTGAGCTACTTCGCCATATAAAAATTAATAATGGTTGCGGGAGCAGGATTTGAACCTACGACCTTCGGGTTATGAGCCCGACGAGCTACCAAACTGCTCCATCCCGCGATATATTAGTCCTCGGCTTCGCCTGCGGTATTTCGTGCTGATGCACGACTCCTCTATGAGCCGGAGGGACTAACTCTTGGCGCTCAGGGTGGGACTCGAACCCACAACCTACCGGTTAACAGCCGGGTGCTCCACCATTGAGCTACCTAAGCATAGTTATACTTAAATTAATCTAATATATTTTTTTACATTTATATCTAACTAGCCAATATGGCTAGCTAATATTAAATGTTTAGCAACTTCCTACTCTACCGGGAGGTCACCCTCCGAGTACCATCGGCGTAGTTGGGCTTAACTTCTATGTTCGGTATGGATATAGGTGTATCCCCAACGCTATCGTTACTATATTATATTTTGAACCTTTTAAATAGCCAACAATATTTCCAGTCAAGATTAAAAGTTTAGTATCCATTAGCTTAATACATTACTGCACTTACACCTTGGACCTATCAAACGTATTTTCTTTACGTACTTTTAGAAATCTTATCTTGAGGGTTGCTTCGTACTTAGATGCTTTCAGTACTTATCAATTCCATACTTAGCTACCCAGCTATGCTCCTGGCGGAACAACTGGTACACCAGTGGTATGTCCATCCCGGTCCTCTCGTACTAAGGACAGGTCCTCGCAAATTTCTTACGCCCACGCTGGATAGGGACCGAACTGTCTCACGACGTTCTGAACCCAGCTCGCGTGCCTCTTTAATGGGCGAACAGCCCAACCCTTGGGACCTACTTCAGCCCCAGGATGAGACGAGCCGACATCGAGGTGCCAAACCTCCCCGTCGATGTGGACTCTTGGGGGAGATAAGCCTGTTATCCCCGGGGTAGCTTTTATCCGTTGAGCGATGGCCCTTCCATGCGGTGCCACCGGATCACTAAGTCCGTATTTCTACTCTGCTTGAGCTGTATCTCTCGCAGTTAAGCTCGCTTTTGCCTTTGTACTCTACGAATGGTTTCCGTCCATTCTGAGCGAACCTTTGAACGCCTCCGTTACTTTTTAGGAGGCGACCGCCCCAGTCAAACTGCCCAACTGACAATGTCCTTTGCCCTGATTAAGGGTCAATGTTAGAATTCTGATATTAGAAGGTTGGTATCCCAAGGATGGCTTGGCACATACTGGCGTACATGCTTCTTCGCCTCCCAACTATCCTGTACATCTAATCTCAAAATCCAATATCAGCCTACAGTAAAGCTCCACGGGGTCTTTCCGTCCTAGCGTGGGTAAGTCGCATCTTCACGACTACTACAATTTCACCGGATCCTTTGTTGAGACAGTGCCCAAATCGTTACACCTTTCGTGCGGGTCGGAACTTACCCGACAAGGAATTTCGCTACCTTAGGACCGTTATAGTTACGGCCGCCGTTTACTGGGGCTTAAGTTCTAGCCTTCGCTTGCGCTAAGCCTTCCCCTTAACCTTCCAGCACCGGGCAGGTGTCAGCTCCTATACTTCATCTTACGATTTTGCAGAAACTTGTGTTTTTGGTAAACAGTCGCTTGGGCCTGGTTTCTGTGGCCATATCGCTATGGCTCCCCTTCTCCCGAAGTTACGGGGACATTTTGCCGAGTTCCTTAACAAAGGTTCTTCCGCGCGTCTTGGTATTCTCTACCTCCCTACCTGTGTCGGTTTTGGTACGGGCGCTTTGGTCATCGATAGTGACTTTTCTTGGCAATTTGAAATCGGCTACTTCTCTACTCATGTTTTCGATACCTATCACACATTAGCTTTTTGATTAGCGGATTTGCCTACTAATCAGCCTTTGTGCTTAGACTGCCATCCATCGGGCAGCTTAGCTTATCCTCTTGCGTCATCACTTCTCTAATAGCGACTTTAAGCGGTACAGGAATATAAACCTGTTATCCATCGGCTACGCCTTTTGGCCTCGCCTTAGGTCCCGACTTTCCCTGAGGGGACGAGCCTTGCTCAGGAGTCCTTGGGGTTTCGACGGGGATGATTCTCACATCCCTTCTCGCTACTCATGCCAGCATTCTCTCTTGTATTAAGTCCACGCCTGCTTTCGCTTGGGCTTCTTCCCTAATACAATGCTCCTCTACCACTGATAGAGTATTTAAATCTATACATAAGTAACCATCTTTTTATCGGTTTTAGAATACTTTTTTTCCAGACTTTGATATATTTTTTTATTTATATATCTTACTGTTTAATCTAGTGATTTTTGTAGTTATCTTGACCTAACTCAAATCTTTGATTTGTTAGTAGGTCAAATGTCTCACTGTTTCAAAATTAGCCCCTCCGGCTTTTGGAGGAGTGATTTGTCAAAGTGCAGACCAACTTACCTTTTACTTGTGATTTTGCGTAATTAATTAGTTGATAACTCGTTTTATCTTGATTGTATATTTTAATATTTCTCAGTCTAGTTTAGTTTTCTTTATCCTTTTTTAATGGTTTCCTTTATATTATAGATTTAAATTCTCTATCAATCCGAAGCTTCGGTACTGAATTTTAGCCCCGTTTATTTTCGGCGCAAACCCACTTGACCAGTGAGCTATTACGCATTCTTTAAATGTATGGCTGCTTCTAAGCCAACGTCCTGGTTGTCTTAGTAGGTTCACATCCTTTTCCACTTAATCCAGATTTTGGGACCTTAGCTGTCGGTCTGGGCTGTTTCCCTTTCGACTTAGGAGCTTATCCCTCTAAGTCTGACTCCATGATCTGATTTTTTGGCATTCGGAGTTTGATAGGCTTTGGTACGGTAAGCCGCCCTAGGCCAGTCAGTGCTCTACCTCCGCAAATCTTTAATCATAGGCTAGCCCTAAAGCTATTTCGAGGAGAACCAGCTATCTCCGGGTTCGTTTGGTTTTTCGCCCCTATCCACAGTTCATCCGATGCGTTTTAAACCGCACCCGGTTCGAGCCTCCAGTGAATTTTACTTCACCTTCACTCTGACCATGGATAGATCACCCGGTTTCGGGTCTATCGCACTTAACTTTCGCCCTATTAAGACTCGCTTTCGCTTTGGTTCCGTCTCTTAAAGACTTAGCCTTGCTAAGTACGATAACTCGCTGGCCCATTCTACAAAAGGTACGACATCACACTGTTGTGCTCTGTCTGATTGTAGGCTCAAGGTTTCAGGTTCTGTTTCACTCCCCTTTCGGGGTTCTTTTCACCTTTCCCTCACGGTACTTGTTCGCTATCGGTCACATGTTAGTATTTAGCCTTAGGGGATGGGCCCCCTATCTTCACAGCAAATTTCTCGTGTTCACTGCTACTTGCCCCCACAATATATTTTCTTTTGCTTACAAGACTGTCACTTTCTTTGGTTCATCTTCCCAAATGATTCTGCTAAAAAATATATTTCTTATTGGGTTGGGCTGTTTTCTTTTCGCTCGCCGCTACTTGGAAAATCGAGTTTTCTTTCTTTTCCTCCTGCTACTTAGATGTTTCAGTTCGCAGGGTCTTACTTCATAAAGCTATGTATTCACTTTATGATGACTGTGTCTTCCACAGCCGGGTTTCCCCATTCGGATACCTAGGGGTCATCGCTTTTTGTGAGCTTGCCCTAGTTTTCGTTCACTTACGTCCTTCATAGTCTTCATGTGCCAAGGCATCCACCTTGAGCCCTTTATTTCTTGACTGGAAATATTGTTTGCTATTTAATTTTTTACTCACTTTTGTGAGTGGTTCATTTATTGGTGTAATTTAAACTTTACACTTTAATTTACAAATTTCAAATAGTAATAATCAGCCAGGACAAATTTTATCCTCTGTCCTCGGGCATATGCCCTGCGGCAATTTCGCGCCTATTAGGCGCGAGGCCTCTATGAGCCGGCCGGGCTTGTTGGTGGACCTGAGTAGACTCGAACTACCGACCTCACGCTTATCAGGCGTGCGCTCTAACCACCTGAGCTACAGGTCCATGCAATTAATTGGTACCATTATATTTCTAATTAGAAATCACAAAGTAATTTCTTCTTGAGAAGTCGACGTATCGACTTCTCAATCCTTAGAAAGGAGGTGATCCAGCCGCACCTTCCGATACGGCTACCTTGTTACGACTTCACCCCAGTTACTGACCCTACCTTCGACTGCTGCTCCCTATTGGTTAGCTCACAGGCTTCGGGTATTGCCAACTTCCATGGTGTGACGGGCGGTGTGTACAAGACCCGGGAACGCATTCACCGTGGCATTCTGATCCACGATTACTAGCAACTCCAACTTCATGCACTCGAGTTGCAGAGTGCAATCCGAACTGGGACAGGCTTTTTGAGTTTTGCATCAGATCACTCTGTAGCTTCCCTCTGTACCTGCCATTGTAGCACGTGTGTAGCCCAAGTCATAAAGGGCATGATGATTTGACGTCATCCCCACCTTCCTCCGGTTTGTCACCGGCAGTATTGCTAGAGTCCCCAACTTAATGATGGTAACTAGCAAAAGGGGTTGCGCTCGTTATGGGACTTAACCCAACATCTCACGACACGAGCTGACGACAACCATGCACCACCTGTATTACAGTGAGCCGAAGCTCTAAGGATCTATCTCTAGATGCCCTCCGTAATATGTCAAGACTTGAAGGTTCTTCGCGTTGCTTCGAATTAAACCACATGCTCCGCTGCTTGTGCGGGTCCCCGTCAATTCCTTTGAGTTTCACACTTGCGTGCGTACTCCCCAGGCGGAGTGTTTAATGCGTTAGCTGCGGCACCCAGATTTACTCCAGACACCTAACACTCATCGTTTACGGCGTGGACTACCAGGGTATCTAATCCTGTTTGCTACCCACGCTTTCGTACCTCAGCGTCAGTTAATGGCCAGAAAGTCGCCTTCGCCACCGGTATTCCTCCTAATATCTGCGCATTCCACCGCTACACTAGGAATTCCACTTTCCCTTCCATTACTCAAGGTTCCCAGTTTTAGAAGCTTACTATAGTTGAGCTATAGCCTTTGACTTCTAACTTAAAAACCCGCCTACGTACCCTTTACGCCCAATGATTCCGGACAACGCTCGGTCCTTACGTATTACCGCGGCTGCTGGCACGTAATTAGCCGGACCTTATTCGTATAGTACTGTCATTTTCTTCCTATACAAAAGATTTTTACAACCCGAAGGCCTTCTAAATCACGCGGCGTCGCTGCATCAGGGTTTCCCCCATTGTGCAAAATTCCCCACTGCTGCCTCCCGTAGGAGTCTGGGCCGTGTCTCAGTCCCAATGTGGCCGTACACTCTCTCAAGCCGGCTACTGATCGTTGCCTTGGTGAGCTTTTATCTCACCAACTAGCTAATCAGACGCAAGTCCATCTTACACCGCTAAGCACTTTGACTTACTCTTCATGCGAAGTTAAAGTTTCATAGGGTATTATTCTCCGTTTCCAGAGGCTATCCCCTTGTGTAAGGCAGGTTACTCACGCGTTACTCACCCGTTCGCCACTAATCCTTTCATTTTCATTCCGAAGAAATCTAATGAGTTTCATCGTTCGACTTGCATGTGTTATGCACGCCGCCAGCGTTAATCCTGAGCCAGGATCAAACTCTCATGAAAAATTATTTAACTACTATTTTAAAATAGTAGTTTTAAGTTTTGTTCATAAAAGCTTTTTGATTCAAGCTCTTTTCATTTACACTGATCTTTTAATCAATGCGTGATTTAAATTTATCCTTTTCTATATTATATGGATAAGAATCATTTTCTCGGCCGTTCCGTCCTGCGACCACTCCGTGGAGGGTCCTCTTCTGGCCGGACTGGCCTAATTTTTGGTTACTCAAATTAATTGCTAAAGTTTAATTACTATTTTATTGTTTCATCAAATATAAATTTGATGGATGAATACCCATTTTCTAGATAAATCATCAGGTTCTTTGTCGCTTGTTAACGACAAGATATATAATACCATGGCATTTTATTCTTGTCAACACTTTTTTTAAAAATTTATTACATTTAATATTTTCTTACCTATATTAGCCCATGCTAATGCCTCTATTTCAGCGTTTACTTCGTCTGTAAATAAATTTTGATTTAGTCTTTTTATTTGTTTTTCTATATTAGTGCTTAGTCTTTGTACATACGCCGGTATGTCTTCTTTTACTGGCTTATCTACATCATAAATCCTTGGTAAGTTTGTGAATTCTATTAAGTGCTTTTCTTTAATCTTTTCTCCCACTAGATTATAAAGTCCCTCTATCTCACTTGTTACTACTAATTTATGACAGGCCAGGGCTTCTATTGCGATTAGTCCTAGGGCTTCAAAGTATGATGGTAAGACAAATATATCTGCATCTCTTAAAAGATTTGCTAGTTTCACCTGGTCTAAGGCATGACAAATTACTAGTCTTGGTGAATGATTGGCTAATTCTTTCATTTTGTGGCAAGATTCTAAATCAGCGTTGCCTACCATATGTAGCCTAATTGCTGGATACTTCTTTTCTAGTAATGGTAGAATTTGTACTAGTTCAAAAACTCCTTTTGACTGACTGATTTTTCCAGCATAGACAATATCAATGCTGCTTTTTTCTATCTTTTCTTTCGGAGGATAGAATACTTTTTCGTTATAGCCTCCACCTACATTATGGATTTTTGCCTCATCTATACCTAATAAATTAATTATTGCATCATCTTCTTTGTCAGTAACGGTTAATACATAATCAAGGTCTTTTAAATGGCTTAATCTTTTTAAAAATTTGTTGTGTTGTTTAACTTGTCTGATATCTGTCCCATGAGATATGCCTACCACTTTTGTATTTTTAAATATTTCTCGAACTAAATCAGTTATAAAAAACAAGTGGTGGGATATGACTATATCAGCTTTAAATTCTGCTTTTATTTCTAATAACTTTTTTCTGAAATTTTCTAAAAGGATATCGATCTGCTCTTCAGTCATTTGGCTATAGACAGTTGAATCATATGGCATAAGATCGCTCATCCCACAAATTCTAAATGGTAAAGATTTGGTATTGTAATAAACAGGTTTTAAAATTTTTGCATTAACTTTGTTATCATAAATTTCTTCCGTACCAAATACGGCTGCATTTTCTATTCCTAAACTATTTAAGCTATCTATAAGGTTTGTAAAATATACTCCACTGCCGGTTTTTGATGGAAGTTGAGTTAGTACGTGTAATATTTTCATTCTATATACTCCATATCGTATCTAAGTTTTATCCTATCACCAACTTTTTTATCAAAATTATCGTTAAGCAATAAAACTTTTAGTTGTTTATAATTATTTTCTACAAAAAGTTCAATAGTGCTTCCCATAAAGATAATGTCTTTAATTGTAAATTCTTCTCCCTTATCTGAGATTTTTACTTTTTCAGGTCTTATATAAGAATTCCCAATTATATTTTTTTGACCTATAAAGTCTAAGGTCTTTTTGTTGGCAGGATTGTTATACACTCTTTGTGCTGGTCCCTTGTCGATAATCTTACCTTGGTTTAATACTATGACCTCATCAGCCATCTTAAAGGCTTCGCTCTGATCATGGGTTACAAAAATGGTTGTTAGATCAAAGTCCTTATGAATTTTTCTTATTTCTAATTGCATCTTTTCCCTTAGTTTCTGATCTAAGGCAGAAAAAGGTTCATCCATTAAAAGTAGTTTGGGTTTTACAACTAAGCTTCGGGCAAGCGCCACCCTTTGCCTTTCTCCTCCAGAAAGAGCGGTTGGTTTTCTTTTTTCATATCCTTTTAGTCCAACCATTTCAATGGTTTGGTAGGCTAAGTCTTTTTTCTGATTTGTATTTAATGATTTTTGATTAAATTTAAGACCATACATCACATTATCCAAAACTGTCATATGAGAAAAAAGGCCCAGGGATTGAAAAACTGTGGATACTTTTCTCTGACTGGCTTCTAGATTTGTAATATTTTCATTATCTAATATAATTTCTCCATCATGGTCGATAAAACCACCAATCGAATGAAGAATAGTACTTTTGCCAGAACCAGAAGGACCAAGCAAGCACAAAAATTTTCCTTTTTCTAAATTTATGTTAATATTATCCAAAACCTTATTTGCCCCATAGGTCTTGGATAGATTTTTAATTTCTAAATACATACATAAACCTTTCTTTAAAACTATCTTGACCAAAAATCCAATTAACTAAAAGATTAAAAATTAGACAAATAACCATAATTAAAAGGGCGATTACCGATCCTTCGCCGTATCTACCACTATTTATAACATCAAACATAACAAGGGTTAAAAGTTTCTTGCCTGGATGTACTAAAAAAATAATTGATCCAACTGTTGTCATAGTAGTTGTAAAAGAATTTATCATGGAGATACGTAGGGAAGGCTTAATATTAGGTATAATTCCATCCTTAATTTCGTAAAAAGTATTTGCACCTAGGTCTCTTAAAGAATTTATTATATCTGTATTAATTGCTTTCATAGCAGTATTACCCACCCTGCTTGAAAATGGTAATTGTTTAAAAAGCACATTTAAAACAACAATTATACTTGTCCCAATAATCATAATCGGTGGGGATTTGAAATAAAGCAAGTAGCCTAAACCAAAAAATGTACCCGGAATAATATATGGCATATTTGAAATCAAATCGATTAACTTCATAAATTTACTATTTTTTATAATTAAATAGTAACCGATTAGCATTCCAATAATGGTACCAAAAATAGCCGAAATTAATGAATATCCTATAGATCTTAGCATTGCATCATTTATATAATTTTTGGCACGGGATAAATTATCCAAAGAAAATACTAAAGCACCTTTTTTCATAGTAGTAAAGGCACTTAAAAATATTGAAAAATAAAGGCTTACTAATAAGATCAATGTCAAAATTCCCATAAATTTAAATAATTGATATACAAATCCCCTTCTTTGAACACGGATTTCAGAAAGACTATTTGGATTTGCAGTTGAGCTTTTTTCCTTGTTTAATAAATTTCCTATTAAAAATATCAAAAGAATTGGTAATAAAAGCAGTACATTTAGAACACTTGCCTTTGCTAAATTTCCATTTGCTATAACTTCAAAGTATGATTCTAGCGCTAATACATTAAATTTACCTCCAATTATAGAAGGAGTTGCAAAGTCAGACATAGATTTAAAAAAACTTAGCATAAAAACTGTAAAAATCCCATTTTTTAGCTGAGGAATTATAATATCCTTTATTATAGAATTGGTATCTCCCCCAAGAGATCTTGCAGAATTAATCACATCCTTATCCATATTTTTTAAATATCCTAGCAAAATCAAGCAATTTAAGGAAATAAATGATAGAGTTTGCATAAAAATTACTCCCCACATATTGTAGGGGTTTAAAGATAAATGTAATAAATTATGGGTGATAAAACCTCTTCGCCCAAAAAGTGTAATATAGCTTAAGCTTGTAACAAATGGTGGACTGATTAGCGTTAGTAGGAGGATAAAATTAATAATTTTTCTATTTCTTTTATTAGTTAGGTATGTATAGACCGCTAACATTGTAGATAAAACCACCGAAAAAATCGAAGTTAGCATCCCCATTTTAAGAGAATTTGTTAAAAGCTTTTTATTTTCTAAAATATCCTTATAATATCTAAAATCAAGTCTGCCATCTATGATAAAACTTTCCTTAAATACACTCACAAATGGGAGTAATATAAAAAATATTACCGCTAAGGCCAAAATTACTTGTATTAAAATGTCAAAAAAATTTATTGTCTTTCTTCTTTTCATAATATGTACATATAAAATAAACCAAGGCTAGGCCTTGGTATTATCTTATTCTTCGCTAGCTTTGTCTCCAGCAATTTCTTTAAATTTGTTTAAAATTTCTTCTCTTTCTGATCCAAATGTAGATAGGTCTTCATCAATCAATTTATCTTTTGGTAATCCTAAGTCAAGACCTTTGATATCTGGAACAATTAATTGATTTGTATCTTTTCCATCGATTTCTGCAATCATATTTTGAGCTTTTTCGCTTAGCATAAAGTCAATGAACGCTTTTGCAATGTCAGCATTTTCGCTGTCTTTAAATATTGCAACACCCTCTGGAACCCAAGGAATTCCATCTTCTGGATAGATTACTGTTAGACCATAGTCATTAGCTGCATCAAATGCTTTTTGATCAACTGGGATAATACCAATTCCAAATTCGCCTTGAGCTGTTTTTTCTTGAGGATCCTTTCCTCTTTTGGAGTAAAATTCGATATTTTCATTTATTTTTTCAAATAATTCCCAACCTTCTTCTTTGCCATATAGGTCTAAAAGTCCTTTAAGGGCTGCGTAGTTTGTACCAGATATAGCTGGGTTTGACATGATAATTTCGCCCTTGTATTTTGGATCTGCTAAATCTTTCCAAGTTTTTGGAGCTTCTAGTCCTTTTTCTTCAAGAATACCATCATTTACAACAAATCCTACAACTGTAAGTCCTTTTGAGAAGTAATATCCGTCTTTATCTTTGTATTCAGCTGGAAGTTTGTCAGTAATTTCTGATTGATATTTTTCTAGTAGATCGTCATTTTTTGCTGCCATAAAGGCATCAAGACCACCACCGAACCATAGGTCAGCCATAGCTTTTCCCTCAGCTTTTGTTCTAGAAATAACTTCTCCGCTTGACATTGATAAAAATTCTACATCTGCACCAGTTTCATTTGTAAATTCTTCAAATAGTGGTACATATGAGTCACTTGTAGCAACTACATTTAAAGTTTTTCCTTCAAAATTTGGAGCTTCAGTTGCTTCAGCTTCTTCTTTGGATGCCTCTTCTTTTACATCTTCAGTTTTTTCTGTAGCTTCTTCTGTTTTATTCTCTTCTTCTACATTTTGCTCAACCGCACTTTCATTTGTTTTTGTTTCTTCTGCTGGCGCCTGATTTGACCCACAAGCTGTAAGGGCAAAAAGTGCAGCAAGTGTAAAAGAAAACTTACTAATAAAATTACTCTTCATACTTCCTCCTTAATAATATTAGTAAGTTTATTATATATTATATTTAATTTAAAATAAAGCCTAGTTTATAAACTAGGCTTATCATTTAAGTTTATGTGACAGTAACCAGTTGGATTTTTTTCTAGGTAATCTTGGTGGTAATCTTCTGCTATCACAAAATTATTTAATTTTTCAACTTCAACTTTTATTTCATCATTCTCTGTTTCTTGTTTTTTACTTATGAATGCTTTTGCTTTTTCTAAGTCTTCTTCGTTTTTGGAATAAATTCCTGTTCTGTATTGGCGACCTGTATCATTGCCTTGCTTGTCAATGCTAAATGGATCGATAATGTAATATAAATATTCTAAAAGTTTTTCAAGACTTATTTTTTCATCATCATATTTTATTTCTACTGTTTCTGCATGGTCAGTGTTTTTCACTTCTTGGTAAGTAGTTTGCTCAGCTTTACCATTTGCATAGCCTACCTCTGTATCTACTACTCCATCAATTTCTTTAAAATATGCCTCTACTCCCCAAAAACATCCACCCGCTAAGTATATTTCTCTAATCATTTTTTTCCCCTTAAATAATTGGTACGGTTAACACTTCTAGTTCTAAAACTCTTAAGTGATGTTGAAAACGAACTGGCTAATAGGACACCAAAAGATATGGATCCTGCTACTACAATTGTGCTATAAAAACTAGCTATGGCTAAATCCGACTGGTTATTTACAAAATAGTTCATGGTTTTGTATATCCCTTCACCTGGAACTAGGTTGATAATACCTGGGATAATAAAAACTGATGCTGGATATCTGAGTTTTTTAGCTAGCATTTCTGAAACAAAAGTGATGCTTAGAGCTGATAAAAATACTGCTATGTATTTGCTACCTGTCGTATCCATAACATATTTAAAAACTATCCATCCCATGCCCCCATTGACTGCTGATACTAAAAGAGTTTTTAATGGAACAGAAAATACTAGGGCAAAGCCTACTGTCGACATAATCGCTGCTATAAATTGTATTAAATATGACATTTAGAATAACCTCCATAAAGAAATAGGTACAGCTACCCCTACTGCAAGGGCAATTGATATTAATATCGCCATAGCCGTTCCCGTTATCCCACTTAGAGCATCCCCACTCATTAAATCCCTTACTGCATTTGTAAGCATAACACCTGGAACAAATGCCATCATACCACTAATGATAAGGATATTGATACTTACTGGTGTAAATTCATTTACAATCAGTGATGATAGGGAAAGAAATAAGCCATATAGAAAATTTACCACAAAAAAGTTTATTTTTTGTCTTTCTAAATATAGGGAAAATCTAAAAGCTAGATATCCAATCGCAAATGATGATATAATCTCTATCATATTTCCACCAAGAAGGATTGAGTAAGATCCAGCTGCTATCGTTGCTCCAAATACTTTTCTATAAACCGGTGTGCTTTCTTCCTTTTTAATTTTAGCAATTTCTTCTAAGGCTTCGTATAAAGTAAATTTACCAGCGGTAAAATTTCTAGAAAAAGTATTTACCCTATCTACATAGTACAAGTTGTTGCCTCTATTTCTGACCCTACGCATATTTGTGTGGATCTCCCCCTTGTAGGAAAATGAAATTATTATTGTATTGTATGAAGAAAATACATCCACATCTTTTATGGATTCTTTCGATCTTATTATTCTTTCAACTGTGTCCTCTACCCTATAAATTTCTGCACCATTTGCAAGCATTAAGGCCCCTGCAGAAGCAGCAACCTCAGATAGTATTACGGCTTCTTGTAGGGAAGTAATTTTTTCCTTAGTCATTTTCTATCCTTTTTTATCACATATATTATAAATAATTTTGCTTGTATTTTTTAATATTTTCCTCTGTTAAAAACTCGTAGGCTTCATTTACTTTTGTAAACATTTCTGTTGCACCAGGATCTTTATTGATATCTGGGTGGTATTTTTTGGCAAGCTTTCTATAATTTAGCTTAACTTGATAAATATCTGTATCTACACCAAGTCCAAGTATCTTGCAAGCTTCCTCATATTTTTCCTTAAAACCAATATTATTTACACCTGACTGTCCAGAATATCCGCCTTGATTGTATCCTTGATTATAATTACCATAAGTTCTTGAATTTTGATAGCCACCAAAATTTCTAGCAAATTCTTCAAAGCGACGATTCATTTCTTCTTGCTGACGGCGGGCTTCTTGCTCCCTTTGTCGGCGGCGCATTTGCTCTTGTTCATAGATATATTTATTTGAATAATCCGAAATACTCTCGTAGCCAACTTTTTGACCAGTTATCATAGAATCAGCCCTATCATACATCCATTCGGTAAGGGTGTAATTTATGTATCTTAAAAAAGAAATAAATTTCGGTCCCAAAATCGGTATAAAAATCACCGCAAAAATAAAATACATTACTTCTTTTGGTAACATTAAAGGAATTATTGGAAAGATAAATATAGTTGAACATCCAAAGATAAATATCATAAATAATAATTGCCTGATCCCCTCAAATGTGACCACTATAACGTTCATGATATTTATCAGCACATTAAAAAATGTCCCTAAGCCTGTCGCAAGGCCATGTAAAATTTTACCTAAAAACTTCATAATTTTTCTCCATTCCCTACGATTATATCAGAGTTTTCATTTTCTTTAAAATAAAAAAAGAATGGTTAATAAACCACTCTTTTTATCCAAATAATTCTTCGTTGTTACTATTATATAGATTGTAGTAAATTCCTTTTTTATCTAAAAGTTCTTTGTGATTTCCACGTTCAACTATACCATCATAGGTTAAAACTAAAATCTCATCTGCATTTATTATAGTAGATAGTCTGTGAGCAATAGTAATTGTTGTTCTTCCCTTTGATAAAGTTTCAAGAGATTTTTGGACAATTGCCTCACTCTTGTTATCTAGTGCACTTGTTGCCTCATCCAAGATAAGAATTGGTGGGTTTTTTAAAAATACTCTGGCTATGGAAATTCTTTGTTTTTGTCCACCTGATAATTTTACACCACGTTCACCGATATGAGTATCCATTCCCATTGGCAAGTCTTTTATAAATTCAGTTGCTCCAGCTAGGGCGGCTGCTCTTTCAATATCTTCATCTGTAGCATCATCCTTACCATAGCGGATATTTTCTTTTACTGTTCCACTAAATAAATAAACATCTTGTTGGACAATACCTATATTATCACGCAGTGAATCCAAAGTAAGATCTCTTATATCAAGCCCATCAATTTTAATAGATCCTTTTGAAATATCATAAAATCTAGGAATTAGTTTTGATATTGTAGTTTTACCAGCACCTGATGGTCCAACGAGAGCAATATTTTCTCCAACATCTACATTAAAGTTAATATCATCCAGAACATAAGGCTCATCTTCACTTGTTTCTGGATATTTGAAATATACGTGATCAAAGTTGATTTCGCCTTTTACATTAGTAAGTTCCCTTGCGCTTTCATCATCAAATATGAAATTATCCATCTCCATTACTTCTGTAAATCTTTCTATACCAGTAGTACCTGCTTGGAAAACATCAGTAAAGTTAATAAGTCTTTCAATGGTTGTAACAAGCATATTTAAATACATGGTAAATGCAATCAAATCACCAGGACTAATTTGTCCGTTAATTACGAAAAATCCACCTACAAAAATCAAAATTGCATACATAAGTCCAGCAAAGGCCTCATTTATCATGAAAAAACCTGCCATACCAAAATATCTATCTTTTTTGATATCTACGAACTTGTCATTATTTGTTTGGAATTTAGACTTTTCTATATCTTCATTTGCAAAAGATTTTACAACAGAAATACCTAGGAGTGTATCTTCAACTCCAGAGTTGATATCCCCAATTTGTCTTTTTACTTCCATAGTGGCTTGTCTAAATTGCTTTCTTTTTTTGCTAGAAACTACAAACATGATTGGAATGATAATATATATTATTAAAGATAGTTTCCAATTTATAGTAAGTAAAACTACAAATGATAAGATTAATTTTATTGCTCCTACTAAGAATTCTTCAGGAACATGGTGGGAAAACTCTGTAATATCAAATAAATCTGTCGTAATCCTACTCATTAAAGCTCCGATACGAGCATCGTTAAAAAATTCCGTGTCCATAGTTAATAAGTGATTAAATACATCTGCCCTCATGTCACGTTCAATTTTTGCACCCATGATATGACCAAGAGATTGCATAAAATATCTAGCAGCTACTTCAATTAATTTTGTAACTGTGTATACAATTCCTACTTTTACAACGCGGCTTGCATCCAGTAAACCTAATTGCGCCCAATCTGTAAGATTTGATAGAAGTATTGGTAATACCAATTGAGAAACAGTGGTTAGTGCTGATGCAAACAGGTCAGCAAAAAGTATTTTTTTATATGGATTATAGTAAGGTAAGAATTTCTTGATTAAATGCTTATTACTATAAGTTTTTTTCTGCATAAGTCCTCCTTATAAATTTTACATAATATTATTACTGTACTCTATTTTACCAGAGTTTAATTGATAATGATAATTTATATTAATTAAAATTATAATACAAAAATTTTACATAAAATTTACAATATTATGTAAATAATCTAACAATCATTATATATAATAGCCTTGAAAAATTTTATGGAGGTTCATATGAAAAAATATAACAAATTAGTCTTAGCCCTAGCTATTGCCAGTGCAAGTAGCGCAATCTTCCCTGTACAAAATACATATGCAGCAGAAGATACAGCAGTAGTAGAATACGAAAGCACTACTGAACAAAGTGATGAAAGTCTAAATGACCTTCTAACAGAAGAAGCAGATTTAGAGTCTACTACATATTCATCAGATAGTCATTTCAACTTTACAGATGATGAAGTTACATTTCCAAAAAACGAAGCAAATGTAAGAGAATCTGACGGAACAAACAAATTTAACAGAGCTACTGAAACTGAAAGAGAAACTTTTGGTGAAGACAAAAATGTAACAAATATTGATGAGAATGTTGCTAAAAAGTTAGAAGAAACTAATGGCGAATACGGTAAAAAAGATGGAGAATATGCTAACCACAATCTAAAAGCAATAACTACTCCAATCAAAAATATCGTAGTAAACAATGGTAAAAACGAAAATGAATTAGCAATTACTTGGTTTGCTAAGGGTGATGTTACAGATTCAAGACTAGTTTTTGATGGAAAAGAATATGAACCTGTTAGAGCTAGAAAAACTGGCGATGTAAATGATTACAGCACATACACAGCTATCGTAAACATTACTCCAGGAAAATCTTACACTTACTATGTAAAATCAGGATCATATAAATCTGATAACTACACTGTAAAAACAAAAGCACTAGGTGAAAATAACGAATTTAAAGTTGGATACTTTGGAGACCCACAAATGGGATCTGGAGACAGCGTTTGGGATTCTAAAGGTCTATACAAAAATACACAAGCAAAAGTTGATCAAGATAAAGTAGACTTTGCAAAATCATTAAAAAAATCTCGTGAACTTGACCCACACTTCTATCTTTCAATGGGAGATAACGTAGAAATTGTAAACTACGAAGGTGAATATGATTACTTCTTAGATAATGATTTATTCAAAGACAGCGTATTTTCAACTGTAGTTGGTAACCACGAAACTTACGTAGACGCTTCAAACGGTAGCCAAAGAAATACAGTTTTCTCTGATCATTTTTACCTACCTAACGAATCAAAATTAGGCTCTATCTCAAAAATTAATGAAGATGGTACAGCTTACTACATCCCAGGAGATTACTACTATTCTTATGGTGATACACTTTTCTTAAACATCAACTCAAATGTAAATGACTCTAAAGAACATGAAGCATTTATCAAAGATGCAATAGCAAAAGCTACTAAAGAACGTGGTAAAAATTTCTCATGGAAAGTAGTATCATTCCACCACGCTCCATACTCAACTGCAACTCACACATCTGATACAGATATTCTTGAAAGAAGACATGAATTAGTAAGAATATTTAATGAAAATGGTATCGACCTTGTATTAAACGGCCATGACCACATTTATACAAGAACTGGCCAAATGATAGCAGGTGAACAAGTCTTAAGCTTTGAAGATGCTTATGGTACAGATCCAAAAAATGAAAATGCTGGCATCAAAGATGGATTCACAAAAACTTACAACAATAGAGTTTATAAAGACAATAAAGTTGTAGTTGATGGTATAAAACTAGATTATAACCAAAAAGAAGTAACAAACCCACGTGGAACACTTTTCTTAACAATGTCTACATCAGCAGGATCAAAATTCTACAACCCAATTGGAGAAGACCAATGGTTTGTAAATAGAAGTTTAGATGATAGAAGCCAATTATTCTCATCTCTAACATTCTCCAAAAATATATTTAATATTAAAACTATGAACCCATATGGCGAAATCGTAGACTTCTATACAATTAACAAAACAGATGACTTTATTAATAACCCAGGTGTGAATAAAGATCTTTCAAAATCAAAACTAGAAGCATTAGTAAAAGAAGCTAAAAATAATAAACCAGTAAATAAAGAAGAAAATGTAGAACTTTATAATTTAGCAATCGAAAGAGCTGAAGAAGTATTAAACGCAACTTTCACATCTGAAGAAGAAGTAGATGCAGCTGTAGAAGTACTTAACACAAGACTTTCAAATGTAGAATTCCTTGCTGAAAATAAAGATGATAACAAAACAGATGATAAAAAACCTGCTAAACAAGTAAAAGGTGAAAAAGCTCCAAAAGCAGCTAAGCTAGCTAAAAAAGAAAATAAAGCTGACAAAAAAGAAGCTAAAAAATCTGACAATCCAAAAACAGGTGTAGCTACTCTAACTGGCGTTTATGCAACATTGTCAGTTGCAGCAGCTGGCCTATTTGCTACAAAAAGAAAATAATATTTCAAAATATAAATAAAAATACGAGTAATTATTACTCGTATTTTTTTATTTCTAGTATTTACTTATTCTTTTTTAATTTATTTTTTTACTTATCTTGCTAGTTGAGTTTCTCCAGAATGCTCAAACAATTTTGAAACTAGGCTAGTAACTACTAATACTACAAGAGTTGGCAGTAACCAAGATAACCCTTCTTCATACAATGGTAAAGACTCAAAAGTACTTGTAAGAACTCCAAGATTAATATTAAATGTTTTACTTAACACCTCTACAAATGGTAGGACTACTGAAACAACAGCAGCTGACACATAAGCAAGTTTTGAATAATTGATAAGATCATGGCTTATCCCCATAACTATAAGTACTAAAGCTACTGGATATATTATTTGTAAAAGAGGTACTGAAAATTCTAATAATTTATTTAGACCAAAGTTTGCCATTATAAATGAGAATAGTGTCCATATAATACCCAACTTTTATATGACAATTTGTGGTTAAATAAGCTTTCAAAGTATTCTCCACCACTTGTTATAAGCCCAACACAAGTTGTAAGACATGCTAGGGTAAAAATAGATGCAAGTAGTAATAGTCCAAAGTCTCCTAAGGCAAATTTAACTGATTCAGTAAGGACTTGTGCCCCATTTTCTAGACCTGCAAATCTATTAGATCCTATCATACCTATAGTTGCAAGTATTGCATATACTACAAACAGAACTGATCCAGCAAGTAATCCTGCCTTAACCCCATATTTTGTAACTTCCTTTTCATCTGTAACACCAAATCTTCTAATAGCTTGGGCTATTACAAATCCAAAATTTAGAGCAGCAACTGCATCCATTGTATCATAACCTGCCAAAAATCCTTTTGTCACTGGACCTGTTGCATAGTCTCCAGTAGGAAAACCAACACTCCTATCCATAGTTACAACTCTTATAAACATTATTGCTATAAGTACTAATAGAGTTGGTGTAAGGTATTTTCCTACTCTTTTACAAGTTTATTTGGCTTTAAACATATAAAAAGTGCTATTATAAAAAATACTAAAGTATATATAAATCTAGCTAAAGATAGATTAAATGTTTGAGGTATATAAGGAGCTATCGCCATTTCAAAAGGAACTGATCCAGCTCTTGGTATCCCAAGTCCTGGACCTATGGATAAGTATATTGCAGTTGTAAATACAACTGAAAACACTGGTCCAACCCTATTTGCAAGATTTGTTAAACCATTTGTTTTTCCTACTACTATGGATCCTAAGACTGGAAATAAAACTGCGGTAACGCTAAAAGCTAGTAGTGAAATATATGTAGCAGAACCTGCTTGGTTACCTAGTAGCGGTGGAAAAATTAAGTTTCCAACTCCAAAAAATAAACCAAATAGCATTATGCTAACTTGTAAAAACTGACTTCTTGATAATTTTTTCATTATTTCCTCCCAAAAATTTTTCACAATATTTATCCATTAAAAAAGTCCCTTGTCTAAAATAGACAAAGGACGAAAATTTCCGCGTTACCACCTTTATTCTTATTGAAAAATAAGCAACTCAAGCATCTAGCAATGCCGGGTTTTGATAACGCCAACCATGGCGACATATCTTACTGTCTTCAGATATGCAAAAGAAAAATGATTTTCGAACTCATTTCTAAGGATGGATCTCACCAAACTCCAACTCTCTGTGCTTATAGATAAGCCTACTCTTTTTTTCGTAATTTTTATTAAATAAATAATTATTGTTAAGATAATTATAGGGCAATTAAATTTACTTGTTAAATATTTTATTATAAAAATGTATTTTTTTGAAAGTTTATTTAATTAGTACTTTAAATATTAATGCTTTCTAATTGTAGATAATAAATTTACATATTAGAAGCTTTTTCTAACCATTCCTTATCTTCTGGATTAGCTGAGTATCTTTCCTTTTTATCTAGGCTTGCTAGAGAATTCATATCATCTTTTGTAAAATTAAAATCAAATAAATCGATATTTTCATAAATTCTTTTTTCATGGGAAGACTTAACTAAGATCATAACTCCTCTTTCGATATTCCATTTTAAGGCGATTTGCGCAGGAGTCTTACCATATTTTTTTCCTATATCTTCTAGGACATCTTCTTTAAGAAGATTTGATTTTCCTTGAGCAAGTGGTCCCCAAGCTTGATGGAGGATTTTGTTTTCTTTTAAAAACTCATGTGTGTCTTTATCTTGTAAGTGCAAGTGACTTTCTAATTGGTCAATAACTGGTAATGTTCCTTCTTTTAACAGTTCTGACATTTGATTAATAGAAAAGTTGCAAACACCAATACTTTTTATAATTCCTTGGTCCTTATAATCGTTAAAAACTTTCCAAGCTTCTTTGAAATTATCTCCATACCAGTGTAAAAGTGCTACATCTAAGTAATCTACACCTAAATCCTTTAAAGATCCTTCGATAGATTCTTTTGTTTTATCAGCTGAATAGGCATTTGGCCATACCTTTGTAGCTATTTGATAATCTTCGCGATTTTTACCATAGGATTTTAAATATTTTCCTAAAATATGTTCATTTTCATAAAATTTTGCTGTATCAAAATATGTGTAACCAGCCTTTAGAGCAGTTTCTATAGCAAGGTCCATATCTTTTTCTTCAATAATTTTATAAGTACCAAATCCTATTGCAGGTACTTTTGTGCCGTCATTTAATGTAAAATAATCCATAATATTCACTCCTTTTGATAATTATATACCCGATTATGTTATAATTTTATTATGAAAACAGTTTTAATAACCGGTTCTTCTAGGGGCATAGGTGCTGCCATTGCTAGAAGACTAAATAATGAATACAAAATAATAATTAATTACAACAAAAGTAAAGATAAAGCCATGGAGCTTTTGGATGAACTAAGAGAGACAAATCCAAATGTTATCGCCATCAAGGCTGATGTTTCTGATGAAAATGAAGTTGAAAATATGTTTGCTATTGCTGAAAAAAATTTTGGACATGTTGATATATTGATAAATAACGCTGGTATCTCTCATTTTTCCATTATCCAAGACATTGACTTTGATACTTGGAAAAATGTTATAAATACAAATCTTAATTCAGTTTTTTTAAATAGTAAGCGTGCCATTCCAAATATGATTTCAAATCAGTATGGAGTCATAATAAATATGAGCTCAATTTGGGGAGATTTTGGAGCTAGCATGGAGGCCCTTTATTCTACCAGCAAGGGTGGGATAAATACTTTTACAAAGGCTATGGCAAAAGAACTTGCCCCTTCTGGCATCAGAGTAAATGCAATAGCCCCGGGTATTGTTGATACGGATTTGATGAGAAATGATTTTTCTAAATCAGAACTTGAAGAACTAAAAAAAGAAGTTGCTGTAAATAGATTTGCAAAACCTGAAGAAATTGCTGGTCTTGTAAGATATTTAATATCGGATGAAGCATCCTATATTACAGGTGATATTATCCATATAAACGGCGGTTTTTATTGAAAAATCAGAACTACCAGCTTAGCTGGTAGTTTCCACAGCGCCTATAAGGCGCGAATACCGGCACGCCCCTACTGGGGCTCCGAGTATTCTCCACATGCAACACTATCCCAGCTACTGCTTAAGCAGTTATTTATTTGCTCTTTGGTACTGACTCACCCGTAAACGGGTCATAATATTCCTTTAAGCTGATTTGGTCTGAATAATAATCTTCTTTTAATTGATTTTGTATATATTCTTTTATCATCTTTTCATTTCGTCCTACTGTATCAACATAGTAACCTCTACACCAGAAATGTCTGTTTCCATATTTATATTTCAAATTGGCATGACGATCAAATATTATTAATGAACTTTTCCCTTTTAGATATCCCATTATTTCTGATATACTATATTTTGGTGGTACTTCTATCAACATATGAACATGATCTACACAAAGCTCAGCTTCTATTATATTTATTCCTTTACGTTGACATAATTCTCTAAGTATTTGACCTATATCTTTTTTTAGTTTTCCATATATTGCTTGCCTTCTGTATTTTGGTGCGAACACTACATGATATTTACATCTCCATTTGGTGTGTGATAAACTATTCTTGTCCATTAAATTCTCCTTGTTTTAATTGTGCATGTGGTTATCACAATTATATATCAAGCGAGAATTTTTTGGCTTGAAGCTAAAGCTAAATTCCTCCACCTGCATAGCAGGTGGTTTATTGTTTCACTCACATTCGTTCGTTCAACTCACTTAAGTGAACAATAAAAGTCTCATAAGCTGAAACAATAGCTTATGAGACTTAAAATCCATATTCAACTATATTATTGGTACACAAAGCTCGCATAAGTGATTATCGACTAAACTTTTTTTATACCTTTCTATAATAGGCCTTTTATAATCCTGAGAGTATCCTTTCTGTATCAATACTTTATGATAATTTATCCAGATACTTTGTATACTCTCTTGGGTATGTGAAATTAAAAATACTAGATACTTGCCACCTCTAATTTTTCTAGAACAAATTTCTTCTTTTATGTCGTTTTCTATAAAATCATCTTTAAAAATCACTCCTACATCATATCTGCACTCACTTGGACTAACTAGTTCTGGGTTATCTAAAGCTATAGAAAGTATAGTTGTGTCTTTATCAAATCCAATATTATTCCTTAACCAACTTTTAAATCTTTCCATTAATATTTTATTTTCTGGTCCATATTCACCTACTCTTCTCATATATATAAATTCTGAGTCAGGGATATTTTCTAATTTACATTTTAAATAAAAATTCAATTTATATTCTCCAATATTTGTTAGTACATCGATGTCTAAAGAAATTGTATATCGATTTAAAATGGATTTCAAATGAATTTTAAAAATTAGTATTTACTTCTTCTAGCTCAGAAAAATTGTACCAATAAATATATGATTTTTTCACTGGTTTTTTTAAACTTTCTTCAATGGCTAATTTGTATATTTTTAGCTGGTCATCATAGAGGCCTTCTCTTTTGATTTTATCAGTTTTAAAGTCTAGTAAGATTATCTCGTCTTCAAATTCAAACATGATATCTATCTGCCCATTTACATAATAGTCCTCATATTTCATCAAGAAAGTTTCTTCTTTTCTGATATTTGCTGCACTTTGATAGAGATTTTTTATTATAGGGTTTTTAAAATACTCTATAATTTTTTCTTCTTCTATGACCTTTAGTTCATCTTGTTTTATTTTATTTTCTAAAACTAATCTTTTAAGCGCTCGATCTAAGCTCCTATTATCATATCTTTGATAAGATAACCCTTGGAAAATTTTGTGGATGATAGTTCCCCTATCAGTTGGCTTGTACTCTTTTACTTCAGAAATAAAGTTTGGTTTTCTAAATTCTCCTGTTTCTTCAAATTTACTGTAGGATGGTAGTTCATAGCCATCTTCTTCTGGATTAAAGTTTTTACTAATCTCTGTTACAGATTTTTTGATAGAGTCTTTGGTATCAGCCTCATATTCATATCTTTTTGTAAATAAATCTACAAATTTATAATAAAGTTTATCCTTAACATTAGCTGCTAAAATATCTGATATATCCTCTCCCTTACTTACTTCATAATCACTTTCCTCTGTAAAGGTTAAAATTTCAGCTATATTTGATAAGTCATCTGTAGTGTATTCATTTTCTAGTAAATCTCGACTTATTATATCATTTGAAAGGCTAGCTATAATCCAATCTAAATATGTGGACATATTTAGATAATCATCTCTACCATTTAATTTATTTACTGTATTTAGATTTCTATTGCCCACTACTATAAGTTTATTTATAGCACGGGTTAGGGCAACATAGAGAATTCTCATCTCTTCTCTTTTATTTTCCAAGGTCATTTTTTCCGTAATCAAATCTTTTTTAAGAGATGTTAGCCTTATTTTATTTTCATAGTCAGCCACATTTATACCTATTCCAAGATCATCATCAAAGACTACACTTTCTCTTAGGTGTTTGTTATTAAATCTCTTGTTGGCATCAGCTAGAATAACTACTGGAAACTCTAATCCTTTAGATTTATGGATGGTCATAATCCTAACTAGATTTTCATTTTCTGATAATTCACGAGCTGGATTCATATTATCTGTTTGGTATAAGGATAAATTTTCTACATAGTCTAAAAATCCATACAAGCCATTATCATTATTAGCTTCAAAATCGCTCATAAGATCTATAAAGGCTTCGACATTGGCTATCCTATCACTTGCCCTATCACGAGCCATTAAAAATTCATAAAACTTAGAATTTTCAAAAATATAGTTTCCAAATTCATATAAGTCCATAAGGGATAATTGGTAAGAAAAGTCGTTAAATGCAGTTTTAAAGTCATTTATTTTTACTAAAATATTATCATCTTTATCATAGTTTTCAAAGGCCTCATAAAATTTATTATATTTTGAATTTAATCTAATAGCTGCTATGTCATCTTCGCTAAACTTATATATATCACTGCGGATAACTGATAAGAGTGTGATATCATCTTTTGGATTTGCAATGAGCTTTAACATATTTATAAAAAATGTAACTTCTACTGCTCCAAAAGAAACCTTACTTATATCATTAAAAAATGGAATACCTGCTTTTTTAAAGGCATTTTCGTACAGGTAAGATTTCGCACCACTTCTTAAAAGTATTGCTATATCCTTATACTCGTAGCCTTCTTCTATTAGATTTTCTATTAGCTTTACCAAATGATTTTCTTCAGATAATTTATCTTCTAGGACGTGAACTTCTGATTTTGGATTTTTTTTATCAAATTCTTTGGTAGGATTTAGCCTGTGGCCACCATTTTTATAATCTATGCCAGAAGCTTCCTTAGTCATTAACCTATCAAAAATATAGTTTACAAAATCTATGATATCCCTATCTGTCCTAAAGTTTTCATTAAGGTTTATCCTAATAGAATCTTTATTTTCATCACTATTGTATGATTCGAGTTTGTCTAGGAAAAGTTGTGGCTCTGCACGTCTAAATCCGTAGATAGATTGTTTGACATCTCCTACAAAAAATAAATTGTTAGACCTTTTTAATTTTTCTATGATATAGTTTTGGATTTCGTTACTATCCTGGTACTCATCAAAGAATATATAGACAAACCTTTCTCTTAAAACTTGATTAGCCTCTTCATTATCTATTAATTTTATAAATTCTGCCTCGATATCGTTAAAATCTAGGTAGGACTTATCTTTCTTTTTGGCCTTGTATTTTTTTATAAATCTTTTAGTCAGATAATTGATTTCTTTTAGGACTTCTACTTCTTTTTTGCCAAATTCACTTATGATGTGGGAATTTGTATTTAAAACTAGGGAGCTAATATTTTTTAATTCTTTTTTATAAAGGTCTCTATTATTTTTTATAATAGCTTGGATATCTTTTTCATCTTTACGAGCCCTTACCATGGTAGAAAATTTTGCCTTGTTGATCTTTTCTATAAATAGGTCCCAATCTGTAAATATAAGCTGGTTTAGGATATTTACTAGGTTATAGTCATCACTAAGCATATCTTCATATTCGACACGCAAATTATTTTCCCCAGCTATGGATTTATTTTTGCTAATATCTTCTAGGATTAGGTCTATCTTTTCCCTTACTATTTCTTTAAAAATATTAAAATCAAAAGGACTTGCGGTTTTACTATCTAACCAAGCTATAGGGTCTATTTGAGATGTTAGCTTATCGTAAGTTTTTAAAATAATTGATTTTGCTGCCCTATCATTGCGGCTGGTGGCAAAATTGTGGATGAAGTTATGAAAGTCAGCACTTTTTTTAGCATATTCTTCATCAAAAACTTCATCTATAGCCTCTTCTTTTAAAATCACATTGGAATTTTCACTAATGATGCTAAAGTTTGGACTAAGGTCATCAAAATAGTAAAAATATTCTCTAAGCATATCTGATGCAAAGGAGTGGAGGGTTTGGATGTGGGCGTGTTTTAATAATTTTAGTTGGTCTTTTAAAAATTTATTAGAAATATTATTTTCTATTTGATTTTCTAAGGCTTCTCTAATTCTATCTTTCATCTCAATGGAAGCCTTGTTGGTAAAGGTAACTATAATCATCTTATCTATAGGAACTTTTTCATCTAGCATAAGGCTTATTACCCTATCAACTAAGACCCTAGTTTTACCAGATCCAGCTGCAGCAGAAATTATTATATTTTTATCTCGCTCTTTTATCGCTTTCTCCTGGCCAGGTGTATAAACTATATCACTCATCTAGATCCTCCCTATCTTTATAAAGGTCAGTTATAGTTTTCTTTTTATCAAATTCCCTATATTTGTCACTATCGATACTCTCATCAAACTTACATATGCCTTTAAAATCACAGTACTGGCACTCATTTTGTGTATCAGAATATCTGATAGGATGAAGGCTTATATTACCCATCTTAATTTCTTTGATATATTTACTGATAAGGTCTTTGGCAAAGTCATTTACTATTTGTTCTTCTTCAGTTGATAAAATATCAGTATTTTTTGTATCGATAACCCCAATATTTTTGCTATCGTAATTTTCCTTATCTATAAGCTTAAAGACTTCCTCATTAACTTTTACTATTAGCCCATTCATCTTAAATTTATCTTCATAAATTTTTTCGATATTAGACTTTTCGTATGTGCCTTCCATTTTTTCTAGTTCATCTGATAATGGCATATAAAATGACCCTATTGGAGTAATCTCATTTCCTCCAGCTTTTGCACTCATCATATAAACTAAAATCTGGAGGTCTAGGCCATTTAGGATATTTACTATTTTAAATACTTTTTTACCAGTTTTATAGTCTATAATCCTTAGATAATTTTCTGCTGTATCTATCCTATCAATCCTACCTCTGAGGTAATTTTCCTCGTCTACATATACTCCTGGCAATCCATTTTCTTTGTCATAACCAAAGTTTACCTCCACATCTGCCACCTTAAATTCACCTTTTTTAAGTTGGTTGATGACTTCTTTGGAGTTATTTTTGGTATTTTTGATTAAGTTATTTAGTATAAATTCATTGCGTGGGTCACTTCTACGGGCCGTATCTAGGTAATTATCTATACTTTCTGAAAAATTTTCTATAATTAACTGGTCAAGCTCTTCATTTGTAATATTTTCTATATCACTATCTTTAATTAACCTTGACACATCTTCTAAGGAGTTATGAACTATGGATCCTAATTCTCTGGCATCTACATCATAATTTTCTTCATAGTAAGGTTTGATACCAAAATTTACAAAATATCTGTAAGGACATCTAGAATAGGTTTCTATTTCTGTAACATTAAAATGATTTTTAGGGTATAGATTCTTGGCGTTGATTTTATCCAAATTATTTTTAATATTTGAGTAGTATAAACCATCCATCATAGTCTCAAAATCTCCATGGTCTTTTAGGTAGGATAAGTAAGATTTAGTAAATGATAAATCATTTTTACCTACTTCTTCCTCTTTACGAATCTTCCATAGGATGTCCATGGCATACTTTTGCGATAGCTCTTTTGAATAAATTATTTCATCTAGGGGCAAGCTGGTTAAATCTGTAGTTTTCATTGCTGGGAATATTTTTAAAATATCATTTAAAACTATAGACTTATTAATAGCTCCCCCATCCTTATCGCTTAAAGCAAAGGATAAATAAATTTTATCTGACACACTTATCAGTTTGTAAAAATTGAGCTTTTCTCGTTCTTCCATATCTTCTTCATAGATTTTTAAATCTAGATCAAAGTCTGCTAGCTTATCCTTATCTTCTTTTGCTATTAAAAAGTCTCCACTAGATTTTGAAGGGAAAAATGTATCGTTAAGTCCTAGGGCAAAGTTAACTGGCCTTTGGGAAACTCTTGGTTTTTTAAAGTTGGTTACTGTTATGTGATCTTTAGTTGGTGGGATGATGCCTATATCTATATCTGATGCAGTCGCCAGAATAATATCGTAAGTTGCTTTTAAAGTTGATTTTCTATCTGCCATTAGATTCATAAGTTCTTCTAGTATAGAAATAAACTTATCCCAAACCTGGCCGTTTTCGTCATAATCATCTAAGTCTCCTTCTTCTAGGAGGATATTTTGATAATTATTGATTCCCCTTATAAAGCCAGGATTGCTTATCATAGTATAAATAGCATTTATAATTTCAGATGTACTAGTATTCTCTTTATTTTTAATTGCTAATAAACCATCTAGGAGGTCTAATATTTGTTTTCTGATCTCTTTTACAATCTTTTCTTCATTTATTTTAGCAAGTAATTTTTCATCTTTAAAAGGGTCATCCTTGTAAAGATTTTTATAAAAATCTATATCTAGGTTAAAATATTTATCTTCTAAGAACATAGATCCTTTTATTTTTCGGGTATTGATATAGTTTTGGAATATTATTATCTTATCAGTCCCCGCTTTTCCAAAGTCAAAAATATTGGACCTTAAAAAGTAGGATAGATCATGAGCATTAAAATCATAGATTATAAGCCTAAGGGCTGCCAGCCAGCTTTTTACAATATGGTTATCGGATAATTTGTTAGTCTTATCAAGGAAAACTGGCAAATCATATCTATTAAATACTTTTTTAACCTCGTTTTCGTATTGGTCAGCATCGGTAATATAGATTGCTATATCCTTATAACGTAAGTTATTTTCATGGACTAATTTATTTATAGTTAAGGCTATGTTTTCTACTTCAGTTTTTGTAGATATAGATTCTAGTAAGTGGATATTTGAAGGATTAGCCTTATAGGTTAGAGGATTATATCTTTCAAAATTTACACACAGGTGGTTGATATCATCGTGGGGATTTATTTGGGTGTCTATATTTATTTCATTTATTGTAGCGATATCCTTTAACCTATAATAAAATTTGTTGGCCATATCATATATTTCTATGTCCTTGCCCATAGAATTATTTATAAAAGTCTTATCTAGAGTTAGGGTTACATTTACCTTTGCTCCAAGTCTTACAAGCTCTGCTATAAAATCCATTTTTATATCAGAAACATAATCAAACTTATCAAAATAAAAATTTGCATCCCTTAAAAAATCACAGCTAGGCAGCCTTGTGATAACTTGGTTTAGCCTATCCTCTGAATCTAGGAACTTATCCTTTATTTCCTTTTGGTAGGCCTCATATATTAGCTTTATTTCTTTAAATTTTAATTTTAATATCTCATCATCAGAATTTTCCTTGATGTTTTCATAAAAGGCTTGGTCAAAGTTATTGTCTTTTATATTTGTAATGATAGATTCTATGTCATTTATAAAGTCAATATTGTTATACTTTCCCATAAAAAGAGTAAGATTATCGTTGATATCCCTTAGAATGTTGCTAAGCAAAATAATTTTCCCAGACTTACTTAGAATATTATCTGCAAGTCCTCCAGTTCTATCGATTATAAATCTAGATAGGGATGAAAAGGACAATACCTTGGCATCCATAACTGTTTTATAGGAAATATTATCCATAAGATTAATATCAGACTGTAATGTATATTGCTCTGGAACTATTAAAAATGCCTTTTCTTTATTATCTAAATTTTCTTCTATTTTTTTGTAAATATACCTGCTATTGGCATGAGGTGACTTTGAAATAATTGTATTTATCATGCTATTACCTCTAAGCTACTTCCTTTATCTTCTCGATAAGTTACAAGGATTTTGCCATCTATGGCATCTTTTAATTCACTTACGTGGCTGATAAGACCTACAAATTTGTTATCATATGAAAGTTTTTCAATTTGTTCTATAACTTTTGCTAGATAATCATCAGATAAAGTTCCAAATCCCTCATCTATAAATAAAGTATCAATGGTAATGCCACCATTTTCTGCGCTTATTTCATCTGAAAGTCCTAGGGCTAATGATAGTGAAGCTAAAAATGATTCTCCCCCAGATAAAGTAGATGCTGGACGAGTTTTCCCGGTATTTGCATCTAAAATTTCTATATCTAGACCTGATTGGGTTTTTAAACTTTTAGCATAAGATGTACGTATCATGGTAAACTGACCATTTGACATTTGTAAAAGTCTTTGATTGGCATAATTTAGGACTCTGTCAAAGTAATAAGTTAGTACAAAAGTTTGAAAATCAACTTTCTGCCTACCAGCAACCTTACCATTATTCCCATTTGCTATTTCTGATAACTTATCAAAAATCACACTTTCTTTTGAGATAGACTCGTATTTTTTTGCTAAACTGTCTATATTTTCAAAAATGCCAGTAATAGATAAATTTTTGAATTTAAGATTTGAGATAGTATTGCTTAATTCTTTAATAGAAGTGTTTGTTTGAGCAATTTCTTTATCAATTCGATCCAGATCTACTAAATTCTTATCCTCAAATTCTTTTAAGTTTTTATAATTAATTTTTAGTTCAGCAAGTAAGGTAAAATATTCCTCGATTTCTTGACTTTTTTGTGAAATTTCTTTATAAATATCTAGATAATATTTATAGTCAATGAAAGAATCAAATTTTGCCTTGATTTTCTCATCTAATTGCTTTTTAAGCTCGTCTATACTCTTTTCTAAAGTATCTATATTTTGATTAAAGTTTGCAATATCAGCTTTATTTTTGGTTTGCTTATTTAATAGATTATTGTGGATCTCGTTAGTTTCTTTAATCTCCCTATCCAAACTTTCTATATTAGTGTTTAGGTCCTCTAATCTAGTTGACAAGCTTTCAAAATCTAGTGACTGCATTTTTTCCTTATTAGCCTGATAATAGGATTTTAGATTTTCTGAGTCTTTTGTTTTTTCTTTAAGCTCGGATAAGATATTAGAAATTTTTTGAGATTTTTCGCTTATTTTTACAAGTTCTAATTTTTTTTCATCTGCATTCTGTCTTATTTTTCCAATCGATTTTGAAAGGCTTTCTTTTTCTTCATTGATATTTGTTATTTGCTGACTTATATTAGATTTTTCTAATTGTATCTGATCAATGCCTTTACTTTCTTTTATAGATTCATTGAAAATTTGATTTTGAGTTTTAAGTTTTGTAATTGTTTGATTTATCTCTGATAAATTAGCATTTACAGCCTCAATATCAATATCATTAACCTCTATTTTTTCAAAATGTTTTTCATGATTTTCCCCGCAAACTGGGCAAATCCCTGTACTATTAAGCTGATCAATCAAATCGTTAATTTGAATAATTTTTCTATTTTGCTCAAAAATTTCTATATCTTTTTCTAGTACTTCTTTCTTGCTTTCTTTTATTTGTAAAAGATTTTTATTTTCTGCAATTTTTTCTAGGAGTTCTTGGTTTTTGTTATAGATTTCTAATTCATTATTTATTTCTTTTTCAGAATTCATTAAGTCCGTAAGATTTTTTTCTAGGGCTAGTGATTTATTTCTTTTTTCATCTAAATCATAATTTTGATCGTATAAGTCCTTACGTTTTTGCTCTAAAACTTCCTTTAATTCTTCATTTTCTAAAGAAAGAGAAGATATCTTTTCCAAATCTTTTTCAATTTGCTGATATAGTAGCTCTTTTTCTTTAAATTCTTTTAAACTATTTAGGCTATCAGTAGTTTTTATTTTAGAAATCTTAAGCTCATCCAAATGTTGATTTTTTTCATCAAGCTTAAGGTAATTTTCATTTGATTGGTCGATTTTTTCTTCCAAGTCTTTGGATAAATTATTTGCTTTTTCTAGATTAACTTTATTTTCTAAAAGATTTACTTTATTTTTATCTAAATTTTCATCGATAAGACTTATATTTTTTGCATATTCTGATTTTTTTAGTTTTTCTTTAAGGTCATTAAAATGAGCTTCATCCTTTGACTTTTCATGAAGTTTAGCACTAATATTCTTAAATTTCAAAATATTTTCATTAAAGCTTTTATCTTTTTGTCTTTGTTCGACTAAAGATGCGTATTTTTTGTTTTCTTTTTCTAAATTATTACTTTCATCCGCTAATTTTCCTTCATAATTCTTAATGATTTCATTAATTTTTGATTTTATCATTGTAAAATCATGAGAAATACGTTCATTTGGGTCAATTACAGCATTTATCTCATCATCTTTTTCGATTTCATTTTTTAGATTTTCATCTATAAAGTTTAGATCCTTTTTACTTTCTTGAGACTTCTCCTTGATGACTTCTTGTATTTTTTTGTATTGGTCAGTTTTAAATATCTTTCCTAAAAGCTCTGTGCGTTCCTTGGAGCTGGCATGTAAAAATTGTTGAAATTCTCCTTGGGCTAAAAGCATCACTTTTGTAAATTGGTCTTTATCCAAGCCAATTATTGATCTGATTTCACTTTCTACATCACCTATTTTTTCTGCAAGCAAGATTTTCTCATTTGTAATATCATATAGGCTAGCTGCATGGCTAATATTTTGATCAATTTTTGATTTTTTTGCTCTTTGGCTGGGGATTCTTTCAATCTCATAAATTTTTCTATCAGCCTCAAAAGTTAGTTTTACATAGGTATAAAGATCTTCTGAACTTAAAAAATCTGATCTTAACTTATCCATGGGGATATTTCTTGAAGTTTGTCCATAAAGTGCGAAGCTTATTGCATCAAATATTGTGGTTTTCCCTGAGCCTGTGTCACCTGATATTATAAATATTTTCTTATCATAAAGCTTGGTAAAGTCTATTTCTATTTTTTCCTTGTAGGTTATAAATCCTCTAAATTCAAGTTTTATCGGCTTCATCCTATAACCCTTCCTATGATTTCTAGCTCCTCAGCACTTAATTCTTCATCCATTTTGTACTTATAAAATTCTTTAAACAAAGCCAAAGTATCTTTATTTTCCAAATCAAGATTTAAATCACTTGTGGTATTAAAAATACCCTTGTTTTTGTAGGAGACTTGGACTGCATGTGGGAAGATTTCTTTAAGCTTACTCATTGCATTATCAATAGTATGCTCATCTTCAAGGATAAATTTTAAGTAATCATCGCTTGGATTCATCTTAATTATCTCATCAAATTTACCCTCGATAATCCTAAAATCTCGCAAAGGATTTATTGGAAGATCAAAGGTAGTCACTTCATCAGTTATATCAACAATAGTTACACTTTTTATAGCCTTTGTCTCATCAAAAGAATATTTCATAAAGGTACCTGCATACCTAATTTTAGGGTCAATTACATAATGTTTGCCGTGCAAGTGACCAAGAGCCACATAGTCAAAGTCTAAAAATAAGTGTCCATCCATGGCATCTGAACCACCAATTATAAGTGGTTTTTGTCCTTCGGTGTATGCTTCATCCTCTTCAATGCCAATATTATTTGCATAGCAATGAGTAATAAGAACATTGCGGTCTTCATAGATTTTCTCCTTAAGCACAGCCTTATAAAGGTCGGTAAAGTTTTCTATGTCTTCATCAAATAAAATTTTGCCTTGGTTTAGGGAAATATATGGGACTAGATGAAAGTTTATTTTCCCATATTCATCTTCTAAAGTAATTATTTCATCCTTATACTCACCAAAAAGATAATAATTGCGTTCGGTAAAAAAACTTGTATTTACATCTAATCTTTTTGCAGAATCATGGTTTCCACTAACTGCTAGAACTGTTTTGTTTCTCTTAAATATTATCTCATCTATAAAATCAGAATAAAGTTTTAAAGCATCTACACTTGCGATTGTCGTATCAAAAATATCTCCTGCAATCATTATAACTTCAACATTATAATCATCAATTATATTTAAAATCTGATCAAGGGCGTATTTCTGGTCTTCGATTAGTGAATAATTTCCAATATATTTTCCCAGATGTAGGTCTGATAAATGCAACAATCTCATGAATGACTCCTAATGAATACATATTCATTTTCAGTGGAGTTAAATGGATCATATTTATAATCATTTACTACTAGTTTTTTTATCTCTTCTGGATTCTCGATTTTTTCTTGGATGATTGTCTTTAGCATCTGACCTCTAGCCTGTTTCATCCATGCTGTATATGAACGCAGTTTCCCGCCCTTATCATCTTTAAATGCTAAAGATATAAATTTATCATTCTTTTTTAAAAATGGCCTAATGGTTTTTGTATATTCCTTGCTTGCTAAATCTATTATTGAATCATCATTTTTAAATAATTCATCATAAAGGTCTTTGCCCCAAAACTTATACAAATCCATATCAGAATTATCAAAATAAAGCCTATAATCAGCCATACCTGTTAAGGGTTTTAGCAAACCATATAGGGCAGAAATGATATAGACATGATTATTTAAGTAATCCAAATCATCAAAGTCATCCCAATCAAATTGCTTAAAAACAAGGCCATCATAGGCAAAAATTGCAGGGTTATTTAATTTTTCAAAGTCAAATTCTTGGTAATCATAGTATGCTTTTTCTGTTAATTTATCGTTAGTTCTATTGAGATTTCCCATCTCATTCATAGAATAGTTTTTAAATTTATCTACCAAAATTTTGGTTTTTTGAGGGAAGATTAAATCTTCGGTCTTAATCCCTTCATTTTTCTTAAAACTTTTTGCAGGTGAAATAATTATTTTCATCTAAATTCCTCCATTATATAAATTATAACACACAAAAATAGCAGGCTCTAACCTGCTATTTGCTTTCTTTTTATATATGATATTAAAGAAGTTAAAATAAAAAATCCTACTGCTATCAAAACAATGGCCCCACCTGGTTTGACCCCCAGGTAGTAGCTAGCTATGATTCCCAAAGTCATGAATATACTAGAAAAAACTATGGAGATTTTAAAGGTTGAATGATATGATTTTGTAAAAACCATAGCGGAAGCTACTGGTATGGTCATTAGGGATGTAATCATTAAAGCACCTACAGTTTTAGCTGAAATTGCAACAGTGATTGCTGTTATAAAGGTAAATAAATTATTAATCAGACGAGTATTTACCCCTGCAAGCCTAGCCAAAACTGGGTTTATGGATGTATATAAAAGTCCGTAGTAAAAATAAATCGAACTTATAATTACAATTAAAAATATCAAAGATACTATAATTAAATCTTCACTGCTAACAGTTGTTATTGACCCAAACATAAAGGATTCAAAGCTAGTTCCACCAGGTGTAAAATCTGAAAGTATAGATGCTATGGCAATACCTGTACTCATTACAATCGCTGTAGCCATATCTCCATATTTTGGAAATTTTTTCCTTAAAATTTCAATAGCAAAACTAGCGATAATGCAAATTATAATTGATGTCCACATAGGATTTATGCCAAAAATAAGACCCAGGCCAATACCTGCCAAAGAACTATGGCTTAGGGCGTCACCAATCATTGAGGTCTTTCGGTTTATCATTATTATCCCAATCATAGGGATTATAATTGCAAGCATGATTCCAATGGCAAAGGCCCTTCTCATAAAGCTAAATTCAAGCATTTACTAGCCTACCTTCCTTTAAGATCATGGTTTTATTTACAAAATCATCTATCAAATCCATCTCATGGCTAATGATAAGTATGGTTATGCCATGTTTTTTATTTAAATGACCTAAAATGTCCAAAAATTCTTCCTTACTTTTTTGATCAATGCCAACTGTTGGCTCATCTAAGATTAAAATTTCTGGGCTAGATACCATAGCCCTTGCAATCATCACTCTTTGCTGCTGGCCACCTGATAATTTGTTAAAGGGTCTATCTTTAAGATTTTCTATATTTAGTCTTTTAAAAATATCATTTGTTTTTCTTATAGCTTCCTTAGTGGGCCTTTTAAAAATATTAAATTCCCTATAAAGATTTAAAATTACATATTCAAAGCAAGTCAGAGGAAAGGTAATATCCTTTGATTCACTAAGTTGTGGTACATATCCAAGTCTTCTAAAATCATCAATTTTTTCGATTGGCTGACCTAGGATATTTATCTGACCACTTTGCTTTTTTAACTCACCGGTTAGGATTTTGATTAGGGTAGTCTTACCACTACCATTTTGACCAGAAATAGCCAAAAAGTCTCCAGATTCTACCCTAAGATTTATATCATTTAATATTAATTTTTCATTGTATCCAAAATTTAGATTTTTTATTTCAATAACACTCATTTTATTTCGCCATAGATTTGTAAAGTTCTTCTAAGTTATATTTTATCAAATCTTGGTATGTTGTGTCATTATTTAATTCTTCGTCTGTGGCAAATTCTAAAGTATTTAGTGGAACTGTGTTTGCACCTAGCTCGTTTGCTATAGTGTCTGCTGATTTGCTTGATCCACCCATTTCATAGAAAATTGTATTTATGCCTAGGTTTTTAGCTTCATCAACAGCTTCTTTTAAAGTTTTTGCATCTGCATCTTCTGTTGAAGTTAAACTTGTTAGGGCTATTTGATTTAGTCCAAAATCACGTGCTAGGTAGCCAAAGGCTTGGTGGCTAACTAAAAAGTTTTTGTTTTCTAGTTTTTCAAATTTTTCTGTATATTCATCAATCATAGCATTAAGCTCATCTTCAATTTTTTTGTAATTTTCCATATAATAGTCTTTATTAGCTGGATCTATTTCGGAAAGTTTATCAGCTATGACTTTTGCTTGGGCAAGACCATTTTTTGGGCTTAACCATGTGTGTGGGTCAAATTCTCCGTGGCTGTGTGAATGTTCGTGTTCATGTGCATGGTCTTGGTCTTCATGATCATGATTTTCTTCTTCATGAGCGTGGTCATGGTCTTCGTGATCGTGACTTTCTTCTTCATGAGCGTGATCATGGTCTTCGTGATCGTGATTTTCTTCTTCATGAGCGTGGTCATGGTCTTCATGTTCATGGACATGATCATGGCTACCTTTGATTAATTCTACATTCTCACTAGTATTTACTAACTCGATATCTGAAGAGCCTTCTAATGATTCTTCCCACTCTTCCATGCCAGCACCATTTATAAACATAAGCTGGCTATCTGTTAGATCAGCTATATCTTTTGCTGATGGCTCCCAACCATGGCTTTCTGTTTTTAGGTTAGTAAAAGATTTTACTTCAAATTTATCTCCTGCTATTTGTTTAGTCAAATTATAGATTGGATAAAAAGAAGTATAAACACTTGTACTTTCCATATTTTGATTGGTCTTTTCTACCTTCTTTTCATCAACTTTATCATTATTAGCTTCTTGGCTAACTTCTGTATTAACATTATTTTCTGCTGGTTTTTGATTATTGCAAGCACTTAAACCCACTCCTAGGGCAAGCACTAATGCCATTTTTTTGTATTTCATAAACTCCTCCGTTTCTTAATGCAAATCATTTGCATTTAAGATTATATAATAATTTTTTAATATGTCAAATAATTGTATAATAATATTGGAGGTTAATAATGACCATAAATGACCTATTAAGAGAAAAAGATTTAAAAGTAACCAAAAATAGAAAAATAATTCTAGAAGCCTTGCAAAATGAAGAAAATCCAATATCAGCAGAAGAACTATTTGATAAGCTAAATGTGGATTATGATATGGATTTATCAACCATTTATAGAAATTTAAATATATTAGAAGAAAAATCGGTCCTACTAAAAACAACAAATTTAGATGGACTAAACTATTACCAGATAAATAATAGTCACCACAAACATTTCATAACCTGCAACAATTGCCATAATAAATTTGTAATAGAAAACTGCCCAGTCCATGATTTGGAAGAAAAAATAGAAAAAGAAACGGGATTTATAATCAACGGGCATAATTTTGAATTTACAGGAATTTGCCCAGATTGCCAAAATGAAAAATAAAAAACTGCTATATAAATAGCAGTTTTTTATTTACTATTAAATTTTTCTTTATTAAAGGCTCCTACTGAATTTGCAACTATCATAGTTCCAGCTGCATCTCCAGCTAGGTTTATTGTTGTTCTTGCCATATCTAGGATTCTGTCAATTCCCATAATAATTGCGATCCCTTCTACAGGTAAACCTACTGATTCTAAAACCATGGATAGGGTAATAAGTCCCACTGACGGGATACCAGCAGTACCTACTGATGCAATTGTCGCTGTAAGAATTACTGTCATAAAATCAGTTGCAGTAAGATCGATGCCATATGCATTGGATATAAAAATTACTGCTACTCCCTGCATGATTGCAGTACCATCCATATTTATTGTTGCCCCAAGTGGAATGGTAAATGATGATATTTTTTTATCAACTCCCATGTCTTCAAGAGTTTGGATATGTATTGGAACAGTTGCAGATGATGATGCAGTTGAAAAACCAAATGTCATAACGGGTGCAAATTGCTTAATGAAGCTAAATGGATTTACTCTTACAAATATTACTATTAAGAGCATATATACAATTAATAATTGCACTGCAAGGCTTCCTAGAACAGATCCCATATATGAAAGCATTGATATAATTGCATCATAGCCAAGACTTGAAAATGTCCTTGCAATTAGGAAAAATACTCCGATTGGTGCAAGTTTCATAACCCACATCGTCATGCCCATCATAAGGTCATTCATTTCTGTCACTATATTTCCAAGAGTTGTCAGCCTTTCTTCCATTGAAGCTATCAAAAGCCCTACAAGCACTGCAAATATAATAATTTGAATCATATTTCCTTCTGCTAAAGCTCCAACTGGATTTGTAGGTATAAAGTCAAGAATGGTATCTTTTAATGATATATCAGCTTTATCCACTTCAAAACTTTGTGATCCTATAGCCATATTCATTCCCTTGCCAGGCCCCACAAGACTTGCAAAACTTAGAGCAATTAAAATTGCAAGAGATGTTGTAAACATATAAAAAATTACAATTCTAATCCCTACTTTTCCTAAAGTTTCGGTATCTCCTAGGTTTCTACAACCATCTGCAATCGAAAAAAATACTAAAGGCACAACTAGCATTTGCATAAGTCTTATAAAGAGTTGACCTAGGGTATAGAATATACCTTCTACTAAAATGTCATTTTTAAAATGTGAATCTGGCACAAATGAGTGGAGGATAATTCCAACGATTAGTCCCAAAATCAGGCCTATAAATATTTTCTTAGATTGGGATAATTTTTTATTTTGTTTTTCCATTTAGTCCCTCCCTATCGATATATTGGTGAAGGCAGTCTTTCCAATTTGGCATCTTATCCCCACCAGTAATTTTTAATATGTAGTCTTCAAGGGCAAAAAATCCCGGCTTTGTGCTAAGACTTTCATCATCACTTGATTCAATAATTGTTGCATCTTTTCCAGTGTAGCTTAGGATTTCACTTGCGAAATCTTTCATAGATGTGTATCCTTCTGCTGATGCGTGGTAAGTACCATAATAGTTTGTGGCAATAAGTTTTATTAAAAAATCAGCAAGTTCATGAGCGGAAGTCGGTGATATAAATAAATCTTTTGATACCCTTACTTCACCAGATTCTGCTTCTTTTAATATATTTTCAACAAATTGATTTTCACGAGAATACAGTCTACTAACTCTAACTATAAAATGATGATTAGAAAATTCTCTCACATAATTTTCACCTTCATATTTACTTTTTCCATAGACACTTAAGGGATTTGCCTTATCATATTCCGTATAAGTTTTAAAACTTTTGCCATCAAAAACATCTGCTGTAGATAATTGAACAAGCTTTGCCATATATTTGTTTGAAGCTATAGCAATATTTCTTGCTCCAATTGCATTAAGTAAAAACGCTGCATCCGGATTTTCTTCGCATTTATCTCTGTTTGATAATCCTGAACAGTTAATAATTGTATGAGGTCTGATGCGCCCTACAAATTGAGTAACTTCATCAAGATTGGTAATATCCACCTCGTTTTTATCTGTGGCAATAATCTCTGCATCAAGTGGATCTAGAAGTCTTAGCATAGAGGTACCAAGCCTACCTGATGATCCTGATATCCATATTTTTTCACGTGCTACTCTCATAATTTCTCCTTAATAATAAAAGTTCCATATATCTGTATTATATATGAATTATATCAAAAAAATTGTTGTTTTTAAATTTTGACTTGTGGGTGGGGATTTCTTTTGAAAAATGTAGTCCTCGGCGATTTTTCGTACGGGCTTTTAGTCGGCTTGCTGACAAAGTTGATAAATCAATTTGAAACGTCGCGACATCTGATTTTATTTTTATGAGTTTGGTCCTCGGCGATTTTATCGCCTGCGGTAATTTCGCGCCTTTTAGGCACGACTCCTATATTAGCCAGGTAAATATGCCTTGATTTGGCATATTTACCCCGAAAACTTAGTGCGGTAGCACGGAAGAGCTTTGTAAAAGCGAGTTTTCGTAGGGGCTTGTAGTCGGCTTGCTGACAAAGTTGATAAATCAACTTTGAAACGCCGCGACATCTGACCTTCCATCAATCCAGCTATGCTGAATTGGGATAGGTCATTATGGCATGCCAGGAGAGAATCGAACTCCCATCTTAGGCTTCGGACACCTTTGTTTTACCACTAAACTACTGGCACAAGAGTAATATTACTATACTGGATTTGGTCTAGAAATCTTAGTGGTAGGAAGGTATTACCTAGGCCGCTGTCTACGTATATTATTGTGTTTTTAAATTTAAATGTGCCTTTGTCAAAGTCTGGTAGGACTCCTTCTCCTGGAGCTATCAAGCCGCCTATTATTGGAAGTCTTACTTGACCACCATGGGTATGGCCTGAAAATACAAAATCCTCATCTCCCCTATAATTATCTCTCACCTTTTTTGAAAAATGGCTTAGGATTATGTTTACATTTTTATCACTTGTCTTATAATTTTTATATGAAAAATCAAACATACTTGTCCCGTATAGGTAGAGATCATTGCCATTTATTTTTAAATTTTCGCCCTCATTTCTTAAGTATTTTATCCCTAGTCTATCAATTTCATTTAAAAATACATCTAAATTTGGACCGCCCTCTTCGTGGTTTCCAGTTATATAATATGTGATTTTATTTAAGCGTGATAATTTTTCTAGGAAATATACTGATCTTTTGATTTTATTTTCAGTGCCATAGTCAATAATATCGCCCGTAAGAATTATAAAATCTGGGTCAAATTTTTTTATATTTGCCAAAAGTTCATCTAAATTTTTAATAGCATTAGAATGAAAATCACTTATTTGAGTGATTTTTATAGGATTTTTAAGTTTTTCATTTGTAAGTGTAACTTTTTCCTCTTTTGCTACAAAACATTGATTATTTATATAAAGACCCAGGGCTATGGCTGTTGCCGAAAGCCCTAGGGCAATTTTACTAATTTTTTTCATATAAATTTTCTAAATATCCTTCACTTCCCAAATCGGATGGGATTTTAAACCCTGCTCGTGGACTAAATGCCCTTCCTGTTATATTTGGACCATCTACAGCAGTCGAGCGTTTAAATTGGCTTGCTGTAAATCTTTTGAAATATGAAATCAACCATTTTTTGATGGTTTCTTTGTCATATTTATCATCAAAGGCAGAGATTGCATCTTCTAATATTTCCTCTGCTGGCAGATGATAGGTCAAATGTTCGTAGATAAAAAAGTCTATTAATTCGTATGGTCCTATTATATCTTCTGTTTTTTGACTAATTTCTTTTTTATCTTCACTTATTAGTTCTGGAGATATTGGTGTATCAAGTATATCATTAAGAACTGCTTTTAGTTTTAAATTTTCAGTAGTCTCTGCTATAGCCCCTACTACATAACGAATTTCTGTTTTTGTAAGACTTGCATTTAGTGAATAATTACTCATCTGATCCCCATTAAAGGTTGCAAATCCTTGCATGGACTCAGATAAATCTCCTGTACCTATCACAATCCCATTATGCATATTTGCCAGATCAAATAATATTTGTGTACGTTCACGAGCTTGAGCATTTTCATATGCAGTATCTGGGGTAAGTCCATCATGGCCGATGTCTCTTAAGTGGATTTTTACAGCTTCTGTAATATTTATTTCTTTTAATTCTAAGCCCAAAGCCTCACAAAGTAAATAAGCATTTGATTTTGTCCTATCACTTGTACCAAAGGCTGGCATTGTATAGCAGTTTATCCCTGATAAATCATAGCCTACTTTATTGTAAGCGTGGACTAAAAATAAAAGGGCCATAGTTGAGTCAAGGCCACCAGATACTCCTAGAAATACATTTTTAACACCGATTTTCTGCATGCGGGTTAAAAGTGCACTTGCTCCTATATCTAGGACATCTCTTACATAATCATCCCTTTTTTCATATATAGGTAAATATGGGAATTTTTCCTTAGTTATATTTTCGCCAAACTTATCAAAGTGTAGTAACTCTTGATCAGTATATATCCTATATCTGTTTACATAATCTATTTGATCATTGCAAATAATTTTTTCTACTTTCCCATCTTCAGCAATTATATTTAAGCCGCCATATACAAAGTCTGTCGTGCTTTCACCCCTGCCTTGAGAAGTATAGATATAAGTTACATCTTTTGATAAAAATTTAACTCTATTTAAAATTTCTTCTTCATTTAATGCTATTTTTGCTTCTGCCGTTGGATTTAAAATAATTTGCGGGCAGTTAGCTATATCAGACTTGTAAGTTAAACTTCTTGGTATATCCATCATTTCATCTTCGCCAATGCTTACTGCTATATTTAAGTGACTAATACTTTTTGATAATGGATTTACCTCACACCAGTCATCCAAAAACGGTATAACTTCTCCGTCTGGTATATCACTAGCAAATACATTTTTTTCTGTTATAGATAGGTTCTTTTTGGTATACAAATCTACTAAATATCCATCCATTAGTAAAGCTATGGCATTATAAATTTTTCTATTGTATATTAAAGGAAAACCAACAGAAAATAAAATATTATAGCCTTTTGAAAACTCTTTTAATTCAAGGATAGCATCTTCAGCTAATAAAGCCATATCTTTGTATCCGTCATAAAGACTAGCTCCTGTAAGAGATAACTCAGGTAAAGATAGTATGCTCACACCGTCATTATAAGCATTTTTTACAAGATTTTTAATTGTTTCTTTATTTTTATTTATATCTCCAAGGGCAAGCTCAAAGTTTGTAGATCTAATTTTTAAATTTTTTCTCATAATCCACCTCTTAGAGATATTTTACCACAGATTACTACTAAAAATCTTTATACAATAAATTTTAATTATTTTTTCACAAAATATTTTATTTATAAATCTATAAGTGTATAATGTTATTACAGGAATAGATGTATTTAGGAGGAAAAATGCACAATATTAGAGAAATTCTTGACGGAATTTATTATGTCGGTGTAAACGACAGACGAATTGACAGATTTGAAAATATGTTCCCAGTAGAAAATGGTGTTTCATATTCTTCTTATGTTATAAAAGATGAAAAAAATGCCTTAGTAGATAGTGTTGAGTCTGGATTTACTAGACAATACCTAGAAAATATTGAAGCTGCCTTAGATGGTGAAGATTTAGACTATATAATTGTCCACCACATGGAGCCTGATCACTGTAGAAACATTGATTTTTGTATGAGAAAATGGCCAAATGCAAAACTTGTTGGAAACGCAAAAACATTCCAATTCTATGAACAATTCTATAACGATGAATTTCAAGATAGATATCATGAAGTAAAAGAAGGCGATGAACTAAATTTAGGCAGTCACAACATTAAATTCGTATTTGCTCCTATGGTTCACTGGCCAGAAGTAATGATGTCATATGATACAAACAACCAAATCTTATTCTCAGCTGATGCCTTTGGTTCATTTAATGCTATAGAAGGACACCTAAGAGCAGAAAATGTAATACATAAAGGCGATTGGTTAGATCAAGCACGTAGATATTACATCAACATAGTTGGTAAGTTCGGTAATCAAGTTCAAGCTGTATTTAAAAAAGTAGCTGATCTTGAAATAAAAACTATCCTTCCCCTACACGGACCTGTCTATGATGACCAAGAATCTATTGGATTTATCATGAATAAATACAACAAATGGTCATCATTTACTCCAGAAGAAAAAGGTGTAGTTATCGTATATTCAACTATGTATGGTGATACAGAACAAGCTGCAGACATACTTGCAAAAGAACTTGCAGAACTTGGTGTTACAGAAGATATCAGAGTATATGATATATCTGGTTGGGATCCATCATATGTAATTGCTGATTGTCATAAATACAGCAACGCAGTTTTTGCACCAATCAACTACAACTCAGGTCTATATTATAAAATGGAGGCCTTCCTACAAGAACTTGCTGGAACAGGCTACAAAGATAGACACATTTCTTTCTTAAACAACTGGTCATGGGGTGGTACAAGCCTTAAAACTTCAAAAGAAATTCTTGAAGCTGGTAAACACACATATGTAGGTGAAGATGTGCTAATCAACTCAGCAGTTAAAGATGAACAAGTAGACCAAATTAAAGAATTAGCAAAAGCTATCAAAGAAGACTTAGATGGCCAAGAATATTAAAATATAATTAAGGAGCCAATTATGGCTCCTTTTTTTATTTGCTATTTAATTTTTCTAAGTATATTTAAAGCTCCACCATCATATGGAGGATATTTCATTTTCATTTCAAAATTCGAATTTGCTTCCATAATTGATTTTTGATTTGAAAAATTCTTAAAACCATAGTATCCATGATATCCACCTTGGCCACTATATCCTACCCCTCCAAATTGAAGATAGGGATTTGATACCATCATTAAAGTATCATTTACCATTCCATTTCCAAATTCCATATTGTACATAACTTTTTCTTTAGTACGCCCACTTTCTGTAAATAAATATAAGGCTAATGGTTTTGGTAAAGTTTTTACCTTATATAATACTTCATTTAGATTTGTATAAGTAATTATTGGAAAAATTGGGCCAAATATTTCTTCATCCATTAATTTGTTTTCAAAATCTACTCCATCCACAATTGTTGGAGCAAGTTTTAAATTATTGCTATCAAACTCTCCACCGTATATTATATTTTGACCTCTAAGAAGTCCTACAAGTTTTTCCAAATGTTCCTTATTAATTATATTGGCATAGTCTCTACAATTTATTGGATCTGGTCCATAAAATTCTAAGAGCGCATTTTCAAGTTCTCTCACAAATCTATCTTTTATAGATACATGGACTAAAATATAGTCTGGTGACACACAAGTTTGACCAGCATTTACTGTGTTTCCCCAGGCAATAGATCTTGCAGCAAGTCCTATATTTGCATCCCCTTCAACAATTGCAGGAGATTTTCCTCCTAGCTCTAGGGTAACTTTTGATAAATTTTTGCTGGCAGCTTGCATAATTTTTTTGCCAACTTCTGCCCCACCTGTGTAGAAGATATGATCATAATTATATGATAATAATTCGTCATGGCTTACTTGCTCATTATCCACTACATGGATATATTTCGGATCAAAATTTGCATTTATAATTTCTCTAATAAGACTTGATGTGTGCTTTGATTTTCTACTAGTTTTTAAAATTATTGTATTTCCAGCAGCCATTGCACCAATCAATGGGTCGATTGCTAGTAAAAATGGATAATTCCAAGGGGAAATAATAAGTGTTACTCCCATTGGCTCAAAAAGTGTGTATGATTTTGCAGGCATGGCCATTAGTGGAGTTTTTTCTGCTATTGGTTCCATCCATTCGGAAAGATTTTCTGTGGCCAGCTTTATTTCCTCATAGGCCATAGTAAGTTCTGAAGCATAGGCTTCAAAGTTTGACTTACCCAAGTCTTTTGAAAGAGCCATTAAAATATTATCTTCAAATGTGATTAGCAAATCTCTTAACTTTTGTAGATTTCTTAATCTAAAGTCTAAGGTCTTTGTTTCTCCTGAGTAAAAATATTCTCTTTGGAGATCTACTATTTGTCCTAAATTCATTATTTACTCCTTAATTTCTCTTAACTTATCTTATTTTTACCCTTATTTAGCAAAAAAAATAAAGCTTCCAAAATTTGGAAGCCCTTTTCTTATTAAAGATTTTCAATTACTTCTTCGATATCTGGCAATTCTGATGGTTCGTAAACTTTTACCCATTTCACATTACCTTCTTGATCGATAATTACATTTGCTCTTTGGCTAGCCCCATTTTCTTCATTGAATAGTCCATAAGCCTTTGTTACTTCTGCGTATGGGAAAAAATCTGAAGCTATTTTTACATCTTCTATACAAAGAATGTCTGCCCATTTTTGTTTAGCTGGGAATGGGTCAACTGAAAGACCTATTACTACTGTATCGCCTTTTTCTTGGATTCTATCATAATTTCTTTCTAGACTTCTCATTTGATCAGTACATACTGATGTAAATGCAAGTGGGTGCCAAGAAAGTATTACCTTTTTTCCTTTTAGGTCAGATAAATTTATGTCATTTTTATTTTGATCTTTTAGTGAAAATTCTGGTGCTTTTTCATTAACTTTTATAGTCATAATTTACTCCTTTTATCTTCTTAACTCGATATTAAATATATACCCAATTAATTTTGATTTAAAAAATTATTGGCAAATTTGACCATAGCTTTTGTGCCTATTATGATAGATTTTTCATCAATATCAAAGTATTCGTTATGGTGTTCTGATCCTGAGCCTAACTCTTCATTTTTTGTACCTACTAGGACAAAGACAATATCGCTTACTGCTCTATACTCAGTAAAAGTTTCTGATGCAAACCAAGTCAGATTTTTATAAATAGTCCCTGGCATTATATCATCAATTGATTTTTGGGCGAGATTTGCTAATTGCTCATTGTTTATAACCGGGTCGTTCATGTGATACATTTCATTTATTATAAATTCACACTCGTGGGCTTGGGCTGTAAGATTCCCTACTTTTTTAACAAGTTCTAAAGCCTTCTTTCCTTCTTTGGTATCAAAATAACGCAAAGTTCCAGCAACTCTGACATCATCAGGAATTACATTTGCAATTGTACCACCATTTATAAGTCCTAGTCCTAATGTAACAGTTTTAGAAACATCAATTCGATTTATCCATGCACTTGCTAGGCCATTTATAATATTTGTAGCTGCAAATATAGGACTAATTGATAAATCAGGGCGAGATCCATGGCCACCCTTACCGCGGACAGTAAAGTCAACAATAGCATTTCCCGCCATCACAGGACCTGCATCAACACCAATTTTCCCTGTTTCTAAAAATGCTGCTAAGTGCTCTCCATAAATTGCATCTATATTTTCTTTTTTTAAAGCATCTATCATATTAAAAATTCCAGAGCCAGTTTCTTCACCCTCTTCAAAAATAAAAATAACTCTTCCCCTTAGTTTGTCTTTATTTTCTACTAGAACTTTCATCGCTCCCAGAAGAGTTGCAATATGACCGTCATGACCGCAAGCATGAAAGATGCCATCGACTTTTGATTTACAAAGTCTCATTGATTTTTGATTTGAATCTTTTTCTAATATTGGCAATGCATCTATATCTGTTCTAAGGCCCACAGTCTTGCCAGGTTTTCCAGTATCAAGGGTTGCATAAAAACCAGTACCCTTAACCTCAGTAATTGCTAGATTTAATTTTTTTGCTTCTTTTTTTAAAAACTTACTAGTTTCTATTTCCATACCAGATAGTTCTGGATTTTCATGCAAATATCTGCGTGTAGATATTAGATAGTCCTCTAAACTTTCTACACTTTGTAAAATTTCTTCATTTGAAATACTCATTTTTTCTCCTAAATAAAAAGATAGGCAAAAGACCCATCTAAAATTAATTTTTATATTTATTATTAGTAATTAATTTTTATTAAGCTCTTATGTTTTTACTCTACCTTTTTTTAGGAATAATATCGATAAGTATGAGTCAAAATTTCCAATTAAAAAACGACAATGCAAATTCATTGTCGTTTGTTTCTCTTATAATGAAGCAATAGCTTCAATTTCTATTGCTGCTCCTAATGGTAGAGCTGCTACTTGGATAGCTGATCTTGCTGGTTTGTGTTCATCAAAGAATTCTTTGTAAACTTCATTTACTGCTGCAAAGTCATTGATATCAGCCAAGAAAACTGTACATTTGATAACTTTATCAATTGATGATCCTGATTCTTCTAGGATAGCTTTGATGTTATTTAATACTTGTTTAGCTGCAGCTGAGATTTCTGTTACTAATTCTCCAGTTTCTGGATTTAGTGGAATTTGACCTGATGTAAATATAAATTGTTCTGTACCAATTGCTTGTACATATGGTCCTACTGCTGCTGGTGCTTTGTCTGTGTGAAATGATTTCATAATGTCTCCTTAAATTTAATATTTAAAATGTTTTCATACTACATTTATATAACAATTTAGCTAAAAATTCAAGGTTTTTTTTAATTTATTTTTAAATACTCTTCAAGAGTCAAATCATTTTCATAGATGTTCTTAGCATTTTCAACACCTACAAATCTAAAATGCCAAGGTTCAGCCTTATGGTTAGTTTTGTTTTCCTTCCCCTTTGGATATCTTTCGATAAAACCATATTTGTAAGCATTTTCTGCTAGCCAATCGTAGCTTGCAGTTTTTTCAAACTTATCATTGTATTTGCTTCCTTCTGTAAAAAAGTCAAAGGCAGATCCTAGTTGGTGTTCATTAGTGCCTGGAGCTGAGCTATCTGGTTCAGAAACTTCAAACATTTTTTTCTCTAAATCATAACCCCTATAATCAGATGCAATTTTTACATCCAGATTTTCACGTGTCATATCTTGACGCATGGTCTCAAAAGCACGTCTCGCTGTTTTGTCAACACCTGGATCAAAGTCTTCTGGTAGTGGATGATCCTCATTTACAAAAGTAAGTCCATTTACAACCTTGATTTGCTTATCGTTATCTAACTTTGATAGTCCATATTTATTTACATAATAATAGGTATCATCGATTTTTACTTTAGAAAAACCATTTTCTGTACCAAAATAAGGCACATATGATCCTTCCTCAATGAACTTTTCAGTTTTTGAATAATCATTTGGAAATTGGTATGCATATTGTGTTTGCACACAAAGAACATATTCTTGTAGAGTATCGCTATATTTATCATCTTTTAGGGCATGACTTTCATCAACATCTGCATCTTTGAAACCAACATCAGTTGCTACATGAATTTTGTTACTTGTTTCTTTTTCTGTTTCTTCTTCAAGTTCACTAAAATTTCCTGCTGCTTGTCTGATTTCATTTGGTCTTGCGATTTCAAATTCATTATCATTATTGCCATTAAAACCAAATTGATAAATAGAAGCTACGACTGCTAGTCCTAATATTCCGCTAGTAAAAATCTTTTTGTTTCTTGCTTTTCTTCTCTTTGCCTGATTTCTCTTTTTTTCTCTGATACCTTTATTAGACATAATTAATTCCTATTCATTTATTTCAATATTATAGTTATGATTGTTTTTAGTGTAGACTGTGGGATATCAATTTTATAAAATATATCTCAATTTTATACGAAATTGATTTATTACTATTTATTAACATTATAGCATGATTGTTAGAAAATTAATAGGGGCAAAAGTACTTTATTTGCATAAAATCAGAACTACCAGCTTAGCTGGTAGTTTCCACAGCGCCTATAAGGCGCGAATACCGGCACGCCCCTACTGGGGCTCCGAGTATTCTCCACATGCAACACTATCCCAGCTACTGCTTAAGCAGTTATTTATTTGCTCTTTGGTACTGACTCACCCGTAAACGGGTCATAATATTCCTTTAAGCTGATTTGGTCTGAATAATAATCTTCTTTTAATTGATTTTGTATATATTCTTTTATCATCTTTTCATTTCGTCCTACTGTATCAACATAGTAACCTCTACACCAGAAATGTCTGTTTCCATATTTATATTTCAAATTGGCATGACGATCAAATATTATTAATGAACTTTTCCCTTTTAGATATCCCATTATTTCTGATATACTATATTTTGGTGGTACTTCTATCAACATATGAACATGATCTACACAAAGCTCAGCTTCTATTATATTTATTCCTTTACGTTGACATAATTCTCTAAGTATTTGACCTATATCTTTTTTTAGTTTTCCATATATTGCTTGCCTTCTGTATTTTGGTGCGAACACTACATGATATTTACATCTCCATTTGGTGTGTGATAAACTATTCTTGTCCATTAAATTCTCCTTGTTTTAATTGTGCATGTGGTTATCACAATTATATATCAAGCGAGAATTTTTTGGCTTGAAGCTAAAGCTAAATTCCTCCACCTGCATAGCAGGTGGTTTATTGTTTCACTCACATTCGTTCGTTCAACTCACTTAAGTGAACAATATAAAAAAAATCGGCTATTTTAGCCGATTTTTGTAAAATTTAATTAATATTTATTACTTTCTGAAAATATCAAGGATTCTGCGGAAGTAACTTTTCTCTTTTTTAAGATTTTTTCTTTGCTCAGAAATTTGATTTTCATGTTGTCTTTTGTTTTTTTGAGCTACTTTTTCAACCGCTCTTTTTTCTTCTGCATTAATGCTACGTTTTTTAGCATTATTTGCTAGGACTGCTTGGGCATCTATATTATTAACTTTTTGAACTTTTGTGTATTCTCCATTTGATAATAATTTTCTTATTTTTACATCATCAGATAGCATTAGATCCATAAAGTCTAGGATGCGTTTTTTAATATCATCATCAAATATTGGTACTGCAACTTCCATCCTGTGTCTTATATTTCTTGTCATAAAGTCAGCAGATGAAATATATACTTTTGCATTTTCGCCCTGACCAAATTGATAAACTCTGTGGTGTTCTAAAAACCTTCCTACAATTGAGTAAATTTCAATATTTTCTGTACGATCTTTCACACCAGGTAAGATACAGCAAATACCTCTAACTAGCATTACAATTTTTACACCTTCATTCGAAGCTTCGGAAAGCTTGTCAATGAGAATCCTATCAGAAATAGAATTAAGTTTTACTCTAATGTATCCTTGTCCACCTTGTTTTTGAATTTGAATTTGATCATCTATTAGTTTATCAAGACCATCTTGCATTGATTTTGGACTTACCATTAGATTTTTGTATTCGCCTTCAAGATTTCCAAGCATTACATTATCAAATAAGTCTTTGGCATCAAGTCCTATTGCTCCACTTGATGTCATTAGCGAAAAGTCTGTATAAAGTTTTGCAGTTTTTTCGTTGTAATTACCTGTTGCTACTTGGGTGATATATTGGATATTATCATTTTGATCTACTTTTGTTATCAGACAAATTTTGGAGTGGGTCTTGTAATTATCAAAACCATAAAGGATTTTACAACCCGCATCTTCTAATTTTGATGACCATAAGATATTATTATCTTCATCAAATCTCGCACGAAGTTCCATTAAAACAATAACATCTTTGCCATTTTCACTAGCCTTTATTAAAGCCTTTGCAATCTTACTGTCATGGGCAATCCTATAAAGGGTAATTTTTATTGAAACCACACTCTCATCATCAGCTGCCTCTTCTAAAAGTCTGATAACTGGATCCATTGATTCATATGGAAAAGATAAAAATATATCTTTTTCATTAATCTGCTCCATCATTGGACGGTTTGGATCAACCATAGCTGATGCTTGTGGACTAAATGGATCATAAGTATGTTTAGCAATAAGATTTTCTGGTAAATCTTCTACAAGACCAAATAAAAATCCCGCTTGCATCAATGACTTAGTTACAAAAATGTTTTTTCTATCTAGGTCAAACTGACTTTTTAAAAAATCTAGAGCCTGTTCAGACAGCTCGCTATCAATTTCAAGTCTTACTGGGTGTAATCTTTTTCTTTTTTTAAGCTTGCCCTTCATATAGTCTCTAAAGTCTTGATCGATATCATAGTCATCATCATCATAGGAAATGTCAGTATTTCTTGTTAGAGAAATAGTAGATTTGTTTTCTACTTCATATCCTTCAAAAACTTGGTAACCAAATTCTTTAATTATATCTTCGATAAAAACAAAGGTGGTATCATTGATTTTTAAGTATCTTTTGATTTTGTCTGGAACTTGGATAAGACCTACACTTTTGCTTTCATCATCATTATCAGCTACAAGTGAGAAAACTAAACAAAGAGCTAAGTTAGGTAGCCTTGGGAATGGATGAACCCTATCTACTACCTGGAAATTTAAAATTGGTTCAATTTTTGTATTAAAGTAATATTCTACAGATTTTTTATCTTTTTCATTAAGTTCAGAAACTTTGAGTAAATTTATACCATTTACTTTAAGCTCATCTACTATTTGAGCATAAACTTGGTCTTTTTGATTATATAAGTCGACACATTCAGACAAAATTGCATCAAGTTGTTCATCACTGGTCATACCTGACTTGCTATCAATCGGTTTTTTCTTTAGATTTTTAAAATCAGTAAGACTTCCAACCCTTACCATGAAAAACTCTTCAAGATTGGTATCAAATATCGAGAAAAACCTTAATCTTTCTAAAACTGGTACATCTCTGTCATTTGCTTCTTCTAAGACTCTTTGGTCAAATTTTAGCCATGAAAGTTCTCTATTTTGCGTAAAAGATATATCTGCCATATGATTATTATTTATTCCTTCCTAGTAATTTATTATATACATACCCTTCTCTTACCCCAGTTTGACTAATACTAATTTTTTCACAATAAAAATATTTTGCCAAACGGTTTAATATTATCATACCCGGAAGTAGAGTATGTACTCTATCTGGTTTTACTGCTAGGATGGAATCTAGAATATCTCTTGGTTGTCTACCTATAACTTCTTTTACCATATCGTTAAGCTTACTTGCTACCATTACAGTGTTATAATTAGCTTCGTTATAGTAATCATTATAGTATTTTAAAGTAGCACGGGCTGTACCACCAACTGCACAAAGTAAATCATGATCTTCTCTATACATTTTGTTTGACTCAAGTAAGGCTTTTACTTCTGTATCTATATCTTTTTTCTCATCTTTACTTACAAATAATGAACTTACATAATCATTAAAGGCAGAAAGTGAACCGATAGAAAGAGATGTTGATTTTATTACTTTATTTTGATCAATAATTACAACTTCAGATGATCCACCACCAATATCTGTCAGTACACCACGAGAGACTTCTACTGAAGAACTTGCACCAATAAAGGCAAGTTTTGCTTCTTCTTCCCCGCTTATAATTTCAATATCTAAATCAAGTTCTTCTTTTACCCTCTCTAGGATTTCCGCTCTATTTGCTGCATCACGGATTGTAGCAGTTGCAAATGGATGAAGCTCATCTATATCTCCAAAATTATCAACTACACTCTTAAACACTTTTAATGTTTCAATAAGTCTTTGGATTCCTTTTTCTGAAAGTACTCCATCAGATACAAAAGTTTTTAGAGATGCCTGTTCTTTTTCATTAAATAAATTAGTTACCTTATCGCCAGATACTTTGTAAACAGAAAGCCTAACGGTATTTGAACCGATATCTATTACTGCATAAATCATCTTAAATCTCCTTCAGTTCTAAGTTGTAATCACAATCTAGAATATGATCTACAATCATCTTATTCTTTTCATTTACTTGGGTCATAAAAATATTTATAGACCCCTTATTATTTTCCTTAAAATTAATCTTACTAGCAATATTTTCAGCTGGATTTATAATATTTGCCTCATAAGTCAAGTTTTTTTCAATAGCTTTTTTTATAATTGGATAATGGGTGCAAGCTAAAATTATATTAGGAATTTGATTTTTATTTGCAATTTCTAGATAATTGAGCAAATTTTCATCAAGTTCATCACCACAAATTTTGCCATCTTCTATAAGTTTTACTAGATTTGGTGCTGCAACTTCATAGACCTCAATTTCTTCATTTTCAAGTCCATTTTTATATATATGGCTATCAACAGTAGCTTTAGTTGCAAGCACTAAAAAATCTCCCTCATACTGGCTAGCATTTTCAAGACCTGCTTTTGTAATAGGATAAAACTTTTTTTGATATTTTTCTTCCAAGTATTCTGTGGCTATAGTTGAAATTGTATTACATGCTATGATGTATTGGTCTATGTCATACTTTTCTAAAAATTCGACTATCTCATCGGTAAATTTAAGAATTTCGTCTTTGGAGCGGCTGCCATATGGAGCTCTTTTACTATCACCTAAGTAATAGTAGTTCGCATTTTTTTCCTTAATTAATTCTTTTAAAACTGTTAGACCACCAAGACCAGAATCAAATACACCAATATTTGTCATACCAATTCCACCTTTTTTACAAATTCGTATTTTTCGTTCATTTTCTTATAAGCAATGTCAAGACTTTCATCATCCATAAATATGCCAAAAATAGATGCTCCACTACCACTAATTAGTGTAACTTCTGACCCATAATCTAGGAATTCATACTTAATCTCTAGTAAATGAGGGTACATATCAGCAACCACATCTTCCATCACATTTTCAAAATAAAAAATAGCTGAGTGATCACCATTTTTTAGCTTTTCAACAATTAAGTCATTTTCTACATGACCAAAATCGGCAAGTTTTTTATAAACTTCAGCTGAGGATATTTTAGTGCCATCATTTATCAATAGTATTTTCATATCAAGATTATTTTTAAAAGGATAAAGTATTTCACCTATACCTTTTGCTCTAGCTGGCGAATCTTCAAAGAAAAACGGAATATCTGCACCAAGTTTTTTTCCTATTTCCATCATTTCGTTTTTTGATAGATTTAGATTCCAAAGGGCATTTAAGCCTTTTATCATCTCAGCTGCATCAGTTGATCCCCCAGCAAGACCTGCTGCTATAGGAATATTTTTCTTTAGATAAACATCCACACCTGGATTTTCAGTTTTTTCTTTTAAAATTTCCCAAGCCTTATATATCAAATTGTCCTCAACCGGGCATATTGTTTCAAGATTTGATGAGTAGTTAAAAACTCCCTTATCATTTGGAATTATTTCGAGCTCGTCAAATAAGCTTATGCGAGCCATAATAGTATCAATCTCATGATATCCATCATCACGTTTGTATAAGCTATCTAAAGTTAAATTTATTTTTGCAAAACATTTTCTATTCATTTTAACCTCAGCTACAATTATAACAAAAATTATCAATTTTAAGCAAAAAAAATAATATGTTTATAAACATATTAAATCTCAAAAATATTTATTTGGTGCAGGATAGAAGACTTGAACTTCCACGACCTAAAATCGGTCACAAGATCCTTAGTCTTGCGCGTCTGCCAATTCCGCCAATCCTGCGTAAATACTAAATTATGATACACCTAAAAATAAAAAAAGTCAAATAAGAGTTATCTCTTAAATGACTTGTGATAAGAATTGCTTGCTTCTTTCGTTTTTTGGATTTGCAAAAAAATCATAAGGATCATCACTTTCTTCAACTATATGACCCCCATCCATAAAAACTACTCTGTTTGATACTTCACGGGCAAATCCCATTTCGTGAGTAACTACCACCATTGTCATCCCTTCATTTGCAAGCTCTTGCATCATTTCAAGAACTCCACCAACCATTTCTGGATCAAGGGCACTTGTTGGCTCATCAAAAAGCATTAGTTTTGGATTCATCATAAGAGCTCTTGCAATAGCTACCCTTTGTTTTTGTCCACCGGAAAGACTTACTGGATATACATTTTTCTTTTGGCTTAGTCCTATCCTTTCCAGTAGTCTCATTGCCTTTTCATTTGCTTCTTTTTTTGTCATTTTCCCTCTCATAACTGGAGCAAGGGTCAGATTTTCTATGATAGGCATATTTGAAAATAGGTTAAAGTTTTGAAAAACCATGCCCATTTCTTCTCTTAATTTATTGATGTCAACATTTGTATCATTTATCTTATTCTCTTCAAAAAATATTTCTCCACCATTTGGTTTTTCTAAAAGGTTTAGACATCTTAAAAATGTAGATTTGCCTGATCCTGATGGGCCAATGATTGAAATTACATCATTTTTTTCAACTTCAAGGCTTACCTTATCCAAGACTTTTAAAGGACCAAATGATTTTTCCAAATTATTTACTTTAAGCATATAGGTACAACCTTTCTATCTTCTTAAATATTTTTTCTATTAGTAAAACTATTAATAAATATATTATAGCTGCTGAAAAATAAGCTGTTGCTGCATCAAATGTTTGGCTGATTACTATTGAAGCTCCACGAGTTAGGTCAGCAAGTCCTATAAATCCAGCAATTGATGTTTCTTTAAATAATGTTATAACTTCATTTCCTAAGGCTGGCAATGAATTTTTAAGGGCTTGTGGCATTACAACTTTTTTCATAGTTTGGAAGTTGCTTAATCCAAGGCTTCGTGCTGCTTCTTTTTCTCCTTTTGCAACAGAATTTATTCCACCCCTAAATAACTCTGCCATATATGCAGATGAGTTTAGACCAAATGAAATAATTGCTACCCACAATAGGCTATCCAGATTTACTAAAATTACATTAAACATTATCAAAAGCTGGATAGTAGAAGGTGTACCACGGATAATAGATACAAAAACTGTAAAAATTTTATCTAACAATTTTATTAAAAATCCACCAAGTCCAACACTTTCTCCAGCCATATCTATGCTTGCTGCTCTTAGTAAAGCTATTAAAAGTCCTAGAGCAAATGAAATAATAAGTGCACAAATTGTAACAATTATTGTAGTTTTTAGCCCATCTAATAGATATTTGTAGGCCCCATTATCAATTATATTTGATTTGAATCTGCCAAAAATCCCTGAGCTGCTTTCTCCAACTTCTGATTTTTGGTATTTTTCCATAATTTTATCAATTTCGCCAGATTCTTTTAAAGCTGCAATAGCTTCATTCATTTTTTCAAGCAGTTCTGGATTATCCTTACTGATTGCTAGGGCGTATTCTTCTTCTAAATATGGTGTATCGATGATTGTAAGATCTTTATTGGCATTTACAAAATTTTCTGCAGAATGTTTGTCTAAGATTACAGCATCAATTTTTTTATTTTGTAAAGAAAGAATTGCATCTGGGACTTTGTTAAATGAATTCACATTCGCCTCACCAAAGTCATCTTTTGCTATGGTATCTCCGATAGTTCCAAGTTGGGTTCCTATTTTTGCACCATCATTTAAATCTTCAACTTCTTTAATATCAGAATCTTTTCTAACAATTACAATTTGGCTGGTTTTTGTAAAGGAGTCTGTGAAATTTACTGATTTTTTACGTTCTTCTGTAACAGTAAATCCAGCTGCACCCCCATCCATTTTGCCTGACTGGATACTTGCAATTATGGTATTAAAATCCATATCATGGAGTCTAACTTCATAACCTAAATAATCTCCAATTGCTCTTACAATATCAGGATCAATTCCAACTATTTCATCATTTTCAAAGTATTCATAAGGTGGGAAATCTGCACTTGTTCCAAAATCAATTACCCCATCATCTACAAGTTCATCTGCTGCAAATGTTTTAAATGGTAAAAATAATACCATAATAAAAATAATTGCTAGCAGGCTTTTCTTTTTACTTTTCATCTATTCTCCATTCTAACTTAACTTTTCTAAGACAAAGGCAATTTGTCTTTCTACTTCTTTCTCAGCGGGACCACCAAGGGATTTTCTCTCATTGACACATTTTATTATATCAATTTCTTGATAAATGTCTTCTTCAAATAAATCTGATTCATCTTTATAGATGTTTAAGTCAATTTCATCCAAAGCTTTGTTGTTTTCTATTCCATATTTTACAAGTCGTGCAGAAATATGGTGGGCATCTCTAAAACTTAGACCCTTATTTACCAAATAATCTGCAAGATCAGTTGCATTTAAAAATCCATTTTTACAAGCTTTTAGCATTTTTTCTTTATTTACTTTTAGACTTTTTATTTGTCCTGCCATAACTTGTAATGAAATTTTTATTGTATCTATGCTACCAAATATGGATTCCTTATCTTCTTGCATATCTTTTGAATAAGCTAGGGGCAAACCCTTTATCATTGCAAATGATTGATTCATATTTCCTATAAGTCTTGCTGACTTACTTCTAATTAGCTCAGCCATATCAGGATTTTTCTTTTGTGGCATAATTGATGAGCCAGTAGAAAATTTATCATCTATGCTTACAAAATGATATGGTTGGGATGACCAAATAATTAATTCTTCAGAAAGTCTTGACAAATGTATAGCTATAATTGATAAAGTCGATTGCAATTCCAATATATAATCTCTATCACTTACTGCATCCATGGAGTTTTGCATAATAGTATCAAATCCTAGTTCCTTTGCAGTAAATTCCCTATCAATTGGATAAGTTGTCCCAGCCAAAGCACAGGCTCCCAGCGGTGAAGAATTTATTCTTTTTTTTAAGTCTTCTAATCTTTCTAGATCCCTAAGACCCATCATAGCATATGCTAACAAATGATGGGCGAAAGTCACTGGCTGAGCAGCTTGCAAGTGAGTGTAGCCTGGCATTATTGTTTGAGTGTTAGCACTTGCCACATCAGACAAAACTTTTAAATATTCTTTCAAAAGTGAACTTATATTTTCAACTTCATCTCTTAAATGTAATCTTAAATCTGTTGTAACTTGGTCGTTTCTGGACCTAGCTGTGTGCATTTTTTTGCCTACTTCTCCAATTTCAGCTATTAATGCTCCTTCAACAAATGTGTGTATATCTTCACTTGATAAGTCTACTTCTATTTTGCCGTCTATAAGTTTCTGACTAATGGTTTTTAATCCATTTATTATAGCATCTGCATCATCAGCTTTTAAGATTCCTGTTTTTTTAAGCATCTTTACATGGGCTATGGATCCTTTAATATCATCAAATACCAATCTTTGGTCAATTTTTATTGATGAATTAAATTCTTCTGCAAATTTATCTAGGTCACCTGATAACATGCCGCTCCAAAGTTTCATTTTAATTTTCTTCACTTTCTTTTACTACTTTTGAGTATATTTTTGTGCTAAGGCCAAATAAATTTATAAACCCAGTTGCATCTGATTGGTTATAAACATCATCTTCTTCAAATGTTGCATACTCTTCAGAATATAAGGAGTTGGTTGCAAAAATACCTGCTGGTTGCATAGATCCCTTATAAAGTTTTACTTTTACTTTTCCACTTACATTTTCCTGAGTTTTTTCGATAAAACTATCCATGGCTTCTTTTAAGGGTGTCATCCATTTTCCGGCATAAACTAAATTTGCATAGTCTAGTGCCATTTTTTCTTTATATTGTAGGGTATCAGGATGAATTGTAACTGATTCTAATTTTTCGTGAGCGAAGTATAAAACACTTGCTGCAGGATTTTCATATACTCCTCTTGATTTCATGCCTACTAGCCTACTTTCAACTATATCATCTACACCAATTCCATGTTTTCCAGCAATGATATTTAGTTTTTTTACTAGGTCAGATCCCTTTAGCTTTTCGTCATTTAGTCCAATAGGATTTCCTTTTTCAAATTCTATTTCGACAGTTTCTGCCTTATCAATTGCCTTTTCTGCTGGTGTTACCCAGTATAATATTTTTTCTAAATCAGCTGGATTTTCTGGATTTTCTAAGTCTAATCCTTCGTGAGATAGGTGCCAAATATTTTCATCCATAGAGTAGTCTTCTTCTTTTTCTACTTTTAGAGGGATTCCATGCTCTTTTGCGTAAGCTTCTTCTTCACTACGTCCTTTGATATCCCAAAATCTCCATGGTGCAATGACTTTTATTTCTGGTGCAAGGGCCATAATTGATAATTCAAAACGAATTTGATCATTACCTTTGCCAGTACAACCATGAACTATTACATCTGCATTTTCTTTTTTAGCAATATCTACTAAAACTTTTGCAATTAATGGTCGAGCTATAGCAGTTCCTAATAAATAGTTATTTTCATACTTTGCATTAGCTTTTAGTGATTTATAGGCATAGTCTTCAATAAATTCGTCTTCTACATTTACATTATAAAATTTGCTAGCTCCAGATGAAAGAGCCTTTTCTTCTAAGGCTTTTGGATTTTCTACTTGACCTAGGTCAACTGATACACAAATGACTTCTCTTACACTATGTTCTCCTAGCCAATTTACAATAACAGATGTATCTAGGCCACCAGAATAAGCTAGTATTACTTTTTTTGCTTCTTTTAAAACTTGGTATTCATTTTTTATCATAATATCCTCCATTAAAATTTTTTAAAATATAGACATTTGTGTATCTTTTTGGCAATAAAAAAAGCTTCCATCCCAAAAGGGACGAAAGCTCGTGATACCACCCATATTTATTTATTTTTCACAAAATAAACCTCATCAAGTACAAATTATACTCTAACTCTGTAACGGGAGTTCCCGAATAAATCTCCTTGGATCGACTTATTAGCTCAGAGGTTCTTTTCTTTACCTAACCACTTATCCCCTCTCACCATCTAGGATTCGCTTTAAGCTTTTTAGATAAATACTCTTCTCTTCAACACATTTTTAAGACTAATATTCTAATTAAAGTCATTTTATCTTATTATATTTACTTTGTCAAATTTTTTAAATATTTAATATGTGAAGTATATGGTTTCTATATTCTGTAAATTTCTTATCTGTCCTATCTCTTGGATAATCCATGTCTATATTTACAATTTCTTTTATTTCTCCAGGACGTGGTTTCATAACAATAACCTTATTTGACATATAGATTGCTTCGTCAATATCATGGGTTACCATTATCATCATGGTATTATTTTCATCCCAAAGTTTTAAAAGTTCATCTTGCATATTCATTCTGGTAAATGCATCTAGGGCACCAAGTGGTTCATCTAATAAGAAAACTTTTGGTTCATTAATCATTGTTCTAATTAAGGCTACTCTTTGGGCCATACCTCCGGATAAGTGATGAGGATAGGCATTTTTAAACTCGATTAGTCCAACTTTTTCCAAAAGTTCATCTACCTTTTTATAGTCTACATTATTTTTTAAATTTCCAGAAAAAGCTACATTATCCTTTACTGTTAGCCAAGGAAAAAGTGTAGGCTTTTGAAAAACCATGCCCCTATTGCTATCTGTGCCTTTAACCTCTTGGCCATTTAATTTTATAGATCCATTTGTAGGCTCTATTAAACCTGCAATTAATCTTAAAATGGTAGATTTTCCACATCCAGACGGTCCTACTATTGAAACAAATTCTCCATCATTTATTGTAAAACTTACATTCTTTAGAGCGTGGGTTATCATTTGAGAATCAGGGCTTATAAAATCTTTATTAATATTTTCAAAAACTAGTTTACTCATTAATTAACCATTCCTTCTTGCCAGATTAGTGCACGATCTCTAAGTCTTCTCAAAACCCAATTTACAAATAAAAATGTCAAACAAATTATGATTATTGCCCCATACATACTAGCATATTCTGCCCATGATTTTTTCCAATTTATATACCAACCAAGACCTGACTCTACTCCCATCATTTCTGCAATAAGTAAGGAAGTACATGCTGAGCTCATGCCGGCTGTAAGGCCTTGAAAAATATTTGGTAATGCTGATGGGATTGCAATTTTTCTTATCAATTGATTGTTACTTGCTCCAAGTGTTTTTGCAGCTTCATAGTAAGATCTATCTACGTTACGGATACCCGTCATAGTGGCAAGGGTAACTGAAAACCAAACCCCAAGGGCTATTATAAATACTGCTCCCTTAAAAAGAGTTGTTGCAAGCACCATTACAACTGGCAGCCATGTTGTTGTAGGGATTGGCCCTAATATTTTCATAAAAGGCTCTACCCAATATGAAACTTTTTTAGAATAGCCGCACAAAATTCCTGTTATAAGTCCCAAAATACCCCCTATTAAATATCCTATAAAAAGCAGTTTGAGAGATGAAAAAGTAGATTGCATTATGTAATCACTATCTTTTAGTATTGCATTAAAAATCATATCAACGTATGGGAAATATGGCAATCTAAGCTTTTCTGTTTTTAGGGTCAATATATCAAGGGCTATCAAAATTAACAATATCAAACAATAAAATGGAGCCTTATATATCAAATGGTCCCTAAGCTTTTTATTTTTTATTGATATTAAAAGACATATAAGATAAATACCAACTAATATCCACAAAAATCCATTATACAAATTGCTTTGTTTGGCTGTTGCTCTGTGATTTGGCATATAGACATATTCAAAAATTGCAATTAGTCCTATTATAATGGGCATCAGTAGTCTTAAAATATTATTTAGTTTATAATTCTTTTTAGAAATAGGACTTTGCCTACCAAGAACATCTTGATGAGCATCATCCTTTATATTTTGATTTTCTGTCATGGCTTAAAATTTCTTATTTTATATCACTATCTTTTAAACCTAGACTATTCCAGTAAGTTTTTATAAAGTCTTCTTTGGTCATATCTGAATCAATTATTCCAAGATTTTTGTAATCTTCAATAACTGTTTTTAATGTACTTTCAGTATCATCAAGTGTTACTGCCCAGTTATATGAATCCATCATTTCTACTACTGTATCAAAGTCTCCAGTTGCCCAGTTATTGTCAAATAAGATTTGTGCAGCTTCTTCTACATTATCTTCAATCCATTTTTGTGTTGAAAGTACTGCTTCATTGTATGCCTTTGCCATTAGTGGATTTTCTCTTACAAAATCACCGTTTAGGGCATTTATACAGCAAGCTTCATTTTTAAAATCATCGTCAAATGATAAAGATCTAATTCTTTTGATAGTGCCATCTTCAACAAATTTGCTGGCAAATTCATCAGATAGGATAGCACCTGCTAGTTCACCATTTTCCATAGATTGAACTATAGCAGAATTTTCTACTTGTTTGTACTTAACTTCATCTGGTTTGATACCATCGTTGTTAAAAAATCTTATTGCAATATTATGATCGGCACTTCCAATTGATCCTGGGAAACCTACTGTTTTATCTTTTAAACCTTCAGTATCATTAATCTCACCATTATCAAGAACGTAAAGTGATTTACATCCTGTGTGTGCTCCTGATGCAAAAACTGCATCAACCCCATTTACTGTTGGAGGAACGAATTTTGCAATATGACCAATTGTTGCATCTGCTGTGTGAGTACCAATTGAATCAACATCACTTTCTACATTTATAAACTCAACTTCAAGTCCTCTTTTTTCAAATTCACCACGTACACTTGCAATACCTGGTGCACCTGTACATACTCCACCGTTATAGGCTACTTTGATTGGCTTACCGTAGTGCGGTTCATCTTCCATTTTACCTGTTGTTTCAGCTTCTTTTGTTTCATCTTTGTTATCATTTGCTTCTTTACCTGTTTCTTCTTTAACAGTATTTGGATCTTTTTCGTTTACATTTTCTCCAGATGTATCAGTTTTTGGATCGCCTGCTGGCATTTCTGCCTTAGTATCTTCTTTTTTTGATTCTTGATTATCATTTACACATGCAGTAAAAGATAGAGCCATTGCTAATGTTAGAGCTACTTTTTTAAAATTATTCATTTTTTTCTCCTAATTATGTAAATTTTCAGTTTTTTTGTACAAAAAAACCTGTAAAAAACTTTACAGGAGTGTCTCTTTTTTATTAAATTAATCTTTAAGGCATTTTACTTATAGATTAGTTAAAAAAGAGCGCACTTTCCCTATTAAGAAAGCTAACTTTCTTTATAAGCCTAAAGTGTGTACTAAGGATAATCCTATCTTTAGACAATCTATATAGTAAAAATAATATATCCAAACGATTTCTAGCAAGTGTACTTAATTATCTTTTACGATAATTTTGCTATCAATCAAATATATCACCTATGCTATTTAAACATATAAACAATATTGTGTCAATAAATTTTATTTTTATATATAAATATAAATAAAAAAACGAAGGAAAATCCCTTCGTTTTAACTATTTAAAATCACTATCTTTTAAGCCGATTGTTTGCCAATAATTTTTAAGGAATTCATCACTATCCATTTCAGTTTTAATTATTCCCATTTCTTTGTATTCATTGAAGCCTGTTTTAAATGTGTTACTTGTATTTTCAAATGTAACATTCCAATTATAAGAATCTAACATTCTTACACTTGCATCAAAATCTCCGCTTGCCCAATTATTATCATATAGAATTTTTGCAGCTTCTTCTGGATGTTCTTCTATCCAAATTTGTGTTTCTATAACTGCTTCATTGTATAATTTTGCCATAAGTGGATTTTCTTCTACAAAATCAGCATTCATTGCATTAACACAACATGTTTCATTTTTAAAATCATCACCCCAAGTTAGTGATCTAATTCTTTTCAAAGTTCCGTCTTTTAAAAATTTATCAGCATATTCGTCTGTTAGAATTGCGCCTTGGATCTCTCCTTTTTCTAAGGATTGTATTATAGCGGATAATTCAACCTGCTTATATTTAACTTCATCTACCCCGATATTATCTTTATGGAAAAATCTTAAGGCAATATTTTGATCTGATGCTCCTATAGGCTCTGGAAATCCAACAGTTTTTCCTACTAAGTCTTTAGTAGATTCTATCTTCCTATCATTTAATACATATAATGATTTACATCCTGTATGAGCACCTGATGTAAATATCATATTAACCCCATTTAAAGTTGGTGGAATAAATTTAGTTATATGTCCAACGCTTGCATCAGCTTTTCCTGTACCTAAAGCATCCACATTACTTTCACCACTAACATATTCAACTTCAATTCCTCTTTCTTTAAATTCTCCTCTAATATCCGCTATATTAGGTGCACCCGCACATATTCCTCCATTGTATGATATAACAATAGGTGTCCCATATCTAGGTTCATCTTCTATTTTGTGATTATCAGTTATAAGTTCACCTGCGTTTAAACTATCTTCTTTTATATTATCATTTGTAGAATTCTCTATATTTTTGTTATCATTATTCACCTTACTTTTGTCATTATTTTGCACACATCCTGTAATCAAGGATGCAAATAAAATTGATGCTATAACTTTATGTAATTTTTTCATTAAACCCTCTACTTACTCTCTATTGCTAAATTTAAATTTCAGCTAAACCACCCTTGTATAATCCAGTATCATAATTTTGATTTAATTTTATATGATTAGAATCCATTCCATTATCATCTAGTTTTTTAATAATTTTTTCTTTTTCATCATTTCTAACAAATGCATTTGTAGTACTGACCACGCCTTGGACAGTTTTATACCATTTGCTAAAGCTGATGCCTATTCCTATTTCATCAGGCTGCCAATCTGCAACTAACCTCGTACCAGGGCATAAGAAGGAAATATTTACACTATCGCTTATTATAGGAGCTGTGGTTAGATCATGGCAGATAGCTTGTAACCCAACAGTTTTTATACTTGTAGCATAACCATAATTATAAGAATATCCTTGAATTAGTCTCATAATATTGTATGATTTACCAATAACTATAATTACATCTGGCTCCACTTCCATTTTATCTATAGGTGAAACCAACACACCGTAAATATAGTTATCATTAAATTTCATCTCATCAGATACAGATTTACTAGTTTCTAAATCTGCATAATTTTCTCTTTTAAGCCTAGTTTTACCCGATAGCATATCTTCATTGTATTTTTCAAAACCTAAGGCAGTAGATCCACCTATGCAAGCTTGATGCCCTTTTAATAATTTCAATTTTTCACCTCTACTAGCTAAATTCACTGAATTGCAATAGGTTACTTTAGTTTTTCTAACACTTGCTTGTATAGAATCATATTCCTCTTTTGAATTTAAATACTTAACTCCAACTGGACATCTATCTAAACTCATATATATATTAAGTATCTTATTACTTTTACTTAGATCATCTATTTCTTTTACCAAACATATCTCCTTATCAACATATTAATTTATATTTTTGCACAAAAAAACCTGTAAAAAACTTTACAGGAGTGTCTCTTTTTAATTAAATTAATCTTTAAGGCATTTTACTTATAGATTAGTTAAAAAAGAGCGCACTTTCCCTATTAAGAAAGCTAACTTTCTTTATAAGCCTAAAGTGTGTACTAAGGATAATCCTATCTTTAGACAATCTATATAGTAAAAATAATATATCCAAACGATTTCTAGCAAGTGTACTTAATTATCTTTTATGATAATTTTGCTATCAATCAAATATATCACCTATGCTATTTAAACATATAAACAATATTGTGTCAATAAATTTTGTTTTTATATATAAATATAAATAAAAAAACGAAGGAAAATTCCTTCGTTTTTATTTTATATCTTAGATAAATAATCCAGCAAATACTACTGAAACTATTGTCATAAGTTTAATTAGGATATTTAGTGATGGTCCTGATGTATCTTTGAATGGATCACCTACTGTATCCCCTACTACTGCTGCTTTGTGGGCATCAGATCCTTTTCCGCCTTCTACACCAGATTCGATGTATTTTTTAGCGTTATCCCAAGCACCACCAGCATTTGACATAAATATAGCCATCATTACACCTGTTACTAGTGCTCCTGCTAATAGTCCTCCTAGAGAATAAGGTCCTAGGAAAATACCAACTAAGATTGGAACTACAACTGCTAATACTCCTGGGATAATCATTTCTTGAAGTGAAGCTGTAGTTGAGATATCGATACAATTTGCATAGTCTGGGTCTCTTTCTCCAGCTAAGATTTTGTCATCGTCTCTAAATTGTCTTCTTACTTCTTCAATCATTTGGCTAGCAGCTTTTCCTACTGAATTCATTGTTAATGCTGAGAATAGGAATGGTAGCATACCACCTATAAACATACCTGCAACTACTCTACTATCTAGGATAGAGATTGCTTCAAGGTTGATTGATTCAGCATAAGTAATAAATAATGAAAGTGCTGTAAGGGCTGCAGATCCGATTGCAAATCCTTTACCAATAGCTGCTGTTGTGTTACCAATTGAGTCTAGCCCGTCTGTGATGTCACGAACGCTTTCTGGTAGGTAGCTCATTTCTGCGATACCACCAGCATTATCTGTGATTGGACCGTAAGCATCTACTGTTACTGTTGTTCCTGTAATTGAAAGCATACCTACTGCTGCAAGGGCAATTCCGAATACTCCCATTAGTTTAAATGCAACCATAATAGCAAGAGCAATTACGATAATTGGGAATACTGTGGAAAGCATACCTGTTGAAAGACCAGCAATGATGTTTGTAGCAACACCTGTTGATGATTCTTTTGAGATGTATTTTACGTGTCTATATTTATCTGAAGTATAAACTTCTGTTAAAAGTCCGATTAAAATACCTGCAACAAGTCCTGTAATAACAGCAAGAGCTGCACTATAGTTACCAAAATATCTGTTTGATAAAAGTAGTGAGCCGATTAGTACTATAGCTCCTGAGATGTAAAGTGTACCCATTAATGATTTTTGTGGGTTAGCGTGTTTGCCTACTAAGAAAATGATTGAAGCGATGATTGATGCAATAATTCCTAGGGCTGCTAAGAAAAGTGTAAATTGTAAACCAGCTTCTTCAAAGTAAACTGCACCAAGTGTCATTGATGAAATGATAGCACCAGCATAAGATTCAAATAAATCTGCTCCCATACCAGCAACATCACCTACGTTATCTCCAACGTTATCAGCAATAACTGCAGGGTTTCTTGGGTCATCTTCTGGGATTCCTGCTTCTACTTTACCTACAAGGTCAGCCCCAAGGTCAGCAGCTTTTGTATAGATACCACCACCAACTCTTGCAAAAAGAGCAACTGATGATGCACCTAGTGAATATCCCATAAGGATTGTTGGGTCTTTAAAGTAAAGGTAGGTTAAAATAATTCCTATAAATCCAAGACCTGTTACTGCCATACCCATTACTGAACCGCCTGAGAAAGCTACTTTTAAAGCTCCATCTTGGCCTGATTCGTAAGCTTGGTTTGCACATCTAACATTACTTGCAGTTGAAACTCTCATTCCTATAAAACCTGCTAGCATTGAAAGAACAGAACCTAGTAAGTAGCAAATCATAACTCTAATATTTAAGAATATTGCTAATAAGATTGCTACTATAACAACGAAAATTGCGATGAATTTATACTCTCTTTTTAGAAATGTCATCGCACCATCTCTGATATAGCTTGAGATTTGTAGCATACGTTCATTACCAGCTGATAGTGGATTGATTTTTTGGGTAATTGTAAAAATCATGAAGATTATCGCTAGTATTGCTACTATCAAAGATAAAATCTCTACAGACATATGTCCTCCTTATATAATATTTATATTTATATTGTAGTATTAAAACAATAATATTACAATTATAAATCAACTTGAAATATTTTTATATAATAAAAGGACGCCAAAGAGATGCAAGTCTGCATTAACTTTTAGCGTCCTATTTATCGCTTATTGAATTTGTTTTTATATTTATAATCTAATTATTAATTTTCTTCATATGGTAATAATGCAACTTGGCGAGCACGTTTAACTGCACGTGTAATTTCTCTTTGGTGTTTTGCATTAAGACCTGTTACTCTTCTAGGTAGGATTTTTCCTCTATCAGAGATAAATCTTTTTAAAGTTTCAATATCTTTGTAATCGATAACTTTTGATGGATCTTTTACAAATGGATCAACTTTTTTTCTTGGTTTAAATCTTCTATTTTGAGCCATGGTATTCCTTTCCTTTTATTTTTTAGAACGGAATCCTTCCATCATCTTCAATTTCTGTGAAATCATCATCAAAGAAATCATCGCTACTATCAAATCCACCTTGGTTTTGATTGTAGGAATTATTGTTATAATTATTTTGATAATTTGTTTGTGAATAGTCGTTATTGCCATAATCTTGGTTATCACCATAATTTTGATTATAGTTTGAGCCTCCACCTTGATTATCAGAACGGCTACCTAAAAACTCTACGTTTTCAGCTACAATGTCAGTAGTATAAACTGTTTTGCCTGTTTCTTTATCAATGTAGGATCCTGTTTGGATTCTACCATCTACTGCACACTGACTTCCTTTTCTTAAATATCTTTCACAATTAACAGCTTGAGGACCCCAAACAACTATACGAATGAAATCTGCTGTTGGACGATTTTGAGATTCTAGTTCTTGTTTCTTTTGCTTACTCATATTCTTATCTACAGCTAGAGTAAAGCTAGTAACAGTCTGGTTTGATTGAGTATTTCTTAAATCTGGATCACGTACTAGTCTTCCTACAAGTACTACTCGATTCATAAATTAGTCCTCTTTTCTGATAACCATGTATCTGATTATGAAATCTGAAAGTCTAAGTCTTCTTTCAAATTCTCTGATATGGTCTGGTTCAGATTTAAAGTCTACGATATAATAATATCCATCTTTGATATAATTAATTTCGTAAGCTAATTTTCTTTTACCCCAGTCATCTACACTAGTTACTTCACCATTTTCTTCGATGATTCCTTTGAATCTTTCTAATAGTTCAGTTCTATCTGCATCTTGCATATCAGTTTTGAAAATTAAAACTGCTTCGTAGTTATTCATTTTTTCACCTCCCTATGGTCTATGACCCCGTTGATTTATCACGGAGTAGAGTGTTACTGCTATATTTTACTACCTATTTGTCTTTTAGTCAATGCTTTTTTGAGATTTTGTATGATAAATTGCATTGGCAATGGCGCGACTCATAGCATTAGCTGCCATTACTCCTACAATATTTAAATCTGCATGGATTTCATTGGTTGCTAAAGAAAATATTGTATCTCCGTCAAAGCCAGTATGGACGGGATTTATAGATCTTGCAAATCCATCGTGGGACATTTGGGCGATTTTTTTAAGTTTTGTCTTATCAAAACTTGCATTTGTTGCCACTATGCCAATTGTTGTGTTTTTATTAGCAATATCAGAAAAATCATTCATGATATTTGCCATTACGTCAGTTGTTTTTATCATATTTCCATCTTTGATAGGGCCTGCTATTTGAATTCCTTTTTCATAGTCAAAAACATCTCCAAAGGAGTTTACAGCAACTATTGCAGAAACTTTTAAATCTCCTTCACTTATGGTTGCAGATCCAAGGCCAGATTTCATTACGCAATCCATACCCAAAATTTTACCTACTGTCGCTCCAGTTCCTGCCCCTATTATTCCCTGGCGATACTCATCTGATTTTGCATATTTGTAGGCAATTTTTCCCATATTTTTATCAGGTCTAATTTTTGGATTTTTGTAAGCTAGGTCAAATAAAACCGCTTGGGGAACTATTGGCACAATCCCAACTCCAACATCAAGCCCTATTCCATCTTTTTCTAAAGATTCCATAACTCCACTAGCAGCATCAAGCCCATAAGCAGAACCTCCGCTTAGGATAAGTGCATTTACACTTTCCACAGTATTTATTGGATCTAAGAGGTCTGTTTCGCGAGTTCCTGGTGCTGAGCCTCTGACTTCTACTGCACAAGTATTGTTTTTAGGTGGAATTAATACTGTAAGTCCAGTCCCCGCATCAAAATCTTGAGCATGGCCAACTTTTATGCCATCTATATCTGTAATATAACCTTGATACATAATTCTCCTTTAAAAAAGACCTCCCTTTTGGAGGCCAAAATTAGTGGGCAACATCTTCGTTTCTATATTTATCCATCATTTGTCCAAATACTTCTGAGCTTGATGGTGGTGTATAAGAGATGGCATTTGCGCCTGCATCTATTGTTTCTAGAATGCTTTCTCCAGTTTTTCCCCCTGTGGCTATGATTGGGAAATTATCGCCAATATCTTTTCTAATCTCCCTTACCAAGTCAGCAGTATATTTACCACCAGATACGTTTAAAATCTCAGCTCCTGCTTGAATTTTACCAATATAGTCATTTTCACTAGTGGTAACAGTTGCAATTACAGGCACATCTACAAAACCAGAAATTTCTTTAATGTCCTTATTTGGCATTGGAGAATTTACTACCACTCCATAGGCACCAGAAAGCTCTGCATCAATTGCAACGTATTTTGAACGCAAGCCTTGGGTAGTACCTCCGCCAACTCCTATAAAACAAGGAACATTAGATACGCTTAAAATAGCATTTGAAATCGAACTTTGAGGGGTGTATGGATAAACTGCCATGATGCTATCAGCATTTGAATTTCTAATAATAGCAAGGTCTGTTGTAAAAAGTAAGGATTTAATTCTCTTTTCAAAAATCATTATCCCAGATGCCTTATAAATTTCTTTTGGCACGGTGATAAAAGATTTTCTAAGCTTGGAGTGCACCAATGGTATATATTTTTCTTTTTTTTCGCTCATAAAGCCCTCCTTTTTTCTCACTTTTTATTTTACCCTTATAGATATTAATTAATCTATATTAAAAATATCTCTTGTATAAACTTTATCTTTTACATCTATTAATTCATTATCTAGCCTATTAGCAACTATAATATCGGATTTTTTAAATGCTTCAAGATTATTTTCTATCCTTAAACCTTCAAAAAATTCTTCTTCTACATTTGGCTCATAGATTATGATTTCAGTTTGATCTTTGATATTATTTATTACATCAAAAATTGCAGACTTTCTAAAATTGTCCGAATCTTTTTTCATTACTAGTCTATAAATGCCAACTGTTTCTGGCTTGTCCCTTAAAATCCTATCGCTGATATAATCTTTTCTAATTTGATTGGCATCAATAACTGCACCAAACATTGCATTTGGTACATTTTCAAAATTTGCATAAAGTTGTTTGCTATCTTTTGGCAGACAATACCCCCCATATCCAAATGATGGGTTGTTATAATAGTTTCCTATCCTTGGGTCAGCAGAAACTCCATCAATAATATCTTTTGTAGAAAGCCCCTTAATTTCTGCAAAGGTATCAAGTTCATTAAAATATGATACTCGCATAGCTAGATAGGTATTAGCAAAAAGTTTTACAGCCTCTGCTTCTGTAGAGTCCATAATTAAAACTTCTGGGTCATTTTGCGCTTCATTTTTATATAAATCAGCAATTTTTTTGCCAAGATCTGTCCTATCTCCTACTATTATCCTAGATGGATTTAGACTATCATAAAGGGCTTTACCTTCTCTTAAAAACTCTGGTGAAAATATAATATTTTCACAAGCAAATTTTTCTCTTTGTGCTTTTGTATATCCCACTGGGATTGTTGATTTGATTAAGATAGGCAGATTTTCATTTTTAATGTTAGTAATTACATCATCTACAAAAGATGTATCAAAGTATCTACTTTCTTCATCATAGTTTGTAGGCACAGCAATTATGGCAAGATCTGCATTTGCCAAGTGATTTTTGTATTCACTTGTTGCTGTTAAATTAAGATCCTTCTCTGCCAGATACGATATTATTAAGTCATCAGTCAGTGGTGACTTTTTTTGATTTATAAGACTGATTTTTTCTTCGTTGGTATCAATTCCTATTACTTCATTTGATTGGCTAAGCAATATGGCATTAGCCAAACCCACATAGCCTAATCCAAAAACTAAAATTTTCATAAACTCTCCTTAAAATAGATAAGTTTATTTTACAAGAAAAGTAAATTTTTACAATAAAAAAGCCTGACTTTTAGCCAAGCTTTTTAAAAAAATTAGATTCTATTAAATATTTCTCTATTAAATTTATTTTCACTAGCAGCTACTATAAGGGCTGATGAGTTTGCAGCTGTAACATTTGTAGCTGTTCTACCCATGTCTGCAAGTGTAGAGATTGGAGCAAGTAATACTACCATTTCTAGTGGAAGTCCCATTGATGCAAATAGTGCAGTTGTTGTAATTGTTGCTGTTCCTGGCACACCAACTGTTCCTAGAGAAACTAAAAGTGCAATTAAAATAAGTTTTATATAATCAGCTGCTCCCCAGCCTAGTCCCATCATATTTGCAACAAAAATTGCATTCATTACTGGCCAAAATCCTGCACAACCTGGCATACCCATAGTTGCTCCAAGAGGTGCTGTAAATGATGCGATTTCTTCAGCAACACCTTGTTTTTCTGTAAGATTTTCTACGTTTGCTGGTATTGCACCCATAGAAGATTGGGTAGTAAAACCAATCATTGTTACTGGCCATACTTTTTTGAAATAAGTGAAAGGATTTACTTTTGCAAATACTGATACAAGTATACCAGTTCCAAGGAAGGTGTGGATTGCTGATGCCACATAGTTTAATACTAATATTAAAATAAATGGAGCAATAGCTGTTGAATCAACCCTACCAACAGCATTTGTCATAAGTGCAAGTACTGCATATGGAGTAAGACTTGTAATCATACTTGTAAGTTTGAAAATAACTTCAGCAAGTGAGTTTGTAAATTCTGCAAATGGACGAACCACTTCTTCCTTACCATTTTCAATTAATTTTAGGGCAGCTATACCAAGTAAAACTGAAAAGATAATAATTGGTACTATTTGTCCTTCAGCTGCATTTGAAATGATATTTGATGGGAAAAAGTTAGTGATAGTTTCGGCTACTGTAGGTACTTCACGCACTTCTGTATCGACAGGAACATCAAAATTTACTCCTTGGCCAATACTGAAGATAATAGCTAAGATAAGTCCAATTATGGATCCCATAACATTGTGTAAACTTAAAATTCCAACTGACTTTAGACCAACAGATCTAAGTTTTGTAAGTGAGCCTGTGTTTAACATGGTTCTAACAATTGTAGTTAATAATAGTGGAATAACCATAGCATAAAGCAAGTTAACATAAATAGAACCAAAAACAGAAACATACTCAGTATTACCTCTAAATATAAATCCTAAAATAAGACCTGCGATAGTACCGGTAATAACCCTACCTCCAAATGAAACGCCACGTTTTTTCATCAGGTGGAGTACATAAAATAATACTAGTGTGACTAGTACGGCAACAAATTGCATAATTTCCTCCTAAACATATTACTATATTTGTCAGTTATTATTTTAACACTTTAAATCGAAAATCACAAATTTTTTTGCAAAATATTTTACACTTATAATATTTTAATAAATTATTTTGTAAATGCAATAAATTCATAGGGTCTTAATAAGAGATTTTTGGCAATCTTTCTCTTGCCATAATTACCTAAAAGATACTTAAAATCGTTAATATCAATGAAATGAAAACGAATATCAGCGAGTACTTCTTTTTGGCTAAAATTTGCAAAAACAATCACTTTTTTATCCTCATAGGTCCTAATAAATGCGAAAATATCTGGATCATTTGCAAAAATCTCCCTATAAGTCCCCCTCTTGATTGCTTCTATATTTGTTTTTATATTAATAAGTTCTTTGTAAAAATCAAAAGTTTTATTGGTTTGATCTAACACCTTGTGGTCATTGCTATAATTATTATTTTCAAAGATCCCAAGTTCTTCAAAATTTTCTAAAAGTACGCCTCCATTTAATAGAAAAGTCACCCCTGTAACTAAACTATGACTGAAAAATGGGAAATTTTTAGTATTTATAAAGTTTTTTAAAAGATTGTCTGTAATAAAAATCTGCCTTATATTTTCATTTTGAATTGATGAAAAGTATTTTTTTACTTCCTGTAAATCTGTCATATTTTTTTTTGAATTTTTTTTGTTATAAATATAATCAAAATTTTGATAATTTGTATTTGACAAAAACTTTTGATAGGCCAATTCATCACTATTTATCTGTCCTATGCTTAGGGTATCTTCACCCAGAAAAATATTTTTTGCCATCTCTCTTATATAAAAGTAAAAGTCATCTGCAAAAAGTTTTTCAAAATTTGTATAATAAAATCCTTTTAGCTTATGCTTTTTTAGATAGTTTATAAATTGGTAAAAGGATGTACGAATTTTAGGATTGACCCAATCAATTTGTTCGTCACTTTCTAAAAGAATTTTTGAACTTTGCTCTATATCCATTTGTAAAAATAATTTAATATTATTTTTTACTAATAAGTCGTTTAGAGCAAAGATTTCTTCTATTATTTTCTCATTAATTTCACTAAATGGATTTATAAGAAGACCATGTATTCCTAGCCTTTTGTAATATGTAATTTTCTTATTTATTTGGGAATAATTTTCCCTATAAAGTACTAAATTTTGCATATTTACCTCTATAAAATATATTACATTTAAGTTTACTTTTCACAAATAATGAGGGTATAATATTGTGATTACAGAAAGAAGGTATAAATGTTAACCCTTAAAAATATTTCTAAAATTTATAAGACTGGAGACTTTGAACAAACTGCTTTGAACAATGTTTCCATTTCCTTTAGACAAAATGAATTTGTTTCCATATTAGGCCAATCAGGAGGAGGTAAAACTACTCTTTTAAATATTATAGGCGGCCTTGACCACTACACATCAGGTGATCTTTTGATAAATGGTAAGTCTACCAAAAATTTCTCCGACAATAATTGGGACTTTTACCGTAATGTATCAGTTGGTTTCGTTTTTCAATCCTACAATCTGATTAGCCACCAAAGTATCTTATCAAATGTAGAGCTTGCTTTAACCTTATCGGGTGTATCAAAAGAAAATCGACGCCAAAAGGCAATAGCAGCCTTAAAAAAAGTTGGTCTTGGTGAGCATATAAGTAAAAAGCCATCAGAATTATCCGGCGGACAAATGCAAAGAGTTGCCATAGCTCGTGCTTTGGTAAATAATCCTGATATTGTCCTTGCAGATGAACCAACAGGAGCTCTTGATACAGAAACTAGCAAGCAAATCATGGACTTGCTTAAAGAAATTGCAAAAGATAGGCTAGTAATAATGGTAACCCACAATCCAGAACTAGCTGAGACCTATTCAACAAGGATAGTTCGTATAAAAGATGGACAAATAATCGGAGATAGTAATCCATTTACTGAGCCAAATGAGTTGGATAATTTTAAGACAAAAAAAATAAAATTAGGCTTACCCACAGCAATCAGCCTTTCATTTAATAATCTTTTGACCAAAAAAGCTAGAACACTTCTTACAGCCTTTGCAGGATCTATTGGGATAATTGGTATCGCACTTATCCTTTCAATATCAACTGGAGCAAATGATTTTATAGCTGATAGCCAAAGAAAAGCCCTAAAATCATATCCAATCCAAGTTCAAAAAGAATCAGTAAATCTAGGATCATTAATCACCCCACCAAAGACTGAGGAGAAAAACCATAAAGATGATAATGTCTACACTAACAATTTCATCCTAGACCGTAGGTCAGATTTTGCTTCAAATGTTAAAGAAAATAATCTTACACCCTTTAAAAATTTTATTGAAGAAAATAGGGATGATTTAAATCAAAATGTAGGATCAAATTTCATCTCCTATCTTTATGATATGAACTTTGATATTTATACAAAAGATCCAAAAGGCGAACTTGTAAATACAAATGGTGAAGAGTTTGAGGAAAATAATCGACCACCAATAGCAGACTTTTTCGCTCCAAGTCAAGATAATAAAAACTTTACCCAATTAATAAGCACAGATGATGGCAAGATTAGTCCAATAATTACAGATGAATACGAGATAGTAGACGGCAAATGGCCAGAAAATCCAGATGAATTAGTTTTATTTACTGATTACAATAACGAAATATTTACAGCTCATATGTATGAACTAGGTTTTTTGCCAGCTAAAGATTATAAGGAAATCATCTCAAAACTAGATAATAACGAAAAAGTAGATTTAGATGAAATAGGTATCAAACCAACAGAAATTATAGGACACGAATACAATATAGTTTCCCCTTCTGACTATTACGAAAAAGAAGGTGATGGTTTTATCAATGTCAAAGATGATGAAGTAAAAGTAGATAAAATTGTAGAAAGAGGCGAGAAAGCAAAAATAGTCGGCATCGCAAAAAGAAAAACAAATGATGACAATCAAATTGTAAACGGATCAGTAGGATTTACAGAGGGCCTTACAGATATGATGATTGACCATGCAAATAAATCTGAAATTGTAAAGACGCAAGTAGCAGATAAGGATAAAAACGTCCTAAACAATCTCCCTTTTAGGGCAAAAAATGATGATGAAAAACAAAAATCTGCTAGATATTTCCTAGAAAATTTAAATGAGAAAAACTCACTTAGCTTTTCTACTTGGATAGTTAGAAATAAGCCAGAAATTGCAGAACAAACTCAAAAAGATGCCAAGGAATTGCAAATGAAGGCCATGGCAAATCCTTCTATGATGCAAAACCAAAAGCCAGATGAAAATCAAAATCAAAACCAACTTGCCCAATATGTAATAAATCAAAATGACAAAAAAACTCTAATTGATGTCTATGACGAATTCCTATCTGGCAATTCTTATAATAAAAACCTTGAAGATCTAGGAGTAGTTAGCAAGGATGCACCAGCAGAAATTGACATCTATGTAGAAAATTTTGAAAATCGTGAAAATATTAAAAATGTGATAGATTATTACAATAAAGACAAAAGCGAGAAAGAGCAAATCACATACACGGATTATATAGGACTTATCACCAAATCCGTAACAGATATAGTAAATGCCATCTCATATGTCCTAATAGCCTTTGTTGGTGTTAGCCTTGTCGTTTCATCTATTATGATAGGAATTATAACCTATATTTCTGTTTTGGAACGTACAAAAGAAATTGGAATTTTAAGGTCAATTGGTGCTAGCAAATCAGATATCAGAAAAGTATTTATGTCAGAAACATTTATAATTGGATTTTTGTCAGGCTTGATAGGTATCGGGGTAACAATGCTATTAAATATTCCAATTACAAATATCATCCGTAATTTAACAGGTGTTGACTATATAGCATCGACCCTACCAGCAAAAGCTGCTGCTGCATTGGTAATAATCTCAGTATTATTAACACTGATAGCTGGTATTATCCCATCATCAATGGCAGCCAAAAAAGACCCAGTAGAAGCACTTAGAGAAGAATAAAGGATTATGAAAAAGCTATTTTTAATAAGTTCTAATGCAGGAGCAACAGAATATTATTTTAGTAAAAATCATATAGAAGAAATATACAAGACATATAATAAAGAAGACGAAATAATAGTTAAAGAAACAAAATACGCAGGTCACTTAGAAAAAATTGTGAAATCCTTCCTAAAAAGTGATTATGATGATAAAGTCATAATCCTTTTAGGAGGTGACGGATCTTTAAATGAACTAGTAAATCTATGCTATGGTCAGGATGTAACCATTGGTCTTATACCAACAGGCACTGGCAATGACTTTGCAAAAAACTTTGACTATAAAAACTTTACCATAGAAGATACCTTTAATATATTAAAAAAACCTATAGATCTAATAAAAATAAATGACAAATACTGCATAAATGTCACAAGCTTAGGATTTGATACAGAAGTCTTGCAAAAAGCCTATCAATATCTAAAAAAAGATAAGTCTCTAGGCAAAAGGGCCTACATCAAAGCTGTGGCAGACCGAATATTTCATTTGACATATAATAACTTAAAGATAGACTTAAATTTATCAGATGGATCACAAATTCACTTTAAAGATGAGTTTTTAATATCAGCAATCTGCAACGGATCATATTACGGATCAGGCTTTAATCCAGCTCCAGATGCAAAAATTAACGATGGAGTAATAAACCTAGTAATGGCAAAAAGATTTCCAAAATACGTCTTGCCTAGTCTTATTCTAAAATACAAAAAAGGCAAACATCAAAACTCAAAATATCTAAGCGAGTTAAAAGTAAAATCAGGGATAATAAGAGCTGATAAAGAGTTTTTAGGCAATATTGATGGGGAAATATTTAAAGATAAAATAATAAAATTTGAAGTACTTCCTAATGCGATTAATTGGGCGTATTTTGATTTATAAATTTTAATTTAAAAACTTCTTAAGAAATTTATTCATCTTAAGAAGTTTTTTATATTGAGTCTATTAAATTTAAAGTTCAAAATATTTTTTAGTGTAATTTATAAAATATTCTGAACCAATTTTTAATGCTCTTTCATCTATTATAAATTTTGAATTATGGTGAGGATAGCTATCGCCTTCTACTTTTGCCCCTAGAAACATCAAAGCACCAGGAATTTCCAAAAGATATTTTGCAAAATCTTCTCCACTCATTCTAGCTTTAGAATGGATAATTTTTTCCTCACCAATAATATCTTTTAGAACATTATAACCAAGCTTTGCAGATTCCTCATCATTTACTGTCGCTGGAGTGCCAAAATAATACTCAAAATTATATTTAGCTCTGTTAGATTCACAAATCCCTTTTACAATTCTCTCTATAATTTCAGGAAATTTTTCGCGAAGGTCATTGTCAAATGTTCTAGTAGTTCCTAGTAGCTTAGCTTTATCAGGAATTACATTCTCACTATTTCCTGAGTTAAAAGAAGTTATAGATAATACCATAGGATTTATAGGCGAAACTTCTCTAGCAGCAATATTTTGTAAATTTTGAACTATAAGAGATCCTATAGCTATGGGATCTATAGTAAGGTCTGGTTCTGATCCATGGCCTCCCTGTCCTATAATCTCTATTTTAAAAGTATCAGCTGAGGCTTTGATTGGTCCTTCTTGTATTGAAGCAGTTCCTAATTCTAAGGCACTATTTATATGAAGGGCAATAATCCTATTTACTCCTTCTTTTTCTAATATCTTTTCTTCCATGACATGTTTTGCACCAGAATCTTTTATAAATTCTTCTGCAGGTTGAAATAACAACACAACTTTTCAAATTTCATCTTTCATTTCTTGAAGTTTTTTACCAGCTCCTAAAAGCATAGCTGCATGAGTATCATGTCCACAAGCATGCATCACACCCTCTTTTTTTTTTGACTTAAAATCTAGATCTGTTTCCTCACATATTGGAAGTGCGTCAATATCTGCTCTAATAGCTAAAACTTTTCACTCTTTTTGTGGATTAATAATTCCAAGTACTCCAGTCTTGACAATTTTTCTTGCTTGAATTCCTAGCTCTTCTAGCTCTTTTAATATACATGAATTTTAAATTCTTTTTAAAATGTTGTTAATATATTTAATTATCGTCATCTAACTCACCACGGATAAAATCTTCTGCAGCCTGCTCTATTTGATCATTATCTATATGAGATCTTTCTATTAGTTTATTTAATTTCTCTTCATCTTTCTTAGAGAATTCTTCATTCTCATCTACTTTTTTTCTCATGTAGTGGTTAATACCTAGTCTTTTATAAGACTCATATTTTATAGCCGATCTTTCTTTATACCAAGCTGCTACTAAAACTATCATCATAACTATGCCTACATAACCAATTATAGGATAAAATATGGATACTAACTCTTTAAAACCACCAAAGCTTAGAACAAAACCTATCAAAGTTAGTAAAATTAACATAATTCTAAATCTTTTTTCTTCACCTTTTGAAAATCTACGGGCTAAAGCATAAAAAAGTGAGATACCTGTATTAAATATCATTCCAAATATTACAATTGCCATTAGTAAGCCGAGGATAGGATTTATGTCTTCTATGATATATAACATCGGGATATCAAGTTTTCCAACTTCATCAATTCTTATAAAAAGAGTAAAAGAAATCAAAATTCCAAGCACCCCTGCGATGGCTCCACCTAATAGGCCACCTATCCCAGCATCAGTTGTATTTATTTCTTCTCCACCTAAAACAAGTCCCATTGAAACCCCGCTCATCAAACACATACCATAATAATTAAATGTTGAAAATATTACACTATTAAAATTTGATGGTAACTCTCTTGCTATACTATCAAGATGGCTCCAATCTGGATTATAATTAAAGAATGTATACAAAGAACCGATTAGTGTAAAAATAATAATAAGAGGTGTAAAAGATCCTATAATTTTTGAAACTTTTTCAAAGTCCATCATACCAACAATAATGATTAGCCCTGCACATATAACTTGGCCTATCCATTTTTCAATACCAAATGCTTCATTTAGATTTGAGCCAGCTCCTGCAATCATAACAAAGCCTATAACAAAGCAAGTAAATATTAATGAATAATCCATAAACTTGCCCATATATTTATTTGTAATTTCGCCAAATACTTCTGAGTGATCTGTCGCCATATAGTGAGATCCTAATTGTAAAAGAACTCCTCCTATTAATGTATGTAATAATCCTACCACTCCAGCTCCAATAAGTCCTGGTATGCCAAGTGATACGAAGTATTGTAAAATTTCCTGACCTGAAGCAAGTCCAGCACCAGTTACAACTCCTACATAAGCCAACATAATTATTAATGATTTTTTATTCATATTTCCTCCATAGTATATAATATACTTTAATAGGATAGTTGTGTAAATTTAAATGTGTAAAATCGGCATATCAAATAAGTAAATGTATCACAAATGTATTTTTTTCATTATATCGTATATTTTTTTATAAAATTTTTCAAAACAAAAAGAGCAAGCAAATGCTTACTCTTTTTTTATAATTTTATAGAATAATCCTCACGACATTCACTGCGTGAACATCTCGCTTAGTTTTTCGGACTCAGAATAAAGCCTGTCCGGCTAAGGGAGGACCTTCATCTCGAAAATGAAAAATACTTTCGTATTTTTCACCCGATTAGTGTGGGGTCCTCTTGATGATCACTGCGTGAACATCTCGCTTAGTTTTTCGGACTCTGCCTTACGGCAATCATCTCGAAAATGAAAAATACTTTTGTATTTTTCACCCGATTAGTATGGGACTACTTTGTAATTTTTGTTACAACTCCTGAAGCTACTGTTCTACCACCTTCACGAACTGCAAATCTTAGTCCTTCTTCTAGGGCGATTGGTTTTTGTAGTTTGATTTTGAATGTTGCGTTGTCTCCTGGCATTACCATTTCTACGCCTTCTTCTAGTTCGATGTCTCCTGTTACGTCTGTTGTTCTAAAGAAGAATTGTGGTCTGTATCCACTGAAGAATGGTGTGTGACGTCCTCCTTCTTCTTTTGTTAGTACGTATACTTGGCCTTCGAATTCTGTGTGTGGTTGTACGCTTCCTGGTTTTGCTAATACTTGGCCTCTTGAGATTTCGTCTCTTTGTACTCCTCTTAGTAGGATTCCTACGTTATCTCCTGATTCTGCTTGTTCTAGGGATTTGTGGAACATTTCTACTCCTGTTACTACTGCTTCAGAAGTTTTTTCTGTTAGCCCTACGATTTCTACTGTATCGCCTACTTTTAGTGTTCCTTTTTCTACTCTTCCTGTTGCTACTGTTCCACGGCCTGAGATTGTCATTACGTCTTCTACTGGCATTAGGAATGGTTGGTCATTGTCTCTTTCTGGGATGTCAAAGTATCCGTCTACTTCTTCCATTAGTTTTAGGATTTTGTCTGACCATTCGCCTTCGCCACCTTCTTGTAGTGATTTTAATGCTGATCCTACTACTACTGGTGCGTCGTCTCCGTCGTATTCGTATTCTGTTAGTAGGTCTCTTACTTCCATTTCTACTAGTTCTAGTAGTTCTGGATCGTCTACTTGGTCTTCTTTGTTTAGGAATACTGCGATTTTTGGTATTCCTACTTGGCGTGCTAGTAGGATGTGTTCTCTTGTTTGTGGCATTGGACCGTCTGCTGCAGATACTACGATGATTGCTCCATCCATTTGTGCTGCTCCTGTGATCATGTTTTTAACGTAGTCAGCGTGGCCTGGAGCGTCGATGTGTGCGTAGTGTCTGTTTGCTGTTTCGTATTCTACTACTGATGTGTTGATTGTGATTCCACGTTCTCTTTCTTCTGGTGCTTTATCGATGTTTTCGTAGTCGATGAATTCACCTGTTCCGTATTTTTTGTTTAGAGCTTGTGTTATCGCTGCTGTTGTTGTTGTTTTACCGTGGTCTACGTGACCGATTGTTCCGATATTAATATGTGGTTTGCTTCTTTCGAATTGTTGTTTACTCATTTTAATCTCCTATTAAATTACTTATCTAATATTTGTTCTTTTACTGATTCTGGTACTTGAGCGTAGTGGTCAAATTGCATTGAGTATGTTGCTCTACCTTGTGTTTTACTTCTTAGGTCTGTTGCATAACCAAACATTTCTGATAGTGGGATAAATGCATCTAGTACGTGGATACCATCTTTTGGATTCATTCCATCGATTTTACCACGACGGCTTGATACGTCCCCCATTACATCTCCTAAGTATTCGTCTGGAGTTGTAATTTCTACTTTTTCGATTGGTTCTAGTAAAACTGGTTTTGCTCTTTCAACTGCATTTTTAAGACCCATTGAACCTGCTACGTGGAAGGCTACTTCTGATGAGTCAACTTCGTGGTATGAACCATCATAAAGTACTACGTGCATGTCTACCATTGGATATCCACCTAGGATACCATTAGCTGCTGCTTCGCGTACACCTTCTTCAACTGGTCTGATGTATTCTCTAGGTACTGAACCACCGACAATTTGTGATTCAAATGTAATTCCTGAACCTTCTTCGCCTGGTGAAACTCTTAAGTGAACATCACCGTATTGTCCAGAACCACCTGATTGTCTTACGAACTTACCTTGTGCTTCTGCTTCTTGAGTGATACCTTCTCTGTAAGCTACTTGTGGGTTACCGATATTAGCTTCTACTTTGAATTCTCTTAAAAGTCTGTCAACGATGATTTCTAGGTGAAGTTCTCCCATTCCTGAGATAATTGTTTGACCTGTTTCTTCATCTGATTTTGTAACGAATGTTGGATCCTCTTCTGCTAGTTTTTGAAGACCGATAATCATTTTATCTTGTGAAGCTCTTGTTTTTGGTTCGATAGCAACTGAGATTACTGGATCTGGGAATTCCATTTTTTCAAGGATAATTTGATTATCTTGATCACATAGTGAATCCCCTGTTGTTGTATCTTTAAGTCCTAATAGAGCAACGATATCTCCAGCATAACCTACTGGAATTTCCTCTTGCTTATCAGAGTGCATTTGCATGATACGTCCAACACGTTCTCTTTTACCTTTTGTTGCGTTATAGATATATGAACCTGATTCGATTGTACCTGAGTAAATTCTTGTGTAGATAAGTTTACCTACATATGGGTCAGTTACAACTTTAAATGCTAGTGCACTTGTTGGCTCATCATCACTTGGTTTTCTTTCCATTTCAACTGATTCGTCTTTTGGATCGAGACCTTTGATGTTTGGTACATCTAGTGGGCTTGGCATAAATTCAATGATTGAGTCTAAAAGTGGTTGTACACCTTTGTTTTTGTATGCTGAACCGCAAAGGCATGGGAAAATCTTTTGTTCGATTGTTCCTTTTCTAATTGCAGCTTTGATTTCTTCTACAGTAACTTCTTCACCTTCAAGATATTTCATCATGATAGTATCATCTACTTCTGATAATTCTTCAAGCATGTTGTTTCTGTATTCTTCAGCTTTGTCTTTTAGATCTGCTGGAATTTCGCCATATACTGGGTGAGCACCTAAGTCTTCTGTGTTATATGTTACAGCTTCCATTGTTATTAGGTCTACTGCACCTTGGAAATCTTGTTCAGAACCAATTGGAATTTCTATTGGAACTGCGTTTGCTTTTAATCTATCTTTGATAGTATCAACTGCCATGAAGAAATCTGCACCAGTAGCATCCATTTTATTGATAAAACAAATTCTTGGAATGTGGTATTTGTCAGCTTGTCTCCAAACAGTTTCTGATTGTGGTTCTACCCCACTTTTTGCATCAAATAAAGCTACAGCACTATCAAGTACTCTTAGTGATCTTTCTACTTCTACAGTGAAGTCCACGTGTCCTGGAGTATCGATAATGTTAATTCTGTGATCTTTCCAAAATGCTGTGGTTGCAGCTGAACCGATTGTAATACCACGTTCCTTTTCTTGGTCCATGGAGTCCATTACTGCTGTACCATCGTGAGTATCACCTATTTTGTAAATTTTACCAGTGTAGTATAGGATTCTTTCTGTTGTAGTAGTTTTACCGGCATCGATATGTGCCATAATCCCGATATTTCTGGTATCTTTAAGTGAAACTTCTCTAGCCAAATTTTCCCCCTATTAATATCTATAGTGTGCAAATGCTTTGTTAGCTTCTGCCGCTCTGTGCATTTCTTCTTTTCTTTTTACAGCTGCACCAGAGTTGTTAGATGCATCTAGAATTTCTTTTGCAAGTCTATCAACCATAGTTTTTTCGCCACGAGCTCTTGAGAAATTAACTAACCATCTTAAAGCTAAAGTTTGTCTTCTTTCTGGTCTAACTTCCATAGGTACTTGGTAGTTAGCACCACCGATTCTTCTAGCTTTAACTTCTAGTGTTGGCATAATATTTTCAAGCGCTTGGTAGAATACTTCTAGTGCGTCGTTTCCTGTAGTTTCTGCTACAATGTCAAATGCATCGTATACAATTCTTGTTGCAAGACCTTTTTTACCATCAAGCATAACGTTGTTGATTAATTTTGTTACAACACGGTCATTATACTTTGCATCAGGCATTACTTCTCTTTTTGGTATATGTCCCTTTCTTGACACTTTGCTTCCCTCCTTTACCAATTATGTGTAATATCATTAGTACTCGACTAATTTTTTGTCGTAAGTGTGCATGCATATACCTTAATTTCAATAATTTATTTCTTAATTATAGGCACATTATGCACTTATTTTAAATTTTATGATCTAGTTTTGGTCTTTTTTAGCACCGTATTTAGATCTACCTTGTTTACGTCCATTTACTCCTGCAGTATCTAGAGTACCTCTTATGATGTGGTAACGCACACCTGGAAGGTCTTTTACTCTTCCACCTCTAATTAGTACAACACTGTGTTCTTGTAGGTTGTGACCAATTCCTGGAATGTATGAAAGTACTTCAGCACCATTTGTAAGTCTAACTCTGGCAACTTTACGTAAAGCTGAGTTAGGTTTTTTAGGTGTTACTGTTCTAACTGATGTACAAACGCCACGTTTTTGTGGTGATTGGTTAGGAGTAACTCTGCTTTTTAAAGTATTGTAGTTGTAACCTAAAGCTGGTGTGTTTGATTTAGATTTTTCACTTTTTCTACTTTTTCTAACAAGTTGGTTAATTGTAGGCATAATGCACCTCCTTTTCTTTTAATATTAATATTTGGCAAGTCCTTGCCAATACTTAAATATTCTACTATGTAATATTTTAAAAGTCAAATAAAACTTAGAGTTTAAAGCTTCTATATATTATTGTCTATAGTAGTATTTCTTTCTTTATATGATAAATATTTTAAAATGATAAAATCTATTACAACATAAAACTGTGATATTGGTGAAATTTCCGTTCTACTATCATATTCAAATACGCGGTGCGTTACAAAAGGTATATTAACATCAGATTTTTTTGATAAGGTATTGTTAGATAATCTTGTGATTGAGGCTATAGTAGGTTTACTTGGAAGTTTATTTAAAAATCTTAGCACCTCTTTATTTTCTCCACTAAGTGATAAGACAAACAACACATCATCTTCTTTTATATTATTTAATATAGTGCTAGGTATATTCTTATCTATTACATAAACTATTTTATCAACGATTAGAAAGTTTCTTTTTAGCTCATCTGCTGCATTTTTTTGAGTATAGCCACTAGCCATAGCATAAATACGGTTCGCCTTATCTAATTTCTTAAATAATTCATCTAAGTTTAATGAAATCATCATTGTCATAGTGAGTAAAAGGTCATTTTTGCTATACTCGATTTCGTTATCATCAAATCCACTACTCTCTTTTCCACTCCATTTGACGATATATCTTAGCTCACTATAACCATCTAGACCGAGCTTTTTTGAAAAACTTACTATGGATGATGGAACTAAATCCAAAGCTTCAGCAAGTTCGCTGATATTAAGACCTAGAAATCTCTTTTTATCCAGGAGTATATAAGAATAAATCTTTAAATCATTTTTATTTAATTTATTATAATTCTCACTTATTAAATCAGTTAATATCATCTTCTCTCGCCTTTTTATATATTTTTAGTATTTCTTCAAACTCAATTATATATGGACTAAGTAGCCTTATCCCATCATGTTCATCTGGAAAATAGATATTATAATCGACATTTGTAGCTTTGGTATATACTTCACCTATCACAACCTTTAGGCAATCTATACTTCCTATTTGAAACATAAGTTGCTTACTTAGCATATTATCTGAAAAGTCCACTATAAATACTCCACTATCTTTTAGCATAGTTTCAGTAAAGGCACCCATCTCTTCCCCACCACTATATACCTCAGCTAAAATTCCTATTTCCATTAAATACATCTTTATAGCTGACTTTATAACCTTCTCATATCCTCCATTACCATATATAAAAACCTTTTTACAAGTTTTTAGTCTATTATATAATTCTATTAAATCTTCACTTTTACTATAAGATTTATTAGAATTACTATTACTATCATCATTTACATAATATTTAAGCTCACTGTACCCACTAAACCCTAGTTTTTTAGCAAATCTTAGTACACTCGTCCTTGATGTAAAGCATTTTGATGCAAAGTCATTGATTGAAATGTCATAATCAATTCCATTTTTCATTATCTCTTTGCCAATATTGATATCAGTATTGCTAAGACTAGCTTCATTTTCTTTTATTAAATTTGAAATATCTATATCTATCACCTCAACTAAAAAACACCGCTTAATATATAGAAACTATACATTAAACGGTGTCTATTGCTATTTATTAACTAGTTTAGTTCTGGCCAATATTCTTTGTTTGCTTCGATTAGATCATCTAAGATAGCTTTAGCTACTTTTGCAGATGGTACTGTGCTTGAAAGTGTAAGTGCTTGCCATAGTTTTAGGTATGAATTTTCTATCCAAGCTTCTACTACTAATTTTTCTACTGATACTTGTTGCTCCATTAGACCTTTTTGGAATTGTGGGATGTATCCTTGGTTGATTTTTTCAAAGCCATTGCTACCTACTATACAAGGAATTTCTACCATTGCTGTTGGATCAAAGTTTGGAACTGCTCCTTCGTTTGGTACGATTAGTAGGAATCTTTCTTTTGTATTTTCAGCAAGTGCACGAGCTAAATCTACTATATATGTTGCGTGTGCATCTAGTTCAATTTCAATTCCTTCTGCTGTTCCTCTGTCTATAATTTCTTGACACATATTAAATACGTCTTTTTCGCGATGTTCGCGTACTTCATCTACCCTTGTGTGATTAGGATCTGTATGTTCTAATACAAAATCAGGGTAGAAATAGTATTTTAGGTATGTGTTTGGAATTGTGTCAGGATCTAAGGCATATACATCTTTTGCTTTTGTGAATGTTTCCATCCAAGATTCTTCTATATGTTGACCACTTCCTACACCATCAGCAAATCCAGTTTTTGAAACGTGTTCTTTAATTTGTGGCATTAGGTCATTACCTTTATGGTCTTTTATTTCTGTAAACCAACCAAAGTGGTTAAGTCCATAGTAAGAGAAGTCAAGTTCTTGCCATTCTTTAAGTCCAACCATATCTGCCATTTTATACATTAAATCAATTGGCATATCGCAGATATTGATTACCTTTGAATCTGGGCGAAGTCTTCTTGTTGCTTCTGCTACGATTGCTGCTGGGTTTGAATAGTTTAGCATCCATGCGTCTGGTGAGTATTCTTCCATGTAGTCGATGATTTCTAGTACTCCACCGATTGATCTCATACCATAAGCAATTCCACCTGGTCCACAAGTTTCTTGACCAAATACTCCATGTTTTAGAGGAATTTTCTCATCTTTGTCACGCATATCATATTTTCCAACTCTTAGTTGAGCTAGTACAAAGTCTATGTCTGTAAATCCTTCTTTTGGATCTGTTGTGTATACGAAGTTAATTTCTGGATGTCTTTCTTTTAGAATAATTTCCATTGCTCCACCAATTTTAGCTTGGCGTTGTTCGTCATTATCGTATAACTTGATTGTTTTGATTGGAAATTTATCTAAGTTATCTAGTAACATTCCGATGATACCTGGTGTAAATGTTGATCCACCACCTGCGATTACGATTGAATATTGATTTGCCATAATTATCTCCTTTTTTATTTTGCTTATTCGTTTTCCTTTAAAATTTCTCCAAATGCATCTGCAACATATTGGATATCCATTCCTACAATTACATGGACAGAATTACCGCTTTTAGCAGTACCATAAGTTCCTATATTTTTGAAATACTCGTCACTCTCGACTATACTAGGATCTTTTACATTTACTCTAAGTCTTGTTACACAGTTAGTAAAATCTTTAATATTGTCTGGACCACCTAGACCTATCAAGATTTCATCAGCCACAGTCTCAAACTTATCTCCAGATTTTACATCTTTTTTCTTATCAGAAACCACCTCTTTTCCATCAGATTCAATAGTAGTTTTATCTGTAGTTTTGTTTTTATCTCTATAGTCTTGTTTGCTATATAATTTAGCACTATCCTTATCAGTTGTTCTACCTGGTGTCTTAAAGTCAAACTTTTTAATTAAGAAAGAGAACACAAAATACCAAACGGCTACGGCGATAAGCCCTATAACTAACATTATTAAATATGTCTTCCAGTGATTTGCACCAAGAGGTATCCAGTTTAATGATGCCATCTCGATTACACCACCTGAATATATACCAACTACACCAAAAGCATTCATAGTCATAGCTAGTAATCCAGCTAAGAGAGAATGTACTGCAAACAACTGTGGAGCTATAAATAAGAAGGTGAACTCAATTGGTTCTGTAACTCCGCTTAGAACAGCTGTAAGAGCTACTGGTAACATAAGACCTGCAATCTTCTTTTTATTTTCAGGAAGAGCAGTCTTATAAAACGCTAATGCAATCCCGACACACCCAAAAATCTTTGACCAGCCTGTTGCTGTAAGCTGAGCATAAGGTGCAATTTCCTTAAGTGAACCCGTTGCAGCCGCTATTTGTGGTAGATTTTGTGCCCAATATGCATATATCCCGCCTGGTACAACCAAGCTATCATAATACATTGGGGCATATAATAAGTGGTGAAGGCCAAATGGTATTAAAAGTTTTTCTAATAATACAAATATTCCTACACCTAGGGTTCCTGAGTTTAGGATAAGATCTCTAAAACTATTCATACCAGCCTGAATCTTAGGCCAAATAAGAACAGCTAGGAAAGCCACAGGAATCATAACTATAAATCCTATACCCAGAACAAAAGCTGAGCCTTTAAAAACTCCAAGCGCTTCTGGAAGTCTCTTATCAAAATATCTGTTATGTAGCCAAATAGCTATACCAGATATTAGTAAAGCTCCCATCATTCCCATGTCTAATGTTTTAATATTTGCAATTAATGCAAGACCACTAGCTCCACCAACCTCTTGGCTAAAATCCACACCAAATGTTGGTCCCCAGTGTTTTAGTATAGAAGAAACATAATTTAAAAATACTAAATAAATTACAAAAGCTTCCATACTAGCACGAGCATTTTGCTTACGAGCTAGACCTATCGGTAAGGCAATAGCAAATAATAATGGTAATTGGTTAAAAACGACCCACGCTCCTGAAAGAATCATGTCCCAAAATCCAAACCAAACTGTACCCTCCGATGCTATAGGACCCATGATTACATCTGTTGTAAACAGGGTTCCAAATCCTATTAGTAGAGCAGATACCGCAAAAAGCATGACCGGTGTGAACATAGCTCCACCAAATTTTTGGATTTTTTCCATCATAATGGTTTCCTCCTTTGAAAACGTATTTATCTTTACCTATATAATATATCTTCAAAATCTCTATGTCAATAAACATTGATAATTAGGTATTTGTGTATATATTGCAAAAATATTTTATTTATGTGAATTTTCACATAAAAATATTTTCACTACTATAAGTGGAGATTTTTATTTAGCTATGAAGATTAAGCATAAGCATCATTCTAAGGAGGGTATTAAAATAAATAGTACACAAGTTAGTAAAGGAGATTTTATGAAAATAGCCATCGTCGGTTGCGGCATAAGTGGAGCTAACACTCTTAAAACTATAATTGATCACAAAAATTTTAGTGAAAATATACATATAGATATATTTGAAAAAAGAAATGAACTAGGCGTAGGACCTGCCTATGAAGATGATGATATGCATAAGGTTTTAAATACCCCAGTAGAACATATGAATCTGAATTTAGAAAATAGGGATGAATTTAAAAATTGGCTCATAGAAAAATATGGAAAACTTCCAACAGTCGAAGGAAAAATTCCCAGACCTATTGTAGGGCTATATATTAAGGAAAAATATAAAAAATATTTTGCTCATAAAAATGTAAGCATTCACCAAAATGAAATAGTTGATGTCATAAAAGAAAATGATAAATTCATTTTAAAAAGTAAAAATGAAAGCTACGGTCCATATAATGAAGTTTTCTTAAGCATCGGCCAATCATATTATAAGGATGATTACAATTTGAATGAATATGAAAACTACGTATCAAATCCCTATCCCCTTAGAGAAAAAATTACAAATATAAATAAAAATGATACTTTAGGTATCATAGGAACCGGACCATCTTCCATTGATATTTATAGGTATCTAAGTAAATATTTCGATTATAAAAAGCCACTTTATTTTTTTACTAATAGCAGTTTTTTTGCTCTGCCAGAAATCAAAGAATACTGCCCAAAAAACATCTGCTCATTTGATGAAGCATGGATATCTAATCATCAAGATGAAGACGGCTTTATTAAACTAGATGATTTTAAAGAAACTTTTGACAATGACTTTAAAAAAGCTTGCGTAGACTTTTATGCTACTTATGAATATTATAAAGATAATGACATAGAAGTATCTAGGAAAGCTTTAAAAAGCAAGGATTTCAATTTAGAATTTTGCCAAAGCTATGCACTTGAATTGTGGTATGTAAGTACTAGCCTATTTAATTCATTAAATGGCCTTGAACAATTAGAATTTAAAAAATCTTATCAAACTAAGATAGCATATCTTATGACAAAAACACCATTCATTACCATGGAAAATATTTTTTCTGACCTAGACAAAGGCAAAATCAAAATCGTAAAAGATACTGAAGATATAAGTTATATCAATGGCAAATTTGAAATTACTACTAAAAATAAAGAGTCATTCTCAACAGATAAAATTTTTAACGCTCAAGGTTTTGAAAAAGACTTAAGTAAAGCTATAAAAAAAGATAATCTTTTAGAAAATCTATATAAAAATAGACTAATCGACGCTGATCTTAATGATAATATAAATGTGACTTATCCTTCCTATAACCCGATTACAACAAAGTACGGGCAAATAAAAAACTTGCATATAAATGGCATGTGGACAGCAAGTGTTGATATTTCAAACAATGATTTAAGATCAGTTTTAATCTCTAGTAAAGATATGGCAAATAATTTTATGAATAATTTAGAAAATTAATTTGTGGGTATAAATGTATCTGGAAAAAGAATTACACTTTAGGAGGATATAAAAATGGATATAACATTTGCAGGAAATAAAGTAAATCTAGTAGGAAATGAAATCAAAGTTGGAGATACAGCTCCATCATTTAAAGCAACAATGAATGATCTTATCGAATGGTCAAGCGATAATTGTGATAACAAAGTAGTTATCTACTCTGTAGCTCCATCACTAGATACTGAAGTTTGCGCCCTACAAGCTAAAAAATTTAACAAAGAAGCAAGCGAACTTGAAGGAGTAAACGTAGTAACAATTACAGAAGACCTACCATTTGCCCAAGCAAGATTTTGCTCAAATGAAGGAATCGAAAACAATTTAATGATTTCAGACTACAAAGACCGTGAATTTGGTGAAAAATACGGATTCCTAATGGAAGAAAACAAATTGCTAGCTCGTGGAGTTGTAGTTGTAGATAAAAATGGAAAAGTTGCTTACGTAGAATACGTACCTGAAGTAACTGATGAAGTTGACTTTGACAAAGCTTTAGAAGAAGTTAAAAAATTAGTTTAATTATACTATAAACCTTAACAGATTTTCTGTTGAGGTTTTTTTGTGTCTTTTTTAAAAAATTATGCTTTAACTTGGAGTATAATAATGTTAATAATGATTTAAACTTTAAGGAGGTTATTATGAAACTTGGAGTTCATGATTTATTAATAAGAGAAGCAGGAAAAACTAACCAAGATGTCTTTAATGATACCAGAAAAATGGTAACAGAGTTAGACAAGCTTGGCTATGATAGATATTGGTTTGCAGAGCACCATGGCTTTGAAAATCTACTTTCAGTTGCCCCAGAAATACTTGCAACATATTTTTTATCAAATACTGAAAATATTGTAATAGGAACTGGTGGGACAATGATTATGCATTATTCTCCTCTAAAGGTAGCAGAAACTTTTAAAACCATGGCAGAACTTGCTCCAGGAAGAGTAGATTTGGGCATTGGCCGTGCTCCTGGATCTGGCCCTTTGGAAATACGCGCTTTAAATCAAGGCTATCCTAATAAATCCAGTCAATTATATGATGAAATTAAAATAATTTTAGATTATTTGGAAGATAAAGAACCAAATGACCCAATTTTTTCCAGAGTAAAGGCAGTACCAATGAATAACGAAAAATTAGTAATGCCATGGATGCTTGGGTCTACTGGCCAAGCAGCACCAGTTGCGGCAGAATGGGGCATGCCATATTCTCATGCCAAATTTTTTGCAGTAGAAACTCCTGACTATGTTTTTAAGGACTACAAGGAAAATTTTAAACCATCGAATTTTGCTGATAAGCCATATATCTCTATGTCCTACAAAATGCTAATTGCAGATGACAAAGATGAATTAGAATATTTAGGCAAGGCTTTTGACTACTTCCACCTCCAACAAGCCCGTGGTCGCCAAAAAGGTTTAGTGAGTCCTGAGGATGTAAAAGACTACGAATTTGATTTAAATGAAAAAGCCTTACTCAAAAAATCCTATGAGTCTAGATTTATCCTAAAGGGAACAAAAAAAGAAATAGCTGATATACTTTATGATGAGATAAGTAAGTTTGACTTAGATGAAATCTTAGCCTTTACTCCTATCTACGGGGTGGAAAATAGAATTAATACCTACAAGGCATTAAAAGAAATTTTTGAATAAAATAATACTAAAAAACCCCTCAATCAATTTAGATTGTGGGGTTTATTTTTATCTAGTTTTGTAATTGTTCGTCAGCTTCTAAACTTTCGGCTTCTTCTAAGTTTAGTGCGATTTGGGCATCTTCTAATTCTTTTGTTTCATAGTCAATTTCTACATCATTGTAGCGTTTCATACCTGTACCTGCTGGTATAAGTTTACCTATAATGATATTTTCTTTTAGACCCATTAGGTCATCGACTTTACCTTTTATAGATGCATCTGTAAGAACTCTTGTTGTTTCTTGGAAGGATGCTGCTGATAACCAAGAATCTGTTGCTAGAGATGCTTTTGTGATACCTAGTAATTCTTGAGTGTATTCTGCAGGAGCTTTTCCTTCTTCAATCATTTGTTCATTTACAAGGTCAACATCGCGTCTTTCTTGTAATGATCCTGGTAAGAATTCTGTGTCGCCTGATTCATCAATTTTAACTTTTTTAAGCATTTGGCGGGCAATTACTTCGATGTGTCTATCATCGATTTCTACCCCTTGGATCCTATATACTTTTTGTACTTCTTTTGTGATGTAGTTTTGTACTCCGATTTTGCCAAGTACATTTAATACATCATGTGGATCTAGTGAACCTTCTGTTAATTGGTCACCTTTTTCTACTACATCACCATCACGTACTAGGATTCTAGAACCAAATGGAATATTATATTTTTGTACGTATCCATCTTCTGATTCGATTTCTACGTCTGTTTTCTTTTCATTTTGGATAAGTGTTACTGTACCGCTATTTTCTGCAATAAACGCAAGACCTTTTGGTTTACGTGCTTCAAATAACTCTTCTACCCTTGGAAGACCTGATGTAATTCCTACACCTGCGATACCACCTGAGTGGAAGGTTCTCATTGTAAGCTGTGTACCTGGTTCACCGATTGATTGAGCAGCAATAATACCTACCGCTTCACCGATATTTACAGGTTTTCCAGTTGCAAGGTTACGTCCATAGCATGCAGCACAAACACCTTGTTTTGCCCTACATTCAAGTACAGAACGTAATTTTACCTTTTTAACTCCAGCTGCAACAATTTTTTCTGCAGTATCTTCATCTATTAATTGGTCTTTAGCAGCTAGGATTTCGCCATTTTCATCTTTAACATCTTCAAATGATGTACGTCCTACAATACGTGTGTAAAGATTTTCGATTAATTCGTTTCCATCTTTAAATTCGTAAGCTTCAACATATCCATTTGTATGACAATCATCTTCTGTAACTATTACATCTTGAGAAATGTCTACCATACGACGTGTTAGATAACCTGAGTCGGCAGTTCTAAGCGCTGTATCTGTAAGACCCTTACGAGAACCGTGAGATGAAATAAAGTATTCTTGTACAGAAAGTCCTTCACGGAAGTTTGCTTTAACTGGAATCTCGATAGTTTTACCATCGGCCTGACTCATCAGACCACGCATACCGCCTAGCTGTCTGATTTGGTTTGTTGAACCACGGGCACCAGAGTCAGCAAATATTTTGATATTGTTATCATCACGAAGGTCAGTTAGTAGAGCTTCAGTTACCTTATCTGTAGTTTCTCTCCAAATATCGATAACTTTTTCATATCTTTCTTCATCTGTGATTAGTCCGCGTCTATATAGTTTTTCGTAATTATCTACTTCAGCATCAGCTTCTGCAATGATATCCCATTTTTCTTTTGGAATTGTAACATCAGCCATAGATACAGTTAGACCTGAAAGGGTTGAGTATCTGTATCCTGTTTGTTTGATATAGTCTAGTACTTCTGCTGTTTTGATATTTCCATGTCTTCTAAAACATCTATCTACTATATCTTTTAATACTCCAGAGTCTGCTACTTGGTTGATTTCTAGTGAATATGGATCTTCTTTTCTATTTACATATCCTAAATCTTGAGGGATACCTTCGTTATAGATAAATCTACCTACTGAAGATTCTACAATTTTACCAGGATCTTCTGATGAGTGTTTTATTCTAACACTTACTCTTGATTGGTATTCTACATCACCTACAAGTAAGGCTTTTTTCATCTCATTTGTAGATTCAAAAACCATACCCTCGCCTTTTGCACCTTCTTTTATGGTTGTTAGATAATATGCACCTAACACCATATCTTGGGAAGGAGATGTAATTGGCTTACCATCTTTAAGACCAAGGATGTTGTTTGTAGACATCATTAATAATCTTGCTTCGATTTGTGCTTCATTTGATAGTGGCAAGTGGATAGCCATTTGGTCCCCGTCAAAGTCCGCGTTAAATGCGTTACATGCAAGTGGATGAAGTTTAATAGCTTTACCTTCTACAAGTACTGGTTCAAATGATTGGATACCAAGTCTGTGAAGTGTCGGAGCACGGTTTAGTAAAACTGGATGGTCTTTTATAACTTCTTCTAGAACATCATAAACTCTTGGGTCCTTTTTTTCTACCATTTTTTTAGCAGATTTTAAGTTATGAGCCATGCCACGGTCTACTACCTTATTCATTATAAATGGCTTAAATAATTCTAGAGCCATTTCTTGTGGCAGACCACATTGGTTAAATTTAAGGTCTGGACCAACTACGATTACTGAACGTCCTGAGTAGTCTACACGTTTGCCAAGTAAGTTTTGTCTAAATCTACCTGACTTACCTTTTAGCAAATCAGAAAGTGATTTCATATTTCTATTTGATGCACCAGTTACAGCACGACCACGACGACCATTGTCAATTAGAGCATCGACAGCTTCTTGAAGCATTCTTTTTTCGTTACGAACGATAATTTCTGGTGCTCCAATATCTAAAAGTCTTTTTAGTCTGTTATTTCTGTTGATTACACGTCTATAAAGGTCGTTTAAGTCGGATGTAGCAAATCTACCACCTTCAAGTTGCACCATTGGTCTTAGTTCTGGTGGCATAACTGGAAGTACATCTAAGATCATCCATTCTGGACGGTTGCCTGATGTCATAAAGGCATCTACAACTTCAAGACGTCTTGAAATTCTTACTTTCTTTTGACCTGTTGATTCTTCTAATTCTTTTAAAAGTAATTCGTATTCTTTTTCTAGATCAATGCTAGCAAGAAGTTCTCTTACAGCTTCTGCTCCCATTGCTGCGTTAAATTCTAGGTCATCAGGATGTAGTTCTAGAGCTTCTTGGTATTGAGTTTCTGAGATTTCTTCTTTAAAGGCAAATCCAGATTCTCCAGGATTTATAACTACATATGATGCAAAGTAAAGAATTTTTTCAAGAATTCTAGGACTCATATCTAAAAGCAGACCCATTTTTGATGGGATACCTTTAAAGTACCAAATGTGTGATACTGGAGCTGCAAGTTCAATGTGGCCCATTCTTTCACGACGTACTTTTGCTTTTGTAACTTCAACACCACATTTTTCACAAACTACGCCTTTATATCTAATTCTTTTGTATTTTCCACAAGAACATTCGTAGTCTTTGGTTGGTCCAAAGATTTTTTCACAAAATAGACCATCTTTTTCTGGTTTAAGGGTTCTATAATTTATTGTCTCAGGTTTTTTAACTTCACCATGAGACCAGGATCTGATTTTTTCAGGGGATGCGATTTTCATCCTCATCCCGTCAAATTGTGTTAATTCGCTCATAAATCTCCCTATTCTAATTCTTCGATACTAAATCCTTGGCTGTCAGATTCTTCATATAAACTTTCAAATTCATTTTCTACAAGGATATCATCGCTTGCTTCTACATTTTCTTCATCTGGGACACTTACTTGCTCAGAGTCTACATTTGAAGTATCAGTAGTTGAATTTTGTGTTAGTGATCTGGTTTGGGATTTAATTTTTGATGCGTCTATTTTATCTACTTGACTAAATCTGTCTTGTTCATCGACATTTTCTTTTAGCTCAATTACACTTCCTTCTTGGTCTAAAAGTTCTACATCAAGGGCAAGTGATTGTAATTCTTTTACAAGTACTTTAAATGATTCTGGTGTACCTGGTTCTGGGATGTTTTCACCTTTTACGATAGCTTCGTAAGTTTTTACACGGCCTGTAACATCATCTGATTTTACAGTTAGGATTTCTTGAAGTGTGTGGCTAGCTCCATATGCTTCTAGAGCCCAAACTTCCATTTCCCCAAATCTTTGTCCACCAAATTGTGCCTTACCACCAAGAGGTTGTTGGGTTACAAGTGAGTATGGTCCAATTGATCTAGCGTGGATTTTTTCTTCTACCATGTGGTGAAGTTTTAGCATATACATTACCCCAACAGTTACTGGATTTTCAAAACTTTCGCCTGTTCTACCATCACGTAGTTCAATTTTTCCTGTTTTGTTGATATATGGAGCTTTTAATGCTGCTTCTTCAAGTGCATCTTCGATTTCTGTATCCATTGCCCCATCAAATACTGGTGTAGCAACTTTCCAGCCCATTGTCCTTGCTGCAAGTCCCATGTGTACTTCAAGTACTTGTCCAAGGTTCATACGGCTTGGGATACCAAGTGGGTTTAGGCAAATTTGTACTGGTGTTCCATCTGGTAAAAATGGCATGTCTTCTCTTGGAAGTATACGAGAAACAACCCCTTTGTTACCGTGACGACCGCACATTTTGTCCCCAACCATTATTTTTCTTTTTGTAGCTACATATACTCTTATAACTTTATTTACACCTGGAGATAATTCGTCTCCATCTTTTTTGTTGTATTCTTTAACATCTACGACGATTCCTTGCTCACCGTGTGGCACTTTTAAGCTGGTATCACGTACTTCACGAGCTTTTTCACCAAAGATTGCACGTAATAATCTTTCTTCTGGTGATAGTTCTGTTTCTCCTTTTGGAGATACTTTACCTACTAGGATGTCGCCTGATTTTACTTCAGCACCGATTCTGATAACCCCGTTTTCATCAAGGTTTTTCTTCATGTCTTCGCCGACATTTGGAATATCTTTTGTAATTTCTTCAGCACCAAGTTTTGTTTCACGAGCTTCACATTCGTGTTCTTCTATATGAACTGATGTTAGTACATCATCGATTACTAATTCTTCATTAAGAAGCATAGCATCCTCAAAGTTGTAACCTTCCCATGTTGTAAAGGCTATTAGGATATTTTTACCAAGGGCAAGTTCTCCATTTTGTGTAGAAGGTCCATCTGCTAGGATTTCATTTGCTTCTACTTTATCGCCTTTTCTAACAAGTGGTCTTTGGTTGATAGTTGTACCTTGGTTAGCTCTTTCAAATTTTAATAATTCGTAAGCATCAATTTCGCCATCAGAATCTCTTTTTACTTTGATTTGGTTATCACCAACATAAACAACTTCTCCAGCATTTCTTGATACTACACAAACTCCAGAGTCTTTTGCTGCTCTGTGTTCAATACCTGTTGCGATAATTGGAGCTTCGGCTTTAAGTAGTGGAACTGCCTGACGTTGCATGTTGGCACCCATTAGTGCACGAGTACTATCGTCATTTTCTAAGAACGGGATTAGTGATGCACCTACAGATACGATCTGTTGAGGAGAAACGTCCATGTATTGGATTTTTTCTCTTGGGTAAATATCATTTTCACCCCTAAAACCACGACCTGATACTCTTTCGTTGATAAATCTATGTTCATCATCAAGTGGTTCATTGGCTTGGGCAATGATGTAATTATCTTCTGTATCTGCTGTTAGATAGTCAATCTCATCAGTTACGACTCCGCCTTCTTTTACCACCCTATATGGAGTTTCGATAAATCCATATTTGTTAATTCTTGCATAAGTTGTAAGGGAAGTAATAAGTCCGATGTTTGGTCCTTCGGTGTTTCTATCGGACAGATTCTACCGTAGTGGGAATCATGAACGTCACGAACTTCTACCCCTGCCCTATCTCTTGATAGACCACCTGGTCCTAGAGCTGATAATCTTCTTTTGTGTGTAAGCTCACTCATAGGATTTGTTTGGTCCATAAATTGTGAAAGCTGTGAACTACCAAAGAATTCTTTTATAACTGCAGTTACTGGTTTGATGTTGATAAGTCCTTGAGGAGTTGCAAGGTCTGGGTCTTGAGTTGTCATCCTTTCACGTACAACTCTTTCCATACGAGCTAAACCAACTCTAAATTGGTTTTGTAATAATTCTCCAACACCTCTTACACGGCGGTTACCTAGGTGGTCGATATCATCAACTTCACCAATGCCTTCAAATAAGTTAAATTGATAGTTTACAATTGCAAGTAGGTCTGCTTTTGTAACATTTTTTGGAGATAATTCTTTTTTACGAGCATTCATTGCAATTAATATTTCTTCTGCACTGTCGTATTGGTCAAGAATTTCTCTCATCACTGGATAATAAACTTTTTCTGAGAATTCATCAATGTCATAATCTACATCATCTAGTTCTTCAAATGAAGTGATATCTACAAAGTGGTTACCAACTATTCTAAGTACTTGGTCTTCACCATCATTGTTTATTTTTTTGATATCAACAGAATTAATACCTGCATTTTCAATTGCAATAGATGTCTCACGATCGATTCTTTCGCCTTCTTTTATGAAAAGCTCTCCTGTTTCGCCATCGATAACATCAGTTGCTGCAATTCTTCCTTCAATTCTTGGCCATAAAGCTAGTTTTAAATTGTATTTGTATCTACCAACTTTTGCCAAATCATATCTTCTATCATCAAATAAAAGATTGTTGATAAGATTTTGAGAAGACTCTAAACTTGCAGGATCTCCTGGTTTTAATTTTCTATAAATTTCAATTAAAGCTTCTTCACTAGTCTCAGAATTTTCTTTTTCAAGAGTAGTTCTAAGGTGTTTTGTATCTCCAAGTGCATTTATAATTTCATCATCAGTTTCAAATAAAAGTGCACGTACTAGAGTAGTAGCTGGAAGTTTACGAGTTCTATCAAGACGTACGTTTACTGTATGACTTGCATCTGTATCAAACTCAATCCAAGCTCCTCTATTTGGGATTACAGTTGAAGAATATAATTTATCTCCTGCTTTGTCAGTTTCTTCAGCATAGTAAACTCCTGGAGAACGAACAAGTTGGCTAACTATTACCCTTTCTGCACCATTGATTACAAAAGTTGCAGAATCTGTCATCATAGGGAAATCTCCCATGAAAACTTCTTGCTCTTTTACTTCTTCTGTTTCCTTATTAATAAGTCTAGCCTTAACTTTAAGGTCTCTTGAATAGGTTGTATCCTTATATTTTGATTCTTGGATAGTATATTTTGTTTCATCATCAAATTCGTATCCAACAAATTCAAGAATTAAATTTCCATTGTAATCTTCGATTGGGGAAATATCTTCTAAAATTTCTCCAAGACCTTCTTTAAGGAACCACTCATATGAATCTTTTTGAACTTTTAGCAAATTAGGTAGATCTAAGACTTGAGGGAATTTAGAAAAACTCACTCTTTCAGTTCTTCCAAACATCTCGTTGTGATATTGGGCCATTAATTAAAAACTCCTTATCTTTATAAAAACACAAAAGGCTAAAAATACACAAATATCTTAGCCTCATGAACGAATAAAAATCTTTCTTTAATAGATTTCTAGCAATGCTTAATTATACTATACAAAGCTATGGTTTGTCAAATCTCATTTTACTTATTTTAAATTAAATGAAATTTGTAGGAATGTGATGCTCTTTTCCGGCTAGTTCACTTTCTGTATGGCCTATAACTATGCCTGCCACCGGAGAAAAACCATCATCCAGATTTAATTTCTCAATATAAGCACCATCCTTGCCTAGGTTATGGAATGTACCTCTTATATAGCAAGAACCAAGGTTTAAACTTGTCGCAGCAAGTGATATGTTTTCTAAAACACAGCCTGCATCCTGAAATCTTAAATCATTTTCTTTGCTTGATGAAAAAATAATTAACAAAGGTGCATTAAAGAGTGGATCAGATTTTTTGTCTTTCTTTTCCATATACTCTTTACTTATTTCTTCTATAAAAGACTTATCTTTAACGACTGTTAGTCTACACTCATCATAAGTCCCCATACCTATTGGAGCTTTATTGGCTGCATCTAATAGTTTTTCAATGTCTTTGTCAGATATTTTTTCATCTGAAAATTTTCTTGTAGAAACTCTTTTTCCTAAAACTTCATAAAAATCCATAAATTACCTCACTTTACTATCACTATACGTATTATTTCTATCTTTTGCGAGTTAATTTTCCTTATAAATACATCCTTATTTATGTTATAATTAGACCAATGGAGGAAGTATGAGAGATACAGTTAAATTATTTAGTTTAATAACAGGATTTTTTAGAACACTTGTTACTATAATATTTTTATTAGGAATAGGATTTACTATCTTGGTAGATACAAATTTACTAATGTCAATACTAGACTTGGTGGGTTTTCAAGGACTATCTGCAGGCATTGTAAAACCAATATTTATTATTATCCTCGCCTTACTTTTTGTAGTTAATTTCATAATTACTAGACACATTTATAAGGCTGGAGATACTGGTGAATACCACTTATCAAATTTTGTATTTGCCTTATTATTTTTAGCAATAACTGCATTTGTTTATATAACTTTTAGAAGTTTAACAACAAATCTTATATTTGTATTTTTTGCTCTAAATGGACTCTTGGTTTTAAATTCATTATTAGGATTGATTGCAAAAACACGTGGTTTATACCCAGCAGAAAATACTAATAGTAATAATATTACAAACCCAAATAATTATATAGAGTTTGAAGATGAAGAAGTAGAAAACATAAGTACAGATAGCAAGGCTATCGGACTAAATGATGTAGTTGGAAATACTGGAGAAATCAAAGTAATAAAGTCTGATCAATCAAATAAAGAAGAACAAAGTCAAGCATCCACAAAAACAAAATCAAACAATGAAAATAAAACAAAAACACAATCTATAAACAAAAATAAGGAAGAAAAAGCACCAGAAAGTAATACAAAAATGGTTTTTGAAAGTGATGATAATAATGAAAATACCATCAAAAACTCAAAACCACTTGCAGATAAAAAACAAGCTACTAACAAGATTTCATACGAAAATATCGATAAAGATGGTGAAATCTACGGCGAAGATGAAGCAAATAAAATAAAAAAAGAAAAGGATTCAAAAGTTTTTGATAAAAATCAATTTACCGGGATAAATGTTGATGATATAAAAAAAGAAAATAAATAAAGTCGAGGTGGGTCATGGTCGAAAATTATTTTAAACTTTTAAAAGAATATTATCCGAGCAAATCTGACATTAGAAACGAATTAATTTCTCTAAATGCTAAGCTTTATTTGCCAAAAGGCACAGAATACTTTTTTTCTGATGTCCATGGCGAGGCACAAGCATTCTTGCAACTTTTAAAATCAGCTTCTGGAAATATTAGAGAAAAAACTTCTATTCATTTTGGAGATACACTTTTAAAAGAAGAGCAGGATAAGCTTGCAGAATTGATTTATAATCCAAAAGCAGTCCTACATCAGATGGACTTAAAAGGAGAGCTTACGGACGATTATTTGACAATAACTATTCATAGGCTAATTAGTTTATTTAGATTTGTTTCTACCAAATATGCAAAAAATTATGTAAAGAAAAAATTTGGCCATTTATTTACTGATATAGTAGATGAGCTCTTATACACCAACGATTCTGAGTTTAATAAGAAAGAATACTATGATCAATTAATAGAAAACATAGTAAAATACGATGCTGCAGAAGAATTCATCATAAAAATCACAACCATGATCCAAAGGATAAGTGTTGATAAACTTCATGTAGTTGGTGATATCTATGACCGTGGCCCTTCCCCACAAATAATTATGGATGAACTATTAACCTTTCCAAATGTAGATATCCAGTGGGGAAATCATGATGTTGAGTGGATGGGAGCAGTTGCTGGCAACAAGGCTCTTGTGGCAGCCTGTATAGCAAATGCAATTTCATATAACAATTTTGATATGTTAGAAGATGGTTATGGTATAAATCTTAGACCCCTTTACGAATTTGCAATTATAACCTACAAAGATGACCCATGCGAATTATTTATGCCAAGGATTTTTGATACTAATCTATATGACAACATTAGTTCTGAAATAGCCGCAAAAATGTTTAAGGCAATTTCTATTATCCGTTACAAGCTTGATGGCAAACTAATAGAAAGAAATCCAGATTTTAATATGGATGATAGAAATTTCTTAAAGATAATTGATTTTGAAAATAGTACATATAAGGGTGCCCCACTAAAAGATAGCAATTTCCCAACAGTCGACCCAAAAGACCCATTAAAATTAACAGAAACAGAAGAAGCCGTAATAGAGGCACTTGCCTTAGATTTTAGCCGTGGAACAAAACTTAACCGCCATATTGAGTTTTTATATGAAAACGGGGCCATTTATAAAATAGAAAATGGATCATTGCTATTTCACGGATGTATCCCTCTAAATGAAGACGGAACATTTACAGATGTTGAAATCCGGGGTCAAAATTATGCTGGTAAAGCCCTATTTGATAAGTTTGATGAGATAGCAAGGTCTGCGTTTTACAAGAAAGATGAAAAGTCTTTAGATGTAGTTTGGTATTTATTTTACGGCAAGCAGTCACCATTATTTGGCAAATCTCAGTTCTCATACTTTGAAAATATCTTCATTGCAGAAGAAGAACTAAGAAAAGAGATCTATAACCCATACTACAAACTATCTGAAAACGAAGAAATAGTAGACATGATTCTAGATGAATTCGAAGTAACCGGTCCACGCAGAAGGATTGTAAATGGTCATGTACCTGTAAAAACTAAAAAAGGAGAATTACCGATAAAAGCAAAGGGAAAACTATATGTAATAGATGGGGGTATATCAAAACCATATCAAGCAAAAACTGGGATTGCTGGCTACACCCTAGTCTTTAATTCTCATGCCGTTTCTCTTGCTGAACATAATAATTACAAGTCCATCACCGATGGAGTAAGCTCTTACCGACCAAACATAAAAGAAGTAGAAGTCCTTCACCCTAGGATGCTTATGAAAGACACCGACGAAGGGAAAAATATTAGGCAAAGAATAGAAGTATTAGAAGAATTGCTTGAAAAATATGACAATTTGTAGGAGCTAATTATGAAAAGAAAACACTATAACCTAGTATCTATAGCCTTGTGGATTGTAGCTTTGATTTTAATTTTCGCCTTTAATAATCCCTTTGCTACGAGTATCACTTGGAATATAGTTCTTGCAATTATACTTACTGTAGTTGGTTTCATATTGTATTTTGCTGCTAATAAGTGTCCATATTGCAATAGTCTAATTAATGATTATTTACTAAAACCAGCAAAATATTGCCCACACTGTGGTAAAGATATTTCTAAATTTTGATTAATTTTTGATAGAGGAGCTATAAATGGATTTAAAAAAAGCTAGCCAATTAAATCTAATTTTAGGCTTTATTGGCCTTGCTATTTTAATATTTGATTTTATAAACAAGGGAAGACTATCATGGCATTCAATAATAATTTTTCTAATTATATTTACAGTCTCAATTATAATCGAGAAGAAATACTTTAAATGCCCCCACTGTGATCATCATATAAAAAGAGAGGATTACTTTAGAAAAACTTGCAAAAATTGCGGCAAGCCATTAGACCAATAAAAAAGATGCGGTAGAATTTTCTACTCGCATCTTCTTTTTACATTTTTTCTGGGTCTTCGTATTCTTCACCAAAGGTATCAACAGTAACTTTTTGAATTTTAACTTCATCAACTGGTCTATCAGATCTGTCAGTTTTGCTCTCAGCAATTTTATCTACCACATTCATACCTTCTGTAACTTTACCAAAAGCAGCATAGTCACCATCTAAGTGTGGGCTGTCTTTGTGCATTATAAAAAATTGGCTACCAGCAGAGTTTGGCATCATAGATCTTGCCATTGATAAAACTCCTGCTTCATGGGCTAAGTCATTTTTAAAACCATTTGAAGCAAATTCACCTTTAATTCCATAACCTGGCCCACCCATGCCAGTTCCTTCAGGGTCACCCCCTTGGATCATAAATCCTTTTATAACTCTATGAAAAATAAGTCCATCATAAAAACCTTGATTTATGAGTGAAATAAAGTTATTTACTGTGTTTGGTGCTATTTCAGGATATAATTCAGCTTTGATTATATCTCCATTTTCCATTTCAAATGTAACTATTGGATTAGTCATATTACCTCTTTTCTAATTCTTTTGTGATATATAATTTATATCCAAAAGCAAGGTAAAGATAACATTAATTATTTTCTTCTTCCTTTACGCCTTTATCTTTATCTCCCAAAGCAGCTGTGTGAGTAAACACTGGGTATGGGTCTATAAAGGCATCATCTAGGCTTAATCTTCTCTTATCGTATGCCCTTTTGTGATAATAATTTTTAACTATTTCCAAAAACGCACCTGTATTAAAATCAGAAACTACATCCTTAAATTCAAATTTTTCTTTAAAGTTGTAGTCATTTCTTACTGTTGTTTTATTTTTTGCTGAATTATATTTTACTTTTGTTGCCCCTACATATCTTTCAAGATTGAAGTGGTCTTTTTTTTCAATGATATTAAACTTTTTCATTTGCCCAATTATAAAATCTTTATCATAGTTTTTATCATGGACTTCTTTTAAAGTTTCTCTTACAGTTTGATAAACTTCCCTAGATTTATCATCATGAATTTCACTAATCTCATCATCAATTGTTTCTTCTAAGTCAGTAAAATAATCTTCATCTAGTTTTTTGACATTAAATTTCTCAACCGCTACTCTATCAAGATTTTTACTAATGATTGGGTCAATCTTTCCTCTTGAAATCTTCCCATTATTATTTACTTTTAATGAGTTTGTTGCTGTATTAATCTCGATGATACTATCTTTGTCTCGGTATTTAATATAAACACCCTTATATTCAATTGTTTCTAAATCTAAAATAATAAGTGTATCACTTTCCTCATCGAAAAAAAGTGTTTGTATCTTATCTTCATTGCAAAGTTTAATTAATTTATTCTTTACACTATTAGCTTTATCCATTCTTCCCCCTAGCATTTATTAACATACTGGTCTATATATAATAATTATATCATTTATTTGTAAAGTTTGTGTAAAAAATTTTTTAGATAAAAAAAGACTACCAAAAAATGGTAATCTTTAATGTTTTCTTATTGATTAATACCAACCATTAGATGCCCAGAATTGTTGTGCAGCTTCCCATGAACCATATCTTTGAGCTACATAGTTATCTGCTGCTGCTTCTTGTTGAGCAGGGCTTGCACCATATGGTACTAGTGATGGATTTAATTGGTATCTTCCGTAGTATCCACCATTTGGATTGTAAGCTGAGTATGAACCGCCACTTTCTCTTTGAGCAATCCATTCTTTAGCCCAGCTTGATGAACCTTGGTAAGATTGTTGTTGTGGAGCTTGTTGGTATGTTTGTGTTGTTGTTTGAGTTTGAGTTTGGCTTTGTGCTTGTGCTTGAGCTTGGTTATTATTGTTTGTTGATTGAGCCTTAGCTTGTTGAGCTTTTTGGTTTTCAATTCTTACTTGTCTAAATGATTGTAAAAGATCGTGGTAAACATATCCTTCTTTATCATTTACTCTTACTTTTACATAACCATTATCAGCAAGACCAAGTACTTCAACTTCTGTGTTAGCTTTTAAAACATCAATTACATTTGAGTCTAGTTTAGCTGCATCTCTAAAGTTAGCATCTGCTACTAGTTTTGTGTTCTCAAGTTCTACAAACCATTTTGAAACTACGAATGCTTCTTTGCCGTTAAATTCGATTTTTGCCCAATCTCCTTCTTTGCCAAGAACTTCGTAAGATTTTTCTTTATCATCGATAAGGCCAATAACATTGTCGCCTTCTTTGGCTTCTGTTCTTACGTTTACACCTTGTGCAAGGTTTTTATTAATTGCAAGTTTACTCGCGTGAGAGTCTTTTGCTCCAAATCCAATTGCTGTTGGAATTACTAATGCTGCTGCAATAGCGTATTTTTTTAAGTTAAACATGTATAATATCCTTTCAATCGCCTTTATGGCTAAGTTTTCTTTTAAGTTTAAGTTTACAAGCTATTTGTAACAAAGGTTACAAAATATTAACAACTTCGTTTGTACAAGTGTTATTATACAGGCTAATTGTGTGTAAATTATGTAGATTTAATATTTTTTTATTTTTTAAAGTTTGTATATCTAAATGCGTATATTTCAATATTTACTAGACTTTTCTCCTTAATTTCATCCTTAGATTATTTATACAAATTGTATTATTTAGCAAATTCTCTATAGTTTTTTCTTAATAATTTAATTTTTCTCCGAAATAAATTGATTTTTATATAAATAATAGGTAACAAATTGTTACAATTTGATAAATACTTGTACTTTAAGTTCCCTATATTTGCCCAGTTTTTTTATATGTAGTAAAATTTTATTAATTACAGATGAAAGTGAGTGTTAGATGATTAACGTAATTCTATTTTGTGGAGGCCCTTCTAGTGAACATGATATTTCTCTTAGAAGTGCTCTTAACATTAGCAATAGCCTAGATAAAAATAAATATAATACAAAAATAGTCTATATTGACAAAAATGGAGCTTTCTCAAAAGCTTTTAATACTATAGATACAAAGGACGAATTTGACTTAGTTCAACAAACTGATACAAATGTTGCTGGATCTATTGCAGATTTTTTAAGTTTTTTAAAAGACTTTGATCCAGCTGATACAATAATTATCCCAGCCATCCACGGAACATATGGAGAAGATGGCACTATCCAAGGATTTTTAGACTGTATAAATTTTCCTTATATAGGTAATGGATTGCTCTCTTCTGCTATTTGTATGGATAAGGTTACTAGCAATGATATATTTGAAAAAAATGCCCTTTCCCAAGCAAAATATCTTTACACTTATAAAGAAGGTTTTGATGATGATTTTATAAATAGATGTGTATCTGAAATAGGATTGCCATTAATAGTAAAACCATCAGCAAATGGATCTTCTGTTGGTGTTAGTAAGGTAGAAAATAAGGAAGAATTAAAAGATGCTATTATAGAAGCATTAAAATACGATCAAAAAGCCTTGGTAGAAGAACTAATCGATGGTCAAGAAATAGAAATTGCCATTATTGGACAAGGTGATAAGCTTGATGCATCAGTGCCTGCTGCATATATCACAGATCATAAATTCCTTGACTACGATGCAAAATATTTTGATACAAAGACTGTCGCACAAATTCCTTATAAAATGGAAGAATCTTATAAAAACGAAGCCATAGACTTTGCCAAAGAATGCTACAAGGCGGTAGGCTGCGAAGGCTTTGCTAGGGTTGACATTTTCTATACAAAAAACCACAAGTTTTATATAAATGAAATAAATACTTTCCCAGGTTTTACCCCTACTTCATTTTTTGCAAGACTTGCCATGGATATGTATGATGAGTCATTTGATTTTGTCCTTGATAAACTAATTGAAGATGGATTTAGGAGATTTCAATGATTAAAAGAACTTTAGGTCATATAGCAGAGATGATTGATGGAGAGATTTCAGACCCATCTAAAAAAGAATTATTTATAGAAGGAATTTCTACAGATTCTAGAACTATAAGCCCAGCAAATTTATATATCCCACTTATTGGTGATGTTTTTGATGGCAGAATCTTTATAAGAGAATGTGAAAATAAAGGAGCTGCTGCATTTATTATTGATAATGATTTTGAGATTAATAAAAATATTACAATACCATTTATAAAAGTAGCTGACACAGCAAAGGCCCTAAGAGACCTTGCCACAGCCTACAGAAATGAATTAGACATCAAAATAATAGGAATCACTGGATCAAATGGCAAAACTACTACAAAAGATTTACTTGAATCTACTTTAAAAGAAAAATATGTAGTTCAAAAAACAATGGGTAATTTAAATAATGAAATTGGTGTGCCAAAGACAATTCTTTCCTTAGATGAAGAAACTGAAATCGGTATTATTGAACTTGGTACAGATAATTTTGGCGACATTGCTCTTACAACTCGTATTGCAAAACCAGATATTGCTATGATTTTAAATATCGGCGATAGCCATCTTCATAATCTAAAGACACGTGAAGGCATTGCAAAAGCAAAAATGGAAATTACCGAGGGACTATCCGATAATGGGATATTTATCTACAATCTGGATGACCCAATACTAGCAAAAGTAGTTTCAAGCTATGATTTAAAACAAAAGGTTATGACTTTTGGGACAGATGAAAAATCAGATTTTGTAATCACTCCAGTAGAAAACAACAATTCTGGGGTAGAATTCAAACATGAGAAAATTAATTACAATGTCCCACTTTTAGGAGATCACCAAATTTATAATGGTGGAATTACAGTAATGATTGCTAAGCTTTTAGGACTTGATGAAAAGCAAATCCAAGATGGCCTTAAAAAGGTAAAAGGCAGCCACAATAGATCAGCTATTTTGGAGCTTGATGGTTTTGATATCCTAGATGACTCTTACAAATCAAATCCCCAAGCGCTTTTAACAGGGCTAAATACAACATATACCCTAAAGGGTTATAAAAATAAAATTGTAGTTTTGGGAGATATGCTAGAGCTTGGTGATGATGAGAAGAAGCTCCACTATAAATCAGGTACAAATATCGACCCTAACGAAATTCATTACTGCCTATTTTATGGACCACTTTCATATGAAATGTATAAGGGAGCTATGGAAAATTTCCCAAAAAGTCGCTTATTTTATTTTGAAAACAAAGCAGATGTGTGCGATAAGCTAAAACAACTGATTACAAAATCATGCCTAGTTTTTGTAAAAGGTAGCCACGGCATGCACATGGAAGAAATAATTGAATGTATAAGAACGCTTAAAATTTAAGGAGTAATAATGATTTATACTATAACCCTAAATCCCTCCATAGACTTATATGTCGGTCTTGACCAAATAGAACTTGGAGAGAAAAATTATGTAAAAAGCGAACGCACCCTACCTGGAGGAAAGGCGTTAAATGTATCAAGAGTCCTTTCTTCCTTAAGAATACCTACAATTGCAACGGGATTTGTAGGGGGATTTCAAGGTCAATTTATCAAAGATTGGTTACAAAAAGAAAATATTACTACCGATTTTGTAGAAATGAAAGGTGTAAACCGTACAAATGTAGTAATTTATGAAGATGAAAGAGAAACTGCTATTCATTTCCCAGGACCAAATATCACTTCAGAAGAAGTCGATGAGCTTTTATATTATTTAGCTAGGGTTCGTGAAGGAGATACCATTATATTTGGTGGATCAGTGCCTCCTATGCAAGAAAATATGGATGAAGATATCTATGATAGACTCTTATCAGTTGCAAATGCAAATGGTGCTGATTTTGTTGCAGATGTACCTAGCCAATATCTTATAAATATGGTAGAAAAAAAACCACTTCTAATTAAGCCAAATGGCTATGATATATCAAAAATATTTGGTGTAGAAATTAAAAACAAATTAGACTATATCCCATACGGCAAAAAATTATTAGAAATGGGAGCTAAAAACGTAATAATTTCTTATGGAGCAAATGGTTCTATGCTATTTTCAGGAGATAAGGTCTACGAATCAAATCAAATTGATGATGGCAGAGAAATAATAAGTACAGTGGCTTGTCGTGATGCAATGATTGCAGGATTTTTAGCAAATATGGCAAAAGATAACAATCCAATAGAAGCTTACAGAATGGCTGTAGCAGCAGCATCAGCAACAGCTAGGGTATTAGACTTGCCAGATCGTGATTTAATAATAGAGATGCTTGATTATGTAGAAATTGAAGAATTGGAATGAAATAATCGTCCCTATAGCCTTTAATTGGCTAGGGACGATTATTATTTTAAAAGTCTCTTTTTTTATAAGATTTAATTGCCAGCTTAATTGATATAAAAATAATAACTACAACTAAGATAATAACACTTATTAATATCATAGACTTATTCTGTTCTAAAAAGCTGAGTATTTGCTTAAAGTCTTTTATAAAGAATCCTAAAGACATAGCTATAATTCCTATGATGAATATAGGAATTAGAGCATAAGTTTTTGCTTTAGTATAGCCGTATTTGAAAAATATAGGATACTGAAGAGCTGTAACTACCGCATATACAAGAAAATTGATAGCAAGAGTAATTAATATATCAATATTCATTGGAATACTTTTTATTAAAGTAATTATTAAATAAAAAATTAAGCCTATTAAACTTGTCATTATATAAAGAAGACCTGCTAAAATATATCTACCAACTACTACATCCTTACAGTCTATGGAAAAAATCCTGTATAGACCATCAATACCTGAGTTTTCGCCAACTAAGAACGGATATGATGAAAAAATCATAGAAAATATCATGGTAATTGACATTATTACATTAGGACTATCCATAAGTTCCATATAAAAAAGTGCTAAGACAGTCATTATAATGAAGTTCTTTAAGGTAAAATATGGTTTTATTGAAATTATATCTAGTTTTATTAATTTTTTAATACCCATCATTTCCTCCCATAATAAATCATTATTTCATCAATGCTCGGCTCTTCTACCAATAAGTCAAGATTAGACTCATAATCCTCCTTTAGAACCAGAGCTTCAAAATTAACTTTAGTAGTCTTCACTCCAAAAATCTTATAATTTCGTATTTTATCAAAATCGTTAATCGCACCCTTGATAAGTAAGAATTTTTCATAAAATTCATCTTTAGTACCTTCAAATACAATTTTTCCATCGTCTATAAAAATAATATAGTCTGCAATCCTATGAAGGTCTTGGGTTATATGGGTTGAAAATAAGACAGTGTTCTGATCATCTTCCATAAATTCTAAAATTATATTTACAAGCTCATCTCTCATGGCAGGATCTAACCCACTGGTGGGTTCATCTAGGATAAGAATTCTTGCCTGATGAGAGAAGGCAATAGATAGCATAAGCTTTATTTTCATCCCTCTTGAAAGTTCTGATACCTTTTTTTCTTTTTCAAGTCCAAATTTTTCAAGATAAGAAAAATAACTATCAGAATCCCAATTTTTGTATCCCACATCCATGGCTTCGTTAACTAGTTTCAATGTCCAATCTTTGCCTAGAAAAGAATCATCCATAACTAGACCTACATCTTGAAGGTAAGATAGATCATTTATACTTTGTCCATCAATTAATATTTCTCCATCATAATTTACTAATGATAGTAGGGCTTTGATTGTAGTTGTCTTTCCCATACCATTTTTACCAATGAATCCAGTGACAAATCCTTTTTTAATAGCAAAATCATTTGGTCCAAGAATAAACTTTGGATAAGTTTTAGACAGATTTTTAGCAACAATCTTATCAGTCATTAAAATCTCCTTCATATAAGTATTCCAACACTTTAATTAAATCACTTTTTGTCATTCCAATATCTTTAGCCATACTAATGGCACTTAATAGAGATTCCTCTAATTTTTTTTGCTTTTCTTCAAACTTAAGCTTAGGATCATAATTTCCTACAAAAGTTCCAAGACCCTGCCTTGACTCTATAAAACCTTCAAGTTCCAGCTCATCATAGGATTTTTTTACAGTCAAAATAGATATAGAAAGTTCTCGAGCAAGAGATCTTACAGATGGAAGCTTCTCTCCTGGAGAGACATTTCCTTGTAGAATCTCATCTTTAATAGCATTTTTTACTTGTTCATAAATAGGTATTGGAGAACCATTTTTTATAAGAATTTTCAATTTTATCTTCTCCTTTATAACAGTATATAACAGCTTATAACACCTGTCAATTATATAGTGATTTTACTCAAATATATAATAATTTTTTCTATTCAATCAGATCTATGGAGTTTCTCTACCAAGTTTGCAAACTTTAGCTATCCGCCTAAATTATAGCTTTATATAAAAATAATGACTGATTAACTTAAAAATATTAACCAGTCACTATTTTAGTTTTCCTTATATTTTCTTATTAAATATATCAAATAAATTAGCAATGCTAGGGTCCTAGACTTACCAGATCGTGATTTGATTATCGATATGCTAGATTATGTAGAGATTGAAGAAATTGAATAAAAACTCTCTTAAATATTATCATTTAAAATTCTCAAGCAATATTTATTTTAAATAATACATCAAAAATTGGAGGGCCACTTTAAGTAAGTTCCGATATCCCCTCCAAACCACCCCGCAAACTTCACCCCTAAGCGGGGAGCGTAATTAATTAAATAATAAAAGATAGGCAATAAGTGCCTATCTTTTTTTTACTTATTCTTATCTGATTTTATCAATTCTCTTAAAGCTTCAACTGCTACTTTTATAGCCATTTCTGTATCGTGTACTACTGGATTTTCTAGTCCAGCTTTTTCTCTTTCCTGATTAGCTACTACTAAAAAGCATGAGCCGCATCTAACATTTAAGTAGTTTGCAACTGTAAAAAGTGCTGCTGATTCCATTTCACTTGCTAGAGTACCCATTCTAAGCCAAGCCTGCCATTTATTTTCTAGTTCATAAGAAATTGGCATTTTATCTGGCTCATGTTGACCATAAAAGCTATCCTTACATTGGACTACTCCTATATGACTTGTTTGTTTTAGCTTATCACTAGCATTTTTAAGGGCTGTTGTAACTTCAAAGCTACTTACTGCAGGAAACTCTATGGGAGCGTATTCCTTGCTAGTACCCTCTGCTCTAATGGCAGCATTTGCAATAACTATATCTCCACTTTTTATATTTTTCTGCATACCACCGCAAGTACCTACACGGATAAAAGTGTGAGCTCCGATTTTTGTAAGCTCTTCCATGGCAATAGCCGCTGATGGACCTCCGATGCCTGTAGATGTAACAGAAACTTTTTCACCATTTAAGTATCCTGTATAAGTGACATATTCACGGCGGTCTCCTACTAATTTTGCATCATCAAAGTGAGCTGCAATTTTCTCGCATCTTTTTGGATCACCTGGAAGGATTACATATTTTCCTATATCGCTAGCATCTATCCCTATGTGGTATTGCTTATTATCTTCACTATAGTTCATAATTGCTCCTATTTAATATTTATGGCAATTCAATCTTGATAAATTCAATGTTATTGCGATTTAAAAGCTCTACTGCATATTCATCCATCCTGTAAGCTTCACTGTAATAAATCTTACTTATACCTGCTTGTATCAAACTTTTTGTACAGTTAAGGCATGGAAAATGAGTTACATAGCAAATGCAATCTTTTACAGATATCCCCTCTTTGGCACAATATAAAAGTGCATTCATTTCTGCATGGATGGTTGCTATACAGTGACCATCACGCATGGTATGCCCTATTTCATCACAATGTGGATTGCCTTTTATAGAACCATTATACCCAGTTGTGACTATTCTGTGATCATTGTTTACTATTACACAACCCACATAAGCCCTATCACAGGTCCCTCTTTGGGAAACTGTGATAGCAAGGTTCATAAAATATTCATCCCAAGTCAATCTATCTTTTGCCATATATACTCCTTGAAATTTAAAATTTAAGTCTTATCTTAAATAGAATATCAAATAGTTTTATGCTAATCAAGAGACCAAGTACATAAATGGCTAAAGCTAGCATAATTGAACTTGATACAAGAATTGTCTCTGATATTATAATGTAGAATAAACTTGTAAAACTCAATATGCCTAATACTTTAACAATTTTTTCTATAGGATTTGAAATAATCATATATCCGGATTTTTCACCGCTTAATTTTTGGCTAACAAAATATGCCAAAACTGCCCAAAGAATTGATACTAATAAAAATCCAAACAAATATGCATATTCATCCTTAGTATAGGTTATAGAAATGAAGGGCTTAGCAATTGCAGGTACTTTTTCCATGAAGCTTTCATATTTTTGGTCTATATTAAAAGTTGGATTTTCATTAAAGTTTTGATTAAATATTGATATTATAACCCTAATGTTTTGCCAAATAAGCTCTAATCCTCCCAGGGCAACTATCATCATACCAATATGGCCTAGGAAGTTTCCAGCAATCATTCCCGTTGATACAACTAATATACTAGTTGCTAACATGGTTAGAATAAATTTGCTTGCAAATTCTCCGATACTTGGATTGCCTACAATATTTGATAAATTAGATGCACTTAATATAAGTGAGCTGGTAAGTAAATTTATTATAAATAATCCTAATCCTAAAGCAAAGACAATTAAAGCTTTCATCCATACTTCATCACGTTTTTTCCATGGTAACATAGTTGTAAATTCATAATAAGGGAAGGATTGTTCCATTGACGTGATTAGAAATCCTATCACACTTACAAAAAACATAATAGGAGCAAATAAATTAGTTTTATAATATTCTCGGCTTATGCCTTTTTCAGATATAAAATATTTAGCCTGCATATAAACCGATGCTTGATTCATCAGCTCATAGTCTCTATCATCACCCTCATAATCTGCTGGATAATAACCATATTCATCAGGACCAGAAAAACTTAAGTCATACTTTTTCTTAAATTTTTCAAAAATTTCATCTGATGCTTGGATATATTTTTTATCAAATTTTCCATCCCTTTTTGGAATATCTTCACCCAAATCATTTGCCATACCATCAACAGTCCTTTCTACCATGACTTGGTATCGGTCAAGTTGCTCTCGGGCACTAAGTCCATTTAGCATCAGAGTGAGGATTGTCAGAAGGATAATCCATACAGAAAACCTCTTCCAAACTAGTTTAAATAATTTTTTTAAATCACTCATTATTTAGCTCCTTCTTCCAAATAGAAATAATCTTCTACTTTCATCTCAAGCCTATCATATTGAACAATCTCAGGAGAATCTAATAATTTTAAAAGATCTTTCTCCTCCATATCAATTAAGATATTATAGACCCTACCAATATGTGAAATAATTACTGACCTAGACCTAATTTCTCCTGGCAAATCTTTTTTTACAACAATTTGAATTTTGTTTATATTTTTATTTTCATCCGCATTTGTTGTTGTTAGATGACCTTCTTTAGATAAGTAAAGTATTTCATCGCAAATCCCACTTAAGCCAGCTAGTTCATGGCTTGAAGCAAAAACTGCACAATCCTTATCCCTGGCATCAAGCAAATATTCGATGATGTGACGTTTATTTATTACATCCATCCCATCTAATATCTCATCTACCAGCAGTACTTCAGCATTTGTTGCAATTATTGTAATTAAACCCAAAAGATTTTTCTCACCCTTTGATAAATTTCTTACATTTTGATTTAGATTATAATCATATTTACTTATTTCTTCTGTAAAAAACTTTTCATCAAATCTAGGATAAATAATCTTATAATAGCCCGGGATTTCTTTAATTTTATCGTAGTTAAAATAATCAAATCTATCAGGTAAATAGGCGATTTTTTCAATAGTTCTTGGATTAATAGCCAAAGAGTTTCCATCTATTTTAAATTTGCCGCTATCAGCGCTATAAATCCCTGCTAAAATTTTAAGAAGAGTAGTTTTACCAGAACCATTTCTGCCAACAAGACCAGTAATTTGACCCTTTTTTAAATTTAGGGATACATCTTCTAAAACTTTTCTATTATCAAAGCACTTATTTATATTTATTGCCTCAACGATCACTATAATCACCCGCCTTTTCATACATACTTATAACTTCATTTAGGGTAATCCCTAAGTATCTTGCCTCAATTAAGTCATTTTGAAGTTTTTTATTTATCTCATCTACTCTATTATTTATCTTCTCATCATCAAAACAAATAAAAGTGCCTATTCCGGCTTTAGTTTCAATAATGCCTTGTCGATCCAACTCTCTAAATGCTTTAGAAACGGTCGCTTGATTTATCAAAAGCTCACGAGAAAGCTCCCTAACAGACGGAAACTTATCCCCATTTGAAAAATATCCCTTGGCAATAGCCAACTTCGTTTGTTCTACAATTTGCAAATAAAGAGGTGTCTCAGAGTTTGGATTAAGTTCAAACAAATCATTTGCCTCCTAATAAGTGTTTTGTGTTCCGCCATACACTGATATAATTATAGCATTATTTGTATATTTTTCAAATACAAAGACCATACTCTATTAAAAGAATATGGTCTTTATAAATTTAATCATCTGTTCCTAAAATTTCATTTATTTTAGATGAGTAGATATTCGCCTTATTACCAAATACTGCTTGTACACCATTTTGAACATCAACTACCGCTGTTGCTCCAAGATTTTTTAGTGCTGCATGGTCTACTCTTGTCTTATCTTTTACAGTAACTCTTAATCTAGTTGCACAAGCTGTAACATGTTCTATATTTTCTTGACTACCTAGCGCATCTATTATTTGCACAGAAATGTTTCCTAAATCAGAATTATTCTCAGTTATTACATTTTCTCTTTGATTCTTCATTTCTACATTCATTCCAGGAACAGCTACTTTATATTTACTTACTAGAGTTCTAAATAGAAAATAATAAACTAATGCCCAAATAATACCAACTGGAATGACTCTTATCCAATTAGTTTTATCATTTCCTTGTAAAGGACCAAATAAAATAAAATCTATCAATCCACCAGAAAAAGTATTTCCTACCCTTACGCTTAGCAGGTCAGCTACAAAAAATGATACCCCATCTAAAAATGCATGGATCACATATAGCCAAGGAGCAGAAAATAAAAATGAAAATTCAATTGGTTCTGTGATTCCTGTTAAAAATGATGTTAAAGCTGAACTTAAGTAAAATCCTTTGTTTTTAGCTCTATTTTCTTTAGGTATTGAATGATACATACCAAGGCAAGCTGCCGGCAAAGCAAAAATCATAGTTGCAAATCTTCCAGCAAAAAATCTAGTTCCTCTTGTGTATAATCCAATATGATTTGGATCAGCTAATTGAGCGAAAAATATATTTTGGGCCCCAGAGATTAGATCTCCTGCTACTGCTTCTGTACCACCTAAAGAAGTATACCAAAATAATGGATAAATTGTATGATGAAGACCAACTGCACCTGTTAATCTTAAAAAGAAACCATAAAAAAACGATCCAATCGTACCAAGATTTGCTATCCACTCTCCTACTTGCTCTAGTGCATTTTGAATTGGTGGCCATATGAGGTAAAAAGCAATTCCTATTAATATAGCTGATAGAGCAGAAATAATAGGCACAAATCTATTTCCCCCAAAAAATCCTAAGAATTCTGGAAGTTGGATCTGACGATATTTGTTATGCAAAGTTGTAACAATTAATCCAATAACCAATGCTCCCAAAACACCAGTGTCAATACTTGCATCCTTTGAAGAAAAGTTTTCTAATAGTACTGCAATCGTTCCTGCATATACTAAATACGCCACTGCTGCAGACAAACCTGCAGTACCCTTATCTCCATTTGCAAGACCAACCGCAACCCCTATTGTAAAAATTAAAGGCAGGTTAGCAAAAACTGCATTTCCAGCTGCTGACATTATTGAAAAAATTGTTTGTAGCCAGCTAGCTCCTAAAAATGGAAAGGCTGCAATAGCGGCTTCATTTGATAAAGCCGCACCAAGACCTAAAAGCAAACCTGCAACTGGAAGTATTGCTATAGGCAGCATGAAAGCTTGTCCTAGCCTTGAAAATTTCTTAAACATACTCTCTCCTTACATATTAATAATAATTTATATTATAACATGCAAATCTTATCTTGAAAATGAAAAAAGAGCACTCTATATGCTCTTTTCTAAAACAATGTAGCAAAGGGTTTGGCTATTTTGCCTACTGCTTTTGTTGTAATTGGCATGTTTACTACATCTTCCATTGTAATTTTTGTTGCTATGTTAAAAAATATATCAAAATCGCTTTTTATATCCACTAGGGCTGCCGTATCTTTCATCCATACTCCGCATTCAAAATTTAAATAAAGGGCCCTATAATCTAGGTTTATGGTTCCTACAAAACCATAAGTATCATCTGCTAGCCACACTTTTGAATGGGAAAAACCTGGTGTATATTCAAATATTTTTACCCCATTGCCTATCAATGTTTTGTAATGGGTTTTTGCTAAGGCAAAGGCGACTTTTTTGTCTGGTATGTGAGGTAGACATAATCTTACATCTACTCCCCTTTTTGCAGCATTTGAGAATGCATTTACTATTTCATCTTCTACAATAAAGTATGGGGTCATAATGTATACATACTCTTTTGCATTATTTAAAAAAGAAATTATAGAATTTTTTCCATAAAATTCGGTGTCCATAGGACTATCTGAAAATGGCATTGCTAGCCCCTCACTATCTATTGCCATTTTCCTTGGCAAATATGGACTAAAATCTTCTATATCATCTCCAACTGCATTCCACATTTGTAAAAACATTACTGTAAATGATTCGCAAGCTTGGCCTTTTAAGCGAATCCCGCAATCTTTCCAATGGCCAAATCTTTCAAAAACATTAATGTATTCATCAGCTAAATTTATACCGCCAGTGAAGGCATATTCATTGTCTATTACAAAAATTTTCCTATGGTCACGGTTATTATAATAAGTTGACATAACTGGCATAAGTGGAGAGAATACTCGGCAATTAATCCCCATAGATTCCATTTCATTTGGAAAATCATTTTTTACTCTAGTTAAAAGATTTGTCCCATCTATTAGTAGCCTTACTTCTACACCTTCTTCTACTTTTTTTACAAGTTCTTCCAAAATAGTTCCCCACATGTAGCCATAGTCAATTATAAAAATTTCAATAAATATAAATTCCTTGGCATTTTTTATAGCTTTTAGGATATCAGCAAAAATATCCTCACCTACGGGATAATATTTGGTAGCTGTGTTTTCGTAAAGGACAAATCCACCTAGATCATAAAAATAATTTTGCATATTGTATAGCTCACGGTCAGTTTCTTTTAGGCTATCGATCATGTCAATATCGCGATTATGATATTTCCTAGAAATCTTCTCAATCTCCATGATTTTTCTCTGCTCTTTTTTATAACCAATACTTAAGTATGCCAGCAAAAATACCATGGTTGCAAAAGAAGGAAATATTGCTATTAGCATAAACCATGATAACTTGTAAGATTCATTTATAGAATCCATATTTAAAATTACAAGCATAACTATAGTACTTAATACAGTATCTCCCCCAATTAAAACGGTAGGGTCTATATTTAAATGTTTATAAAGATAAACCATTGCTCCAAATTGCAACATAATCAGGACAAAAAATACACCGGCTCTTGAAAAAATTAGAGATACTAATGACTTTTTTGTTTTTTTGACATACTTATTTTTATTTACTTTTTCTATAATATTAAATCGATCTTCTTTCATAAGATTATTATAGCAAATTTTAATCTTTTAGTTAATTGACAAAAGGTCTATAATTAATATCATATTAATAAGGAGTAAATAATGAGTAAAATTCTTTTGATAAGCGATTTTGTATCACGAGGGAAAATCGCTGGAAATATGATGGAACCTGTGCTTTCTTACAGTGGCCATGATGTTTTTTTTCTACCTTCAGCTTTAATTTCAAATAATTTTTCCAAGGGGAAAGTTACTATTTTTGACACCACTGATTATATAAAAAATAGTTTAAAAGTCTGGCAGGAACTTGGCTTTGATTTTGATTTAATATTTTTAGGCTATATCAATGATATGAAGCAGAAAAATATTATTTTTTCATACTTAGAATCTCTAGAAAAAAAACCTTTAATAATTTTGGATCCTATAATGGGAGATAATGGCAGTCTCTATAAGGGGGTTGATGAGGAAAAAATAAATATCTATAAGGAATTTTTAGATATTGCTGATATCACCATGCCAAATATTACTGAGGCAAATTTTTTAGCGTTAGATAATTTTAATGAATTAAAGTCAATTAGCAAAAATTATATAATTACTAGTCTTAATGATGAAAATGGATACTATAATCTAGCTATTGGCAATGATATTAAAAAAATTTACTACAAAAGAATTGACCATAATTTTGCTGGAACTGGTGACTTATTGGATGCACTCTTTATAAATTATTATCTAAAAACAAGTGATTTTAATTTATCAAATAAGCTTGCATCAGATAAAATTTATGAAATATTGTCTAAGCAAAAAAGCGATCATCCAGATGACATTGAAATATATATTGAAGAATACTTGTATATTTTAGATAATGGAGGCAATTTTGCTAGATAGTAAATATTACAAAAGAGCACTTTCAATAGCTTGGCCTGCGGTCTTCGAGTCCTTTTTTATAGCACTTGCTGGTATGATAGATACATTTATGATTTCTTCTTTGGGACCTGAGGCAATTGCTGCAATAGGACTTACTACCCAGCCGAAGTTTTTGGCTATTACATCTTTTTTTGCAATATCAAGCGCAGTATCAGCCCTAGTTGCAAGACGACAGGGTGAGGATAATAGAACAAAGGCCAACCAGACCTTAGCAACTTCAATTTTAATATCTATGATTTTTGTTGTTATTACAACAATTATTATGATAAGATTTGCAGATCCAATCTTAGTTTTTGCTGGAAGTGATGAAAGCACTCACACTATGGCCAAAGAATATTTTAATGTAATTATGCTTGGAATAGTCTTTAATGCCTTGTCAATGACTATTAATGCGGCTCATAGAGGTGCTGGTAATACCAGAATTGCCTTTATAACCAATCTTGTTTCATCAATTGTAAATATATTTTTCAATTACTTACTAATTGAGGGCAATTTGGGTTTTCCTGCTCTTGGAACAAAGGGTGCAGCTATTGCGACAGTAATAGGTGCGGCAGTTTCAACAATTATGTGCTTTTATTCACTTAGAAAGAAAAATTCCTACCTAAATCTAAAAGAAATGGCCTATGGTGGTATAAGGATTAGCAAAACCATTGCAAAAGAAATTTCAAATCTTGGAGTCAATATTTTTATTGAGATTATGTCCATGAGGATAGGATTTTTCATAACAGCCCTTACAGCTGCAAGGCTTGGTACAGATTATTTTGCCGTACATAATGTTGGTATGAACTTGCTTTCACTTTCTTTTTCTTTAGGAGATGGTATGAGTGTTGCAGTTATTACCCTAACTGGAAATAATCTGGGTGCTGGACGCAAGAATGAAGCTATTGCTTACGGTAAGGCCTGCCAGCAAATAGGATTTATTATGGGAATTATCATTTCTATAGTATTTATGATATTTGGTAGAGCGATATTTAGCCTATTTTTCAATGACCCAAGTATAATCGAAAAAAGTGATATAGTAATAAGATATATTGGATTTATAGTAATCTTTCAAATACTTCAGGTAATCTATGGTGGATCTTTAAGATCTGCTGGAGATGTTAAATATACCCTATTTGTGGCAATTATATCTGTAACAATCGTAAGATCAGTTGCAACTCTAGTTATGGTAAATATGCTAAAACTAGGACTAGATGGTATTTGGATAGCAATTCTAACTGATCAAGCAAGTAGATTTATTGGATTAAGACATAGGTTTAAAAAAAGAAAATGGGTTGATTTAAAAATTTAGAGGGAAATTATGAGAAGAGTTTATAAATTTTTAGCATCTATTGTTCTAATATCTGCAATATTTACAGGATGCGAAAAAAAGGTTGAGGAAGTAAAACCCACAGAAACCACCACAACTATTATAGAGGTGGATAAAGATAAAAATAAAAATCAAGATGATGAAGAAAGTGATGAAGACACTAGCGAAAAAAATGAAGAAAATAATTAAAAAAACTGATTGGTGTTTACCAATCAGTTTTTTATTTACTCTGCAGAGATAAGCTCCACAGTTGATGTTAATATATCCGAATATGAATATGACACTGTACGTTCCACATCAAAGTCGTTATTTACTTTTACAGTAAAGACGCTAGGAAATGCATTTACAATGACACCCGTTTTTGTTTTTATACGTTTACGTCCCATATCAGCTTTAAGAATTACCTCTTTGCCGATATTTCTCTTGACTTCCTGTCTGATGTCATTTACTGATCTTTGCTCCATTAAATCATCCTCTCATTAAATGCTAATATAGATTATACGTCTATAAAGCGCTTAAGTCAAGGAAGCGTAATATTATACTAAATGTCTAATGGTGTGTCAAATATTTTTATAAAAAGCTTTGTAAGCTAGTACTGTCTCATATAAATCAGCCTTGCTTACAAGTTCTGTTGGTGCGTGCATAGAAATAACTGGAGTTCCACAATCGACTACATCCATTCCGTATTCTGCAAGAATAAAGGCAATTGTGCCCCCACCTCCTGCATCTACCGCACCAAGCTCGCCTGTTTGGTAGATTACATTTTCTTTTTCAAAAGCCATTCTTACTTCTGATAGATACTCTGCATTTGCATCATTTGATCCACCCTTTCCACCGCTACCGGTGTATTTGGTAAGGGCCACCCCGCATCCAAATTGTGCTGAGTTATCTATTTCTGATACATCTTTGAAATTTGGATCGTAAGCGAGTGTTACATCTGCTGATAGGACTTTTGAATTTGCAAGAGATCTTTTAAGACTAATAAGATTTGCCTTGCCTTGGATATTTAATAGCTCTAGCACTACATTTTCAAAAAATTGTGAAGTCATAGCAGTTGCACCACGTGATCCAATTTCTTCCTTATCTACAAATAAGGCTACCGCAGTTTTTGATGGATTTTTTATATCAAGTATTGCGTTTAATGTTGAGTAAGCACAAACCCTATCATCTTGGCCGTGGCCTATTATCATAGAGTTATCAAGACCTGCATTACGTGCTTTTATTGCAGGAACAACTTCAAATTCTGCGGTGATGAAGTCTTCTTCTTCGATACCATATTTTTCGTTTAGGATTTTTAAAATATTTTTCTTAACTGGATTATCATCTTCATCAGCAAGTGGGATTGAACCAACTATTACCTTTAATTGTTCCCCTTCAATAACTTCGCTAGCTGATTTTTGCATTAATTTTTTAGAAAGGTGGATTAATAGCTCTGATATTGTAAATACCGGTTCATCGTCGTTTTCCCCAATAGAGACTTCAATTTTTTCGCCGTTTTTGTTAAAAATCACTCCATGTAGGGCTAAAGGAATAGTTGTCCATTGGTATTTTTTTACCCCACCATAATAGTGAGTTTTAAAATATGCAATATTATTATCTTCTGATAGAGGGACAGGTTTTAAATCTAGTCTTGGTGAATCAGTATGTGCACCAACAATATTCATCCCATTTTCTAAGTCTTCGTTACCAATTACAAACAAAGCAACTGCCTTGTTTTTATTTACAGCATAAACTTTATCGCCTGCTTTTAAAGAATTTTCACCGATTTTTTTATCAAGACTTACAAAACTTTTAGCCTCAGCACGTTTTATAATCTCATTTGTAGCAAGTCTTTCAGTTTTTGCTACATTTAAGAAATCTATATAGTCTTTTGAGATTTCTTCTAGTTCATTTTTTTGATTTTGATCAATGTTTAACCAAACATTTTTTCTCTTATATTCCATAATTGTCCTTAAATAAGTTTCCAAATATTTTTTGTATAGGCTACTGGATCTTCAATTTCTAGGCCTTCTATTAATTTTGCTTGATCTAGAAGTAGATTTACAATTTCATTCTTATTTTCATCATCTTTTGCATTTTCTAAAAGCTCATAAGCCTTAGAATTTTTATTTATTTCTAGCACTTTTTCTGCCTTTACAGCTGGACCTGTTGGATTATTTTTAAGGGCCTTTTCCATTTCTATCGAAATATCTCCCCTTTGTTTTATCATCGCAGGAATGTCTCCCATTTTTTCGCTAAATTTAATGTCCACAACATCTTCAGGCAGATTTTCTAAAAGTTTTTCGATTAACTCTTTTTGACCTTCATCACTTGTTTGCTCTTCATCTTCTTCAGCAAGAGATTTAAATTTAAGTCCATCATATTCTTCTAGCATTTTTACTAAAAATTCATCTATTGGCTCATCTAGTAATAATACATCCTGATCATCATTAACTAGGGCTAGGGCTGGTGAATTTTTGATTTTTTCTATAGAATCTCCTGTTGCATAAAGAATATTTTCATCTGTTGATTTTGCTTTTTCTTTATATTCTCTAAGTGAGATTAATTTATCTTCATTTTTAGAATAAAATAGCAATAGGTCTTGTAAATCTTCCTTATTTGATCCAAAGGATTCATAAATTGCCACTTTTATATTATTTCCAAATTCTTTGAAAAAGTCAGCGTATTTTTCTGGCTCATTTTTTTGTAAATCAAGCAAGTGCTTACGGATTTTTTTGTTAATTTGTTTTGAAATCACCCTTAATTGCCTGTCTTGTTGTAAGGTTTCTCTGGAAATATTTAGGGTAAGATCATCACTTTCTACAACACCTTTTGCAAATGAATAGGAATCATCTAATAAATCTTCGCTGCGGTCCATAATTTTTACACCGTGAGTGTATAATTGAAGGCCCTTTTGATAATCTTTTGAGTAATAATCAAATGGAGCTTTTTTCGGAATGTAAATTAGGGCCTTAAACTGAACTGTTCCTTCGGCAGCAAAGTGAATCCATGAAAGTGGTTCATCAAATCCAAAGTGTTGGTCTTGGTAAAATCCAATGTAGTCTTCATCAGATAATTCACTTTTATTTTTCTTCCAAATAGGTGTTTCAGAATTTAGAACTTCAAGCTCTTTATAATCTTCATACTTTGGATCCTCATCTGTGCTATCTTCGGAAAGTCTAGTTTTTGTAACTTCCATTTTAATTGGATAACGGATGTAATTTGAATATTTGCTTACTAAATTTCTGATTCTAAATTGATCTAAATAGTCATCGTAGTTTTCATCTTCTGTATTTTCTTTTAGGAAAAGTGTAATTTCTGTGCCTTGGTCATCTTTATGAGTTTCTGATATTTCAAAACCATCTGCATTTTCACTTTCCCAGAGATATCCAGTATCTTGACCATATTTTTTAGTTTTTACAACTACCTTATCAGCCACCATGAATGCAGAATAAAATCCTACACCAAATTGACCGATTAGGTCTTTGATATCAGAATTTTCGACAGTATTTTTAAATGATTCTGTGCCAGATTTAGCAATTGTTCCCAGATTTTCGATTAAATCCTCTTTATCCATACCAATTCCGGTATCTTTTATGGTTAAAGTACGATCATCTTTATCCACTATAATCTCTATATAATAATCATCTTTTTGTGTGTCATTGTCTGATTTTAAGTCTTTATAATATAATCTGTCCAAAGCATCGGATGCATTGGAGATTAATTCTCTTAGGAATATTTCCTTGTTTGTGTAGATAGAATTAATCATTAAATCCATGACTTTTTTAGCTTCAGCTTTAAATTCTTGTTTCATATTTCCTCCTTAGCACTCTAAGTGTCTAACTGCTAATATTATACTAAATAGACTTTATTTTTCAATTTGACTTAACTCTTTTCCCTTAGACACAAGTTGTTTTTGGATGGCAAGTCTTTCTTTTATCAGCTCATCTTTTCTCCTAGCTAATTTGTTTTTATTTATCATTGTTACAAAAATTAAACTTAAAATAAATATAACTATAAAAAATCCTACACTCTGATTAGTAGTTATAGAAAATTGTTTGACAATGAGAGTAGCAAGAGCTGATGCTATTAATGGTATGACAAATAATTGGAAAAATGATACATTTTTTCCTAGGTTATTTATCATTTCATTTTTTTCTTTTAATTCTTCTCTTAATTTTAATATTTCATCTGTTAATATCTTTTTTTGATCCATAATATTGACCTTTCTTTGATTTTCTATTATTATACTTATTATCGATAGGAAACATAATCCCTAGTAAATCACTTGCTAATACTAGTTTTAAAGGTACCATTATATTATAAAAAGGGGGCAGAAAAATGGAAGATACAAAACAAACAACTGGCAAAGTTGAAATCACTCGCGATATGCTAATCGGTGAGATTATTCAAGCAAAACCAGAAACTATAAATACACTCCTTATGGCAGGTATGGGTTGTATATCATGTCCTTCATCATTATATGAAACACTTGATGAGGCATGCATGGTACACGGCATGGATCCAGAATACCTACTTGAGGAATTAAATAAATAAAACTCGAGGCTAAAAGCTTCGAGTTTTTTGTTTATATATTTGTTAGTAATAAGTAAGCAAAAATTAAAAGAAATAAAGTTAAGACAACTATGATAATAATATTGCTGGTTTTATTATCTTTATAATCTGCTCTTTTATATTCAATTTTATCTATTAAAAGTGTAGCTGAATAAATTATCCAGATACTAAGTAGAAAGTGCCCCTTTTCTATACTATTATTGACTGCTCCACTGCCATTCCAATGGATTGGTATGAGGTCAGGTAAATTTATTATTGCAATAACTGTTAATAAATAAAATGCTATTTTAAGCAACCGATTAGCCTTATTAAAACTAGTTTTTTTCATAAACTCACCTCTTTTTTTATTCTAATTATATCTCCACATATCTATTATCATTGCTTAATTCAAACAAAAATCTTATAAAAGATTCCTTATAGCCTACAAATTTATTGGCTTTTCTTAAAGCGAGGACTCCTTCAAGATTCTCCCACCTAGCATCCGCTACTTCTTCTTTTTGTAATACCAGATCATCTAAATTTATATCGGCATGTAGAACATAAAAATCATCAAATCCTAGAGGGAAATTTGCAGTTAGACTTGGTCTTATATTTGTAAAATCAATCTTTATTCCAAGTTCTTCAAATAATTCTCTTTGAGCTCCGATAGCTGATGATTCCGTCGTGGACACTGCTCCACCACAGCTTACATCCCAAAGGCCAGGCATTTTTTTATTAAAGGTACGTTGTTGGATTAAAAGTTCGCCATTGCTATTAAAAATACACACATGGACAACCATCCTATAAAAACCCTTGGGTTGGGCTGATCCTCTTATATAAGTTTTTGTTGTTTTTTGCCTATTTTCATCATATAAATCCATTATTTCATCCATAAGCTCGCACTCCTTATAAATTCATACCCCAAATTATATTTAAAGAAAAAAATCCTAGCTAATGCTAGGAAAATTTTAGTCTGCTTTCATAAATGCATTTGTCAGTCTTGGAATGACTTGTTTTTTACGGCTAAGAACTCCTGGTGCAGAAATAGTTCCATTTTCTACCTTATGACCAAATTCTTCCTCTATATCTGCCACATGCTCTCCTACTACTAAGAGTTCACTAGTTTCGTTAAATATATCTGTAAGGACTAATACAAATGTAGTTTCGCCTTTTGAATTAATTTTTTCCTCCATAAGACTTACAATTTCATCACGTAGTGGTGCTAATTCTTCTGGATTCATAGTCATTACTTGACCTACTCTTACATCTTCACCAGCAATTGTAAAAGTTTTTACATCTCCCTCTACAATATCTGTTGGAGATTTTTCTTTTAGACTAGTACCAGCCTTAAACATTTGATTTGCAAATTCTTCTGGATTTATGTCTGCAATCTTACTCATGCGATCTAGGATGCGACGGTCAATATCTGTAGTTGTTGGTGATCTGAATAAAAGTGTGTCTGAGATAATTGCTGCACAAAGAAGACCTGCAATTTCTTTTGATGGTCTAAGCCCTGATTCAAAATACATTTCAGAAATAATTGTAGCTGTAGATCCCACTGGTTCTGCCCTATAAAATAGTGGAGCTGTTGTAGATATATTTGCTACTCTGTGGTGGTCTATAATTTCTATTATCTCTGCTTGGTCAATATCATCAATTGCTTGATTTTTTTCGTTATGGTCTACCAAAATCAATTTTTTCATATTTGAAGAAATAAGGTGGTATCTTGAAATAGAACCAATCACTTTTTTATTTTCATCAACTACTGGATATGATCTAAATCTTGATTTTGCCATATTTTCACGAACTATATCGATAGTATCAGCAGTAGAAAAATATACTAAATCATCATCAGTCATAACATGGCTTACTGGTATTGTCATAGGTAACAATCTTGATGTCATAAATGTGTTAAATTCAGTAGATAAAATTGTAACATCATTTTCATTTGCATATTCTATCAAATCTTCGCTGATTGTTGATCCATTTGTAAGGATTACAAGGGCAACTTTGCGAGTTATTAGATATTCCATATAGTCAATACGATTACCAACTATTACTATATCACCCTCACTAAAATAATTATCAAATTCTTGATTGTCATCATTCATAGCCATTACAGTCATCTTACCGTCAAATGGCCTTTGATTTTTTGGCATGGATAAGGCTTTTGCTGATAAAACATCTATTATATTTTCTATAGGTGTATCAGCCCTGCCTATAATTTTATCATCCCAAACATCCATATATGATTTTGTAATATTTGAAAGTGACGCAATACCAATTATTTTTCCTTCGCTATCAACAACCGCGAGCGAACTAGTAAGCCCTTCTTGAAAAATATCCCAGGCTACTCTTACTGGAATACTTGGATCTATTGCATAAGCCTTATCAATATTTAAGTCGCTAACTTGTAAAATCATTGACTCTTTTAAAACTGGTGCAGGAACATTAAAATATTCTAGAACAAATTTTGTTTCTGGATTTAATTTGCCAAGTCTAACTGGAATGGCCTCTACATCACCCAGTCTATTTTTTAAATCCGCATAGCAAATTGCAGAAACAATTGAGTCAGTATCTGGGTTTTTATGCCCGCTTATATAAACTGTATCTTTCATTACATCTCCTTAAATAAATTCAACTTTTATCATTTCTATTTTGTATCTATCTACTTCATCTACAGTAATTCTTACATTATCAACCTCAACACAATCACCTTGCTCTGGGATTCTGGATAGATGATCAATTACATATCCTCCTATGGAGTCGTTTTTAATTTCCTCAAGCTCCAAATTAAAGTAATCATTAAAATCACTAAGATGAAGGGATGGTTTTACCAAGTAAGAATTTTCTGTTAGTTTAAATATATCTTTATCATCTATATCATATTCATCATCGATTTCACCAACTAATTCCTCAACAATATCCTCAATGGTTACAAGACCGCTGGTGCCACCATACTCATCTATTACTATAGCCAGAGAAGCATTTTCTGCTCTCATATTTGTAAAAAGATCAAAAATGTGCATATTATCATACACATAGTATGCTGGTCGGATCAACTCTTCTAAATCTAAATTTCTACCATCCGCAATAGTAGATACTATATCTTTCATATGAAGTATGCCCAAAATATTATCGATATTTTTTCCATAAACAGGTATTCTAGAGTGGTTAGTTTCTTTTAGTATTTCGTTTAGCTCTTCTTGATCAGACTCTATGGATATGACTTCCATATTTGTTCTTGCTGTCATGATGTCTGATACATACGAATTTCCAAATTCAAATACGTTATTAATCATCTCACTTTCTTCGTTATTGATGACTCCTTGCTCTTCAGAAACATCCACGATAGTTTTTAAGTCTTCTTCTGTTACAAGATTTGTGCTTTCTTCCTCACCAACGAAAATTTTGGTAATGGCTCCTGTTATTTTTCCTAAAATAAAGTTTATTGGTTTTAAAATAATATCGAATAATCTAATAGGTCTAGCCACCTTAAGGGCTAACTTTTCACTATTTGCAGCTGCAATATTTTTTGGAGTAACCTCTCCAAATATAAGAACTACTATCGTTAAGATAATAGGTGAAATTACCGCACCTTTTGGACCCATTACTTCTGTAAAAAATATAGTTGCAATAGTTGTGGTAACTATATTTACAATATTATTTCCAATCAAAATGGTTGTTAATACTGATCCAATATTATCTACTAATTTTCTAACGAGTGGAGCCTTTTCTACTCCATTTTTTTCCATTTGTCTGATTTTAAAAATATTTACACTGGTAAGCGCAGTCTCAGATGATGAGAAAAACGCCGATAAAATAATGCCTACAATTATAACAATCAATTGCAATAGGTTTTTACTACTCATATATCCTCCATAAGTTATATATTTATTATAGTTTAGAAAAAATAAAAATAAAGAATTTTCGCAAAAATAAATAATTTGCGTATAGTAAGTCTGTATCATTTTAAATAAGGAGGAAACAATGGCATTTGAGTCGTTTAATGAGCGTACTTTTAAGTTACGCGAACATGGTACAGACCAAAAAACAGAAATCATGGCCGGTATTACTACTTTTATGACTATGAGCTATATATTAGCTGTAAACCCTAGTATACTTTCTGATGCTGGCATGGATGCTGGCGCAGTATTTACAGCTACAATTTTAGCATCAGTAGTGGCTATGCTAATTATGGCCTTTTATGCAAATATGCCTTTTGGTTTATCTGCAGGTATGGGTCTAAATGCATTTTTCACATATACAGTAGTTATGCAAATGGGCATGAGCTGGCAATTTGCTCTTACAGCAGTATTTTTAGAAGGTCTTATTTTTATAATCTTATCCTTTACAGGAGTCAGAGAAGCATTATTTAATGCTATACCTATCAATCTTAAGAAGGCAGTTTCAGTTGCTATCGGTTTATTTATCGCACTTATAGGTTTAATTAATGCTGGTATTGTAGGAGTAGGTGATATTTCACTAGAACTTGGTAATATTGCTTCAAAAGAAGGTTTTGTATTTTTTATTGCCCTTATTATCATGGTTGTTCTTACAGCTAAAAATGTAAAAGGTGCGCTTCTTTGGGGTATACTTGCATCAACTGTTATTTCATTATTTTTAGGAGTTACATCACTACCAGATGGAAATGCGATAGTATCGCGCCCACCATCAATTGCTCCAATAGCTTTTAAATTAGATTTTTCAAATATATTTTCATTTGAAATGTTCTCAGTATTATTCTCATTTCTATTTGTAGATATATTTGATACACTTGGTACACTTACTGGTGTTGCTACTAAAGCAAAAATGCTTGATGAAAATGGAAATCTTCCTGAGGGGTCAAAAGCACTTTTAGCTGATGCTATTGGTACAACTTTTGGAGCTCTTTTAGGAACTTCGACTATTACAACTTTTGTAGAAAGCTCTGCCGGTGTTGCAGAAGGTGGAAGAACTGGTCTAACAGCACTTTCAACTGCAGTATGTTTTGCAATTGCAGCATTTTTCTTCCCACTATTTTCAATCATCCCAGCTCAAGCAACAGCTGCAGCCTTGGTAGTGGTAGGATTATTTATGCTTTCGACAGTAGTAGAAATTAATTTCTCAGATATTACAGAAGCATTCCCAGCATTTATGACAATTTTAATGATGCCTGCAACATATTCTATTGCAGAGGGTATATCATTTGGTATGATTTCTTATGCTGGCATCAAACTTTTAACTGGTAGAGGCAAAGAAGTAAGCCCACTAGTTTATGGACTTGCAGTAGTATTTTTATTAAGATACATCCTTCCAGTATTTATGTAAATTAAAAAAGATTGCCAAAATAAATGGCAATCTTTTTTTTACATCTTTTCTTCTACAGATTTTACCTTATATTCCATATCGTGGTCACTATCACGTCTATCATCCATTTTTATAACTGTATAAACGCGATCAGATCCAGCTTTAAATACTTCTTCCTGCATTTTTCTTGCTATTTCAAAACATTTATCAGGGTCAGCTTCAATAACTGTTCCCATTGGGTTTAGTTTGTGTTTTACTCCCTCAGCCTCTAAAACCTTACTAGCACTTGCTACGTATTTACTAACTGAAGTTTCCTTTGTACCAATTGGTATTAAACATATTTCCATAATAGCCATAAATATTCTCCTTATAAATTTGTTTCATAAAATGCCTTATATATTTTGTAGGCATCAAAGTGATCTTCTATACCGCCTAGCTCTCTTATTGAGTGCATGGCTAAAATTGGTTCGCCAACATCTATAGAATTTATTCCAAGTCCAGTTGATGCAATTGGCCCGATTGTTGATCCACCAACCTTATCATTTCTGTTGTGAAATTTTTGAATTTTGCAGCCAATGCTATTTGCTAGGTCAATTAATCTTGCATTTGAAGCTATGTTTGAGGAATAAGCCCCATTTGCTGCAGTTTTTATTACCAAGCCCCTATTCATTTTTATAGGATTGGTTGGATCATGGTAGTCTTTAAAATTTGGATGGATAGCGTGGGCTTGGTCAGCAGATATTAGATAAGTATTTGCAAGAGCAATATAAAAATCTTCATCATCAAGCTCACGATTATCACAAAGTCTTTTTAAAGTATCTCTTAAAAATGGAGAAAATGCACCTGTTGGTGTTCTAGACCCTATTTCTTCATTATCGTTTAAAACTAATACATTATTTTTACTTGCATCTGCATCTACAAAAGCCATTAGTGAGGCATGAACTGATCCTAGGTTATCGATGCGGCCGATTTGGTACATATTGTTTATAATTGCACCCTTTTGCCTATCGTAAAGTCCTAAGTCAAAATCCAAAATTTCATCAGCTTTTATGCCAATTTCTTCAGCCAATAATTTTTCTAAGTATCCATTTCCAAAATTTTCTTCGATGGTTTGAATTATTGGATATAGGTGGTTTTGGGGATTAAGTTCAAAACCCTTATTTACTTCCCTATTCATATGGATAGCTGCATTTGGAATGGTTAGTAAGTCTTTGTCTATATTTACCAATTCACTTTTAATTTCCCCATCTTTTTTGTAGGAAACTTTCCCTGCAAGAGATAAGGTCCTATCTGTCCAAGTTGAATAAATCATACCACCATAAGGCTCAATATTTATTTTTAAATATCCACTATCATTTATCTCAGCGTTTGATTTTACCTTAAAGGTAGGGCTATCGGTGTGAGAACCAATAATATCAAAGCCTTTTGTCAAATCTTCGCCCACTGTAAAGGCAATCAGAGCTGTGTCATTACGGCTTACAAAATATTTACCTTTATCGTCTATATCCCATTTTTCATTTTCTTTTAGTTCTTTAAAACCATTGGCAGTTAAAATTTTTTTTGCATTTGCAACTGCAAAATAATTTAAGGGACTCTCATCAATAAATTTTATTAAATCTTTACTAAATTCTAAACTATTCATATTATTATATTACCCAACTTGATTAGGGTATCTATATTTAGAGAAGTTATAGTTTTTGACTATTTGGGATTTTATCCTTATAATAGTAATAATAAGTTATACATAAATTTAAATAAGGAGTAAGAATGAAAGAATTAAAAGATAAAATTCTAGAAGAGGGTGTAGTTCTTGGCGATGATATTTTAAAGGTAGATTCTTTTTTAAACCAACAAATAGATGTAGAATTAATCTCTAAAATGGGAAAAGAATTTGCTGAGCATTTCAAAGATAGAAAAATCGATAAAGTCTTTACTGTAGAATCATCAGGTATTGCTCCAGCCCTTGCAACAGCTAGTGAACTTGGTGTAAAATGCGTTTTTGGTCGTAAAAAACAATCTCTAACAACCAGCGAAGATGTTTACCATTCAAGCGTATTTTCATTTACAAAGCAAGTGATGAACGAACTTATAGTGAATAAAGAATTTATCAATGAGGGTGAAAATGTCTTAATGATTGATGATTTCCTTGCAAATGGTCAAGCAGCAAAAGGTATGATTGCAATAATCCGTCAAGCAGGGGCAAATCCAGTAGGTTGCGGAATAGTAATTGAAAAATCTTTCTCAAATGGACGTCAATTAATCGAAGATATGGATGTAGAAGTTTATTCTCTTGCTAGAATTGCAAAACTAGAAGATGGAAATATAGAATTTACCGAATAATATATGCCAGGTTGATCCTGGTTTTTTTGTACAAAAAAAGTAGCCATATCGGCTACTCTTTTTTTATATTTATTTTGCGTGTTCTGCAGCGTTTTTACCTGCTATTCTACCAAATACTGTAATATCTGCAATTGCTGCTGAACCTAGTCTATTTTTGCCATGGATACCGCCTGTTACTTCTCCTGCTGCATATAGACCTTCTATCCTTTTATCATCTTTTGTTAGTACTTCAGCGTCTGTATTTATTTTTAGACCACCCATTGTGTGGTGTACTGCTGGAGCTGCTTTTAACATGTAGAATGGTCCTTCTTCTATTGTCCATCCTAGCATTCTTAGGTTAAAGTCTGGATCTTCTTCTTTTTTAGAGTTTTCGTTAAATGTTTCTACTGTTTTTAATAGTTCATCTTTGTCAATATCGAAGTGATCAGCTAATTCTTCGATTGTGTCAGCCTTATAAAGGTTGCCTTTTTCAAATTGTTCCTCAGCTTCTTCTGGGTTAGATGCCATAGTTCCAGTAGTTTCATTTGATTTTTCATCCCAAAGTAGATATCCAACATGGTCTGTTTGTTCTTTAATTGCAAGTGAGATTTCTCTTCTAGTTGCTAGTTCTTCAACGAATCTGTCCCCTTCTTTGTTAACAAGAAGTGCTCCACCAACTAGTCTTGTATCACCTACATAAAGTAATCTACCTGTTTCAGGGTCACATACTGGATAAAGTTGGATTTTGTCCATATCTACTGTATCAGCTCCAAGTGATTCTGCCATTACGATACCATCACCTGTCGCTCCTGGTGAGTTTGTTGACTTAACGTGTTCATCGATTTCGTGGTCATTTTCATAAGTCATTTCATCGTTTGCACCAAATCCACCTGTTGCAAGTACTACTGATTTTGCATTTACTGTTAGATTTTCATCTGGTGTTTCAGCTTTGACACCTGCTACTTTGCCATCTTCTGTTAAGATTTCTTTTACGTCTGCTTCTGTGATTACTTCGATACCTAGCTCTTCACATTTTTTAAGGTAATTTTTGATTAATTCATTTCCTGAGTGAGCAGCTGGAATTAATGATCTTTTTACTGAGTGACCACCAAAGAACATCAAGCTATCTAGCCATTTTACACCGATGTCATCTCTTAGCCAATAAGCATCTTCTGTTGCATGGTCTGCTAGAACATCGATTAATTCTGGATTACCGCCTGCTTCCTTAACGTCTTTTGCAAATAATTCTTTGCTATCTTCAATACCATCTTTTTCTTGAAGTTCGTTTTCTGGAGCTGCCATTTCTCCACCAGAAATAAGTGTGTTTCCACCTACTTGTGGTAGTTTTTCAAGTAGTACTACATCTGCACCATTTTCTTTTGCTGTAACTGCTGCTGCAAATCCAGCACCACCACCACCTACAACTACTACATCTACATCTTTTGTAGCATCTGTTCTTTCTTTATCTTTGCTAGTGAAATCTTTTTGATAATCTTCTAGATTATGTCCACTTTCAGTAATTGCTGCTGAAACTGCTTCAATTAAAGCTGTGGATGAGAATGTCGCACCTGATACTGAATCGATATTTACTGACTGGTTTTCAATAATTTCTGGCACCATGTTATCGATCGCTTTTGCACCAAGTCCTTCTGTTTCATGGTGGTCTACATGGATATTTGAGATTTTATCTCCATCAAAGCTAACGTGAGCGATTACATCTCCCTTATATCCTTTAGCTTTCCCCTCAACAGCATCTGGATCAACTTCTGCTGTTTCTTTTTCTGTGTCCTTTTCTTCTTCTTTTGGTTCATCTACTTTTTTTGTATCTTCAGTCGATTGCTCGCTTACTGTTGTTTCAGTAGATGTATCTTTCTGATCTTGGTTAGTATTATTTGCACTACAAGCAGAAAGAATTAGTGACATTGATAATATGTAAGGTAAAATTCTATTTTTTTTCATAACTCCTCCATTTTTTAAAATTTTACTTATGAAGATATATTATCAAAGAAAAACGTTTTATGCAATGTACTAAAGCATATAGTTATTAAAGATAAACAATTTTTTGCAAAACAAAATATCTTATACAACTACAATTAATAATTTAATATAAGTTTATTTATATGAATATTTAATATTTTACTATATAATTTAAAAAAATGATAGATTTAGTTCTCTGCTTGCGAATATATAGGTAAAGGAGGATATATGGATGATAAAAAAATAATATCCGGGATAAAAAAGAAAAAAGAGCCTTATCTAAACGAATTTATAAATAAGTATGGTGGGATACTTAAGGCAAGCATAGTAAAAACTATCGGCCATAGAGATGATTTAGTGATAGAAATATTAAATGATACCCTACTTGCTATACGGGATAATATAGATTCTTTTGATGAAAACAGATCTTCTTTTAAAAACTGGTGTGCAGGAGTTGCAAAATATAAGGCCATTGATGCTATTAGAAAGGAAAGTCGTCACGAAAGTGTTGATTTAGACCCGCTTGAAAATAATATCAGTAATAATCAAGACTTTTCAATAGATGAAAGCGAAGAAATTTTAAAACTTTTAAGTGATGAAGACAGGGAAATTTTTAGAAAATTATTTATAGAAGGCTATAGCTATGATGATCTATCAAATATAACAGAAATCCCCAAAGATAGGCTTTATAATAGGGTTTCAAGATCTAAAAAGAAATTAAAATTACAACTAGGAGGTAAATATGACTAATATATACGATAAAATAAACGACATGGATTTTGATACAGATAGCATAGAATTAAATGATATTGAAAAAGAAAAAATGTTTAGAAACGCAAAATCTTATGCCAAAAAAACTAATAAAAATAAATTAATAGCAAGCGCTGCAGCAGCCCTACTTATAGCTGGACTTATGACACCTCCAGTAAGAGCAGAAGTTTTAAAATTTACAACCGATATTAAAGTTTCAATGATGGATGCCTTTGGTGCAAGTCCTGATTCTTATAAATATATAACTGAGCTTGACGAATCCGTAAAAGTTGGTGATGATAGTTTTGTAATAGAAGATATTGCCTTTGAAGATAATAAGGCATTTATAAATACCCTTAGAGATAGTGATGGATCTAAGGAAAGTCAACTTTCAGAAAATGAAGCTTGTGTTTATAAAATTGTTGTAGATGGAGTAACATACAAGGCTTTGGGTAGCTCTAGAAGTTCTGGCCTATTAGAAGATGGAAAAACAATATCCGAAGTTAGCATGATAAATTTTGATAAAGAATTTCCAACTCTTAATAATGCTGATGTTGACCTTTATTATACTAATGGTAATTCAACTAAAATAATATCAACTAAAGCTAGTACAAATACAGTTAATGAAGAAAATGTAATCTTTGCAAAAGATCAAAAATTAAAAAATAGATCAGTGATTTCTCTAATGAAGTTAAATCCAATTACTATGACTGCTATTATTAAAAACCTTGAAACAGACTATTATTATCAAATCGAGGGAACCAATAATGAAGGAAAAACTTTATTACTTGATGAAAGAATAAACGAAAATGGTGAAGTAACTTTTATTTACAACAAAGACTTTTCAGATATGACTTTAGATGAAATAAAAAATGCAGATATAATAAACTTTGTTCTTAAGGGAACTAGGATCAACAAAGAATCTGGAAAAGAAATTAATGGTGAATATAAAACTATAGAAGAATTCACATATAAAAAATAATAGGTATAAATACTAAAAAACCGGCTGAATGCCGGTTTTCTTAAATTAACTATTTACAATAACATCAACTTGTTCATGGATAACTGATAAGTTGTGTTTGTTTTCTGATGAATAGGCAAAGATTAGCCCCTCATCATCTATATTTAATTTATTTTTTATAGCTTTGATATGTTTTGTAAGTTGGTTTTTAGAAATTTTATCATACTTTGTTGCAATTACAAATCCTGTAAAACCTGATTCCAGTATCCATTCATACATTTGCAAGTCTAATTGGGTTGGCTCGTGGCGAATATCTACCAAAAGAAAAACTTCTTTTAAATTTTCTCTTTGATGGAGATATTCATTGATTAGTTTGTCCCATTTTGCTTTTTCAGTTTTAGAAACTTTTGCATAGCCATAACCTGGCAAGTCTACCAATCTAAATTTATTATCTATATTATAAAAATTTATAGTGCGAGTTTTGCCTGGTTTGGAGGAAGTTTTTGCTAAATTTCTCCTAGCTAAGAAAGCATTTATAAATGAGGACTTGCCCACATTTGAGCGGCCAACAAAGGCAATTTCTTCAATTGACTCGTCTGGCCATTGGGATTTAAATCCTGCGACTTGTTCTAATTCAATTTCTTTAAATTTCATATTAAAGCCCTATCTATTACTTCAGAAACGTTGGAAACTTCTATAAAGTTAATCTTATCCCTAATTTCTTTTGGAATATCTTCGGTATCTCTTTTGTTTTCTTTTGGAATGATTACATCACTGATACCGTAAGAATAGGCAGCAAGTGCTTTTTCTTTTAGTCCACCTATTGGCAATACATCGCCTGTTATGGTCACTTCGCCAGTCATAGCAATATCATTTCTAACTTTTTTGCCAGTTAGAGAGGAAACCATAGCTGTTGTCATTGTAATACCTGCTGATGGGCCATCTTTTGGTGTTGCCCCTTCTGGTATGTGAACGTGGATGTCTTTGTTATCGTAAAATTTGCCACGAATGCCAAGTTCTTTTGCATTTGATCGGATGTAAGTCATAGCTGCTTGACCAGATTCTTTCATCACATCACCAAGGGAACCAGTAAATTCGACATTTCCCTTGCCTTCCATAACATTTGCTTCTATTGTTAGCATAGTACCGCCAACTGAAGTCCATGCAAGTCCATTTACAACACCAACCTTGCTTTCTTTTGAAATATGATCTTCGAAAAATCTTTCTTTGCCAAGATATTTACTATAATTTGCCATAGTAACTCTAACTTGGTTTTTGCCTTCTAGGATTTCTTTTACTGCTCGTCTGCAAATTTTTGCAATAAGTCTTTCAAGTTCACGCACTCCCGCTTCTCTTGTGTAATTTTTAATAATTACTTCAAGAACAGCATCAGAAATTGAAAGTTCATCTTTATTTAGACCATTTTTTTCCATTTCTTTAGAAACTAGATATTTTTTGGCAATATTTAGCTTCTCACCTTGGGTATAGCCTGAAATTTCAATCATTTCTAGCCTATCATAAAGAGCATCCGGGATTTCATTTGGGTCATTTGCTGTTGTGATAAAAAATACATCTGACAAATCAAATGGTATATCTAGATACCTATCGATAAATTTGTCATTTTGTTCTGGATCTAAGACTTCAAGCAAGGCTGATGATGGGTCTCCCCTAAAATCTGATCCTAATTTGTCAATCTCATCTAAAAGAAAAACAGGATTTTTAACTCCAACGCGGTTAATATTTGATAAAAGTCTACCTGCCATAGCTCCGACATAAGTTCTTCTGTGACCACGAATTTCACTTTCATCAGTCACACCACCCAGACGCATCGATACAAATTCGCGATCAAGGGCCCTTGCAATTGATTTTGCAATTGAAGTTTTACCAACTCCCGGAGGACCTACCAGACAAATTACAGTTCCTTGATTGTTTTTATTTTTTATTCTTACAGCAATAGACTCTAAGATACGTTCTTTTACTTCATCTAGACCATAGTGATCCTCATCAAGAACAATATCTGCCCTTTTTATATCAAGAACATCTTTGGTTTTTTTACTCCATGGTAGATTTACAGCAAAATCAAGATATGCGCTTAAAACTCCATAGTCTGGACTCATTTCTGGAATTGCATCTAATCTTTCTGCATCCTTTAATAGAGCATTTTTGCTTTCCTTATCGATTTTTAATTTCCCAATCTTATCAGCAAGCTCCATAGCTTCGCTTTCAAATTCGCCATTTGCTTCGCTAAGCTCGCGACGTATTACCTCTATTTTTTCTCTTAGATAATATTCTTTTTGTGATTGGTTGATATTATCTTGGACTTCTTGGTCAATTTCTAGACTTAAATTTTTAAGTTCTATTTCTTTTGACAATATGCTATGAAGAAGACTCAATCGTTTTTGTGCATCTAGCTCTTTTAATAGGCCATAATACTCCTCAGCTTTTAAGTCCAAATGATAAATAATTATATCTGCAAGTCTGTGAAGGTTATATACTTCACCGATAGAAAATGCAGATTCATCAATATTATTGCCATCTAGTTCAATATATTTTTTGAAATCTTCAATTAAAAGCTTCCTTAAAGCTTCTTTTTTGTTAGAATCCTCTTCGTTTTCCTCGATATATTCGTATTGTTCAACCTCAGCTTTATAAAATCCTTCGCCAAGTTTTATCTCATTAATTTTTGCTACTGCTTTTGCTTGGACATAGACTCTTATGTCCCCGTTAGGTAAGCTAAATGATTCTTTAATGCTTACAACCATACCATAATCGTATAGGGCATCCGCACTAGGATTTTCATCAAAAACATTTTTTTGATTAACTAAAAATACTTCTTTGTCTCTTATATTTGCATCTTCAATAGCATTTTTTGATATAGGTCTAGCACAATCAAAATTTAAAATAGTATTTGGAAATGCCCATAGTCCTCTAAGTGGAACAAGTGGATATTCATTTGTGCTTACTTTATAAACATCTGCCATTTTTAACTCCCGTTTAAAAAAGGGAATGGCTAGCCACTCCCTCTACTTATCTTTTCTTATATTTAAGTTTTGAGTGATCCTTAATAGAATCTTTTGTAACAACTACTTCTTTTATGTCAGTTTTTGATGGAATTTCATACATCACATCTAAAAGTAAATCTTCTAGTATCGTCCTTAGTCCACGTGCACCTGTTTTTTGTTCAATTGCTTTTTGGGCAATTTCATGTAGAGCCTTTTCTTCAAATGTAAGTTTTACATTGTCTAATTCAAATAATTTTTGGTATTGTTTGATTAATGAATTTTTTGGCTCTTTTAGGATGCGGATTAGGGCATCTTCATCTAGGCTATCTAGGGTTACAATTATTGGCACCCTACCTATAAATTCTGGTATAAGACCAAATTTTAGTAAATCTTCAGTGTTTACATCTTTAAGATTTGCCTTATGGTTAGCTGCAACTAGTTCTGCACCAAAACCTATAGTTTTTTGAGCTTGACGTCGATTGATAATATCTTCAATGCCATCAAAAGCTCCACCTAATATGAATAAAATATTGCTAGTATCAACTTGGATATATTCTTGACTTGGATGTTTTCTACCACCTTGAGGTGGTACATTTGCCTCAGTTCCTTCAATTAATTTTAAAAGAGCTTGTTGGACACCTTCACCAGATACATCACGTGTTATAGAAGGATTTTCACTTTTACGAGTAATTTTATCTATCTCATCCACATAAATAATCCCTTGCTCAGCAGCTTCAATATTGTAATCTGCGGCTTGGATTAATTTTAAAATGATATTTTCTACATCTTCACCCACATATCCTGCTTCTGTAAGACTTGTGGCATCTGCAATTGCAAATGGGACATTAAGCTTACGGGCGAGGGTTTGAGCTAAGAGTGTCTTTCCTGAACCAGTTGGTCCTAATAAAAGGATATTTGATTTTGATAGTTCTACTTGATCAATGTCGCTATCATTTGCATTTATCCTTTTGTAATGGTTATAGACTGCTACTGCCAAAGTTTTTTTGGCTGCATCTTGGCCTATTACATATTCATTTAAAAAATCATTTATTTCTGCTGGAGTTGATAAATCTACCTCACCATTTTCATCAAAGTAGTTTTCATCAAATTTTACTTCTGCATTTATTATCTCGTCGCAAAGACTTACACATTCATTGCAAATATAAGCATCTGGTCCTGCAATGATGCGTTCTACTTGAGAACTATCTTTGCCACAAAACGAGCATTTTACATCTTCACCTTCGAAGTTTGCCATCTATTTCCTACTTACTTTCAATAACTTGATCGATTAGGCCATATTCTAAAGCTTCTTGAGCTGTCATGGCAAAGTCACGATCAGTATCTTTTTCAATTTTTTCTAAGTCTTGTCCTGTATTTTCAGCTAAGATATGATTTAGTCTATCTTTTATTTTTAAGATTTGCTCAGCTTGGATTACAATATCAGATGCTTGTCCTTGGGCACCACCGCTTGGTTGGTGGATCATGATATTTGAGTTTGGTAGAGAAAATCTCTTACCCTTTGCACCTGATGAAAGTAAAACTGCACCCATAGATGCTGCTTGTCCGATACAAATTGTTGATACATCTGGTTTGATATAATTCATTGTATCAAAAATAGCAAGACCGCTTGTTACAACTCCACCTGGGGAGTTGATATAAAATTGGATATCCTTATCTGGATCTTCACTTTCTAGAAATAATAACTGAGCAATGATTATATCACTCATTTGATCATTTACTTCTCCAGATAGGAAAATAATCCTATCTTTTAGAAGTCTAGAATATATATCATAGGCTCTTTCGCCTTTATTTGTTGATTCTACTACTGTTGGTACTAGGTAATTTGTAGCTTTCATATAATCTCCTTACATTATTAAGGATGATATCTTAGTTTTCTTCGCTTTCTTTAGAATCTTCGCTGTGGTCATGATCGTGATCATCACCTACTGCTTTGTGGTATTCTTCGTGTGGTAGAGCTTTTGCATTTTTTACTAAAAGTTCTACAGCTTTACGACGTGTGATGTTTTCTTTGATTGTATCTTCTGATACATTTTTTCTAAAGATTTCTTTGAATTTTTCGATATCATCTACACCATACATTTTTGCTGATTCATTGATTTCTTCTTCAATTTCATCATCTGTGACATCAAAACCTTCTTTTAGAGCTAATTCGTCTAGTACTAGGTTTGCTTTTACACGGTCTTCAGCTTGTTGTCTGTATTGGCCTCTAACTTCGTTGATGTCCATTTGTGTCATTTCAACATATTGAGCAAGACCGATACCCATTTGTTGTAATCTTTGGTCTAGGTTTTGCATTTCAACATCGATTTCTTTATTTACTAGAGATTCTGGTGCTGAAACTTCACTTGCTTTTACTAGAGCATCGATAGCTTGGTTTTGTTTCATATTTGTTGCAAAGTTTTCTTTGTCTTCTTTTAATTTTTCTCTTAAATCTGCTTTTAGTTCATCAAGAGTTTCAAACTCAGAAATATCCATTGCAAATTCGTCATCTAGTTCTGGTAATTCTTTTGTAGTAATTGAGTTGATTTCCACTTCAAATTTTGCATCTTTACCTTGGAATTCTTTTGCTTGGTAATCTTCAGGGAAAGTTACATTTACATCAAATTTATCGCCTGTTTTATGTCCTGCAACTTGTTCTTCAAAGCCTTCGATAAATGTATTTGATCCTAATTCTAGATCATAATCTTCAGCTTTTCCGCCTTCAAATCTTTCACCATCTAAGTATCCGTCAAAGTCGATATTTACTGTATCACCCATTTTTGCTTCGCCATCTTCAACTGGGATTAGTCTAGCATTTTCTTCTTGTTGGCGAGTAAGCTCTGCATCGATATCTTCATCTGTTACTTCTGATGGGATATCTTCGATGATTAATTCGCTATAATCTCCTAATATTGGGTGTGGTTTTGTTTCTACTTCTACTTTGAAAGTAATGTCCTTGCCATCTTCTATATCATCAAGGTCAACTGATGGTTGGTCGATTGGTTCAAGTTCTAATTCTTCTACTGCTGCTTCGTATGGTTCTGGGAACACAATTTGGATAGCTTCATCATAGAAGATTTCTGGTCCGTACATTTTTTCTAGTACTTTTCTTGGAACGTGTCCAGCTCTAAATCCATCAATTCTATATCTTTTTTTATTTCTTTTGTAAACTGTATCTACAGCCTTTGCAAAGTCATCGTAATTTACGTCAAATTCAAATTTTGCAATGTTATTATCATGAGATTTTAATTCTGTCATTTCTTCCTCCTGCTTATATAGCTACTCATTTGTCTAATATACTACATCTATGTCTATCAATCAACATTTAAAAGGTAAGAATTAATGTAGTTTATAATGTCTTCTTTATTATTTTTCAATTTTTCATCATAGATTAAATTTTCTATATTTTCTAAGGTTCTACCAAGTTCTTTTCCTTCTTTAAAACCTAATTTTTTTAGATCATTTCCATTTATTTTTATTTGGCTTTTATTTGTTGGGATATCATCATTTTTTATCTCATCTAAAAGCGCCAATCCTAAGTCAATATTTGAGTCATCAGCATGTTTTGTTGACATTACATCTGCTCTTTGGAGTTTAAATAGATTTAATAAATTTTCCTCACCTATATTTCTTAAAAGTTTTCTAACAGATTTTTTAGTATAGGTGTTAGTGTTATCCATGTGTCGTTTTACCAAAATAGATGTGTTTTCTATAAACTTTCTAGAATATTTTAGTTTTTTGAGCCTTTCTACTAAAAGCTCCTCAGAAAGACTTTGATGGCCAAAAAATCTTCCTTCGCCATTTTCATCTAAGAAAAATGTATCGATTTTACCTACATCGTGGTAAAGGGCTGCCATTCGTACTTCAAGTATTGGGGGAGTTTTTTCTAAAACGCTTAAAGTATGGTCATATAAGTTTTCCGAATGAAAGCTAGAATGTTGGTCAAAACCTTTTGTAGCAAACACCTCTGGAAAAATATATTCTAAAAGCCCTACTTCATCCAAAAGCAATATTCCTCTTCTTGGCTCATCTGCTAAAAGAATCTTATTTAGCTCTACTTGGATACGCTCTTTTGAAATCTCTTCTATTGATTCCGCATTATTTCTAATAGCTGTTTTTAAATCATCTAATATATCAAAATTTAGAGTTGTCGCAAATCTCACTGCCCTTAATGACCTTAATACATCTTCTTTTATGCGTTCATTAGAAGTACCCACTGCCCTAATGATTTTATCTTTCAAATCCTTTTTTCCATCAAAAAGATCAATGATTTGACCATTTCTTTTTGCCATAGCATTTATGGTAAAATCACGTCTTTTTAAATCTTCTTTTATATCATTTGTAAAGGCGATTTTTTCTGGATGACGTTTGTCAGAATATCCTGATTCACGCCTCATAGTTGTGATTTCGTATTCACTATCCTCATCCAAAACTTTTATCGTTCCAAATTTTGCTCCAATATCGATTATTTTATAATCTTTAAATACTTCTTTAATCTCATCTGGTCTTGCACTTGTCGTGATATCAACATCAAAATTTACTCGATTTAATAACTCATCTCGTACACAACCGCCAACAGCATAGCTTTCAAAGCCTGCATCCTCTAATTGTTTTAAGATTTTATTTGTCATCTTTATTATCATCACTTGCTGATTTTGCTTTTCTTTGGACATCTATCCTGTAGTTTACAGTGCTATCTCCATTATAAACTTCAACCCCATCTGGTAAATCAAGTTTTACTTCTCCATTGGAGTTTGATCTTAGATTGTTAATATTAACTGGTTTGGTAGATATCTCTTTAATGTCTCGAATTATTGATTCTTGTCCTTTTATAACTATTGAGTCTGGTGAGAGCTCCCTAGCTGTTTGTTCATAGTCCTTGTTTATAGTTCCGCTTGTTATAAGTTTTAGCTTTACTCTTTTGGTTTCGTATACTAAAAATGAAACATTTACATCCTCATGAGAAATATTTATATCTGATAGGGCATTTCCATTTTTATCCAAGACCTTGACTGGTATATTGTGAATTTTACCATCTAGGAAACTTATATCATCTATCCTTAGCTCTATCCTATCCACTTTGTTTATTACACTAGCAGGCCCCTTTACGGTAATTTCTTCTGGTGACATTTCGTTTACTTCAACTATTCTACCATCTTTGATTTCATCAGAAATTATGTGATTGACCGGTAGTGATTTTTCTATAACTTTTTGTATATTAAGATTTATTTCACCTGGATCAAGCTCATCTACACTTACTCCTGATGGTGTGTCAACCTCTATATCAAGTGACTGTACGCCTTCTTTTAAGTCAGAAATATCAACACTGGCATATATATTAGTAGGTTTTAGAGAAATTAACTTTTCTCGACTACCCTTAAGTTTTACATTTGTGGAATATGCTTCATCCTTACCAATTATAGTGTATCCGTTTTTTTCCAAATCATCTTGATTTCTTATTACAACTGGTACATTGCGGTAAGTTTTATTTGCAGTTGGGTTTGTGGAGTTGATTACAAAAGTCCACATAAATATAGCTACCAGAACTGAAAGAATTTTTAATTTTAAATCATTTTTATTATTCATCATCGTCTTCTTTCTTATCTTCATCAGCTTGAGCTTCTTTTACTAAAACTAGGTCTTTTTTCAATCTTTGTTTTAGTGAATCTTCATCAAAATATCTGTCGATTCTGCCTGATTCTACAACTGAGATATTACCTGTCTCCTCACTTACAACTATGACAATTGCATCTGACTTTTCAGAAATTCCCACTGCTGCTCTATGTCTTGTACCTAATTCTTTTGAAATTAAATTTGAATTTGAAAGCGGTAGATAACAAGCTGCTGCTATAATTTTTTCGTTATTTATTATAACGGCACCGTCATGTAAGGGGGTGTTTGGGATAAATATATTTATCAAAAGCTCACTTGAAACATCGGCATCAAGGATGGTTCCACTTTCTACGATATCATTTAGTCCAACTTCACGTTCCAAAACTACAAGGGCGCCAATTTTTTGACGAGCAAGGGAAGTCATGGCACGAGTTAGCTCATCGATGCTTTTTTCATTTTTTAATGCACGTTCACCAGTAAAAATCGATCTACCTCGACCAATTCGCTCCAAGGCTGATCTTAGTTCAGGTTGGAAAACTACAATTATAAATACAAGTGCCACTGTTAAAAATTGGTTCATCACCCAGCTAACTGTATTTAGACTTAAAATATCGGCAACTGAAGCAAAAATTAATACAATAATAAGTCCATATAAAACTTGCTCAGCACGGGTATTTCGTAATAAAGAAAATAATTTATAGACAACAAAAGAAATGATGGCTATATCTATAATGTCTGTAACTCTTATAAGAGCTAAAGAGTTAAAAAATTCAGTAAAATAATTCATATCTCCCCCTAATTCTTTCCTACTTATATATTACTATTTTTTCCTAATAGTCGGTAGTTTTGGGCAAAATAAAACACCTAGGATTAGGTGTTTATTTATCCAAGCATAACATCAAGTATCATCATTATTACAAAACCCGCTGCAAAGCCAAGAGTACCAATATTTGTATGATCCTCTCCCTCGCCTGTTGCTTCTGGGATAAGTTCTTCGACTACGACATAAAGCATAGCTCCAGCGGCAAAGGCTAATAGGTAAGGCAAGATTGGAATCATTATTTGAGATAATAAAATTGTAACAAGGGCAGCAATTGGCTCAACTGCACCAGATCCTACTCCCATCCAAAATGATTTCTTTTTATCAACTCCAGCTGAACGAAGTGGCATAGAAATAATAGCACCTTCTGGAAAGTTTTGGATGGCAATACCTATTGATAGTACAAGTGCTCCAGCTAGACTTACATTTCCTGTGCCAAAAAGTGCACCTGCATAGGAAACTCCCACAGCCATTCCTTCTGGGATATTGTGAATTACTACTGCTAAAACCATCATGGTTGTTTTTCTTAAGTTTTCACTCTTGCGTCCTTCGGGCGCAGCCGAGTCAATATGTTGGTGGGGAATAGCACTATCTAGGAATAATAAAAATAAAATTCCTATTAAAAATCCAATGACAGCTGGAACCCAGCTCATATTGCCCATAGTTTCTTTTACCATATCCATGGCAGGAATTAATAGTGACCAGATACTTGCTGCCACCATGACTCCGGCAGCAAAACCTGACAATCCCTTTTGTACTTTTGGATTTAGCTCATCTTTCATTACAAAAACCATAGCAGAACCAAGGGAAGTTCCTAAAAATGGAATGAGTAATCCTAGTAACGTTTCTTTATTCATTTTTTTCTTTCTTTCTAATATATTTTAATAATTTGGAGAATCTATCTTCCAAATTTCATCTGCATAATTAATTATTGTCCTATCTGATGAGAAAAATCCTGCATTTGCAATATTCATAAGACATTTTCTAGACCAAGCTAGTTTGTCCCTATAATCATGATTTATCTTCTCATGAGCGCGTTTGTAAGCTTCAAAGTCTTTTAATATGAAGTATCTATCCCCACGAGAGCCATCTTGTGGATTGATTAATTCATTATAAATATCGAGGAACATATAAGAATTATTGTCGTCTAGCTCACCATTTACCAAAGCATCTACTGCTTCTTTGATGTCTTTATTTGTTTGATAAATTCCTCTTGGATTATAGCTATCATAAATTTCGTTTAATTCTTCAACAGTTGCGCCGAAACGATAATTGTTTTCTTCTCCAGCGTGATCAAAAATTTCTATATTTGCACCATCAAGGGTACCTAATGTTGGTGCGCCATTTAGCATAAATTTCATATTTCCAGTACCAGAGGCTTCCTTGCCTGCAGTTGATATTTGCTCTGAAACATCTGCTGCTGGATAAATTTTCTCCCCATAGGATACTCTAAAGTTCTCTACGAAAACCACTTTTAATTTTTCGTTTACATCTGGGTCATTATTTACTATTCTTGCCACTTCGTTGGCAAGTTTTATAATAGCCTTGGCTCTGAAATATCCTGGCGCTGCCTTTCCTCCAAAAATAAATGTTGTTGGATAAAAGTCCATGTCTGGATTTTTCTTAAGTTCATGATATAAATAAATTATGTGTAGTATATTTAGATGTTGGCGTTTATACTCGTGGATTCTTTTTACTTGGATATCAAAAATTGATTCTGGGTCAATTTTTATGCCCTCATGTTCTAAGATATAAGTAGCAAGGCGATTTTTATTTGCCTGTTTGATATCCCAAAGTTCATTTAAAACATCTTCATCGTCTGCAAATTTTTCTAGCGCCTTTAGCTCATCTAGATTATATTTCCAATCCTCTGTGCCAAGTTTTTCTGTAATAAATTTTGAAAGTGATCTATTTGCATAAACCAGCCATCTTCTTGGAGTGATACCATTGGTTTTGTTATTAAATTTATCCGGGAAAATCTCATACCAGTGTTTGAAAGTATCATCTTTTAAAATTTGTGTATGAAGGGCTGCTACACCATTTACTGAAAAACCAACAAAAATCGCAAGATTTGCCATATGAACTTGATCATAAATTACAATTCTATATGGGTCGATTTCAGTTTCTGATAAACCTTTTTTCTTAAAATCATTTACTAAAATATCATTGATTTGATAAATGATTTCTAGGCATCTTGGGCTTACTTCTTCTACTATATCAATTGGCCATTTTTCAAGGGCTTCTTGTAATACCGTGTGATTTGTAAAGGCGAATACTTTTTGAGCAATTTTAAAAGCTTCATCAAATTCTAGACCATTTTCATCTACTAAAACCCTAATCAATTCAGCAATCGCAATATTTGGATGGGTATCATTTAGTTGGATTACATGGTATTTGTGGAAATTTTTAAAACGTAAATCATCAGAAAAATATCTTTTGTATTTTGCAACCATATCTTGTATGGAGGCAGACACAAAGAAATATTGTTGTTTTAATCTTAATACGCGTCCTGCTCTTTGAATATCATTTGGATAAAGTACTCTTGTGATATCCTCTGCCCTATTTTTCTTAGCAACTGCAGCATCGTATTCAAAATTGTTAAATTTATCAAATTCAAATTCTTCAAATGGTTCTGCTTGCCAAAGTCTTAGGGTATTTACTTTACCATTTTCAAAGCCCACCACTGGCATATCAAATGGTACAGCTTTTACTACTTGATCCCTAAAATTTACTATTCTTGAGTCCGAATCCACTCTTATAGACCAGCCATCACCATCTTTTATCCAACTATCTCCTTGTTCTTTTTGAAATCCATTTTCAAAAGATTGTTTAAATAAACCCTCACGATAGCGGACTCCATAGCCATACATATTTATATCTTGAGTTGCAGCAGAATCCATAAAGCAGGCAGCAAGACGTCCTAGCCCACCATTACCAAGAGCCGCATCATCTTCATAGTCTTCGATTGCTTCAAAATCAATTCCTAATTCATCAAGCAAATCTTTGACCTCATCGTAGATCCCTAGATTTATTAGATTATTTCCAAGAGATCTACCGATTAAAAATTCTGCTGAAAAATAATAAGCTGTTCTTTCGTATCTTGATTTATTTTTGCTAGCCCTCCATTCTTGGTTGATACGCTCCATAATTGTGTCACAAAGGGCATCGTACTTATCTTTTTCACTTGTATCATCGAAATTTTTAAGAGTGATCCTCTGTAGGTTTTCTATATAGTCCTCTGTAAACTTATTCTTTGCTAATTTATCCATTATATCTCCCATATAATCTTGACATTTCCTTGATTTTCACTGCCAAAGCATCTGTAAAATCTTCTTTTTTAGCCCTCCATTTCCAATTATTTCCCATGGTGGAAGGTGTGTTTATTTTTGCTTTATCTCCTATCTCAAAAAAATCTTGGATTTGAAAAACAGCAAGATCAGAAACTGATGCCATTAAAGATCTAATGATTTCCCAAACATAATCTTCTTTGTCTACTTTGCTAAGTCCAAAATATTTTTCTACAAGAGATAGCTCTTCTTCATCAAGTGATTCTATCCAGCCTTTAAGAGTGGAAGAATCATGGGTTGATGAGTAAACTACTGAATTTTTCTCATAATTATGTGGCAAATAATTGTTATCAAATGTCCCGTCAAAGGCAAATTGGATAACATTCATGCCTGGAAAGCCGTAATGAATTTTTAATTCATCGACTTCCTTAGTGATATACCCCAAATCCTCAGCTATAAATTGCTTATTAGGAAACTTTTTTAGGATATAATCAAAAAATTCATAGCCCCCACCTGGTTCCCATTTGCCAAATTTGGCATTTTCATCTGTGGCGGGAATTGCATAGTATTTTTCAAATCCCCTAAAGTGGTCAAGACGGAGTAGATCATTAGTTCTAAGAGCCATTTCAAGTCTATTTTGCCAAAAGCTATAAGAATCAGCTTTCATTTTATCCCAATTATATACAGGATTGCCCCAAAGTTGCCCATCATCCGAATATGCATCTGGCGGAGCACCTCCAACTATGATTGGTTCTTTTGTTTTAGGATCTATTTTTAAAATATCAGCATTAACCCAAGCATCACAGGAATCATAGGCAACATAAATTGGTAAATCACCAATGATTTCAATATTGTGTCTATTAGTGTATTCTTTTAATTTTTGCCATTGGGTAAAAAATTCGTATTGAATAAAGATATAAAAATCTATATCCTCTTTGTGCTCTTTTCCAAATTCTTCTAGGGCTTTTGGATCTCGATCACGTAAATCTTCATCCCACTCCGCCCAATTTACATCAAGTTTATCATGCTTTATAGCCATAAAAAGAGCATAATCTTCTAGCCAAAAGCTTTCTTTTTCTCTAAATTCTGCTATATTTTCATCCAATTTTCCTTTTGAGTTTTCAAAAGCTTTTTTTAATATACGATAGCGTATATTGTATTGGATAGCATAGTCAACGTATCTTTCATTGTCCCCAAAATTGAGGTTCTCTAAATCTTCTTCTTCTAAAAGTCCGTCTTTACAGAGCAAATCTAAATCTATAAAATATGGGTTGCCGGCAAATGATGAAAATGCTTGGTAAGGACTATCCCCATATGAAGTTTGTCCAAGTGGCAAAATCTGCCAGTATTTTATAGAAGCATCTGATAAAAAGTCTACAAATTCATAGGCAGCTTTACCAAAAGTTCCTATCCCATAAGGAGATGGAAGGGAAAAAATTGGCATTACCACACCATTTGATCTTTTAAGTCTTTCTTGCATAGTCATTCCTATAAAAGTTCTAAAAAGTTTATAACTGGTACTTCATAAGGATGATTTGACTTTATAATTTCAAAAACTTTTTCTTTATCTTCTGTTTTAATTCTAAATTCTAGTTTTACCTCATTTACTTCGCAAGGCTTTCCTATTTCTCCCTTATCAGGATTTGATCCTTCTAAGGGGATAAAATGTCCTGTAACTACACTTTCTGCAAATACAGAATCATAGCCATTATCCTTTAAAATTTCTTTTTCATTTAAGCCATCTATTACTTTCCACTTATCATCTGCTGGTACGAAAACTTCAACTTTGATGTATTTCATAATCATTCCTTTCAAAATATATTAGTCCGCTATATGATTTCATTTGCCTATCAAAAATTTCGAAATTCACTTTATAAACTCTTCCCCAACTAGAAATAACTAGCTCATGGTAGTCGCCCATATCATTGCACTCAGTGATTGTTACCCCGTGGTGGGCTAGAACTTTTACATTCCTACTCATCCAATTTATAAAAATTACTGGGCAATTTTTACTAAGACCTTGATTGATAAAGGCAATTTTTTCTTCAGTACTGTGACGTCTTACAAAAAATTCTTGCATTATATGAGCGTATAGATTTAAATTGCGATCTCGTCTTATGCGATTTACCCTGCGATTTAAGGCTTCGACAGTAGGCACTCCGTTTATGTGTGGGCGGATTCTTTTGTAAAAATCATAGTGATACTTGTTGTATTCTTCTAAAGTAAATTTTTCATCTGGGTGATACATATATAAATATGAATTGGTAAATGCAGTCACAACGCAAGACCTATCCCTATAAAATTTTGAAACACCTACATCCCCTAAAGCATTTTGATAGCCTCCATAATAAAGACCTAGCTTGCTTGTAACTGGGACAAATTCTCCTACTTTGCTATTTTTTAATTTCATTTTTATCCTAAATTCTTTTTAATCTTTCATTTTAACTTTACCCTAGAAAAATTTTTTCTTCTATTAAGGATTTGTTATAATTGGTTATAGATAAAGTTAAGGGAGTAGATATGAAAAAATGTTATATAATCGCAGGCGGCGATTTTGATGGTTTTTTTGATCATATAAATAAAGAAGATATGGTAATTGCTGCTGATAAGGGGCATTTATACGCAAAAGAAGCAGGCATTACACCAACAATGATAATTGGTGATTTTGATTCATCAAATCAACCAGAAGGCGATTTGGTTATAAAATTAAATCCTATAAAAGATTACACAGACACAAAGGCTGCTCTAATGGTAGCTGAAGATTGGGGTTATAAAGATATTGTTATTTATGGTGGGCTTGGTGGACGCGAATCTCACACATTTGCTAATATTAGAAGTGCCTTAGAATTTAAGAAAAAAGGCATAAATGTAGTCTTTAAATCAAAATACAAAAGTTTTTATATAGTAGATGATAGGTTAGAATATAAATTTAATGATGATGATAATTTCTATGTATCAATATTTGCCCTTTCTGATATAGTAAAGGGTGTGGATATTAAGGGATTATATTACGAATTAAATAATTTTGATCTAGCAAATGACAGTGCCCTAGGAGTTTCAAATGAAACAACCGGCAAGGATTTTAGAATAAAGGTTAAAAGCGGATACTTACTTGTAATTTTTGAAGACAAATCAATTTAAAAAGACCCCAGTCGGGGTCTTTTTATTAGGATTTTCTTTCTGCTTCTTTTTCTCGAAGTTCTTCTACAGTCTGATTAGATTTTTCTGCTACTGTTATTCTATCCATATTTTTTTCTTTAAGCTTAATATTAGTCCTATCGACAACCAAGGTATAAATCACTGTTGCTAGTGGCATAAAGAATATCATGCCTAGGATACCAAATAGTCTTCCTCCCAAAAATACTGAAAGGAAAATCCAAATTGCTGGTAAACCAGAATTTTTTCCAATAAATAATGGATATACAATATTTTCTTGAACTTGTTGTAATATTACCAAGAAAATTATGTAAACTAGCGACTGGATTGGGGATTGGATAAATATCATAATCATACCAAAAGCACCAGCTATAATAGGGCCAAAGTATGGAACTATATCCATCGCACCAACCAAAACAGAAATCATACCTGCATATGGCATTCTTAATATTTTCATACCAATATAATTAAATATACCTAGTGATATGCATGATAGGACCTTGGAGTCCAAAAATTTGGAAAATGAATCATAGGTTAGTTTAAATAAATAATTTATTCTATCTGCTCTTTCTTCGCTAAAGTTTGCATATAAAATTTTATTGGCATTTTGTCTCAAATCTTTCTTATTGACACTGACATAAATAGAAAATACAAAACCCATGGCTACAGCTATTAATCCAGATCCTACTGATGATAGGATATTTTGAGCCCTATTTAATAAATTCGAACTATCTCCACTGATGTAGGCTGTAACTGTATCTGAAATTTTAACCACATCTAGGTCTTGGAAATAATCTTTAAATTGAACTGCTTGCTTGTGGATAGCTGGGAATTTTTCTGTATATTCTAAAAGTGAATCCATAAATACTGGCAAGTTAGTAATACCTGTTTGAAGGGCATTAATAAATTCTGGAATAACTACGACTAAAAGTATACTTACTCCAGCGAAAAAGATTAGCCAGCTGACTATAAGTGAAAGGGCAACTACCAATTTTTTGTGTTTTAAAGGATCGATTATCCTTCCAAAAACTTTTTCTTGGAAAAAATTCATAGGTAAATTTATCACAAAGGCTATGGCAAATCCTAGTAAAATCGGCCTAAAAACTGCATAAGTTGCTATTAAAAATTTGCCAATGGGCTCTATATACCAAATTGCAAAAAATGTTAAAAGTAAGATAAGACCTACTTTTAAATTATTTTTTGATTGTTGGTCTAATTCATTTTCATCTTTTATCTTCATTATCTCCCTCTCAAATGACATTAGTCTTCAAGACTCATGCTAAGGTCTAACCACTTTTCATCAAGGATTTTTTTTCTTTCTTCTAATTCCTTAATTTTTGCAAAAGTTTCTACTACTTTTTCTTGGTCAGCATAAAAATCTGTGGCCAGGCTAAGGTCAGTTAGGCTTGCAATTTCATTTTCAATTGCTTCCAACTCATTTTCAACATCCCTAATATCATTTTTTATTTTCTTAATTTCATTTTTCTTTAGATTTTGTTTTTTCTTTTCTTTGACTAATTGGGTTTTGCTGACAGATTGACCTTGCTCTATAGTTTGACTTTGTTCCCTAAGTTTATTTTCATAATAAGTATAGTTACCCAAATATTCATCTATACCATCAGATTTCATATCTAAAATTTTGCCTGCTATCTTATTTAAAAAGTACCTATCGTGGCTAATAATTAGCATAGTACCCTCATAATCAAGGATAGCATCTTCTAAAATTTCTTTAGAATCAATATCCAAATGGTTGGTAGGCTCATCCATCAAAATGAAGTTTGTATCTGAAATCATTAGTTTTAATAGAGAAATCCTAGATCGTTCTCCACCAGAAAGTTCTGATATTTCTCTATCTACATCATCTCCATAAAACATAAATTTTGCAAGATAAGACCTGATTTCAAAATTTGTCATCATTGGATAAGTTTCGCTTATTTCTTCAAAAATAGTATTTGTTAAGTTTAATGATTTTTGTTCTTGATCAAAATAACCTATATTTACACTTTGTCCAAGCTTAACTTTGCCAGCTGATGGCATTTCTTCGCCCATTATTATCCTAAAAAGAGTTGTTTTTCCAACACCATTTTCACCTATTATTGCAGTTCTTTCGTTGCGGTATAGATTAAATGATATATTTCCAAAAATTTTCTTATCTGCAAAGGATTTTTCTAAATTATCGACCTTAAGAACATCCTCTCCACTTTGGATGCGCGGAGTGAATTTTAGCTTCATGGAATTTTGGATTGTCTCTGGCATTTCTATCCTTTCCATCTTGTCCAAAAGTTTTTGGCGAGATCTGGATTGGGAAATACCTCTTTTTCTTTTTGAGCCACCTTGGTTTTTAAGTCGATCGATAATTTCTTCTTGACGGTCAATTTCCTTTTGCTGATTTTTGTACTGGTGCATACGCACTTCTAGTTCTTTTTTACGTTTTTTTACAAATGTAGTGTAGTCCCCATTATATGCGGTTAATCCACCATTTTCTAACAAAAATATCCTATTTACAGTATTATCTAGAAAATATCTGTCGTGGGAAATTACTATTACAGATCCAGAATAATTTTTGATAAAGTTTTCTAAAAATCTTATAGCCCCAATATCTAGGTGGTTGGTTGGCTCATCTAAGAGAATTAAATCTGGTTTTTCTAAAAGTAAATATGCTAACTCTACCCTAGCTTTTTGGCCACCTGATAAATTTATAATATCCTTATCAAAGTCTTCTTCACTAAATCCCATTGCTTTTAGGGTGCCTTCTAGCTCGGATTTTATGGCATAGCCATTTTTCTCTTCAAACTTTTCAAAAAGTTTACTATGCTCTGCCAAAAGATTATCCATTTGATTTGGGTTTAGATTTGGATCTGCTAATTTTTGTTCAATTTTTCTTAAATTTGCTTCTATTTCAATAATATCATCAAAAACCTTCATACAATAATCATATATACTTATATGATAGTCGATAGAAAGTATTTGCTCTAAGTATCCAACTTTGACATTATTTGGTATATAAACTTCACCCGAGTCTTTTTCATTTTCTCCCATTAGAATTTTAAAAAGGGTGGATTTGCCGGCCCCATTGATACCAATGAGCCCAACTTTATCACCCTTTTCAATCTTAAAACTCACATTTGAAAATATGTCCTTAGTTGGATATGATTTACTCAAATTGCTTGCTGTAAGTATATTCATTTTTAAAAATTAAAGTCCTGTGGAGAATTGATGAAGTAGGTTAGAGTAAATAATGATTCATCAAGGTGTACATTTTCTAAAACAACATCATTTTTTGTCTTTATATCTACTGGAGAGAAGTTCCATATACCTGAAACTTCGCCATCACAAAGAATGTCGCAAACTTCTTGACTGGCATCTTTTGGTGTAGAAATAATACCAATATCAATTTTGTTGTTTTTTAGGTAATCTGGTAATTTGTCTATGCTTATTACTTCTGGATCCTTATCATTTGCTTCTCTTGCTTCAAGATCAAATACAGATTCGATATGGTAACCTAAGTCTTTAAAGGATTTATATTTATAAAGAGCATGGCCGATATTACCAAAACCAACTAAAACCATTTTGTACTTTTTATCAACACCAATTATTTTTGAAAGCTCATCCATAAGCTCACGGACATTATATCCATATCCTTGCTGACCAAAACAACCATAATGATTTAAGTCTTGTCTAATTTGACTTGCTGTTAATCCAGTAATTTCTGATAATTCTTTTGATGAAACCCTTACTATGCCACGATCATTTATACTTTCTAGATATCTATAGTATTTTGGTAATCTCTTTATAACCGATAATGATACACCGTTATCTTTAGCCATTGTTCTCCTCATCTTTCCTAAATTCTAAATCTTCATCCGTTAAATCTTCTACAAGAATCACTTCTTCTGTGTTATAAGTAGAATTTTCATTGCTATCAGCTTCAAACACTAACTTTTCATCAGTGTCTTTTGTTATATTATACTCAATTTCACTATCCGAATGCAAATTTTTGTTAAAATCTAAATTTTCATCTAAATCTTCTTCCTTAGCTTCAGAGTATTCTATATACTGAGCATTTTTATTTTTTAATTTTGATGCATTGATAATATGAGCAAAGTATACAACTATTAATACGGTGTATAAGACTAGTTGGCTATTTGAATTTAAAAATTGATTGTTAAATGTAAGTCCCGCTGGAAGTCCTGGGATAAATCTCGCTAAGACTAATATTGCTGGCACACTTAAAATCGCAAATCCTAGGGCTGTAAGTATAGCTACAAAAATTGACATTCCATAGGATTTTTTTTGAAATAGTACATAGACACCAAAAATAAGCATTAGTGCCCATGCTATGATAAATCCAGCTGCCCATATGTAGCTAACTAACCATATATTAAAATTTGCTGATACAATAGTTATTAAAAACACTATCAAAACCACTACACTTAGGATTTGGCTGAGTGTTCTTTCAAACCTTCTATCCATATCTACCTCTTATTTATTTTTCTTTGATTTGTATCTTAAATTGCTATCTAGAATTCTTTTTCTAATTCTGAGTGTATTTGGAGTTACCTCGATTAATTCATCATCTTCTACAAATTCCATCATTTCTTCTACACTCATTTTCTTTGGAGGTGTTAGGACGATGGCATCATCAGATCCTGATGCACGTGTATTTGTAAGTTTTTTAGTTTTACATACATTTACATCGATATCAAGGCCTTTTGCATTCATGCCTACTACTTCTCCTTCGTAAACTTCTTCACCTGCTTCGATAAATAATAGTCCACGTGATTGGGCAGAATTTAGTCCATAGGCTCTTGCAATTCCTTGTTCACTAGCAATTAGTGATCCGTCTTGGCGAGTTTCGATATCTCCTTTATATGGAGCGTATTCTTCAAATTCTGAGTTTAATATACCAGTTCCTTTTGTATCAGTTAAAAACTCAGTTCTATAACCAATTAGTCCACGTGCTGGAATTCTAAAGGTCATCCTTGTATATCCTGAAGAAGTTGGTGTCATATCGATAAGTTCACCTTTTCTACGTCCAAGTTTTTCTATAACTGATCCTGTATATTCTTGGTCAACATCTATTGTTGCAATTTCTATAGGTTCATTTCTTTTACCATCTATTTCTTTAAACATAACCTCTGGTTTTGAAACTTGGAATTCGTAGCCTTCACGTCTTAAGTTTTCAATTAATACTGATAAGTGAAGTTCTCCACGGCCTGAAACTTTAAAGCTTTCTGTTGAGTCAGTATTTTCTACCTTAAGTGAAACATCTGTTTCCTTTTCTTTAAATAACCTTTCTCTTAAGTGGCGGCTGGTTACAAATTTACCATCACGACCAGCAAATGGTGAATCGTTTACTGAAAATGTCATTGAAAGGGTTGGTTCAGATATTTTTGTAAACTCAATTGGCTGGCTATCTTCTTCTGTACCGATAGTATCTCCAATTGATATGTCTTCCATACCTGATAGAGCTACGATTGATCCAAATTTTGCTTCTTCTACTTCTACTCTATCTAGGCCATCAAATTCGTAAATTGTTACAATTTTTGATCTTTCATGGCGGTCTTCTTCGTTGTAGTTTGTAATTACTGCATTTGCATTTTTCTTAATCACACCTTGTTCTACCTTACCGATAGCAATAGATCCTAAAAATGAATTGTAATCAGTTGTAGAAACTAAAACTTTAAATGGAGCATTTTCATCTGCTTCAAAGGCTGGAGTGTAGTCAATGATTGTATCAAGTAAGTCTGTCATATCATTTTTTACACTAGCTTTTTCAAGGGAAGCCCATCCATTTTTTGCTGATGCGTAGATAAATGGACTTTCTAAATAAGATTCATCCGCATCAAGTGAGATAAATAAATCTAGAACTTCATCTTCTACTTCATCAATCCTTTGGTCTGGTCTATCTACTTTATTTATACAAATGATAGCAGGCAAGCCAAGCTCAATTGCTTTTCTTAAAACAAATTTTGTTTGTGGCATAGGTCCTTCGTGGCTATCTACAACTAAAACTACGGACTCAGCCATATTTAAAACACGTTCTACTTCTCCACCAAAGTCCGCGTGGCCTGGTGTATCTATAATATTTATTTTTGTATCTTTATAATGAATAGCAGTATTTTTAGAAAGAATTGTAATTCCTCTTTCTTTTTCAATACTATTTGAGTCCATTACTCTCTCATTGACCTCTTGGTTGTCTCTAAAAGTACCTGAACTTCTTAAAAGTCCATCTACTAGGGTAGTTTTACCATGGTCAACGTGGGCAATAATGGCTACATTTCTTACATCTTCTCTTTTCATAATTCCTTCTTTCAAACTAATAAATTCTATCAATATATTATATCGATTGTGGTTATATTATCAATAAACATAATAAAAAAACATCTAGCTAATAAAGTTATCTAGATGTTTTAACTAACTCTTTGCGTATCTAAAAGTAAAAATGCTACTATTGTATTATCTTTAACTATTATATTCTCGCAAAGATTATAAACTAGTTGGATACCTCTACCATGATCTGCTAGCATATCACGATCTTTGGTGTAGTCTATCCCCTCGCCCTCATCTTTTACTTTTATCATACAATAGTCCCTATCCAGTAGCATGATGATATCAATTAGTTTTTCATAATTTTTTCTATTTCCATGCTTGTAAGAATTTGTGATAAGCTCATCTAAAACAAGTCTAATTTTAAAAATAATATCGTCATCATATTCTTGTTTTTTTAAAAATTCTATAATATTATCTCTAAATTCTTTTATTAAGTCTAGGTCACTATGTATAAGATTTCTTATAATCTCCATAGTTCTCTCCTTTATCTTCAATAATCTTATACCCAAAGATTATGAAAAAAACTGAATGTTTTATAAAAAATGTATTAAAATTCGTTAAAAGTGGTATAATATAAATGTAATAACAATGAAAGGAGACATTGGTATGAAATACGTATGTACAGCATGTGGATACATTTATGATCCAGCTGAAGGAGATGTTGATAACGGAATCGAAGCTGGTACAGAATTTGACCAACTTCCAGAAGATTGGGTTTGCCCAATTTGTGGAGTAGGCAAAGATATGTTCGAACCACAAGAATAATTCAAAAACGCAAGGGGCTTTTTTAAGCCTCTTTTTATTTTATAAACTTATAATTAAAAAATAAGCCCCCTTAGGACTTATTTGGTAACATTGTTTCGATTTTTTAATACTACAGTAATTGCTATTGCAAGAGAAATAATTAAAACTACAAAAACTCCAAGTGCCATTTTAAAAAATGGAGCTTCATTATCATCATTTGCAAGTTTTGGGGGTTTTTCTAGCGATGTACTTTTAGTAACCTTATAGTTTTTATTCCCTTCCTTGCTATCTTCTTTGTCATTTGGCTCAATCTCTAATACCAGGGTTTCGTTTTTTTGATCATAGATTGATACATCTTTGTTTATAGCAGTGTCATACGCTTCTTTTGATGTATTTTTAAGATTTTCATTTATCTTTTGGCTTGCTTCTCTTACTAAGGCTTCTTTTTCTTCAGTAGTTGCTGCATTTTCTATTTTCTTATTGTACTGTTCGACAATTTCTTTAGTAGTTTTTGCTAATTGTTTGCTTTCAGCCTTAGTAATTTTATCTGAAAGCATTACCTCTCCTACTAATTCCACAGCATTTTTGTAATTTTCTGCCCCTTTTGATGGCTTTTTTGTATCGGAACTACTAGGCTTAAGATTACTTTTAATAGCCTCAGTTCGCTCATTTAATTCCTTTAGTAAAGCATCAATTTCAGATTTTCTTTCAACATCTGCCTTGGTGGGGCTAGGTTTTTTATTTACAGTTTTTGCTTTGTTTGCAGGTTTTATTTCTTTTTTAGTTTCTGTTTTTTGACTTTCTTTGGCCTTTTGCTCTTCTCGGTATTTTTTATTTACTCTTTCGTTAACCTCAGTCGCTCTTGGGTCTACAGTCAGGCTAGGTGATGTATTATTTTTTGTTGTTACATTTTCTTTTTGCACTGGTCTTCTGCCGGCCGCTTTTTGTGGCTTTATTACTTCAGCTTTAACAGGTGGAAGTTCATGTTGATTTTCAATAGGTTCTTCTTCTGTAATGGTAATCTCATCCCCGCTTTTGATATCTGTTTGTGGGCTAGTCGGCTGATTTTGATCATCTGTACTAGCAAAGGATGGTCTGATAGAAAATAAAGCCACTAAAAGACAAAGAAACATTAAAGCTTTGTTTTTTGACTTCATATCATTCTCCATCCATAGTTCTTCACTATTATTTTACACTTATTTTCTACACATTTCAAACAAAAAGACGCCTTATAGCAAAGCGTCTTTCTTAATGTATGTGATTAATACTGGTTAGAATCACTGGTTAGATAAAATCCTTTACCAATAATTCTTGATGTATTTATAATAGTTATAAATGCTGATGGATCCACTCCCTTGATGTATCTTTTAAAAAGTGGTGCCTCTTTTGGTGAAAGCACAGATAAGAATACAAATCTGTGAATTCCTTTATAAAGTCCAACTCCATTCATAACTGTAGCAGATCTATTGAGCTCCCCACGTATGAATTTACCTACTTCATCTGGTTTTGTAGTAATAATTATAAATAACTTGTCAGTATTTAAGGACTGGATAATTACATCCACAAATATTCCTTTTAATAATAGTCCTAAAATAGAAAGCAAACCTATTTCTACATTAAAAATCCAAATAGAAGCTATGGTAAATACACTATCTACGCACAATAGAGCCTTTCCTACTTCTAGGGAAGAATATTTTTTTATAATCATTGCAATTATATCAGTCCCGCCGGAACTTGCCGCAAGATTAAATAATATTGCTGAGCCAAAGGCTGATATTAATAGGGTAAATATCAACTCCAAAAGCTTATTTGATGTTAATGGACCTGCAATTGGGAAAATATAATCTAAACCCAAGGCCGTCAACGAGTTTAAAATTGCGACATAACCAGTCCTTAGGGTAAAGTGCTTGCCCAAAACAAAGTAAGCAATTATTAGCAAGCTTACATTTATAAAAAGGGTAATTTGTGGTCGAGTAAATGGTACAAAAGTTGAAGCAATGATACTCATCCCCTCTACTCCACCAATTACAAATGAGTTTGGATATTTAAAAAAATGTGTTCCAAAAGCCATCAAAATGGCAGCAAAAGACATCATTAAATATCTTTGCAGTTCATCCATTGGATCGTGATTGTATTTAGCCTCTGCTCTTTTTTCAAAATAATCATTTACAAAATGAGTCGCAAAGGCTTTATTATCTTTCTTTTCCTGGCTATCTGATCCTGCCACAGCTATTTCTCCTTAAAAATAGAAATTAATTATTTGAGTAGTTATCAAAATATCCTTGTATTAAAACAATAGGTGTACCTTTATCTCCTGATCCAGATGTAAGATCGGCTAAAGAGCCTAGTAAATCTGTTATTTGTCTTGGAGTTGTTCCTAAAGTTTCGTTTTTGCCAACCAATTCCTTTGCTTTTTTGGAAATTCTATCAACCATTGCTGATGTTCTCTCTTCGATAGATAAATCAGCTAGCTCATTATCGGCAATATATTTTATCTTAATTTCGCTTGGTGTACCCTTAAGTCCATCTGTAAATGCAGGTGATACAATTGGATCAGCTAATTCCCAGATTTTACCAACTGGATCTTTAAAGGCTCCATCTCCATAAATCATTACTTCGATTTGTTTATTAAAATGAGCAATCAATTTTTTTTGTAAGTTTTTTACAAATTCTTCCCCATCTCTTGGGAAAAGTTTGACTTCATTTTCTGTTGATAAGTTTGAGCCTAATAGTCCATAATCTTTGTTAAATCCAGATCCATCCACCGGTTCGTTTAAGATTTCATCAAGTGATAGAATATTTTTTCCACCAGCTTCTTTTAATTGTCTTTTTATGATGTTTCTAGTGTGGATTGAACAAACCAAAACATCTTCAGCGAATTTTAAGCTATCTACTGGATTATTTAGAAAATGTATTTCAGAATTAGGAGCAATTTCTGTATATAATGATGGATAGTCCATACCAGTAAATGTGTGTTTGTAGTCCCCAGCTATTTTCCTAAATTCGTCTATATTTAAAACATCTTGATATGGATTAATATCACTATTAAATAAATCCATCTCATCCATTAGATAGTTTCCTACCTCATCTTGCATATGAAAGACAAATATGTAATTTTTTTCCAGAAAGCGCAATTGCCTTTAATAGTATAGAAAATCTATTTCTTGATAAAATAGGAAATAATACTACTAGTTCATCTGATTTAAATTTGTTATTAATATCTTTTGCTATTTGCTCTATTGTAGCGTAGTTGCCTTGAGCACGAGCAACAAGAGATTCTGTAACACATACTACATCTAAATCATTCATAGTAATGTCATGATTTTCACTTGCTTTTTTTACAGTATCAAAAACTATTTCTTCTAAGTTATCGCCTTTTTCAATAATTGGCGCGCGTAGTCCCAATGATCTTGTTCCAATAATTCTTTGCATTTTAAAGCCTCTCTTTCAGAAAAATTATACAACTTCTAAGCTAAATTTAAAAGATGCTAGAATCAACTTCTAGCATCAAACTTTGTATCGCACTTTGGACATCTTACTTTTATTTTCCCCTTTTTCTTTGGTATACGCAGCTTTTGTCCGCATTGAGGGCAAAAACGTATTTGTAATTTTTATCTCCCACAGTTTCGTTTTTAAATCCCTTAAAAGATTTTTTAATTGGATTTAGGAAAGCTTGCTTAAATTGGTTATTTTCAGCAATTCTTTTTTCCTTATTACTAGAGAAAAATCTAAAAATTGCATAAATTACATTTACAAGGGCCAAAATGTCCACAAATTGCGAATGAGTGAAATATGCTAGCAGGCTAAAAATAATTCCTAGCCATACTAAAAATATTCCGTACTCATCTATATTAAATCTATCTTTCATCAATATCCTCTACTAATTCTTTCATGATTTTACTTATATCTCCCTTTAATACAAAATTAGCCGCATTTTCCTTACCAGTGTCATCTTTATTTATTAAAATAAGTTTATTGCCATTATAAAAATCTATGAGACCCGCTGCAGGATAAACCGCAAGAGATGTACCGCCAATAATCAAAACATCAGCATGGGAAATTAAGTTTATAGCATGACTAATATTATCTTGGTTTAAACCCTCACCATAAAGGACTATGTCTGGGCGTACAATACCATCACATTTCGCACATCTTGGAGTAGCGGTAAATTTATTTACATAATCCAAATCATATTTCTCTCCGCAATTTGTACAATAGTGATCGTTTAATGTACCATGAAGTTCTATTACATTTTTACTGCCTGCTTTTTGATGTAAACCGTCTATATTTTGAGTAATTATTCCTTGAAGTTTACCCATTTTTTCAAGTTTTGCTAGGGCATAATGACAATAATTTGGCAAAATACCCTCTACCATAAGATTTTCCTTTACATATGTTGTAAACTCATCAGGATGATTTTCAAAAAACTCGTGGCTTAACATATATTCTGGTGAATAATTAGCGTTGTTTTTCTTATTATAAAGACCAGTTGCTGATCTAAAATCGGGCAAGCCAGAAGCTGTTGATACTCCTGCTCCACCAAAAAATACTATATTATTCGAATTTCTAATAATTTCTTTTATATCTTGCATTTTCTCTCCTAGGATAAGTCTAAATTATTCTTTATATTTTTTTGATTTACAAAAATTACAACTAATAGGGCTAAAAAATAATAAATTAACGGGCTGATATTTTTATATAGGCTAAGGCTGCCCACTGCAAATGGGAAGACAAATCCGTAATTTATAGGGCGGGCATGTTGGATTGCTCCATTAACTATCACAAAGGAAAAATATTTGCATACTAAAAATCCAAGCACAATGATTAATAAAATTAATCCCAGACCGTATAATTTACTTCCTGTAGCTTGATCAAATCTCTTTAGACTTTTAAAATAGAAAACAAATCCTCCTACTATAAGCATCCAAATAAGCCCCAAGGCGAAAAAATATACTATATCAGATGTAATTTTAAATCTTAGAGCCCACAAAAATATCAATAAAAAAAGCAAATTGATTATATAAAAAAATGCTAATTCAAATATTTTTGCCCAAATAATTTTTTTCTGTGCATTTGGTAGAGAAAACTTTAATAAGGCTCTTTCTGAGTCAAAATCTTTATTTATAGTAAAAACTATATAAAAAATATTAATTCCTAAAAAAAACACTGTAGCTAGGGAAAATATCCCATTTGCAAAAACGGGATCTGTCAGATAATTTGTCGACAAAAATCCATGTCCTAAAAAGCTTAGAGATATAAATATTATTTGCAGGATTATTAGTTTTCTTAAAAATCCTCTATTTGATTTTAAATCGTATTTTATAAACTTATTCATACTTATCCTAAATATATTTCATCATAGTAATCGTTAATATCCATTTGATTTTGTTCTCTAATCTCACGAGCCTTTCCAAAATCATGAACTTTACCGTTTGATAGGAAAATTACTTCATCAAATAGATTTTCCGTAAGGGCAATTTGGTGGGTAGATATTACAAAAGTTTTTTCATTTTCAAGCTTGTCGATAATAAGGTCAATTATTTTTGCAGCTGATATAGGATCTAGACCATCAAGTGGCTCATCAAAAATATATATTTCTGCATTTCTAGCTAAATTTAGACAAAGACCCAGTTTTTTGTAATCTCCTTTGGAAAGACTGCTAATCTTACTTTTTTTATTTAAATAAAAAAATTCTAAGATTTTATCAAAAAGCTCCTTATCAAATTCCTCATAAAAATCAGCGTACATATCCCTAGATTCTTTTACACTTTGATTTGGGTATAGAAATTTTTCATCTGGCAAATACGCAATCTTATTCTTATCTATATTTGCTATTTTTTGCTCATTAAGATTTATCTCTCCCTTATCTGGATGAATTAATCCTGCAAGAGCCTTTAATAATGTAGTTTTACCAGACCCATTTGGACCAAGAATACCAGTGATATTTCCTAAATTTATACTTAAAGTTATGTCATCTATGGCAATTAGATCTTCGTATTTTTTTGTGAAATTTTTAATCTCTATTGCTTTATCCATTTGCAATATTCCTTTGTCTTAGTATTTCAATGACTTCATCCATACTTACACCAATTTTATTTAAATTTTCTGTAAAATCATTTATATATGAGTGCAAAAATTCATCTTTTAGCCATAACACCCTATTTTCGTCTGCAGAAAATATATATGACTCGCCTTGTTTTTGGATGATTCCTTCTTTTTCTAGATCATCAAAAACATCTCTTACATAAGAAGGATTTACTTTAAACTTACTTGTAAAAAATTTTTTTTCAAAAAATGGATCTCCGTATTTTTTTCTACCAGATATTAGTTCCAAGGCTACAAAATCTTTTATTTCACTCTGTTTATTTTTATAAACCATTACTATGCTCCAAACTTACATTTGCATCATAATCTTTTACCGCATCGATAAAAACTGTTACAAGCTTTTCTCCATATTCGCCAAGATTTATAAACATATATCTATAATTAGTAATCTTTATCTCATAGTCAGTAGTTACCAAAAAATCATAAAGCGCATCTAGATTTTCCACATAATAATAAAAATCTATTTGATCATTTAAAAGCTTATAAAAGGTCTTTTGATCGGTAAAATTTTTTGCATCTAAAATTATCATTATTTTCCTCAATTTTGTTTACTTTTAATTTTGCTTATGGTATTATTATAACAGACTTCTCAAAAGAAAGGGGTCAAAATCTACTTTTGTAAACTTTTTTTTAAAAAACTTTTACAAAAACTTGACATTGTAAAAAAAAGGGTGTATACTTACATAGTAATCACTTAACGGGGTGTGGCGCAGCTTGGTAGCGCGCGTGTTTTGGGAACATGAGGTCGAAGGTTCGAATCCTTTCACCCCGACCATAATTAAAAAGCAGGATAAGCTGCTATTTTTTTTGCTCATTTTATATTTATTATTTACTTAACAATTAATTGTTGGTAACACTGGCTTTGAGAAGATGAGGCTCAAAGGTTCGAATCCTTTCATCCTGACCATAAATTTTACAAGCAGTGTGAACTGCTTATTTTTTTGCTTTTTTTATTTTGTTTATTTAAGATAATAATTAAATTTTGGTAGCGCTGGCTTTGAGAAGATGAGGCTCAAAAGTTTGAATCTTTTCACACCGACCATTGATTATTAAAGCAGTTCGATAAATGCTTATTTTTTTTACTTTTTTATATTGCTTATTTAATATACTAATTAAATGTTGGCAGCTCTTGGCTTTGAGAAGATGAGGCTCAAAAGTTTGAATCTTTTCACACCAACCATGATAGAATTAGTTTTATCTGATTATTTTTAATTTTGGCAAATAAAAACCCGGTAAGTTTTCCTTACCGGGTTTATTTATTTAATATGTTTCCATTTTATTAAATGTTTGTCCTGCCATTTCGCCTTGCTCTGCTACATTCAACGCTCCGTTTTCAAATTTCGCATTGATTGGTGTATCTACATTTACACCTTGGATTGTAAGGCTTACATCAGAACCATTTTCGCTCCATTTTCCTGTATGAACTCTTTGATCTAGTTTATATCTTAGTGTTCCATCAGATTTTAATGATAGCCTTGTGCCATTGCCTTGGTATTCACCGGCAACTCCGTCAGATTTTTCAAAGTATTTTGAAATATCTACTGATATAGAGTCTTCGATATTTAGTCCTGATAGGGCATTGTTGGCTCTTGATATTACTTCTTCTAAGAATGCAAATCCATAATATGGAATTTCATAATATGTGTAGTCATCTTCTACAAAGAATTTGTGGAAGATTTCGTTATCTGTTGTTATTGGCCCTTCTGTGTAGAATTTGCCATCTTCTGCCTTACTATCTTTTACATTTTGATATTCTACAAATGTATAGTAGCTAAAGTCATTTGTGTAACGACCTTCGTAGTCTTCTTTGGCTTTTACTTCATAAATTAGCATTACCCTGTTTTTAAGGTCTGCATTTGCATCTGAGCCTGTAATAGCTCCAAGATAATTTATTTCATTTATTTCTGTAAAAGATCTGCCGCCAAATGTTTCTTTAATCAATTGACCAGCATTATATTTTAATGTGCCTAATAATTCTTCATCAAGATTATCGATTGTTGATATGAATCCATCAGCTAAGTCTCCACTAGCCTCATCATTATTTTCATCTTCAGAATTTTCTTCATTATTTTGGCTATCTTCACCTGGAGCTGTAAATGTTTTATCGATTGGATTTAATCTTATACCATAAGAATTAAATAGTTCCTCTTCATCAAAGTTTAGGGAAATATTTACTTCTTCACCACTAGCAAGCTCACTGGTTTTGCTTGGTGCAATTTCAATATTTTTAAGATATTCTGGTGCATCTTCTCTAAAGCTTGCAGAAAGGGTAATATTTGGACTTTCGCCTTCAAAGTTTACATCCATATATTCAAATGGGTCTACAGACTCTTGAGTGATTAATCCATCTACAATTACTGATTTAATGGTGTTTGTAAACATAACATTGTAATCATCTGCAATTGCACTATCAGAAACATTGGCTACAACTGTGATTTCTTCACCGTTTGATAGATTACTATCCTTGCTGAATTGGAAATTTGTACTTTTTTCTAGGTCATCAACTAGTTGATTTGCTGGTGATGAGTATTGATCATTTTTTCTATCTTTATTTACATATGCAATATCATTGCCATAATCTGCTAGTAATTTTGATGTATTTAAAGTAGCACTTGGGCTTGCTGCTCCATCATCTCCGCTATAAGTTACATCAATGTACTGGCTAAGATCAATTTCTACTTCTTGAGCCGTACGGTTTTTAAGAAAGTATACTCCTGCAAGTGCTAGAGCTATGATTAAAAGTGGCAATAAATAAATCGGTTTGAATTTGAAAGGCTCTTTTTCATCTTTTGTAGGCTCTTCTTTTGTCTCATTTTCTATAGGATTTGCTAAGTTAGCTTTTTCATAGCTATTTAAATTTTGATTTTCACCCGTCACAGGCCTATTTGCAGCATTAGTTCTATCATCAGCCCTATAATCTTGATCTTCTGCTCTACTGTAAGATATTTTTGGTCCACCACCATTGATTTGTCTTGCAATTCTTGCTTCGACAAATTCATTTGGTATGTCATCATATCTTACCTTTTCATTTAAAGATTCATTTTTTTGATTATTATAACCTTCTGCCCTAGCTAAGTTTTGAGCAATTCGCATTTCACTTGAAAGATTTGTTTCTTTTGAAAATTGGTTAGGAATATAATTTTGATTTTGTTTTAGATTTGGATTTTTATCTTCAGAAATACTTTCGGTTTGCTTATGTAAGACCTTGTTTTGGACATAATCTGTTGGATTGTTTTTAGATGTTAAAGAGGGATTTCTTAAGTCTTTTCTTTGCCTATCCTCTACCGGATTATAACCATAATATGAAGGAGGGATTTGACTCTCATTTGCCATGTCTGGTTCAATTTTTTGATTTAAATGACTGTAATTATTGTCATTATCAAAAATTTCATCAGCGATTTTTTCTTCCTTAGGCTTAGGCTGAGTTTTTTTGCTAGTAAAAGAACTTATAAATCTTTGAATCTTGCTTTCTTTTTTACTTTTCTCTTCTGATTTTCTTTGATTTTCTATTAAGTTTTCTTTATTTTGTATCGATTCATAGGTAGATTTTTCTACTGGAGAAGCCTGTGCTTGTGGGGCCTCCGGATGAGCATGCGAAGTATCACTTTTTAGTTTGTGACCGCAAACCGGACAAAATCTCGCGCTATCATCTACCTTTGCACCGCAGTTAGTACAATTCATACTTGCTCCTTTTAAAGCTATATATTATAATATACAACTTTTTGACAAAAATATAAACCCTATTAAGGGCTTATACTTTCAAAATTTATATATTGTCTATAGCTAAATATGGCTTACCAGATGCTTTTGGTGCCTTTGATCTTCTTTGGAAAATTATCAGTATTAATAATGTTGCTACATATGGAATCATTGAGATAAATTCTATTGGCATACTTAGTCCTGATCCTCCAAGATATGTTGCTATTGATTGGGCAAGACCAAAAAATAAGGATCCTAAAAGCACTCCTTGTGGCTTCCAGTTACCAAAAATTACTGTTACTAGGGCAATATATCCTTGTCCTGCTATAAGTGATTGTGAAAAAGAACTTACAACCGCAAGGGCCATACTTGCTCCACCAAGTCCTGCCATAAAACCTGAGAAAATTACCGACCAGTAACGAGTTTTCTTTACAGAAATATTTAAAGTTTCTGCAGCTTTTGGGTGCTCTCCAACTGCTACTACCCTAAGTCCCCATTTAGTTTTATAAAGGAAAAGGTATAAAACAGCCACCATTATTAGGGCAATATAAACTGTTGCATATTGACCAAAAATATTTAAAATCACTTGGTTTCCTGATCCTCTAAATAGTCTTGGAATCTTGTTTTCTAGTGGGATTGATGGAGTTTGACTTGCTCCATCAAAAAATAATCTTCCTAAAAATAGTGCCAAACCAGGTCCTAGCGTATTAATAGCAATACCTGAGATAGTTTGATCTCCTCCTAGGGAAATTGAAATAAAAGCGTGAATTAGTCCAAATCCTGCTCCTGCAAGACCGCCTGCTAAAAACGCTAGCCAAGGATTTCCTAATTTATAGCCCACTGTAGCTCCAACAAGAGCACCAATTGTCATCATTCCTTCAAGTCCAATATTTACAACACCAGATTTTTCGCTCATCATACCGCCAAGTCCTGCAAAAAGTACTGGAGCAGCATTTGAAAAAGTATTTCCTATTATTAAAGCGAGCATTACTAAATTCATATTACTCCTCTTCTCTTTCTACAGTTTTTACTATGATATCTTCACCAGTTTCATTTATAACTCTTGGATTAGAGTTAGATTCGTTTTTAGATTTCTTTTTAATATCTTCATTAACTTTCTCGTTTTCTAAAGATTCTACTTTTTCATTATCAATAGTTTTTTGATTTATAATTTCTTTTTTATTATCAGCATCATCAATAGGCGCGTTTTTAACTACTTTTGTATCCGCCATTTGTTTTTTAGTATTTTTTCTATTTCTGCTTTTAGCACGGATAATTCTAAATACCAATGGTACAGCTGTAAATAGGATAATTGTACCAATTATTATGTTGATTAACTCTGTTGGCACTCCCATGACTCTTTGGATATTGCTACCTGCATATTTTAGTGAACCAAAAAATAATCCTGAGAAAATTACGCCGATTGGGTTATTTCCTGCTAGAAGCGAAACAGCTAATCCGTCAAATCCATAGTTATCCATAGCAGAAACTATAGAAAGAGCATAGGTAAATCCTAATATTTGTGTGACTCCAGCTAGGGCACAAATTGCTCCAGAAATTGCCATTGATTGGACAATTTTTTTGCCAGAGTCAATACCACCATATTCACTAGCCTCGCGGTTAAGACCCACTGCCTTTAGTTCATAACCAAGAACAGTTTTCTTTAAAATATACCAAACAACAATAACTGCAATGATTGCAAGTATTGTTCCAAAATGTATTGGAGCTTTAAAGAATTTTTTGAAAAATGGTCCGAAATTTTTAACCGTTGCTCTATCAAACATGGTTATTTTTGCACTATCTAGGACATCAAAAGAACCCATAGAATTTGGCTGTTGATATGCGTAGCCAATAAAGTTTTGGAAATAAAAGGCAATCCAGTTTAACATTATGGTTGAAATAACTTCATGAATGCCAAAATGCGCTTTGATAAAACCTGCAATAGCTCCATAAAGGGCCCCTGCTATCATTGCTATAATTATTGCAACAATTGGATGTAAGATTGGAGGAAGTGGTAATTTATAACCTACTAAAAATCCTACGACTGTACCAATTATAAATTGGCCCTCAGCTCCCATATTAAAAAGTCCTGTTTGAAAAGCAAAACACACACCAAGACCTGTTAAAATAATTGGAGTTGAGCTAACAATCGCCCATCCCATATTTCTTGGAGTCTTAAAAATCCCTTGAAATAAGGCTTTGTATCCTTCAATTGGATCATAGCCAGAGATGCTTAGAACAATTGCTCCTACTAAAAATCCTAATAATATTGAAATAAAGGTAAATAATAATTTGGAATTGTCGCGTGATTTTTTTTTCTTTACTTTAACTTGTTGTGTATTTTCCATTATTTTCCACCTGCCATTAATCTACCTAGTTCAAATTCGTCAGTTTGTTTAGGATCTTTCTCACCAACAATCTTGCCATCATAAATTACAAGAATCCTATCTGATAGGTCCATTACTTCATCTAACTCAAAGCTAATTAACAAAACAGCCTTGTTTGCATTTCTTAGTTCTACCAGATATTGGTGGATAAATTCAATAGCACCAACATCAAGTCCCCTTGTTGGTTGAGCTGCTATTAAGACATCAGGATTATTTGAAATCTCACGAGCAATAATTACTTTTTGCTGGTTACCACCTGAAAGAGCTACAGCTTTTTCATTTATATCATTTGGTCTAACATCAAATTTTTCTACAAGATTTCTGGCATTTTCATCTATATTTTTGAAATTTAATTTTCCTCTAGTAGAAAATGGCTCTTTATGAACATTTTCTAAGATAAGATTATTTTTTATCGGATATTCTAATACTAATCCGCGTTTTTGCCTATCTTCTGGTATAGAATTCATGCCGGTATCTAAAATATTTCTAGGACTTGTATTTGTGATATCTTTGCCATTTAGAGTAATTCTTCCACGATTTGACTTTGCCATACCAGTTAGACAGTCAATTAACTCGCTTTGACCATTGCCATCAACTCCAGCAATCCCCAAAATTTCTCCAGCACGAAGTTCCAAATCAAGGCCTTTTAAAATATCTACACCACGGCGGTCTTTTGCCCAAAGATCTTCTACTTTTAGAACAACTCCACCTGTTTCTTGAGCCTTTTTATCTACATTGAAGCTAACATTTCGACCAACCATTTTTTCGGCCAAAATATTTTCATCCACTTCTTTTACATTTAGTTTATCGATATATTCTCCACGTCTAATAATGGTACAATTATCAGCCATAGCCTTTATTTCTGCAAGCTTATGGGTGATGATTATTATTGACTTATCCATTTTTGTAAGTCTATTTATAATTACAATAAATTCGTTGATTTCTTGAGGAGTTAAAACTGCTGTTGGCTCATCAAATATTAAAATATCTGCTCCCCTATAAAGGGCCTTTAGGATTTCTACTCTTTGTTGTTGACCAACTGTAATGTCCTCAACCTTTGCATCTGGATCTATCATAAGTCCATACTCTTCGGACAATTTTGATATTTTTTCACGAGCAGTTTTTCTATCTAAAAACAGACCAGTGTCTTCTTCATAACCTAGAATAATATTTTCTGTAACTGTAAGAGGTTCTATTAACATAAAATGTTGATGAACCATTCCAATACCTGCATCTATGGCCATTTTAGGAGTCATATTTGAAAAAGTTTTGCCATTTATAGTAATAGTCCCATCACTTGGTGGGAACATCCCATACAAAATATTCATCAGTGTGGTTTTACCAGCACCATTTTCTCCTAAAAGAGCGTGTACTTCAGATTTGTGTAAATCAAAATTCACATTTGATAATACCTGCTTATCTCCAAAGGACTTGCTTATATTTTTCATAGATACTACAGGATTTTCATTTAAATGCTTATCCATAATATCCTCGCTTCTTTAGTGTATATACATAATAATATCATAAAACGTACTTTTATAGTATTATTTTTTTGCAAATAAAAAGACCCCACAAAAGAGGTCTTTATATTCTAAACTTATTTTTCAATCCAACCTTGATCGATTGCTTGTTCTTCATTTTCTGGAACTTCGATTTTGCCATCGATGATTTGTTGTTTAATTTCTTCTACTTTATCTTTAATTTCTTGGCTTACAATACCATTATCTGCGTATGCGATTGTTACTGCTTCACCGTCAGCTAGAGTAAATGTTTGTTCTCCGCCTTCAAATTTTCCTTGAGTATATTCGTCAATAATTTGTCTTACAGCATCACCAACACCTTTTACTGTTGATACTAGCATATTATCTGGTGCTTCGTCTTGTTGGTCACGGTCTACACCAACAACCCATTTATCATTTTCTTTTGCTGCTTCGATAACACCGATTCCAACACCACCTGCTGCGTGGAAGATAACATCTGCACCTTCTTGGTACATTCTATCTGCGATATTTTTACCTGCTGCTTGGTCATTAAAGCTGTTTGCGTATTGTACTTGAACTGTAATTGGTTCGCCTTTTTCGCGAGCTGCTTGTTCAACACCTGCTCTAAAACCATATTCAAATCTATCTACGATTACACCTTTGATACCACCTACAAATCCTACATTATTTGTTTCAGATTGCATACCTGCAATGTATCCTACTAAAAATGAGTTTTGGTGGTCAGCAAAAGTTACTCCAAGTAAGTTTTCTCTGTCATTTTCATTTGCATTGTCAATGATTACGTAGTTTTGTTCTGGGTTTTCTTCAGCTGCTTCATCTGTAGCTGGGAATAGTGCATATCCTACAGTAAGGATGATGTCTGATTCAGAATCAAGTGCGCTTTCAAGGTTTGGTACGAAGTCTGCTTCTTTGTGACTTTCGATGTAGTCAAATTTTGCACTGCCTTCTTCTTCGGCTTTTTGTAAACCTTCGTAAGCAGATTGGTTAAATGATTTATCATTTACTCCACCAAAGTCTGTTACCATTGTTAGGCTAACTTCTTCCCCTGTTGGATTAGCTGCTTTTTCTTCTTCATCTTTATCTTCTTCTGGAGCATCAGCTGTGTTTTCTTCTGTATTTTCAGTTTCTTCTGCTTTATCAGCTGTATCATCCGCTTTTTCTTCTACTTTTGTTTCATTATCTGCTGGTTCATTTTTAGCATTTTCTGTATTTGATCCACATGATGCTAATACTAGTGATAATGATAGTGCGGCTGCGATTGACATAAAGTTTTTAATTTTCATCTCTTCCTCCCAAAAAATTTTAATTTATGCCTTAATTTTATTACAATCAAGCTATTTTGTCTATAAATAATAAATTTTTAACTTATTTCTCTAAGTTAGAGAAAACTTATATTGTAAAAAAGACATTAAATTTTCGTAAAATAAACTTAATAAATGGTATATGAAAACTATTGCCATTTTTTGTCATACATGCTATACTTAATACAGAAAAGGTTTCCACAAATGCATATGATATAGAGAGCGGGTTTTAATTTTACTCGCTTTTTATATTTACGAGGAGGTTTGTATGAGAGATATTTTTGTGGCTGAATTAGTTGGTACTTTCCTACTAATTTTATTAGGTGATGGTGTTGTAGCAAATGTTTTGACCCGTAAATCTGGGATGTATGGTGGTGGCCCTTTACAAATCACCGTTGGATGGGCGCTTGGGGTTATGATACCAGCAGCTATATTTGGAGCTATGAGTGGTGCCCACTTTAACCCAGCTTTGACACTTGCCCTAGCTTATAATGGTGGAATTACTTGGGATACAGTTCCTTTTTATATAGCTGGTCAAATGCTAGGAGCCATGATAGGTGCACTTTTTGTTTACCTACTATATAAAGACCACTTTGAAGAAACTGTAAAGACCGAAGATCCTGCCGTAGTACGTGGATGTTTCTGTACAGCACCATCTATTAGAAACACAGGTCGCAACCTATTATCAGAAATCATGGGTACATTTGTGCTTGTATTTGCTATCCTTGGCTTTGCTAATGTGGCTGGAGCTAGTGATGTTGGCATAGATAAACTTTTTGTTTATGGACTTATCTTATCTATAGGTGTAAGTACCGGTGGTCTAACTGGTTATGCTATAAATCCTGCCCGTGACCTAGGTCCAAGAATTATGTATGCTATACTACCTTTTAGCAAGAAAGCTGATACTATGTGGGACTACTCATGGGTACCAGTAGTAGGGCCAATCATCGGAGCGTTTTTAGCAGTATTCTTATTTAATTTTGTATTTTAATTATTAATTGAAAATGTTATCATTTGATATATAATGTTTATAAGGAAATATCAGATGAGCTAGGGGCGAGTATACATTTTATACTTGCCTTTTGTGTTTTTTAAGAAAGAAGGAATTTATGTATGATGTATTAGTCATAGGTGCAGGAGTATCTGGAGCATCCATTGCCCGCCGCCTATCCAGATATAAATTAGATATAGCCATTGTAGAAAAAGCAAATGATGTCAGCATGGGAGCTAGCAAGGCTAACTCCGCTATCATCCACGGAGGATATGCAGAGCCCCACGATGAGCTTAGGGGTAGGATTTGCTATCCAGGACGTACCCAGTTTGAAGAATTAGAAAATGAATTGCACTTTGGTTTTGTAGCTAATGGATCCTTAGTTTTAGCCTTTGAAGAAGATGAAATCAAGACCTTAGAAAAACTTTATGATATGGGGATTGAAAATGGTCTACCAGATATGGAAATCATTGACCAAGATAAACTAAGAGAAATTGAGCCAAATGTATCAGATAATGCTATTGCTGCTCTTTGGTGCAAGGGTGCTGGAGTTTGTTCTCCTTATGAATATGTAGTAGCCCTTGTAGAAAACGCAGTAGCTAATGGTGCAGAATTATTTTTAAACTCAAGAGTGTCAGATATTTCAAAAGATGACGATTACTTTATAGTAAAAACAGAAGATGGCAAAGAATATCAGGCAAAATATGTAATAAATGCATCTGGCCTAGAAGGTGCAGTAGTTTCAGAAATGATTGCTCAAACAGATTTTGATATCCACCCTAGAAGCGGGGAATATTTGATATTCCAAAAGGGAACAGGAAAAAGATTAAATAACGTACTTTTCCAAGTACCAACAGAAAAATCAAAGGGAATCCTTGCAACAAGAACCTACCACAACAACTTGCTTTTAGGACCAGATGCCATTGATGAAGAAGAAATCGACCTATCAACTCACGAAGATAGGCTAATGTATATCTATGAAGAAGCCCAAAAATCTGTAAAAGAGGATGTAATAAATCTTAGAGAATTTATCAGATCCTTTACAGGATTGCGCCCAGCAAGCTCCACCCATGATTTTATAATTGAAGAATCAAATGTAGCTGGCTTTATAAATGTAGTAGGCATCCAATCACCAGGCATCACCGCCAGTCCAGAAATAGCAAAAATTGTTGAAAATATCCTAAAAGAATCTGGATTAAACTTAGAAGAAGACCCAGACTACAATCCAAACAGAGAACCAATCATCGAGTACAAAGAACTAGAAGATATGAATAAAATCAAAGACCGCCTAGACCTACCACTTGGCGATCCAGATAGGATTGTTTGTAGGTGTGAACAAGTCGCAGAAAAAACAATCCGAGATGCAATGAATCGTGGCATACCAGTAGAAACCCTAGATGCAGTAAAACGCAGGACTAGAGCCGGAATGGGCTTTTGCCAAGGCCAATTTTGCAAACCAAGAGTTCTAGAAGTAATGGAAGATGAACTAGGCAAAAAACTAATCGATGACCTATACGACTTTGAAAGAAACGAGCTATCAAGGCTAAATAAAAAAAGGGTTAATGAATTAATAAAAGAAATCCAAGAAACATCTCGTAAAGAGATTGAAGAAAAAGAAGAAGAATAAAAAATAGACCAAGTCTGAACTTGGTCTTTTTTTATTCCCTCTCATCTGTAGCAATGACATTTACTCCTGTATCTAGTACATTTGCTATTACTACATCTCCAATATGAACTGGAGCTTTTATTTCTGCATCGTTTATTTCTTTCATACAATCAAATATAAGCCCTTTTGGGATGGCTGTTTCTGTTTTTACGGGGACGCTGTAGGTTTTGCTGCCATCTACTTTTACAGTGGATGTTACCATTCTTTTTGGATCTTTTACTTCATCTCTTACGTAATTTTCGCCACGTTTGCAATTATTGCCTTCTATATTTGTTATTTCTTCGCCATCCATAGTTACTACTACTTGGCAACCCATGGGACAGTTTATGCAGGTAAATTGTTTTTTCATACTTCCTCCAATTTTACTGTGATTTGTTTGGTATTTGGATCTATGTCTTCTTTTTTAAGTCTTAGTAGTTCCATTTCTCCTGGGGCTAATACTCTTTTTTTGCGTTCTATGATGCATTTATCATCTGCATAAGCAGTAATTTTTCTAGATGGATATACGTTGTTTACTCTAAATTTGACTATTATTGAATCATCCATATTTTCATAGTCTATATATTGGGGCATTGTATATGATATTCCATCTCCAGCAATCATATCTATTTTGTTTTTTCCAGTAGTAGAGAACTCGCCTTTTATATATTTCGCTGCATTTACTGCTGCTTGTTCACTTTCTTCTGATACGAAGTCTACTAAATCGTGAACGTGGAGAACATTTCCTGCTGCAAATATGCCATCTACGCTGGTCATAAGTTTGTCAGAAACATATGCTCCCTTTGTTTTTCTATCTATTTTTATGTTTGCTTCTTGGGTTAGCTCATTTTCTGGTAGTAATCCTACGGAAAGCAATACTGTATCACATTCTACAAATTTTTTTGTGCCTTCGATTACTTTTAAGTTTTCATCTACTTTTGAAAGGTAAACTCCCTCTACCCTATCTGTTCCTTTTATGCCAGATATAGTTGTTGAGTAGTAGAGTGGGATGTCAAAATCGTGTAGACATTGGACAATATTTCTTTTTAGCCCTCCTGAAAATGGCATTATTTCTGCAACACATTCTACTTTTGCCCCTTCTAAAGTCATACGACGTGCCATGATTAGTCCTATGTCACCAGATCCTAGGATAACAACTTTTTTGCCTGGCAAATATCCATCAATATTTACTAATTTTTGGGCAGTTCCTGCACTGTATATTCCCGCTGGACGACTGCCTGGAGTATTTAAGGCACCTCTTGGTCTTTCACGACAACCCATAGCTAGGATTACTGCTTTTGGTTTTATTTCAAACATACCGTTTTCTTCATTCATTAGTAAAACTGATTTGTCTTCACGTAGCTCTAGTACTATGGTGTTCATCATGATGTCAATGTCACGAGCCATGGCTTCTTTTATAAATCTTTGAGCATATTCTGGGCCGGCTAATTCTTCTTTAAATCTTTGCAAACCAAATCCATTGTGGATACATTGGTTTAATATTCCACCTAGTTTGTCATCACGTTCTACAACTAGGATATTTTCTACTCCCTCATCATAGGCTTTTACTGCTGCAGAAAGTCCAGCAGGACCACCACCTATTATTACTAAATCATATTCGCGCATTTATCTCTCCTTACTTAGCTCTTTTTTCAATGTAGTAGGAATTGTTACCTTTTTTGGTAATTTCTTCTTCAACTACGCCTAGTTCACGTGCCAAAATTTCGATAATTGATGGCAAGCAGAATCCTCCTTGGCATCTGCCAGCTGTTGCACGAACACGTCTTTTTACACCATCTACTGTTGTTGCTCCAAGTGGGCGGTTAATTGCATCTACAATTTCGCCTTCTGTGACTTTTTCACATCTGCAAATAATTTTGCCGTAAAGTGGATTTTCTTTTATAAGCTCATTGTGGGCTGATGTTTCCATTTCGCTTGTTTTTGGAATTGGATTTCTGCCTGGCTTAAATTCTTTATTTTCTGCTAAGTCTAGGGATTCTTTTACTAAATTTGCCATATATTTTCCAATGGCTGGTGCTGAGGTAAGTCCTGGGGACTCGATACCAACACAATCAAAAAATCCTTTTTGGCTTTCTTCTAGGATAAAATCTCCACCTGATTCGTGGGCTCTGTTTCCAGAAAATGAAGTGATTACTTGGCGAACCGGTACATTTTCTACTGTATCTTCTACTTTTTCTATTACTTCTTCTATTCTTTCTTGGGTTGTCACAGTATCTGCTTTGTCATCTACAAAATCAGAGGTTGGTCCGATTAATGTATTTCCATCAATAGTAGGAGTTACTAGGATTCCCTTTCCTTTTTCTGTCGGCAAATTAAATAGTACATGATTTACAAATCCTCGTGTTGCTTTATCCAAAAGTAAATATTCTCCACGGCGGGCTCTCACTTCAAATTTGTTGTCATTTAATAATTGGTTGTGGATAGCATCTGAGTATAGACCTGCTGCATTTACTACTGCACGAGTTTCGATTTCTTCGCCATCTTGGCTGATCAAAACGTAATGGTCATCGATTTTTTCAATTTTTGTAATTTCTGTATTAAACTTATAGTCTACTCCATTTAGGTTTGAGCCTTCTGCATAGGCAATATTCATTAAAAATGGATCGACGATTCCTGCCTCTTCGCAAAGCAAAGCTGCATATACATCTTTTTCTACATTTGGCTCCATGGCAAGGATTTCTTCATTATAAATAATTTTCATCCCTCCAACGCCATTTTCTATCCCCTGATCATAAAGCGCTTGAAGTTTTGGAAAATTTTCTTTTTTGTGGCAAAGCACTAGGGTGCCTATTCTCTCATATGGAAAGTCTAATTCTTTTGCTAGTTCTTCCATCATGTGGTTACCTTCTACATTCATTTTTGCTTTCATAGATCCAGGTACTGCATCGTAACCACCGTGGCAGATTCCTGAGTTTGCCTTACTGGTTTCTTCGCAAACATCTGAGTGTTTTTCTACTACTAAGAAATCACCCTCATATTTGGATAAATTGTAGGCTACAGATGTGCCTGTCACACCTGCACCAATTATTACAACATCTTTCATTATTTTCTCCTTTATGTACTAAATAAAAAAGAGCTACTTTGCATGGTACTTTTGGGTAAAGTACGCCTATATCTATCAAAGTAACTCTTTTCTCTAAAATATTTTGCTGTATATCGTTATTCTACTTCAAATCTTTTGCCCAGTCCACTGATCTTGAGATAGCTTTTTGCCAGTTGTAGTCTTTTTTATCTCTTTCTTCTTTGCTGATTTCTGGTGTGAAGACTTTATCGATTTGACGATTTTCTATAATTTCATCTAGATTTGTGAAATAATCCACTGCAAGTCCTGCTAGATATGCAGCACCTAGGGCTGTTGTTTCAAGTGTTTTTGGTCTTTCTACACTTGTTTGGATCATATCAGATTGGAATTGCATTAGAAAGTTATTTGCACTTGCTCCACCATCTACTTTTAGCTCTTTTAATTCATTTCCTGAATCGATTGACATTGCTGAAAGTACATCATTTGTTAGATATGCAAGAGATTCTAATGTTGCACGGACAATATGATATTTGCTAGTTCCTCTTGTAATACCAACTATTGTTCCACGAGCGTATGGATCCCAGTATGGAGCACCCAGTCCTGTAAATGCAGGCACAACATAGCAACCATCTGTATCATCTACTTTTGTTGCAAGATATTCTGTATCATCTGATGCATCTACTATTCTTAATTCATCTCTTAGCCATTGGATAGCAGATCCAGCTACGAAGATAGAACCTTCTAGGGCGTAGTTTACTTTTCCATCTTCAAGTCCCCAAGCAATTGTAGTTATTAGACCGTTATCACTTTTTACTGCTTCTTCACCTGTATTCATTAGTAAGAAAGCACCTGTTCCGTAAGTATTTTTTGCCTCTCCTGGATTAAAACAAGTTTGACCAAATAAGGCTGCTTGTTGGTCTCCAGCAATTCCTGCAATTGGAATTGGTGAACCAAATAATCTTTCGCTAGTTTCTCCATAAACATATGAAGATGGTTTTACATCTGGTAGCATGCATTTTGGAATATTCAGCATTTCTAATAATTCATCATCCCATTCTAAAGTATGGATATTATAAAGCATGGTTCTTGATGCATTTGTGTAGTCTGTGATGTGAACTTCACCACGGGTTAGATTATATACTAACCATGTATCTACTGTACCAAATAACAATTCGCCATTTTCTGCTCTTTTTTGACCATTTTCTATATTATCAAGTATCCATCTAATTTTTGTCCCTGAAAAGTATGGGTCAACTACAAGTCCAGTTTTTTCTTTTATCATCTTGCCATAGCCATCTTCTACAAGTTTATCAGCCATTTCAGCTGTACGACGACATTGCCAAACGATTGCATTATATACAGGACGACCTGTTTCTTTTTCCCAAACAATAGTTGTCTCACGTTGATTAGTAATGCCGATAGCCGCAATTTCAGATGCATCAATATTTTCTTTTGCCATAGCTTCTGTACAAACTCCTAGTTGAGTTGACCAGATTTCTGATGGGTCATGCTCTACCCAGCCTGGTTTAGGAAAATGTTGGGTAAATTCTTTTTGAGCAACAGAGATGATTTCACCTTTTTTGTTAAAAATAATCGCTCTATTGCTGGTTGTACCAGCATCCAAGGCCATGATGTAATCTTTCATAATATCCTCCTAGATTTGCTACATTTGCCATATATTATAATTTGATGATGAGATTGCAAGGGAGCCTGAGTTTAGTGCAGCCATTACCTCTTCCTTTGAAGAAATCAGCCCACCTGCAACAAGTGGAATATTAGTTCGCTTTTTGATATCTTTTATGATATTTGGCATGACGCCCGGCAGGATTTCTATGATATCGCAATTGATATCTTTTATGGTCTGTTTCATATTTTCATAACTCATGCTATCAAATACAAAAAATCTTAAAACTGCAAATAAACCAAGTTTTCTAGCATAAATAACGTTTGCAGGTTTGGTAGAAATAATGCCATCGGCCTCAGTATATCTTTTTATAAAGCTTGCTGCATAAGTAGAGCTTGACAGACCCTCGATAAGATCTTCGTGAACTATTACAATCTTGCCATTATCTTTTAGTTTTTTAACAATAGTAGGGATAGATTCAAGGTTTCCATACAAAACAAATACAATTTTGTTATCGCTTTGCATACATTTGTTAAAATCTTTATTATTTTTTATTGCCATAATGACAGGATTTGAATAAAGCTCTTCGAAAATACTTTCGCTTTCCATAAATCCTCCTAATAATAGACAAAACGAGCCCATAAATTTCATCCGGCTCGTCCTCATCACCTATATTATTATAATCATACTTTATCATAATCTGTTATTGATTGCAAATATTTTCCTTAAAACTTTAGCCTAGAAGTTTTGTTTGCCTTCGGTTACCCCGTCGCTTGATAAAACTTTTGGAATTGTCTTTAAAAATATCTTTAAATCATTGATAAATGTAATATCTAAGGCATACATTCCATCTGTTTGGGCTTTAAGTTTTGGGGATAGATTGTCCCTGCCAGATATTTGTGAAAGCCCTGTAATACCTGGTTTTGCAATGTATGCTCCATTTTCTGCTCTTAGATCTAAAAGTTCTTTTTCTTTTAAAATAACTGGTCTTGGACCTATAAAGCTCATTTCGCCCCTTAGGATATTTATTAATTGTGGAAGTTCATCTAGGGATGTTTTTCTTAAAAATTTGCCAAGTGGGGTTATAAAATCTTCTGGGTTTTCAAGCTCCCATGTGGAAGCGTTTTTTGGAGCAGTCATTTTCATAGACCTAAATTTGTAGCATAGGAAAGGCTCATTAAAAACTCCCGCCCTTTCTTGCTTAAAATATACTGTTCCGTCTGGTTCTTCTATCTTTGAAATTATTGCAATTATCAAAAATACAGGACTAAGAAGGATTAGTAGTATTAAAGCAAATAAAAAATCCAGTATGTTTTTTATATATTTTTGATACATATAATCCTCCTTTTATGTATCTTTTAATCAAGGAAGAGCTCAAGCTCATCCTCATTTAGCTCTCTATAAGCTCCCTCATTTAAAAATGGATCAAGTTTTAAATCTCCAATGGCAATGCGTTTTAGACTTACCACTTCATTGCCTAGATTTGAAAACAGTCTTTTTACTAAATGAAACTTACCCTCAGTGACTTTTACTATTGCTTTTTTCTCATTTATTATTTCAAGTTTTGCAGGACGGGCTATGTAGCCTTCCTCTTTGATTTCTACACCATTTTTAAATTCTTCTATAAAAGACTCATCGATTGTATCTTTGGTTTCTACTTCATAAGTTTTTTCTATATTTGAATTTGGACTGGTAATTTTATGGACAAATTTGCCATCAGTTGATAATAGCACAAGTCCAGTTGTATCCTTATCAAGTCTGCCTGCAATTGATAGGTCAAGCATTTGATAAAAATCATCTAATAAGTCTACTACAGTTTCTTCTTCGTCAACTGTAGCTGATAAAACTCCTGCAGGTTTGTTCATAATTATATAAATATTGTCAAAATATTCTACAAACTCTCCCATATAGAAAACTTCATCGACATTTGGATCAACTTGAGTAGATGAATCTTTTACAATTTCTCCATTGATAACTAGGGCACCTTTTTTTGCATTTCTTTTGATATTGCGTCGTGTGTCTAGCTTTGCATTGCCTATCATCTTATCTACTCTCATTTGTTCCCCTTTTCTATCACCTTGTAAACTGCTTGGTTAAGCTTCTCGTAGTTTACATAAAAATTTGTCAAATATTCTCTACCCTTAGCTGTAATATAATAATATTTTCTTTTTGGGCCGATTTCTGATTTTTTGTAACCACCTAATATATAACCTTTTTTTGTAAGTCTGGTTAAAATTGGGTAGACTGTCCCCTCTGTCATCGTGTAAAAACCGCTACGTTTAAGCTCTTCTACTATTTCATAGCCGTAGGTTTCATTATTTTTTATTATATGAAGGATTACTCCCTCGATGACGCCCTTTAACATTTGAGATTCTATCATAATATCACCTAGCTATATTGTATTACATAGTAGAATTTAATCAATATCTATCACAATAATATTTCATAGGACAGTACTTACATTCATTAATATCAGATGTTTTTTGATAAATATTGTCATCTATGATAGATTTTGCGATAGTATCTATAAAATCAATATTAAAGTCTGTCTCATTTACTGCTAGCAATTCATCTTTATTTACAAAATAAAGATACATTTTATTTACTTTTTGCTTATTATATTCCATTAAATATTTGTAGGTAATCAGCTGATTTTGGTATTTTTCTAAGATTTTTTGATCATAAGATCCAGTTTTAATATCCAAAATCGTATTGCCATCAAGCAATATATCGATATTACCTTGGAGTATATAAAAATCCCTGTCAGCTTTAAAGTTTACCTCAGTTGATTTTACATCAAAATTTCTATTTTGAAAGTTTTCTAGTGGATTTTTGTAGACTGGGTCTTTTGTAAATAAATTTTCAAAAAAGTCGTTATTTAAATCAGCATTAGGATTTTGGGCCAGATACTCACTTAACTTGTGGACATTGGTTCCAAATTCCAAGGATTTGCTTAAGGGCAATTTAAAATTTAGTTTTCTTAAAAATTTGTATTTTAAAGGACAAGAGTGGTAGACTTCAATATCTGTTGTATAGGCAAAAATTACTTTTTCTTTTTTTGTCTCTTCTTTTTTAAAATCAATTGTTCTTAAAATCGAACTATCTGGCAAGGTATTTGCAAAGTCTTGGATAATTTTATCCCTGGAATTGTCCAAAATAACTAATAGTTTTTTGGCACGGGTGAAGGCTGTATAGTATTTCCTGTAAAAATCCCTAACTCCCCCATCAGAATTCGCATTTGTCTTTTCATAATCTGACAAAAAAGTTTTTCTATCCTCTCTTGGATAATCATTAAGTCCTGATACAAAAACCACATCAAATTCTAATCCCTTGGCATTATGAATAGTCATAAAATTTATGGCATCTGTTTCTTCTGGGAGGTTTTCAAACTCTTTAATAGCTTTGGTTTTGTAATGGTAGAAAAGATATCCATATATAAACTCTATATAATAATTTGGATTTTCCCTATCAAAAATCTCTTCATATTCGCTAAGTTTTTGGCTAAAGATTGCAATATTATTCTGAGCCTTTTGATTTTCTAGCTTATCAAGCTTTTTTCCTAATATTTCCTTTAAAATTGGCAGATTAAAAGACTTATATAAAACTTCGCTTAAGGAAATATTTTTTGTATTTTGAAATCCTTTTATAAAGTCATCCATTTGGTTTGATTTAAAAGATTGGTCATCAAACAATGACGCTATATACCTTCTAAAATAAAGTTTATCTAGATCTTCTTTTGTCAAATTTTCTTGATACCCAATGTTTGATGGATATGATGTAAAAGTTTTTACAAAAATATAGACCAAAATTTTAATCTCATAGGATTCAAAAAAGTTTGTGCTTGCCTTATTTAAAACTGCTAGACCATTATTTTCTAAATATTTTTGTAAATTTTTGGCATAGGTATTATTTAGGGTTGGAAATAAAAAAGCTATTTGATTTAGATTTAAATCCTTTTTTAAGATATTAATTATTTTTACCAAATTTTCCAAGTTTTCTGCACGAGCCTTAACAACTGTATTTTGGTTAACCTTGCTATCACTAGACCTTAAATTCTTAGTGAATAAATCTGATTTTTCATTTGTTTTTATAAAATCTTGAGCAACATCAATTATGGCTTGGTTTGACCTATAATTTATATCTAACTTATAAAAATTGGCAGGAGCATTTAATTTCTGCCTACAAACCTCATCAAATTCTAATAAATTTTTAGGATCTGCTCCTCTAAATCTATATAGTGACTGGTCATCATCTCCAAAAACCATAATATTATTGTTTTTTAAAAGACCAAAGGCTATTTCCTGCTGGATAAAATTTGTATCTTGGTACTCATCTATAATTACAAAATCAATATCATCACGGATTTGTGGACCTATAATAGGATCAGCTAATAAGTCATAAAAGTTTTTTAATATCATCTGGAAGTTTAAAAGATGATTTTCCTTTAAAATATTTAGATGAGTATTAAAAATCTCGTAACTTAGCCTATCCATAGGATTTTTTGAATTTTTTAAAACTTGTGGGTCTATTAGATTGTTAGTAATTTTAGCAAAAATATCCTGTATTGTGTAAACTTCATAACCATTTATAATTTCCCTAAAACCATCGATTTTATAAAATCTATCAAGATTTCGCTCGATTAAATAACCCTCCATTTGTGGCTCTATGACCTTATTGTCAAAAAATCTGTCATCTAGCTTTTTGTAATCAGCTAAAAAGCTAGATGCTAAACTATGAAAGTTACCTATTTTAAGGTCATTTAGATTAGAATTAATATTTTCTTTGTTAAATTCAGTGATAATCCTAGTATTTAGCTCAGCTGCTGCCTTCTTGGTAAAAGTTGTAAGCAAAATTTTATTGGCAGGAATTCCATGATTTTTTACCAAATCTACTACTTTTTTTACTATGGTAAAGGTCTTTCCTGTTCCAGGTCCTGCAATTACAGCAGCGGGAGTTTTTCCAAACTCTATGATTAATTTTTGACCTTCATTTATCATAATATCAATTCATAGGCTATGCGTGGTTTAGTCATGCCAGCATCCTTGATATAAATTTGGCCTAGCTCTTTAAAGCCCATCTTTGAAATAAGACCACGCATCTTAAAATTATCCTCATGGGTGTCTATACGTAATGAATCTTTATTATTTTCTTTTGCATAAGCAATTATATCATCAAAAAATTTGCTAGCTATGCCCTTGCCTTTTTCTTTTGAATCTACACAAAAGGTATGGATAGTGTAGGCATCTGATCCTTTCACAATATTCATAACTGCTGCATAAGTTGGCTCATAGTCCTCTGACAAATATGCATAGGCTAAAATTTTATCATCATTTTCATATACAAAGGCATTTTCGCTTGATATTTGCCTGCCTAAAAGCATAATATCTGGACTACCATTTTGCCACTGATCCACCCCATCATCTTTTAGAGCAATTTTAGCATCATCAACTATATTATTTATATTTCTTAAATCATTTAATTTTGCTTTTCTCATACAAGTATTATACCTTTAAATTATCATATATATTTTCTTAACAAATAGGGTATGTAATTAATATATTAAGTATATTTTTTAAAAGGGGAATATTTATGTACGATTATTTAATTATAGGTAACGGTATAGCCGGCCTTTCTGCTACAGAAGAAATCAGAAAAAAAGATGCTGATGCTACAATTTTGATAGTATCAAACGAAAAATCAAGCACATATTGGAGAACAAGGCTTTCTCATCTAATTAGCCAAGACTTTGATAAAGATGATTTGTTTGTAAAAAAACAACCTTGGTATGACGAAAGAAAAATAGATGAAAGATTAGAATGTTTTGTAGAGAAAATCGATACTGACAAAAACGTTGCCATACTTTGCGATGGAGAAAAAATCGAATATGGAAAAGTTCTATTAGCAACAGGAGCCAGACCATTTGTTCCTCCAATTACAAATATTGAAAGCAAGGGTGTATTTGCAATAAGAACTATTGATGATTTGATGGACTTTAAGGATTATGTAGCTGATAAAAACAAGGTAATTGTTATTGGCGGAGGTATCCTAGGTCTTGAAGCTGCTTACTCTGCCCTACTTTTAGAAAAAGATGTAACAGTCATAGAAAGTTTTGACTATTTACTATCACGCCAACTTGATAAAGATTTATCAGAAAAACTAGAAAAAACTTTAAATGATATGGGCATCAAAACCTATACTGGTAAATTTACAGAAGAAATAATTGAAGAAAATGGCATAGCCAAAGGAATAAAACTATCAGACGGGACCGAAACTCCAGCAGATGCGATTATGGTTCAAGCAGGTATCCGTTCAAATATAGATCTTGCCAAAAACTCTGGGCTTGAAGTAGACCGCGGTGTTTTGGTAGATGATGGACTAAAAACAGAGTATGACAATGTTTACGCTGCTGGAGATTGTGCACAAATTGGTGATTTTACAATTGGTCTTTGGACAAGTAGTCAAGAAATGGGCAAAATCGCTGGAAACAATATGGCTGGGGATAGCCAAATGTATGAAAAACCAAAACCATTCTCTGTACTTACCTTAGGTAATACAAAAATATTCTCAGCTGGCCTAAACTCAAGTGAAGGTATTGAAGAAATAAGAGAAGAAAAAGATGGAAATATCTATAAATTATTCAAATTAAATGATGACTATGTAGGCGGCATCCTTTGGGGCGATATTAAGTATCAAAATGATGTTAAGGATATTGTTTTTAACGGAAAAAATCTTGAAGATACAAAACTTGGAGAAATTTTTGCTTAAAGACCAATCTTTAATAATTTACTTAGCCGTATAAATAAAAAATAATACTTACTTATTGCCATAAGAAACTAATTAAAAAACGAAATGGGGAACCCATTTCGTTTTTTATTACAATTTCATTGAATTTTGTCTTCTTCTAAGTCTCGTTATTGTTGCTCTATCATCGACCTCTACCATAGTCATATCTATTAGACTATCTTTTGCTATATCGCAAGTTGCAACTGTTTTTTCTGTTATCATTCCTATTGGCAATAGGTCTTCTTTGATGGATCTTGTGTGGCTTGTTATCTTACCATAAACTTTTTCGCTACCTATACCATCAAGGGTTTCCCCTTTTTTGATATCTCTTTTAGCAACTGTTACTGTATCTGCAACTTGTCCTTGAATTGGGGCTATTGTTGCCTCATTTTCTACTACCGCTTTAAAGATTGTAATTGGAGCTTCAAGGCTTGTTAGGTGGTAAGGTCTATACATCAAGTAATTTGGACCATCTCCAAATCCTAAAAACTTCATTAAATCTCTAACATCTTCTTTATCACTCGTTACAATGATAAATACTCCTGGTGCCATTCCTTTTGAGAATTCTACAACTTTGTAATTATCAAGAATACCACCATCTTGTTTTAATTTAAAGTCTTCTACTGCAGTCTGAGGGCTTGATTCTACACCGTGGCAACCAAATTTATCTGGCAAAAATCCTAGGGCATTACATACACTTGTAAGCTCAATCATAGTGTTTGTTCCATCTACAAAGCTTGTTAACATTTTTGCAGAAAGATTTTTCTCTTTTGCTTCTGTTTTAACACTTTCTGGAGTTACATACTCATCAAGTCTATTATTTTTGCCCTTTCCAGCTACTAGGACATCAAGTCCCATACCAAAAGCATTTTCGCAAAGATCAATTATCGCACCTGGTTCATCACCAAGAATTCCTGTATAAACTACCCCTGCTTTTTTTGCCATATCGTGTAAAACTGGACCAACTGTAGCTTCGCACTCCACATTAAATGAAATCATGTGTTTGTGGTATTGGATAGTTTTTCTAGCAATAACAGCTCCAAAAGATGGATTTCCTGTACAATCTACAACCGCATTTATTTGTAAAAGTTTATAAGAAAGTCTATAATTTGTTGAAACACAGACATATCCCTTTTCTAAAACTTCGTATCCTTCGTTATAATCATCAGTATAAATTATCTTATCTTCAGCAACACCAGCTTTTTTTAAAGCCTCAATTGCTTTTTGTGGAGTACGGTCAATTACAAGCTTTACTTCCATAGCATCAATGTTTGCAAGTTGGGATATAAGACTAGTTCCCATTTTCCCTGCACCCAAAATGGCAAGCTTAATTGACTCTCCATTATATTTCATTTCATTTAGTTCTCTACTAATTTTAAACATCTAAGCTCCTTAAATAATCACTGGCTACTTTTGCAGTGGAGGCTGCCCAGGAAATATTATATCCTCCGCAATCACCAGCTACATCTTGGCATTCTCCTATGAAAAATACATCCTTAATCTTTGTAGATTCCATAGTTTTGGTATTTATAAAATTGCTATCCACTCCGCCAAGAGTGACTTGGGCATTTTGTCTATCATGTATATCTAAAACTTCAAACCTTAGAGACTTTAGCGTATTTACTAGGTTATAAAAGTCCCTATTATCGATTTCAAAACCCTTTTTGCGGGCCTTAATCTTTGAAATTTTTAGTATATCATCGATTAATTTTTCGTTGATTACACCAATTAGTATATCTTTTATAGGCCTTTTAGCAAATTTATTTAAAAGGCTAGACAGATAATTTATAAAGTCTTCTCGGGAATATTCTGGGAAAAAGTCTATATATATATGAGAGGACTTTTTATAAGATAAACTTTCTGATAGGTCATTTGAAATATCTAAAATTGCTGTTCCTGTTAGCCCATAGTCTTGAAAAATCACATCATCAGTAGATGCTTTTATAAATTTATCATCTACATATAAACTTGCTTTTGCAGTAACCTTTGTCCCCTTTGCTTTTTTTGAAAGCTTCTCACGGGTTTCATAATTTGTTATTGCATAGGTCATATCTGTAATAGGAATTTGATTTTTTATCAAATCAAAAATCTTTCCGTTTGATCCAGAATTTTTTAGGGTGATCCCACCACTTCCTATTACTAATTTGTCATATGAATAAGTTTTGTTACTGGTTTTTACCTTTTTATTTTTAAAGTTAATATCTATCACTTCTTCATTAAAGACAAATTTCGCCTTATCTTCTGCTGCCAAAAACAGAGAGTCTCTGACAGTTTTCGCACTCATAGTCTTGGGATAACACCTCCCTGATGGGAGATTTGTTGTGGCAATCCCAATTTCGTTTAGATATTTTATCAAATCTTGGTTAGTAAAATACCCGATTGCATAGTTTATAAGTTGATCACTGCTTGCCTTAAAATTGTCTGCCGAAAAGTTAAGGTTGGTAAAATTACAACGGCCATTGCCTGTTGCCAAAAGTTTTCTGCCAGCAAATTCATTTTTTTCAATAACTGTGACATCGTGTTTGTCCATAAAGGAGGCAAAAAATAGACCAGCTACTCCTGCCCCAATTACTAAAATTTTCATTGGTTTTTTATAGCCTTTTGGACTGTTTCAATTTCATTGTATGGAGTTTTTTCATTGCCGTGATATTTCATAAAATGCTCTTCACCTTTTCCAAGCATAAGGATATAGTCTCCCGGATTTGCTTTTTTTATAGCAAAAGTCATAGCTTCTAAGCGGTCTTCTATGCGTTCGTACTTTCCACCAAGTTCATCAATCCCTGCCGAAATCTCATCTGTGATGTGTTCATAATTGTCAAATTTTGGATCATCAGTTGTAATTACTGCAAAAACATCATTTTTTGCACAGGCATTTCCTATAAGCCTTCTAAATTCTGTATTTCTGTCGCCATTTATACCAAAAACTGCATAGGTTTTTACATCTTTTGGTATGGATTCAAAAATCGCCTCAAAGGCCCTTGGTGTGTGGGCAAAGTCTATGATTATATTTTTATCTAAATCATTTTCTACATATTGAAATCTTGATGGTAATCCCTTAAATACTTTTAATTTTTGAGAAATTTCTTCAAGGCTAGCTCCCATATTATTTAAAGTTGCAATTGCAGCAAGTTTATTATAAATCTCATAATCTGCTATGGAATTTATAGTAAAATCTACTCCATTTACTTTAAAATCAGTAGTTTTTTCATTTTTTACTATATCAATGGCTTGATAATCAGACCCACTTTCTTTTCCAAAAGTTACAGCATCCGAAAATTTTTCTTTGGCTTTTTTTCCGTATGGATCATCTATATTTACAATTCTTTTCTTAGCATGATCTAAAAGTATCATTTTTGCCGCAAAATACTCATCCATTGTTTTATGATAATCTAAATGCTCTGTGGAAAGATTGGTAAATATTCCATAGTCAAAGTCAATGCCATTTAGGCGGTTTTGAACTAGGCCATGGCTTGATGCTTCAAGTACTACATGATCTATATTTTTTTCTAAACTCTGATTAAAAATCTTATTTAAAATATAAATATCTGGTGTAGTATTTGATGTATCAGAGCGTTCATCTCCTATAAAAGTCCCATCTGTACCGATATTTGTAGCATTGCCATAGATTTCTTTCATCAAATAATAAATGGTGGTTGCTGTTGTAGTTTTTCCATTTGTCCCTGTCACCCCTACAACCGTCATTTTCTTTGATGGAAAATCTTCTAAAATATTTGAAATATCAGATAGGGCGCGTCTACTGTCTGCTACTTTTATATAGTTTATCCCATCCTTAAAGTCTATATCACTTTGATAAACTATAGTTTTTGAACCATTTTCTATGGCATGGCCGATGTATTTGTGGCCATCACTTAGAGTACCTGCGACCGCTACAAATATATCGCCATCTTCCACTAATTTTGAGTTGTTTGTTATATTTTTTATTTCTTCATCATTTTGTTCTTTTATATCTATATAGTCAATTTGATTTACTAAACTATCAAAGGTCAATGTATTATGTATCCTTTCTTAGCTATGACATCGTGGATTTTTTTGACATGGTCTGGGCCGTTTGTTTCTAAGGTGATTTCTACATTTATATTTTTAAATCTGCTGGCTTCTTTTAGGCTGTCATGGTCTATTGAGATGACATTTGCCTTGGTTGAGGCAATATCTGCTAATAATGATTGGAGTTTGCCTGGTATATTTGGCACTTCCACGTTAATACGGGTAATGCGTCCAGTTTCGTATAGTCCACGATTGATAAGTTGGGAGATAAAACTCATATCGATATTGCCCCCGCTTATAATAGAAACTGCATTTTTGTTATAAAAATTTAGTTTATTAAGGGCAGCCAGACTTAGGGCACCTGATGGTTCTGCAACTAATTTGTGCTTTTCCATTAGGTTTGTAAAGGCCATGAGGATTTCCTCATCAGTTACTGTAATCCAGTCATCTACATAGTCTTTTGCAATGTCGTATGTGTATGATCCCACTTCTGCAACGGCTGTACCATCAGCAATTGTATCAACACCTTCTAACTTAATTATCTTACCTTTTTTGATAGATTCTTGCATAGAACGAGCAGAATATGGCTCAACCCCAATGACTTTGATAAGTGGACTGATTTGTTTAATGCATTTTGCAACTCCTGCTATAAGCCCGCCTCCACCAACTGGGACAATTACATAATCTACATATTCAAGTTCATCTATGATTTCAAGTCCGATAGTTCCTTGACCTTCGATAACATCTAAATCATCAAATGGAGGAATAAAGGTATATCCGTTTTCCTCAGCTAATTTTATAGCATGGTCTTTGCATGCATCGAAGTTTTCTCCGTATAAAACTACATTTGCCCCGTATTTTAAAGTACCATCTACCTTTATCATAGGAGTTTGCTCTGGCATACAAATTGTAGCATTGATGCCAAGTTTGTTTGCAGAGTAAGCTACTCCTTGGGCATGATTTCCAGCAGATGCTGTGATAATGCCTACTTCTTTTGACTGCTCATCTAGCTTTGATAGCTTATTATAGGCTCCGCGGATCTTAAAAGACCCAGTTTTTTGCATATTTTCTGGTTTTAGGTAAACGTTATTAGAAGCAATATCAGAAAAGTATTCTGAATAAATCAAATGAGTTGGTCTAACGACCTCATCTAGTCTCTTTTTAGCACTTGTAAAATCTAACATAATACACTTCCTTTCTATAGTTGATTATAACAATTTTTTGACAAATATTAAACAGTTTTATAATTCAAAAAATCTTGATATAATTAAAGCAATAAAGAAGAAAATATGAAAATACTTTTGATAATACTAATGGCCTTATCCCTTAGCTCCTGCCAAGAGGCCCAAGACTTTATGTATGAGAATTTTTCTTTGCAAAAAAATATAGATAAGGCCGATGAAAATAGCAGAAAAAATATAGAAGGCGACTTTAAATTAGACGACTTTGGCTATACTTTCCCACCAAATGTGGGACGTTTTGTTCAAAATGGCTTTGATTATAATGCTGCCATAAATGGCGAAGCTCAAAAAGAAAATCTAGAAACAATCCCTGCTGGTAAAAGCGCCGATATTTTTCTTACAAAGGATGACAATCAAATATTTGTAAAAGCAACAAATAATAGTAGTACTGAAATAAATATTATAGATGCACCAATTAATTACATTGAAATTTCAAATTTTGATTTAGCTAGCATGGACTTTGCCTTAGGTGATATAAAATTTGGCGACGCCCTTTATGATATAGAAGCAAAGGTACCAGATAAGGAAATCATAGAACTACGCCAAAATACCAAAGATACCCAAAACGACCAATATTATATGTATTTAAACGGTAAATACGTGGTAATATTTACTATGTATCAGGGTAAACTTGCTGAGTTAGAAATAATACCAAACGAAAGTTTATCTAGCTATGAATAAAATCAGCAATAAAATAAATTAAGCAAAATTTTTAAATTCACTTTCTAGATAAGATTTTTAGAAAATAAACAAAAAAAAGACTATGAGCTTTAAAACTCATAGTCTTTTTTAATCTCTTTCGATATGACTGATAAAAAATATTTATTCTAAACTTCTTATCCTATCAACAAGACTGTCACGACTGTGTTTTTCATAAAATTTGTTAGTAAACAGTATTCCTATGATTATATTTGCGATATTCACCATAAGAAGCGGTGTAATTATGAAACTAAATGTTGTCCACTTAGTTTCTGCCATAAAATCTATCAATATAAATTTATTTACAAGTAGCATCACTATGAAAGAAAATACTAAGCTTGAAATTGAATATATCAAATTCTTCTTTATTAAATATTTCTTAATATTATCTTTTGTCATTCCAATAGCTTCAAGGATTGAGAGATTAACCTTGTTTCTTAAAATTTCTGTAGCAATAATATTTATAAAGTTTAGTACAGAAATTAAAAACAAGACTATAGATAAACTATAACCCACAAATTCTATAAGATTTTTGAAATCTTTAAAAGAATTTATCTGAATATCTCTTGAATCATAAGAAAAGTCTGGTTCATCTTCAAAGGATTTTAAAAATTCATCAAAGTTTTCTTTTGCACTATCCTCTACATCAAATCCATAGGACATTATGCTCCTATCTCCAGTGAGTTCTTCGTACAAATTAGGGCTTAAATAAAGATATTCTATATCCAACTCAGGACTAGACTCATCAAATCGATCTTCCTGAATAATAGGATAATATCTTAAACCATCGGAATAATTATAGTTAATTTTTCCCATAATTTGGACTTCTTTTATAGTATTTTTCACTTTAATTTTAATTTTATCTCCAGCTTTCAATGAAGATTTTTTATCGCTATCTTCACCTACAATAGCAAAGGAACCATTATTCCATTTATCTCTATCAAATTCTCCTTCTAAAAATTTCTGTTTATTTATTAAATAATCATCTACTCCAAGTAAGAGTGGGGCAATCTTTTTTCCTTCGACTCTTATATCTGGATACTGATATTGATCACCATAATAGTACAAGGCTCCTCCATCTTTAAATCCTTGATGCTCCTTTATCTGATCAATAAATGTTTCTTTTAAACTATCTTCTTTATCGTAATACCTATATCTAAAATACTTAGGACTTGCTATATTATAATCAGTTACAATTACATCTGATATTCCTTTCTCCAAATCTATATTACTTGTATAAGTTAAAACACTATTTAAAATAACTGCTGATAGGCTCATAGAAAGAACAATTGAGATAAATCTAAATTTATTTGAAAAAACCTGCCTTCTTGCAAGTTTTCCTAGAGAAATATTATCACTTTTATATTTCTTTTTTACCTGAGTTTCGTTATATTTACTAGCATCTATCGGTGAAATTTTAGCTGCATATTTTGCCGGACTCATAACTGATAGAAAAACAGTTAATAAAGTAAATATGGTTGAAAAAAGTATAACTAGTAATATTAAAACTAATGATAGATTTATATTTGCTAATACTACATTAGTAGAAAATATTTTATTTAAAATTATTTTCCCGATAGTAATTCCTATAATATTGCCCAATATTATAGATGGGATCGCTATTATAAAAGATTCTAAATGAACAAGTCTTTTAATTTGTACCTTTGTCATACCTATAGTTTTAAGTAATCCAAGTAAGTTTATATCTTCATTTACAGATATTTTAAAGATATTATTAATAATTAAAAATCCTGCAAGCATTACTAAAATTAATAAGAGCAATGCTGGTAAAAACATCGTAAAGTCTGTACCATCAGCTCCGGATAAAAGATAGGCGAAATTAACTCCAATTCTTATTTCTTTATCAGATAAATTACCAGGACTATCTGACACCTTATATCCATTTCTTTCTGCAATTTTTAAAAGTTTATCCTTTATCATAAATGAATTATTTAGCATTACTTCCATATCGTTATTGGTATCTGGAAGTGACAATTTATCTACATAGGCTTTTGATAAGTATATTTGTCCTACACCAACGTTGGAATCTATCGGACTTTGATATGTTCCAGATATAACAAAATCTCCGATTTTCTTTTCTATAAGCTCTCCAGTGTAAGGTTTTTCTATATTAAATGGAATCTTTATTTTTTCTCCAATTTCACCTTTGTAGCCTAGTTTCTTTGCAGTGGCTATATCTATAAATACTTGGTTTTCTTTTTCAGGATATCTTCCACGAACATTGTCAAATAATGACCAGTCAAATCCATTTTTATCACTATAAGATAACTCTGCCCTTATTTTTTCATCATTTAGAATACCAATGTGTTTTTTTATCGCATATTTCTTTATATCTTTATCTTTGGATAAAATTTCTATATCTTTGTTAGAAACTTCTTTATATGAGCCGTGGCTGATCGACCCCACAGTTTTCATCGTTTGAGCTTCCATACTTTTGCCAAGTCCCAATACTACTGAAAAAAGACTTGTAAATAGTATACAAGTTAAGGCAATGGCTAATAAAAGAATATTTCTTCTACTTTTATTAGTAGTTAAAATAGCTTTGGCTAGCTTTCTGATATAGGCTCTATTTTGAACTTTCATTATTTGCCACCAACTTTCCATCTTCTATCCTTAAAGTTTTTTCTGCTGCTTGGGCCACAGCATCATCATGGGTTATCATAAGAATAGTATTTCCAAGTTCCTTATTAATCTTTTTTAATAAATAAACAACTTGGGATGATGATTTTGAATCCAAATTCCCAGTAGGTTCATCAGCTAAAATTATAGATGGTTTTGTAACCAAGGCTCTTGCTATAGCAACCCTTTGTTGTTGGCCTCCTGATAATTCATTGGGCATTTTATTTACTTGATCTCTAATTTCAAGTATATCTATGATGTTGTCAACATATTTTTTATCCACCTTATCTCCATCAAGACCAAAGGGAATAATTATATTTTCATATACATTTAGCATTGGCAAAAGATTATAAGCCTGAAAGACAAAACCAATATTTCTTCTTCTAAATATAGTCCTCTCATCATCTTTTAAAGCATAAATGTCTGTATTATCAATAATTACTTTTCCACTTGTAGGATAATCAAGTCCTCCTAATAAATGTAATAGGGTTGACTTTCCAGAACCAGAGGCTCCGATTATCGAAATAAACTCTCCTTTTTCTACTACAAAAGATACTCCGTCAAGAGCTCTTAGTTCAATATCATTTGTTTTATAATATTTTTTTAAATTTTCTACTTTTAACATATATATCACCTCTTTATATAATATAACATCCCTATCTTACAAAGTACTTACAATGCTTCTTACAGTTTTGTAAGAAAAAAAGACTTCTCACAAGGGGAAGTCTATCGAAAATTTTATTTTATTTTCTCTCAAAGATGCCTTTATATTGCCACTATGTTTTTCTATAATCTCTCTAGCTATAAAGAGACCTAGACCAAAACCATCTTTAGAAGCTGAATTTTTGCCTCTATAAAATCTTTCAAATATTTTTGGCAAGGTTTCCTCTGATAAGTCCTTGTACTCATTTTCTATGTCTAGATTATAGTTTAGATAAGATTTATAAACTGAAATATTAATCATAGAATGATCAGGAGAATATTTTATAGCATTATCTACTAAATTGTGAATAGCTTCTTTAAGCCATCTCTCATCCAAATTAAAAATGCAATCCTCTTCTTTCAAAGCAATAGTTATATTTTTTTCATCTAATATAGTTTTAAATTCTCCCAAAACATTCTTTACCAAGTCTGCTAAGTTTGCTTGATTTTTTTGCAATACGATAATATCAGATTCAAGTCTTGAAGATTTTACTAGGGCTTGAACTAAAAATTTTAGTTTGTCTAGCTCATATTTTATAATTTCAATGTACTCATCTTTTGGATCATTTTCTAATAGGCTAATGTATAAAGAGAGATTGGTAATTGGCGTTTTGGTTTGATGAGATATATCGGCTATTAGATCTTTTGTTTTATTTTTTTCTGTGTTTATTTTTGCTTCTTTTACCTGGCTTGCATATAAAAATTTAATGAGTTTTGATTTTATTTTGGACAATTCCATCTCATCAAAGTCAGAATTTTCTAAATTTCCATCCAAAGCCTTATCAATATAGTCTGAAAGCTCCTGCATTTGCTTTTTTAATGCTATATATTTGTATAAAAGAATTACTATTATAATAAGTAAAAAACCTGCTAAGAATTCCATTTATAGCCAACTCCAAAAACTGTTTTAATAGGATCATAGGGTTTTAATTTATTTCTGATTCTGGATATATTTACACTCAGAGTATTTTGGTCAATAAATTCATCATCTACTCCCCAAACAAAGTCAAACAGTAATTCCTTAGTTACTACTTGGGATTTATTTTTAATTAGATAATACAAAATTCTAGACTCTGTCCACGTCAAGTCAATCTTTTTATTATTAATATAAAATTTATTTTCTTTAAAGTTAAAGTCTAACCCATCTTTTTTATAAAATCTTAAATCATTAGAAGCTATCTTTTCAAAAGCTCTTTTAATCTTAGCTTCTAAAATACCTAGAGAAAAAGGCTTGGTTAAGTAATCATCTGCTCCTAAGTTTATAGCTGAAATTATATAAGCTTCCAAATCTATAGCAGATAAGATAATTATAGGTATGGATGAAGTTTGTCTAGTATATTTTATTATTTCTAGCCCATCTCCATCAGGAAGATTCATATCTAACAAAATTAGATCAGCTCTATCAATATATTTTTTCGCTTCGCTGATTGTATTTAAAGAAATAATTTCATACTCTTTTTCCAAGGCTATGGATAGGCCCTTATTTAAATTTTTATCATCTTCAATTATAAGTATTTTTTTCATATGTATTGCCACTTTTGCTATAAAAATAAATCATATTAAACGCTAACATTGATTTCACAATCTTTTATTACAATTATATTACATTATTTTTTGGGAAAATGGATAATATAAAAATTGGCACAAAGGTTATTACCTTCATGCCAGTTAAAATCAAGGGTAAAATCCCTCTTATAAACCAAGTTTTGCTTCAATAGCTGGTTTATCAAATCCTACGATGTCTTCGCCATCGATGTTGATTACAGGAACTCCTCTGTATCCTTTTGATACTAGGTATTCTACTGCATCTGGATTTTCGTCTATGTTTAATTCTGTAAAGTCAATGTTGTTGTCATTGAAATATTGTTTTGCTGCTTTACAAAAAACACAAGTATTTGATGTATAAACTTTAATATCTGCCATTTGTATCTCCTTATACTTTCATTTACTTAATTACTTATACCCAATTAAGACAATTCATTTGCCAAATTTATAAAATCATCTAAGGATAAATTTTCTGCCCTTAGATTTTCTGCTAAATTTAGCTTCTCAAAGGTTAATTTCAAATCATCCTTAGCCACTACATCAGATAAGGAATTTAGGATAGTCTTTCGTCTTTTGTTAAACCCAGCTCTTACAAGTTTAAAGAGCATATCTTGATTAACTCTATCATCATAAAGTCTTAGTTTTAGATTTAGTATGGTAGAATCAATCTTTGGTTGGGGCATAAATACTGATTTTGGTAGGTTTATTACTACTTTTGCATCAGTGTAAAATTTTATAAATACCGAAAGAGAACTATACTCTTTATCAGATTCACTTGCAACCATGCGTTCAGCTACTTCTTTTTGAACCATGATTGTCATATCATCACATGGGATGCCTGTTGTTATTAGCATTTCAATGATAGGAGTGGTGATATAGTAAGGAAGATTTGAAACCACCTTAAAACTTTCTCCATTAAATTCTTCTTCTACTAATTTTTTTAAATCAGTTTTTAAAATATCTTGGTTGATGACTTTTGCATTAGCAAATTCTTCTAGGTTTTCTTCTAAAATTGGTATCAATGTTTGGTCTATTTCTATGGCTACTACTTTTTTAGCAACTTTTGCCATCTCATAGGTAATAGTTCCTATACCAGGTCCTATTTCTAGGACGTTTTGATTTTCAATCTCTGCCGCATCTACAATCTTATCTACAAAATTTTTATCTATCAAAAAGTTTTGGCCAAGGGATTTTTTGAATTTAAAATCATACAGATCGATTATTTCGCGAACTACCTTTGGTGAATATAGTTTTTTCATAAAGCTTCCACCGCCCTTTCAAATTCCTCACGGCTGATAGCAAAAGAATTTAGCTTGCTTAAAAGTTGCTTGGAATTATAATAACCAATGCCTAGGATATCTCCAAGTTTTTCCCTGTTTTCCTTTGCACCCTTACCAATTGAAAGACCGTTATTTACCAAGTCTGCCATGACAAATTCATTTCTTTTCTCAACTGTTTCTGCTTTTGCATTATTTAAGGCATCTATAATCACTTGTGGCTCTGCATTTTCTACACCCAAGTCATTTTTCTTTATGGCAAGTTTTCTATCGATATAGGCGTGTTTGGCATCTGGGATGTGCCTTGCAATTTTTTCTCTAATTTTTTTGCCAGCATGGTCAGGATCTGTGAGAATGATTATGCCGGTGCGTTCATTTATTTTTTCTAAACGATCTATCAACTCTTTGCCAAAGGCTAGGCCATTTGTAGCAATTATCTCACAATCAACAGCTCGTTTTACATTGGCAATATCATCTTTTCCTTCAACAACTATAGTTTCTTTTATCATAAGTTAAAAAACTCCTTGGTGTTGTTGTAGGTTCTTTTTGCAAGCTTATCTATTTTCATATCGCGTAATTTTGCAACAGTCCTAGCAACTTCTACTACCCTGCGAGGGTCATTGCGAAGACCACGATATGGTTCTGGGGTTAGGTATGGGCTATCTGTTTCTAGCATTAGCCTTTCAATCGGCACATTTCTAGCTGCATTTTGCTCATTTGTACCATTATTAAAGGTTACTACTCCCCCAATTGAAATATAAAAACCCATTTGCATATATTTTTCTAAAGTTTCCAGGTCATCTGAAAAACAATGGATTTGGATTTTTAAATCTTGGTATTCCTTTAATATCTCTATCACATCATCCTTGCTGTCTCTAACATGGATTACTGCAGGCTTTTCTAATTTTCTAGCTAGTTCTAATTGGTGGATAAATATTTCTTTTTGCTTTTTCTTATTATCATCTTTCCAATAGTAATCTAGGCCTATTTCCCCAATTGCTATTACTTTTTCATTTTTTGCAAGCTTTTCTAACTCTTCTAAATCTTTATTATCAGTGTCATCAACTTCTTCTGGGTGGATGCCTGCCATGGCGTAAAAATTGTCGTATTTTTCAGCAAGTTCTATTGCCATTTTGCTATCAGCTATATTTGTAGCAGGATTTATGATTGCCTTTAGACCAAAATTAGACAGGTCATTTAAAATAAATAACCTGTCATCATCAAAAGCCTCATCTGTAAGGTGGCAGTGTGAATCTATCAATCTCATTAAGAAACCTTACTTCCTGGTTTCATATCTTTTAGAGTTGTTAAAAGTGATAGGTCACCATCAAAATCACTTGCTAAGATCATGCCTTGAGACTCGATACCGCGCATTTTCCTTGGTGCAAGGTTTTTAACAACTATTACATTTTTATTAACTAAATCACTTGGCTCATACCATTTTTTGATACCAGATATAATTGTGCGAGGGTTTTCTTCTCCCACATCTACAGTAAAGACTAAAAGCTTGTCAGCATCTGGGTGTTCTTTGGCTTCAAGGATTTTTCCTACAACCATTTCTACCTTTGTGAAGTCTTCAAATGTTATTTCAGCCTTACTTTCTTCATCTTCTTTTTTATCGTCGCTATTTTTTATTCTTTGGGCGATTAATTCATTGTTACGGTCGTGAAGTTTTTTAAGTTCTACTTCTACATCTAGCCTATCAAATAAGTTTGCTCCCTTAGTAACTTTTGCTCCTTCTTCTAAAAGACCAAATTCTCTTGCAGATGCAAAACCTTTGTTGTCTGTACCAAGTTTTTTAAGGATTTCTTTGCTAGTATTTTTCATCACTGGCTCGATTAATTGGGCAACAATTCTTAGTGACTCTGCTAGATTATATAAAACTGTGTTTAGTCTATCCTTATTAGCTTCATCACGGCCTAAAATCCATGGTTCAGTTTCATCTACGTATTTGTTAGCACGTCTGATAAATGTCCAAACAGTTTGTAAGGCTTCATTAAATTTAAAATCATCCATTAGGCTTACAAAGTCAGTATAGGTTGTTTTTGCAAGGGCCTTTAATTCTTCATCGTAAGTATCAGTTTCACTACCCTTAGCAACTACTCCACCATTATATTTATCAATCATTGATGTAGTTCTTGAAACTAGGTTTCCAAGGTCATTTACAAGGTCAGAATTATATCTTTCCATGTATTTTTGGCTAGAGAAGTTTCCATCAGAGCCAAAATTAAATTCACGAAGGACGAAATATTTTAAGGCATCCACACCATAAAGTTCTACAAGTGGTTCTGGATACATAATATTTCCCTTGGATTTACTCATCTTATCATTATCAAAAAGAATCCAACCATGGGCAAAAACTTTTTCTGGAATTGGTAAATCTAGAGCCATTAAAAGGGCAGGCCAAATAATAGTGTGGAATCTTACTATATCTTTTCCTATTAAATGCACACTTGCAGGCCAATATTTATTAAATTTCTTTTGATTATCTCCATATCCAATTGCAGATAAGTAGCAAGAAAGGGCATCTATCCAAACATAAACCACATGCTCATTATCAAAAGGAACGTCTACTCCCCAATTAAAGGTATTACGGGTTACAGAAAGATCAGAAAGTCCCTTATCGATGAAGTTATTTAACATTTCTTTTTGACGGAATTGTGGTTCAAGGAATTCTGGGTGTTCTTTAAATAATTCTTTTAATCTATCTTCATATTTTGATAATCTGAAGAAATAGGATTCTTCCTCTTGGTATTCTACATCACGACCACAGTCCGGGCATTTGCCATCTACTAGTTGACCTTCAGACCAAAAAGTTTCGCAAGGGGTGCAGTAATATCCCTTATATTCACCTTTATAAATATCACCTTGGTCATAAAGTTTTGTAAAAATATTTCTTACATCTTCCTCATGTTGAGGCTCTGTTGATCTTATAAAGGTATCGTAGTCAATTTCAAGTTTTTTCCAAAGTAATTTTGTTTCATCTGCTATGATGTCCACAAATTTTTGAGGGCTAGTACCATGAGATATTGCAGTTCTCATAATCTTTTGTCCGTGTTCATCAGTTCCAGTTACTAGATATGCATCATAGCCATTTAAATTTTTATATCTTTTTAAAACATCAGCAATTATTGATGTATAAGTATTTCCAATATGTAGGTTACTATTAGGATAGTATATTGGAGTTGTTATATAATAAGGTTTTTTTTCTGTCATAAGCTATCCTTTCTTTTAGAAAATATATAGATATATCATACTTCAAATCTTATAATACTCATAGTTAAGTATTGATTAACTTTTATATTTACCATATAATGAAATTAAAAAGGAGGCCATAGGATATGAAAAAAGATATAGACCAGCATAAAAATCGAATGAGCATATTATTTTTCATCTCTTGTCTCATCGTAGCGCTTGGAGATAAGTTTTTAACAGACACTAGCTACTTCATTTCGCAAATAATTGCCTATATATTAATTATTTATAGTATCTATTCTGGGAAAATATTTAGCAAGAAATTAAGCATTTTATTTATTATAAGCTGTATCTTAATGCTAATAGGAGAAGTAGGCTCTTTTATAAGTAGCTAGGCTGATTGAAGATTCATTAAATAAAAGGTATATTAAAACTAATTAAATAAAACTCGATAATGAAAACCCAGTAAGGAATTTTCCCGAATTACACTTTCATTGAGTTTAACACTATTCTTTGTGTAAAAGAAGCTGAGTATAAAAAGAGGTGGTACCGCAGAATTCTGCCCTCTTATACTCTTTTTTTATGCCGATTTTTAGGAGGAAATTATGAGATACACTTACGAAAAAGAATACGATAATGTTTTTGATGAGCTAGTAGAACGTGGCTACTACGAGCAAGCTACTGATGAAGCTGAGCTTAAAGAAAAATTAAAAAATGAAAAACTAACTTTCTATTGTGGTTTTGATGCAACAGCTGATTCTCTTACAGTAGGTCACTTAATCCAAATTATGGTTATGATTCGTATGCAAAATTACGGCCACAAACCAATTGCCCTATTAGGTGGTGGTACAACTCTAATCGGTGACCCATCAGGTCGTTCTGATATGAGAAAGGTCATGACAGAAGAAACAATAGATAACAACGCAAAAAGGTTTTATGAGCAATTTCAAAGATTTTTAGAATTTGGTGATGATGCAGCAACTGTTGTAAATAATAAAGACTGGCTTAAAGAATTAAAATTCTTAGAGTTTTTACGTGATGTGGGTAACGAATTTTTAGTAGGTGAAATGCTTAAAAAAGATGCCTACAAAAACCGTATGGCAGCAGGTGGCTTAACATTTTTTGAATTTTCTTACATGCTTTTACAATCCTACGACTTCTTAGAACTTTACCGCCGCCACGATTGTACCTTAGAAATCGGTGGATCTGACCAATGGTCAAACATCATCGGTGGAGTAGACTTAGTTCGCAAAAAAGAAAATGACAAAGCTTATGGAATGACCTTCTCCCTACTTACAACTGCTGATGGAGTAAAAATGGGTAAATCTCAAAAGGGTGCAGTATGGCTAGATGAAGAAAAAACATCTGCTTATGAACTATTCCAATACATGAGAAATGTTGATGATAGAGATGTAGAAAAATTCTTACTACAACTTACTTTCTTACCAACAAAGGAATGTAAAAAATTAGGTTCTGCAACTGATGCAGCAGATATAAACCATGCCAAAGAAGTATTAGCCTTTGAAGTTACAAAACTAATCCATGGTGAAGAAAAAGCCAAAGAAGCCCTAGATGCAGCAAAAGCACTATTTGCAGGAGCTGGTAATGAAGATGCTATGCCAACAACAGAAATCTCAAAAGCTGATTTACCAATTGGTTTATTACAACTTATGACAGATGTTGGACTTACTCAGTCAAATGGTGAGGCTCGTAGACTTATAAAACAAGGCGGAGTATCAATCGATGATGAAAAAGTATCTGACCCAAGCCTTGAAGTTACAGAAGATTTATTTACAGATGATAAAATAATAATCAAAAAAGGAAAGAAAAACTTCCACAGAATACTTTTAGGATAAAAATATAAGGGGCAAGAATGCCCCTTTTTTTGTTAGGAATTTATTCATATATTAGGTAATTGTGAAACACAAAAGTTATAAGGGCTAAAATTATCCCATCCATTGTTGGACTTGTTGTAAGGTAAGTTAAATTATGAGTATCTCTAAAAATAACTGAGAATGATAAAATTACTAATAGCAGGAACAAAAAGATGTTACCTTTTTTCTTCATCTTTAACTTATCATTATAATATAATCCTGCTCCAAGAATTATAATTAATGGGATAGTGTTTTTAAAAACTATCTGACTTTGATAAAGCAAAAAATAAAGCAGGATACCAAATGCGAAAAGAAATGCGTACTGAGTTTTCTTTGCCATATAAACCTCTCTTTCTATACCTTCACAATAATTTATACCGCAAATATTTGTACAAAAAAACTTCTAAATAAGATTTTTAAGTCAAATTTAGAAGTTTTTAATAATTATTTATTTTTTTATAATCCTAGCCGGTGCACCGACTGCTGTTGCATTATCTACTACATCTTCTAAAACAACAGCATTAGCTCCTATTTTTACATTATCCCCTACATTTATAGCGCCAAGAACTACAGCTCCTGCACCTATCATGACATTGTTACCTACCGTTGGGTGTCTTTTTCCTTTTTTATTTTCAACTGCACCCAGGGTTACTCCGTGATATATCAAACAGTCTTCTCCTACTTCTGCAGTTTCACCAATTACAATGCCCATGCCATGGTCGATAAATGTTTTTCTGCCAATTTTTGCTCCAGGGTGGATTTCTATACCTGTTTCTATCCTAGACTTGTAGGCTAATTCATCAGCTTCATAAAATTGGCCTCCAAGCCACAAATTGTGGGCCCTAAAGTGGCTTAAAAGAGCTTTTATGCCTGGGGAATAAAGTATTGCTTCTTCCTTACTTTTTAAAGATGGATCTTTTTTCAAGGCAGCCTCTAAAAGTTCCTCTTTATATTCTTCATAACTAATTAATTTCATATAGGCTAGTTGATAGGTATCTTTCCCCAGTATCTGGAAGTACAGTTACAACTGTTTTACCTTCACCTAATTTATCTGCAATTTCAATAGCTCCTACTACATTTGCTCCTGATGATATCCCAACTGCTAGGGCCTCATCTTTTGCTAATTGTCTGCTCATTTTTATTGCATCATCACTTGCTACACTTACAATATCATCTACTACATCAAAATCTAGATTTTTAGGAATAAAGTTTCCACCTATGCCTTGGATTTTGTGGCTAGAGGCCTCTCCACCTGATAAAAGTGGACTTTCTGCTGGTTGGATAGCGTAGATTTTGATATTGTTATCTTTTTCTTTTAATTTTTTACCAACTCCAGATACTGTTCCACCTGTACCAACTCCTGCTATAAAGGCATCTGGTGTAAGTTCTGCTAAAATTTCTGGTCCTGTTGTTTCATAGTGGGCTTTTATATTTGCTGGGTTTGAAAATTGATCAGGGAAGTAATATCCTTCATTTTCAGAAAGTTCTTTTGCCTTATCCACAGCTCCTTGTAGAGCATTTTCTGTTGTTCTTATAACTTCTGCCCCATAAGCTTTTGCTAGTTTTTCACGTTCTTCACTCATTGATGCTGGCATGGTTAGGATTAGTTTGTATCCTTTTGCCGCACATAAGGCTGCTAGGGCCACCCCAGTATTCCCACTTGTTGGTTCTACAATTGTATCTCCTGGCTTTATTTTGCCTGCTTTTTCTGCTTCTTCAATCATATAAAGAGCGATTCTATCTTTTACAGATCCAGCCACATTATTTTTTTCTACTTTTACATAGATATCAGCTCTACCCTCTTTTTTTAGGGAATTAAGCTTAAGTAAGGGAGTATTTCCGATAAGTTCTTTTGCGTTATTTTTAATAGACATATTATTCTCCTTTTATAAATATACACTCCTGAAAATATATATAAATTTTCCATGGGTATCTTTTGTCTATTATTATATCTAATCCTTTATTTTATTCAAGTTTATAAGTATATATAAAAAAAAGCAACCTAACTGTATCTAGCAGCTATGGTTACTTTTTTTGAGTAATTATAAAATTACATCGGTATGTTTACGCATTTGTCTACCAAGCCTATATTTTTTAGGAGATCTTGCATGAACTTGGTAGACTTTTTAAATAATTGTAAAAATAGATTACTTTATGAAGTATCTATTTCCACTAATTTCATAAGCTTATACTTATTTCCATTAGTTTGTATGTAGATTCGACGAATCTTCTCATATAAGTTAAATAATTTACACTTATCCTCTTTATCTTTATATACTTTCCAATAACCACTATAAAGGTAATTTCTACCTTTATTTTCAATAAATCCCCTTACATCATCATAGGGATAACCGAGAAAAAAACCTATTTCATGAGGAAATTCATTTTCTAAAAATCTCTTTTTTAAGCAGCTAGTACAAGAATCGATATTACTTGTATCATAACCACAAGTTTTTAAAAAACACTTTGTTTTTTCATAGCTAAGAGACTTTTGCAATAAATCTTTTCTAAAGCATAAAATTGAAGATGTCCTCTCTCTTTTTGCTATAATATGAAAATAGATTCCGTACTTATTAAAATCATCATTCCAAGTTTCTATAAGTTTATCCACATCATAAACTATATTAGATACAGTAAATAAATTTGATGGTTTGATATTTGCTAAAACTTGGCTACAATAAAGGGATAATAATTCATATCCTAAACTCATAACATTTCTATCAGCTTATCGGCTAAATTTTGACAAGATCTTATATCCTCTTCACTCGGACTATCATAGACCGCAAGGCCATTAGCGGCTAAATTTATGCCATTATCTTTGCATCTTTCTTGCCAATCTAGCATCCATTGACCTTCATTCCACTCATAAGAACCAAATATTATAACTGCTTTATTTTCAAGCTTTCCTTCTACTGATTCAAACATTGGTTCAAATTCACTTTCTTCAAGAGATTCATCTCCCATAGCTGGGCAACCAAAAGCAAATCCATCATAATCAGCTAGCTTTGATTCATCAAAATCACTTGCTTGATAGATATCTAGATCAATTTGTTTCTCCTTTAGTCTATCCGCTATGGCATTTGCCATTTGCTCTGTATTACCTGTTCCTGACCAATAAATTACTGCTACTTTTGACATATTATTTCTCCTTTTCTCTTTTTATTATCAAACTATATAATAGTGATAATCATTATCGTTAATTAATTAAAATTTTTTGAAAGCCCGTAATAATTTATACGAGCTTTCATATATTTTCTAGAAACTCTTATATTTTATTTTTATTAAATCCTTTTTTAGGATTGTGACCTGGGCAATCTTTGCAGCCACCAGGTTCATCATTTTGAATAAATCTTTTATATACTATAAAAGAACAAATGGCTAATATTATTATTAAAAGTATCCATGATTGTGTGTTCATAATCACCCCCTAACTTTTTGCAAAATTTGTATTATAATGTTTAGTTTCTTTTATTTGTCTAGAAGGTCTAAATATTAGATATAATAAACCAATTAGACAAATACCGGCTAGTACTGTGCTTGTACCTCTTCTTCCATAAGCTATTAAATTAGCAAATTGATAGAAGATAAAACTAATTACCCATGCAAAACCCATTTGATAAGCTACTGTTAGTAGAGTCCATTTACTATCTCCCATTTCGGTTTTAATAGCTCCAACAGCTGCAAAACAAGGCATACAAAGCATATTAAATAGTAAAAATGAATATCCACCAACAGGTGTTCCTATTGCACTACCAAATGCTCTTAAAAGTTCTGCACTTTCTTCTGTAACATCACTACCAATTCCTAAAACAACTCCCGTAGTTGAAACAACATTTTCTTTTGCAATAAAGCCTGAAACAGTTGCAACAAAAGCTTGCCATGTTCCAAATCCAAGTGGCTTAAATATAACCGCTAAGTATGACCCTATAACTCCAAGTATAGAATTAGATGCATCCTCTTCTACCAAGTTAAATTTATAATCGAAGTTTGTCAATACCCATATCAAAATAGCTGAAAGTAAAATGATTGTTCCAGCTCTTCTTACATATGATTTAGACTTATTCCATACATCTTGAAGTACAGATTTTAATCTAGGTGCATGATATGGAGGCAGCTCCATAATAAACGGTGCTGGATCAGATGCAAATTTTTTAAATTTCTTTAAAATAACACCTGAGATTATTATTGCTGCTATACCTATAAAGTAAAAACTTACGGTAATCAATGCCCTATGATTTGGAAAAAATGCACCTGCAATTAAGGCTATTACGGGTAGTTTTGCAGAACAAGGCATAAATGACGTTGTCATTATAGTTATTCTACGGTCTCTATCATTTTCTATGGTTCTACTTGCTTGGATACCTGGAACTGCACATCCAGTTGAAATCATAGCAGGAATAAAAGATTTTCCAGATAAACCAAATCTTCTAAATAGTATCCATAATAAAAGCAACTCTAGACATATATCCTATATCTTCAAGGATTGATAATAGTGCAAATAATACCATCATTTGTGGTAAAAAACCTATTACAGCTCCAAAACCCGTTAGCATACCATCGCAAACAAGACCTATCAACACTTCATTTATATCTATAGATTCCAAAAACGCTGCAGTTGCTGGTATGAGATTATCCTCAAAAAAACCATTTACAGCATCTGTTAGTAAGGTACCTGGAGAGTATTTAAAAACAGATAATGAATAAACTATAAACATAACAAGAGCAAAAATTGGAATTCCCCAAGCTCTAGATGTTACTACATTATCAATCTTATCAGTAGTTGAAAGTTTTGGTTCAGCCTTTTTTAACACCCTTTCACTTAAAGTTTCAAGCCTTTCATACCTTTCACTAGTGATAATTGATTCTGCATCATCATCAAAAAATTCTTCACACTTTTTACGAATATCAGAAATTTTTCTACTATCTTCAGTTGTTAGCTCAATTTTTTCTATCATTTCCTCATCATTTTCAAAGGCTTTGATAGTATAAAATCTTTTTAAATCATCTTCAACATATGGATCTACTATGTTTCTTATATCTGCTAATTTATTTTCTAAATCATATGAAAATTCTAAAGGAAGTGGCAAATATTCCCTATTTTCAGAATCTACTATTTCACTAATCAAGAGATCAATTCCAGATTCTCTACTGGCAACAATTTCTACTACTGGACAGCCTAATAACTTAGATAGAGCATCTTTATCTATTTCATCTCCCCTATCTCTTACAATATCCATCATATTTATAGCTAGAATTGTCGGAATACCTAGTTCTATTAATTGACTTGTTAAATATAAATTTCTAATTAAATTTGATCCATCTACTAAATTCACCAGTAAGTCTGGTCTCTCGTCTACTAGATAAGTTCTAGCAACTTTCTCCTCTAAAGTATAAGGAGAAAGTGAATATATTCCAGGCAAGTCCTGAAGAACAATATCATTATGTCCTTTTAAATTTCCTTCTTTTTTATCAACCGTTACCCCCGGCCAGTTTCCCACTCTTTGATTTGAGCCTGTCAGAGCATTAAAAAGTGTTGTTTTACCACTATTGGGGTTGCCCGCTAAAGCTACTTTTAAGCTCATACTTCCTCCACCATTATATTTTCAGCATCATGTTTTCTAATTGTAAGTTCATAACCCCTTAAATTTATTTGAATAGGATCACCAAGTGGAGCTACTTTTCTAACCAAAATTTCTGTACCTTTGGTAATACCCATATCCATAATTCTTCTCTTGGTTGAACCATCACCTAATATTTTTGCAATCCTTAAAGTTTCTCCAACTTCTGCATTTCTTAAAGTTTTCACTATGCAATCTCCTCTACCATTATTCTTTTTGCTATATCTTTTGATAATGCAAGCCTATTGCCATCTACTAAAAATATATAATTATTTCCATCAAATCTTTGGACAATCATTTCTCTACCTTTAGTAATACCGAGGTTAGACAAGTGTTTTCTTACCTCATCATTCCCTTTTAAGCTTATAACGCGGACTTTATCTCCTTGATTAAAAAAAGTAATTGGCATATAAACTCCTTTTCTAATGAATATTAAACATTCTTTTTTATAGTTTATTTTAATATTTCTACAAAACAAGTGTTTAATAACTGTAATATTAGTATAACATATTAAGTAATGATAATCAATATCAAATTTTATAATTTTTTTCGTCTTTAAAGGTCTAATTTTCAACCTTTTAAGATAAATCAACTAATAGTAATTATTATTTTTTCAATGTTTTATATCAAATTTAATTATGGAAGTAAAATTTTCAAGTAAATATTAATGATAAATCTGTCTATTTTTGAATAATATTTTGTTATAATTGTTATATATAGTTATATAGGAGATTAAAATGGATAATAAAAAGTTTACTTCTTATATGGGCATAGGCATTGCTATTTTAATGGTCATATCTTTAATTTATTTTATTTCAAATAGCAAAAGTAAAGATGTAGTAGATTATAAAATAGATGAAAATACCTATTACACAGGAACTATTTCTAAAAATAAATTAGAAGGTCAAGGCATCTTAAAAAGTCCATATGGAATTTATAAGGGAAATTTTAAAAAATCTCGTTTTGACGGACCAGGTGATTTTTCTAACGAAGATTTTACCTATAGTGCAAATTTTAATAATGAGTCTGGTAATAGTCAGATAAAAATAAAATTAAAAAACGGAAAAATTTATAAAAAAAATAGTAATGGTTTTGTTGAGGTAGAAGAAAATGAAAATTAAAGGTTTAGATTTTTTAAGGGTTTTTGGCATACTTTTAGTACTTATCTACCATTATTTTCCAGCAATGCTGCCGGCAGGATTTTTAGGTGTTAATATTCTTTTTGTCCTTTCTGGATTTTTGATAAGTTTTCATCTAATTGATGAATTGTTTAATAATAAAAAAATCGACTATCGAAAGTTTTTCACAAAGCGTTTTGTAAGAATTTTTCCAGGTCTATTGTTGATGCTTTTTTTGACTACTTTATTTGTTTTAACCATAAATCCTGATTATAGTGTAGGGTTTTTTGACCAGTTTTTAGCTGCAATAAGTTTTAATTATAATTTCTTTGAAATCCTACGCGGCGGATCATATGAGGGTCAATTTATAAGAGGGATTTTCATGCATACTTGGACCCTGGCTCTTGAAATCCATTTTTATTTGATCTGGCCATGGATTATGGGTTTTATTTACAAAAAATCACTTAAAAAAAGAGCCGTAAAGCGTAGATTTACTGATTTATTTTTGATGACTACTTTCTATCTTGCAATAATTGGTTTTGTTTTGATGCTAGTGCTTACAATTATAAAAAGTGTTGATACTGGTTTTGTCTACTTTTTTGATCTAACTCGTATGGGTGCCTTTATGCTAGGAAGTTTTTTGGCAGCCTTTGTAAAAAGATTTTCCTTTAAGAAAATTCCTTACAATAAGCCGACACTAGCAGGACTTGGTCTGATTTTACTAATGGCTTTTACTATGTCATATGATAGCAAAGTCACATATTTTGTAGGATTTTTGCTTACTGACTTGATAACAGGATTTTTAATCTTAGTTGCCTACTCCAATAAAAACTTAATGGAAGATAAGTTTACATCTAGGCTATCTGATTATTCCTATGGTTTTTATTTATTCCACTGGCCAGTTTGGGTAATTGTAAGCAATTTTGACAAAACTGCTAAGGGACTAATTTTAGCAATACTCATTACCATTGGCCTAGTCTTATTTAATTACCACGTTTTCGAGCCGATTTTTAGAGGAAAAAACATCCTGTCTTTAAAAGAAAATACTGCTAAATATAAGATAGACTATGAGAAAAACAGATTGATTTTTAGGTCAGTATTTATATTTATGATTATAACAAGCTTTAGCCTATCCTTTGCAATCTCAGAAAATGCTGGATCTATGATGAGCCTAGAAAAAGAAATTTTAAAAGAATCAGTAAATCAAGATATAGAAAAAATAAAACTTGATAAAAATAACCTTGACCAAACAATAAATAAAAATAATAGCGAATATATAAAATCATCTAAAAAAGAAAAATCTCTCACCCTTATCGGTGATAGCGTAATGTTGGGACCACGTGAGTATCTGACAAGTAATATAGAAAATTTATATATAAATGCTGAAGGCAATAGGCCTCTTGAAGATGGGGCTGGTATTATATCGCAAATGAATCAGACAAGTAACCTTGCTGATATAGTAATCATTGCCTTGGGAACAAATGCAGAAAAAATTCCAGGACCAAGCCTTGAAGAAATCGTAAAAGCTCTTCCAGATGGAAAAAGACTCATACTTGTAACCTGCTATGATAATAGATTTGACCAACCCCACCGAGTAAGTGTAGCAATGAAAGATATAGCTAAAAAATATGATTTTGTAACAGTCATGGACTGGGAGGATTATGCCATTAAGCATCCTAAATTTTATAATGGTACAGATGGTGTTCACTTCTACGGGCAAACACAAGCCTATGAAGCTTACCTAAAATTACTGAATGAAGCAATTGAAAAATCACTATTAAGTCCAGTGAAAGGAGAATAAAATGTATTTTTTCTTAAATGATTACAATGATATAGGAAGAGTTGAAGTCCTTGATGCCCTACTAAAGGCAAAAGATGAGTATAATCCCGGCTATGGTTTTGATGACCATAGTGAAAATGCTAGAAATTTAATAAAAAAAGCCCTTAAAAATGAAGATGTAGACATACATTTTGTACCAGGCGGAACTGCTGCCAATGTTTTGGGAGTTTCCTGTGGTATGCAACAAGAAAACTCTGTACTAGCAGTAAAAACTGGTCATATTGAAGACCATGAAGCAGGATCAATAGAGGCAACGGGTATTAAGATTGAAACCATTGAAAGCCTAACAGGTAAACTAAGCCGTGACCTCTTAGAAGAAAATTTGAAAGAATTTAATTCTGAGCTTGTAACTGTACCAAAAAAAGTTTATATTTCAAACACTACTGAGCTTGGTGAAGTCTACACTAAAAAAGAACTTACAGAAATTTATGATTTTTGTAAGGAAAATAATTTGTATTTGTTTATAGATGGGGCAAGGCTTGCTGCAGCCCTTGCCAGTGATAAATGCGATTATGAAATTTCAGACATTTGCAATTTGTGTGATATTTTCTACCTAGGTGGGACAAAAAATGGTCTTTTGCTAAGTGAAGCCATGGTTGTAGTAAATGATGAACTTAAGAAAAACTTTATCAACCTACAAAAACAAAAAGGCTATCTTTTAGCAAAATCTTTTGTAGTTGGCATCATGTATGAAACTGTATTTGCCAAAGAAGATGGCTATGTAAGTGGTGCAAGAATTGCCTTTGAAAAAGCAAAAGCTTTGGCAAAGGGAATATCTGATAAGGGCTATGAACTTGCCTATGACTTTGAATCCAACCAAGTTTTTGTAAAACTTTCAGATGATCAAGTTAATAAATTTAAAGAATTTTCTGTCTTTGATGTAGTTGGCAATGTCGATGGTAAAAATATTGCCCGTTTTGTGACAACCTATAGAACAAGTGATGAAGATGTGGATGGATTTTTATCTAATATATAAAAATAAACCCAAGGAATTAAATCCTTGGGTTTTGTTTTAATAATTGTCGTAAAAACTATTTTTTACTTCTTTTGCTTCAATAGATTTTTTGCCTTTATTTAATTTATCTTCTGCATCATCGGCAAGGTCTTCTACTTTTTCTTTTGCATCATGAGCTATTTCTTCGCCTTTTTTTGAAACATCTGATGCTAATTCTTTTGTTTTGCTTCTAGCATCATTTGCTGCATCTGCAATTTTATCTCTGTTTTTTGCTATTAGGTAAGCACCAGTACCAATTACAGCTGCTGCAAGAATAGCATTTCTTCTTTTTTCTTTTTCAATTTCTTCTCTTTCCCAGAAGTCAAGGTTGAAATCTGGTAGGTGATCTGTTGGATCGAATGTTTTTACTTTATAAGCTGTGCTTGCAAGTCCAATTAAGTCACCAACGTCTAATAATCCAAGTTTGTTATTCACTTTTAAAAGTGTTGTAAGTGTTTTTAATTTTCCCATAATTATCTCCTTTTGTTTAGATTATATATACCCACTTTAATAAATAATTTGACATTCTTCGCATTCCTCATCATCTTCCTCTGGAATATAGGTAAATGAAGAATTGACACGTTTTAAAGTAGGGATTTCACGAGTTTCGATAAGATTTTCCCCATAAATTATTTCTTGGTCAGAATATTTGTCTGAAAACATGGTGCATGAGCTAAGGCTTAGGCCTACTAGTCCAATTAATAAGATTTTTTTCATGTGATCCTCAGTTCGTATTTATAATAATTTGTACTTGTATGTCCTTAAAATAAAAGGCAATAGATTTTTCATGATGTTTTTAAATTTTTATAACTTATGCGTTAGGATTTTCCCTAAGTAGTATAAAAAGCTTTACATTGCCTATATTATCAGTCGTTTCATCATACTGATAAAACTCTATATCAGCACCTAAACCATGGAAATACTTTTTATTTGGGAAATACTCTTCATAAGTATATCGATACCCATCTTTTAATCCACCTTCTCCCTCAACTGGAACTTCTAGATAAGAAGCTTCAGGAATTTCATATACTAAGAATTTATTTTTATCAATTGTTTTCTTATCTGATATCTCAAAACCTATAAAGTAATTATAATCTTGCTCTAGGGCATTGTACTCCATAAGACCAAAGGCTGCCCCATGGTCTTTTAGTATATCTCTATAAGTTTTTAAAAAGTCATCTCTAATTTCTCCCGCATCTTCTCTGCTATCTATTTTAAAACTCTTGCCTGCTATTTTAAATGCGAGTTTCTTATCAACCTTAACTTGCATACTCTCTCCTTAAAACTGTTCTTCTATGAAAGATTATACCCAAAATTGCTATTATTATTGACAAAAAATTTGCGAAAATTTTTCATATATATTATAATGATTCTAAATTAGTTATACAAATAACAATAATTTTTATACAATTAGCGGAGGATAATTTATGAACAAGAAATTTAATATTGCAACACTTATGCTGGTAACATCATTAGCATTTACAGGATGTGCAAACGATACTAATAAAGAAGCTGATAAGGCAAATGAAACAGCAGTTGAACAAAAAGCTAATGAAACTGTCGATCAAGCAGATAAAACAGAGGAAAAAACCGAAGAAAGCAAAGAAGGCGAAGTAAAAGAAGATAAAGCAGCTGAGGAAAACAAAGAAGATAAAGCTGAAGATGAAAAGTCTGATGAAGAAAAAAAAGAAAACACAGAAACTTCTGAAACCCCAGCTGTAGAGGGCAACATAGTACTTCACAGAGCTTATCCAGATGAAGCATCTAGATCATTTACAACAGTTGTTGTAGCAACAAGTGGAGATAAAATTGTAGATGCATTTATCGATGAATACCAATACTTTGGTGATGACGAAGGATATCAGGGTGTCCCAAACTCAGACAAAGAATTTGGTGATGGTGCTAAAGAAGGCAGAATCTTAGCATCAAAAATTGATAACAAAGAACCATATTCAGAAACTATGAAACAAGCTGGTGGAGAAGTCACACTTATGGACAACTACAATGCAGTCACTAACTTTGTAAAGGGAAAAACTATTGCAGAGCTTGAAGAAGTAATAAATGATGATGATGAAAAAATCATGGATGCCATCTCTGGTGCAACATTCAAATCAACACCAAATCTTCTAAGATATATAGTAGATGCTGCAAAAGATAATTCATTTATAATTGGCGGACAAGCTGAAAATCCAGAAAATATTGAGCTAAGATATGTCCTAGGTGCCCCACATGGAGATAAGTCATTTGCAAATGCTGTTGTAGCAGTAGAAGATGAAAAAATAATAGCTGCAAGCATTGACGAATATCAATACATCGAAGAGGGTGTCACATCTCAAGGCGAAGGAAGTGATTTTGCAAATGACTATAAAGATAGCAAAACAGTACTTTCTAGTAAACTTGAAAACGACGACCTTTATTCTAAGCTAATGGCAGAAAAAGCAGGTTCAACAGTTACTATTAAAGAAAACTTTGAAGCAATCGAAAAATTTGTAGCTGGAAAAACTATAGATGAGATCAAAGAAACTATTGCCGGCGCAAAAGAAGGTGAAAAAGTTGAAGCAGTATCAGGAGCAACACTGGTAGATACAGCAGGCTACTTACAATTAATCGTAGATGCTTTTGAAAATCCAATAAATAAATAAGCAAAATAAAATGCTAGTACAAAATAGTACTAGCATTTTTTATTTATTCAATTAATGTATATCTTAAAAGCAATATTAACATGACTACCATAAGGATGATACCAATAATGGTAAAAGCATCTATTCTTTTCTTTAGGGCAAGGATTACAAGGGATAAGGATAACAAAAACATAAACAAATACACTTGCAAAAACAAATATCCTATTGAAAAATAAATAAAATATGCAAAAACTCCAAAACCAAAAGCTAGGAAAATAATTGCAATATTTCGGCTAGATTTTTTTCTATCTAGGATAAAGTCTAATAGACTTATAAAGCCAATATCTAGTAGTACAGGCCATATTAAATTTTTTAAAAGCGAAATTTGATCCATACTTGCCCCCTATTTTTACCATTATAACATAAAAAACCCCTGAGGAAATCAAATCCCCATGGGTTAATTAATTTGCTTTTAATAAATCTGTTCTGATATAGCCTGTTTGTCCGTCAATAGAAATTCTTGACCAATTGTCAGATTCACCTAGTTTAAGGATATCATCACCAGGATTTACTGTTGTCATAACGTTTGAATTTTCACTAGGAGCAACTCTTACATTTACGACATTTTCTACTGTGTAGTTAATCCCATCATCAGTAACTTCTTCATCAGCTTGATCTGTGTTTTGCTCTTCAGTATTTTCTGCTTGATTTTCTCCATTAGCTGGATCAACATTTTCAGTTTCTGCTGCTTGATCATTATTGTTTTCTTCTAAGGACTCGTCAGTTACAGTTTGTGCCTCTCCCTCTGGGTGTCTAAGTGATGTATAATTATCATCGCTACATCCTGTTAGGGCAAGAGTAAGGGCTAGGCCTGTTAATAGTTTTATCTTATTCATTTTCTCCTCCAAATAGCTCATCAATTTCCTCATCTGCATACAAATAGTCTGTGATTATGATTCCAAGAATATTTGCATTTACTTTTTCAAGTTGTTTTAAGCTATCGCGGGTAACTGGGTTGTTGGATTTTTCATAGGTTGAAAATACAACAGCTGCATCTGCATTTGCAGCAAACATATTTGCTTCTGGTATATCGATGTTTGGTGAAAGATCGATAAATACATAATCATATCTATCACGCATTTGATCAAAAAATGATTTGATATCAGCTGGTTCTAGGAATTTATCAGCATAATCTCCTACCTCACCTGTGAAGATATATGATAAATCATCATGGCTGTTATCATGCATAATTGCATCATCTACTGAATAATCCCCTAGGATGATGTCTATAAATCCACGTTCTTTATCTTTTCCAGTTACACTTGGTAAGTGTGATTCTCTAAGATTTGCATCAACAATTAAAACTCTGTCTCCATCTTCTGCCAAATGTTTTGCTAGTGTATAAATATGATTAGTTTTATCTGTATCATGGCTTGAGGCAGTGAAAGCTAGGGTTACTAGCTGTGTGCCCATTTTTTCTGTAAGTCTATCCTCTAAATTATAAAAAGATTGGAGAAGAATTTCTCTTTTTTCGTTAGTTTTTTTTCTAAACATCTAATTCTCCTTTGTCATAGGAAGGAATTCTGCCTAAAACTTCGTATTTGCTAGATGAAGTTTCAGATAAATCAGCTGCTTTTTTTACTTCGCTGCCATCAATAACTTTTGTAGATCCACTTTCAAAACTTGTTGAGTCTACCTTGCTTGCTTTTTTTGTGGCTTCTTTTTTAGATGATCTAAATGTTTTTTTAGCTGGTTTTTCTTCTACTTCTCTAACTTCTCTTACTTCGCTAGTTTCGTTTTTATCATTTGTATAGTTTTTGGCAATTTTGTTATTATAAGAATTTATCATTATCATTCTTAAAACTGTCCAAAGGATAAATCCTATACCACCTGTCATAAGGGCATATCTTAGTGTATTATCAATGGTTGTAGCAGATCCATAAGAATATTCCATAACTTTTGCACCAGAATTATAAATATTATTGATAACTCTAACTGTATAATCAGCGTATTGGTCAGCTATGTCTTCTGCACGAAGTTTGTTTGTATCTGTAACAACAATATCAATTATAGATGTGTTTTCTATTGGTTTGATTTCTAGTTTTGAGTCAAGCTTGCCAACATTCCAATCAATGCCTAGTGTTTCAAGTGTTCTTTGTTTTATCTTTGGACTATTAATTGTTGCAGCATAGGTTGCAGCTGTGCCACTTGCTTCATTTAAATTTTCAATATTTGTAGTAACTACCTTTGATTGAGCTTGATATTCCTTATAGCCACCAAAATTTAGGCCAAAATAAGTAATCATGCCTATAATTATCCCAGCAATAATTGCAGATGGTATTGCTGAAAATAATGATTTTTTATTTTCCATTTTCTCCTCCAAAATCTTTTGCTCCCGCAAGCATTAGTTTACGGGCTTTTTTTAAATCAATGACCTCTGTCATTTCCTTATGGCGTCTTAAAAATTGTTCTATATAAAGTCTATAAGTATTTGGGAAAAGAGCTTTTGAAAGTTTTCCCTTATCGTAGAAAAACTTCTCATCATATCCAGTAAACCAAGTTGATCCGTCATTGTAAACTTTTGCTATAAGTTTTTCACTTGTACGAACTTTCTTCCCAGCTCTTATAAAATCACTAATAAAAATACTATCCTCACCCGATCCATTTGGTGTGCCTGCCCCAAAATATGTCGAAATCCAAATATTTTCGCGTTTTTGCACTTCTTTTTTAAAGGCAAAATGTACTGATCCATACCTTAATGAGTTATATATAGATAGATTTTTTTCATTTTTTACTTTTATAATTTCTTTGCCATCTTGATATATTATAGTTTTAAATACGAAAAAATCCACATCCGGATGGGCTTCATACTCTGATAATATTTTGTCTTTGTATCCATTTTCAAAGACTTCATCATCATCACAAAAAACTACAATGTCAGCATTTGAATTTAGCAAGGCAAGATTACGGCTTACCCCAAGTCCTCTTGTTGTAGTTGAAATCATTCTGATTTTTATCCCATCTACACTTAACTCTTGATAATCATTATAATCAGTTTGATTTATTATAATTGCATCAGTTTCAAGGTTAAATTTCTTGTAGCAATCAATGGATTTTTCGTGCATAGTTGATATTAATACTTCAATATTCATTTTATATCCTAGTTGTCTCAGCCTTTTCCCAAGTAGGCTTGCTTTTTCCACTTGCTTCGTTATATGCTCCCTTTAGTTGAGCTAGCATCATCATTGAGTAATATCTTGGGAAATAAAATATTTTTGCTTTTGAATTAGTAAGTTTTCCAATAGCAGCAAGAGTAAAAAACGCTACTTGGCCCATAAAAAATATCCTATAAAACAATCCATGATTTAATAGGGCAAGGTTACTTACAACAAGCAAAATGTGGTTAAAGGCTTGCAAAAATCTTAAAGTCTTGTGGTTAAAGTGAAAGAAGCTAAACCAGCCATATTCAAAAATATTTAAACGGCGAAGATTTGTAAATAGATTGGTAAGGATTCTTCTTTGCATCCTAACTTTTCTCTTAAACTCATCTTTTGTAGTTGCCCCAGCCTTTTCAACTGCTATGGCAGCTGGATTATAAAGGGCTCTTTTGTGATTTAGTCCTGCTGCAAGTGGCATCTCATAATCGTGGCTTGATACAAGATCATAGTTTCTGTAATCTTTTTTTCTAACTGCATAAATAGCCCCATTGCCTGCTGCAATAGTAGAAATTTCTGACTCGATTTTTCTCATCAAAAGCTCCGCATCCCAGTAAGAATTTTCTGCCACAACCGATGCTATATCATCATCTTTGGCATAGATTAAAGATCCGCACACATATTCGATATCATCATCTGTGAAAAAACTTACTAGTTCATCAATGGCATCAGCTTTAAACATGGAGTTTGCATCTGAAAATACGATTATTTCACCATTTGCAACTTCTACTGCCTCATCTTGGGCATTTGTTTTTCCCAAATGATTTTTAACTGTATTTAGCCTTATATTTTTATCCGAATGATTTTTTATAAAATCTTCGACAAGTGGCACAGTTCTATCATTTGAGGCATCATTTGCAACTATTACCTCATAGTTTGGGTAGCTTGTTTGTATTATATTTTCTAGTTTTTTTTCTATTACTTTTTCTTCGTTGTAAGCAGAGATTATCACAGAAACAAAGGGCTTTTTAGATAAGTCCTTGTTATTTTTCCTCTTTAAAATCTTTTCTAAAATTAAAAGAGTCAGTGGATAACCAATCATTGCATAAAAAATTGCAAATCCTGCTATATAAAATATTATTTTCATTTTTCTCCTCTATTCTGTGACAATTATATAAAAAATCTATGATTATAGCAATATTTCTTATATAATATGAGAGTATGATATTTTAAACGAGGTAATTATGGAAATACAATTAGATATTTTACAGTCACTAGGAGTGGCAATTATTGCCTTTATCCTAGGAGCTTTTATAAAAAATAAGATAAAATTTTTTCAAAAATTCTTTATCCCATCCCCCGTTATCGGTGGACTAATCATAAGTCTTATTAATTTAATTTTAAATCAAATAGGCTTTGGATTTTTTAAATTTGATGAAGTAATACAAGATTTTTTTATGAATATATTTTTCACTTGTATAGGGCTTGCTTGTAGCTTTAAGGTCCTTAAAAAAAGTGGCTGGCTTGGTATGAAACTTGCCTTTGCCATTATTTTACTTTTACCCTTACAAAATGTATTAGCAGTTGGCCTTGCAAAACTTATGGGAATCAATCCTCTTCACGGAGTAGCCATGGGATCTACATCTATGACAGGTGGTATAGGATCTGCAGTTAGTTTTGGAAAGATTATGGAAGGCTATGGGGCAGCAAATTCTACTTCTATAGGAGTAGCCGCAGCAACCTTTGGTATGCTAATAGGTTCTCTTGTAGGAGGTCCTGTTGCAAGTAGGCTAATAAGAGTTCATAAATTAAAATCAACTGACGCACAAACGACAAATAAAGATGGTAATAATATAAATCTTATCAACCAAAAAACTTTGATGGATGCAATTATAATTATTGCCCTAGCATCATTTTTAGGAACCTTTATCAACCGCTTGCTAGCCCTAACTCCCCTAAACTTCCCTTACTATGTTGGATGCCAATTTGGAGGGTTGGTAACTCGAAATATACTAGATTTAACAAAAAAAGAAGTGAATACAAAAAATGTAGATATTTTGGGGAATATTTCCCTAAATTTATTTTTATCTTTGGCTTTAATCAACCTAAATATAAGCGCTATGCTAAATCTAGCCTTACCAATGCTTGTAATTATGATCGCCCAAGCAATATTTATTGGAATCTACACTTCCCTTGTCACATTTAATCTAACTGGCCGCGATTATGATGCTGCAGTTATGGTAGCAGGCCATTGCGGAGTAGGACTTGGCCAAACCCCAAATGCCATTGCAAATATGGAGGCCATCATAGAAAAAGAAGGCCCAGCAGATGTGGCAATGTTTGTACTTCCAATAGTATTAGCAATCGCCGTAAACTTATTTAACCCAATAGTGATTACATTTTTTATAAATTTCTTAAAATAAAAAAAACAAAAAGTACCTCATTTCCGAAAAATGAAATGAGGTACTTTTTATTTGCTAAGGCATTATTTTAATATAGATGAATTAGACTTAGCCTTCATATTTTAAAAATTTTCTAGACATCTTTAAAAATACTATAATTTCAATTATACCTATTAGTAATATATAAAATACTTCATCTATATACATATAACTAAAATTATTCATTTTTAAAGCTAAATTACTAATTGCAATTATATTGTTCAAAAGGGGAAATATATTTTGAGCACATAGCATAAACCCTAAGATTGAAATCCCCACTGATATTAAAACTACTATAGATAGTGATTTTATTTTTATGCTAAGGGCTGACATAATAAAAATTATAGGAACGGACAAAATTATACTAAATCCTACATAGTAGAAAAAGAGTGTAAAATTCGTTGTTGGAAGATTACAGACAATTTTCCCAAAAAATATGAATAGTCCTAAAAAGTATAACTGAGCTATAGCAACAATTACAAAGGTAATAAAAGCCTTAGTGACAACAAAATTTATATTCTTTCTAGGGCTTGTTCTAATTAATTTTAATCCAACCTTATGCTCTATGGACCATAAGCTAGACACAACTATTCCTATTAAAGGTATTAGAAAAAACATAAAGTAAAATAAAGATACTTGAGTCCAAAGACTTTGCCATTCATTAGTCAAAACATCGATATTACCTTTATAATTTATTACCCCAAATATATTTGCCAGTAGTGGAATAATAAGGATTGTTAGTAATAATCTTCTTAGTTTTAATTTTTTCATTTCTATATTTAACATATTTACTTCCTTTATAAATCCTTATTTAGCAAATAGCTATTAATATTTTTCAAAATTATAAATTCAACTATTATACATATTAAACTAATTATAAGAGTTAAGTAATTAATATCATTAACACTTTGAATAAATTCACCGCCTTGTTTTGTGTAAGATAGATTAAGTATACTTACAAACCAAGCAAATGGATTTATTTGTGATAAAACTTTAGAAGTTAGCATACAAATAATGCCAGACATTGCTCCTATTATTGAGAAAAACAAAGAGAAATAAACCTTATTACTCTTCATTTCTATTATCATAAATAAATTTAATAAAAATAAATTTATAGCGTATTCACTAAAAAAATAAATAACTAATCTTGTGATTGTACTGGTATCAAGAATTAAATTTGGATTTCGATTTGCTAAAAGCAAAATGATTCCCCACTCAATAATTTGTAAAATGCCAATTTTTATAGCTAGAATGGCAATTTTGTTCACCAAAATATTTGAAATATCCTCACCAAGACTGGCCTGCAGCTGCCACATATTATTTTTTTCTTCCATCTCAATTACCTTTTTTGCAATTGTGGAGATAATAATAGGATTTATTAATAGGCAAGTCATAAAATAATTATCTAAAAGCATATATAAGGGATAGGAGCTTTTTCCAAAACTTTTTCCTAAAACTGCAACTAAAATAAATAACATGTGGATTGTAAATTCAATCAATAGCATAAAATTTAAGCCTAAACCCTTATTCTTTTTTATTTCTAAATTCTTCATTTCTATTCCTTAATTTGTTTCACTTATAAATAGTTTTTCTAAGCTTTCTTTTTCTTCTTCCACCCTATATACATTTACATCATTTATAATGTGTTTTATAATTCTAGCAACTACTTCTTTATCTTTGTTACCAAGGACTAATCTATCATTTATAATATTAGAATTATCTAGACCTAATAATTTAGCAGCTAATATGTTATCAGAAGTAACAATGGATATAACTGGTGGATGAAGTTTCCTATAATCATCAAGTGATCCATTGTATACTAGTTTGCCATCTCTTAAGATACCTATGTGAGTAGATATTTTTTCAATCTCATCAAGGATATGTGAAGATATTAAAATACTTGTTTCACTATTTTTTACTATATTAGTAAATAAATTTCTTATCTCTTCTATACCATAAGGATCTAGACCATTAATAGGTTCATCAAGGATTAAAAGCTTTGGATTTCCTATAATAGCTATAGCAATGCCTAATCTTTGTTTCATCCCTAGTGAAAACTCTCTCACTTTTTTATTTGTGTGTTTACTCAAATTAACTAATTCTAATATTCTATTTATATCCTTTGTGCTTATGCCTTTTAATTTACAAATAATTTCTAAGTTTTCATAAGCTGTAAGATGGTCATAAAATGAAGGATTTTCAATTAAGGATCCAATGCTTTTGTTTATTTCTTTTTGATTTTGTTCACTTATTTTTTTGCCATATAAGGATATAGATCCAGTATCCTTCTTTACTAAGCCTAAAATTGTCTTCATTAAGGTGGACTTTCCTGCACCATTTTTACCTATAAGACCATATATGGCCCCTTTTTCAATATCTAAATTAACATCATCTAATACAAGAACTTTATTATAAGATTTTTTTAAGTTCTCAATCTCTAATATATTTTTCATTTTAACTCCTTTTATTTTACTAATATAAGTTTAAAATATTTAGATAAATCTAATATTTCACTCTCCTCACTTTTACATCACAAAATGTAGTATTAGACTTTTATTTGATACAATTAATATGAAAAGAGGTAAATAATGAATTCATATGATGATGTATGTCTATTAATTGTAGATGATGAAATAGAACTTTTAGAAAGTATGTATAAATTTTTAATAAAAAATAACTTCCACAATGTACTAACAGCTAAAAATATAAAAGAGGCAAAATTTAAATTAGAAAATAATAAAATCGATTTGCTTGTTTTAGATATAATGCTACCTGATGGAAGCGGTTTTGATTTGCTAAGTGAAGTTAGGAAAACTTCTAAATTACCTGTAATAGTACTTTCAGCCCTGGATGGTAGAGATGATATGAAATCCGGTTTTGACTTAGAAGCCGATGATTATATTGTAAAACCATTCTTACCAGAAGACTTGCTTTGGAGAATAAGGGCTGTACTTAGAAGAAGTTATAAACAATATAATAAAGATAAAATTAATCTAAACGGAGTGATATTAGATAAAGAAAGAGCATTATTAATTAAAGAAACTACAGAAATACCACTTACAGCTAAACAATTTAAAATATTAGATTATATGTCTGAAAATTTAAACAAAATAGTATCCATTGATCAAATTATAGACCATTGTTGGGAAGATTCTTTTGGATATGAAAACACCCTTATAACTCACATTTATAGACTAAGAGAAAAATTAGAAGATGATCCATCTAATCCTAAAATACTAGTAACCATAAAGGGGCTAGGTTACAAACTTAAAGGTCAGCTATGATAAATTATTTATTAAAAGAATATAAGAAATTTATAAAACTGTGTATAGCTTTCATTTTGATTACTATTGTAACCATCAGCGCTATGTTATTTACTAGTTACAAACTATTTAAACAATATAATAATCCAGATCTAATATATGATTATATAATAGAAAATAAAAAAGATAATACCTATTTAACAAATGATAACCGCAAGTATTTAAAAAGCAAAGATATATGGGCTATACGATTAAATGAGAACGGAGAAGTTGTAGAAAGCTTTAATAAGCCATCAGAAGTAAAGAATAAATTTACTCTCTCCGATGTAGGACAATTTACACGATATTATCTAGATGATTATCCTGTCTTTACTTTTGTAGCTGGTGATGGTCTAATAATATTTGCTTATCCTAAGAAATCTTTAGATAAATTGCCCTTTAACTATTACAATTACGATGCATTTGTAAATAACTTCTATATAATCATATTTTCTGTAGTAATATTTTTACTTGTAATATACTTATTTTATATTTTTGAAATAAAGAAATTATATAAAAATTTAAACCCTCTCCTAGCTTCTATAAATAACTTATTTAAAGATGATTATGTAAAGTTAGATGAAAGTGGAGAATTAAAAGAGATTTCAAAGACTATAAATAAAGCTAATAAAAAATATACAAAAATTAAAAATAGTAGAGCAAATTGGTTAAGAGGTATAAGCCACGATATAAGAACACCTCTGACTAAATTAAGTTGGGGTCTAGAGGAAATAAAAAACAGTCAGAATCAAGATCAAATATTAGTAATGAACAATCAAATCCAAAGTATAAGTAAAATCATAGAAGACCTCAACCTTACCGAACGACTAGATATTATGAATAAGGATTACTTTGTTTATTCAAACCCCTTAGTTATTATAAGAAAGTTAATAGTTGATGAGTTAAATGAGCATCAAAATAAAGATTTAAACTTTGATAATTTGATAGATGACTCTATCAATTTAAAAATGGATGAACACTTATTTTATAGAATGCTTTTTAATATTGTGGAAAATAGTTTAAAATATTCTAAAGGTGAAGTGGCAATACTTACTAAAAATAATGAAGAGAAATTTATAGTTGAAGTAATAAATCAAGATGGTTATATCTCCGATGAAATAATACAAAGATTATTTAAGTCCGATATCTCAAATATCGAAACTCATGGTCTTGGCTTATTCATTTCTAAGCAAATTTGCGAGCTTCACAATGGAACAATGGATATTGAAAATCTTTATCCGGGAGTTTTGGTTAGATTTGTATTCCCCATTTGAAATCTACGCGTAGAGTGCAAGTAGGTAAAGAAATAGTAAAGCGTAACTTTAAACTGACTAATTCTATGTTAGATATAGCGATTAAAAGTATTAGTTCTACAGATAATCTAATTATACAATTAGGTGAAGGATTTAATTACTAGCATAGATCAGAGTCTAGTAAACTAAGAAAACAAAAGATAACACAAAGTATATAAAGAAAAGAAAATTGTCTAGACCATTCACCAATGAATAATTTCTTTGGGATACTCAGAAATTTACTATGGAGTGAAGTTTAAGAACTATGAGCAATTAAAAAATGAAATAAAATTATGTATCAATTTCTACAATGAAGATGGGATTAAGACAAAATTAAACGGAATGTCGCCTGTTGATTGCAGATTACATTCCGCTTAAAATATTATTAAGTTATTTAGTATTTACGGGTTCAGTTAAAATTAAGTTTCATCTTTATCTTTTTATTTTATTATTGCAAAGTATAAGAATACTATAGCAGCAAGCATTATTCTATATACACCAAAAGATACAAAGTTATTTTTACTGATGTATTCCATCATCTGAATTTGTATTCTAATCAATTATTCATTCCCATAAATATTCATTAAACTCATTATAAACAATTCACTACTTTTTTATAAATTTAATAATAGCATCAAAAAATTTACTCGAAAAAACTAAATCATTAAGATCGAATTTAGGAGTTAATTAATCATCACTATTTATTGAGTAAAAATATTTTGTTCATTCTTCTAGTATTCATTATTAGCCTTTGAGCAAATTATGAGAGATATAAAATTTGCTAGAATTAATATAAAGACTCTTTTCATTACTTTCATCTTATTAAACTTATATATTTTAATAATCTATATCATTAATTATTCCTCGGATGATTTTATATTCTAAATAATTTTAAAAATTAATATTCAAATATTATTGACGCAACTCTAAACATTGATATAATATAAGCAATTATGGAAGTATACTCAGGGAGGATTATATGGATAAGAAGTTATTGTTTAGAAGGCAGTTTATCATAACACAAAGAGAAAACAAACTTAAGGATTGGAAAGAAATAAATTTATTTGAAAAATTTAATTTATATTCACATCCCGATTTAAATATAATTGATATTACTTTAGATAATAAGAGAGCAATTTTACTAGGTTATCTAATAGATCCTAATAATATTGGTTATACTGATTACGATATTTTAAGAGATACATTAGATAAATCCAAAAACTTTTCTGAATTTCAAATCAATTCAAAGTTTTTGTCAGGAAGATGGGTATTAATTTTTATTTCTAATACAGAAAAGAAAATGTTTAATGACCCCGCAACTGCAAGACATATTTATTACTCTACCTCTGAAGAAATGATTCTTGGATCAAACTCTAATATCATTAACTATTATAAAGAACATACTTTAAATAATGACAAAGAATACTTAGAATATACTAATTCAAGATTTTTTAAAATTAACGAAGGTGAATGGTATCTTGACGTAACAAGATATAGAGATATCTTTAAATTATTACCAAATCATTATTTTGATTTAATAGAAAATAAAACTTGCAAATTTTGGATTGAAACTAAATACATAGACTATGAAGATAGCATAAATAGAGCTTGTGAAATTATGATAAACTCATTAAAATCTCTGGATAAAAGAAATTATTATAAATTACTTGCCTTAACTGCCGGATATGATTCTAGGGTAGTTTATGCGGTTAGTCATGCTACTAATATAAATAATAAATATTTTCTATCTACAATGAATACACTAAAAGAAGACCATCCAGATTTAGTAATTGCTAGCCAAATATTAAAAGATGATGATAGGGACCTCATAATTATAGATAATCTTGCGGAGTTAACAGAAGATTTTACTTACTATTATCAAAAAAATATTGATTCCTCAAGAATATATCCAAAAACATTAACAGCCCAACACATGTTATATAGCCCAGATTTTCCTAATAATACCTTGATTTTAACAGGAAATTACTCTGAAATTTTTAAAGATTATTATAAAAAAACAAAAGCTTCTAGCGGAAAAGAGATTACAAAATTAATCGGGATTCCTAAAAAATACACTATTTTTGATGATAGCTTTGACAATTGGATTAACGAAAATAAAGGGATTATAAATGAATCAAAAATAAATATGATGGATTTATTTTTCTGGGAGCATAGATTACCTAACTTTGGTGTAAATTATGTAGCCAACCAAGACATAGCCGCCGAAGAATTCTCAATATTTAATAACAGAGAACTTTTTATGGTTTTGATAAAGGCAAAATATGCAAATAAAACTAACCATACCAAAATATTTAAAGATATAATTGAAAGAATGCATCCAAGGTTAATGACATATCCTATAAATCCTACTTCAGGGAAAGCAAGTATAGCAAAGTTTGTAAAGAGAAACGTTTCAAAAAGAACACGGGAACAAATAAAACTTATTTTGAAGCGCTAGTAAAATATATTAGTATAAAATTAAAATCATCTATATTTATAAAGATTCCTCAGACTTATAAAGGTCTGAGGAAATATACTCTACATATAATTTATAGTTTTTATTTTATTACTCCAAAATATAGAAATACAATAATACCCAAAATTATCCTATATATTCCAAATGGAATAAAATCGTGTTTGCTGATGTATTCCATAAATTTTTTAATAACTACATAGGCTACTACAAAGCTTAAAACCATACCAGCTAGAATTAATAGCCATTGAGACCCTGTAAAGCCATGGACATTTTTAACTACTTTTAACAAAGTTGCACCAAGCATGGTTGGAATTGCTAAAAAGAATGAAAATTCTGCAGCAGCTTCACGGCTTAGGCCTAAAATCATAGCTCCCATAATGGTTGCAGCTGACCTAGATGTACCAGGAATCATTGCTAAGGCTTGGAAGAATCCAATAGCAATGACAGTTTTATAAGAAACATTTGCAATATTATCATTTACAAAACCATCTCTATTTTTATTTCTTTTTTCTACAAAAATAATAATTAAACCCCAAATAAGAAGCATAGTTGCAACAACCATTGGGTTAAATAAATGTTCATCTATAAAATCATCAAAAAGTAGTCCCAAAACTCCAGCTGGCAGTACTCCAACAATAACCCTTTTCCAAAGTTCGATTGTTCTTTCATCTGGGTGGGTTAATCTATAATAAAATCTGGATTGACCATTTAATTTTTTGTAGTTTTTTGGAAAATATTTGTCTGTTTTTTCATAATCCCAAGGATTTAGCTTTCTAAAATATAAAACTACAACTGCCATTATAGCACCTAATTGGATGATGACATTAAAGGCATTTGAAAATTCTGGCGGGTCTAGTTTTACAAATTCATTTACCAAAATAAGGTGGCCAGTAGATGATACTGGCAAAAATTCTGTAATACCTTCAACAATGGATAAGATTAATACTTTTAAAAACTCAATCATTAAATTCCTCCAAGAACGAATGTTTTTGTCCGTGGAGTTGGTAGCCTACGACCATATCGCAATTTACATTTTCTCCAGACCTTAATATAGACATTTCAACTTCAGGATTTTTTTCCTTCATTTGCGCTATCATTTGTTTTATCATTTTTCTTGTGTAAGCTTCTTGGGATTTTGTTACTGTGCAGGCACAGTTTAGGGCAAAAAGCTCTACATAATCACGCCATTTAATAATATCTTCTTCCTTTACATAATAAAATGGGCGAATTAGTTCCATATTTTCAAAGTTTTGCGCCTTGAGTTTTGGTTTCATTGTGTTAAATTTGCCAGCATAAAGAACATTTAGCATAATTGTTTCAATAACATCGTTCATATGATGGCCTAGGGCAATTTTATTACAACCTAGCTCTTTGGCCTTGGAGTATAAACTTCCCCTACGCATTCTAGCGCACATATAGCAAGGATATTCGCCTTTTGAGACTTCTTCGGCTATTTTGAAAACCTCGGTTTCAAAGATTTGCCCGTCAATTCCCAGATAATTTAGGTTTTTTTCTAGTTGTTCACGGTTTCTTGGGTCATAGCCAGGGTCCATTGATATGTAAACCACATCAAAGTCTACCTTACTGTGTTTATGTAGTTCTTCTATAACTTTTGCAAGTAAAAGCGAATCCTTCCCCCCAGAGATTGCAACAGCAACCTTGTCTCCATCATTTATCAGTTCAAATTCTTTGATTGCTTTGATAAAGGGGGACCAAATTTGCTTTCTATATTTTTTTATAATTGATCTTTCAATATCTATTAGTTCCATAATTTACTTTCTATAATTCTACAATACCAGATGGGATGTACCTATCTGCTACTTCTAAGTGTATATCTTTTCTTGTATCTAAGCCAAGACTTGTCAGATAGTTATCTACTGTAAGCCTTGATAATTCTGGTGTGTTGTTGGTTTCTGATAAGTGGCCTAAAAAAACTTTTTCTTCCTTACCCTCCAGGGCATCGGCCAAAACTTCTGCTGATTGATCATTTGATAAATGACCCATATTGCTCATTACTCTAAGTTTTAGAGGATAAGGATATGGTCCGCGTTTTAAGGCCTCTAGGTCATGGTTGGCCTCCATATAATAAATATCAGAGCCCTTTATCTCATAGGACATGTTTTCATCGACTATGCCTGTATCTGTCAATAGAGATATTTTTTTATTGCCCAAATATAGGATAAAACCCACTGGCTCATTTGCATCGTGGTGGACTTTTATGGGCATAATATCCATAGATCCAAAAGATAAAAATTTACCACTATCAAAAACTCTTATATTTTCTTCTTTTAGCTTTCCAACACAATTTTCTATGCCCTTCCATGTGCCCGAATTTGCAAAAATCGGGACATTATAGCGGCGGGATAAAGTTCCTGCTCCCTTTGTGTGGTCGGAATGCTCATGAGTTAGGAAAATACCGTCCAAGTCATTTGCAGTTTTGCCTATTTCATTAAGCAGTGTTTCTATTCTACGTGCTGAAAATCCTGCATCCACCAAGATTTTACTGCCCTTATATTCGATAAATAAGCAGTTTCCTGACGATCCTGATGAAAGGATTGCAAATTTATCCATTAAAACCTCTAATCAAATAATTTTTCTAAAAATTTTGCTACTCCTGCCTCATCATTTGAGCTTGTAACATAGTCTGCAGCTTCTTTAGTCTCTTCTTTTGCATTTGCCATAGCTATACCAAGTCCTGCTAGCTTTATAGATTCTATATCATTTGCCCCGTCGCCAAAGTAGGCTACATTTTCAAGATCTATATCTAAAAATTCGCAAAGTTTTTTAAGACTGTTGGCTTTTCCTGAAGATTTTTTAAGGATTTCTAGAGAATAAGTTTCATTTCTCATAGTCATATAGTCTTTTTCTAAAGCTTCTTTGTTTTTTTCATAAAACTTATCAAGCTCATCCTCATCTCCCATAAAGTTGATACGAGCTACTTTTTCTTCTATATCATCAAAGTCTTTAAACTTCTGACGAGGAAGACGCATTACTTCTTGATCTGTTTTAAAACCATTATTTACTACTTCTTCATTGTTGTAAAGAACATCTTTAGTAAAAATCCCTACTTGCAAATCATAATCTTTCAAATATGAGGTGATTTTTTCATAATCCGATTTATCTAGCGGATTTTCTACAATAGCTTTCCCCGACGCATTGCATCTTATAAAGGCGCCTGTATTACAAATTGAGTAGTCATCAAATCCTTCTAGTCCTAGGGCTTGGCGCACCCACCAAAAACCGTTAAAGCATCTGCCAGTTGCAATTACAACTTTAATGCCCTTATCATGAATTTTCTTTATAGCATCTATATTTTTTTCTACTATTTCCCTATCAGATCCCAAAAGTGTCCCATCTAGGTCAATAGCAACTAATTTTATATCTTTATTCATAATTCCTCATTTGATTTTACATACAAAAAAGACTGATTGTAGTAATCAGTCTTTTAACTTTCTTTTCTATTTTTACTTTACTATTTTTAAGGCCTTTTTCAATTATCTTAATGTCTTTACAGCATCACTTACAGCATCTGCGATTCCTTCTTCAAAGGCTGATGGGATGATGTATTCTTCGTTTAGCTCATCATCTTCTACAAAGGCTGATAGGGCTTTTGCTGCGGCCATTTTCATTTGATCTGTGATTTGTGGTGCACGAGCTTCTAGGGCTCCCTTAAATATTCCTGGAAAAGCTAGGACATTATTAATTTGATTTGGAAAATCAGATCTACCAGTTGCTACAACTCTTGCCCCAGCCTCTTTTGCTAGATTATAGTCAATTTCTGGTATTGGATTTGCCATAGCAAAAACAATAGCATCATCATTCATATTTTTGATGTCTTCTTCACCTAGTATATCCGGTGCAGAAACTCCAACAAAAACATCTGCCCCTTTTATTACATCACTTACAGAACCCTCTACATCATCTGGATTAAAGATTTCTGCTATTTGAGCCTTTACTGGGTTACCAGAATTTAGCATCATTTTGTTAATAGCCCCTCGGGAATCACATACTATAATGTTTTTTACTCCCAAATCACGGATAAGTTTTGCACAAGAAAATCCAGCTGCACCTGCCCCACTCATTACAAGTTTGATATCTTCTGGCTTTTTATCTACTAGTTTTAAGGCATTTATCAAAGCTGCAACTGTTACGATTGCTGTACCATGTTGGTCATCATGAAATACTGGTATATCAAGGATTTCTTTTAATTTTTCCTCGATATAAACACATCTAGGTGAGGAAATATCCTCTAAATTTATGCCACCAAAGCCTGGAGCAATATTTTTTACTGTTTCTATGATTTCATCAGGATCTTGAGTATCTAGAACTATTGGCACAGCATTTACCCCGCCAAATTCTTTAAATAAAACTGCTTTTCCCTCCATGACAGGCATAGCAGCCTTTGGGCCAATGTTTCCAAGACCTAAAACTGCAGAACCATCGGAAATAACTGCAATTGTATTTGCCTTTGAAGTATATTCGTAGGCTTTGCTGTCATCTTTAGCAATTTCCCTGCATGGCTCAGCAACTCCTGGTGTATAGGCAAAGGTTAATTCTTCAGCATTTGTTACCTTTGCTTTTACATCGGTGCCAACTTTTCCCTGCCATTCTCTGTGTTTTTCTAGAGCTTTTTCATAAACGTCCATAATTTTCTCCTTAAATTTAAAGCATCCTTTTTTACGATTATAACACAAAAAAGCAGGCAATATTAGAAATTGCCCGCTTGATATTTTATTTATTGTCTTCTATCTCCAGCCATTTTTCTAAAACCATTACATATTTTTCATGTTGATCTACAAAAGGCATGTGTCTAGAATTTGCAAATAGTTCCCATTTTGAGTTTTTAATATTATCATGCATGGTTTTTGCAATGATAGGTGATGATAAATCTTCGGCTCCACTTGTAATCAAAGTTGGGATCTCTATTTCATTTAATCTATCAGTTACTTCAAAACCAGCTAGAGTTCCTGTTGGTGAGAATTCATTTTCACCCCAACCTACTACATAGGATTTTGATCCAGCTTTCTTTTCTCTAGTTAAACATTCTGGGTCATTTTCATCATATGGGCCTGCTGAGTATTCTCCATGAAAACATCCAGGGCTTTTTGATATTCTTTTGAATCGTAGTCTCCCGTTTTTTCTGCCTCCAGCAAGGGAATCTTATATTCATCATCCATATAGGATATTCTTCTAATTTGCTCGCTTCTCCAAAGTTTTGCAGAAGAAAGAGTGGATGATAAAATAATTGATTTTACCCCCTCTGGCTTGGTTAAGGCGTAAAGAATTAAAAGCATACCGCCCCAAGATTGGCCTAGGATATGAACTTCATCTAATTTTAGATCTTTTCTAAGAGCAACTAATTCCTCCATCCAAACATCTGCATTAAATAAATCTTCATCACCATCTACAAATGAATTACCACATCCAATTTGATCGTACATTACTATTGGCCTGTCATTTTTATAGGCAAAGTCATCAAAAACTTCAAAGTAATTGTGGGTTGATCCTGGTCCTCCGTGGATTAAAATCAGTGGGGTTTTCCTGCCTTCTGGATTTACAATTCTATAATAAGTTTTGTAATCCTTAAAAGGCATATAGCCTTCATTAATCATCTATATCTACCACTATTAAATCTTTTGTATAGTGATTTATTACTTCATTGCCATCTTCTGTAATGATGACTAAATCTTCTATTCTGACACCTATGCCTTCATCCATTAGATAAATGCCTGGTTCTACTGAGAAAATTTGTCCTGGTTTTATTATTGCATCATTTACGCTAGAAACATCGCCATATTCATGGTCTTCAAGACCTATTGAGTGGCCTGTTCTATGAGTAAAATATTTGCCATAACCTTTTTCTTCTATATAATCACGACATGCTTTATCCACATCACTCATTTTGTTTCCAGGTTTTGCAGCTGCAATTCCACGTAGATTTGCTTCTTTTACAATTTCATAAACTTCACGTGCCTTATCTGAAGCTTCTCCTATAAAAACTGTTCTTGTCATATCTGATGCATAGCCTTTATAAAAGCCACCAATATCTAAAACTACGCTATCACCTAGTTTTCCTTTAGAATTATCTGTTTCATGGTGAGGGTCAGCTCCACTTTTGCCGTAGGCTGTGATTGGCTCAAATGAAACTTCTTCTATGCCATGGCTTTTATAAATTTCTTTTACCTTATCTGATAGTTCTTTTTCTGTAAGTCCCTTTGTAACCCAAGGAATTACTTCATCCATAACTTCATCATTGATTCTAGAAGATTCTCTCATAAGGTCGATTTCTTCTTTATCTTTTATCATTCTGACTTCATCGATTAATAGTGATGAGTTTACATATTTTTTTTCTGGGAATCTTTCTTGAAGTCTTAGCAAAAATCCAGATGGCCAAGTTTTATCAATACCTATCTTGTCATAGTCTTTTATTTCTTTTGACAAATATTCGATAGGATCTTCAATATCGTTATACCAGATTAAATCTACTCCAAGATCGCCCTCTTGTGGGAAAAGCTCGTTTATAACAAGTTTTCTATCTCCATCTGTATTTAAATATAGGGCAAGCATTCTTTCACCTGGATTGATTTTTTTGCCGATTAAATAATAAATTGCAATTGGATCTGTAACGATAATTTGCTTAAGGTCTTCTGATTCCATCTTGTCTAAAACTCTTTTAAATCTATCAGTCATTGTATAACTCCTTAGTTATTTTCATCATCTGATTCAAAGGTGATTGTTTCTTCAGTTTCAATACTTTTCTTATTTATATTTTCTTTTTTTTCTGTATTATGAAGTTTTTCATACTCTGCTCTATCAGCCGCATCTGGTTCTACAAGTCTTTGTAATTTACCACTAAAAAACCATAAGATGGCTGCAGATATAATTGCAATTGCAGCAATAGTAAACATTACTTTATCAAATGGGAATTGTTGAGTAAAGTCATAAATTGCCCCATAAGATTTTCCTGAGAAAAATACTGCTAGAACCCAAACACTCATCATAGTTGTTATAAGTTGAGGTGGAGCATATTTTGCTATAAATGAGTTACCAAGTGGTGAAAATACCATTTCTCCAAGTGTTAGTAAGATACCAAATACAATTATCCATATCAATGATGCTTGACCTGTTCCACGAGCGATTTCTGCTGAACCGAAAACAATGTAGGATAAACCTAGTAAAAATATACCAAGTGCTGTTTTTTGGAACATATTAAAGTCTCCTTTTGGAGAATTTGCTTTTTTTGTCCAATACGCACCTAAAATTGGTCCAAGGATAATACATAAAATAGCATTTAGAGAGTCAAACCATGCAGTTGGTACTTCAAATGATCCTATTGTCCAATCTGCTGCCGCAGTTTCTCCAGCCCAGTGAAATAGTACTGGTAGAGATGCTAAGTACCAGAATATCCAGAAAATAATTGAGAAAAATGAAACTAGAATTATAGCAAAGATTCTATTTTTCTCAAGCTTTGTAAGAGGCACTTTTTCCTCATTTTTAACTTCATTTGGATCCGCATTTTCATTGATTTTAAATGGTTTTTTACCAGCATTTCCAAAGTTTTTGTAGTTTGCAATATACCAAATAGCATCTATAAATACTATAATAGCACAAACTAAAAAGCAAAATCTGTAACCATATTTAGCTGCCAATATCCCAATAATAGTTGTTCCTATAAATGAACCTATATTTACAAATGAATACTGGGTTGAATAGGCTGCATCAAGCTGAGTTTTGTCTTTAAAAAGTCTACCAATAATTGCATTATTTTGAGATTTAAAAAGACCTGTACCAATTGAAACTAAAATCACCATAGCATTTATAGCTCCAGCTGACTCAGCTTTCCAGGCTAATAAATATCCCACTCCCATTAAGACTAAGCCAATTGGTATTAGATACCTAGCTCCAATCAAATAATCTGAAATATACCCACCAAATAAAGGCAGTAAGTATGTAAAAGCAACCAAATTTGCACTCATTCTAGCAGCTTCACCAGTGCTAAGCCCCAGTCCCCCATCCATAATAGTTGCGGCCACAAAAACTGTCATCAGCCATTTTGCTGCATAAAAGGCAAAACGTTCAAATGAAAAGGCAATACAAGCTGCATAAAAACCAGCCGGTCTTTTGTTAGTAACATTTTTTTGCATAAATTCCTCCTATAAAATATTTTATTACTATTATCAACAAAGAAAACGTTTCTCATTGTATAGTAATAGTATAAAGCAATAAATAAATATGTCATAATACTTATCGCTTATATGTACTACTTTATTATAGCATATTACAAATAAATATAAAATATCAATGTTTTATATATGACATAATTTATATTTATAGTGTTTTACTATAGAAAAAAACACCCTTGGTTAGGGTGTTTTTTTACTTAGTCGTTTTTAAAAGATTGGGATTTTGGTCCTCGATGCTTCGCTTCTGCGGTTTTCCGTGCTGTGGCACGGGTGCTCCATTAGCCGCACGGGCTTTTCTCGTCGCTTCGCTCCTGCGACCATTCCATGGAGGGTCCTCTCCTGGCCGGACGGGCCTGCTTTAGTACATAGGCATTTGTGGTGGCATTTCTGGTTCTTCTTTTGGTATATCTGCTACTGCTGCTTCTGTTGTTAGGATCATTCCTGATACGCTTACTGCGTTTTGTAATGCGCTTCTTGTTACTTTTGTTGGTTCTACTATGCCTGCTTCAAACATATTTACATATTGGTCGTTATAAGCATCGTATCCTTGGTCTTTGTCGGATTCTTTTACTGTTTGAACAATTACTGATCCGTCCATTCCAGCGTTTTCTACTATTTGTCTTAGTGGTGCTTCTAGGGCTTTTTCTATGATTGTTGCACCTGTTTTTTCGTCACCTTCAAGTGTTTCTTTTAGGTCTGCAACTTTTTTAATGGCTCCGATTAGTACTACACCACCACCTGCTACAATCCCTTCTTCTACTGCAGCTCTTGTTGCTGATAGGGCGTCTTCGATTCTATATTTTTTCTCTTGCATTTCTGTTTCTGTTGCTGCACCTACGTTGATTACTGCAACTCCACCTGCAAGTTTTGCTACTCTTTCTTGAAGTTTTTCTGTTTCGTATGTGCTTTCTTCTGCTTCGATTTGTTGGCGGATTAGGCTTACTCTTTCTTCTAGTGCATTTTTGTCGCCTTTTCCTTCTACAATTGTTGTATTGTCTTTATCAACTTTTACTTTTTTAGCAGATCCTAGCATAGAAATTTCTGTTTCTTTTAGGTCCATGTTTAAATCTTCAGAAATTACTGTCGCACCTGTTAGAATTGCAATATCTTCAATCATTGCTTTTCTTCTATCACCGTATCCTGGTGCTTTTACTGCTACAACATTAAATGTTCCTCTAAGTTTGTTTAAGATAAGTGTTGTAAGCGCTTCGCCATCTACATCATCTGCAATGATTAGTAGTGGACGTGATTCTTGAACGATTTGCTCTAATAATGGTAGTAGGTCTTGGATATTTGAGATTTTTTTATCTGTTAATAGGATATATGGATCATCAAGCTCTGCAACCATTTTTTCATTGTCTGTTGCCATATATGGTGATAGGTATCCTTTGTCAAATTGCATACCTTCCACAACATCTAGGTAAGTATCAGTTGTTCTTGATTCTTCAACTGTAATTACCCCATCATTGCCTACTTTTTCCATAGCATCTGCAATAAATTTACCAATTTCTGGGTCAGCAGATGAAATTGTACCTACATTTTCGATAGCTTGTTTATCTACAATGTCACGACTATTTTCTTTGATGTAATCAACTGTAACATCTGTTGCTTTTTTAAGACCTTTATTTAAAACAATTGGATTTGCTCCTGCTGCTAGGTTTTTAAGTCCTTCTTTAATAATTGCTTGAGCAAGTACTGTAGCTGTTGTTGTACCATCACCTGCCACGTCATTTGTTTTTGTAGCAACTTCTTTTACAAGTTGAGCTCCCATATTTTCAAATCTATCTTCAAGTTCAATTTCTTGGGCAATAGTTACACCATCATTTGTAATAGTTGGTGCACCATAAGATTTATCTAGAACAACATTACGTCCTTTTGGTCCAAGAGTAACTTTTACAGCATTTGCTAGTTTATCAATACCACGTTCTAAACCGTCACGGGCATCTTTTCCATAATTAATTTCTTTTGCCATAATTAATATTCCTTTCAAAAACTATTTTACAACTGCTAAAATATCAATGTATTTTACAACTATATAATCTGTCTCATCAAGTTTTACTTCTGTTCCTGAGTATTGAGAATAAATTACCTTATCTCCTACAGAAAGAGAATCTTTTTTCTTATCATCATTTAAAATATCATCACTAATAGCTACAACTTCTGCATAAACAGGTTTTTCTTGAGCGCTTTCTGGAAGCACGATACCTGATTGAGTTGTCTTTTCAGCTTCAGCTTTTTTAATAACTACTCTATCTCCGATAGGTTTTAATTGCATATTTTACTCCTTAGGTATAATAATTTAGCACTCGCGTGTGCTAATTGCTAATTACATTTATAATGTACTACCTTTAGATAAAAAATCAAATCAATAAATTCGGGTAAAAATACTAAAAAGATTAAGGAGATTAAAATGTACAAAAAACCAAGTGATGACGAATTAAGAAAAAATCTTACAGAATTAGAATACGAAGTAACCCAAAATGCAGGTACAGAAAGACCTTTCTCATCAGAATATGATGACTTTTATGAAGAAGGAATCTATGTAGATAAAGTATCCGGCGAACCACTTTTTTCAAGCAAGGACAAATTTAATGCAGGATGCGGCTGGCCAAGTTTTTCAAAGCCAGTTGAAGGAACAGAAATAAATGAAAAAGAAGACCTTTCCCATGGCATGGTTAGAACAGAAGTAAGAAGCAAAAACGCCGACAGCCACCTAGGCCACGTTTTCCCAGACGGTCCACAAGAATTAGGCGGACTAAGATATTGCATAAACGGTGCTGCCTTAAGATTTGTTCCTAAAGAAGATTTGGAAAAAGAGGGATATGGGGAGTATTTGAGGATTTTTGAGTAGAAAAGGCAAAAAAAACTAGGAATAGTAAGTCCTAGTTTTTTTAATAATATGGTGATTTTCATTTTTTCTCGAAAATAGCATTATTTGCTTGTTTCAGTTTGATAAACTGGTATTTATAAATTATTATCTAGCCATATTTTTAGTTCATCGAAGCTGTAATCTCCTTTTAACGCTATTCCATCTTTAATAATTGAATTTGTACATTCCTTTTTGTAATCTTCAATCATTCTTCCAAATCCTCCTCCACCGTGTGTGCAAAAGGGAATGATTTTCTTTCCGCTTAAGTCAACTGTTCTTAAAAAAGACAGCACTGGTGGGGCAAAAGTCTTAAGCCAGTTAGGAGAACCAACAAAAACTACCTCTTCATTTTCAATCGCCTCCGCCCCTCGTATAAGAGGAGGGCAATATCCTCTTTCGATTTCTTCTCTCACTTCTTTTACAGCTGTATTAGATGAGAACGAATAAGGCTTTTGTGGTTCCAGTTCTCTTAAATTTCCATCAGTAATCAACGCAATATCTTCTGCTAGTCTTCTTGTTAATCCTGAGTATGAATAATATACAACCAAAGGACTCATTAAAATCACCTCCTTAACTTATAATTTTTTCCTCTAATATATTAGTACATTATAATATTTTAAATGTATTTTCTAAATAAATGTGTAGCTTTTTATTTACTCTTCTTTTATATCCTCTCAGAGATGAAATATCTTTCATATTTTTCACCCACAGAAAATGAAGTGCGATCGGCTTTAGCCCTCGCTTAGTTCTGCGGACTCACTTGAAGCAAAGCTTCTACATTCATCTCGCAGATGGCCGATTATAAATCGGCCACCCATGATCTATCCTCTCAGAAAGCTTAAAAGCTTTCTTCGCTTAGTTCTGCGGACTCACTTGAAGCATAGCTTCTACGTTCATCTCGCAGATGGCCGATTATAAATCGGCCACCCAAGATGATGGGACTATTTATGATAAGGATGTCCATTTATTATCCTAAATCCCCTATAAATTTGCTCAAGTAGGACCACTCTCATCAGCTGGTGGGGGAAGGTCATTTTGGAGAAGGATAGTTTATAGTTTGAGCGATTGCTTACTTCTTTGGATAGTCCATTTGAGCCGCCTATTACAAATACTAAGTTTCTTCCAAAGCCTTCTCTCATTTCATTTTCTATAAAGTTTGCAAATCCTATACTATCCAACTGCTTACCTAGGATTTCAAGACTTACTACGTAGTCGCCATCATCGATTTTTCCTAGTATCCTTTCGCCTTCTTTTTCTTTTACTTGCTCGATTTCCTTATCTGACAAGCTTTCTGGGGCTTGTTCGTCGTTTACTTCTATTATTTCTATTTTGTTATAGGCTTGCATTCTTTTTAGGTACTCATCTATGGCTTCTTTATAAAATTTTTCCTTGATTTTGCCTACTGCTATTATTTTTATATCCATTTTTTCTCCTTAAAAAAACTCAATCTTTTGATTGAGTTTAGTTTTGGTCTTGTACATATGATACGTATGAATCGTAAATTTGACTATAGCCTTCGTTTACTAGGGCATCTTTTACATATTCTTTGATTTCATCTGTTCTAAATACTTTTCTTTTCATATCTTTCATGTTTTTTTCAACATCTTTTAGCAAAATTTCTACATCTGATGTATTAATTTGTTTGCCATTTCTATCTGAAGCATTTTTTATAGATCTTATGACCTTATCTGCATTGTATTCTTCAAGATTTCCCCTTCTTTTTATTACATAAACCTTATCATCATTTGCTTTATTTAGAAAGTCTCTTACTACATCGATTTTTAGATTATCAATTTCTGTTACTATTTCGTTTATTCCGTATCCTTCTTTTTCGAAATACTCTAACACTTTTCTGCTTAGCTCACTCATTTTGACTCCTCCTTGGTTTTTGTAATTACTTTGCTTTCTCTATTTTCTGCTATTTTTTCTGCTCTATCCTTGGCTTCTTTTTTTGTGTCATAAAAGCCTTCTGCTTGGCTGGCTCCCTTGGATTTTACCTGCCATTTTTGCTCATCATAGTTAAAGGAAACTTCTACATCCGCATCTTGGAGCCTTGCTCCTGATTTATTTTTACTTTTTTTGTGGTCTTTTAAGTCTTTTTTACGGATTTTTTTTAATTCTTCATTGCTGGCATCATTTGCCCATTCTTTGGCCTGGGAAATGGCAATTGGGATTGCATTATCCTCATCATATCCTTCTTTTAGCATGGCATTGGTAATGTCAATCGCTTTGTCACGGACTTCTTTGTCCAGTTTTTTCATTGAATTTGGGTAATTTCTTCTATCAAAGGGCATAGCCTCACCTCTTTTTTTGTATTTTTATATTTTTACCCATTTTACATATTATAATGGCGGCTTGGGAGGGTGACTACTTCTGTAATATCACTTGAAAGTCCTATATCACGCTTAAGGGCTGCAAAGGTTACTGAATCTTTGCCGTATTTTTTTCTGCTCGTAGAAGATTTTTTTCTTCCTCTGTGAGCTCTATGGTATCTTTATAGAAACAGTAGCTAGTACAGCCTTCATGGGAATATTTTGCACGCATAGAAAAACATACTTATCATATATAGGCTTTTTATATGCCTTCCTCCAACCTTTTACGGAGCGTAGCTCTGTATTTTCATAATGATGGCATCCCTTGTATATAGTAATCGCTTTCCCCCCTGGAAGGTAGTCACAGTATCTAAATATCTTACATATCTTTCCACTTATTATCCTTACCACTAGCATTTACGCCTTTTAAAATTTCTTTTTTTATGTTATATTACTATACAAATTAAACAGTTATTTCTTTAAGGGACTTAAAAATGAATATTTAAAAACCTTATATCTATATTTTTTCTGAACAATTAAATTATAGCACAAGTTTTTTTCTATCCGATATAAAAGTGTATGATTTTATATAGATAAACCCAGTAAAATCAACAGATACAACAGCACGAAGTAAAATAGGAGTTATTTCTATAGTATCAAGATAAGAAAGAACTCGTTTCACTCGTTCATAAAAAAGACCTTTTAAATTCAAAAATTTGGCATGACTTTATTATTGAAAACATTATAGGGTTGTTGTAGCACCTATACAGAATATATCTACAAAATAGAGGAGGGGAAAATGAAATCGCTTAAATTGTTATTTTTAGGAATATCTATGTTTTTTACTGGCTTTATAGGTTTTGCTATTCTTATTGGTTCTGCAGTGGCAAGTAATTTCACTTTAGATAGTTCAAATTATTTTATGGATACTTGGCGTTTATACGGAGTTACACCAATAGCAATTGGCTTTTTTTTACTAGGTATCTTAGGTTTAATAATTGCAATTATAGGATTGTTCCAAAAATCCAAATAAAAAAAGACGGTATCTTAATTGATGCCGTCTTTTTTATTTAGTTAATTATTTCAATTATGCTTATCGTCTAACAAGCTGCAATCCAAAATATCCATTACGAGGTGCACATTATAGGTTGGATTTAGTAAAGTCTAAAGCCTCTTGTCCAAAGAATTCAACAAGTTTATTAGGATGAACGATTTCAGGTGTATCTACTCCTATAAACCTAAGCTTATAAGTTTGTACATAGATTCCTACCTCGGTAGTATCACCTCTATAACTCTTGTTACAGTAGCTACTTGATAGAAAGTTATTAGAATCAACTTTCGCTTCTTCTAGGGCAATATTAACATCACTAGGAGTCTTCTTATTATGTATCTTTTCAGTAAACTCTAATATCTGATTTACTGATAAGTTAATTTTTTTGAATGTTATCTATAAATTCTAGTGCTTTAACTCTAAAGGCTTCAAATTTTTCTGGATCATCTTCTTTGGCTATAAGTTTATTAGTAAGATCAATCTTATTGTATTTAACTAGGTTTTCTTTAATCTCTTCTTTATTATCAGAAATTTCAATAGGCCCTTTGGCAATCTTTTTATTCATATCATCAATATTATTAAGCTTATCTATCTTTTAAAAAGCTTGATCTTTAGCTATATCAGGCTCTGTTTTAATATCTTTTTTACTGGAGCAAGATGTTATAGTTAAGGAAAAGCTATTATTAGGATAACTTTTTTAATAAGTTTATTCATAAAGATTCTCCTGTAATTAAATATATTAATTCCCTTATATCAAAAAAAATGTGTTAGTTAGCATTTAGGATTGTTTTTAATTATTTTAGATGGTATAATATCAATGACTAAAAGAATAGAGTTCAATCATGTTGGACACACAAAAAGACTGGAGTTGCAGCTCCAGTCTTTTTTATTAGGTTAGTTACTACCTTCATCATCGCTTCCATCTAACCATTTGCAGATGTAGTGACTAAGTACACCTGCCATGATAGAAACTGTAAAAGAATAAAGTAGGTCTATGAGTAGATCCTTCATGCTGGACGCACCCCCTTCCTGTTACCAGTCTAGGGATAGTAACCCCTATATTATACTATAAAATAGATGCTTATATTATCTTTTAGATGGTACATATCCTGCTGCTTGAGCTTCTTCTACAGTATTAAACCAGACTACGTTATAATGGGGTGGGACTAGGGTTAGATTTGGACATTTGCCTTTAGCCTGCCAAATTGACTCTCCGGTTTTAACTTCCATTTTTTTGCGTCTTCACTTTTTGCAAGGATAATTCCGTGACGATTTTCTGGATTACCGGCCACCGCCATTGGAATCCCCTTTAGCTTTGGATTTAGTTTTGCTTCTATAGAGGCATAGCAAGCATTCATATCTGAATGTAAAATTATTCTTTTCATAAAAACTCCTATTGATTTTAGATGACTATTACTGTATAATTAAGACATTAAATGACTTTTGTATTATTATAAGACATTAGAAGTCTTGTGTCAACTTAATTTTTAAAATTAACAGTCACCTAGCGACTATAAGGAGAGATAATGGCATTTGCTAACAAACTACGCGATCTAAGAGAAGCGAAAAACCTAACCCAAGAAGAGCTTGCAAAACTTTGCAACGTGTCCCTAAAAACCATATCCCGTTACGAAGCTGGCCAATCTAAGCCAAGATATAGGAAAACTTACGATGCCTTGGCAGAAGCACTTGATACCAGTCACGATTATTTGGTGACTGATGAAGAAGATTTTATCCTATCTGCTAGAGAAAGATACGGAAATGCTGCAGCCCGCGATGCTGAAGAAATGGTCCAAGGAGTCATAGGGCTTATGGCTGGTGGAGATTTGCCAGAAAAAGACAAAAAAGCAATACTTGATGCAATCAGCGAGGCCTACTATATTGCCAAAAGCGAAAATAAAAAATACGGGCTAAATAAGGAAAAATAATGGTATCCACCTATGACAAAATCTACGAGGATACACAAAAATTAATAAAAAAATACAAAAGCCGAGATCCAAAGGATATTTTAGAAAGCCGCGGGGTTTTTCTAATCCCCTTTGAAACTCCCACCACCCTTTTGGGCATGTATAAGATAATTAAGCGCAACCGTTTTGTATTTTACAATCCTTTCGTAGATGAAAGAATAATAAATATGGTCTTAGCCCATGAGCTAGGCCATGACATATATCACAAAAATGAAGCCAAAAATGGTTTTGCTGAGTACGAGCTTTTTGACATCAACACCGAAATGGAAATTGAGGCAAATATTTTTGCGGCTCATTTGCTTTTAGATGAGAAAAAACTAATGGCTGACATCGAAGAAGGCTACACTTACCAGCAATTAGCTAGCCTTTATGATGTAAATGTAAATCTTATGATCTTTAAGCTAAACGAAATGCACAGGATGGGATTGCCTATAAATAAAAATATTGCCGATTCTAAATTTTTCACCAAAATAGACGGAACTGACGAATTTTACGGGAACTTAGAATGATAGACCATGCAACTGAAATAATAAAAGAATTGCTAATAAAAGAAGAAAATGTAAATATAGCAGTAGATATGACTGCAGGCAATGGCCATGATAGCAAATTTATTTTGGAAAATAATAAGCCTAAAAAACTTTTTGCCTTTGATATCCAAGAATTGGCCAAGGAAAATACCTTAGCCTTGATAGGTAAAAATCCAAACTTTTCCTTTATCTTAGATAGTCATGCAAATATTGATAAATACATCAAGGAAAAGATTGACCTAGTAGTCTTTAACCTGGGATATTTGCCAAAGGGCGATAAAAATATTACTACAAATTGGAGGTCTACAATAATTGCCATAAAAAAATCCCTAGAACTTTTAAGTCCTAGTGGAAAGATTTTTATAACCGTTTATCCTGGCCATCCAGCTGGAGAAATCGAATCTGAAAAAATAACTGAATTTTTTGAAAATTTGGATTATAAAAAATATACAGTTTTAAAACTTGCTTTTGTAAACAAAATCAACAAGCCACCCTATGTGTTGGCTATCGGCCACAAAAATTAATTTGTGGCCTTTTTTAATATTTACTTGCTCCATTTTTAGTCGCCACCACTATGGTGTCATTTTCAAAACGGATGCCAAGGACATCATCAATTTCATTTACCTTTTCGCGGCTTCTTTTTTCGATAAAAATAATTTTCATGGTCCCATCAGGATTTTTGTTGATGCCAATGACTGTGCTTGGTTTAAAATAATTTGCCTGATATTTATCCCAGGATTCATCCTTGGAATATATCCTGTCCTTATCTGATGCATAAAGGCTGATAATTTCTTTTTCGTTTTCTAAGTCTTTTGAAAAATAAAGTTCTGGAGTTTGATATCCTACACTTATTAGCTCCGCTGCTTCTCCTCTTTTGCCTGCTCTATGGACTTTCTATAAAGTTCATAATAATTATTTTCATTATTGAAAGTTGTGTAATAAATAGGGTTTCTATATTTTCTCCATCTATTTTTACCAATTTGTACTTATGATTAGTGCTATCTCCTATAACAAAAACATTATCAGCATTGTCGATATCATAAGCAAATTCGGAAAGATTTGGATTTATAACCTCACTTTAATTGCCGTTTGGATTAAACTTTATTAATTTTTTATCGATTGGATCATAGTAAATTTACATTTTGTTGGTATCCATGGGATTTCCTGTAAGTGTGGATTTGGAGCTTCCGCCCTACATCTAACTAAAAAACAAATAAAAATACCAATAAAATCTTAAATCTTTTCATAAATCCATTATGCTATGCAAAAGAAAAAAAGGACCACAATTGTGATCCTAATTTTTATTTATTAAAGCTCGATGTCAACTGACTCTAATTCATTTTCTGTATTTAGATAATAAAGTTTATTTCCAGATATTTTCATACCCCTAATTTGGGTATCAAGCACTGTTTCACCACTTGACATATTGATAACTTTAAGTGGTTTTGATAATTTATCATCTATTTTTTGAGTTTCATAGTAGAAAATATTATTTCCTATGATTTCTTGAGATCCTTCCTCTGACCATAGGAATGGGAATTTTTGATCATTGGCATAGAAATTGTCATTATCTGCCCTATATATTTTCCAAACTGGCTTCCCATTTTCAAATCTTTTTTGTCCAAATAGGTATTGGAGGTTAAAGTTTTTTTCTAATAATTCTGCTTCTTGATCATCTCCTTTGGATAAATCTAGTTTATATAGGTCAAAATTATAAGCGTTTTGATCCTCATTATCCCCAGGCTTTGTAAATTGTAATTCTCCATCGATTACTACGGCATCACCAGTTATATCTTCTGCTGTTGCCTTGAAGTCATGAACTTCGCCAGTATCAAGATCTACATATCCAATGGCTGATTTTTCTTTATCTAGTGTTGGTGTTCCATTTATCTCAGCCTTGCTTTGTTGATCATGAAAACCATATATCCTATTGCCAATCATACCAAGCGGCCTGAAATCGTCGACTCCTGGGAATTCAAATAATGTTTCAACATTTTTATCATTCATTCTGACAATTGATACTTGATCATAAATATCTTTTTTTGATTTTACAAAAACATTGTTGGTGTATTTTACATATGTATAATATTCAACATCTGTATCAGCTATTGCATTCCCATTTTGATCTACAAGTTCACCGTTTTCATTTACACTTGAAAATGGACCAAATGGATTGTAAAATAAATCATCTTTACTTACTTCTTGGCTAGAATCTTGATCTTCTGATTGGTCTTCTTCTTTTGATTTTTCCTCTTTACTATCATCAGCGCTTTCTTTTTCTTCTGTTTCTGCTTGCTCTTTTTTATCATCATCGCTAGATTCTTCTGGTTGTTCTTTTTTATCACTTGTATCGGCAGATCCATCAGCTTCGCTATTTTCTTTATTATCTTCTGCTTTTCCTACTTCAATTACTTGAGTGTCATCTGTTTTTTCGCTTACTTGACTTTCCTTGTTATTTACATCACTTTTTGGTGCATCTTGGTTCGCACATCCTACTAAAGCCAGTGAAAGAGCCATTATTGGTATAATTTTTTTCATAATTTCCTCCTTTAATTTGCTCTTAGGGCATCAATTGCAGATAATTTTGTAGCGCGTCTTGCTGGTAGGTATCCTGCTAGCACTCCTACTAGGGCCGAAAATCCAACCCCCACTAAGGCCAGCCAAATTGGAATAATGATTAACTGACCACCCTGTGCTATTGCATCATTCATACCCGAAAAAGCATTATTAATAACTTTACTTACTAAAAGTGAAATCAAAAGCCCAAGGACACCTCCAAATAATCCTATAAATCCAGATTCTATTAAAAACATGGTTTGGATATCTGAAACGGAGGCTCCTATAACTTTCATAACCCCAATTTCCTTTTGGCGTTCGTAAATACTCATCAGCATTGTGTTTATAATACCAATTGCAGAAACTATAAAGGCAATGGATCCTATCCCTCCAAGTATTAGCATAATTGTCCTGGTTTGATTTTGAATCTCTTCATTGGCCTCAGCCATAGAGTTTGTTTGATAACCTAATTGCTTAATTTCTTTTTCTGTTTGTTCTACATTTTTGGCATCATCTACTATTACTTGCAGATTTTCATAATTGATTTTCTCATCACTTTCTGGAATAGGATTGCCTTTTTCATCAAAAGATTGGTTTAATGATGGAGCTGATATTTTGCTATCTTCTTCTTTTAGCTTTTTATAAGTGGATTCAGAAATATATGAACCCCATCCACTTAAAAATGAGTTGTTATTTAGCTTACCTGCTATTTCTATGGGCACATCTATGGAGTCTGGTTTATTTTCTTCGACTCCTTCCACTCCATCTTCATCGTTGGGATTCCCAAAATTAACTCCATCATCTTCTTGATCTTCCATCACCCAACCTAATCTTACAAAATATTGGTGGGATGCGTAATCAAAATCTTCTACTGGCTCCATCATGTAGCCCCCATCTCCCGTATCAGTTTTTTTGTTTGCTGCTGCGTTTTGTCCAAGAAGGATTTTGTTATCTTCATTTGGACTTGGTGGATTACCAAATTCTAGCATATCTTTTTTTATCATTGAAAAAACATTGTCAGGGATTATATCTAATGACCCGTCTATCTCATAATCGTCGCTATCAGATATCAGTAGTTGGACATATATATTTTTACTTGGAACAACTGCTTTTACGTGGCTAACTCTTTTTAAATCATTCAAAACTTTATCAGTAACTTGTAAAGATCCATCTCCAGACCCATCCATTACATTTATGGTGGTTAGTCTTTGAAAGGATTCAATCATTTCTTTTTGTGAATTGCTTATCCCCTCTGCAAAGGCTAGCATCAAAATAATTGAGGTTGAGCCGATTATTACAGATAAAATTGTAAGAATTGTCCTAGATTTACGACGCCAAAGATTTCTAAGGGCCATGATAAATCTATCAGATATCTTCATCGTCGATTATTAACTCCTCATTTTTTTTATCTTTTTTGCGTTTTCTAATTAAAAGGCCTACTAGGGCAAGAATTATTATTAGCCCAATCCACAAAAATGGAGATGTAAGTAAGCTGCCACCTGCATCCATATTTTCTTCCATTCCTTGATCAACTGGTATCATTTCTCCAGTTTGAGGATCCTCTATCATACCTTCTTCCATGCCTTCATTTCCCATGCTAGTCACATCTGTATAAAAATCTTTGGTATCAGTGTGGACATTTCCTGCTGAGTCTTCATAGCTTAGCATAATTTTTCCCTCTACTGGCCCTTCACTGTCTGGCGTTACATTAAATGTAAAAGTTTCCGTAGATCCTGAATTAAAATTACCTATAAAACGTCTATCATTGTCAATTGTAAATCCCTTACCGATTACATCGCACATAAAGGTATTTAAATTGTCCTTGCCGGTGTTGTAAATATTTACACTTACTTGAGTTTGGCTACCCACCATCAAGTCCTCGTGTTTTACCTCACCAATAGTTACATTTGCTCTTTGAACAACTGGGATACCAATTGATTCCTTAGTTTGGTATTGGTTTCCCAGATAATCTTCATATTCTAAAGTAAGACCAATCACATAATTTCCTGCTACGGCATTTGGATTTACCCTCATATTTGCATACTTAGTTGTAGAATTCCAAGGATAGAGGGCCGAAACATAAAAACTATTTGAAGTATTTACCGGGGTGAAAACAGATCCGTCGCTTACAAGGGCATTATTTTCTCCACTTGCTTGAGGTTGGGATTGAAGTTGCTGGTCTATGCTCACTTTTAAGTTATAAATAGAGTTTTTGTTGTTTGTGTTATAAAGGGTAAAGGCAAGATTAAATTCACCACCTGCCTCCACAGTTTTTGGGCTAATATTGTAATCAGAAATTATTAGCTTTGGTTGATTTTTCATTTGCACTGGAGCATTTTCACTTTCAGTGGCTTGGTCACTTGCATTTTCGCTGCCATTAATTTGTTGGTAGTATGTCATCTTCTAAAACCTCATCAATAGTTAAATTTTTGTGGATGTTTTGGATTTTTCCATCCCTCATAAATAGTGTTCTGTCGGCAAATTCTGTCATTTCATCATCGTGAGTTACCATGATAAAAGTTTGATTATTTTCCCTAGTAATATTTTTTATAAGCTGCATGACTTCAAAACTTGTTTTGGTATCTAAGTTTCCAGTAGGTTCATCAGCAAAAATTATTTTTGGAGTACCAACAAAGGCACGGGCAATGGATACCCTTTGCTGTTGCCCACCAGATAGTTCATTTGGCTTATTATTCATTCTATTTTCAAGGCCAACTTCCTTTAGTATCTTGTAGGCCTCTTCCTTACGTCTTTCAACATCTACTCCCTTAAAAGTTAAAGGAAGTGATACATTTTCCCAGGCAGTTAGATACGGCAAGAGATTATAAGACTGAAAAACAAATCCAATATTTAAATTACGAAATTTTGTAATATCTGTTTCTCTTAGCTCATTTAAAATGATATTGCCATACTTTATTGTGCCTTTTGTAGGATATTCAAGGCCTGCTAGCATATTTAAAAGGGTGGATTTTCCAGAACCACTGGTTCCTAAAAGGGCGATAAATTCTCCCTTATTGATATTTAGATTTATTCCATCCAAAGCCTTTATAATATTGCCGCCAACCTTATAATATTTTTTTAAATCGCGTACTTCAATAAGCGCCATATTGTCTCCAAAGTTTTATGTATATTTGTGTACTTAAAAATAAATTATAAAGTAGTGTAGTGTTAATCACCACACAGTATTTGCAAAGATTATATCATCATAGTTTTTAAAAAGCAATTAATTTTATATTTCATATATATTTATTAGCTAAATAAAAAAGCAGATATAAATCTGCTCAAAGTTTAAATTATTTAATATAGGATATTTCATCAGTTCTTACATCCCAAAATATTTCTGAATACTCTCCCTCATATATTTTTAAAATCTTATCCATAGATAGGCTCATTCCATCCATTTTTTTAAATTTTTCATAGTCAACCCAAGAAATATTGCCCTCGCGATTTTCTGCTACTAATTTGCCAGAAAAATCTGTGGTTTGGTACAAAAGCCCCACGTCCTTAAATTCTTCTCCAAGCCAAGTGATAAATCCTACAAATTTTAAGTTTTTTATATCAAGGTCTGTTTCTTCTTTTGCTTCGCGAATTGCAGCGGCCATTAAGGATTCATTTTCTTCTACCTTGCCTCCGGGAAAGGTTAGTCCTTCCCAACCTTCTTTTTTGACCTTGTCTAAAACTACTACTTCATTAGTATTAGAATTTATAATTTTTATCATATTCATTAGTCTAGTTTTCATTTGTTATCCTTTAATTAAATTTACCTATTAAAAAAGAGTAAATATTTCTATCTACTCTTTTTTTATACTATATTTTTTTTACTTTTACACTTATAGTTTTATCATTTAATTCGATTGGATCAGCTTTTACACTCTCTTTTGATAATTTATCTGCTAGTGTTTCTGCTTTTATTTCTTCTGCAAATTTCTCGATAGCCTTATTTAAGTCATCATCTGAATCATAGGCAATCTCTATGTGATCTGTTACTTCAAAACCGCTATCTTTTCTTAGATTTTGAATTTTTGAGATAAATTCTCTAGCATATCCTTCTGCTAGTAAGTCTTCTGTGATGTCTGTATCAAGGATTACAAATACATTTCCATCCATTTCAACATCATAGCCTTCTTTTGCAGAAATCCTGATATCTAAGTAGTCTTTTGAAACTTCGTATTTTTCGCCATCTAGGTCGATTTCTACTGGACCATCTTCTACACTTGCTACAAAATCTTTTGCATCTACATTTGCAAGATATTTTCCAAAGTCATTTACCTTTGATTGGAAAATGCGTCCTACAACCTTAAAGTCTGGTTTTAGGAAGTAGTCCATAAATTCTGAAAGGTCAGCTGCAAATTCGATTTCTTTTACATTTAGCTCTTCTTTTATAAGACCTATTAAATCAGAAATCCTATCTTCATAACCACCATCAACGATGATTTTTGCAAGTGGTTGACGCACTTTGATTGATTCTTTTTCACGAGAAGCACGACCTAAGTTAACTATTTTTCTTACTAGTTCCATATCAGCTTCAAGATTTTCATCTATCATTGCTTCGTTTACTTCTGGTAGTAATTCTGTGTGGACAGTTTTTGCACCAGTTAGGTTTCTATAAACTTCTTCTGCAATAAATGGTGTAATTGGAGCGATTAATTTTGTAATTGTTGTTAGTACTTCATAAGTTGTTTTATAAACAGCTTTTTTAGAGTCTGTAAGATCACTATTCCAGAATCTTTTTCTGTTACGACGGATGTACCAGTTTGATAAATCTTCTACTACAAAATCAGAAATTAAGTGAACAACTTTGTTGTATTCAAATACTTCCATTTCTTCATAGTAATTTTTAATTAGGGTATTGAGTCTTGAATATAACCATTTATCGATTTTTTCAAGTTTTACATCACCGATATTTTGTAAATCTTCTACGATTAATCCATCTGTATTTGCATATAAAGTAAAGAAGTTATACACATTTTCATAGGTTCTAAAGAAGTTATTTCTTACTTCTACAAGGCCTGCTTCATCAAATTTTGTTTGCATCCAAGCTGGTGATACGAAAAGAGAATAAAATCTTACTGCATCAGCTCCGTATTTATCAAATAGAGCAAATGGATCTAGGGTATTACCACGAGATTTACTCATTTTTTGACCATTTTTATCTACTACTAGGTCATTTACAAGTACGTTTTTGTATGGGGCTTTTCCCATGGTAATTGTAGAAATAGCCATAAGTGAGTAGAACCATCCACGGGTTTGGTCAATTCCCTCACAGATAAAGTCTGCTGGATAGTAGTTTTCAAATAATTCTTTATTTTCAAATGGATAGTGGAGTTGGGCAAATGGCATAGCTCCTGAGTCAAACCAAACGTCAATTACATCTGGAACCCTGTGCATGGTCCCACCACATTTATCACATTTTATAGATACATTATCTACATATGGTCTGTGAAGCTCAATATTTTCGTCTATATCTTCAATAGCAAGTTCTGCAAGTTCTTTTCTAGAGCCAACTGAAAGTGTGTGGTCACAATCATCACATCTCCAGATATTTAGTGGAGTTCCCCAGTAACGGCTTCTAGAAATTGCCCAGTCTTTTACATTGGCTATCCAGTTTCCGAAGCGTTTTTCCCCTATTGTTTCTGGGAACCAATTTACTTTATCATTATTTTCTACCATTTGGTCAGAAAATTTGCTCATTTCTATATACCAAGATGGTGTAGCATAGTAAACTAATGGTGTTTTACATCTCCAGCAGTGTGGGTAATTATGCTCGATTGTTTGTTTTTTAAATACTTTGCCTTCATTTGCTAGGTGGTGCCAAATATCTTCGTTTGTATCAAAGATAAATTGACCTTCCCAAGGAGTTTCTGTAAAGTTACCCTTTAAATCTACTGGTTGGATGAAAGCTAGATCGTATTTTCTACCGATTTGATAGTCATCCTCACCAAAGGCTGGTGCAGAGTGAACAATACCTGTACCATCTTCTGCAGAAACATAATCAGCCAGTGTTATTATAAAGGCATGGTCAGGGTCAACTTCAACAAAAGGTAGTAATTGCTCATATTTCATATATTCCATATCAGCACCCTTTAGGGTTTCTACTACTTCATAATCATGCTCTTCCATAAGTTTTTCTGATAGAGATTTTGCCATGTAATAGTAGCAATCATCTGTTTTATCATATACTTTTACATAGTCAAGATCTGGATTTACAGATAAAGCAACGTTTGATGGAAGTGTCCAAGGTGTTGTGGTCCATGCTAGGAAATATTCATTGTCTGTGTCTTTTTTCTTAAATTTAACTGTAAGAGTAATGGTTTTATCCATTTGGTAACCTTGAGCTACCTCGTGGCTTGCAAGACCTGTTCCACATCTTGGGCAATATGGCATAACTTTTGCACCCTCATAGATGTATCCTTTTTTAAAAGCATTATCAAGTAGCCACCACTCAGTTTCGATGTAATCATTATTCATTGTTACATATGGGTGGTCCATATCATATAAAAATCCCATGCGGTCTGACATATCGCGCCACAAATCAGAATATGTCCACACTGATTCCTTACATAGTTTATTAAATTTTTCTATACCATAGTTTTCGATATCATTTTTATCGTGGAAGTCTAATTGTTTTTCAACTTCGATTTCTACTGGTAGACCGTGGGTATCCCAACCAGCTTTTTTAAGAACCTTATAGCCCTTCATATTTTTATAACGGCTGGTCATATCCTTTAAAGTTCTTGCAATTACGTGGTGGATACCTGGTTTACCATTTGCTGTTGGTGGTCCATCATAGATTATATATTCCTCGGCATCTTCGCGTGTTTTAAAAGTTTGATCTAAAAGGTCAATCTCTTGCCAATATTTTTCTACCTTAGCCTCACGATTTCTGGTGTCGCTGGTATTTAAAGATTTAAACTCACTCATATTCTTCTCCTTACAAAAAAAGACCGTCCATATAGACGATCCACTTATTTCCAAAATTTACTCTTAACGATTGGTTTTCGTAGCAAACTACTAACTTCACTTGCTAAACTAAAAGATGATATTCACTTCTACTTTCACTAGCACATCCCACCAACCGTGCCTCTCTAAAGCTTCTATAAAAGCTACTGGTCTTTATAACATTTGTATAATATTTCTATTTTTATAATACTTATTAAAAATTTTAAGTCAAGCTATAAATGCTTGTGGACCTTAAATTTCTCTATGGTAAATACATCATGGCTATCAACATTTGCAATTTTTATAGCATCTTCAAACATCTGATAGTCTGATTCGTAATCATCCCTAAAAACTAGAGCAGAATTGTTATTGTATTTTAAAAACAATCCATGATACATACCAAACTCTTCCATATATTGAATTTGCTTAATTTTTGTAACTTCATAAACTGAAATGTATAAATTATCGATGTCTATATCAGACAGATCGATTGCATTGTTAAATACAGCTACATTTACAGCCTCATGGATTACATCAAGACCTATATCAGATCTGGTTGGATAAATAGACCCGCTTTTTTCGTGTCTGCCATCTTTATGAACAATTACAATTACTCCATTGTTATTATTTTTTAAACTTTCATCATATTCTGTTAGGTATTTGCCAGTCTCCAAATAGTATTTTATTGACTCTTTGGCAAGTTTTACTAAATCACTCATTTTACTTTTCCAATAACTTTTCTATTTCTTTTGCTATATTTTCTGGTTTCTTTTGGGAAGAGTAACGCTCTACTACATTTCCATTTCTATCTATTAAAAATTTTGTAAAATTCCACTTAATTTTATCTCCCAAAAGCCCTCCTTGGGATTTTTTAAGATAAGTATAAAGTGGGTCTTCATTTTCTCCATTTACATCTATTTTTGAAAATCTATCAAAGGTCGTGCCAAATCTTGCTGTGCAAAAATTTTGTATTTCTGCATCTGTACCAGGAGCTTGTCCTCCAAATTGATTGCTAGGAAAATCTAGAATTTCAAATCCTTGATCCTTATATTTTTTATAAAGTTCTTCTAGCCCCTGATATTGAGGTGTAAAGCCGCATTCTGTTGCAGTATTTACTATTAAAAGAACTTTTCCCTTGTATTTATTAAGGCTGAGATCATTTCCTTGATTGTCTTTTACTGTAAAATCATAAATTGTAGTCATTTAAAACTCCTTTTATTACGTATCTATTATACGTTATTTTTATAACATTTAAAGAAAAACTTTCTAATATTAATCAATGAAAAAGCAGGAGAATTTGAGCTGAACCCATAAACACGGAATAACTTAATAATATTTTAAGCGGAATGTAATCTGTAATCAACAGGTGACATTCCGTTTAATTTTGTCTTAATCCTGTCTTCGTTGTACCATTTGATATATAATTCTATTTCTTTTCTTAATTGATCATAACTTGTAAATTCTACACCATAGTACATTTCTTGTTTTAGTATACCAAAGAAGTTTTCCATCGGAGAATTGTCTAGACAATTCCCTTTTCTTGACATACTTTGTATTATATTTAGTTTTCTTAGTTTACTAGACCATGAACTATGTTGGTAATGGAATCCTTGGTCTGAGTGTATTGCTAAATTGTCTTTAGAACTAATACCTTTTATTGCTTTGTCTAACATTGAGTTGGTCAGTTTAATTGTTGGGTGATGACTTAGTGTATAGCTAATTATCTCGCTGTTATATGCATCTAGTATTGGTGATAGGTAGAGTCTATCTTCATGACCTTTAATTCTAAATTCAGTTATATCTGTTAACCATAGCCTATTAGGTCTACTGGCTTTAAAGTTACGATTAACTACGTTAGAAGCTATTTTACCTACTTGACCCTTGTATGATGAGTATTTTCTTGACCTAGTTTTAAATTTAGTGCATAAGAGTCCTTCTTGTTTCATGATTCTAAGAACTCTTTTATGATTTACTATTAAGCCTTTGTTTCTTAGAACTGTACTTACTCTTCTGTAGCCATACCTACCCTTTGTTGATTTAACTATTGATTTTATTTCTTCTTTTACTTCTTTGTCCTTGTCTACAGGATTTTCTAATTTAATTTTCCACTCATAGTATGAAGATTTTGGAAGCTTAGCTACTTTTATCCATTCACTTGCTTTTGTTTCAGGGTGTTCTTTAAGAAGATGAAGTATTATCTTTGTTTTTTCCTTGCTTCTGCTTCCTCTTCTAGTAGCAAGGCTTGAAACTTTTTTTCGAATAGTATTTGCATCTTTAGATATTTATTTTCTTCTCTAAGTCTTATTAGTTCTTCTCTTTCAGACTCAACTATTGGTTTTTCGTTCTTTGATTTCTTTTTTGATTTAGACATATCTTTCTTAGGCCTTCCTCTGTTATCTTCTAATCCAGATAAACCACGTTCTCGATATGCTTTCTCCCAGTTACATATTACTGATCCATTAGTGATATCAAAGTGCTCTGCGGTTTGCCTGTATGAGATATTATTGATTTGTCTATATTGTATTACAGATAGTTTAAATTCACTAGTGTATTTCTTGTTATTTTGCTTTTTAGTTAAGTCGTAAAACCCTCCTGAGTTATATTTGTTAATCCAATTTTCTAGAGTGCTATCAGGTATATTGTATTTGTTTGCTATTGCAGGTCGTCCACCTGTTTGACCTGATAAGTACTCCAGAACTAATTTAATTTTAAATTTTTTTGTATATTTTGGCATGAAAAAAACCCCTCAATCCATATTCCGGATTTTGGGGTTCAGCTCAATTTGACTCCTGCTTTTATATATATTTACTATAAAGATGAGTAGTATGAAATTTGATTTTTACCAAACACCAAATTCTGAACCTTTTGAAGATTCTTCAATGACTTTTTTAGTTTGGTCGGTGTGGTAGTAGTTATCTACAAGATCTTTTAAAATTGCACTATCTTTTTTATCTTGTGTTGTTGCGATAACATTTACATAAATTTGTTTATCTGGATCATCTTTATCTTCTAGGAAAATCGCATCTTTTGAAGGTATTAGGTCTGCATCTACTGCCATTCCTGAGTTTATACAAGCAGCATCCACATCATCAAGACTTCTAGCGGTTTGTGATGATCCTAGTAGGATGATTTCTAGATTTTTTGGGTTTTCTGTAATATCATCTGTTGTAATGTTATCCCCATCTTTACCATTTACTTTGATTAGTCCTGCACTTTGAAGTAAGAATAGTGATCTAGCTGAGTTTGATGGGTCATCTGGAATTGCAATTCTCGCCCCATCTTCTAATTCATTTATATCTTTAATTTTTGAAGAGTATATACCAAGTGGAGCGATTACAGTATCTGCTATTGCTTCTATATCTGATCCGCTTTCTTCATTAAATTGATTTAAGAATTTGTAGTGTTGGAAAGCGTTGATATCAATATCACCTGATAAAAGTGCTTCATTTGGCTCTCTGTATTCAGAAAATTTTACTAATTCTAGTTTTCTATCGCTATTATCAGCATTATATCTTTCGACAACATCATCCCAAACTTCGTTGTGTTCTCCAACTACACCAACTTTTATTGTATCTTTGCCTTCTAATGGATCTGTGCTTGATACTTCTGTTTGTGATTTATTTTCTGCTGGTTGTGTTTTTGCTGTTTCGTTGTTGTTTGCTCCACATGAGCTTAGGCCTAAAATTAAAGCTAGTCCTAAAGAAATTTTGCTAAGTGTTTTCATTTATATTCTCCTATTATTTTTATTATTTTACCAAGCTGGTACCCAAGCACCCTTTGTATATTTGTCGTAGTCTGCTTTTGTTTCGTCTGTTTGATAGTATTTTACAAGCTCTTTATAAGCTTCGTTGTCTTTATCTTCTTTTCTAGATGCAATTACATTTACATAAATTTTTGCATCCGGATCTTCTGGATCTTCAAGATAAATTGCATCTTGTTTTGGACTTAGGCCAGAGTCTAAGGCAAAGTTATCATTTATAGCTGCTGCTACAACATCATCTAGGGCTCTTGCAGTTTGTGCTGGGTCCATTTCTATAAATTCAAGATTTTTTGGATTTTCTGTAATATCATCTAGTGTAATTGATTCACCTGGTTTACCATTTACTTTTATGATTCCTGCACTTTGAAGTAAGAATAAAGCTCTTGGTCCATTTGATGGATCATTTGAAATTGCAACTCTATCACCATCTTTTAGCTCATCTAGGTTTGCAATTTGATTTGAATAAAATCCTAGGGGAGCAAGCATAGTATCTCCAATTGAAACAATTTTTTCTTCACCTTGTTGGTCGTTAAATTCATTTAAGAATTTGTAGTGTTGGTAACTGTTTACATCTATATCTCCGCTTAATAAAGCTTCGTTTGGTTGTGTATAGTCAGAAAATTTCACTAGTTCTGCTTTTTTGCCAGTACCTTCTTCATATCTTTTGATAACTTCATCCCAAACTTCGTTTTTCTCACCAACTACACCTATTTTTATTGTATCAGATACTTCAGTTTGCGCTTTTTGATCTGTATTTGTGTCTGCACTTTCATTTGCATTATTTGCTCCACATGAGCTTAGGCCAAGTGCTAGAGCCAATCCTAAAGTTAATTTTCCTAATTTTTTCATTATTTCCTCCTTAATGACTTGTCTTTCTTATAAGAAAATTTGCAATTCCTTGTATGATAAATACGACTATTAATATTAAAACAACACTTACAATTACAACATCGTCCTTGTAACGTTGGTAACCTACGGCAATGGCCAAATCACCAATACCACCACCTCCTACAATTCCTGCCATAGCTGTTAAACTAAGTAGTGAAATAAGAGTAATAGATGAAGCGCGTATCAAGCTTGGCAGACCTTCTCTAAGATATACGCTTGTTATAATTTCAAATGGTGATTTTCCCATTGCTTCTGCAGCTTCAATTTTTCCTGGTTCTACACTTGCTAGCGCTTGTTCAACTTGCCTTGCAAAAAATGGCACACAGGAAAATACAAGTGGTACTATTGCAGCAGTTGGTCCAATTCTTGTATTTACAATTTGTTTTGTAATCGGTGCAACTAAAGCTAGCAAAATGATAAATGGTATTGACCTAAAAATATTTGTAAGCTTATCTAAAATGCTATAAACTACTTTATTTTCTAAAATCCTGCCACGGTCTGTAACAACCATTATTACTCCAAGTATAAGTCCAAATATCCCTGCAAATATTGCTGAGACAACTAACATATATAAGGTTGTTTTAAAATCTTGGAATATCCTATCTCTAATTGACCATGAATAATCAAAAAATCCCATCTTTACCTCCTAAAACTTCTACATCAACATTTTTTTCTGCTAGATAATCTCCAATTTTACCTAAACTTTCCTTATCACCTGATAAGCTTACTATCAGATTTCCAACTGGAATACCACTTATAAACTCGATATTTCCAGCCAAAACATTTGTTTTTACAGCAAATTTTTCAAAAAGATCATTGATTAGTGGCTCTGTTGTAGAAGCTCCAACATAATTAAGTTTAACTAAAAGCTCATTTTCTTTTAAGATACCTATGTTTTGTTTTACTTCTTCAATAGTTTCAGCAACATTTGTAGAAGTTTCAACAAATTCACGGGTAAGTGGATCTTTCGGATGGGCGAAAATTTCTAAGGTTGGTCCATTTTCTACAACTTTTCCTGCTTGCATAACTGCACATTTGTTGCAAAGATCTTTTACGACCTCCATTTGGTGGGTGATTATTACTATTGTAAGTCCCAATTTTGCATTTAATTCTTTAAGTAGTTTTAAAATTTGCTTAGTTGTTTTTGGGTCTAGGGCACTTGTTGCCTCATCACAAAGTAAGATTTCTGGATCTGAGGCAAGCGCTCTTGCAATTGCGCATCTTTGTTGCTGACCTCCAGATAGTTCTCTTGGATAGTTATCAGCCTTATCGCCAATGCCTACAACTTCTAAAAGTTCTCTTGCTTTCCTTTCTTTTTCTTCTTTTGGGATATTTAATTTTCTGATAGGATAGATTACATTATCCAAAACTGTAATGTTATTTAAAAGGTTAAAGTGTTGGAAGATCATCCCTATATTTTTTCTTTTTTCCCTTAATTCTTTGTTGGATAAGTTTAGGAGATTTTCTCCATTTATAAGAACTTCTCCAGCACTTGGTCTTTGTAGGAGATTTATTGTCCTAACTAAGGTTGATTTTCCAGCACCGGAAAATCCTACTATGCCGTAGATGTCGTTTTTCTCAACCTTTAAATTTACATCATCTACTGCCTTAAATCCGTCAAAATCGACGGTTATATTTTTTAAATCAATCATTAGCCCCTCCTAAAAAATCAGTGGCAAATTTTACTTGTAAGCCTACTGCATATTTGATGCCTTCTGGATTTAGATCAAATTCTGGTGTGTGAGCTCCTGCTGTTATCCCATTTTCCTCATCTCTTACACCAAATTTGGTATAAACTGATGGACAAAGTCTGGAATATCCAAAAAATGACTCTGATCCAAATGTTGGTTTTCCATCTCTGTAGGCTCCTGGATAAATATCATTTAAAGATTTTATAACTTCATCGGCTAGTTCTGGATCATTTATTGTTGGGTAAGCAACTATTCTTGTATAATCAGAAAATTCAACTTCGCATTTGTGGGCCTTTGCAGTTGCTTGTGTAACTTCTTTTAAGACTTCTAAAGCATCTTCGCCAGCCTTGTCATCAAAAAATCTTAAAGTACCTTTTACATTACATTTATCAGGAATCACATTTGAAGCAGCTCCACCGTTTATAGATCCAAGACCAAAAGTGACTTTTTCATTTACATCTAATTGGTTAACCCAAACTGTTGTTAGGGCTGTTACAATATTTGCTGTTGCAGTTAGTGGATTGATACATTTGTCTGGACGAGACCCATGACCACCTTTTCCAATTACATCAAACTCAACTCCTGCACATCCAGCGTGTGATGGTCCTTTTATAACTCTTATTTCTCCAACTTCTAAAAATGGAGCTTGGTGGTTACCATAGCAGGCGTTTAATCCTTTATCTCTTAGATGCTCAACCATTGCTTCAATGCCACCGCCAGTTTCTTCGCCTTCCTCAAAGATAAAATAAATTTTGCCGTCTATTTCATCCCTTAAATCAGTTAAGATTTTTGCAGTAGTTAAAAGGGTTGCCATATGTGAGTCGTGACCACAAGCATGGCTTACACCTTCATTTTTTGAAATAACTGATTTCTTAAATTTTTTATTGTATTCACTTTCATGTATTGGAAGTGCATCGATGTCTGTTCTAATTCCTAAAGTTTTACCAGGTCTACCTGTATCAAGTAGGGCTGTAAAACCTGTTGTATTTGCTGCATCTTCGACTATCAGTCCAAGTTTTTCGCATTCATTTTTTAAATATTTTGCTGTTTGGTATTCCTTATCACTTACTTCTGGATTTTCGTGTAAGTAATTTCTCCAAGCAACAGTTTGATCAAAATATTGATCAATTTTTGATTTTATAATTTCATTATTGCTCATTAACTCATCCTTCCTAAAATAGGCCATAAAAAAACGCCCCTAAATTCTAATCTTAGAATTTAAGGACGATATAATTCGCGTTACCACCTTAATTTATGTATACTCACGTATACATACACTCATCAAGTACTATCATACTCTACTTCTGTAACGGGAAGTCCCGTGTGAATCTAACTATCGACTCACCCCAAGAAAAGGCCATCTTCATCTAAACTTTTATCCACCCATCTCACCAAAACTGGGCTCTCTGTAGAATGTCCATCTAGACTACTCTTCTTCTCATATGGTTTTGTAAAACTATTTGATAAGTAAATATTACCACGCCTTAAAATGTTTGTCAAATATTTTTTTAAAAATTATTTAAAAAAATGTATTATATTCATTTTTTAATAGCTAAAAAAATGTTGGAGGCTAGGCTGCCTCCAACGGGTGGTAAAATAAATTCACTTATAATATACACCCAAAGAGTCCATTTGCAAGTTTATAGCCCACTTCCTCTAAAGTACTTATAAGGAAATTTATACCATCTTGGATTTGGCAAATATTTTTCGACAGGATTTGATAATTTTTTGCTAAAATAATCTTCTAATTGGTAAAGTTTTTCTTTGCGTTGGTCAAAATATGGATTTGACCCATGATTTTCTAAAACGCCAGCTACACGTTTTTCAATACCTAAATATTCTGTTTTAATAACCCCATCTAAATATTGGATTAATAGGTCATAGTCATTGTATTCATTAAATTTTAGAAAATCACGTATAAATTCTTTTTTATCATCAGAAATATTCCAATCTCCCACATAGGCATCCACATTTTTTATTTGAAAGCTATGGGTTAGAGCAATACGGGCTGGGAAAAAATATGAATCGGCCCTTAAAATCTTATAGCCCTCATAAAAATGCTCAGCATCCTTTGCTCCAGTAGATTTTCCAATATCATGAAGGGCCCCACAAGCAAAGGCAATGTCTGGATCAAGTCCTAGTTCGGGAGCCATTTTTTGAGCGGTTTTGCCAATGGTCCACAAGTGTAAGACCCATTTTCCTGGATTTTTTTCATATCCTTCTTCTAAATATGCTATTATTTTGTCCTTATTTGGAATATTTCCATATCCATCTTTATACATTTTTTATAATCTTCCCATAAGTGTAAATTTTATTATCATCAGCAGATCTTAGCCTATAATCTATGACATCATCATATGTAATATATTCGCCAATAACTGAATTTTTATTCCTAATCTCATGTTTATAGACTATATTCAAAAACTTAATATCCCTTGTATCTAGCTTGCACAAGTCGTATATATAATCAAAATATACGGCATTGTTTACATGAAAATTGCTATCAATATCTGTATATCTTACCATGATTTCTTTGGTATTTTCAAAATCTTTTTTGTAGGTCAAATCTGGCTTTTCATATATCAATTCTTCTTTTTCGCTGGCTTCATTGTGGTTAGGGCTCATCTTTATAGGACGCATCCTATCTATATCTAGGAGCAAAAATACCCCATAGGCCCTAGCAACTATTTCTCCCTTAAAGCTTACTTCTACATTTCTGTGAGCATAAAATTTATTTATATCTACTATATGAGTTGTTACTTCTATCTCCTGGTTATAAGTTACAGGGCTTATAAGTTCAATATCCCAAGAGTAAACAATCCACCTATATTTTTGCTTATCTAAATCTTTATCTAGAATATAAGAATGAGTCAGAGAAACATCTCCCATAATGCTGACCAAGTTTCTTAAAGATAAATTTTCATATCTATCGCATAACATATATGGTATTTTTATTTTTTTACTATAAGACATATAATCCTTCTTTCTAAAATTATTATAGTTTATGACTAATTTTTTGCAAAATAAAATCACACCCGTTTTGGTGTGATTGTTTTTTTATTATTACTCTTTAAACCCCAGGGATAATCATCTGAGCAATTGTAAAGTATACAATTAATGAAAGTGAATCGACAATTGTCGAAATCAATGGACTTGCCATTATTGCTGGGTCAAATCCTAGTTTTTCTGCACCCATTGGTAAAAGTGAACCAACTGCTTTTGCTAAAACTACTATAAATACAATAGTAAGTCCTACAATAAGCGATACATCCATAGCAACTTTATCAAAGAAATAACATTTTAAAAATGCTACAATCCCAAGGGCTAGTCCACAAATAAATCCTACTGTGATTTCCTTTAAAACAACTTTTGCCCAATCCTTTGGCTCCACATCATCAGTTGCCATAGCACGAATTACTAAGGTTGATGCCTGGCTACCAGCATTACCACCACTATCTGTAAGCATTGGCACAAACATATTTAGGGCAATAACTGCTTGGACAATGTGTTGGTAGCCTTTTAGGATTGTTGATGTAAATGTTGCTGATATCATAAGAAACATTAGCCAAGGAATCCTGTTTTTTGCAAGAGAAAGTGGTGTTCTTTTTGAATAATCTTCCTCATCTGGTGTGGTAGCAGCAATACGTTGGAAGTCCTCGGTTGCCTCTTGCTCGATGATCCACATAATATCATCAACTGTAATCAGTCCTACTAAACGATTTGTGTGATCAACTACTGGTAAGGCTGTAAAACCGTATTTTTGGAAGGCACGAGCCACATCCTCTTGGTCATCAGTAGTTGCTACTGTAATAACATCTTGGTACATCAAATCATCTATAAGAGTACCAGGTTTATTGGTTACAATTGATCTTAAAGATACATATCCCAAAATTTCCTTGGTAGGACTTGTAACATAGCAAGTATAAAGAGTAACCATGTCATGTCCTACTTTTTTGATATGGGCAAGAGCATCCTTTACAGTCATATATGGTTTTAGTTCCACAAATTCTGTTGTCATAAGTCTGCCCGCAGAGTCTTCTGGGAATTTTAGGTATTCATTTACCAAATCACGTGTATGTTTATCTGATGATTTTAAAATTCTTTGAACCATAGCCGCTGGCATTTCTTCCAAAGTATCAATCATATCATCAAAGTTTAGCTCCTCTAAAAGCTCTTTAAACTCACGTTCTTGTAAACCATTTTGAAGTTTTTCCTTCTCTTCACTTTCTAGTTCGGCAAAAACTTCGACTGCATCATCTTTTTTAAGGAGTCTGAAGACAACTAGGGCTTGTTCAGCTGATAATTCTTCGATAAATTCTACTATATCAACTGGATTTGTACGCCTTAAAAGTTCTGCAAGTTCGTTTGGTCTTTTCTTTTCTAATAGATATCTAAGCTCAGTTAGCCTATTTTCTGTAGATTTGTATGTGTACATATTATATGCCTCCCTTCTTAGATATTTAGTCCTGGTAATATGGCTTGGGCAATATTAAAGTAAACAATTAGTCCAAGTGAGTCTACTATTGTTGTAATCAAAGGACTAGCCATTATTGCTGGATCTGCTCCTAGTTTTTCTGCAACAATTGGTAAAAGCGAACCAATAGCCTTTGCTAGAACAACAATTGCAAGGATTGTAAAAGCAACAACTAGGGCTACATTCATAGCAACTTTATCAAAGAAATAACATTTTAAAAAGGCTACAAGACCAAGGGCTAGACCACAGATAAGTCCAACTATGATTTCTTTTACAACAACCTTTGACCAATCACTTGGCTCTATGTCATGAGTTGCCATAGCACGGATTACAAGAGTTGATGCCTGGCTACCAGCATTACCACCAGAACCAGTAAGCATTGGTATAAACATATTTAGGGCAATTACTGTCTGGATGACATCTTCATATCTTTTAAGAATGGTTGATGTAAATGCTCCTGATATCATAAGAAACATTAGCCATGGAATCCTGTTTTTTGCTAGAGCCCAAGCAGAAGTTTTGGAATAATCAGCCTCATCTGGTGTAGTACCGGCTATACGTTGGAAGTCTTCTGTATCCTCTTGTTCGATGATCCACATGATATCGTCAACGGTTATAATTCCTACTAATCTATTGGTATTATCAACAACTGGTAGAGCTGTAAACCCATATTTTTGGAAGGTGTGGGCTACGTCCTCTTGATCATCTGTGGTATAAACATAGATGACATCTTCAAACATAAGCTCAGATATTTTTGTATCAAGATCACGTGTTACAATCATCCTAAGTGACACATAGCCTAAAAGTTTGTGAGTCTCATCAGTTACATAACAAGTGTAGACTGTTACCTTATCCTTGCCCACTTCTTCGAGCATAGCCAAGGTTTCTCCTACTGTCATATCAGCTCTAACTTCAACAAACTCAGTTGTCATCAAGGTTCCGGCTGAGTCTTCTGGAAACTGAAGGTACTCATTTACCAAATCACGAGTTTCATTATCAGAAGTCTTTAGGATTTCTTGGACCATAGTTGCTGGCATTTCTTCCAAGGTATCGATCATATCATCAAAGTTTAATTCATCAAGAAGTTCCTTAAACTCATCATCGTTTAGGCCTTCTTGAAGTTTTTCCTTATCGTCTTGGTCAAGCTCAGCAAAAACTTCTACTGCATCTTCTTTTTTAAGCAGCCTATATAAAACTAGGGCTTCCTCTGAGGATAATTCCTCGATAAAATCTACGATATCAACAGGGTTTGTTCTATTAAGGAGTTCTGAAAGTTCTGTTAAATTTTTGTGCTCTAAAAGATAGCTAAGCTCAGCTTTTCTTTCTTCGCTTGATTTGTATTGATCCATGGACCACCTCCTTATTCTATTTCTTTAAGCAGTTCGTTTAAGGCACTTACAAATTGGTTATCATTTTTAAAGTCCATTTTGTTAATATCTAACTTATCATCAGCTTTTACTTCAATATCGGGAGTCACTCCAACCTTATTTATTTGTGTGCCATTTGGTGTGAAATATTCGCTTATAGTGATTTTTGCACCAGCTCCATTATCTAATGTAAATACTTTTTGAACAACTCCCTTACCAAATGATTGGGTACCCACAACCTTTGCTCGATCGCGGTCTTTCATTGCACCTGCCAAAATTTCACTTGCAGAAGCAGAGTTTTCGTTTTGAAGCATAACCAATGGGATGTCGCTAGCATTTGCATCAGACTTTTCTGTTACAACATTTCCTTTTTTATCTTTTGTACTTACAATAACACCCTCATCTAGGAAATTATCAGCAATATTTATAACTACATCTAAGGCCCCACCTGGATTGTTTCTTACATCTAGGATAAGTCCGTCGATATTTTGAGCCATTAGTTTACTATAAGTATCTGAGAAATCTTGCCAAGTAATATCATCAAAGGCCTTAATATGGATGTAGCCTATTCTTTTGCCACGCACTTCTAGGATATCATCATCGATAGTGTCCACATTTACATCCCTACGAGCAACTTTTACATCAAATTCCTTGCTGTTTGTCTTGCCCTCTTCTGTTCTTAATATTGTAAGGGTCACCTCGCTGCCAGCCTCACCTTTGATTTCAGCAACGGCTTCTTCAAGTTGATTAGCTCCATAGGCTTTTCCATTTACTTTTGTAATATAGTCTCCAGACTCAAGACCAGCTTCCTTTGCAGGAGAATCATCAAAAACAGAAACCGCCTTGATGTATCCTTCCTTGCTGGCTTGAACAGAAACACCTATGCCAGTGTAGCGCCCATTAAGTGTTTCCATAAGCTTTTTAAACTCATCTGGTGTGTAATAAGCTGTATATGGATCGCCAAGGTTTGCAAACATTCCCTTTAATGACCCTTCATAAATTTGGTCTTCCTTATAATCAAAAAGAAAATTCTGATCTAGTAAGCTCTTTAATCCCTCCATTTCGGCAATGTGCTCAACATCACGATTGCTTGATGTAGAAGTAAGACTTGCGTTTTTTCCTAGGGTAAAACCAGTAAATCCAACACCTGCCACCAAAATAAGGGCAAGCAGAAATTTTCCAAATTTTTTCATAAATCCTCCTTGAATTTTTTTCTAAGAATAAATCCTTAAAAAAAGGCAATAATAATAAAATTATACTATTTTTTAAAGCTAACATAAAGCTTTTTCCCATTTACTTTCTACCCTATATTTGCCCCTATACAAAATCTTTTTCCCATATTTTTTCCCTATATTAAGCCATTTATCCAATTAAACTTTTTCGTAAATTTGTTTTATTATATCCTTGTCGACAAAATATAAAAAAATAAGCGCGCGCTTTGAAAGGTTTTAATATGAAGATAAATTTAGACAATTCAAAGCAAGTAATGGATGCTTATATGCCATTAATCGTTGCCAATGCTAGGAGATTTTCAGTATTTGAGTTTGATGAAGCTATCGATGAATCAAAAATGATATTAATAGATGCTATACTAGAATATGATGAAAAAAAGGGAACTTTTGGAAACTTCTTAAAGCAAAAACTTTACTACCATTTCCTAGATAAGACCAAGAAAATAAAGCTAGTATCACTTGATGATTTTGATAATGATGGTAATCCAATAATAGAAAGTGTGGTTGATGATTACGATATCGAAAATGATTTGATAGAAGCAGAAACAAATAATATGCTATATCAAAAAATAAATAATCTACCATTAGATTTAAAATCTATAATTTGGGATAAATATTTCCAACATATGACTAATAGGCAAATAGCTGATAAAATGAACTTATCTTATAAAACTATTGCTAATAAATCAAGCCTTGCTTTAAGGATATTAAAGGATGAATTGAGCAAAGAGTAATTTAATTAAAAATAACCCCAAGATTCACAAGGAATTTTGGAGTTATATATTATTAAGCGATTTCTAATTCTCTTTTTGTAACATTCTCAAGCTCAGCCTTATCTTTTATTGATACAGGACCATATTTTGTGACAAGGACAGTTGAAGCAAGCATCCTATCCATAGCAGCCTTTAGATCACTAGGACTGTAGTCAGCTCTAGGATAGTCAATAGAAACTGATTTTTGATTTTGAGATGCATCTTTAAAGTATAATTTTAATTTTCTATTAGCCATTTATATCCTCCTTATAATCTATCCGCTCTTAATAGATATATTTCAACATCATCAGCCTCAGAAAGTGATATATATGCAAGTGCAAAATCTTTTAATTGTTCATCTGAGGCAGCTTCGTTAATTCTAGAAAAAGTCTTAGTAACTTTTCTCTCAGATCCATCGGCAGATACTGCCTTAAACTTAATTTGTAATTTCATATTTCCTCCATTTATTATAAATATATTGTGTAGTGGCCCTACACTTATATATAGAAAAATATAGAGATTTTTCCCGAGGAAATTTTATAAGGATAAAATAATAATCTTGGCAGTGCATGTAAGCTTAAACAGTGATTTATAAAAGCTTATATGACCTTTATAACAGACTTATCCTCGATATGAATACCAATCAAGGAATTTATAATGCAAGTACATGTAGACCTAGCTGTGCGCCTTAATATACGCATGCCGAATTAAAAACTGCTATTATCTAGATAAATATGTTTGATTGAGCATATTTACCTCGACTACTTAGCTCAGGGCGAAAGAGCTCCACAATAAGCGCGTTTTCTTAAGGCTCATAACTGATCGTAAATACAGAATTTTATGTATATAAAAAAGAAAAACACCATCAAAGATGGTGCTAGTCTGGTGGGACTCCAAGGGCTCAAACTCTGTGACCTAGTCCCGGTAGGGTTTTAAATGCTTGCATTTGAAATCTTTGAGATGAGCGATAGCGAATCCAAAGAACTCTTATGAGTCGATAGGCTTATAACCGGTAATTCAAACAAAGTATATATGTAGATAATAAGAAAGGCACCCATAAAGGGTGCCAAACTTGGTGGGCCTCCAGGGGCTCGAACCCTGGACCTACCGGTTATGAGCCGGGCGCTCTAACCAACTGAGCTAGAGGCCCACAAAAATATTAAAAAAGTCGTAGCTTTCTATCCAATCGCCCTTCGTGCTATTGGGAAAGCCTGACGGCCAACCTACCATCCATTTGCTTAATAAATGGTGATAAGTCATTATGGTGGACCTGAGTAGACTCGAACTACCGACCTCACGCTTATCAGGCGTGCGCTCTAACCACCTGAGCTACAGGTCCATAAGATAAATATAAAATATAATATAATTTTTTTGGCAGGGGAGACAGGACTTGAACCCGCGACATCCGGTTTTGGAGACCGACGTTCTACCAGCTGAACTACTCCCCTATATTTTTTAAAAAAATAAGACCCTATAGAGGGTCCTCGGTCCGTTAGGACCTGCGGTTATTTCGTGCTAAGGCACGAGTCCTCCTTAAGCCGGACAGGCTTGTTTCGCATACGGCGACCATTTCATGGAGAGTGCTCCAATAGCCGCACAGGCTTTTATTGGTGCCCAGAGGCGGAATCGAACCACCGACACGAGGATTTTCAGTCCTCTGCTCTACCGACTGAGCTATCTGGGCATAATATATTTTATTGGCGGAGAAGGAGGGATTTGAACCCTCGCATCCCTTTTGAAAGGATCTACTCCCTTAGCAGGGGAGCCTCTTCAGCCACTTGAGTACTTCTCCATTGGCGGAGAGGAAGGGATTCGAACCCTTGTGAGCCGAAAGACTCTAACGGTTTTCAAGACCGCCCCGTTATGACCGCTTCGGTACCTCTCCATATGTAATTATTAATAAGATTTATATTATATTGTAAGTAATCAAATGGCTAAAAGATTCAAAGCCAATTTAATTGACTTTCGCCTATTATTTTGTATTAGATTAGCCTATCTCAAACGAAATAGGCTTTTCTAATTTGGTGACCCATCGGAGATTCGAACTCCGGACACCCTGATTAAAAGTCAGGTGCTCTACCGGCTGAGCTAATGGATCATATTGGCTGGGATAGCAGGACTCGAACCTACGCATACCAGAGTCAAAGTCTGGTGCCTTACCGACTTGGCTATATCCCAAAGATAATTGTTTAATGCAGTAACAAAATATATTATACCACACTTTTATAAAATAACCAAATTTTTTGTAAGGTTTTTTTTAATATATCAAGAAGATATATTGTGGCGCGCCCTCCAGGATTCGAACCTGGGACACACGGATTAGAAGTCCGTTGCTCTATCCAGCTGAGCTAAGGGCGCATGGAGCGGGTGAAGGGAATCGAACCCTCGCAACCAGCTTGGAAGGCTGGGGCTCTACCACTGAGCTACACCCGCATTATGCGGATTATAATGGTAAAACAAATTTTATCAATCATTAAGTCCTAAAATTTAAATGGTGGGGATGAGCGGATTCGAACCACTGAAAGCAAAGCTAACGGATTTACAGTCCGTCCCATTTGGCCAACTCTGGAACATCCCCAAAATTATTTTTTGTTAAAGAATTTTATATTCTTTATCTCACTCCTTTAATAAAAGAAGTGGATTGGAGCTGATGATAGGACTTGAACCTACAACCTATTGATTACAAATCAATTGCTCTGCCAATTGAGCTACATCAGCACATTGGATCACTATTGCAATCCAAATGGCGACTCGGATGGGATTCGAACCCACGACCTCCGCCGTGACAGGGCGGCATTCTAACCAGCTGAACTACCGAGCCATATAATAACTATAAAAGTAATAATTGGTGGAAGTAACAGGGCTCGAACCTGTGACCCCCTGCTTGTAAGGCAGATGCTCTCCCAACTGAGCTATACTTCCATATTTACTTAATACATTATAAGTTAAAATCAAATATCTGTAAAACGGAGTCTGGGATTCGTAACCCAGTCCCTTGTAGGGTGGAAAGTACGGAGTACTTTTCATTTTCGAGATGAATCAAAGCGCAAGCTATTGATGAATCCGAAAAACTTACCACCGACGGTGGTATCCCCGTCAAACGAAGATTTTATCTTTATATAAAAGTAATATTAATAGTGGTGACCCTACCGGGATTCGAACCCGGGATACCACCGTGAAAGGGTGGTGTCTTAACCGCTTGACCATAGGGCCTTGTGAAACGACTTGATAAGTATATCATATTTTTTTATATTTTGCAAGTTTTTTTATGTAATGGTTGCGGGAGCAGGATTTGAACCTACGACCTTCGGGTTATGAGCCCGACGAGCTACCAAACTGCTCCATCCCGCGTCAAATTCAATAATTAAGGAATTAATGCTCCTAAAAAAACCATATTCTATAAAAGAGCTATGCTCCATTAATTCACCAGATAGTGATTAAATTAGTGTTAAAAACCAATTTTGGTGCCGAGGACCGGAATCGAACCGGTACGGTGTTTAACCACCGCAGGATTTTAAGTCCTGTGCGTCTGCCAGTTCCGCCACCCCGGCATAAATAAATATTATTTATCTGGCATTAGCCCTCGGGCTTTACTTTGCAATATTCGCTTGTATCACGACTATTTTAAAGCCAATGGAGCTAATTTTGGCGCTCAGGGTGGGACTCGAACCCACAACCTACCGGTTAACAGCCGGGTGCTCCACCATTGAGCTACCTAAGCATAGTTATACTTAAATTAATCTAATATATTTTTTACATTTATATCTAACTAGCCAAGATGGCTAGCTGATATTAAATGTTTAGCAACTTCCTACTCTACCGGGAGGTCACCCTCCGAGTACCATCGGCGTTAGTAAGCTTAACTTCTGTGTTCGGTATGGGAACAGGTGTATCCTTACTGCCATCGTCACTATATTCTTTGAACCTTTAAATAGCATCTGATCTTATCGATTAGACCTCACACTTGTGAGAAACAATATTTCCAGTCAAGATTAAAAGTTTAGTATCCATTAGCTTAATACATTACTGCACTTACACCTTGGACCTATCAAACGTATTTTCTTTACGTACTTTTAGAAATCTTATCTTGAGGGTTGCTTCGTACTTAGATGCTTTCAGTACTTATCAATTCCATACTTAGCTACCCAGCTATGCTCCTGGCGGAACAACTGGTACACCAGTGGTATGTCCATCCCGGTCCTCTCGTACTAAGGACAGGTCCTCGCAAATTTCTTACGCCCACGCTGGATAGGGACCGAACTGTCTCACGACGTTCTGAACCCAGCTCGCGTGCCTCTTTAATGGGCGAACAGCCCAACCCTTGGGACCTACTTCAGCCCCAGGATGAGACGAGCCGACATCGAGGTGCCAAACCTCCCAGTCGATGTGGACTCTTGGGGGAGATAAGCCTGTTATCCCCGGGGTAGCTTTTATCCGTTGAGCGATGGCCCTTCCATGCGGTGCCACCGGATCACTAAGTCCGTATTTCTACTCTGCTTGAGCTGTATCTCTCGCAGTTAAGCTCGCTTTTGCCTTTGTACTCTACGAATGGTTTCCGTCCATTCTGAGCGAACCTTTGAACGCCTCCGTTACTTTTTAGGAGGCGACCGCCCCAGTCAAACTGCCCAACTGACAATGTCCTTTGCCCTGATTAAGGGTCAATGTTAGAATTCTGATATTAGAAGGTTGGTATCCCAAGGATGGCTTGGCACATACTGGCGTACATGCTTCTTCGCCTCCCAACTATCCTGTACATCTAATCTCAAAATCCAATATCAGCCTACAGTAAAGCTCCACGGGGTCTTTCCGTCCTAGCGTGGGTAAGTCGCATCTTCACGACTACTACAATTTCACCGGATCCTTTGTTGAGACAGTGCCCAAATCGTTACACCTTTCGTGCGGGTCGGAACTTACCCGACAAGGAATTTCGCTACCTTAGGACCGTTATAGTTACGGCCGCCGTTTACTGGGGCTTAAGTTCTAGCCTTCGCTTGCGCTAAGCCTTCCCCTTAACCTTCCAGCACCGGGCAGGTGTCAGCTCCTATACTTCATCTTACGATTTTGCAGAAACTTGTGTTTTTGGTAAACAGTCGCTTGGGCCTGGTTTCTGTGGCCATATCGCTATGGCTCCCCTTCTCCCGAAGTTACGGGGACATTTTGCCGAGTTCCTTAACAAAGGTTCTTCCGCGCGTCTTGGTATTCTCTACCTCCCTACCTGTGTCGGTTTTGGTACGGGCGCTTTGGTCATCGATAGTGACTTTTCTTGGCAATTTGAAATCGGCTACTTCTCTACTCATGTTTTCGATACCTATCACACATTAGCTTTTTGATTAGCGGATTTGCCTACTAATCAGCCTTTGTGCTTAGACTGCCATCCATCGGGCAGCTTAGCTTATCCTCTTGCGTCATCACTTCTCTAATAGCGACTTTAAGCGGTACAGGAATATAAACCTGTTATCCATCGGCTACGCCTTTTGGCCTCGCCTTAGGTCCCGACTTTCCCTGAGGGGACGAGCCTTGCTCAGGAGTCCTTGGGGTTTCGACGGGGATGATTCTCACATCCCTTCTCGCTACTCATGCCAGCATTCTCTCTTGTATTAAGTCCACGCCTGCTTTCGCTTGGGCTTCTTCCCTAATACAATGCTCCTCTACCACTGATAGAGTATTTAAAATTGCTGGTAAATACTTTGACGTTTTAACCAGGTTCATACTATTTTTAGTATGACTGTTGTTTGGTGATAATTATAGTTATTACAACTTACCTTGTATCTTAGTTTTGATATTTGCGTAAATTATTTTGATAACTCGTTTTATCTTGATTGTATATTGTTAATATTTCCGTCTAAGTTTTACCTTTTTCTTCTCTTATATTCTAGAGTTGATTGAGCAATTTTAAATTCTCTATCAATCCGAAGCTTCGGTAATGAATTTTAGCCCCGTTTATTTTCGGCGCAAACCCACTTGACCAGTGAGCTATTACGCATTCTTTAAATGTATGGCTGCTTCTAAGCCAACGTCCTGGTTGTCTTAGTAGGTTCACATCCTTTTCCACTTAATCCAGATTTTGGGACCTTAGCTGTCGGTCTGGGCTGTTTCCCTTTCGACTTAGGAGCTTATCCCTCTAAGTCTGACTCCATGATCTGATTTTTTGGCATTCGGAGTTTGATAGGCTTTGGTACGGTAAGCCGCCCTAGGCCAGTCAGTGCTCTACCTCCGCAAATCTTTAATCATAGGCTAGCCCTAAAGCTATTTCGAGGAGAACCAGCTATCTCCGGGTTCGTTTGGTTTTTCGCCCCTATCCACAGTTCATCCGATGCGTTTTAAACCGCACCCGGTTCGAGCCTCCAGTGAATTTTACTTCACCTTCACTCTGACCATGGATAGATCACCCGGTTTCGGGTCTATCGCACTTAACTTTCGCCCTATTAAGACTCGCTTTCGCTTTGGTTCCGTCTCTTAAAGACTTAGCCTTGCTAAGTACGATAACTCGCTGGCCCATTCTACAAAAGGTACGACATCACACTGTTGTGCTCTGTCTGATTGTAGGCTCAAGGTTTCAGGTTCTGTTTCACTCCCTTTTCGGGGTTCTTTTCACCTTTCCCTCACGGTACTTGTTCGCTATCGGTCACATGTTAGTATTTAGCCTTAGGGGATGGGCCCCCTATCTTCACAGCAAATTTCTCGTGTTCACTGCTACTTGCCCCCACAATATATTTTCTTTTGCTTACAAGACTGTCACTTTCTTTGGTTCATCTTCCCAAATGATTCTGCTAAAAAATATATTTCTTATTGGGTTGGGCTGTTTTCTTTTCGCTCGCCGCTACTTGGAAAATCGAGTTTTCTTTCTTTTCCTCCTGCTACTTAGATGTTTCAGTTCGCAGGGTCTTACTTCATAAAGCTATGTATTCACTTTATGATGACTGTGTCTTCCACAGCCGGGTTTCCCCATTCGGATACCTAGGGGTCATCGCTTTTTGTGAGCTTGCCCTAGTTTTCGTTCACTTACGTCCTTCATAGTCTTCATGTGCCAAGGCATCCACCTTGAGCCCTTTTTTTCTTGACTGGAAATATTGTTTGCTATTTAATTTTAAGCTTAAGCTGAGTGAGTTCGAAATCTTTGATTTCGAATTATTTTGAATTCTGTCATTTTTAATGACAGAGGCAAAATAACGCTAGTACTTGTTTGTACTATTTTTAATTCAGTTTAAGTGGTTCATTTTATTTTCTAATGTACGGATTAATTACCCATACGATCAGCGTCGTAGATTCCTGCAAACCCGCTTCGCGCGTTTGGAAATCCTGACGGCCGACCTACCATCCATTTGCTTTGCAAATGGGGTTAGGTCTTGCTGGTGGAGATAAAGAGATTCGAACTCTTGACCCCCTGCGTGCAAGGCAGGTGCTCTCCCAACTGAGCTATATCCCCATATTTACTTTTTATATTATATAGTTGGTTATTGAAATTTAATTTATATCAATGATTATGTCTGTGTTTCTAATTGATAGAGAATAACGTATCATTCTCTGCCTGGCTAGTGGATTTTCTTTCCTCTTTGTAGAGGCGTCCTAGTCTCTGTTTTGCAAGCAAAACATTCGCCTAGGATGAAAAGTGCTTTGCACTTTCCACCCACCAGGCCGGGCTTCCTTAGAAAGGAGGTGATCCAGCCGCACCTTCCGATACGGCTACCTTGTTACGACTTCACCCCAGTTACTGACCCTACCTTCGACTGCTGCTCCCTAAAAGGTTAGCTCACAGGCTTCGGGTATTGCCAACTTCCATGGTGTGACGGGCGGTGTGTACAAGACCCGGGAACGCATTCACCGTGGCATTCTGATCCACGATTACTAGCAACTCCAACTTCATGCACTCGAGTTGCAGAGTGCAATCCGAACTGGGACAGGCTTTTTGAGTTTTGCATCAGATCACTCTGTAGCTTCCCTCTGTACCTGCCATTGTAGCACGTGTGTAGCCCAAGTCATAAAGGGCATGATGATTTGACGTCATCCCCACCTTCCTCCGGTTTGTCACCGGCAGTATTGCTAGAGTCCCCAACTTAATGATGGTAACTAGCAAAAGGGGTTGCGCTCGTTATGGGACTTAACCCAACATCTCACGACACGAGCTGACGACAACCATGCACCACCTGTATTACAGTGAGCCGAAGCTCTAAGGATCTATCTCTAGATGCCCTCCGTAATATGTCAAGACTTGGTAAGGTTCTTCGCGTTGCTTCGAATTAAACCACATGCTCCGCTGCTTGTGCGGGTCCCCGTCAATTCCTTTGAGTTTCACACTTGCGTGCGTACTCCCCAGGCGGAGTGTTTAATGCGTTAGCTGCGGCACCCAGATTTACTCCAGACACCTAACACTCATCGTTTACGGCGTGGACTACCAGGGTATCTAATCCTGTTTGCTACCCACGCTTTCGTACCTCAGCGTCAGTTAATGGCCAGAAAGTCGCCTTCGCCACTGGTATTCCTCCTAATATCTGCGCATTCCACCGCTACACTAGGAATTCCACTTTCCCTTCCATTACTCAAGGTTTCCAGTTTTAGAAGCTTACTATAGTTGAGCTATAGCCTTTGACTTCTAACTTAAAAACCCGCCTACGTACCCTTTACGCCCAATGATTCCGGACAACGCTCGGTCCTTACGTATTACCGCGGCTGCTGGCACGTAATTAGCCGGACCTTATTCGTATAGTACTGTCATTTTCTTCCTATACAAAAGATTTTTACAACCCGAAGGCCTTCTAAATCACGCGGCGTCGCTGCATCAGGGTTTCCCCCATTGTGCAAAATTCCCCACTGCTGCCTCCCGTAGGAGTCTGGGCCGTGTCTCAGTCCCAATGTGACCGTACACTCTCTCAAGCCGGCTACTGATCGTTGCCTTGGTGAGCTTTTATCTCACCAACTAGCTAATCAGACGCAAGTCCATCTTACACCGCTAAACACTTTGACTTACTCTTCATGCGAAGTTAAAGTTTCATAGGGTATTATTCTCCGTTTCCAGAGGCTATCCCCTTGTGTAAGGCAGGTTACTCACGCGTTACTCACCCGTTCGCCACTAATCCATTCATTTTCATTCCGAAGAAATCTAATGAGTTTCATCGTTCGACTTGCATGTGTTATGCACGCCGCCAGCGTTAATCCTGAGCCAGGATCAAACTCTCATGAAAAATTATTTAACTACTATTTTAAAATAATAGTTTTAAGTTTTGTTCATAAAAGCTTTTTGATTCAAGCTCTTTTCATTTACACTGATCTTTTAATCAATGCGTGATTTATTTCTCGGCCGTTCCGTCCTGTGACCACTCCGTGGAGGGTCCTCTTTTGGCCGGACTGGCCTGTTAATCATCCTTTTATCAAAAAAATCAACTTGGTTAAAGTTGTCAATAACTTTTTAGTTATTTATTGATAGGTTGATTATGTTTTGTTTTACATAATCATTGATATTAAATTTCATTTTAGATGTTTGTTTTAACATCCGGTTCATATTGTCGTTGTTTGT